>NZ_DAIOXM010000048.1:0-1036 GCF_036758025.1 Lacrimispora sp. | reverse complement strand
TCCTTGCGTCCGCATTCGATCACGTGGCGGATGCTTCTTAATACTGCCGGATTGAGAGGAGAATAGAGATAAGATACCTTGTCATTTCCTCTGTCAACAGCCATGGTGTACTGGGTTAAGTCATTGGTTCCGATGCTGAAGAAATCCACTTCCCTGGCAAACACATCTGCCATTAAGGAAGCAGCAGCCGTTTCCACCATAATTCCTACCTGAATGTCTTTTTTATAAGGAATTCCCTTTGCATCCAGTTCTTTTTTAAGCTCTTCCACAAGAGCCTTGGCCTCCCGGTACTCCTCCAGACAGGTTACCATGGGAACCATAATCCGGATATTTCCAAAAGCACTTGCCATTAAAAGAGCGCGAAGCTGAGGCTTGTACACATCTTCTTTCCGGTCTAAGCAGAACCGGATGGCCCGGTATCCCAGGAATGGATTCTCATCCTTTTCCAGACCCATGTAAGGAATTTCTTTATCCCCGCCGATGTCCAGGGTACGGATAATAACAGGCTTGCCATTCATGGCGGAAGCCACCTTGCGGTATGCTTCATACTGCTCTGCCTCCGTAGGCATGGAATTGCGGTCCATAAATAAGAATTCTGTCCGGAACAGGCCTACGCCCTCTCCGTCGTACTGAAGAACCTTCTCCACATCTGCAGGCTTGCCGATATTGGCAACCAGCTCAATGTGAACTCCGTCTTTTGTGACAGTGGGCTTGCCGATATATTCTTCCAGTTCTTTCTTTTCTTTTATAAACGCTTCTCTCTTTGCAGCATACTCCTCTTTTACAGCCTGCCGGGGATTTACAATGACAATTCCCTCAGAACCGTCAAGGACGATGTCCTCTCCCTCTGTCACCTTGTTCAGAACCCCTTCCAAAGCCACAACGGCCGGAATTTCAAGGGCTCTTGCAAGAATGGCGCTGTGAGAAGTCTTTCCGCCCAGTTCCGTCACGATTCCCGTCACCTTGGCGGGATCAATTCCGGCAGTCATGGAAGGAGTCAAATCCTTTGCCACGATTACGCTTCCCTCAGGAAGGG
>NZ_DAIOXM010000047.1:0-1893 GCF_036758025.1 Lacrimispora sp. | reverse complement strand
GCATACACATCCGCCCATTGCAAAGCTTCCATCTACAGTCAAGTCCGCAATATCCAAAAGCTTGTAGGTGATATAAACACCCAATACCATAATTCCCCACAAAACGCCTTGTGCCACTGCATCCTGAAGGGATATCATCAAACCGCTCATCAATTGTTCCTCCAAATTATTTCTCTTTTCGCGGGCATAAATGCCTTACATAAAAAATGACTTCACCATTCTTTATGTAAAGCATCTATGGATAGCAGGCGGCAGGTCTCAGACCTCCGCCTGCTTCTCATTTATTTATTTACTGATTACTTTAAGCCAGATACATCAATTCCCAGAAGTTCCGCTGTTTCTTCGTTTACGCTCAGCTTGCACTTCTCAAGGGGAAGATATTCAATAGGCATGGTGGAAATGTCTGCACCTTCCATCAGGATTTTTACTGCCTGCTGTCCGGTTAAGTAGCCAAGTTCATAGTAGTCAATACCGTATGTAGCAAGTCCTCCGGCATTTACCATACCTTCTTCTCCGCAGATAATAGGAAGTCCGTTTTCATTAGCTACCATTGCTACAGTTGCCATTCCTGCTGCGATTACGTTGTCAGTAGGAGCATAGATTGCATCTACCTTTCCAATCATGGATGTAACAACGGTCTGGATCTCGTTGGAATTGGAAACCGTATATTCAACTGCTGTCATGCCTTCATTTTCAATGGCTTCTCTTGCCATAGCGGCCTGTATTTCAGAGTTGGACTCTGCTGAACAATAGAGGATTCCCACTGTCTTTGCCTCCGGAAGAATCTGCTTTAACAGGGTGATCTGCTCTTTTACAGGAGTTAAATCAGAAGTTCCGCTTACATTTCCTCCTGGGGTATCATTGCTGTCAACTAAGTCGGAGCCTGCAGGATCGGTCACTGCTGTCAGTAAAACAGGAATATCGCTTGTGGCATTTGCTACGGCCTGGGCAGCCGGAGTTGCAATCGCCAGAATTAAATCGCTTCCATCGTTTACCAGCTTGCTGGCAATGGTCTGGCAGGTGGACTGGTCACCGGAAGCATTCTGCTGATCAACCACATAGTTAAGGCCTGCATCGTCAAGAGCCTGGATAAAGCCTTTGTTTGTGGCATCCAAAGCTGCATGCTGAACCAACTGGAGAACACCGACTTTAAACTGCTTTCCGTCTGTGGACTTGGCTGCTTCGCTTTCTTCTGCCTTTGCAGTTGTGGACTCTGCCGCAGCAGTAGTTGTCGCCTCTGTAGGCGCGGGCTCCGTCGGCTTGCTGCCGCATGCGGATAAGGATAATGCCATGGCTCCGGCAAGTACCAGAGATAATACTTTTGCTGATTTTTTCATAACTTTCTCTCCTCTTCCTTTTAAATATAGTCGGGATTCCGAACATATTTCGTATCATACTACAAAAATCTCTGCCCGTCAATTTTATTACTTTAATTTTATAGGATTTTAAAGCGATAAAGTGCATTTTTGTCAAATTAGACAATTTTCATATGCTTGATATGGGCTATTTTTACAAAATTTTTATGTTCACACCTGATGAAACCCGACGCTGTTTAAAAAGCGTTTAAAAGCAATCCTCCCTGCCTCATTACATTTATAAACTCCTGCATCCTCTAGAACCTGTTCAAACACCAGACCGGCTTCTTTCCGGATAATGTCCTCCGCATTCTCCCTTGTGATGGTCCCGTATTTGGGAAGAAAGCCTTCCACCCAGTCTCCGTGCTTTTCTATGGTTTCATTGGTTCTCACATCTTTGCCCTCTGCAATATAATCAGCCAAAAGTGTGAATTCCTCCTTTAATCTGGAGGGCAGAACCGCAAGTCCCATAACCTCGATCAGACCGATGTTTTCCTTCTTGATATGGTGGCGTTCCTGATGGGGATGTTAAACTCCC
>NZ_DAIOXM010000046.1:0-9374 GCF_036758025.1 Lacrimispora sp. | reverse complement strand
CAGGCTTTCATCCGCCTTTTTACCGGAGAAACGGAAAATTCAGATATGGATAAGCAGGAGGATAAGACATGACAGGGATCATGTATGGAATCGGAGTAGGTCCGGGAGATCCGGAACTTATGACGTTAAAGGCGGTAAAGAGAATGAAAAGCGTAGACGTTATTGCCATCCCTCATACAGATAAAGAATTGTGTGTGGCATATCAGATTGCCAGACAGGCTGTGCCGGAAATTGAGGAAAAGGAATGTATTTACCTTTCTATGCCCATGACTAAGGATAAAAAGGTGCTGGAGGAAAGCCATGAGCTGGCGGCCAAAACCGTGATGGAACATTTGTCAAAAGGGAAAGATGTGGGATTTATTAATCTGGGAGATGTGAGCATTTATTCTACATGCAGCTATCTTTTGGATCGTCTTCAGGAAGAGGGCTACACCACCCGCCTGGAAGCTGGAATTCCCTCCTTTTGTGCGGCTGCGGCCAGATTGGGAATTCCTTTGGTATCAGGATCGGAGGAACTTCATATCATTCCCGCTTCTTACCAGATCAAGGAGGCTTTGCAAATGCCGGGAGTCAAAGTGCTGATGAAGGCGGGCAGGCAGATGGAAGCGGTAAAGGAAGAAATCAGAAAATGCAAAGCCAGTGTTGTGATGGTGGAAAACTGCGGAATGGCTGAGGAGAAGGTTTACCGTTCTCTTGAGGAAATTCCGGAAGATGCAGGCTATTATTCATTGTTGATTGTGAGGTAAATATGGTACATATTGTGGGAGCAGGTCCGGGAGCACCGGATTTAATTACAGTGAGGGGAAAGGCTTTGCTTGAACAGGCTGACGTGATCATTTATGCAGGTTCCTTGGTTAATCCTGCTCTGCTGGAAGCGGCAAAGGAAGGCTGTCAGGTTTATGACAGCGCTAAAATGACCCTGGAAGAAGTGATTGAAGTCATGGAACAGGCGGAAAGGGATGAAAAGATAACGGTCAGGCTTCACACCGGTGATCCCTGCCTTTATGGAGCCATAAGAGAGCAGATGGATGAACTGGAAGCAAGGGGAATTTCCTATGATATCTGCCCGGGAGTCAGTTCCTTCTGCGGCGCGGCTTCCGCTTTAAAAATGGAATATACCCTTCCCCAGATATCTCAAAGTGTGGTTATAACCCGCATGGCGGGCAGAACGCCTGTACCGGAAAAGGAGTCTATTGCTTCTTTTGCAGCCCATGGAGCAACGATGGTCATTTTCTTAAGCACGGGAATGCTGAAAGAGCTGTCAGAGGAACTGATAAAAGGAGGCTATAAGCCGGAAACCCCTGCTGCCATCGTTTACAAGGCGACCTGGGCCGAGGAAAAGACTGTGATTTGTACGGTGGAAAGCTTAAGTGAACGGGCGGAACAGGAGAATATAAGAAAAACGGCATTAATTGTTGTGGGTGATGCGGTGGCTCAAAATGGTTATGAGCGTTCTAAGCTTTACGATCCGGTCTTTACTACGGAATTTCGGAAGGGAACGGGAGAAAGCCAGGGAGACACACCGTTGTGTCCTGAAAATATGGATAAGAAAGAGGACTTATGAAGAGGCTGTCCTTTATCTGCTTTACAGAATCCGGAGCAGAGCTGTGTGTGAAGCTTATGGAAGGGTTTTCTGAAAAAGGAAGCCAGTGCCAGGGATATTGCCCCGGGAAATTGGTTGGAAGCGGTCCTTATGGGGAAAAACTGGTTCCTCTTTCCGTATCTCTTTCAGAGTGGGCAAAAGCGCAATTTTTGATTGTGGATGGAATTATATTCATCGGGGCAGCAGGAATCGCAGTTCGTGCCATTGCTCCATTTTTAAAGACAAAGGCAGAAGACCCGGCGGTGGTGGTTTTAGATGATATGGGGAGATTTTCTATCTCTCTTTTATCCGGCCATCTGGGAGGAGCCAATGAACTGGCAGAAGAGGCGGCAGAAATTTCAGGAGGCCAGGCGGTAATTACCACTGCTACGGATAATCACGGCGGCTTTGCCGTGGATCTGTTTGCCAAAAAGCAGAAGCTGGTTATTTGTGAGATTAATAGAATAAAAGAGGTTTCCTCCGCGGTTCTCAGAGGGGAAGAGGTTGGCTTTTTCAGTGATTTTCCTATAGAAGGGAAATTACCTGTCCCCCTTATCCATAATGGAGAACGGGATGTAAACCTTTGGATCACCATAAAAGATAAGCCGGAGAATGAAATGCTGAAGGACTCCTTTAAGCTGGTTCCCAAACTTTTAGTCCTGGGAATCGGATGCAGGAAGGGAGTGGATTCAGAAACCATAGAAAAGGCAGTGAACCAGGTTTTGCAAATGTGGAACTTGTCAAAAGAGAGCCTGACCGCATGTGCCAGCATTGATTTAAAAAAAGAAGAGCCTGGACTTTGTGAATTTACGTCTTCCAGAGGAGTTGGGTTTTATACTTATCCGTCAGAGATTCTTGGGAAAGTGGAAGGTGAATTTTCTGCCTCCTCCTTTGTTAAACAGGTGACGGGAGTGGACAATGTCTGTGAAAGGGCAGCTCTTGCCTGTGTTAAGGAGCTGGGAGGCGGAAAGCTGTTGGTGAGGAAACAGGCGGCAAACGGTGTGACAGTGGCGGTGGCTGTTCTGGATTGGAAGCTGAATTTATAAATTAATGGGATATGTAAATATATTCAGTTGATTGAATAGAGGAGAAACATGAAGAATACAGGAAAACTTTACGTAGTTGGAATCGGCCCCGGAGCTTATGAGGACATGACCATAAAGGCAGTGAAGGCATTGGAAGAAAGCCAGGTCATTGTGGGATATACTGTGTATGTGGATCTTGTGCGGGAGCACTTTCCAGGCAAGGAAATGATGACAACTCCCATGCGCAGAGAACAGGAACGGTGCCAGCTTGTCATTGACGAGGCCAAAAAGGGAAAAACGGTTGCAATGGTGTGCAGCGGGGATTCCGGCGTCTATGGAATGAGCGGTCTGATATTGGAAATGGCGGAACATGATGCTGATCTGGAAATCCAGGTGATTCCCGGAGTGACTGCGGCTTTAAGCGGCGGAGCTTTGTTAGGAGCCCCTCTTGGCCATGATTTCGCAGTGATCAGCTTAAGTGATCTGCTGACTCCTATGGAACTGATTGAAGAAAGGCTGAGGCGCTCTGCCCAGGCAGATATGATTTTGTGTATTTACAATCCGTCCAGCAAAAAGAGAGCCGATTATTTAAAGTGGGCCTGTGAAATTGTTATGGAATACAAAAGTCCGGAAACAGTGTGCGGTTTTGTAAGGAATATAAGCAGGGATGAGGAAGAAATGGAGATTTTATCCCTGGAACAATTAAGGGATGCCCAGGTAGATATGTTTACCACCGTTTACATAGGAAACTCCATGACAAAAGAAATCAGAGGCCGTATGGTCACGCCCAGAGGATATAAAAATGTGTAAGATTCTTATTTTCGGAGGAACTACGGAAGGAAGGATTCTGGCGGAATACTGCCATGAGCAGGGGATTCACGTCTGGGTCAGCGTAGCCACCGGATACGGGGAAATGGTGCTGCCTGAAAGCAAATATCTTCATATCCATAAATCTCCCATGGACGCTTGTGAAATGGCAGACTTCATAAGAGAAAAGGAAATTGCTCTGGTTCTTGATGCTACCCATCCTTATGCAGCAGTCGTAAGCCAAAATATTCTCATTGCCTGCCGGAAGGCGGAGGTCAGGCACATGCGGGTGTTCCGGGAAACCTCAGAAGGTTTTGAAGGAGGGGAGCATGAAGGATATGATGGGAGCATCGTATGGGTGGACTCTGTAGATGAGGCAGTGATTTACTTAGATAAAAAGCCGGGAAATATTCTTGTGACAACAGGAAGCAAGGAGCTTTCCCGCTATACTGCCATGGATTCCTGGGAAGAACGGGTTTTTGCAAGAGTTCTTCCCACCTTATCCGTAATTTCTGCCTGTGAACAGATGGGAATAAAGGGAAATCATTTGATTGGAATGCAGGGCCCTTTTTCCGTAGAAATGAACCGGGCCATGATAAAGCAGTATGACATCCGGTATCTGGTGACAAAAGAGGCAGGAAATGCCGGAGGTTTTCCGGAAAAAATGCGGGCGGCGGCAGAATGCGGCATTACAGCGGTTGTGGTGGGACGTCCGGTAAAGGAAAAGGGTATCAGGTTAGAGGAAGCAATGGAAGAATTAAAGGGCTGGGAAACAGGGGAAGAGCCTGAGATCCAGCCGGAGAAGAGAAGGGTTTCCCTGATCGGAACTGGAATGGGCGGACAGGACCAGATGACAATGGGAGCCTGGAAAGCGCTGCAGGATTGTGATGTGGTATTCGGTGCAGAGCGGATGCTGGCTGGAATTTCTCAGGCAGTGCCAAAAGCCAGGAAGATACCATTTTATTTAAGCAAAGATATATTGCCTTGGCTGGTGGACCATGCGGAGTGCCGCAGAATCGGAATTTTGTATTCCGGTGACACGGGATTTTACAGCGGAGCAAAGAAAATGGCTGAGGCTTTAAGCCAGGAACCATATGGACTGATGTATGATGTGTCAATATTTCCGGGAATATCTTCCGTTTCCTATCTGTGTTCCAGGCTGAAAACAAGCTGGGAGGATGTACGGCTTGTGAGCCTTCATGGACGGGAATGTGATATTATAGAGGAATTAAAGAAAAATTCCAGGGTGTTTGCTCTGTTAGATGGAACCAATAGGGTGAAAAATCTTTGCCTCCTCCTTAAGGAGCAGGGATTTGACCGGGTCAGGATTTCAGTAGGGGAACGGCTTTCTTATTCTGATGAAAGGATTACAGTTGGAACGCCGGAAATGCTGGAGAATAAGGAATTTGATATTTTATCCGTATTGTTAATTGAAAGAGAAGAAGCACCTTGCAGGTGTACCTGTATGCCCTGAGAAGATGGGCAGGAAAGAGGAAGCACCTTACAGGTATACCTGTATGCCCTGAAAAGATGGGCAGAAAAGAGGAAATCTATGAGAGATGAACTGTTTATCCGGGGGGCGGTTCCCATGACTAAAAGTGAGGTCAGGGCTGTTTCCATATCAAAACTGGAGCTGGAAGAGGACTCTGTTTTATACGATGTGGGGGCAGGGACAGGTTCCGTATCCATTGAAGCTGCTTCTTTTCTTAAAAAAGGTAAGGTTTATGCCATTGAAAGAAAAGAGGAAGCCATCAGCCTGATAAAAGCCAATAAAGAACGGTTTCATGCCGAAACTCTGGAAATTGTGGAAGGAACGGCCCCGGAGGCCATGGTGAATCTTGAAGCGCCTACTCATGTATTTATTGGAGGAACCTCCGGCTCTATGAAAGAGGTTCTTTCCCTTATTCTGCAAAAAAATCCTAAGGCCCGTATTGTCATCAATGTTCTTGCCCTGGAATCTCTTTCGGAAATATTAACCTGGTTAAAAGAGAACTCCATTGCAGCAGAAATTGTCCAGGTCCAGGTTTCCAAAGCAAAAGAAGCAGGGGCTTATCACCTGATGATGGGACAGAATCCGGTTTATGTGATTTCTTTCGGAGGAGAAGGAGGAACCCTGGTTGAAGTGTGAATACCCCAGACTGATGCTGGCTGCCCCTAAGAGCGGCAGCGGAAAAACCATGATGACCTGCGGACTTTTAAATGCATTATTAAGGAGAAATTTATCCTGCCGCTCCTTTAAATGCGGTCCGGATTATATTGACCCTATGTTTCATAAATATGTTCTCGGCATAGATGGCGGAAATCTAGACACTTTTTTTCTGGAAAAAGAGAAGGTGAGAGGCTTATTTGCCGATGGTGCAAAAGGGGCCGGGATCTCTGTTATTGAGGGCGTTATGGGATATTATGACGGAGTCGGGGGAAACAGTACATGGGCCAGTTCCTATGAGGTAGCATGTTCGATAGAGACTCCGGTTGTACTGGTTTTAGACTGCAAAGGCGCCAGTCTGTCTATGGCCGCTGTGGTAAAAGGATTTTTAGAGTATAAAAAAGACAGCCATATCTGCGGTGTGATTTTAAACAGAACTTCCAAGGTTATGGCAGAGCGTTTAAAGCCTGCTATAGAAGATTTAGGTATCCGGGTATATGGATACTTGCCGGAATGTGAGGAGGCCCGTCTTGAGAGCCGCCACCTGGGTCTGGTGCTCCCGGAGGAGGCAAAGGGGTTAAAGGATCAGCTTGACCGGCTGGCCTTAAAGCTGGAGGATACCATCGATTTAGACGGACTGATCATGCTGGCTGAAAGTGCCGGGCCTCTGCCTTCTTTCCAAAAGGAAAATGAGGGGGTGGAGGAAAAGACTGCCGGCCGAATCCGGGTGCCCATCGGGATTGCAAAAGATGAGGCATTCTGTTTTTATTACCAGGAAAATTTAAAGCTTTTAGAAGAAATGGGAGCAGAACTGATCCCTTTCAGTCCAATTCACGATAAAAACCTTCCCAAAGGAATCTGCGGCATTGTACTGGGAGGAGGATATCCGGAATTATACGCCAGAGAACTGTCCGGGAACCAATCCATGTTCCGGGAAATCAGGAGAGCAGTAGAATGCTCCATGCCCATACTGGCTGAATGCGGAGGCTTTATGTATCTTCATGAGGAAATGGAAACAAAGGATCACCAGACCTATCCCATGGCCGGAATTATACATGGGAAGGTATTTCCGACGGAACGCCTTATGAGATTTGGCTATATCGAAGCCTTTTCCAGAGAAAGCACCGGATTTATGAAAACCGGAGAATCCATACGGGGCCATGAATTCCATTATTGGGACAGCACGGATAACGGAAACCAGATGGAAGCCCAAAAGCCCGGGCAAAAGAAAAGCTGGGACTGTGTCCACGCCGGAAAAAATCTGCTGGCAGGATTTCCTCATTTTTATTATCCCTCCAATCCGGTTTTGCCGAAGCGGTTTGTGGAGGCATGTGAAGAATTTCGTGTCATGTCATCAAAGGAGGAACAGACACATGAATGATTTAGAGATAAAACAGGGGACTGAGCATGATGTCCATGAAATATTAGCTTTGTATGACGCGGTCATCGAATATTTGGAAGCTCATACCAATTATACTGGTTGGAAAAAGGGTGTCTATCCTACTGACATTCAAGCAGAGGAAGGGCTGAAAGAAGGCACACTTTATATAGCTCTTTCATCAGGCAGAATCGCCGGTTCTATAATTATTAATCAGAAACAGGAAGAAGGTTATGAGCTTATTCCATGGAAAACTCCAGTGGAGCCGGAAGAAGTGGCGGTAATTCATACATTCCTGGTCCATCCGGATTATCTGAAAGCCGGAGTCGGCAGAGCTCTTCTGGAATTTGCAGAAAAAAGAGCGGCAGAAGAAGGAAGAAAAACCATGAGACTTGATGTTTATGACCGCAATGAGCCTGCCATCCGCCTTTATGAAAGTATGGGATATGAACATGCGGGAACTGCTGACCTGGGATATGAACCTTTCTTGGGGTTGAAATGGTTTCGAGTGTATGAAAAGTCTTTACAAGGAAGAAATCAATGATGAACAGAGAACTGCAGCCATATTTGTCTCAAATACGCCCCTTAGATGAAAAATCCATGGAAATGGCCCGCCTGAAATGGTCCAAGGTGGCAAAGCCTCTTAACAGTCTGGGTATTTTAGAAGAATGTATCATAAAAATAGCCGGTATCAGGGAAACATGGCAGCCTGATATAGAAAAGCGGGCTCTTCTTATTTTATGCGGTGATAACGGAATTGTAGAAGAAGGGGTTACCCAGACCGGACAGGAAGTAACTGCCATTGTGACGGAAAATATGACAGAGGGAAACAGCAGTGTCTGTATTATGGCGGAGCAGGCTAAAGTTGATGTATTTCCGGTGGATATGGGGGTTGCCAGAGACTTAAAACCCGGTACCCGTTATGGACTCATAAGCAAAAAAGTCTCTTACGGAACAAAAAATTTCAGAAAAGAACCAGCCATGACAAGAGCCGAAGCAGTAAAATCCATAATAGCCGGGATCAATCTGGTTGAAGAACTGGCGGAAAAAGGTTATAGGCTCATTGCCACCGGAGAAATGGGAATTGGAAACACCACTACCAGCAGTGCGGTTTCTTCCATGATTTTAAAGAAGAATCCGGAAGAATTGACTGGAAGAGGTGCCGGATTAAGTGATGAGGGGCTTGGAAGAAAAGTTCAGGTGATCAGAGAAGCCATAGAAAAGTATGGATCAGAGTGCCGGGATGTAGTGGATATTCTGGCCCATGTAGGCGGATTTGACCTGGCCGGGCTTGCGGGTGTATTCATAGGCGGTGCGGTATGCCGGATTCCTATATTGGTAGACGGCTTTATTTCCGCAAGTGCAGCTCTTTGTGCCGAGCGGATTTATCCTGGCTGCCGGGACTATATGCTGGCCTCCCATGTATCCGCAGAGCCTGCCGGAAAATTGCTTCTTGATGAACTGGGGTTAACTCCTTTCATACAGGCGGGCATGTGTCTGGGAGAAGGGAGCGGAGCAGTGGCAGCCATTCCATTAATTGACATGGCATACGGCGTTTATAAGAAAATGAGTTCCTTTCAAGATATATGTATTGAAGAGTATAAGCCCTTGGGAGGTATTTGATGATCACACTGGTTGTAGGCGGAAGCGGGAGCGGGAAATCAGAATATGCGGAAAACCTGGCTGTAAGCCTGAGACAGGAAAGGCAGATTTACATTGCCACCATGAAGCCCTGGGATGAGGAATGCAGACAAAGAATTGAACGCCACAGGCAGATGAGGGCTGAAAAGCAGTTTGAGACAGTGGAATGCTACCGTAATTTAAAGGAATTGAAACTGCCGGGTGATGGGAAAACCGGGACCATTCTTCTGGAATGTATGTCCAATCTGGTGTCTAACGAACTATTCGGACTGGGAGAGGAAAATGAGGCCCCATGCCTGGAAGAGGGGATAGTGTCAGAGGAGATACTGAGAGGAATCGAAAGCATAAATGAAAAGGCAGAACATGTTATCATTGTGACCAATGAGGTTTTTTCTGACGGAGACAGCTACAGCAAAGAGACTTTATTATATAGAAAAGTTCTTGGAGAAGTCAATCAGCGGATAGGTAAAGCTGCCAATATGGTAGTTGAGGTGGTTGCAGGGATTCCGGTCATAATGAAAAACAGATAAAATACTACGACAGCACAAGCTGAAGCCATAAATGGTATCTCAAAAACCGTAAATGATTCATCATACATAATGGTGGAATTGAAATGGATTTTGGGATGCCTTTTTATGTTTTAAAAGATTTCAGTATACAGAGATTCGATCTGTGTCAAATGCAAAAGAAACTTGAGGATATCATGCATTTTGTTATATACTTATTAAAGACATAAAAGGTATGGATCTTTTAGGCATCCTATGGCAGGAGAAAGACGAGAAGATATGTATAAAC
>NZ_DAIOXM010000045.1:0-12171 GCF_036758025.1 Lacrimispora sp. | reverse complement strand
TTTCTCAGCACCAGATCCAACTCAAATACTCCGTCCTTCATTCTGGCAATAGGGGTGATGGTGTTGTGGGGCTCCCCGTCTGTCTCCGCAAAAACAAAAGCATCTTCATCGGTATAGGCTCTCCAGGCTTCTAAAATCTTTGTTCCAAGATTGATTAAGTCCTCAGGATTTTTGCTTCTGGTTCTTAAGACAGACATGGGCCATCTGACGATTCCGGCTTCCACAGATTCAAAGCCCTCTGCTCGGAAGCAGACTTCCATAGGGGCCTTTGCCATGGCAAAGGTGTAATTGCCTCCCTGAAAATGGTCGTGGGAAAGGATGGAGCCTCCCACAATGGGAAGATCGGCATTGGAGCCCAGGAAATAGTGAGGGAACAGTTTGACAAAGTCAAATAACTTCACAAAGGTTTCCCTCTCTATTCTCATGGGAATATGCTGTCCGTTAAAAACAATACAATGTTCATTGTAATATACATAGGGGGAATACTGGAAACCCCACCGGCTGTCGTTCATCGTCAAGCGGATGACCCTGTGGTTATTTCTGGCCGGATGGTTTGTCCTTCCTGCATAGCCTTCATTCTCCATGCAAAGAAGGCACTTGGGATAGCTGCTCTGTTTTGCCAGCTTGGCCGCGGCAATATCCCTGGGGTCTTTTTCCGGCTTGGAAAGGTTCACCGTAATATCTAAGTCTCCGTATTTGGTGGGAGCCAGCCAGTGCATGTCCTTTTTAATCCGGTATCTGCGGATGTAATCGGAATCCTGGCTCAGCTTATAATAATATTCGGTTGCAGCCTGGGGGGATTGGTGGTTATAAAGTCCCCAGAACCGGGTTTCCACTTCACTGGGTCTGGGCATTAAACAATTCATCAGCTTTGTATCAAATAAGTCCCTGTATGTAATGGTATTTTCTTTTATCACTCCGGTTTCAAAAGCATAATCCAGCAGTTCTTCCAATACGGCTTCCAGGCTGATTTCTCCCGTATCTCCTTCCGGTTCTATGTATTCATCCATGTTCATCACATCGAGAATCTGGTTCAGAGCATAAAAACGGTCCTGTTCTTTGATCAGTCCTGTGTCAAGGCCATACTGCACCAGCTTATTAATCGCCTCATAAATCATTGTGCTATCCCTCCTGGTTTCTTTTTCAGCTTTTTTCCATCCTATTATACCTTTCACATAGGCTCAAAACAATATAATATCTTTCTATTTGTTATAATTTTTCTATGAAACTTCTGATCCGCTGTATGATTGTGCTGCCCAGAATTCCGATTACAAGCCCGGCTCCTGTACCCGCTAAAAGGAGGAAAGGAAGATAAAAAAAGACCCCTGCCTGCTGAACCACAAGGGCTGCCACGCAAATCTGTCCGATGTTATGTCCCACTCCGCCTAAAATGCTGATTCCTGAGATTCCAAACCAGTTTTTCTTCCTGGCAATGACCATCAAAAGCATACTGAGTGCCCAGCCTCCAAGGCTGTAAAGCATACTGAACATATTTCCAAAGGTCAAGCCTGCCAAAATGATCCTGAGAAGGGAAATCACAACTGTGCCGCTTATTCCAACAGTGAAAAGCCCGGCCAAAGTCACCAGATTGGCAAGGCCCAGCTTCACTCCCGGTATGCCCAGGGAAATGGGAATCAGGGTTTCTATAAAACTGAGAACAAATGCCAGAGCAATCATCATTCCATACAATGCCGCCATATGGGCTGAATATTTCTTTTTCATAAAAATCTCCTTCGTTTTTCTTTCCGCTTTTATTTTATCACACTTTCATACCTGCGTAAAAGAAAAATCCGGAAAACGGTTTTATTTCCAGCAAAACCGTTTTCCGGAACTTAATAATTATCTTATTTCTGAGATGCCTGGCTTAAACAGTCTTTCACACCGTTTACAAAGCCGCTGATGTCAATGCTGACAGATGCGATTGCATCAGTGTATCCGTCTGCATTCATCAGGCCTTCTACTGTTTGCTTATCCAGCACATACTTTGCTAACTCTTCTGCCTGCTCATGCCACTTAGGGCCGTTTTCTGTCATCACATATTTTCCATCCATGGAAAGCTGGCTCTTTTTGCTTCCATCTTCCTTTAAGCAGTCCCAGGTCAGGGCTGTGATGGTTTTGTCCTTGATGGTCATTACCACCAAATCTTTATAACCGTTTTTATCGAATTCGGCCCCCTCATAAGTATAGGTTCCGTCTTCTAAAGCTCCGTTCCCGGCAGTTTTCTGGGAAGCCTGGCTTAAGCAGTCTTTTACACCGTTTACAAAGCCGCTGATATCTATGCTGACGGATGCGATTGTATCGGTGTATCCGTCTGCGTTCATCAGGCCTTCTACAGACTGGTTTTCCATGACATATTTCACCAGTGCTTCCGCCTGCTCATGCCATTTGGGTCCGTTTTCTGTCATTACATACTTTCCGTCCATGGAAAGCTGGCTCTTTTTGCTTCCGTCTTCCTTTAAGCAGTCCCAGGTAAGGGCTGTGATGGTCTGATCCTTAATGGTCATTTCCACCAGATCCTTGTAGCCGTTTTTATCAAACTCAGGAGCTTCATAGGTATAGGTTCCGTCCTGTAAAGCTGCCTCGGCACTTCCACCGGAAGCCTGACGGAGACAATCCTTTACTCCGTTTACAAAGCCACTGATATCTATGCTGACAGATGCGATTGTATCCGTATATCCGTCTGCATTCATCAGGCCTTCTACAGACTGGTTTTCCATTACATACTTCACCAGCGCTTCCGCCTGCTCATGCCACTTAGGACCATTTTCTGTCATGACATATTTTCCGTCCATAGACAACTGGCTCTTCTTGCTTCCGTCTTCCTTTAAGCAGTCCCAGGTCAGAGCTGTAATGGTCTGGTCTTTGATCGTCATTTCTACAAAATCCTTGTAGCCGTTTTTATCAAATTCAGGAGCCTCATAAGTGTAGGTTCCGTCCTTTAAGGATGTCTCAGCACTTCCTTCGGAAGCCTGGAGGAGACAATTCTTTACACCATTTACAAATCCGCTGATATCAATGCTGACAGATGCGATTGTATCCGTATATCCGTCTGCATTCATCAGGCCTTCTACGGACTGGTTATCCATCACATACTTCACCAGTTCTTCTGCCTGCTCATGCCATTTAGGTCCGTTTTCTGTCATCACATACTTGCCATCCATGGAAAGCTGGCTCTTCTTGCTTCCGTCTTCTTTTAAGCAGTCCCAGGTCAGAGCTGTGATGGTCTGATCCTTAATGGTCATTTCTACAAAATCTTTATAACCGTTTTTATCAAACTCAGGTGCCTCATAAGTGTATGTTCCGTCTTTTAAAGCGGTCTGAGAACTTCCCTCGGAAGCCTGACGGAGACAATCCTTTACTCCGTTTACAAAGCCGCTGATATCAATGCTGACAGATGCGATTGTATCTGTATATCCGTCCGCATTCATCAGTCCTTCTACAGACTGGTTATCCATCACGTACTTCACCAGTTCTTCTGCCTGTTCATGCCACTTAGGTCCGTTTTCTGTCATTACATACTTTCCATCCATGGACAACTGGCTCTTCTTGGTTCCGTCTTCTTTCAGGCAGTCCCAGGTCAGGCTTGTAATGGTCTGATCCTTGATGGTCAGTTCAACCAGATCCTTGTAGCCGTTCTTGTCAAATTCAGGTGCTTCATAAGTATAGGTTCCGTCCTTCCAGGAAACAGAATCTGTACTTCCGGGCTCTTCTGCTTTTTCCGTTTCCTTTGGAGCCTCTCCCCTCGCCTGGGCAAGAGCCTGATCCACGGCTTCCTTAATCGCATCGCTGCTTAAAGTAGCGCCGGAAACAGCATCAACCTCTGTGGACTGCTTCTTGACAATGGCATCCGTAAAGCTGGGAACAACCATGCTCAAAAGAGTCTCTTTCTCTCCATCCACCTCAATGGACTGAATGGCCTTATCCGTCACTGTCACCTCTACTGTGACCATTCCGCCATAACCTTTTGCAGTCCCTGTATACGTTCCGGGAGTATAGACTGCCGGTCTGGCTTTACTGTCAATCGCGTTGTAAAGGGAATCCGAACCCAGTATGGCGGCTCCGGCCAGTATAACCATGGCCCCTAACCCGATATAACCATTTCTCTTTGCATTTGCATTACCTTTTTTCATATTTTCCTCCTGTGTTGGTAAGCTTTGTTTTTATTTTAACATACTTTGGGCGTTTTCAGCAATCACTTTTTTTCATTTTTATTTTATTTTGTATGGGATAAAATTTTATGATATAATCCAGAGGAAACTGCTTCGGAAAAACCACGAAAAACAAAGAAGGGCTGATAACATGAACATAAAAAGATATAAAAAAGAAGGCTTACTGATTGTTATAATTTTATTAATATCCGGCGCATTGCTCCTGGCAAACCGCATTATTTTTTCCAAGCCTGCCAATCAGGTGGAAATTTCGGTCAACGGGGAAGTAGTCCGGACACTGGACCTGGATCAGGACGCAGATATCCTGATCCAAGGCTACGGAAACGGCACCAACCGCTTTGTGATCCAGGACGGAAAGGTGCACGTCTCAGAAGCCACATGCCCGGATAAGCTCTGTATGCACCAGGGCTGGGTTCAAATAACAGGGGAAAGCCTTGTGTGTCTTCCCAACCGGGTAATGGCCCGCATTATCGGAGAATAATGCTTAATCCACTCTTTTATCTCCCCAGAAAAACAGGCCTACTGTACCGGGACCGGTATGGGAGCCTATGACAGTTCCGATGCTGTTTATAAGCACCTTTTCTGAAAGCCTGGGGAAGCGTTCCTCCACAAGGGCTGCCAGTTCTTTGGCATCCTCTTCGCAGGCGGAATGGACCAGAAAGCATTTTCCGTTGTAATCTCTTCCATCCCTTGCATGAGCCTCCATGGTCTTAACGGTTTCCTGGATGGCTTTTTTCTTTGTGCGGATCTTTTGACGGGGAATCAGACGGCCCTGAAAATCAATATTCATAAGGGGGCAGATATTAAGCACAGTTCCAAGTATGGCTGATGTGGCTGAAATCCTTCCGCCCCGTTTAAAGCTGGTCAAATCAGTGGAGAAGAACCAGCTATTGATAAACAGCTTGTTTTCCTCTGCCCAATCTCTGGTCTCTTCAAAGGAAACTCCCTTATCCCGTAAATCTGCCAGGGCATCCATTAAAAGCCCGTAGCCCACGGAAGCGTTAAGGGAATCTACAATGGCAATCTTTCTTTCCGGATACTTAGAAAGCATTTCCTCTCTGGCAACACAGGCGGAATTATGAGTCCCGGAAATGCCGGAGGACAAGGTGATATGAAGAATGTCCTTTCCCTCTTTCAGATAAGGCTCAAAAAAGTTACAGTACTCTTCCACGTTAACCTGAGATGTTACAGGCGCTGCCCCCTTGGCTATCCGGTCATAAAATTCATCAAAGGGGATGCTCTTTCCTAAGTCATCGGGATAGGTAACACCATCCATTGTATAATGAAAGCACACATAGGGAATCCGGCGCTCCTTAAAATATTCCTCTGTCATATCTGCTGTGGAACAGCAGGACAAAATAAATGAATCCATATCTGGATACCTCCTGTTGTAAATTGACTCCATTCTATCATATTTTCTTTTGAATTGGAATCATTACAGTAAATTCTGTTCCTTCATCCAATTTGGAACGGACGGAAATAGAACCTTGATAAAAATTTACAATGTGCTTGACAATGGAAAGGCCCAGCCCTGTTCCGCCCTGCTTCTTGCTTCTCCCTTTATCAACCCGGTAAAACCGTTCAAATATGCGGCCTAAGGCTTCCCGGGGAATTCCCATTCCGTTATCCCTGACACGGATGGCCACGTTCCGGTTTTCCTCTGTCACGGTGACCCACACCTGCCCTCCCGGCTTATTATATTTGATGGCATTGCTGATCAGGTTTCCGAACAGTTCCTTCATCTGCTGGTCATTGGCATAAATACCAAGGGGCTTGCAGTCTAAATGAATGGTAACTTCATGGGAGGCTGCCAGAGGCTTTAAGGAAGCGATGATATCGTCAAGGAGAATGGTCAGGCGCACATCGGTCTTTACCACCTCTGCCTCCTTTGTCTCCAAACGGGATATCATCAGGATATCATTGATCAGATTGTTCATATTCCCGGCTTCTTTTTTGATGCGCCTTGCAAAGTCCTTTTTCTGCTCCTCATCTTCAATGATGCCGCTTTCCAAAAGCTCTGCGTATCCCTGTACAGAGGTGATAGGAGTTTTCAGTTCGTGGGAAGCATTGCTGAAAAACTCCTGGCGGATCTGTTTTTCCAGTTCAAGACGGTTTAGGTATTCCTTTACATTTCCGGACATTTTCGTGATGGTTTCCGCAATGATGTTAAGTTCCGGATACTGGTAGGTTTCAAAGGATAAGTCTGCATAATCCCCATTTACTTTCAGCATTTCCTGGGATATTTCATTCAGGGGCTTTGTAATGGAACCGGCAAAGCTATCCGCAGAAAAAGCGGAATACATAATTGCCACAAAAAAGCTGAGCCACACTGCAGGAAGAAGAAGGGCTAAATATTCTTTCATTCCGGTATAGGGAGTTGCCATGCGCAGAATATAATCTGAGTTTTGGGAACGGACTGCCACATAGAGCATATTTTCTTTCACGGTCTGAGAATACCGCCTGGAGGCTCCTTCCCCTGTATTTAAGGCTTCTTCTACTTCTTCCCTGTCCAGATGGTTGACCAGAGCGGAGGCGTCAATATTCTCTGTATCTGCAACTACACTTCCGTCTGTCCGGATCAGGGTAAAACGGCTTTGGTTGTCATGGAAAGTCTGTCTCAGTTCATTGATCATATCCTCAGGGGTGCCTGAGTAATCCAATACATGATCCATGACTTTTAAGGTATAAAGCATGTCATTTCTGGAGGTCTTAAGCAAAGCGCTGCTGGAAGCAATATAAAAAATAAAGCTGCTGAGCGCCAGTACCACTAGAATAATCTGGATAAACTTGACAAAAATCGCTTTGCGCATGGGCTGTCTGCCTCCCTAGTTTTCTGCTCCTACAAAACGGTACCCAACTCCCCGGACGGTCTTAATACAGGCTCCGCCGTTTTCTCCCAGCTTTTGCCTCAGGGTACGGATATGCATATCCAGGGTCCTGGTTTCACCGTCATAATCATATCCCCAGATATGGTTAAGAAGCTCGTCTCTGGTCACAACCTTGCTGTGGTTTTCCATCAAATACTGAAGCAGCTCAAATTCCTTTAAAGTCAGCTCCACTTTTGTTCCCTCGCAGAAAACCTCTCTGGTCTTCTTATTAAGGCTTAAGAAGGACTGCTCCAGTTCATCCCCTTGAACCTGTTCTCGCACACTGCGGCGCAGAAGGCTTCTGATTCTGGCTGCCAGCTCCATAACGCCAAAGGGCTTTGTCATATAATCGTCAGCTCCCCCGTCTAAGCCTGCCACCTTGTCAAATTCCCGGTCCTTTGCGGTCAGGACCATAATGGGCATATATTTAAGGGGATCCATGCTCCTGATTTTCCGGATGGCAGACAGCCCATCCATGCCGGGAAGCATCAGATCAAACACTGCCAGAGCCGGCTTATCTGATTCAATGCCTTTTAAGGCATCTTCTGCTTTTTCAAAGGCAGAAACTTCATAGCCAAACCCTTCCAGGGCAATTTTGATCAGATCTCTGATATTATCGTCGTCTTCAACAATATAAATCCGTTCCATAGAATCTTCCTTTCATCACAAAAAGCCATTCTGCCTAACCTTACATTTCATCCTTTACATAGCCGGCAATGTTATAAGCATGGTCTGAAATCCGTTCCAGATTGCTTAAGGCATCTAAGAAAATCACTCCGCTTTCCGGCTTGCAGTCCTGGGCAAACAGACGCTCTATGTGATTTTCCCTCATTTCCTCTTCCAGGCTGTCCACCCGTTCCTCGCTCTGAGCCACTGCACGGGCTTCGGCCATGCTGGAATCTGCCTTGGCCTTTATAGAATGTTCCAGGGAAGCCCGGACAGCCTGAAGCATTTCCTTCATCTCACCCTCTGCCTCCTGGGAAAAGACAATATTCCTGTCTGCTTTTATCACTGCCAGCTCAGACAGGTTTTCACAGTGGTCGCTGACACGTTCAAAGTCACTGACCGTATAGAAAAGATTTCTGACCTGAAGATGCTGCTCCTCATTTAAGGACAGGTTGTCTATTTTTACCAGATAGTCTGTGATGATTTTTTCGTATTCATTAATCCGCTGTTCCATTTTCAGGACCTGTGCCGCTGCCTCCCGGTCATTTTCAAGAAGAGCCTTTTCAGCAAAATCAAAGTTCTTTAAGGCTGCATACCCCATGTTTACTACTTCATGATTTACGTTTTCAATGGCAAAGGAAGGGGTTTCTAAAATTCTGTCATCCAGATGGCGTTTTGCTTCCTCTGCAAAATCCGGGGTTTCTTCCTCAGACTGTTTGCTCTCTCTCACAAACAGTCCGGAAGCCTTTACTAAAAGCCCTGAAAATGGGAATAAGAGGATGGTATTTGTCACATTAAACACCGTATGGAATATGGATATTTCCACACTGCTGATGGAGGAGGCTGCAAGAGTCCGGTTAAACTGGAACCATATAAACATGATTATTCCGAAAATAACAGCTCCTAAGGTATTAAAAAGGAGGTGAATGACAGCCGCCCGTTTTGCGGTCTTATTGGCTCCCATACTGGAAAGCAGAGCGGTTACACAGGTTCCGATATTCTGTCCCAGGGTAATAAAAATAGCTGATTGCCAGTTTACAATTCCATTAAGAGCCAGAGTCTGCAAAATTCCCACTGAAGCGGAGGAACTCTGAATAATACCGGTTACCACCAGACCTGCCAGGATTCCAAGGAGAGGATTTCTTCCCAGAACAGTAAAGGCCTGGCTGAATATGGGGGCATCCCGGTAAGGAGTAATGGAGTCTGACATAAAGCCCAGGCCGATAAATAAAATACCAAAACCCACTAAAATAATACCTGCCTGCTTTTTTCTCTCGCTTTTTGAAAAAAGGTTTAAAACTGCTCCCACACCCACAAGGGCCGGTGCGAAAAACTCCGGTTTCAGCATTTCGCCCCATTCGTTCATGGAAACAATCCAGCTTGTGACCGTAGTTCCTATATTAGCTCCCATTATGATGCCCACAGCCTGCTGGAGATTGATCAGCCCCGCATTGACAAATCCTACTACCATAACCGTGGTGGCAGAGCTGCTCTGGATAATGGCTGTGATTCCGGTACCTAAAAGCACTCCCATCAGTTTGTTGCTGGTCAGTGCCCCTAAAAGCTGCTGCATCTTGTTTCCTGCTGATTTCTGCAGGCCGTCAGCCATGGTATCCATTCCATACAGGAACATTCCAAGACCTCCGATAAACTTAAACAGCATTTGTATTCCCTCTGTTGACATAGTATCCTCCAATTTTTTTCATAATATGACACGTTTTGTAAGTAATATATCAAGTTTATGTAAAGTTTTGTGCATATTAATGTAAAATCCATGTAAAATTTTATCTCAATGTAAAATCTCTTTATAGAGCCGAAGTACATTTCCGTAAAAAACAGCTTCAATTTCCTGTTCTTTGAAACCAGCCCTCTTCATGGCAGCCTCCAGAGCAGGAAGCTCTTCAGCGGATTTCATCTCCAGATTTCCTTCAATTCCGTCAAAATCAGACCCAAGGCCGATACAGCCGATTCCTCCCACCTGCTTCATATGCTTCATATGGGATACCATGTCTTCCATGCGGCTTACAGGATCTTCCCCCTTTTTCCAGTCACGAAGAAACCAGGAGCAGTAATTGATTCCTGCCACCCCTCCCCGCGCTGCTATCATTCGGAGCATTTCATCGGTTAAATTCCGGGGGCAGGAGGCAATGGTTCTGGCATTGGAGTGGCTTGCTACAAAAGGCTTTTTTGTATGTTTAAACACCTCCATAATTCCTGCATCGGACAAATGGGCCACATCAATGATCATGCCCAGGTTTTCCATCTCTTTTACAAATTCAATCCCTTTTTCTGTAAGGCCGTTTTCCTCATCCGGTTCAAAAAAGGATTCTCCATTCTCTTCCCACATCCGGTTGGGATAGGCCAGTTCATTTTTGTAATTCCAGGTGAGGGTCATCATCCGGACTCCCAGGCGGTAAAAGTTCCTTAAAAAACTCAACTCTCCCTGGCAGACGCCGCCCTCTTCTATGGTGAGCATGGCGGACATTTTCCCATCTTTCCGGTTTCGTTCAATATCTTCATAGGAAGTTACAATTCCTATGATATCCTTATATTGTTCAAGCTCTGTATAAAATAAATCCACCAGCTTCATGCAGTATTCAAAAGGCCGTTCACACCTGCCTAAATTGGTATACAGGGCAAAATTCTGCAGGCAGTAATCACCCTTTTTCATACGCTCTAAATCAATGTGGCAGTTATTTCTCAATATGGAGTGCTCTTTTCCTTCTTCTTTTCTGTAAAAAAGCTCCGAGATAGTGTCACAATGCATATCCACAACCTTCATGATTTTCTGTCCTTTCCATGATCCGTCAGATTTTACCAGCACAAAAGGAGTAACCTCCAAATGAGTTACTCCTTTTGTAACTATGCAAATAGTATCACCAATATGATACATTTGCAAGAAAATATTCCATTCTCAATCGCTGCGCAGTGCGTCGATAGGGTGTAAATTGGCGGCCCTTCCGGCAGGCATATAACCAAAGAGCAGACCGATTCCCACGGATACGCTGAAGGAGACAATGACCGCCCCCGGAGTGGGCGTCACTGTCATGCCCATGAACCTTCCGATAACCGTAGATGCCACAGAGCCCACTGCAATTCCTGCTATCCCTCCAAGGGAGCTGGTAACAGCCGCTTCTATAACAAACTGCTGCATAATGCTGCTCTTTTTCGCTCCAAGAGCCTTTCTGATTCCGATTTCCCTGGTTCGCTCTGTTACAGATACCAGCATGATATTCATAACCCCCACTCCTGCCACCAAAAGGGAGATTCCGGCAATGCCGCCCAGCATCATGGACATCATGGCAATCATGGAGTTTAAGGAATCCAGCAGCTCACTCATGGCTGTGATCCGATACAGGGAATCATCCTTAAAGATCCCATAGAGAAAGGTGTTGATGGTTTCCTTGGCCTCCGCAGTCCGTTCCATATCAGCTGTCGCAAAGATATAGCTGCTGATATTGGCGTTATTGCTCATTTTAACCGCACTGCTGTAAGGAAGGTACAGCACATCATCGGAGCCGCCCGCCTCCAGTTCATCCTCATTTTGTCTGGAAACCACACCGATGATCCGGAAGGTGTAACCGTTTATTTTAATGGTCTGGTCAATGGCCTTTTGGGCGCTTCCGTATAAGTCCCAGGCCACATAGTAGCCCACCACGCAGACTTTTTGCCTGGAAAGAATATCAGAATACTGGAGAAAACGGCCGGCCTCCAGGGCCTGGTCTTTCATTTCCAGATATTCTTCGCTCACTCCGGTTACAGTGGTGTCAGTCAGAGACTCTGTCCCCTTTTTTATGGAGGCAGACAGGGAAACATTGGGCGTCATCCGGGCAAAAAACTCCCGGTTCTCTTCATAAAACTGATACATCTCCTCCTCTGTCACGGACCTGGAGGAGAGATTGGACACATTTACATTGATCTGGTTGGTTCCCATGCTGGCAAAGCTTTCCGTCATATAGGACATCTGCCCGTTTACCAGACTCACTAAAATAATGACCGAAGCCACTCCTATGATGATTCCAAGCATGGTGAGAAAGGAACGCATCTTGTTGCTCCAGATGCTCTTTAACGCCATTTTAAAGGATTGCAGAATATTCATTTACGTCTCCATCAAAATTAATCTTGCCGTCATGAACCCGGACCACCCGTCTGGCTTCCATGGCAATGGTGCTGTCGTGGGTAATCATAACAATGGTATTTCCTTCGTCATTCAGGGTTTTTAAGAAATCCAGAACTTCCCGGCTGGTTTTTGAGTCCAGGGCTCCTGTCGGTTCGTCGGCCAGAATCAGGGAAGGGCTTCCTGCCAGGGCTCTGGCTATGGAGCCTCTCTGCTGCTGTCCGCCCGAAAGCTGGCTGGGCAGACTTTTCCATTTTTCTTCCAGGCCTACCCTCTTAAGGGAGTCCATGGCACGCTCCCTCCGTTCAGCAGCCCCTGACCCTGAATACAGAAGGGGCAGTTCCACATTTTC
>NZ_DAIOXM010000044.1:0-12505 GCF_036758025.1 Lacrimispora sp. | reverse complement strand
ATGAGATACATACTGTAGAAGAAATGGATGGAAAAAGTGAATCCCATAAGGCAAATCTGATGAGAATGGGTCTGTTTACCGCATTGGCCGTAGGCATCCACAACTTTCCGGAGGGGCTGGCAACTTTCACTGCGGCACTGAGTGACCCAAAGCTGGGCGTTCCTATTGCTGTTGCCATTGCCATTCACAACATACCGGAAGGCATAGCAGTTGCCGTTCCCGTATTCTATGCAACAGGAAGCAGAAAAAAAGCCTTCCAGTTATCATTTTTATCAGGGCTTTCAGAGCCTGTGGGCGCACTGATCGGATATCTGCTCTTCTACCGGTTTTTTAATGATGTCACATTCGGATTTATATTCGCTTCTGTGGCCGGAATTATGGTCTATATCAGCCTTGATGAGCTCCTGCCTTCTGCCAGAGAATACGGAGAGCACCATCTCTCCATTTACGGTCTGATTGCAGGAATGGCTGTTATGGCTGTCAGCCTTCTGCTGTTTATATAAGTCCTTAGAAAATATAAGAAAGCACCCTCTTGCAATAAGGTGGTTCACGAACAATACCTCTTATTGCAAAAACGGTGCTTTCTTTTTTGTTTTCAGCGAGTATTTTAATCACTTTTCGGAAGAAATCTGTGTTTCAACTATTTCACCGCCCGCTACAGCCTTCATCATAAGGGCGGCAACAGCTGCCCCCGGATCCTTTAAAGAACGGGACGCTTCACCTCTGGTTGCCGCCCTTCCGTGAACAGCAACCATGGTTGTGGTATGTTCAAATCCCTCCCACGAAGCCTCTGCCGCCTTCTTAAACCCTTCTTCAAGAGACTTTCCTGCTTCCACCTCTAACTTAAGAGCCTGCACTCCGGGATGAAACCCATCCAAAAATGTCTTGTCTCCCGGTTTTGCCTTGCCCAAATCAGCCACGCCTGCTTCATAAGCCTCGAACAAAGCCACAACATCGGCAGCCGACAATTCCGTCTTTCCCTTTAAAATCTTTCCTGCCCGCATCAGACCTGCCGCCATCAAGGTTCCCATGGTGGAAGGAACCTTATTTCCCATGGTTTTTCCAGCATTGTATAAAAGCTTCCCCAAATCCGTCTCGAGTCCATCGGAAACTGATTCATAGGCCGCCAGAAATCCATCCCCCATGGTCAGCCCCAAGTCACTGTCTCCCACAATGCTGTCCAGTTCAATCAGATAATTTCGATTTTCCCCCATGATCCTGCTGATTCTTTCAAGCATGGCTATCAATTCCTGCTGGTTCATATCTGCCTCCACTCTGCCGCCTACCGGCCATCTATCATCATGACAAAGGATATCATGGTTTTACACAGTCCCCTGCTTAAAGAAGGGCGTATCAGCCGGAGCATCCAGATAATCTTTTAACTCCTCATCCATTTTCAAAAGAGAAACGGACAATCCAGCCATTTCAATGGAAGTCACATATTCACCTACATAATAGCGGTGCACTCTGATTCCCTTTTCTTCCAGAATCTGATTGACCTTTCTGGCCACAATATACTGTTCATCAAGAGGGGTTGCTCCCAGCCCGTTCACAAGGACTGCAATCTCATCTCCGGTTTTATAAGGAATGTCTTCGAGGATTTTTTCCATCATTTCCGCTGTGACCTCATCTGCAGTTTCCAGCTTGCCCCGGCGGATTCCCGGCTCTCCATGGATTCCCATGCCAATCTCCATCTCATCCTCTCTGATTTCAAATCCCGGATGTCCTACTCTGGGCACTGTGCAGGGAGTCAGGGCCACGCCCATGGTTCTTACGTTGGCAGCAGCTTTTTCTGCAATCCGTTTTACTTCCTGCAGATCCTTCCCGGCCGCGGCCGCGGCGCCTGCGCATTTAAATACAAAGAAAATACCGGCGACGCCTCTCCTGGTATTCTTCTCTCCGGGAGCCGCCTTGGGAGATGCCACATCCTCGCCTGCAACCACGCTTTCCACCCGGATGTCCTCTTCCATATCCGCCATTTCCGCGGCCATGTCAAAATTAAAGATATCTCCGTTGTAATTGCCGTAAATATAAAGGACGCCGGCTCCGGAATCAATGCTTTTTGTCACATGAAGCATCTGTTCTGCGCTGGGAGACTGGAATACATCTCCGACAGCACATCCATCCAGCATTCCCTTTCCCACATAGCCTAAAAACAGAGGAAGATGCCCGGAACCTCCTCCCGTAGCAATTCCCACCTTTCCCTCTGCCTTATTGGAGGTGACCAGGCAGCGCAAGTCGCCTGCCGCATAAGTTACGTAATTCGGATGAGCAAGATAAATCCCCTCCATCATTTCATTTACATAGTTTTCCGGTGCATTAATCAGTTTTTTCATCCTCTTCCTTCTCCTTCCCACAATATGTTACAACTTTTCTATCCACAAACTATGATTCATATGCGTTTCTATATACTTCTATAACCTGCTGGAGCTCCGGCTTAAAGGGATTGTCCTCCATACAGGAATCACGCATTGCAGTTTCTGCCAAGTCCTTAAAATCCCGGGGATTTACGTTTAAATCCCGCAGGCTCGGTGTGATCCCCACTTCTTTTGACAGCCGCCTGATACAGGCTACCGTTTCCCTCACTGCCTGTTCCCCTGTCATGGAAGCTGCTCCGGGAAGCTTTAATCCTTCTGCCACCTTCTTATACCGCTCCGCAGCCTCCGGCATACTTCCGTTAAATTCCATCACAAAGGGCAGCAAAACCGCATTGCAGATGCCATGAGGCAGGTTCATCAGCCCTCCCAGAGAATGAGCCATGGCATGAACCATACCAAGACCTGCGTTGGAAAACGCCATACCTGCGCTGTATTCCGCATAAGCCATCATTTCCCTGGCTTTCTCATCACTTCCGTCAAACACTGCCTGGGGGAGATAAGTCCTGATTACTCCCATAGCCCAAAGAGCGTCTTTATCGGTAAAGGGGGTAGCCCTTTTTGACACTGCCGCCTCAATGGCATGGGTCATGGCATCCATTCCCGCAGAGGCCGTAAGGCCCTTTGGCATGGTCATCATCAGTTCCACATCATTGACGGCAATGGTGACCATGGAATTGGGGTCCACCATGCACATCTTGGAATGTCTGGCCGGATCGGTGACAATATAAAATGCAGTGACTTCCGAACCGGTTCCCGCTGTGGTATTGACCGCCACAATGGGGATTCCCGGCTTATGGGAGCGGTTGATACCCTCATAATCTTCCACCCTGCCGCCGTTTGCCATGACAATGCTGACTGCCTTTGCCGTGTCAATGGCAGAGCCGCCGCCTACTGCCACCAGAAGATCCACTTCCAGGGCTCTGGCGGCCTCCAGACAGTCATTGACAATGATTGTGGAGGGATTGGGTTCAACCAGGTAATAGATGGCATACTCCATTCCGGCCTTAAGCAGACAGGCACCCACCTTATCTCCGGTGCCATTCTCATACAGGAAGGGGTCCGTAACAATAAGCCCCCGTTTAAACCCCCGCTTCTTAAGCTCCTCCGGCAAAAGTCCCATGGAACCCCGACCGAAAAAGCTGGTTCCTACTGCATTAATCCTTTCAAATGCCATAAAGGACCTCCTTAGAATTCTATATTTCTGAAATCACCCGGATCGATCCGTTTTAAAGCACTCAGTTCCTCCCTGGAGGGAAGAGGCGTATAGGCTACTTGAGAGAACTTTATGGGAAATCCGGTGTTTTTCCGTACTTCTTCCAAACTGGAGCCAGGGTGAATGCTTTCCAGAACCAGTTCCCCGTTTTCCATTTTAAAAATACATAAGGGAGTGATGATCCGCTCCACATTTCCCTTAACAGTTACAAAATCCACCTGGTTTACAAAGGTACGCTTATCATGCTTTGTTCTCCAGAGAACCGCTCTTTTTGCCGTTGGAATCAGTACGGCACTTCCTGCTCCCCCTGGCATTCTCACCTTTGGCTTGTGATAATCTCCGATGACCGACGCATTGACATTGCCATGAAGGTCAAACTGGATTCCGCTTAAAAATGCCATATCCAACTCCCCTCTCATAGCCAGGTCAAACACTTCCATTAAGGGGAAATATCCGGCGGAACGCTCCAAAAGCTCTGCCCCTGCGCTGGTATACCGCTTAAGCCTTGCCGGGTCCGGGTCCACTCCTCCGGGAATATTTAAATGCACTGCCCTTGGCGCATAAAGGGCCTTTGCCAGCATCAGCGCAATCATGGGCATATGGGAGGATACCCCGTGAAACACTTTTCCGCCGTCAGGTATGAGGCGGGCCATGGCGCAGACCATAATATCACAGACTCTGTATTTTTCTTCCATCATGCCAAGCCTCCTCACCCTTTATAATCGGACTTTTCAAATGCCTTCAAATACTCCCTAAGGCCCTCCAAATCCTTCAGTTCCTTAAATTTCTTCAAATTCCTTCTGTCAATGTCATAAGAACCGGGACAGGAACAAGGGACAGCCCCTTTGGGTACCCTGACCACCGCTTCCACTAGGAAATGAGGGATATCCGCTTTTTGCAGGCTTCCTGTAAAAGCCGATGCTCTGACAATGTTTTCAGTTGTCAGGATAACCCGCCTGGCTGCCCTGGAAAATAAGACATCTTCAAACAAAGGCCCTGTAATTCTGGCGTTTCCCTCTTCATCAGCCTCCTGAACGTGAATAACTGCCACATCGGGCCTTATGGCCCTCACCACCGTCACCGGTTCCCTTGTAAATGGATCTTCAACCCGTATGAAATAATCATTTGCATCAATCAGATCGCTGATTACCATTCCCTTTACAGGCATGAAACCCACTCCGTAGCTGGCAGCCCGCAGGGCAGAAATTACAGTATAACAGGCGTGTTCATTTCCCTTTACAGTTCCGCTCTCCACTGCCTTGCGGTAGTGGCCTGCCAGGGAATATTCGCTTTCATAGCTGATAAATCCGGCATCAACACTGGAAACACATCCTCCAAAACAGAGCATATCCACATCCATGGCTCCCGCCGTCTTTACCAGCTTTAATTTTCTTTTATTCTGCCGCACCAGCTCCCTCACCATTGCCATGGGGGCCCGGTGGAGCACATTGCCTCCAAGGCCAAGGATATCCCCGTCATGAATCCGGGCTGCAGCCTCCTGCAAAGATATCACCTTGCTCATAGTCTGACCTCCCTTTCTATCCTACCGGCCATTATTTTGCTGCGTTGCAGGCAATCTGAATGGCATCCCATACACCGGAAAAAGGAGGGGCATAAACCAAATCCGTCATTCCCAGCTCCGCTGTGGTCATCCTGCTATGAATTGCCACTGCAAACACATCTACCCGCAAAACAGCCCCTTTTTGCCCGCAGGTCTGTGCGCCCAGCAGCCTTCTTGTCCCATTTTCATAAATCAGTTTAATGGTAATGGGAGTTGGGTTGGGATAATAGGCCGGATGATCATTAGCCTTGATGACCAAAGTCTTGTAATCCTTTCCAAGGCGTTTAGCATCCCCTTCTCCCATTCCCGTACGCCCAAGCTCCAAATCGCAGACCTTGATAGCCGCAGACCCGAGAGCACCGATAAACCGCTCATGGCCTCCTGCCAGGTTAGCTCCCGCAATTCTTCCGCATTTGTTGGCAACTGTGCCAAGGGCCAGGAAGCTGTCTTCTTCCAAAATCTCGTTATAAACCAGAATACAATCCCCCGCTGCATATACATCAGGCAGGGAAGTCCTCATCTCCCGGTCAACCAGCAGGGCTCCGTTTTTTGCCATGGAAATCCCCGTATCCTTTAAGAATTCCGTACAGGGGCGGACGCCTGCGGCAACGATCACCAGATCTGTCTCATAAGTTCCCTGATCGGTTTTTACTCCTTTTACATAAAGCCCATCTCCGTAAAAGCTTTCTACCTTTTCTCCCGTATGTACCTTTACTCCGTTCCTTACCAGCTCTTCCTGGGCCAGAGCGGCCATTTCTTCATCAAAGGACATTAAAATTCTGGGAGCGGCCTCCAGCATGCGGACCTGTTTCCCGATGTTTAAAAAAGCTTCCGCGCATTCCACTCCAATATATCCGCCTCCCACAATGGTGACGTTTCGGATTTCCGGAAGCATGGCATATTCCCTTAAAAAGATTCCGTCTTCCAGGGTTTTCAGCACATGAACCCCTATAAGTTCTTTTCCCGGAAACGGGGGAACCACAGCCTCCGCTCCCACTGCTATCATCAGCTTATCATATGTATCCGTAAACTCCTGGCCGCTCTCCAGGTTTTTTACGAAGACCTTTTTTTCTTTCGCATCAACAGAAAGCACCTGATGGCGGAGAAATGTGGCTATGCCCATTTTGGTAAAAGCCTGTCTTGAACGGGCGATCATCTTGCGGTAATCATCATTATAGTCTCCCACATAATAAGGAAGTCCGCAGGCTCCGTAGGAAAGAAAACCGCCCTTTTCATAGACCGTAACTTCAATATCCGGATTCACCCTTCGGATTTTGGAAGCGGCGCTCATTCCTGCCGCCACTCCTCCAATTATAATAATCTTCATATTTTATCTCCTAATGAGTCAAACGGATATGACTCTGCCGATCTCTTTCCCGGCCTGCTCCATGGCTTCTTTTGCCGTCTTTCTTCCGGAAAAGGCCTCAGAGATTTTCTCGTAAAGAATCCCGTTTTTCTCCCCTGCCTTTGACAGATGGGGAAGAGGTCTTGCCAGTTCCATCATCTGAAGCTGCACCGGAAACCAGGGGCATTCCCTGATTCCTTCCTCATAGCTTGCCCTTCTCACCGGAGCACCGCTTTTCCTTCCTGCTTTCCGGTCAATCTCAGGTGACCGAAGGTATTTAAGAAATTCCTGAGCCTCTTCCTTTTTCCCGGAGCTTAAACAGATTCCAAAGGACCAGGTCACGTTCCAGGCTGTGGAAAAGGTGGAAAAACCAATATCCCACGGTTCCAGACAGCCGTCTTTAAAGACCTCTCCCATCTGACCGCTCCAGGTAACTGCCATGGCTGCTCTTTTTTCCCGGATGGCTGAAGCAATTTCCCCGTTGCCCAGGTCCTCCGTGCCGTCAACAGCATATGCTTTCAGTTCCACATAGGACTGAAGCCCCTTTACAGCATCTTCCTTTTGGCAGACTGCCAGCCCATCAGAATCATAGGCATCTCCCCCGTACATGCGAAGGAAGGGAAGGGCGTCAGTAAAGATTTCAGACTTGTGGGCCTTCATTGCCGCAGCCGGCCTTCCGGCAGCTTCCCTGTATGCCTTTGCTGTTTCTATATATTCTTGAGGAGTGATGACACTGCCAAGTTCCTTTCCCAGTACCTGGGAGAGCAGACTCTTGCGGTAAAGAACCATATGGCCGTCGCAGAAAGAAGGCGATAAATAAGTTTTCCCTTTATACTTCATTTCTTCTGCAATAACCGGAAGAATATCTTCCTCCTCAAAGTCAATTTCTGAAAGGTATCCCTTTTCTACAAAATCCCGAAGCCACAAATGGCCTGCAACCATGACAATGTCATAATCCGCTTCCCCGGCAAATGCTTTCATCATCATAGGGTAGTAATCCGCCCACGGCACTATATGAAAATCCACCTCTTCGCCGTACCCGTCTAAAATTCCCAACTCTTTATCCAGATACCCTTCCACTGCCGGATCTGCCACTGCCAAAACCTTAAGCTTTTCCTGTTTCATAAGCTCTATCACCTTCTCACTTTACTTTCCCAACTGAGGCGGCCCATCTACAATACCCACAATATAGGCATCCACCGGAGCTGAGCGGTCCAGGGCGTACTGGGTTGTATCATCGGTGGTTACCAGCACCAGTTCCCCGATTCCTGCCCCTATGGTATCAGCTGCCACAAAAATACTCTTCTTATCTCCATAATAAGGCTCTACCAAAAGCAGCTTGAACCCAACCAGGTTCCTACATTTTCTGGTGGAAACCACTGTTCCCATTACTGTTCCTAATATCACCTGGCCTCTTCCTTTCTGATGGTTACCCACTGTCCCTGCCTGATCTGGAATGCATTGGCATCATCCGTGTCCACATGAAAATCCAGCCTGCTGTTCTTGGTAACCCGGATCAGCACATGACCCAGCTCTCCGCCTTTCGGCCCTGGAACCAAAACCTTTACACGATCCTGATCCGATACCCCGAACCACAGGGCATCCTCCGGAGTCATGTGAATGTGACGGTCTGCAATGATAACCCCTTCCGTCAGCATGACATCTCCCTTCGGCCCTTTTAACAGAATTCCGGGAGTTCCCTTTAAATCTCCTGACGATCTCACGGCTGCTTCTATTCCTAAAACCCTGCAGTCACTAAAAGCCATTTCCACCTGGCTTTGCCCTCTCTCTGGCCCAAGAATCCGCACCTTGGAAAAGGTTCCCGCCGGACCGCAGACAGCCACCTGTTCCTCACAGGCAAACTGTCCCGGCTGGCTTAAAGCCTTTTTGGGGGTCAGCCTGTAGCCTGTTCCGAAAAGTATTTCTACGTGTTCTCTGGATAAATGCACATGCCTTGCCGAAATTCCTGCGGGAACCTGGAAAGGCTGTGTACTCAGCCTTTCCCAGTTCTCCAGAACCAGTGCGGTTACTTTCTGAACCAGTTCTTCCCTGTTTTCCATCGTAAGCCTCCGCCCTCAGACAATTTCCCGTTTCTTCTATTTAATATAGGAAAGGATTGTGCCTATGGAGTTATGAGGTCTTGGAATCACATGAACCGCTATCACTTCTCCCATTCTGGAAGCAGCTTCTTCTCCGGCTTCCACAGCCGCTTTTACTGCTCCCACATCGCCCTGAACCATAACTGATACCAGGCCGGAGCCGATCTTTTCTGTTCCTACCATCTCCACATCCGCTGCTTTTAACATTGCGTCTGCCGCCTCAATGGAGGCTGTAAGTCCTCTTGTCTCGATCATTCCAAGTGCCAGCATTCCCTTTTTTGCTCCTGTCTCTGCCATTTACGTTTCCTCCTTATTTACCAATTCCTCTGCTTTTGCAGAATCTTTTTTATCCTCATGTCTGTCTATCATATTTAAAAGCTTTAATACCTCGGGATGAGGGTTTTCGATGGACACAGCCACCTTTATGTTTTCCTCTCCCACCATCCGGCCGGCCTCTCCTGCTGCTTCCACGGCGGCCCGGACAGCCGAAGTTTCACCCGCCAATACTGTGTGGCACATCCTTCCTCCCAGCTTTTTATGACAGCTTACGATCTCCACATCCGCCGCCTTTAAAGCCTGGTCCACCACCACAACGGTATTTGCATAATAATTGACTTCTAAAACCCCTATGGCGTTTCGGTTTCTTTTCATGATGTCCGCCTTTGCTGATGGTGCTGATTATTTGGTTATGGGCAGGATTTTGCTGATGTCCTGATGGGGCCTTGGAATCACATGGACCGCCACCAGTTCTCCGATTCTGGAAGCCGCCGCTTCCCCTGCCTCAGTAGCCGCCTTCACTGCGCCTACTTCTCCGGTTACAATTACAGTTACGAGTCCAGAGCCGATTTTCTCGGTTCCTACAAGTTCAACGTCTGCTGCCTTTAACATTGCATCTGCCGCCTCAATGGAGGCAGTTAACCCTCTTGTTTCAATTAAACCGATTGATGTGGATGCCATATGCTGTTACCTCCTGAAATTATTTATATTTTCTTCTTCCAATTCTACCTTTGTTATATGAGCCAATGCCTTCGTCCCCTCATAGGGCTTTTCGATCATTTCCACCAGAACCTCTTCCGGCCTGTTAAACTTAAGAGCTGCCCTTTTTGCCGCCTGGCAAGCCTCTTTCACATCGTCAATTCCCCCTTCAAACTTCACCTGGGCCGTCAGGGGAATGAATGCAGTGGCATCCTTGGGGTTAATGGTGTCAATGCCAATGATTCTGATATTGGCCGTCTTGCATGCCTGATCCATGGCATAAAGCACTGCCCCATATCCTGCACATTCCAAAAAGCCGATTGCCATATGTACCTTCCCCTTCCTAGATAATACGCAGGCCGCCTTCTGCCAGCATACATCTTCGTCTCCTTGTAAAACTCCTGGCACAGGTAAGTCCTTCTCCGGTGGGCCCTGCTATTGTCATCGTGGTATGGCCCTCCCCGCCGATTCCTGCGCCCTTTAAAGTGGAACCGTTCTTTGTAAAAATGGTGGTTTCAATGATTTTCCCAAACTTCGTCATGTTCTCAACATTTCTGGAAAACATGGAAGCCGTATGGCGGTTTCCCGACTCTGCGGCCACCGCAGCCTCCACACACTCCTCAAAGGTCCTTAACCGGACAACAGGAAGGATTGGCATCAACTGTTCCACCATGACGAAGGGATGGTTTTTATCTGTCTCGCAGATCAAAAGGCGCACATCGCTGCGTCCGGTCACTCCTATGGCTTCCAAAAACAAGGCCGCATCCTTTCCCACCCACTTTTTATTCACCTCATAGCTGCCGTTTTTCTCTGTCATGGCAAACTTGAGGATTTCGCTTAACTCCATGGAATTAAGCAGATAAGCGCCTTCTCTCACCAGCTTATTCACCAGTTCGTCAGCAACCCGTTCCATGACAAAGACTTCTTTCTCTGCCAGGCACAGAATATTGTTATCAAAAGATGCTCCCCTGTAGATCTCTTTTGCCGCCAGATCGATGTCTGCCGTATGGTCTACAATGACCGGCGGGTTTCCTGCACCTGCTCCGATGGTCTTTTTTCCGGAACGAAGGAGGGCATTTACCATAGGCATTCCGCCTGTTCCCACCATAAGGCGGATTCTGGGATCAGCCGTCAGCTTACCGACAGCTTCCATGTCAGGTTCTCTCTGCATGGTGATTAAGTTTGCCGGGCCTCCGTTTTCCACAATAGCCTGATGAAGAATCTTCAGGCAGTGGGCACAGCTCCTTTTCGCCCCCGGATGGACATTAAACACAACAGAATTGCCTCCGGCTATCATGCTGATGGTATTGTTAATAATGGTTTCCGTTGGATTGGTGGAGGGAGTAATGGCTCCGATCACCCCAAATGGAGCGAATTCCTCTATCATCAGCCCTTCATCTCCGGAAATGGCATCTGTGGTCAGACACTCCACCCCCGGCGTTCCTTCAATTACAGCCATATGCTTCTGGATCTTATCCTCAAACCGTCCCATTCCGGTTTCTTCCCAAACCATCTTTGCCAGGGCTTCTGCGTAGCTTTTTGCAGTGACACGAATGGCCTCAATGATTCGCCGTCTGTCCTCCACCCGGTAACGCTCTATCCACTGGCGCTGAGCCCCATGGGCCGCTTCAATGGCATCTTCCACCCGTTCAAATACCCCGTTTTCACTTTGTGGAGAAACGTAAGAAGGCTTTACACCCTTGCTTTCTATGCCTGCAAGCACTTCCCTTACAATCATTTCTATTTCTTTTACCCCAATTTCCATAGTCTGCCTCCTAGCTTAGTCCCTCTATGACCCGTCTCACCACTTCAGCTATGATTTCCTCCTTTGCCTTTCCCAAGGCTTCTGCTCCCACCGCTTTTTGCCCCTCAGGAGCCGTAAGCCTTACCGGAGTACTGCCGCAGCCGCAGCCGGCCGGAGCCTGATTCTCTCCCGGTCTTACGATGGAGGTCACCCCTTTTAATGCAGGTGCGGTTCCCGTCTGCTCTGACGGACGGATATCTGCCGTTGAAACCACATCCCTGGCATTGGTCTCTTCCGGAGAACAAGGCGGAATTCCCCCTGCCGTGATACCCAGCTTATGGCGGATGTCCAGCAGTTTATTAACCTGGTCGCAGGAAAGAAAGTTCTGGCGTCCGATGATATTTCCTGTATACATCAATATGGTTGCATAATATTCAATGGATTCCAGCCTGTAAAATGCCTGGTAAATGTCTTTCCCCCAGGTCAGGGCTCCGTGGTTAGCAAGAAGCACTCCATTGTGAGTGTTCACAAAGGGAGCAATGGAATCTGGAACCTCATCCGTGCCCGGTGTTGCATATTTTGCAACCGGTATGGACCCAAGCCCCAGCACCGCTTCCGTGAGGACTGCGGCATCCAGGCTGATTCCCGCAATGGCAAAGCTGGTTGCAACCAGAGGATGGGCGTGGGTCACTGCCTGCACATCGGGATTTTCCTTATAAACCCGCAGATGCATTTTTACTTCTGAGGAAGGCTTCCATTTTCCCATCAGTATCTTTCCGTTTATATCCATCTTCACCAGCATATCTTGTGTCATAAATCCCTTTGACACCCCGGTGGGCGTAGTCCATATGGTATTCGGCCCTACCTTACAACTGATGTTTCCGTCATTTGAGGCCACAAAGCCTTTGTCGTACATTCGTCTGCCGATGTCCAAAATCGCCTTTTTGGCCTCAAAATCAGACATGTACTTTACGCCTTGAACTGTCATCTTATTTTACCTCCAAAGTTCAAATAACTTCGTGTTCCTTTTGTTAAAACCTTCATGTATTTCTGTTGATTCTCTATACTTCTGCACAATATCACATTATTTACTGTTGTTTTATTGTTGTTTTATCTTTGTTTTTGCTGTTTTGTTTTTATTTGTTTCATTCCTTCTTTACATTTAGTCAGAAGAATTATACAATGTACTT
>NZ_DAIOXM010000043.1:0-13772 GCF_036758025.1 Lacrimispora sp. | reverse complement strand
AAAAGATCCCTTTTAGTGTAGACAAGGGTAGACAGCTTAGTTTAAACGGGCAAAAAGATGGGAAGATTTTCGTTTGGCAAAATGGTTTTACAAGAATAAAGCAGGGCGGACTAGTTCCTTTTATTTTTTGCTGAATTCTGTTCAACGGGGTTACTTCTCTCTGCATAAGAAGGATGAAATACCGGGAAATTCACAGCTTATCAATCAGATACATGGTGAAGTCTCCTGCTGCAATGACTTTACCATCTTCTGATTTTACCTCCACCCGGTTTACTACGGAACGGCTGCCCTTGTGAATGGCATTGGCCTCCACATAGAGAAGTCCCTCTTTAAATCCCTTCATAAAATCTACAGATCCGTGCTGGGTTACGTTGGTATATTCGTATGCATAGGTTGCCATTCCTGCTGTAATATCGCAAAGGGAAAATATAAAACCTCCGTGCAGGTTTCCATATAAATTCAAGGCGGTTTTTGGAACCTGGATGGATATCTTTGCATGGCCTGGTTCTATTTCCAGAAGCTGCGCTTTTTCCAGGCCGCTTAAAGGAAGTATGTGGCGCCTGATTCCTTCCATTATTTCTTCTCTCATGTTTGTTTCCTCCCTTTTTCCATAAATAATAAGTAAAACAGGAATTACTTTTTGCAATATATCACAGATCAGAAGATGTACACAAGCAAATATAGTGATGTATAGGAAAAAAGCCATAAATCAGATGTAAATCATAGAATAGGCCGATTGGATGTTCTGCTAACCATGAATTATAATATTTATGTATTGTTAAAAAAATAGCAGACGTGACTTTACGGGGGATATGTGAGAAGGGTAAAAGCCAGAAAAAATAATATTGAGGAGGGAGTTACAATGAGTAACGGGGGAAATGCAAACAAGAGGGATATCAATGCAATTGACTGGAAAACAGTCCTTGTATTCGTATCCATAGCCTTCAGTTCCCAATGTGGAGGAGGCTTTGCCGCAGGATCTACGCCATGGTCTTACTTCTTTATAAACACAGGCTTTTACGGCATGCTTCCAAGACTGGTGCAGCCCTATTTTTGTCTGTTTATGCCTGTGGTGGTTGCGGCAATTAATTGCTTTATTATTTACTTTTTTATGAAATTTGCAATGGATTTCAGGACATTTGATTATGGAAGCTTTCTTGGAAAATATGGAGAACGCTTTCTGGGGGGAAAGCTGGCAAAGCCCATGCAGATTGTCTATGAATTTAATTTCAACTGGCTTTTGATCGTATGTATGGCCTTGTCTTATTCCACTTCCGGTTCTGCTTTAAAAGAGATTACCGGAATTCCTTACATATTAACTACTTTTATAGTGGGAATCATTATGCTGGTGCTTTGCATGAAGGGAAGTGATCTGGTTCGGAAGAATGCGGTATTTATGAGCGCCGTTATTTTTATTACACTAATTGCAATTCATGTTCCCAATTTGATTTATAACATAGCAGGCGGTAATTTAAAAAGTGAGATGCAGGTCATGGGGGATTCCTTAAATCAGGGGATTTCTTCGGGCGGAGGCAGTTTTTTAAAATATCTTCTGACAGCTCTTTGCTGGGCCTATATTTTTTCGGGGCAGAACTTAGGGGGATTTGGAGCTTATGTAAACCATGCTCAGATATTTTCCAACAAAAGGACCTTGAGGTGGGCAGTGGTGCTTTCGGTAATTCTCAATTGGGTATTTCTGGAGATGTCTGTATTCAACCTGGCCTCTAATTATTCACAGGTGCTGGAAGGCTGGAAGTCGGGAAGAGCCATTTATACCATTCTGGTAGTGGAAAATGGTGTGGGAGAGCCTGGGATGAAAGCCTTTCTGCTGACGTTGATTACGGTTGCCATATTTTTTGCCACGATTTCCACTGCCATTAATTATGCTCATGGATTTAATGACCGGGTTATTAACTGGTACCAGAAGAGAATAAAAGAAGATCCTCAGATATCTGACCAAAAGCGTAATAAGCGGGGGACAGTGCTCACCTTATGTTACGTTATACTCACCTGGGGAGTTTCCCAGGTAGGGCTTACCAGTCTGGTGTCAAAAGGACTGACTCTTGTATCCTACATTACTTTGTTTACCCTGATTATTCCAACCATAATTAATGCGATCATAGGATGGAAGGATAGGGAATATTCCGAGGTCCTTTAATATTTCAGTGACACTGCCGGGATAAAACAAAGCCCTTAGGGGGAGAGAGATATCCTCTCTCAGTTCAAAAGCTTTTTGTTGGAACTGAGGAGAGGATTTTTCTGGTATTACTTTGAAAAAACGTATAATTAAAGAAATAATATATTGATAGGAATATAGCAATTACTTGATGTGTATGATAAAATAATAACAAGGGGAAAATGACATTTGGTGTTTGGACCAGGGAGGTTATATGAATTTACCGCAGCTATATTATTTCCTGAAACTGGCAGAATTGCAGCATTACACAAAAGCGGCAAAAGAACTTTATATTGCACAGCCCTCTTTAAGCGATTCCATTGCATCCCTGGAACAGGAATTAGGGATATCCCTGTTTCAGAAAAAGGGAAGAAATGTGCAGCTTACCAAGTACGGAGAAGAGTTTTATATGCATGTATCTCAGGCTCTTAATGAGCTTGAAAGAGGAATTGCCTCCATGAAAAACCATTCCGGACAGGTTGAGGGAAGCATTGACATCGGATGCATTCCGACTCTTCTGGGAGATTTCCTTCCTTCTGCCATTCAAAATTACAGAGGGAAAAATCCACGGACAAAATTTAACATTTTTCAGGGACATTCCATAGAAGTGGCTCATGGTGTTGCCTCGGGAAAGTATGACCTGGGATTTTGTTCCAAGGTAGAAGATGAGCCGGATCTGATTTTTGTGCCAATTCTGGCTCAGGAGCTGGTGCTGATCGTCAATGGGACTCATGCTCTTGCAGGCAGAAAAGAGGTCTGCCTCGGTGAATTAAAAAGCTATAATCTAATTACATACCGGGAATCCCTTCCCATCGGCAAAGTGGTGGGACAGCTTTTAAAGGAGCGCAAAATAGATGCAGCCTTCTCTTATGACGATGAGATTTCTATTGGAGGAGTTGTCTCCGAAAGTCCGCTGGCAGCCATTGTGGCCCGGACTTCATTTTTAAAGCAGTTTGATGATCTGATCATCATTTCGCTGACCGATGTTCCAAAGGATGCCAGGCTGATTTATATGGCATACAGCAAAAAGAATTTTATTTCCTCCGCCGTGGAGGCATTTGCAGACTTTGTTGTGGCTCATGAGATGAATTTGCCCCAAAAGTCTTCCATAAGCTGTTAGGATGAAAAAAAGGGTACTGCTGATAACCGGCAGTGCCCTTTAAAAAATCTTTTAAAATACGAATCCTCCAGTAGCCAGAAGAGCTATGGTAAGGCCTGCCACAAAAGCAGGAATGGTAGTTCCTAAAATAATATGCTTATAGCTTTCTTTTAAGCTGCATCCGCAGATGGACATAGTCAGAATAGCAACGGAAGAATTGGGAAGCTTATTTAAGATCAGGGCCGACTCCGTAACAATGCGGTGAAGGGCCTGGATGTTGACTCCCATATCCACAAATGCCTGCCCAAAGCTTTCCATGAAGATGGTCTCCCCGGAAATGGCAGAGCCGGTAAGACCCGTTAAAACCGTAGTTCCGAAAAAGGCTTTCAAGTATACCGGCATATTCATAGCCAAAACTGCCTTCTGCAAATCCTGGAATGCAGGAGAGGATCCCAGAACCTTGGAAAGTCCCATAACGGAAGCTACAGTAAGCATGGAACTGAGTCCGGAACCGCTTCCGGTTTTTATGGATGCCTTCATGTTTTTAATATGCTTAAACTGTGTGACAACAATCAGAAGAATACCGATTACAAGGGAAAACATAATGCTGGTAGAGGTTCCCCATCCGGAGGTGACCACCACTGATCCTAAAACCAGGATAAAGGGAAGGACAGAGATAAAAATTCCCGGCAGCTCTTCATCACTTATAATGCTGCTTTCATCCTTATACATGGCTAAAAGTTCTTCCTCTGTATGTTTTTTCCGGCTCTGCTTCTGGGCATAGTTGAAATACAGGAAATAGCATACAGCCAGGATCGCCGTAAAGATAAAGGACAAGAAGGGGGCAGACCCTAAGGAGGTATTTAAGTAATTGCTGGGCAGCACGTTGCAGATATCCAGGGAATATGCAAATCCATTGGCAGAAGCGCCTCCTCCTAAAAGGAGAAATGGCAGCACCCTCCGGTCCATCTTGTTCTGGCGCAGCAGATTATCTGCAATGGGATATAAGACGAATACCATGATGTATCCGTTGATTCCAAGCAGGGTAATAAAGAATGTACAGATCAGGATTACCAGTCCCACCATTTTTGTTCCCAGCTTTTCGGTCAGTGTTTTGGCGATTTTAGTGGCAAGGCCTGTTTCCAGTACCAATTGCCCGAAAACTCCCCCCAGTCCCAGGATTAAAAACCAGGATGCAACAAAGCCGCCTGCGCCACCGGAAAAGGTGGTGAGAAATCCGTCTGCTATGTTTAAGCCGCTGGTTACCAGAATAACGGATGCTGTGATAATGGTTGCCGTTATCATGTCAATGCCTTTGATAATCATAATAACCAGAAGTGCGATGGCAATAATCAAACCTATCATTGCTAACATAAGCTTACCTCCATTTTAATTGTTTTTTTCTTTTGAACCTGACTGCCACTGGGCATTCATTTTGTCCAGAGGGATTTCCGTCAGTCCTGTTTTCTCCCCATAGACATAGATGACAAAGCCTCTCTTGCAGCGGAAGACGCATTCCAGACAGGGGTCTTCGTCGCAATAGGAAAATGCGTCGGTGTCAGCCAGGGCAAATACCATTGGCGGCCGCTTTGTCTCTGCCACATACTTTAGATATCCTCCGGTAAATGTTTTCAAGTAAAGCCATTTTGGTTCATATTCCTTTTTCATGGCTTTCCAGGAAACCTTGACGGCGTTGTCATTATAGCCTCCGGTAATCTGATAGCTTAACTGCAAATTCTCCTCTGACTGTTCCGGCCCTTTGGGGGTCAGAAACTCTGCTTTTTCTTTGCAGCAGAAGATTTCCATTTCCCCGGATGCCTTTCCCCCGGTGACTGGAAATAAAGAGCCGCATCGCCCGCACCGGTAAAAATACACATCGGGACACTGGCTTGCAAGAGGTTTTCTGGTGTCACGGCATCTTCTTGGTCCGAATTTCTGTTCTGCCATAACCGGTCACCCTTTCATCCGTTTTATCAATTCTTCTTTTAATAAATATTTTTTCACCTTACCGCTGCCTGTATGGGGAATCCGGTCAATCAGCTCCAGTCGTTCCGGCCAGAACCGTTTGGGAACCTGTTTTTCCTTCAGATAACAGATGACATCATAAAGCTCCAGGTTTTCCCAGCCTGCAAGAGGGACTGCAAAGGCGCAGATCCGTTCTCCAAGCCGTTCATCGGGCATTCCGATTACCGTATGGTCGCCCATTCCGGGACAGCCTTCCAGATAATCGTTTATCTCATTGGAATTTAAGTTTTCCCCTCCCCGGACGATCATATCTTTTTTCCGGCCAATGATGCGCAAGTTTCCGGCTTCGTCCATGGTGCAGATATCTCCGCTGTAAAACCAGCCCTCATCATCCAATGCCTCATCTGTGGCTTCCCGGTTTTTTAAATACCCTGCAAACACGTTAGGTCCTCTGGAAACCTCTTCTCCCGGAGTGCCTGGAGGAACTTCATTCCCGTCCTCATCTACAACCCGGATTTCAATGCCTTCCAAGGGCCTGCCGGAAGTGGTTCCGTTTAAAGCCAATGCCTCCTTTGGCCTCACAAACACATGGGGAACGCTTTCAGTGGAGCCGTAGACTTCACAGAGAAGAATCCCGAGACTCCAGGCCCTCTGCACCATGTAGCCAGGGACAGGAGCGCCGCCGCAGAGATAGAATTTCAAATAGGGCAAAGCCTCGCTCCTTGTTTCCAGATCCCTTAAAATATCGTAAATAAAAGGAGTGGCCCCCATGGAATAGGTGCACTTTTCCCGGTTCATCAAATCAATGGCTTCCTGGCAGCGGTATTTCTGCTGTAAAACCAGCTTTGCTCCAAGAAGCATGGGAGCGATGACGCCGTGGTGAAATCCAGTGGCATGGTTTAAGGGCGCAGGCATAAACATAATATCGTCTTCCGTCAGTCCCAGTTCTCTGTTAAAAGCTTCTTCGCTGTAGCGGATGTTGTCATGGGTCAGCAGCACCCCTTTGGAGCCGCAGGTGGTTCCCGAGGTACCGAGAATCACTGCCACATCCTGACCGGTCAGACCGTAGCGGGGCTGATCTTTTAACGGCTCAAACTGTTCCAAAATTTCCTTTAATGTAATGGCGCTGCTTGTTTTTTCTCTGGTATGATCCAGTAAAACAATTGTTTTTAAGCCTGGAAGTTCTTCGAATGCCGACAGGCTCATGGCCTCATAATCTGTTTTATGAAAAAAGGTGGGGCCAAAGTACACTTTGGATTCTGTCAGGTTCATAGAGCGTACCAGATCTTTTCTCTCATAACACATGGCGATGGGGTGGGCAACGGCTCCGGCTTTGAAACAGGCAATGGTAATGATGACGAATTCGTTCCAGATAGGAAGCTGGTAGGAAACCACATCCTGAGGTTTTATGCCTTGGGAAAGGAGAAAGGCGGCCACTTTGGAAGCGGCCTCATCAACCTGTCTGTATGTATAGCGAAAGCCCCTGTCATCCACCACGTATTCCCGGTCCGGATGCAGCCTTACCGAATCCTGCCAGCAGTCCAGCAAAGTCCGGTCTGTCCAGTACCCCATTTCCAGGTAGCGGCGTTTCCGGTCTGGATTGATTTTTATTTCTTCAAACATAACCTGCCTCCTATGGGTAGAAGCTGTATTCTGGATTATTCCTGATGTCTTGCTTTCAATTCTTTTACCAGTGCAGGAACCACTTCAAACAAATCTCCCACAATACAGTAATCTGCTACTTCAAAAATAGGTGCTGTTTCATCTTTATTAATGGCAATAATGGTTCCTGATTCGCTCATGCCTGCCACATGCTGTACCGCTCCTGAGATTCCGCATGCAATATAAATTTTAGGAGCAACGGTAGAACCGGTCTGGCCTACCTGCCGGGTCTGTGGCATCCACCCGGCATCTACAGCAGCCCGGGAGCAGCCCACAGTTCCCTGGAGCACGTCAGCCAGTTCTTTTAAAATGGCAAAATTCTCCGCTGATTTCATTCCCCGGCCTCCGGAAACTATAATCTCTGCTTCGTCAAGCCGGATCTCATTGCCCTCGCAGGCTTTGATGAAATCAATGACCTTGGTGCGGATTTTATCTTCCGGTGTCCGGATATCTTCCCGGATAATGACTGGATGATTGTCAGGATTTTTTTCCGGCTGTTTAAATGCTCCCGGACGGCAGGTTCCCATCTGGGGCCTGGTTTCACTGCATAAAATCTGGGCATATAAGTTGCCGCCGAATGCAGGACGCTCCCAGACCACATTGCCGGTGGCCTCGTCAACGCTGAGGGCAGTACAGTCTGCGGTCAGTCCCGTCCGAAGGCTTACGGCAATTTTAGAGCCTAAATCCCTGCCGTTTACAGTGGCTCCGATTAAAATGGTATTGGGGTCGTATTTTTTACATAATTCCAGAAATGCATGGCCATAGGCATCGGCAGAGTAGTGTTCATATTCATCACCCTGAACCACATAGACCTTATCTGCTCCAAATTCACCGGCAGCCTTAATGGCGGGATCTACGTCTTTTCCGATGACAACGGCGCATAAATCCTGTTTTAATCCGTCGGCCAGTTTTCTTCCCTGGCCCAGAAGCTGGGGGCCTGCACTTTTTGGCTGGCCCATAAAGCACTCCATAAATACCCATACATCTTTACATGTTTCAAAACTCATTGCCAACAGCCTCCTTCTACAGTAATTTTGCGTCGTCCAGTCTATTTATCAGGGAACCTGCAGTTTGCTCAGGAGTGTCTTCCCTGATAACGACCCCATTGGCAGTTCTCTGAGGAGTAAAGGTTGCCTTTACCTTGGTGGGAGAGCCTTTAAGCCCCATTTTTGAGATATCAGCACCGGGAAGGTCTTCCAGTTTGATTTCCGGAATCTCAGCCTTTAAAGAAGCAATTTTCCCCCGAACGGTGGCGTACCGCGGTTTGTTGCTTTCTTTTGTGGCTGTACACAGCACCGGAAGGCTGGTTTCTACGATCTCAATTCCTTCCTCCACCTGACGCCTTGCAATAACTTTTTCGCCATCTACCTTTAAATCCAGAATATAAGAGAGCCTGTTTGCTCCCAAATGTTCTGCAATGCTGGGAGCTGTCTGGCCAGTATCTCCGTCAATGGCCTGTTTTCCCCCCAGAATTACGTCAAAGGGGCCCAGCTTTTCAATGGCTTTTGACAGGATATAGCTGGTGGCATAAGTATCGGAGCCGCCAAATGCCCGGTCAGTAACCAGATAGGCTTCATCAGCTCCCATGGAAAGAGCTTCCCTTAAAACTGCTTTTGCCTGAGGCGGTCCCATGGAGATGGCTGTTACTTTGCCGCCGTATTGATCTTTTAGCTGCAGCCCTGTTTCCAGCGCATTTTTATCAAAAGGGTTCATGATGCTGGGAACGCCTGCCCGGATCAGGGTATTTTTCACCGGATCAATTTTGATTTCCGTTGTATCAGGAACCTGCTTGATGCAAACAATGATATTCATTTTCCTTCCTCCCTTAGCGATATTCCTTTTCTAATACATTTGCAATGGTCATTCTCTGGATCTGGTTCGCACCTTCAAAGATCTGGAATACCTTGGAGTCTCTCATCAGTTTTTCAACCGGATATTCCTTGCTGAATCCGTATCCTCCGAATATCTGAACTGCATTGGAAGTCACTTCCTGGGCACAGTCGGATACAAAGGTTTTGCAGATGGAGCCTTCTTTCTGAACCATAATGCCCTGGTCCATCATGCGCATGGTGTTATTGACCAGACACCTGGAAGCCTCTATTTTAATCGCCATATCGGCCAGCATGGCCTGAACCATCTGGAATTTGATGATGGGAGTGTTAAACTGTTTCCGTTCCTTTGCGTATTTGACGGATTCGTCAAGGGCTCTCTGCATAATGCCGACAGCCAGGGTGGCAACAAAGGCTCTGGATAAGTTTAAAGCATTTAAGGCCAGTTTAAAGCCTGAGCCTTCCGGTCCAACCATGGCGGAAGCTTTTACCCGGACGTTTTCAAAGATTAAGTCCGTGGTGTTGGAGAGGCGGAGTCCCATTTTATTTTCATGTGCTCCTACAGTTACGCCGGGAGCATCTGCATCAACGATAAAGGCAGAGATTCCACGATGCCCTGCAGCAGGATCGGTCTTAAAGAAGCCCACAAATACATCAGAAATGGCGCCGTTTGTAATGAAGGTCTTTGTGCCGTTTAAAATGTACTCATCCCCATCCTTTACAGCAGTTGCCCTCATGGCAGCAGGGTCGGAGCCTGCATTGGGCTCTGTTAAGGCAAAGCCTGCAAATCCTCCTGGAGCGATTTTGTCTGCAAAATACTGTCCCTGTTCCCTGGTGCCGGCCAGGATGACATTTCTAAGGGCCACAAAGGTGGTTACAAAGGTAATGGCATAGCCTGCATCCACCTTTGCCAGTTCCTCAAAGATCATGGCCGTGGTTTCATAGCTTAAACCGGTGCCGCCGTATTCTTCAGGAATCTCCAGCATGTGAAGTCCCATATCAAATCCCCACTGGAACAATTCTCTGGGACAATGGCCTTTTTCGTCAGCTTCCTGGACGTGAGGCTTGATTTCATTTTCTGCCATCTCCCTTACCAGGGCCAGCAGCTCTTTTTGTTCTTCGGTGTATAATAAACTCATAATATCTCACCTTTCCATTTATCTTATCAAAGCTTTTTCAGTTTTGTTTCGCCGGTTGCCGCACCGGAGGTCAGGGCACCTTCTATTTCTTCCTGGCTGTAGCCCAGATGTTTCATGATTTCAACCGTGTGAGCACCCTGGGAGCCGCCGATGCGGTACTCTGGTTCTCCCATGGAGGAGAAGTTCACCGGATTAGTGGGCATATAGCGTTCACCGGAGGGATAAGGGATTTTTGTGATGATGTTGTTGGCCCAGACCTGTTCATCCTCATACATGTCAAGAGGCTCATAAGCGGCTTCGCAGGCTAAGTCATTGGCTTTGAACATGGCTAGAAGGTCATTTCTTGTGAATGTTCCTATGGCATCGTCCAGAATATCGATAACTTCATGATTCAAATGGTTGTTGTTAACCTCTGCACACTTCATATAACGGGGATTTCCCACCATGTCGGCTCTGCCCAGCAAAGTCATGATCTTTTCATAATCCCGGTCATATTCAGGACAGCACATGACCACCCATTTCTGGTCGCTGGTGCGGTAGACGTTGTTAAAGGGGTTGGGAACTTCTTTCCGGCTTTTTGGATACTGGTTTCCGTACTGGGCGGAAATAACACCGGTGCTTAAGGCGTATACAGCGCTGTGGTGAAGTCCTACTGTAATCTTATCACCTTTTCCTGATTTCTCACGGGCATAAAGAGCTGCGCATATGCCTGATGCAAGGCCTAAGGCCACCTGGAAATCACCGAAGCCGTTGGTGGGAATCATGGGGGCATCCCCTCTGTTGACAGTGGTGCCGAAAACACCGCCTCTTGCCATATAACAGGTTACGTCAAAGCCGGCAGTATCCTTTTCAGGGCCCTTTTCCCCGTATCCCAGAACCTGGGCGAAAACCAGTCTTGGAAATTTTTCCTTTAAGGTGTCATAGTCAAGACCAAGCTTTTTTAAGGACTTGGTTCTGGTGTTGGTTACAAAGACATCCGCTTCTCCTAAAAGCCTGTATGCGATTTCAAGCCCTTTTTCTGACTTTAAATCCAGGGTAATGAACCGTTTGTTCATATTGGCAACATCAAATGCCAGATTTTCGTCATCTTCATAAGGCATATTAAATACAGCCCCCTGGGTTCTGGCCGGGTCGCCCTTGGCAGATTCAATTTTAATGCAGTCAGCTCCCCATTCCCCAAGCACACGGACAGTGGTAGGTGCTGCCAGATAAGTGGTTAAATCAATGACTTTTACTCCCTCTAATGGTTTCATCATAAACCTCCTTGATAAAATAGGGGTCATTGGTCCGGTCCGAACCTATGACCCCAGTCAGATTTCTGTTAGATGACGTATTCCATCTTACCGCCATGTTTGATGGTATTTCTGGAAATGGTGATGCGCTGAACAGTAGGAGCGCCTTCCTCCAGCCACATAGCGCGGCAGTCGCGGTAAAGCCTTTCAACCGGGCCGTATTTGCAGTCTTCAAAGTAGCCTACGCCGCCGAAGATTTCCAGCATTTCATCGCTGACTCTTCTGGTGGTGTCAATGCTGTAAAGCTTGCACATGGCTGCTTTTTCCTCAATGTATTCGCCTGTGGGGCACTCCTCGTAAGATTTTGCAAAGTCGTAAACCATGCAGCGGAGAGCATGAACCATCATGGACATATCGGCAATCTTGCAGCGGATGGCCTGGCGGGTTCCGATGGGCTTTCCAAAGGTTACACGGTCATTGGCATACTGAAGGGAAAGCTCCAGCATTCTCTGAGCCATTCCCAAGTTGCTTGCCGCAATATGTGCACGGGAAACGGATAAGGAGTGCATGGCAATTTCAAGTCCCTGACCTTCTTTTCCAAGCAAATATTTCTTATCAATCCGGCAGTCCGTGAATTTTAAATCTCCATGTCCGGCTCCCCGGCATCCCATCATATGAGGCATGTTGATGACTTCAAAGCCAGGTGCATCCATTGGAACGAAAAATGCGGAAAGGCGGTCATCTTTGTGGGAATCGGGATTGGTTACAGCGATTACATAAGCAAATTCGCAGCAGTCCGTATGAGAAATGAGAGTCTTTTCTCCATTTAATACGTAGGAGTCTCCGTCTTTTACAGCCATGGTATGTAAGTCGGCTCCGGTTCCTCCGGTGGCCTCTGTCAGTGCAAAGCAGGTAAATACGGATTTGTCCTGGAACTTATGCATATATTCATCTTTCAGTTCCTTGTTGCCGTAATCATCTAAAATTCTCCAGTTCAAATCCATGGCATAGTGAAGATGCATTCTCATTCCGCCCGGTCCCCTGGAAAACTCTTCCTGCACCTGGAGAATTTCTAATTCAGATAATCCGTAGCCGCCGTATTCTACCGGAAGGGCGCAGCGGTATAAATCATTTTGAATGCTCAAGTCGTAAAATTCCTGAGGGAATTTATTGGTAACTTCCACTTCCTTCTGGATTTCTTCCAAAGGACCTTCCGCCAGCTCACGAATCTGCATCAGATATGCCTGAAATTGTTCTTGGGATAATTTGCTCATGTTTTCTTCCTCCTGAAATTTGATTAATAATTTTTTAACAATCTTATTGATTTTATTATAAACAATAGGCCGGTAAAAATCCAATCGACAGTTTTGGAGGTTTTATGTGGGATTAATAGTTATTGCCTATGTATGAAAAAAGCCTGTATAAAACCCTGGAATTTTAACTTCTCAAAGCTTAACCAACTCTGTTTTTCTGAGAATAAGCTTCAAATCAGTGGAACAGAGCTGGCAAAGCATCTGGGATTGGTCATAAAAAACGGGCAGGCTGGGGCCGGAAATGATCATGGGACAAAATGAGGAAAGGATGAAATACCGGGGAATATGTATACAGAAATTGAAAGATGTGGTAGAATGCGGATATATCAGAAGGTTTTTGAACACCTTAGGGAAAGAAATATAATTCGGGAGTAATTGGAGAAAAAGCCATGGAGAATTTTCAGTATTGTAAAATAGAAATCTTTATTCCTGAAACCCATTTATCTGCGCTGCAAGGCGCTTTGCAAAGTGTAGATGCAGGGCATATAGGAAATTATGACAGTTGTTTATCTTATAGCCAGGTTACGGGGTGCTGGCGGCCCTTGGAAGGGAGCAGCCCTTACAGCGGAAAAGAAAATGCAGTGAGTACTGAACCTGAACTTAAGGTGGAGGTCACCTGCCTGCGGGATCATATCGACATTACCATTGATGCCATTAAAAAAATACATCCATATGAAATTCCGGTTATTAATGTAATTCCATTATATCGGACCAGTTTTTAATATAGGATGTCTGTTAAGAGAGAAAAGGAATGATTAATATGGAAGAAAGAGCGAAACGGGCGGCAGAATCCCGGACTGAGCAGATGTATGTGGTAAGGGCCAGGTATTTAAACTCAGCAGGCCGCTTATTTGGAGGGGACTTAATGGCCTGGATTGATGAGACAGGGGCCATGACAGCCAGACGCCACTGCAATGCCTATGTGACTACGGTAGCAGTGGACAGCCTGCATTTTACAAAGGCGGTTCATTTAAGAGAGTCTGTTGTTTTAATAGGAACTGTGACCCATGTGGGAGGCACATCCATGGAGGTTCGGGTGGATTCTTATACAGAGGATCTGGATGGAAAGAGGGAAAGGGTAAACAGGGCTTATCTGGTTTACGTGGCCATGAAGGATGACCGGCCTGTCCGGGTTCCCCGTCTCATTGTGGAAACAGAGGAAGAACGGGCTGAGTGGGAGGCAGGAGAAAAGAGAGAAAAGCTTCGCAAGGAGCGGAGGCGTCAGGGGTATTGAGAAAATAGCTGAATATGAAAAGCGGACTGTCAGTTTGATATGCTCCCTTCTAGGTAGACAAGTGAAATAAAAAACTTGTCATCTGGGAGGGAGCATATTTTATGGGAAGAAAAGCTAAATTTT
>NZ_DAIOXM010000042.1:0-22215 GCF_036758025.1 Lacrimispora sp. | reverse complement strand
TTTATCATGCCATGAAAAAGTTTCTCAAAAAATAACTTTGGTGTAAAGAAAAAACACTTGACACCATATGAAAAATATTGTATGATATCTCAGGTGATGATATGGAAAAGATTGCAAGACAAGGATTGTTGTATGATTTTTACGGAGCTTTGCTGACAGAGCATCAGAGGAATGTTTATGAAGACGTTGTGCTTTATGATCTGTCCTTAAGCGAAATCGCAGCGGAACGGGGAATCAGCCGCCAGGGAGTCCACGACTTAATCAAGCGGTGCAACAAAATCCTGGAGGACTATGAAGACAAGCTTCATCTGGTGGAAAAATTTGAACAGACCAGGAAGCTGGCCAGAGAGATCCGGAATTTGACAAAGGAATTTGCTCTTACGGAAAACAGGGATCTGATCCGTCGCATCGAAGAGATATCGGGCGAAATCATCGAGCTGGAAGCTCATTAGGAGGGCGTTAAATGGCTTTTGAGAGCTTATCTGATAAATTACAGAATGTATTTAAGAACTTAAGAGGTAAGGGACGCTTGTCCGAAGCTGATGTAAAAACAGCTCTTAAAGAAGTTAAGATGGCTTTATTGGAAGCTGACGTAAGCTTTAAGGTTGTAAAACAGTTTATCAGTGCCGTACAGGAACGGGCTATCGGACAGGATGTGCAAAACAGCCTGACTCCGGGACAGATGGTAATTAAGATTGTAAACGAAGAGCTGGTTAAGCTGATGGGGTCTGAGACCACTGAGATTCAGTTAAAGCCTGCCGGAGAGATGACGGTCATTTTAATGGCTGGCCTCCAGGGTGCGGGTAAGACCACCACAACTGCCAAGATTGCCGGAAAGCTGAAGGCAAAGGGCAGAAATCCTCTTCTCGTTGCATGCGACATTTACCGTCCGGCAGCTATCAAACAGCTTCAGATCAACGGTGAAAAGCAGGGGGTTCCCGTATTTGCCATGGGAGATAACCATAAGCCTGCGGACATCGCAAAAGCCGCCATTGCAAGCGCCCAGAAGAATGACCAGAACGTAGTCATTCTGGATACAGCGGGCCGTCTTCACATTGATGAGGACATGATGAACGAGCTGATTGAAATTAAAGAGGCTGTAGAGGTTCACCAGACTGTTTTGGTGGTAGACGCCATGACAGGACAGGATGCCGTAAACGTGGCTGGAATGTTCAATGATAAGATTGGAATTGACGGTGTTATCATTACCAAGCTGGATGGCGACACCAGAGGCGGAGCAGCACTTTCCATCCGTGCAGTGACCGGAAAACCGGTTCTCTACGTAGGTATGGGAGAAAAGCTTTCTGATCTGGAACAGTTTTATCCGGACCGCATGGCTTCCAGAATCTTAGGCATGGGAGATATCCTTTCTCTCATTGAAAAGGCTGAAATCCAGGTAGACGAACAGAAGGCAAAAGAACTGTCACAGAAGCTGCGGAAAGCAGAATTCGATTACAACGATTTCCTGGAGCAGATGAACCAGATTAAAAAAATGGGCGGTATGGCAAGTATTATGGGTATGCTGCCGGGTATGGGACAGATGAAGGACATGGATTTTGACGAAAAAGCCATGGACCGGGTGGAGGCTATCATTCTTTCCATGACAAAGAAAGAGCGGTTGAGTCCTGACCTGATGAAAAATGTTTCCAGAAAACAGCGGGTTGCAAGGGGCGCTGGAGTCGATATCAGCGAAGTAAACCGCATTGTCAAGCAGTTTGACCAGATGAAGAAGATGATGAAGCAGCTTCCCGGCATGATGGGCGGCGGAAAACGCGGCGGCGGCGGACTCTTCGGCAAGCTGAAATTGCCCTTTTAGTTTTAACTTATGATGTTAGCAAAGCAGATTCCTGCGTTCGCTATAGATTAGTTTCAGAAATCCAGGATTTAAGGAGGTGAATTTCACAATGGCAGTAAAAATGAGATTAAAAAGAATGGGTCAGAAGAAGGCTCCTTTCTATAGAATTGTAGTTGCAGATTCCAGATCTCCAAGAGACGGCAGATTCATCGAAGAAGTTGGTTACTATGATCCAACCACAGAACCAAGCACAATCAAGTTTGATGAGGAAAATGCTAAGAAATGGTTAGCAACAGGTGCACAGCCAACAGAAGTTGTAAGCAAGCTTTTAAAGATCGCCGGTATCCAGTAGTGAGAGGTGAAGCGTATGAAAGAATTAGTAGAAGTGATTGCAAGAGCACTGGTTGATAATCCGGATCAGGTTGTTGTGGCTGAAACTGTAAAGGATGATGAAATCATTCTGGAGCTTACAGTAGCGCCTTCCGATATGGGCAAGGTCATCGGCAAGCAGGGCCGCATTGCAAAGGCAATCCGCTCTGTTGTAAAAGCAGCAGCTTCCAAAGAAGATAAAAAGGTTACTGTAGAAATCCAGTAATGTCAAGACCGCCGGCCAGTTGGGAAGGCGGTCTTTTCCTTCTTTAATAGAATATGGAGAAACAGATGGAAAATTTATTGAGAGTCGGTGTAATCTCTTCCACCCATGGGGTGAAGGGAGAGGTAAAGGTCTATCCTACCACTGATGATGTAAACCGTTTTAAGACTTTAAAAAAAGTGATTCTTGATACAGGCAGGGAGCATATGGAACTGGAAATCCAGAACGTGAAATTTTTTAAGAATATGGCGATTCTGAAATTCAAGGGATATGACTCCATCGATGACATTGAAAAATACAAGGGAAAAGATTTGCTGGTCACCAGGGACCAGGCTGTGAAGCTGGGACCGGATGAAAATTTCATTGCTGACTTAATCGGGCTTACGGTGGTTACGGAGGACGGAGAAGAATTCGGAACTCTGACGGACGTGATCAAGACCGGGGCAAATGACGTTTACGAGGTGAAAACCAAGTCAGGGAAGGAAGTCCTGCTTCCGGCCATTAAGGAATGCGTATTAAGTGTGGACTTGGAGACAGGAATTATAAAAGTCCACATCATGGACGGACTTCTGGATTAAAATAGGGAGCGGATGAAAGAATGAACTACCACATATTAACCTTGTTTCCTGATATGGTTTTAAACGGCTTAAATACCAGCATTATCGGGAGAGCGGCGGAAAAGGGCCTTCTCTCTATTGAAGCCATTGACATCCGGGAGTATTCTACCGATAAGCACCGCCGGGTGGATGATTACCCATATGGAGGCGGAGCCGGAATGGTGATGCAGCCTATGGCTATTTGTGATGCCTATGAGGATTTGTGCTCAAAATTGGAAAAAAGGCCCCGTGTCATCTATATGACCCCTCAGGGAAAGGTCTTTAACCAGAAGATTGCAGAGGAGCTTTCCAAGGAGGAAGACCTTGTTTTCCTGTGCGGCCATTACGAAGGCATTGACGAAAGGGCTTTGGAGCTGATTGCTACGGATTATCTCTCCATCGGTGATTATGTGCTGACAGGAGGAGAGCTTCCTGCCATGGTGATGATTGACTGCATTTCCAGACTGATTCCCGGCGTTTTAAATAACGACGTTTCTGCCGAGTTTGAATCCTTTCACGATAATCTGCTGGAATATCCCCAGTATACCAGACCTGAGGAATACAAGGGCATGCAGGTTCCTGAAGTCCTGTTGTCAGGCCATCATAAAAACATCGATACCTGGAGGCGGGAACAAGCCATTAAGCGGACCCTGGAACGGCGGCCTGATCTTTTAAAGGATGCGATCCTGACAAAAAAAGAAGCGGAATATTTAAAAAAACTGGAAGAAGAACTGGAAAATGGGGAATAATTTATTGTAACAGTTCAGTACGGCGGGAATGATAGGGCTAGAATCAGCGTCAAGCTCGCTTGTAAGCTGATTTTAACCCTGTCATTCCCATCGGAGGAACCTCCGATGCTTCTTGTATGGCCGAAGGTCATGCAAGAAGATACCGTACTAAACTGTCACAATTTATTCATGAAAGGACTTGCATTCCAGGGGCCTTTATGTTAGAATACAAAATGTTGTGATGAAAAGGAGATGGTCCTCTGTTACGGATTCCAGTATGAAGTATTAAGAACATCAAATAAAATCAAGGAGGTTCACACAATGAACGAAATTATTAAGAATATCGAAGCAGCACAGTTAAAGCAGTCCGTACCGGAGTTCCACGTTGGCGATACCGTTAAGGTATACAACAAGATCAAAGAGGGAACCCGTGAAAGAATCCAGATTTTTGAAGGAACTGTCATCAAGAGACAGAACGGCGGCGCAAGAGAAACCTTTACCGTAAGAAAGAATTCTAACGGCATCGGCGTTGAGAAGACCTGGCCATTACATTCCCCTTCTGTAGACAACATCGAAGTTGTAAGAAGAGGTAAAGTAAGAAGAGCAAAACTGTACTACTTAAGAGACAGAGTAGGTAAGGCTGCCAAGGTAAAAGAATTGGTTAAATAATTCCGGAACAGTTGAGAGGGACAATGCAAATTGTCCCTTTCTTGGCATGATTTACTTAGTAGATCAGCCGCTTAATCGCCGCAGGAAAATGGAATTTCCTTAAGTGGGGTGTTTAAAGGATGGACTTTTATCATAGTGAAGATAATAACAAGCTTCGCCACCTGGTCAACTGGATTGTTGACATTATCGTGGTCATTGCATTTGCATGGTTTCTGGTTTATGCTTATGGAACCCAGATCGTAATTGCAGGCCATTCCATGTCCCCTCTTCTGGAGTCAGAAGATGTGGTTTTGATGGATAGGCTTTCTTATGATTTTGGCCGTCCCCTCCGCTTTGATGTGGTGGTGTTCCAGCGGGAAGACCAGAAGATGAATGTGAAACGGGTCATCGGCCTGCCGGGAGAAACGGTTCAGATAAAAAACGATGAAATCTATATTGACGGTGAGAAGCTGAAAGAGCCGGAGGGTTTGGGCCGGGTATCCCTTTCAGGGCTTGCGGAAAAGCCTGTAAAACTGGGAGAAGATGAGTACTTTTTATTAGGCGATAACCGGGACAGCAGTGAAGACAGCCGCTTTTCCAACATAGGAAATGTGAGCGGAATACAGATACAAGGAAAAGTATGGTTTCGTATGAGACCATTTTCAAGGATGGAATTAATTCGTTCGAAATAGAGGAATGTTATGAATATACAATGGTATCCAGGTCATATGACCAAAGCCAAAAGGGCAATGAAAGAAGATGTTAAATTAGTTGAGTTAATTATAGAACTGGTGGATGCAAGGGTCCCCTTAAGCAGCCGTAATCCAGATATTGATGAACTGGGAAAAGGGAAGGCCCGGATGGTTCTGCTCAATAAATCTGATTTGGGGGATGAACGCTATAACAACGCCTGGGCAGCTTATTTTGAGGCACAGGGCTGTCACGTGGTCAAGGTCAATTCCAGAACAGGTTCAGGCTTAAAGCAGATCAACAGCGTGGTCCAGGAGGCTTGTAAAGAAAAGATAGAGAGGGACCGTAAAAGAGGGATTTTAAACCGTCCGGTCCGCGCCATGGTGGTTGGAATTCCAAATGTAGGAAAATCTACCTTTATTAATTCCATTGCAGGAAAGGCCAGCGCCAAAACAGGAAATAAGCCTGGAGTGACCAAGGGAAACCAGTGGATCAGGCTTAATAAGAATTTGGAGCTTCTGGACACCCCGGGAATTTTGTGGCCCAGGTTTGAGGACCAGCAGGTGGGGCTTCGTCTGGCTTTTATCGGATCTGTCAAGGATGATATTTTGAACAAGGATGAACTTGCTTTGGAACTGATCCGTTTCTTAAAGAAGGAATACCCCCAGGTGCTTTCTGAACGGTATGGGATTGCTGAGGTCGAGGATGTAGAGGTATTAGGACAGATCGCAAAAGTAAGATCCTGCCTTGTAAGAGGCGGGGAACTGGATTTAGGCCGGGCGGCCAATCTTTTTATTGATGATTTCCGAAGCGGAAAGCTGGGAAGAATCACCTTGGAGTTTCCGCAACAGCCATAGATATTGAAAATCATATGGGCCGGCTCTTTGAAAGGGCGGGCCTTGTTTTATAGACGGAGCGTAAACATGAGAAAATTAACAGAAGAAAAGCTTCAGGCAGAGCGGGAACGTCTGGAGAAGATGAAGGAATTTGAATACCGGTATGAAGAGCATATTGCAATCTGCGGCATTGATGAAGTGGGCCGGGGACCTCTTGCGGGGCCGGTTGTAGCTGGTGCGGTGATTCTGCCCAGGGACTGTGAGCTGCTGTTTTTAAATGACTCAAAAAAGCTGACGGAGAAGCGGCGGGAAGCCTTATTTGATGAAATTCAGGAAAAGGCAATTGCTTTTTCAATCGGAATGGTTGGGGCAGACACCATTGATGAAATCAACATTTTACAGGCCACCTATGAGGCAATGAGGAGAGCAATAAAAGGCTTAAATACAGTGCCCCAGGTGCTTTTGAATGATGCGGTCACCATTCCGGAAGTCACCATTCCTCAGGTTCCCATTATCAAGGGAGATGCAAAGAGCGTATCCATTGCTGCTGCCAGTGTTCTGGCAAAGGTGACCAGAGACCGGATGATGCAGGAATATGACAAGCTGTTTCCGGAATACGGATTTGCAAAGAATAAGGGATACGGCACGGCTGTTCATATTGCAGCTTTGAAGGAGATTGGCCCTTGTCCTATTCACAGGCGCAGCTTTATTAAAAATTTCACAAGCTGATTGCAGAATATATTGTTTATGTCGGATATGGGGGATGGGTTTGGAAAATTCAAGGCAGATTGGAAGCCGGTTTGAAGAGATGGCAGCCTCCTACTTGCAGGAGGCAGGATATGAGATTCTGGAACGGAATTACAGAGACCGGCTGGGAGAAATCGATATTGTAGCAAGAGATGGTAGATACCTGGTTTTTATAGAAGTGAAGTACCGGGCAAATTCAGAAAAAGGAGATCCGGCAGAGGCTGTCCATGGCGGGAAGCAGAGAAGGATCAGAAATGGGGCCAGAGGATATTTGTATCGCCATGGCCTGGGAGAAGATGTTGCCTGCCGGTTTGACGTGGTTGCTGTATTGGGCCAGGAAATCCGGCTTATTAAGGATGCATTTTAGACGGAGGTATAACGGATGAAAGATATATGGAAGCGCAGGGGTAAAAAGGTATTGGATTATAAGACGGAAGGTCAGGCCCCTTACTTATCCTTTCCCATTCTGGAAGAGACCGGCTTGGTAAAGCAGGGCTTTTCAACCAAACTGGGCGGAGTCAGCCAGGGCAAGTTCGCCTCTATGAATCTGACATTTACCAGAGGAGACAACCCGGACCATGTGTTGGAAAATTACAAACGAATGGCGGAGGCCTTAGGTGTTGATAGGGAAAGAATGGTTTTATCCTACCAGACCCATACCACTAATGTGCGGTTAGTGACAGAGGAGGATGCCGGAAAAGGGATTTCAAAGGAGCGGGACTATAAAGATGTGGATGGCCTGATCACCAATGTTCCCGGGATTACGTTAGTTACCTTTTATGCGGACTGTGTTCCCCTTTACTTTCTGGACCCGGTTCACAAGGCTGTTGGACTCAGTCATTCCGGCTGGAGAGGTACTGTAAGCCGCATGGGAGAAGTGACCGTAAAGAAGATGGGAGAAGCTTTTGGATCAAAGCCGGAGGATATGATTGCCTGCATCGGTCCCAGCATCTGCAAAGACTGCTACGAGGTGGGAAGCGAAGTGGCAGGAGAATTTATGAGTGGGTTTGACAGGAAGTACTGGGAGGAGATTCTGGAAGATCAGGGAAATGGTAAGTATTTGCTGGATCTTTGGAGGGCCAATGAGATTGTTCTGGAGGAAGCCGGAGTAAAGAAAGAGCGCATTCAGGTTACGGATATCTGTACCCGCTGCAATTCGGATTATCTGTTTTCCCACCGTGTTACAGGGGATGAGAGGGGAAATTTGGGAGCATTTTTAAGCTTGATTCCTTAACACGCAAAATGGGGCAGTTCCTGTTGGGAACTGCCCCATTTCTAAGTACTATGAACGCCCGGAGTATTTCTTTAAAAGCTTCTGTATTTTATCGGTAGAAGAAAGGGCTGTACTGATGGATACGTCGTGATTCAAGGAATTCACAACAGCAGCCATGTATTTGCTCACATCAGCCTCTACATACCATTCCTTGTCAAACAGTTCCTTGGGACGGTAGTTTAAGTTGGTGGTTACCACACAATCGATATAACCCTTGTTGTAGAACTCATCAAACTTTGACAGTCCGTTGGTAAACAGTCCGAAGGTACAGCAGACGATGACCTTATCGGCTTTTCTCTCCTTTAATTCCCTGGCTGTATCCAGCATGCTTTCGCCGGAGGAAATCATATCGTCCACAATGAGAACGGTCTTGCCTTCTACGGAAGAGCCTAAAAATTCGTGGGCAACAATGGGGTTGCGTCCGTCAATGACCTGGGAATAATCCCTTCTCTTGTAGAACATACCCATATCAACGCTTAAGTTGTTTGCCAGATATACGGCCCGGTCCATAGCGCCTTCATCAGGGCTGATGACCATTAAGTTCTCTTTGTCAATCTTTAAATCGGGATAATACTTTAATACTGCCTTAACAAACTGGTAGGTGGGCATGAAGTTGTCAAATCCGCTTAAAGGAATGGCATTCTGGACTCTGGGATCATGGGCGTCAAAGGTAATGATATTACTCACTCCCATATTTACCAGTTCTTCTAAAGCCATGGCGCAGTCTAAGGATTCCCGTTTTGATCTTTTGTGCTGGCGGCTCTCATATAAAAAGGGCATAATAACGCTTACCCTGTGGGCAGTGGCGCTGCATGCACCGAGAATCCGCTTTAAATCCTGAAAATGGTCGTCGGGAGACATGTGGTTTGTATAACCGTTGACTGTATAGGGGATGCTGTGATTAGTCACATCCACCATTGCAAAGATATCCGTACCACGGACAGATTCCCTGACGATTCCCTTTGCCTCTCCGCTTCCAAAACGGGGACACTCACATTTCAGAAGATAAGAGTCAACATCATATCCGCGGTAGTGAAGATCGGCTTCCCGGCGGGTAAGCTCCTCCAAATCATTCCTGCGGAAATCCACAATGTGGTTATTCACTTTCGTGGCCAGCTCCCTGCAGCTTTCCAGCGCTGCGATCTTTAAAGGACCTACAGGAAGCCGGTCGTTAAAAACATAATCATTTGCCATGACAAAGATTCCTCCATAAAAATGAACAGCCAGCCGTAAGACTGCCTGTTTATAATCTTACATCCCTTTATACCATTGATTGACAGAGGGGTCAATAGCCTTTGTCACATTTTAGCGAAAAAAACAAAAAACAAGGGAAAGGTAATTTTTGTTTGCATTTCCATAGAATGTTATTATATAATACCAGTGCGAATGATACCATCCATTTATATAGATTGAGATTGGCAGTTACAGAAAGGTAAATAAATAATGAACAAAAAAGGGCACACCATAAAAGAAATCGCTCCCGATTCCATTGCGGAACAACTGGAGCTGGAGCCTGGAGATGAAGTTCTGTCCATAGACGGGCATGAACTGGAAGATATTTTTGACTATGAATACTACATGAACAGCGAAGCGATTCTCATGGTGGTGCGAAAGCAAAACGGGGAAGAATGGGAGCTGGAAATAGAGAACCAATACGAGGACCTGGGAATCACCTTTGAAAACGGCCTGATGAGCGAATACCGTTCCTGCAGGAATAAATGTATTTTCTGCTTTATAGACCAGATGCCTCCCGGTATGAGGGAAACTCTTTACTTTAAAGATGATGATTCCCGGCTTTCTTTTTTACAGGGAAATTATGTAACTCTGACCAATATGAGTGACCACGATATTGAGCGGATCATCAAATTTAAGCTGGCTCCCATCAATATATCGGTCCACACCACCAACCCTGAACTAAGATGCAAGATGCTTCACAACCGGTTTGCAGGAGAAGCCCTGGGAAAGATCCGCAGGCTTTATGAGGCGGAAATTCCCATGAACGGGCAGATCGTGCTGTGCAAGGGCGTCAATGACGGAAAAGAGCTGGAGAGGACCATCAGGGACTTATCGGAGTATATTCCCTTTATGGAAAGCGTTTCCGTGGTGCCTGTAGGCGTATCGAAACACAGGGAGGGCTTATATCCCCTGGAGGCTATGACAGGGGAAGACGCCAGGAATTGTTTAAAGATTGTGGAACAGTGGCAGGAAAGGCTGTATAAGGCTCATGGAAGCCATTTCATCCATGCCAGTGATGAATTTTATATTCTGGCCGAGCTGCCTATCCCGGAAGAGCGCCGCTACGACGGATACATTCAGCTTGAAAACGGAGTGGGAATGCTGCGGCTTCTGGAAGAAGAAGTGAAAACGGCCTTAAAGAGTCTGGAAGGAGACAGCCGTATGGGAGAGATTTCCATTGCAACAGGAAAACTGGCCGCCCCCTTTATTGAAAACCACAGCCAGCTGGTCCGCAGGAAATATCCGGGCCTGACCATTCACGTATATACCATTGATAATATTTTCTTCGGTGAGCATATTACGGTGGCGGGATTGATTACGGGACAGGATCTGATCAAACAGCTTTCAGGGAAACCCCTGGGCGGCAGACTTTTGCTTCCGGAATGCATGTTCCGTAGCGGAGAAGAGGTATTTCTTGATGATCTGACCCGCCAGGATGTACAAAAGGCTTTACAAGTACAGGTAGATATTGTAAAATCAAGCGGTCAGGATTTTGTACAGGCAGTTTTGGAGCCGGTAGGAGAAAATGAAGCTTCTTATGAAGGATACGAATTAAACACCCTTGCGGGTATACCTCTGTGCCGGGAAGACGGGCAGGAAAGAGGAAAGGAGATACAATATGAGTAAACCAGTAGTTGCCATCGTGGGCCGCCCCAATGTGGGAAAGTCTACGTTGTTTAATGTTTTGGCCGGGGAGACCATTTCCATTGTAAAGGATACTCCCGGTGTTACCAGGGACCGGATTTATGCCGACTGTACCTGGCTCGATATGAATTTCACATTGATTGATACAGGCGGTATTGAGCCTGACAGCGGAGATATCATTCTTTCACAGATGAGAGAGCAGGCAGAGATTGCCATTGCCACTGCAGATGTGATCATCTTTATTGTGGACGTGCGCCAGGGGCTTGTAGATGCGGACTCCAAGGTTGCGGACATGCTGCGCAAGTCCAAAAAGCCTGTGGTCCTTGCAGTCAATAAAGTGGACAGCTTCCAGAAGTTTGGAAATGACGTATATGAGTTTTATAATCTGGGAATCGGTGATCCAGTTCCCGTATCAGCGGCTTCCAGACTGGGGCTTGGCGACCTTCTCGATGAAGTGACAAAGCATTTTGACTTAAGCCAGGTTGAGGAAGCAGAGGATGACAGACCCAGAATTGCCATCGTAGGAAAGCCCAATGTAGGAAAATCTTCTATTATAAATCAGCTTTTAGGAGAAAACCGGGTAATTGTTTCCGATATTGCGGGAACTACCAGAGATGCGGTGGATACGGAAGTGGTCCATGACGGCACCGAGTATGTATTCATTGATACGGCAGGCTTAAGGCGAAAGAGCAAAATCAAGGAAGAACTGGAACGCTACAGCATCATCCGGACTGTTACGGCAGTGGAACGGGCCGATGTGGTGGTAGTGGTTATTGACGCCCAGGAGGGAGTCACCGAACAGGATGCCAAGATAGCCGGTATTGCCCATGACAGGGGAAAAGGAATCATTGTGGCAGTAAATAAATGGGATGCCATTGAAAAGCATGACAAGACCATTTATGAATATACTAATAAAATCAAGGATACCTTATCCTTTATGCCTTATGCGGAATTTGCGTTCATTTCCGCTAAGACAGGGCAGAGGATGAATAAGTTATTTGAGCTGATCGATATGGTCCGGGAAAACCAGACCCTGCGTGTGGGTACCGGAGTGCTCAATGAAATTATGTCGGAAGCAGTTGCCCTCCAGCAGCCCCCTTCTGACAAAGGCAAGCGGCTGAGACTATATTACATTACCCAGGTTGCCGTAAAGCCGCCTACTTTTGTAATTTTTGTAAATGATAAAGAACTGACCCATTTTTCTTACACCAGATATATTGAAAATAAGATCAGAAGTGCGTTTGGCTTCCGGGGCACTTCCCTTAAATTTATATATAGAGAGCGTAGCGGAAAGGAAACATAATATGGAGAGGATCATTTGTCTTTTAGCCGGTTACTTGTTCGGCCTTATACAATCCGGGTATTTTTACGGAAGAGCCCATAAAATCGATATCCGCAACCATGGAAGCGGAAATTCCGGAACTACCAATGCTTTGAGGGTAATGGGAGCAAAGGCCGGAGCCATTGTCTTTGTCGGTGATTTTTTGAAAGCCTTTCTGCCTTGTATGGCAGTGCGGCTTATCTTCCGGGGACAACCGGATATGATTTATCTTCTGATTCTGTATGTGGGCTTTGGCGTTATTTTAGGACACAATTATCCATTCTATTTAAGCTTCAAGGGAGGAAAGGGTATTGCGGCCACTGCAGGCCTGATTGTGGCCGTGGATTTATGGCTTATGCTGTTATGTCTGGTGGTTTTTGTGCTGATCGTAGGCGTAACCAGATATGTGTCTTTAGGCTCTCTGGTGGTTGCAGCCATACTCTTTGTCTGGCTGGTTCTGTTTGCGGCAATGGGGATCTATGAAGTTCCCCCTGCCCTGCGGCCGGAATATTACATAATGGCGGGGCTTATAAGCGGTCAGGCGTATTGGCGCCATCGGGCCAATATAGGCCGGCTTATTCATGGAACGGAAAATAAGCTTTCTGTTGGATCAGGAAAAAAAGGCTGAAAAGGCTGAAAGAGATGAGGTGAAGCAAATGGCTAAAGTTGGAGTAATCGGTTCAGGAACCTGGGGAATTGCCCTGGCAGTCCTTTTGCATGGAAACGGACATGAGGTGGCAGTCTGGTCTGCCCTTCCTGAAGAGATTTCAGAAATGAAAAAGACACACAGGCATCAGAATCTTCCGGACCTGGTTCTGGCCGAGGAGATTGTGCTTACGGAGGATATGGAAGAGGCTATGACCGGCCGGGATATTCTGGTAACTGCAGTTCCTTCGGTGTACGTGCGTTCTACTGCAAAAAGGATGAATCCTTTCTGCCGCTATGGGCAGGTGGTGGTCAACGTTGCCAAGGGAATTGAAGAGTCCACCCTGATGACTCTGTCTGAAATTCTGGAGCAGGAGCTTCCCATGGCTGATGTGGCGGTGCTTTCCGGCCCCAGCCATGCGGAAGAGGTGAGCAGGGGACTTCCCACCACCTGTGTGGCAGGTGCCCGTACCCAGAAGACAGCCGAATACATTCAGGGGATTTTCATGCAGGATGTTTTCAGGGTCTATACAAGCCCGGACATACAGGGAATTGAGCTGGGAGGCTCTTTAAAGAACGTCATTGCCCTTGCTGCGGGAATTGCAGACGGCTTAGGCTGCGGGGACAATACAAAGGCGGCCTTAATCACAAGAGGCATTGCCGAAATCTCCAGACTTGGAACTGTCATGGGAGGAAAATTCCAGACCTTTTACGGCTTGTCCGGAATTGGAGATTTAATCGTAACCTGCGCCAGCATGCACAGCCGCAATCGGAGGGCAGGCATTTTAATCGGCCAGGGAAAGACCATGGAGGAAGCCACAAAAGAAGTGAAAATGGTGGTGGAAGGCATTTATTCCGCCAGGGCGGCCCTTGCTTTGTCAGAAAAATACGAAGTCTCCATGCCCATTGTGGAACAGGTGAATGAGGTCTTATTCAACGGGAAATCTGCTTCCGAGGCAGTAAAGGATTTAATGCTGCGGGACAAGACCATAGAAAGCTCGGATATTCCATGGGACAGACTGGGAGAATAGATGAATTTTTTTGATAATTGAATCAAAATCAGTTGACATTTTTATAAAGCCACCTTATTATTAAGACTATGTATACGTCAATGGGACTGAATTTGGTATTATTTTGACGATATATGCGAAAATGTTTTATAAGGAGGAAAGATTTATGAAAAAATCTATGAAAAAGCTGCTGAGTCTTGGTATGGCAGTTGCTATGGCAGCATCCTTAACTGCCTGTGGCGGCAATGCTTCACCCAGCGGCACAACAGCAGCAGAAACAAAGGCAGCATCAGGAGAAAGCACAGCAGCTCCGGAGGCATCAGGAGGATCCTTTAAGATCGGCGGTATCGGACCTGTTACAGGCGGTGCAGCTATCTACGGACAGGCCGTTATGAACGGTATTGACCTGGCAGTGAGTGAGATCAATGCAAACGGCGGTATCAACGGAGCCCAGATTGAGTACAATTTCCAGGATGATGAACACGATACGGAAAAAGCAGTTAATGCTTACAACACCTTAAAAGACTGGGGAATGCAGATGCTGGTGGGTGCTGTTACTTCCGCTCCTACCATTGCAGTAGGTGCAGAGTCCAGCAACGACAATATGTTCCAGCTGACTCCTTCCGGTTCCGCAGCAGACTGTACCAAATTTGAGAATCAGTTCCGTGTATGTTTCTCTGACCCTAACCAGGGTGTGGCATCTGCACAGTATATAGGCGAGAACAAGCTGGCTACCAAAATTGCCATTATCTATGACAGTTCTGATGTTTATTCATCAGGTATCCATGACAAGTTTGTATCTGAAGCTGGAAACCAGGGACTTGAGATCGTTTCTGACGAAGCTTTTACAGCAGATAACAACACAAACTTTTCCGTACAGCTTCAGAAAGCACAGGATTCCGGCGCAGAGCTTGTATTCCTTCCGATTTACTATTCTCAGGCAGCTTTAATCCTTGCTCAGGCAGATCAGATGGGATTTGAAACCCAGTTCTTTGGCTGTGACGGTCTGGATGGACTTCTGACTGTAGAAAACTTTGACACTGCTTTAGCTGAGAACGTTATGCTTCTTACTCCATTTGCTGCAGACGCAGAAGATGAGCTGACAAAGAAATTTGTAGAGGCTTACAAGGCAAAGCACAACGAAACTCCTAACCAGTTTGCTGCAGACGGTTATGACGCTGTTTACGCAGTCAAGGCAGCCGCTGAAAAAGCAGGCATCACACCAGATATGGATGCATCTGCTATCTGTGACGCTTTAAAGACCGCTATGACAGAAATCACCATCAACGGTTTAACCGGTGAAAACATGAAGTGGACTGCAGACGGTGAGCCGGAGAAGGCTCCAAAGGCTGTTAAGATCGTAAACGGTGTTTATACAGCTATGTAATATAATATGACCCAATAGAGGGTCGTCCAGAGGACGACCCTCTTACTTTTCCTTACAAAAAACGAATGAGGTGCGTTGATATGATGAGTTTCATATCCTATTTTATTAATGGTGTAAGTCTTGGCAGTGTTTATGCAATCATTGCTCTGGGTTATACCATGGTATATGGCATTGCCAAGATGCTTAACTTTGCTCATGGTGATGTTATTATGATCGGGGGATACGTGGTGTTCACAGTTGTCAGCACAATGGGCTTAGGGCCAGTTGCCGGCATACTCCTTGCAGTTATCTTATGTACTGTTTTGGGCATGGTCATTGAGGGCGTGGCTTACCGTCCCTTACGTATGGCAAGTCCTTTGGCAGTTCTGATTACAGCAATCGGTGTGAGCTACCTGCTTCAGAACATCGCACTGCTTGTTTTTGGTTCCAATCCCAAATCCTTTACTTCCGTTGTATCCATCCCGGCTCTTAAGCTGTTAGGTGGCAAGCTGACGGTTTCCGGTGAAACCATGGTGACCATTACCAGCTGTATCATCATTATGGTGGTATTGACCTCCTTTATCAGGAAGACCAAAGCAGGACAGGCTATGCTGGCCGTATCAGAGGACAAGGGGGCTGCCCAGTTAATGGGAATCAACGTGGATGGCACCATTGCCCTTACCTTTGCCATTGGCTCCGCCCTGGCTGCTATTGCCGGCGCTCTTCTTTGCTCCGCATACCCGACTCTTACTCCCTATACCGGTGCCATGCCTGGAATCAAGGCATTTGTGGCTGCTGTATTTGGGGGAATCGGCTCCATTCCCGGAGCCTTTATCGGAGGAATTTTACTGGGTGTCATTGAAAACTTAAGCAAGGCTTATATTTCCTCCCAGCTTTCCGATGCCATCGTATTTGGAGTCCTCATTGTAGTTCTTCTTGTAAAGCCTACCGGAATCCTGGGCAAGAAGATCAGCGAGAAAGTATAATAGGTGGACGATATGGAAAAAAGTACAAAAACAACATTCCGTTTGAACAAAACGACTAAAAGCAACATCATAACCTATGGAATTGTGATTGCTGCTTATTTTGCAGTACAGCTTCTGGTAAATGCAGGTCAGGTCAGCAGCCTGATGAAGGGACTTTTAGTTCCTCTCTGTATTTATACCATACTGGCAGTGTCTTTAAACTTAACCGTAGGTATTCTCGGAGAACTGAGTCTGGGCCATGCAGGCTTTATGTGCGTGGGCGCATTTGCCAGTTCCCTGTTTTCCATCGCCACCTTAGAGACGATTCCCAATGCAGGAATCCGGTTCTTTTTTGCCATCCTGATCGGAGCGGCAGGAGCCGCCCTTGCAGGCATTGTGGTAGGAATTCCGGTTTTAAGGCTTCGGGGAGATTACCTTGCTATTGTAACTCTGGCCTTTGGTGAGATCATCAAAAATGTGGTTAACGTAGTTTACGTTGGGAAGGATTCTCAGGGTCTTCATTTATCTATGAAAAATGCAGCCGCCCTCAACCTGGAAGAAGGGGGAATTGTTATATTAAACGGCGCTCAGGGAATTACGGGAACACCTAAGAATTCCACCTTTACCATCGGTGTGGTTCTGATTCTCATTACCCTGTTCATTGTGCTGAATTTAATCCACTCCAGGTCCGGACGTGCCATTATGTCAGTCCGTGACAACCGGATTGCAGCGGAATCCATCGGTATCAACATTACAAAATATAAGCTTATGGCCTTTACCATTTCCGCTTCACTTGCAGGAGCAGCGGGAGTGTTATATTCCCATAACCTTTCATCCCTTACAGCCACCCAGAAAAACTTCGGCTACAACCAGTCCATTATGATTCTTGTATTCGTAGTTCTCGGCGGCATCGGAAATATCCGGGGCTCCATAGTGTCAGCTGTGCTGCTGACTCTGCTTCCGGAGCTGTTAAGAGGGCTTAACAACTACCGTATGCTGATTTATGCTATCGTTCTGATTGTCATGATGATTTTCAACTGGAGTCCTAAGCTGATTGACTTCAGGAAACGCCATTCTCTGAAACGGTATTTTGACAAAAATAAGGCAGAAAAGGGAGGCGCATAATCATGGCATTACTGGAAATCAAAAACCTGGGCATATCCTTTGGCGGTCTGCGGGCTGTTGATAATTTCAACATCACCATTGAAAAAGGACAGCTCTACGGCCTGATAGGTCCTAACGGAGCCGGTAAAACCACCATCTTCAACCTGTTGACCGGCGTATATAAGCCAAACACAGGCACTATTCTTTTGGATGAAAAAAATATAACAGGTAAAAAGACGGTGGATATTAACCGGTCAGGAATTGCAAGGACCTTTCAGAACATCCGCCTCTTTAAAGAACTGACAGTTCTTGACAACGTAAAAACAGGGCTTCACAATGGTTATCCTTACTCTACGGTAACAGGAATTTTCCGCCTTCCAAAGTATTATAAGGTGGAAAAGGAAATGGATGAAAAGGCCCTTGAACTTTTAAAGGTATTTGACTTAGATCAGGAAAAGGATACCCTTGCCGCAAACCTGCCCTATGGAAAGCAGAGGAAGCTGGAGATTGCCAGGGCTCTTGCCACCAATCCCAGGCTTTTGCTTCTCGATGAGCCGGCGGCAGGCATGAATCCCAATGAAACCAGCGAGCTTATGGATACCATCCGCTTTGTACGGGATAATTTTGATATGACCATTCTGTTGATTGAGCATGACATGAAGCTTGTTTCCGGCATATGTGAGCGTCTGACCGTACTGAACTTCGGTCAGGTTCTGGTCCAGGGAAAGACTGCGGATGTACTCAACAATCCGGAAGTCATCAAGGCATATCTGGGAGAATAGGGAGGCTTAAATCATGGCAATACTTGAAGTGAAAGATCTGGAAGTACATTACGGCATCATCAAGGCGCTGAGAGGTATTTCCTTTGAAGTAAAGGAAGGGGAGATTGTAGCCTTAATCGGTGCAAACGGAGCGGGCAAGACCACCACCCTTCATACCATAACCGGACTTTTAAAGTCCTCATCAGGCAATATACAGTTTGACGGACGGGATATTACAAAGATCCGGGGAGATAAAATCGTAAGCATGGGAATGGCCCATGTGCCTGAGGGACGGCGTGTATTTGCTTCCCTGACTGTTTATGAAAACTTAAAGCTGGGAGCTTATACCAGACATGATAAGGATGAGATAGAAGAGACCCTGAACATGATTTATAAGCGGTTTCCCAGACTTTTGGAGCGAAAAAATCAGCCGGCCGGAACTTTAAGCGGCGGAGAACAGCAGATGTTAGCCATGGGGCGGGCTCTTATGAGCCATCCGAAGGTCATTGTTCTGGATGAGCCTTCCATGGGACTTTCTCCTATTTACGTCAATGAGATTTTTGACATCATTCAGGAGATCAATAAGTCAGGAACAACGGTTTTACTGGTGGAACAGAATGCGAAAAAAGCCCTGTCCATTGCCAACCGTGCCTATGTTCTTGAAACAGGAGCCATTGTTTTAAGCGGTGATGCACAAGAGCTGATGAACAATGATTCCGTTAAAAAAGCATATTTAAGCGAATGATACAAGCCCTGCAGTCTCCCTGAAAACCTTAAGCATACAGGAGGCTGCAGGGTTTTTCCTGTCATAATTGTTTCCCGTCTGCATATAGTGTAACAGCACAGAAGGGGGAATCTTTATGGACAATTATAACGTATACAATGATATTAAAGCCAGAACCAACGGAGAAATTTACATCGGAGTAGTGGGACCGGTGAGAACGGGAAAATCAACCTTTATCAAGCGCTTTATGGAATTGATGGTTTTGCCTGTTATGGAAGATGAGCACCAAAAAACCCAGACAAGGGACGAACTGCCACAGAGTGCGGCAGGAAAGACAGTTATGACCACAGAACCCAAGTTCATTCCAAAGGAAGCAGCAAGCCTCCACCTTGGAGATGGAATCGAAGCCAAAGTCCGCTTAATTGACTGTGTGGGCTTTATGGTGGATGGTGCTGCCGGCCATATTGAAAATGATGAAGAGCGTCTGGTAAAGACCCCCTGGTTCGATTACGATATTCCTTTTACCAAAGCGGCAGAAATCGGAACCAGAAAGGTTATTAATGACCATTCCACCATTGGCGTGGTGATCACCACTGACGGCTCCATCGGGGAATTGAAGCGTCCCAATTACATAGCTGCCGAAGAGCGTACTGTGGATGAATTAAAGGCATTAGGAAAGCCCTTTATCATCCTGCTGAACTCCGCCAGGCCGTATTCCGATGAAACAGTGGAACTGGCTAAGGACATAAGTGAAAAGTACGGGGTAACGGTTCTGCCCGTTAACTGTGAGCAGCTGAAAAAGGAGGATGTGAACAACATTCTGGAACGGGTATTAAAGGAGTTTCCGGTGACGGAAATGGACTTTTTTATTCCCAAGTGGCTTGAAATCCTGCCTGCCACACACTGGCTGAAAGCCCAGGCCATCCAGGTGGCAAAAGACATGGTGAAAAAGGTTTCCCACATGAAGGATGTGACTTCCAGCCTTTTGGAGGGAGTGGCAGAAAATGTCCGTTCCGTCAAGGTGCAGAACATGAACATGGCTGACGGAAGCATTGAAATGACCATGGATGTGGATGACAGCTATTATTATCAGATTCTCAGCGATTACGTTGGAATCCCCATTGAAGGGGAATACCAGCTGATGCAGATTTTAAGTGAACTGGCGAAAATGCGGACCGAGTATGAAAAGGTCAACCAGGCCATGAATCAGGTGCGGATGAAGGGCTATGGAGTGGTGACGCCGGAACGGTCCGAGATTTTGTTGGATGAACCGGAAGTAATCAAACACGGAAATAAATACGGTGTCAAGATGAGGGCAGAGGCTCCTTCCATCAATTTGATCAAAACCCACATCCAGACAGAAATTGCTCCTATTGTGGGAAGCGAACAGCAGGCAGAGGATTTAATTGCCTATATCAAGGAAAGCGCAAGAAACAGCGAAGAAGGCATCTGGAACACCAATATTTTCGGAAAATCCATTGAACAGATCGTAGAAGACGGCATCCAGGTCAAAGTCTCCCAGCTTACAGAAGACTGTCAGATCAAGCTTCAGGAAACCCTTCAAAAAATTATTAACGACAGTAATGGCGGTATGATTTGCATTATCATTTAAAAGAGTGGTATACTATCTTCACGACAGCGATGAGCAGTGGGAAAGAAGACGCGGATATTTTTTCGTTGTGCCCGCACATAAGAAAAAATATATGTGGCTTCTTTCATAGGGCGAATGCCCGTGAGCCCTCAGATCCGCAGGATTTGAGGGCTCCCACTGCAGATCAAAGGTACAAACAAATACAAAAGGAGGGGTTTTATGAAACTGATGTTTGTCGGAGCAGCCCACGAAGTTACCGGAAGCTGCCACTATCTGGAGGCCGCCGGCCTTAAAATTCTTGTAGACTGCGGTATGGAGCAGGGGGTAGACAAGTTTGAAAATGTAGTCATCCCGGTCAGCTATGCAGAAATCGATTACGTTCTTTTGACCCATGCCCACATCGACCACGCAGGAATGCTTCCCTTTATCTACGCCAGAGGCTTCCGTGGAAAAGTGATTTCCACCGATGCCACCGCTGATCTTTGCAGCATTATGCTGAGAGACAGTGCCCACATTCAGGAGTCAGAAACAGAGTGGAAGAACAGGAAGGCCAGACGTGCCGGACAGCCGGAGGAAGAACCCCTTTACCGGACCGAGGATGCCATGGGTGTACTGGAACTGTTCCGCCCCTATCATTACGATGAAAAGGTGGAACTGGAAGAGGGCCTTACGGTCCGCTTCATCGATGTAGGACACCTTCTTGGTTCCGCTTCCATTGAGGTCTGGATTACAGAAGAGGAAGATACGAAAAAAATAGTCTTTTCCGGAGACATCGGAAACAAGAATAAACCCCTGATCCGGGACCCCCAGTACATAACCAAGGCAGATTATGTGGTTATGGAATGCACCTATGGAGACCGTCTCCATGCCCCTCTTCCGGATCACGTTTCCATTCTTGCAGACATTGTCCAGAGAACTTTAGACAGGGGAGGAAATGTGGTGATACCGGCCTTTGCCGTAGGCAGAACCCAGGAGCTTCTCTACATTTTCCGCCACATCAAGGCAGAAAACCGGATCGCCGGACACAATGGATTTGAGGTTTACGTCGACAGCCCTCTGGCTGTTGAGGCAACCCAGGTGTTTAAAGACAACCTGGCAGATTGCTACGATGAGGAGACCAGGGAGCTGGTCATGAAGGGGATTAACCCCATTTCTTTTCCAGGGCTTAAGCTGTCTGTTACCAGCGAGGAGTCCAAAAACATCAATTTTAACACGAAACCCAAAGTAATTATATCAGCGGCAGGAATGTGCGACGCGGGACGTATCCGCCATCATTTAAAGCATAATCTGTGGAGGCCGGAATGCACTGTGGTCTTTACCGGCTACCAGTCCGTAGGGACTTTAGGCAGAAGCCTGGTGGATGGAAACAAAGAGGTAAAGCTGTTTGGCGAAACCATTCAGGTGGAAGCCCATATTGAACAGATGGATGGAATGAGCTCCCATGCAGATATGGAAGGACTGATTACCTGGTTGAACGCATTTGAAGGAAAACCCCGTCAGGTGTTTCTTGTACACGGAGATGACCAGGTCTGCAAATTCTTTGCAGAAAAAATGGAGAGAGAGTACGGACATAACATAAAGGCCCCCTATTCAGGCTCAGTTTATGACCTTTCTCTTGGCCGCTGGGAAAAAGAAACAGAAGGCATCCCTATTACAAAAGCTATGGAAACTGCCAAAAAGCCTGTGGGCGTATACGGAAGGCTCTTTGCCGCCGGAGAAAGGCTTTTGCAGGTTATCCGCAACAATCAGGGAGGCGCCAACAAGGATCTTGCCAAGTTTGCAGATCAGATCAATTCATTATGTGATAAATGGGACAGATAAGGAGAACTACCGAACATGACCAAAGTACTGTTGTTTACAGACGGAGCTGCAAGAGGAAACCCTGACGGACCGGGAGGATACGGAACGGTCCTGCAGTTTACTGATTCCAAAGGGCAGCTCCA
>NZ_DAIOXM010000041.1:0-24502 GCF_036758025.1 Lacrimispora sp. | reverse complement strand
TGGAATAGAGCCGAATATGATGCCGATTACCGTCCCAATTAACAGGATAGCAAAACAGCCTGGATTTAATACAGATAGCAAACCTTCAAGCGCCATTATAGCTCCTCCTATCCCAAAATGCCAGTAGGCAGTATTAAGTAAAATACATTCGCAAATAACAGATTCACAAGAACCGGTAAAAGGAAAGAAACTACTGCAAAGACAATCAGCCGTTTCTTATTGACCAGTTCTCTGGGAACGAACAACATCATCTGTATAAACATATATACGATAGAGGTGATGACAAATCCCACTGGCTCCAACAAGAGCACATACATAAACAGTAAAACCAGAGTCAAAAGAAATCCCTTCAGATTCCCTTTCGCTTCTTCCTTCGGGCACTTATCCCAAATCGTGTACACGACCAGCAAACCGCCTATTAACAGCCAGAGTCCGGATGCCAGCTTGGGCATAAAATCACCACCCTGTCCCATTCCGGCTCCCGTCTCAATACCAAAGGAAGAAATGAACAGCACGGCACCGACAATAAAGATTACCATATTAACGATAAGCTCTGAATAATTTCTCGTTTTCATAAGATAGTCCTTTCTTCTAACTATTTTGCGTTGAAGTCAACATCCTTTAACAACCCATCGACCTCTTCAAATTTCGCCAGACCTTCCTCTTTGGGCAGAAATACAGGCTGCTGATAATAAGAAGTATATATTTTCCCCTGATACTCGGTATTATTTTCAACAATATCTTTTACTGCTGCATTAAACCCATCTACCAGTGCCGGATCTGTACCCTTAGGAAATGCGAAGAAATAATAAAATGGAAGATTGATATCATAGCCCAGATTTATCATAGCCTTAACATCAATGCCCTCTTCCTCCACTACCAGGTCATTTTCTCCATCCATAGCAAGAGGAACCAAAGTACCTTCTTTTACATAATCCTTAATGGAACCATATGCAGCCAGAATCACATCCACATGTCCACCCAGAAGTGCTGCTAAACGGTCTGCTGCAGAACCTGCATCTACAATATGGATATCAAATCCTGCATTTTTCATCTGCATGGCAACCGCATAAGAGGTGGCACCTGTCTGGGCCGCCATTTTCAGCTTTCCAGGGTTTTCTTTTGTATAATTGTAAAGTTCCTCCAGAGTGTTGATTCCCAGACTGGAATTTACTGTTACTACATTTCCTGCGCTAAGTCCTGCAATGGAAGCAAATTCATAGGCATCAAAACCATAATCCGTAGCCCCACTGGCTTTGTTTACTAAAAATGCCGTGTGGTAAAATACTACTGAACTTCCATCATTCTTGGCATCCTTCACCTGTCTGGTTCCGGTAGCTCCACCATTTCCGTTAACATTGGAAACGACAAAATTAGATGGCAATTTTGCAGATAATTCCTGAGCCAGAAGTCTGGCATTAAAATCGGTATCTCCTCCCGCACCGGCAGGAACAATGATCTCCACATTTTTCGGCCATTTGACCTCAGCAACCGTATCTCCTGCCTGAGTACCTGAGCCTGACGCGCCCGCCCCCTTTGTGGACGACGCTTGCCCACCTCCGCAAGCTACCAAAAGTGTTGCGGTTGCCACTACCATCACTAAACTGACCACTCTCTTAAACATAACTTTCTCTCCTTCTCCTTTTAAGCACTTTGCCGCTTTTTTAATTTAAGCATCTTTATTATATAGTCAAAATTACCATTTGTAAAATTAATAGATTTTATGTTACTATAATTTTTTTTAAGAATTCTTCTTGTGTCAATAAGCTGCCCGGACAGCAAAATTGTTTTTATTTTTTTCTGTATAGAAACATTTCATGCTCTCTAAAGTACCCTCTTTTTCCAACTTGGGGATATCTATGCGAATCGGGCATCCCACAATGTCCGGCAGGTATAATCTGCCATTTTTCTCCTCAGGTTTTACTTTTAGACAATCTCCAATTGGCTCAGTCATGGGCTCGTGATTTTCTAAAAGTTCATTTTCATCATAAAGAGCACCAAAAGCTGCATTGATCCATACAGTGCCGCCGGAAGAGAAACGGAGTCCTTTATCTTTTGACAGCTGCCTTATTTTCATTAAATCGCTCATTTTAGACATACGTCCAACAAGAGGCATTAAATGTCCTACTCCCTTTTCTGCGTAAGTTTCAAAGGCATAATAGTTTCTCATGGATTCACCGTAGCTTATTACCATACCGGTTCTTTCTTTCACCTCTTTGATTGCATTCATATCATGAGAATGTACCGGTTCTTCATACCAGGCTATGTTGTAAGGGCGGACCATATCAGCAAACATCACTGCCTGCCCAACATTCCAGACCTGATTTCCATCCACTGCGATTTCCACATCATTTCCTACGGCTTTTCGCACCTTTTCTACCCGGCGTACATCCCGTTCCATATTTTCCCCCCAGTCACTTCCAACCTTAAGCTTGACTGTTCGATAACCTTCTTCTACGTAACGAACCATATCACCAACCAAATCTTCATCATCAGATAATAAGGAGCCTCCTCCTTTGTATGCAGCTGCCCAGTCCTTGGTAGCTCCCAAATAACGGTGAAGGGGTTTGTCTGCTCTTCTGGACATAATTTCAAGCATAATCAGATCCAACTGACCCAAATCCACAATCTGGCCGCTTTGAAACCCAAAATTTCTCATTTTCCAATAAATATAGTCGTACCATTCTTTATAAGTTTTAGTCTCTCCCGTAAGGATCAAAGGCAATATATTATTTACGATTCCCGTTGAACAAAAGGTTCCTCCATAAAAACCTTCTGTATCAAATATCTGAATCCAGCCTTGAATTGGCGCATAATTGCCAAATCCCCCTGTAGCATCTCTCCAGGGCTTTTTCACCTTTATAGGATTAAAATTGTAATAGATTGCTTTTGAAAATGTGATTTTCTGATTCTCGTCAATGTGAAACATCACCAATTACCTCCTCATATTCTTTTTATTTCTGATCACATTCTACAACAACACATATAAATGTCAAATTTACCTATAAAAATTCAAATTATCGTTTTATATTTGTTGCAAATCAATTCATTTTTAAATATAATTGAAACATAACCGTTTTAACCTCTGCCATGAAAGGACTGTATATGCCTAATATTATCCTATTTTCTGCGGGAGACTCTCTCGCCTATTATGGAGAATTGCTAAAAAAGAAGCTCTCTGCTCCTGTTCATTTAGAAATAATAAATGTGTTCATGGAAGATGCTGTAAAATATGCCAGACAATGTCAGCCTGAAGAGGTGGATGTGATTATTGCCAGAGGCAATACTGCTAAGCTTTTAAAAGCTGCCCATCTGTCAATTCCGGTGGTAACGGTCCCCATAAAGGATTCAGAGCTGGTAAGGTCCATTGAGAAAGCGAAAGAGATTTATCCGGAGGAGCCGCCGCAGATAGCATACATTGGAATGGAAGATGTGATTCGGTCCGTGAGCGCATTTTTTAAGATGCTGGGCTGCCAGATACGGTTTTATCCGGTTACCGACAGCAAGGATATTGAATACAGCGTAAAAAGAGCAAAAAGAGACAAGGTTCGTGTTATTATCGGAGGGGTGTATACGCAACAGCTTGCGGAAGAATACGGCTTGAAGTGTGTGTTATTAGAAAGCTCGCTTTCATCACTGCAGGAAGCCTACGAGAGAGCACTGGAAGTACAAAAGGGTGTTCAGATACAGAAGAAGAAGCTTCAAGAACGGATTACTATGCTCAATTCCATTTCTGATGGATTGGTTAGTGTCAATGAAAAAAAGCTTGTCACAATCTACAGTCCTTCAGCTGAAAAGTATTTTCAGATTCCGTCTGATATGATTCTCGGGAAATCCTGCGCCCGCTTGCTTGAAAATCCTGAGAAAGAATTATTAAATCAGGTTCTTTTAACAAATAGTCCTGTTATTGATCATATAGTGATGGTCCATGGCGCAGAATATCTGCTCTCCATTAACCCTGTTATTGTTCAGAATAAAAATAAAGGGGCTATTTTAAGCTTTCATCCTTACCAGTTGGCTGGAACAGCGGCAAAAAGAAACGCCAGGAAATACCAATCCCATGATTCCGCACAACTCTCCTATTTTTTCGCCTTAACCGGGGATTCTTTGGAATTTCAGTTAATCCGGTCTCTGGGTTTTCAATATGCGAAATCTGATTTTCCAGTATTATTAGTAGGTGAATACGGCAGCGGACGTGAAACAATTGCCCGATGCATTCATATGGAAAGTCTGCGCAAAGAGGAAATATTTCTTTCACGCAATGCCGCAATTCTTTCTCCTGAGGACCTTTTTGCAGCAAACGGAGGAACACTGTATATACGGGATATTGAACAACTTTCTGCGGACATGTCGGCCGTGATCATGGATGTACTCCGCAGCAATACCATTCAGCTTCCGGATAAAACCAAACAAAATCTGAACCTTCGTCTGATGGCTGGTTCTGCAAAAGATTTATCTAAGAAACTGCCTGCAGAGATTTACTATCTGATGAACTCATTTATTTTGCCCATATCGTCTCTCAGACACAGAAAACAGGATATATATCCTATTTTCTGTCATTTTATGGAACAATTTAACGAGACGCCGGAACACAATTTTACCATAGCACCCGATGTTGAGAATGTTCTCACTGGTTTATCCTGGCCCGGAAATATCAGCCAGTTGAGAAGTGTTTGCCGGCGCCTGGCTTTCCTGGCAGGGCCGCAGAAAGTGATATCCGCACAAATACTTGAGGCCCAATTGGACGACTCCTCTTATTACTCCCATCTATCTGACCAGCCGGCCGGAATAATGAATTCCCAAATACAATTGAGTCAGGCCAGCCGGGGATTTGCTGTCGGAGACCGCTATGTTACATATGAAGAACTAAGCAGTCTGAACCGGCTGTTTCACGGCAAAAAAAAGTTGATTGCAGAGAGTCTGGGAATCAGCCGTTCAACTTTATGGCGGCATATGAAAGCGCTGGAAGATGATCAGTAAAGTTTAAGATTTCCTTTTTCATCAAAAGGAATATCCATAAAATCTGAGCAGACCTGGATATTGGTTTTATCCTTTATGGAATCAAGCGCCGCTTTTGACATGTAAATCTCTTCCAGAGAGTTTGTATTTTTAATGATGACAAGTTTAATCTCACCCTTTACGATTTGACCGGAGGCTTTGATGCATCCTTGAAAAACTAACCGTTCTGTTTTCAATGTGACCGGGATTGCTGCTATTTCCGGATGCATTCCGGTGAGGGAATTGACGGATGTATACTCTTCGTTTATTTCTTTTCTCAAATTCTCAGAGATAAAATCTGCCATACCGCATCCGCTGGCATTGCCATCGGACTGCGGGGTCAGCCGAAGTACTCCCAGCGCCTCCACATTGGGGCCATCATTGGGCCGCCTGTTAATGGGGCGTCCGATAACGGCAGGGTCCATCCCTGTACCGCTGATATTTTTCCCCTGCTCGCAGACAATCAGGCAGTCAATATCATCCAGATAGATACGGGGCAGCATGCGGATTGCCCGCTGTAAGATTTCAGGCTCCTGTTCTAACAGCTCTTCCTTTCTTACAACATATACATCTGCCAGTTGTTCGTATCCATTCTCGATCACGGCAACTCCTGCTGCCACATTCAGCTTTTGCAGAGCAGCCTTTCCAACCCTTACCATATTAGGCCCCAGGTTTGGCGTTCCCATACTGTGAGTCATTGCTGCTCCCTTGTGTTTTGCCAGGCCGATTGCCATCATCTTGAGTAATCCGCTCTGGTATTTTTCCCGGATTGATGTATGAGTTTTTATGCGGTTAAGCAGGATGATGCCATCAGCTTCCCAGGCATTTTTATCAATATACACTGGAAGTCCTAATTCCGTTCTGGCCACTTCCGTAACCTCCATGCTGGATACCACCGGCGCACCTACGCTTTCTTCCGTAATTCCCAGAATGTCAAGCATATGCTTTTGGCCCTCGGCAGTGCCCCCTCCATGACTGCCCATGGCAGGAACAATGAATGGAACTGCTCCGGCTTCCTTTACCAGTTTAACAACTGTCTTCATGATTGTCTGGTATCCGGCAATCCCCCGGCTTCCGCCTGTTATGGCAATTCTATCTCCTGCCTTTATGGGGATCATCTTATTTTTCCATAAAAAAGAGAGTTTTTCTTCCGCATTTTCCAGTCTGGTACGGTCAAAGTACTGTTTTACCCTGCATACCTTAGGGATTTCATAACCGTCCAGCATTTCCTCAAGTTTATTCATCTGATTTCCTCCAATCTCTTAACGGTATTTACATTGTACATGACGGACAGTATCTGTCAAATGAATCACTTTTTCATTTTTTATTAGTATTTTATGTGTAACAGTTTTGTTTTTATTGTTCTGTAATTGAAACAAGAAAGAAACCGCCTCTTGTTTTCGATCATAAAGAAGGTTATAATTTTTACAGAACTTCTCAAAGGAGAAAAAGGAAATGGATACGAAGCAGATTGAATACATATTGAAAATTGCAGAAGAAAACAACATTACCAGGGCGGCAGAAAAGCTTTTTATCACCCAGTCGGCCTTAAACCAGCAGCTTCTGCGCCTGGAAAAAGAACTGGGCACTCAGCTTTTCCACCGCTCCCGGATAGACTGGCGGCCTACAGAAGCAGGGAAAGTTTACCTGGAAAACGCCCGGAAAATCCTGCAGACAAAACAAGAGACCTATCGCATTATCAACGATATGGTCTCTCATAAAAAAGGGCATCTCTCCATAGGCTTCACCCCTGGCAGGGGGATTGCTATGTTCTCTGCCGTTTATCCAAAGTTTCACCGGGAATATCCTGACATTGTGGTCACTCCCAATGAACTGAGCGTAAAAAAGCAGCAGGCCCTGATTGCAAACGGCGATTTAGACATCGGATTCCTCACACTCTGTGACAATCACCGCACGTTTGCTGAGTACATACAAATCACCACGGAAGAAATGTTTCTTGCCATTCCGGAAAAACACCCTCTCTCCAGCTATTCCTGCCAGAGGGAGAAAGGAGATATTTTTCCCATCATGGACATTGCTGCCATGGAATATGAGCCCTTTGTACTGATGTATAAAGAATCCACCATCCGGCAGTTGGTGGATGACATTTTCCGGGAAGCAGGCTTTCAACCCAATGTACTGTTTGAAACCGCCAACACCAATACAATCCTGACTATGATTCAGGCCAATATGTGCTGCGGAATCATCCCCCACTATTATCTGCGGGATGGGCACAAGGGAATCACCTGTTTTTCCCTGCCCTCTCACCCCACCTGGGATGTGGTAGCTGCCTATCGGAAGAACAGCTATCTCACCCATGCAGCCAGATATTTCATTGAACTGGCTAAAAAATACTGGAACACATAACTTTCTATCCGCCAGCACATCAAGACATCTTATGATTCTCCTGTTTACCAGATGCCGGGGCTATGTGCCTAAAATTCCTGATCATATAGCATAAAATCCACTAAAATAAAACTTGTCTGGATTTGGACATCATGTTACCATTAAAACAGAATATTTGATTCAGGAGGCAAATCTGATATGAAAATCAACCGAATCGGCGGAGTGATTGCCGCCGCCAGTAAAAAAGATGCAGAGCCCCTGCTGCAGATCGGAACAATTCCCATTATAAAACGGATTGTTATTTCTTTTCAGCAGGCCGGTATTTTTCCTATTGTAGTTGTAACCGGGACGCAAGAGGAGGAGGTAAAATACCAGTTATCCAGCTATGGGGTCATCTTTATTCCCAATGAAGACTACGAGCAGCCGGAACTTTTTGACTCGGTAAAAATTGGTCTTCAATATCTGTTGGGAAAATGTGACCGGATTGTTTTTACACCGGTAAATGTTCCCATGTTCACTCCAGATACCTTAAATCATCTGCTGGCCTCAGAAGGCGATATCATAGTTCCATCCTGCAGGAACCAGGGCGGTCATCCTATCGTTCTCTCTGAGGATGTAGTTCCCCAGATCATTTCTTATCCAGGAAAGGGAGGCTTGAGAAGCTTCATTTCTTCCATGGGTGGCCGGCGCACCTTGGTTCCGGTAAATGACCCGGGGATTCATATGACTGTGCGGGACTGCAGCCAGTTGGAAGCCTGTCTGGCAAAACATAACCAGGCCCTTTTGCATCCAACAGTCCAATTAAGCCTTCAAAAGGAATCTGTCTTTTTCAATACCAGGATCAAACTGCTGCTGTATCTCATACTGGATACTCACTCTGTCCGCAGCGCTTGTGACCGTATGGCTTTATCTTATGGCAAGGCCTGGGATATGCTGAATAAACTGGAAGCAGAAGCAGGTTATCCAATGGTGGAACGAAAACACGGAGGCAGACGGGGAGGAAATACCACCCTGACTCCAAAGGGTCTCCAATTTTTAAGAAACTGGCTTCTTTTGGAAGATAAAGTCTTCCGGTTTACTCAAAATGAATTTTCCACTCTATTTCACGATAGTGGAATTTTTACATAATGCAAGTACCTGGCAGAAAGAATTTGAAACATTTTCACACCCCTTTTATAATGACACTATACAAGATATATAATAGTGCCATTATAAAAGGGGTGTTTTTTATGAGAAAATCCAGTTCCACCTGTGGTCTTATACTTGCTGCAGGCTTATCCAGCCGCATGGGAGAATTTAAGCCGCTGATGCCTTTTAAGGGAAAGACCATGATTGAAAGCACAGTTGACAGCCTGCTGTCAGCAGGAGTAAAGCGGATTGTTATTGTTCTGGGGTACCGGGGAGATGACATTGAATCAGTTCTTCGCCATCACTATGGGAAAGAAATTATTTATACCCGCAATCCTCACTATGAAACAACCGATATGCTGACCTCCATAAAATACGGGATTAAGGCCATGCCCTGCTGCAAGTCCTTTTTCCTGCTTCCGGGAGATATGCCGGTTGTGAAAAAAGGCACTTTTATAAAGCTGATGAAAGCCTGCCCCGCCGCCCTGCCTGCTGTCCTCTTCCCCACTCTGGAAGGACATCGGAAGCACCCGCCTTTGATTGACTACAGCTTTCGGGAGGCCATTTTGAGTTTTAACGGAGAAGGCGGTTTAAGACAGATCTGGAAACAGCAGGAAGATTCCATCATTCACGTACCGGTGGATGACGAAGGAGTCTGGATGGATCTGGATACCAGAGAAGATTATGAAATCTGCATCAGCCGGTTTTGCCCGGCCAAAATATAAAAGGAGGAAATGTAAAATGGAACATATCAGCCAGCCAGTAGTTAAAAAAGATCATGCACCAAAGATGAGCGGCCACTCTGTTTATGTAGGCGACTATGAAAGCGACGGGGTTCTGGTAGGGAAAATGCTTCGCTCCACCCTGGCACATGCAAGGCTTTCAGCCGTAAAGGTGCCCCCTCTTCCCCATGGATATTTCTACGTCGACCAGACCGATGTTCCCGGCGACAACAACGTAAACATTGTTATGGATGACACGCCTGTCTATGCCAGGGAAACTGTAGAATACATAGGAGAGCCCATAGGAATGGTGGTTGGACCGGAGGAATCCGTGGTGGACCGCATCTTATCTGAAATCCAGATTGATTACGAAGAATTGGAGCCTGTCCTGGACATCCGCAAATCAGAAACAGTATTCTTTGATTATGAATACGGCAAAGGGGATATGGATAAAGCCTTCTCTGAGGCTGACAAGGTTTATGAAGAAGAATTTACCACCGGTTACCAGGAGCAGGCCTATTTAGAGCCTCAGGGAATGATGGCAGAGCCTGAGGAAGATGGACGGATGTTTGTCCACGGCTCCCTCCAATGTCCCTACTACGTTCACGGAGCCGTTATACGCGCCCTTGGCTGCGGACCGGACCGGGTACACGTTAAACAGGATGTGACCGGAGGCGGATTTGGAGGAAAAGAAGCCTTTCCATCGGTTCTTGGCTGCCAGGTGGCTGTTGCCGCAAAAAAAGCAAATGCTCCGGTACGCTGTATCTTTGACCGCAGGGAGGATTTGGAGTTCAGCTCCAAGCGCCACCCTTCCCTCTGCAAATACAGAGTTGCTGTGAAAGACGGCAAAGTGACTGCCATGGATATTGATGTGAAATTCAACAGCGGCGCCTATACCACACTCTCTGCCGTGGTGCTTCAACGGGGAATCATCTGTTCAAGCGGAATCTATGACGTTGAAAACCTTCATGTAAGAGGCAGGGCTTTAAAAACCAATACAACTCCAACAGGAGCCTACCGTGGATTTGGCGCTCCCCAGACATTTTTTGCTGTTGAGATGATGATGGCTCACATTGCCATGGATCTGGGAGTTGACAGCCTGGAATTTAAGGAAAAACACATTGTAAAGCAGGGAGACTCCACTTCCACCTCCGGCAAATACCATTTCCCAGTGCCCATTCCTGCTATGATCGGGGAAATTGACCAGGCCTGTGATTTCCGCAGAAAACGCCTGGAATATACAAAGCCTCAGACAGGACGCTACCGCAGAGGAATCGGTATTTCCATGCATTTCCACGGAGCAGGCTTTACCGGCTCCGGTGAACGGGATCACATCAAAGCAGTATGCAAACTCCACAAGTATCCCGACGGCACAGTGGAAATCCTTGCCTCCAACGGAGAAATCGGCCAGGGACTTCGCACCACTTTTCCAAAAATTGTTGCCAAAGAGTTGAATTTGCCACTGGAAAAGGTTTATTACGATCAGCCGGATACGGCACGGGTCCCGGACTCAGGCCCCACCGTTGCATCCCGATCCCTGATGGTCGTGGGAGAACTTCTCCGCCGCTGCGCCATCAAACTCCGCACGGAATGGAAAGAAGGGGAAGATCAGATTGTAGAAGAACGTTTTAAGGAACCGGATTTTGTCATTCCTTTCTATCTGGATAAATTCCAGGGTGATGCTTACCCCACTTATGCCTGGGGAGTCAGCGCCATTGAAGTAGAGGTAGATACTTATACAGGATTGACAGAAATTCTTGGAGCTTACGGCTGCTTTGATGTAGGAACTCCCATTGACTATAACATTGTCATAGGACAAATGGAGGGAGGCTTCCTCCAGGGAATCGGTTACGCCTCAACCGAATATATGGATTACGATCAGAAAGGGAGAATCCGCAACAACTCTTTCTCCGATTATTTAATTCTCACTGCTGCCGATGTATCCAACTTAACATGTATGCTGCATGTGGAAAAATATCCTGACGGACCTTATGGAGCCAAAGGCGCCGGAGAACTTCCCCTGGTAGGAGCCCCCGGGGCTTATGTGGAAGCTGTAGAACAAGCCTTAGGCCGGAAAGTGAAGTTAAATCATGCTCCATTTACAGCAGAGGATACTATAAAAGTGATTATGAAGGAGGGTTTGTAATGGAAGGAATTAATTTTCTGTTAAATGGCACTGAAACTGTCTATCACGGCAGCGCTGCCGACCGTCTTCTGGACGTTTTAAGAGATACTTACCATGCCGCCAGTGTAAAATGCGGCTGTAAAGAAGGAGAATGCGGCGCCTGTTCCGTTCTGATAGACGGAATACTGGTCAACTCCTGCTGCGTAGCTATGGGAGCCATAGAAGGTGCCAGCATTGTTACTATGGAAGGTTTTCGTGAAACAGAGCGGTTTGCCGTACTGGATAAAGCCTTTGCTTCCATGTCAGCGGTTCAATGCGGTTTCTGCATTCCAGGCATGGTTTTAGCTGCTGAGGCTCTCTTAAGTAAGATACCTCACCCAACGGACAGTGAAATAAGGGAAGGGCTTTCCGGTAATTTATGCCGCTGCACCGGCTACAACGCCATTGTAAAGGCAGTTCATATAGCTGCAGAGGAGGGAAATGGATTATGGTAAATGGATACAGACCAGCTTCCTTGCAGGAAGCATTGGAAATAAAAAATAACATGAACACCGTTGTCCCCTATGCAGGCGGAACTGACCTTATGGTGGAAAACAGGAAAGGAGTCTCCTATCTGTTTTTAAACGGGCTGGAAGAATTAAAGCAGATCAAAGAGGAAGAAGATTATATTTCTATTGGTGCCGGCGTCACGTTCACTCAGGCATTGGGATCTGATCTCATTCATCCACTGATGAAAGAAGCCGTATCCAGGATTGCAGCCCCTGCCATTCGCAACACCGGAACCTTTGGAGGCAATATCGGCAATGGTTCAGCCAAAGCCGACTCTGTCCTGATCTTCTACGTCTGTGGTGCAAAGCTGCGCCTTGCCTCTGTTCAGGGAGAACGGCTGGTAGATATTAACGATTTTTATATAGGCAGAAAAAAACTGGATTTAAGACCAGAGGAACTGATTACAGAAATTCTCATACCTAAAAAGGGCCTGGACAATTATTATTATAAAAAAGTAGGCGGCCGGAATGCCCTCGCCATTTCCCGGGTTGCCTTTGCAGGGCTGATTTCCATAGAAGAAGGACGGATTAAAAACATGGCCGCAGCCTTTGGAGCAGTATCTGACACGGTTCTGCGGTTTCAGGATCTGGAAGGTATGATAATAGGAAAAACTCTGGAGGAAGCTAAAGCTGTAAAGGAAAGACTTCTGGCAGCATACGAGGATCGCATGGTATTGACCAGAGGCCGGGTTTCTGCTGAATACAGAAAAACTGTCTGTATGAACCTGTTTAAAGATTTCTTAGAAGAAAAGGGTATTTAATCGAAAGGAGATGTATATGTACACATTACATATTAATGGGAAGGATTATGAAACACCTCATGACAAAAAGCTCCTGCGCTTTCTGAGAGATGATCTGCAGCTGACAGGAACAAAGGATGGATGCAGCGAAGGTGCTTGTGGAACATGTACCGTTCTGGTTGACGGAAAGAAGGTAAAAGCCTGTGTTCCGAAAATCAGCACATTGGAGGGAAAAAACATTCTCACCATCGAAGGAATCGCTCCTGCGGAAATGGAAGTTTACGAACACTGCTTTGCAGATGCAGGTGCCGTTCAATGCGGATTTTGTATTCCAGGCATGATCTTATCTGCCAAAAGTCTTCTGGATACCAATTTAGAGCCAACGCGGGAAGAAGTTAAAAAAGCCATACGAGGCAACTTATGCCGCTGTACCGGTTATAAGAAAATTGAGGATGCCATTCTTTTGGCTGCCGACTTTTTCAGGGAACAGTCAGAAATCCCGCTTCCTCCTTCTACCCTGCACATGAACGAACATTTTAAACGCATTGATGCCGCAGAAAAAGTAAATGGAACCGGTATTTTCACTGATGATATCTATTTGCCCGGCATGCTCTATGCCAAATGCCTTTACTCCAAATATCCCAGGGCACAGATCAACCGGATCGATGTATCAAAGGCTTTGGAGCATCCGGACTGTGTGGAAATCCTGACAAAAAAAGATGTACCCTGCAACAAAATCGGACATATCAAGCAGGACTGGGATGTGCTTATGGGCGAAGGGGATATCACCCGCTATGTTGGAAATGCTCTGGCAGTGGTTGCAACAAACCGTATGGAATCACTGGAAGAGATTCTTTCTCTCATCGAAGTGGATTATACCGAGCTCTCCCCTCTCACAAGCCCTTATGAGGCTTTAAAGGGAGATGCCCCTCTCATCCACGAAGACGGAAATATCATGAGCCGTGCAGGCCTGGTGCGGGGCAATGCAGATGAAGCCATTAAAAATTCAAAGTATGTAGTCACAAGAAAATACAAGACCTCCTGGCAGGAACATGGATTTATGGAACCGGAATGCTGCGTGGCACTTCCGGAAGGCGAAGATGGACTGCTTATTTATACCACCAGCCAGTCGGTATATGACGTTCAAAGAGAGTGCGCCCAGATGCTCCGGATTCCCAAGGAAAAGGTTCATTGCCATGCTCCTTTAGTGGGCGGCGGCTTTGGCGGCAAGGAGGATATGTCTGTACAGCAGTATGCCGCTTTAATGGCCTGGTATACAAAAAAACCGGTTAAGGTGAAATACAGCCGCCAGGAATCCTTAGATTACCATGTAAAGCGTCATCCTATGGAAATGGAATTCACCACCGCTTGTGATGAAAATGGTCATTTAACTGCCATGAAGGGGGTTATCATTGCCGATACCGGTGCCTATGCTTCCCTGGGAGGGCCTGTACTTCACCGGGCCTGCACTCATGCTGCCGGCCCTTACAACTACCAGAATATTGACATCTTCGGTATGTCCGTCTATACCAACAATGTGGTTTCCGGCGCTTACCGCGGTTTCGGAGTAACCCAGAGCTGTTTTGCTACAGAAATGAATATTAACCTGCTGGCAGAAATGGCCGGTCTCGACCCATGGGAAATCCGCCGCCGCAATGCCATTAAACCGGGAGATGTTCTTCCAAACGGCCAGACTGCTGATGCCAATACCAATATGGAGGCATGTCTTGATGCAGTAAAGGATATTTATTATTCCAATCCCTATGCCGGAATTGCCTGCGGCTTTAAAAACTCAGGAACCGGAATGGGCAAGATGGATGTGGGCCGTGTCCTTTTATCTGTAGAACAGGGGAAAATCCATATCCGTACCTCTGCTTCCTGTATGGGACAGGGAATCGGCCAAATGGTTTTAACAGAAATCTGCCATGTAACAGGGCTTGATCCTGCTCTCTTCGTCTTTGAACACGCAGATACCATACGCACACCAAATTCCGGAACGTCAACGGCTTCCCGTCAGACAGTGGTTACCGGAGAAGCAGCCCGCCGGGTGGGAGAAAAGTTAAAATGCGTCCTTGATACAGGAAAGACTGTCTCTGATTTAGAGGGCCAGGAATTCTTTGGAGAATATTCTGCAAAAACAGATCCTCTTGGAGCCATTAAGGATAATCCCATCAGCCATGTATCTTATTCCTACGGCACTCAGGTTATCATATTAAATGAAGAAGGAAAAATCACTAAGGCAGTTTCCGCTTTTGACGTCGGAACTCCGGTGAATATCCAATCTGTGGAAGGCCAGATTGAAGGCGGTATGATCATGGGAATCGGCTATGGCGTAACGGAAGAGTTTAAATGCAAAGACGGTTATCCGGCAAGCAAATTCGGTGCCATTGGCTTTATGAGAGCTGATGAAGCGCCTGAGCTGGAAGTCATTCTTTGCCAGCCAAAAGAGGAGGATAAACTCCCCTACTCTCTCGGTGCCAAAGGCTGCGGAGAACTGTGCATGATACCCACTGCTCCTGCCTGTGCCCATGCATATTACAGGCTTGACGGAAAGTTCAGGCAGAGTTTACCTTTAAAAGAAACTTACTACAAAAAGTAATTTAAAAAACGGCTGCACACTGCCCCCAAAGGAGGCATATGGCAGCCGTTTTTTATTGTACCAGAAGTTTTGCATAAAACGCCGTCTGATTTTGCTTGGCAAGGATTCCAGCAGCAGTCATGAGTTCTTCCTGGGTTTTACCGCCGGATTGAAGAGTCCGGAAAAGAGGTTCCATACAATTGCAGGCATTTACATAGGACATACCGCAAGGAATGATGGTCGTAACCTGTTTGGCTGTCTCATAACAATCCCGCAGATATCTTCCAAGGCTTTCTCCGTATAAACCATTTGTATGGCCTTGGACAAAGCAGCCCCGTATGGATATAGAACGCAGTTTTCTGGCTGCTGCCGATAGTTGGGGTAATTCTTCTATGGGAAATCCTGATTGTTTTCCATCGTCATATTTTTCAGGAATTACGGAAAGTCCAACCACCTCCAGATACCCCGGAGCCAGAATTTTAGCTGCTGCCTCATTAATCAGCTCCATTTCTTTAAAATCAGAGGCTACGAACCTGCATTTTCCAATGTTTGCTTCTATAATGGCCCGATCTTTACAGGGCGCTGTGTAATAGATATCATACCGGTCCATTCCTGCCTTTTCTGCCCGTAAGACCGTTTCCTCATCCCGGGCTTCTATGGCCCAGCCCCTTTTTAACAGATATTCCAAAACGGAATCATCAGCTTTCCCATTATAGAGATATTGAAAACCAGGAAGCAATGTTAAAACTGATTCTGCTTTTTCCAGTACAGCATTCATCTCGGCATTCTCCTTATCCATTTACTTTACTTCCAGAATAACTGATTCAGATAATATTGCAAGTTCTTTTTCCATGGCAATCGGACTGGAGATATCTTTCATGTCGAAAGCCCATAAAAGAAGGCACATCGCCTTCCGAATTCTCGAAAGGCAATGCGCCTCATATTCCCTATTCCCACACCACGATTTTCCCCGAAGCAAGAGACTCAGGAACCTTAATGAGCCTCTGGTTCGACGATCCTCGAAACCGCAGCGTTAAATCTTTTTTTGCAACTTCAAACTTTCCGTCCACCAGCACATCAATACATCTTAAGAGCCTACTGGTTTCCTCATATCTGGCCGCCATATAACCCAGAATATCCTGTTCAAAATCATAGCCGGTATAGCACCAGATGGTCTTTTGGGGAAACCTCTTTTTCACCGCCTCCGCCAGAGAGAGAACCTCCTTCTGGTTTGCCGGGTGCAAAGGCTCTCCGCCTAAAAGGCTTAAACCTGAAATATATGCGCGGTCTAAATATCCCAGTATTTTTTCCTGGATTTCCGGTGTGTACTTCTGGCCGTACTGAAAGTCCCATGCCTCCTGATTAAAGCATTCCGGGCAGCCGTGGGTACATCCGCTGACAAATAAGGACACCCTGACGCCCGGTCCGTTGGCTACATCAGTAGGCTTTATGGCCGCGTAATTCATGGCACTGCCTCCTACTTATAATACCTTACAGGTGAAGAACCCTGGATTTAATTTCTTTGGTCTTTCCGGCATTCCAGAAGTTTTCTCCCAGATAGCCGCAGGTTCTTCTGGTTACGTTCATCTTGGCCTTATCCTTGTTATGGCACTGGGGGCACTCCCATTCCATATCGTCATTGATGATGATTTCCCCGTCAAAACCGCATTCCCGGCAATAGTCGGACTTGGTATTGAACTCCGCATACTGGATATTGTCATAAATGAATTTCACAATTTCCTCCATAGCCTCCAGATTGTTCTGCATGTTGGGAACTTCCACATAGGAAATAGACCCGCCGGAAGAAATCTTCTGGAACTGGCTTTCAAAGGTAAACTTGTTGAAAGCATCAATATCCTCCCGCACATCAACGTGATAGGAGTTGGTGTAATATCCCTTGTCCGTCACATCCGGGATATTTCCAAATCTTTCTCTGTCAATTCTGGCAAAGCGGTAGCAAAGAGATTCAGCCGGTGTGCCGTATAAGGCAAAGCCAAGGCCTGTATCCGCTTTCCACTTGTCCGTAGCCCTGCGCATGCGGTTCATGATCTTTAAGGCAAACTCCTCGCCCTCAGGAACCGTCTGGCTGACTCCCTTCATAAGCTTTGTAACCTCATAAAGACCAATGTAGCCCAGAGAAATGGTGGAATAGCCTTTGTCAAGCAGAGGATCGATCTTTTCTCCCTTTTTAAGCCTTGCAATGGCGCCGTACTGCCAGTGGATGGGGCTAACGTCGGAAAGGATGCCCAGCAGGGATTTATGTCTGCACATAAGAGCTTCATAACACAGATCCAGGCGCTCCTCTAAAATCTTCCAGAAAGTTTCCTCATCTCCCTTTGCCAGGATGCCGATCTGAGGCAGGTTTAAGCTCACCACTCCCTGATTGAACCTTCCCTCAAACTTATAATTGCCGTTTTCATCCTTCCATGGAGCCAAAAAGCTGCGGCATCCCATGGGACTGAATACATTACCTTCGTAATGCTCTCTCATCTTCTTGGCAGAGATATAGTCCGGATACATCCTCTTGGCAGAGCATTTAACTGCCAGCTTTGTGATATAATCGTATCTTCCGCCCTTTAAGCAGTTATTCTCATCCAGCACATAAACCAGCTTGGGGAATGCAGGCGTTACATAAACTCCGGCTTCATTCTTGATTCCCTCCAGACGCTGGCGGAGGATTTCCTCCACGATCATGGCATTTTCGTTGATGTACTCATCCTTGTCGTCAAGGCAGAGGAAAAGGGTCACGAAAGGAGCCTGGCCGTTGGTGGTCATCAGGGTATTGATCTGATACTGTATGGTCTGAACACCGGATTTCAACTCATCCATAAGACGGATATGAGCCATCCGCTCTGCCACCTCACCGGTTACCGTATCTCCAAACTCCTCGCGGATCTGCTTATAGAATTTGTCACTGCTCTTTCTCAAATATTTTCCAAGATGGCGGACATCTACAGACTGTCCCCCATACTGGTTGCTGGCAACAGCAGCAATGATCTGAGTCATGACCGTACAAGCCACCTGAAAGCTTCTGGGGCTTTCGATCATCTTCTCATTCATTACGGTTCCGTTGTCCAGCATGTCCCCTATGTTGATCAGACAGCAGTTGAATATGGGCTGTACAAAATAGTCTGCATCGTGGAAATGAATGGCCCCCTGGTCATGAGCGATGGAAATCCTCTCCGGGAGCAGCATTCTTCTGGTTAAGTCCCTGGATACCTCTCCCGCAATATAATCCCTCTGGGTGGAAGCCAGTATGGTATTCTTGTTGGAATTTTCCTCTGCCAGTTCCTTGTTCTCATTCTTGATCAGCTTTAAGATGGACTCGTCCGTTGTGTTTGCTTTCCGAAGCAGCGCCCTCTGGTAACGGTAGATGATGTACTTTTTGGAAAGGATGTATTTGTTTTTATTCACCAGGGCACTTTCGATCATATCCTGAATGGCTTCTACATTAACCACTCCGTCATTTTCCTTCTCCACATGGTCCAGTATGACGTTGATCATGTCTTCTTCCGCCCTTTCGGAAACCTCTACCTCTGCATTGGCCTTCCGGATCGCCGTAACAATCTTTTCCCTGTCATACTCCACAATTCTTCCATCACGTTTTTGAACTTTAATCATAGCTCTCACCTTAATCCATTCTATATTTGGTATCATAAATTTTATAACCACTAGATATAGTGTCTATATCATTATACACCACATAGAAAAAAAGTAAAGGAGATTTTTCCATCCTTACCTGATAAAATTTGTCCGTGGGATTTCTTCCCAGGATGGAGGCTCGATTCCTGCTGCTTTTCCCACCTCAAGACATTTTAAAAGCCATGCCATATTTTTTCCAAGACTCTTCATGGTGTGCAGTCCTTCCAGATCCTGTTCCACTTCCTGAGGGGTAAATCCATGGACCATGTTCCAGTAAGAAGAGGAAACCACAGGCATCTGGGCAATGGTGAAATATTTATTTAATACGTCAAGGGAAGCTGTGGTTCCTGCCCTTCTGGCTGAGACAACGGCTGCTGCAGGCTTAAAGGCAAAGTTTCTGCCTGCATAAAACAGACGGTCCAAAAAAGCAAGGATTGTACCGTTAGGAGAAGCATAATGGACCGGAGAGCCTACCACAATCCCTGAGGCTGTTTCCATCTCATCTAATACCTGATTGACCATGTCATAGGTAAATACACACCTTCCCGTCTGGGCACACTTCTGACAGGCAATGCAGCCATGAATGGTCTGCCCTCCCACATGGAAATATTCTGTGTCAATGCCTTCCGCATTCAGAGCCCTTCCCACTTCAATAAGGGCCCGGTTGGTACAGCCTCTCTCATGAGGGCTTCCGTTTAACATCAATACTTTCATCACTCATCCATCCTTTCTTCTTTGGTGCCCAGAAGCTCCATTAAATCATCTTTTGTCAGACTGCTGAGAGAAATGGTTCCCTCTGCGATAATCTGATCAGCCAGATCCTTTTTCGACTCCTGCAGCTTTAAAATGTTCTCTTCAATGGTTCCCTTTGCAATCAGCTTGAACACAGACACCTGTTTTTCCTGGCCGATTCTGTGAGCCCGGTCTGTGGCCTGGTTCTGGGCTGCCACGTTCCACCATGGATCATAGTGGATGACCACATCGGCAGACGTTAAGTTAAGACCTGTTCCTCCGGCCTTTAAGGAAATTAAAAACAGAGGCACCTGATCATTTTTAAAGGAGTTCACCATGCGCAGCCTCTCCTCCTTGGGAGTGGCCCCTGTCAGCATGTAATAGGGGATATTCTCCTTTTTCAGCCTTTCCTCAATGATTTCCAGCATAGAAGTGAACTGGGAAAAGAGAAGGATCTTATGGCCTCCCTCCACGCCGTTTCGTACCAGGTCAATACAGGTCTCCAGCTTCGCCGAATCCCCCTTGTAATTTTCATAGCACAAATGAGGATCACAGCAAATCTGGCGGAGCCTGGTAAGCTCTGCCAATATCTGTATATGATCTCTTCCTGTCTGGCTTTCCATGGTTTCCAGCTCTTCCTTCAACCGGAGTGCATTGGCCCCGTAAAGAGCCTGCTGCTCCTTGTCAAAAGCAGAGTAAATCACGGTTTCCATCTTATCCGGCAGCTCTTTCAGAACGTCCCTTTTTAAGCGGCGCAGAAGAAAGGGGCCGATAAGACGGTGAAGCTCCTCTAAGGCAGATACATCCTGCTCCTTGACAATGGGGGACTCGTACTGCTTTTTAAACCTTTGATAGCTGAATAAAAATCCCGGCATCAGAAAATCAAATATACTCCATAGTTCTGATAAACGGTTTTCAATTGGTGTTCCGGTCAGGGCAAAACGGCAGCCTGCATCAATGCTCTTCACCGCCCTGGCGCTTTGGGTCGATGCATTTTTAATATACTGGGCTTCGTCAATAACCTGAAAGCGGAAAGTCTTGTCTTTATAAATATCCCTGTCCCGTTTTAACAGATCGTAGGAGGTGATGAGCACATCGGCTTCCTCCGTATGGGCCAGCAGGGCCTCCCGCTCCTGAGCCGTGCCCGTAACGGTCCGTACCTTCAGGGAAGGGGCATAGATGCAGAATTCATTTTCCCAGTTGTAGACCAAAGAAGCCGGACAGATAATAAGGGAGGTAGTGTGCTCCTCTTTTGCCGCCTCATCAAGAAGCAGGGCAATGATCTGAATGGTCTTTCCCAGACCCATGTCGTCTGCCAGGATTCCCCCAAAGCTGTAGCTGTCCAAAGTCTTGAGCCACCGGTAGCCGGTCTTTTGGTATCCTCTTAAAATCTGGCTCAGGGAAGCAGGAACTTCAAAGTCACTGTCTTCCACCGACTTCATCCCGCGGACCACTGCTTTATAAAGCTGATCCCGGTAAAGGGTGATGCCGCTTCCCTCTTTTAACAGGCTGTCCAGATAAAGAGCTCTGTATTTGGGAAGGCGGACGGCCTTGCCCTCTAAGTCACTGCGGCCTATGGAAAGTCCCTCCACCAGCTTTGCCACAGTCATAAGGCCATTGTCATCCAAACTGATGAATTCTCCGTTTTTCAGGCGGTAATACTTCTTTTTCCGGTTGTATCCAGCCAAAAGTCCGGAAAGTTCTGCGGCTGATAAACCAGCCGTATCCACCTGAAGCTCCAGCCAGTTTCCGCTGCTGCGGATGCCGATGGAAACCTTGGGAGGCGGAAGAACCTTTAAGCTTTTAAAAGATTCGGAAAAATACACCTCACCCAAAGCCATGAATTCACTCATGCCTTCTGACAGCAGGCGGTATACCCCATCCTCATCATCCCGGATCACCGGATACAGGGACTCCTGTTCCTTGTACTTAAAATACCGGGTAATGAGCTGGCTGATGCGGAATTCTCCCGGCACATCCCTGCACACGGTGCGGGGGAGCTTTTCATCCTCCACCGGCTGAAAGGAATAATCCCCATAGGACAGAGTAGGCTTTAAAACCAGCTCATCAGGCCCGTTGGAATCGAAGTCAAATCTGGCCTTCAGCTCCTCAGGCTTAAAGATTTCCAGATCAAGATCCCCGGAATCAATGCTGCAGTCAGTGGCGATCCGTCTTAACACCCGTTCATAAAAAAGAGGCATATCCTTGTCATTGATCTCCAGCCTGCAGGAGGCGTCAAAGCCCTCCATCATCTGTTCCAAAAATACACCCAGGTTTTCACTGCAGGACTGGTCACAGCGGTATAAATGATCCGCATCCGCCAGATATAAATGGTGTTCCCCCTGAAAGGCCATGATCTCCCTGTCAATGGACACCAGAACCCCGTTCTGTCCCTGGCGTCTCACATTGACCTTTAAATCCGGATTCTGGTCCAGGATTTCCAGATTCCGCTTCTTCCCCTTATAATCCTCTGTCTCCAGAGTCTTTCCCTTCATAATGCTGAAAAAACGGTCCCTGTTTACCTTATTCAGGCTTAAAAACCGGAGGACTGGAGGGGAAGAAAAGGAGCTTTTCTGAAACTGCTCATAATGCTCACCGTAAAGGTTTACCACCTCCAGAATAAATTCCAGAAGGGGCCTGCTCTCCTTTACAAAAACGGTGCGGTCATGATGAAAAGCCAGGTTTTTCCCGTATTCCACATAGGTTCCGTTCTCCACTGCCTTTGCAAAGGCCACCAGATCCCGGATCAGGTAGAGCCGGTCCCTTCCCAGCTTGAATTCCAGCCTGATGTCCTGCCGTCCTAACAGCATGGAAACTGAAAGCCTGACTTGTTCCTCTTCTCCCTCGCTCATAATCCGGGACACTTCCCGGTTGGTATATTCCCGGATCATGGCTCTGGCTCTTGGGGATGTGGTGACAGGCTTTACCTGCCTTTGGGCTGCCTGCTCCTTATAGACCTGATGAAGAACCCGGCAGTGGGGGCACATGCCTTTATAAGAGTTTCCCCCGGCACAGGTACAGGAATAATCGAGAACCTGATCCCCTTTGAGGTGCAGGACAGCCTTATATTCTTTTCCCTGATCTTCCACCAGGGCTCTGACGCCTGATTCGCCCTTCCAGAAGGCATTTGTGGTCATCTGCGATATTTTCATAGCGTCTCACATCCGTTCCCATTTTTACATTCGTTCCGGAGCCTCAATTCCCAGTACATTGATGCAGCCGTTCAACACATCTTTGGTGAGGCCGATCAGGCGTATCCAGGAAGCCTGCTGCCGCTTATCCTCTTCGGAGATGATCTTGGTATCGTGGTAGAACCGGTTGAAGGCATTGGACAATTCGTATACATACTGGCATATCTTATGAGGAGCCAGCTCTGCAAAGCTGGTTTCCATTATTTCATTATATCTGGAAAGCTGGAGCATCAAGTCCTTTTCTGCAGCTGATAAGGCAGGGAGAATCTCTTCCTTTCCCTGGTATTTCTCTTCCAGTCCCCTGTATTTTGCCAGAATGGAATTGATCCGCACAATGGTGTAAAGAATATAAGGTCCCGTATTTCCTTCAAAGGATACAAAGCGGTCCATGTCAAATACATAATCCTTGGAAGCCTGATTGGATAAATCTCCGTACTTTAAAGCCGCCATTCCCACGATCTTGGAGGTCTCTCTTGCCTCTTCCTCGGAAACGGTACGGTTCTCCATGATTTTTTCATAAGCCGCCTGGCTGATATCTGCAATTAAGGTTTCCAGACGCATGACTCCGCCGTCTCTTGTCTTAAAAGGCTTTCCATCCTTTCCGTTCATGGTGCCGAAGCATAAATGGGACATCTTCTTATCCTGAGCCACAAAACCGGCTTTCTTTGCCACTCTGAACACCTGGACAAAGTGAAGCTCCTGACGCTTGTCCGTGATATAAATATACCAGTCCGGCTTGATATCCTTTTCTCTCTCAATGATGGTACCCAGATCAGAGGTGGAATAAAGGGCTGCGCCGTCTGATTTTCTTACAATACAGGGAGGCAGTTCCTTGGAATCTCCTTCCTGGGCAATGTCCACCACCAAAGCACCCTGGCTTTCGTAAGCAAGGCCCTTTTCCTCCAGCTCCTTAATCAGACCAGGAATATAGGGTTCCGCATCGCTTTCCCCTTTCCATAAATCAAAGGAAACATTTAAGTTTCCGTAATTCTTCTTTAAATCAGCAACAGACACTTTTATAATGTGCTGCCAGATGGCCCGGTATGGCTGATAGCCGTTTTGAAGCTTTAAGGTGGCTTCATGGGCTCTTGCACTGAATGCTTCATCCTCCTTGGCCTTTGCGCTGGCTGCCGGGTAAATTTCCTCCAGCTCACTGATGGTAAAAGGTGCTTCCTCCGGGTATTCTCCCTCATAGGACTGGTCAAAATAAACCAGGTCCGGCTTTCTGTCCTTTAATTCCTCAATGATCAGCCCCATCTGAAGACCCCAGTCTCCTAAATGAACGTCACCGATGACCGTATGGCCCAGGAAACGGCCCATCCGTTTAATACTCTCGCCGATGATAGCAGAACGGAGATGTCCCACGTGAAGAGGCTTTGCCACATTAGCGCCGCCATAATCCACTACAATAGTCAGAGGACTGTCACTGGTTTCACAGCCGCCTTGTCCGCTGTCAGCCATTCCATTCATATATTCTGCTAAATATTCCGGATTGAGCTTTAAATTGATAAAGCCCGGCATCACTGCTTCCACCGCAGCAAACATTCCGCTGCCGGAGAGCCTTTCCACTGCTTCTGCCGCAATATCAAAGGGTTTCTTTTTATAAGCCTTGGCCGCCGCCATGGCACCGTTGCACTGGTATTCACAAAGATCCGGGCGGTTTGATAAGGTCACTTTTGCATAAACCTCGTCATAACCGCAGTCTGCAAAGGCTTTCTTCATCTCTGCCGTAATTAAATCAAGAATCTTCTT
>NZ_DAIOXM010000040.1:0-25540 GCF_036758025.1 Lacrimispora sp. | reverse complement strand
ATTATCATCAGCAATACTCCTTTCTTCCAGGAGGTAACAGGAATTACATCCCCACGGGCTTCTCTTGAAAAGCCGGTGATTGCAATTAAAACAAATCAGTAAAAGGAGTGTGCATATGAAAGGAACGAAATCAAATTTTCCAAAGGACTTTTTATGGGGAGCTTCCTCTTCGGCATTCCAGATCGAAGGCGGGTGGAATGAGGGAGGAAAGGGACCTACCGTTGCCGATATAAACGCCTTCAAACGCTCGGATATTCAGGCTGACAGCAAGGTGGCCAGCGATTTCTACCACCATTGGGAGGAAGATATCCGTCTGATGAAGGAGCTTGGGATGAAGATTTACCGATTCTCCATTGCCTGGGCCAGAATCGTGCCTGATGGAGACGGAGAGGTGAATCAGGAGGGCATTGATTTTTATAATAAGGTCATTGACTGCCTGCTGGAACATGGCATTGAGCCGTTTATCACCTTATACCACTTTGATCTTCCTTACGCCCTTGTTGAAAAGTATAATGGATGGGAATCCAGGGAGTGTGTAAAAGCCTTTGACCGCTATGCAAGAATATGCTTTGAAGCTTTTGGAGACAGGGTTACCTGCTGGCAGGTTCACAATGAGCAGAACCTCATGGTAAGAGTCGATGAACGGGTGAATATTACCACAGATGACGAATGGGAAGCCGACCGCCAGAGAGCCCAGATGGACTATCACATGTTCCTGGCTCATGCCCTGGCCGTGAAAGCCTGCCATTCCATTATACCCAATGGTAAAATCGGCCCTGCAGTATCTTCCACCTGTACCTATCCGGAAACCAACAAGCCGGAGGATGTGTGGGCAGCCAGGATGAACGACTGGTTTAAGACGGATTACTGTCTGGACATGCATTATTACGGCCGTTACCCCGGCTATTACATGCGTTATCTGGAAGAGAGAAACATTGTGCCGGTCATGGAGCCTGAGGATGAGGAAATCTTAAAAGGCGCAGACATGGATTTTATTGCCGTAAACTATTACCGCACCATCTGTGTCCGTTACCTTCCGGTTGATGAGGCCCATCCGGTGGGAGAGAGGGCATATCCCATCAATGAAGTGGATTTTGATATGTACGGCTATTTTCACCACATTAAGAATGAGAATCTGGCTGCCAGCGAATACGGAGCACAGATCGACCCTCTGGGTCTTCGGACCGTATTAAACAGTTATCATCAGAAGTACCATCTTCCTCTTATCATTACGGAAAACGGTCTGGGAGCTGCCGATATCCTGACAGAAGATGGAAAGGTCCATGACGAGTACCGGATCAGCTATTTGAAAGCTCATATACAGGCTATCAGCCAGGCCATAGAAGACGGAGTTCAGGTTATGGGATATTCTCCCTGGTCCTTTATCGATCTTCTCAGCTCTCATCAGGGTTTCCGGAAGAGATATGGTTTTGTCTATGTCAACCGGGAAGACCATGATTTGAAGGATTTACACCGCGTGAAAAAGGACAGTTATTTCTGGTACAAGCGGGTGATTGAAACAAATGGAGAGGAACTTTAAGTAGACCTCCGGTCCATTGCTCCATGAGCAGCCGCCAAAGTCAGGGAAGCTTGACTTTGGCTTGCTGCTTTCGTAAGAATAATAGAAATGGGGTTGGTTATGAGGGTTGTAAAAGTAATGAATAATTCCCTGCTGCTGGCGCTTGATGACAGCGGAAGGGAGGTAATCCTGATGGGCAAGGGAATCGGATTCAATAAGTCCATCGGGCACCGTTTAAAAAGTGAAGACATTGAAAAGGTATTTGTCTTAAAGGACCGGTCTGTTTCCAAGAACATCATCAGGCTTGCCTCCGAAATAGACAGCACCTACTTTGAACTGGCTAAACAGGTCATTGACTATGCCATTGACACCTATGGAATGGTGCTGATGGAGCATATTTATCTGGGACTTACAGACCACCTGTCTTTTGCTGTAAAAAGGAACAATGAGGGGATCTTAATACAGAATTTTTACACGCAGACCTTAAAACGCTTCAATCCAAAGGAATATCAGGTGGGCCTGTATGCTCTTAAGCTTGTGAGAGAGAGGCTGCAGGTGGAGCTGCCTGAGGATGAGGCAGGAAACATTGCCTTTCATTTTATCAATGCGCAGACAAATCAGTCTGACAGCATGGATAACCAGAAGATATTTGAGACAGTTAAGGGGATTTTGGATATCGTAAAATATAACTTCTCTATTCTCTATGATGAGGACGGCATCGGCTATACCCGTTTTGTAACTCATCTGCGCCTCTTTGCACAAAGGCTTGTAAACGGCAATCAGGATTTATACGATTATGAGGATTCCTTTTATACCCATGTGCTTGAGAAATGCCCCAGAGAATATGAATGCGTGAAAAAGATCGGCATTTTTATCAAGGAAAAATTTGATTCCAAACTGTCCAAGCAGGAAGAAATGTACTTGGCCGTTCACATCCACAGGATTCTGGAGGAATACGCTCAAAGGAAGAGAATATGAAAGAACAGACTTTGAATCATCTTACTTTTACCCGCAAACAGGAAATCCGCTACCTTGCCATAGTATCCCTGTTCTGGTTTGCACAATATGTGTACATTCCGTATCAGACCACGTTTTTAACTGCTTCCGGAGTTGGAAGCGCATTAATTGGAATGGTAGTGGGAGCCTATGGAATTTCCCAGCTTTTGTTAAGGTTTCCCATAGGGCTTTGTGCGGATTCTGTTGGCAGGCATAAATACTTTATTATGGCAGGAGCCCTTGCATCGGGAACTGCATCGGTTTTCCGGGTACTCTGGTGCAATGGCACCGGCTTTCTGATCGCCAATCTTTTTTCCGGACTGGCCTCTGCCATGTGGATATCCTTTATGGTGTTTTACACCAACCATTTTTCAGCTCAGGACCAGCAGGCTGCTACCAGCCGGATCGTGCTGTTCAACAATTTTGGAATGCTTCTGGGCTTTCTTTGCAGCACCTTAAGCTACCGCCGGATCGGCATGGCCGGAATCTGTATGCTGAGCATCTGTGCAGGCTTATTGGCTTTTCTCCTTTCTGTCAGGATCAAAGAAATTCATGTTAAGCCTGGCATGCATAAAATCGGGGAACTGCTTTCTGTCTGCAAAATCAGAAGTCTGTGGATGTTTTCTTTTCTGGCCCTGATTCAGCAGGGGATACAGCTTACCACTGCCATGTCATTTACAAACCAGATATTGAAAAATCTGGGCGCATCCGATGGAATTGTGGGGATATCTTCTGTAATCTATATGATGTCTTCCGTGGGGTTTGCTGCTTTTGCGGCTTCCGGCGCCTGCAGCCGTAAAGGGCCAAGATTCTGGATTCCTCTGGTATTTACGGTTGTGGCTCTGTACTGCGTCCTGGTTCCAGCCGCAGGGAATATACCGGTGCTTTTACTCCTGCAGATTTTACCGGGAATGTCCACGGGGATTTTGTTTTCTTTTACCACCTCCGAAGCAATGAAGCAGATTCCTGCCGGCAGCAAATCCACGGCAATGGGTTTGTTTCAGGCCGTATATGCGGTGGGAATGACAACATTTCCCATTTTTACAGGTGCAGTGGCATCGGAGGCGGGAATGAGAACCGGTTATCTGCTTCTGGCAGGCATTGCCTGTCTGGGGAGTGTTGGAGCGGTGATATTCTATAAAATCAGGCAGCATAACTGATTACCCTGCATGCGAAACACAGTTTTTTTCGTGTTTTGCGTGCAGGGTATTTTTGCACATCGGTCAATAATATTATAAAAACATTGCAAAAATTCCTTGGAATTGTATAATGAAGGTATGGAAGAAATACCTGAAAAGTGATATGCTGCGTGCAGACCATATTATATAAGTGAACAGCTGATTTCTTGGATTGGTACGAAAGAACCAAAAACCGGCTGAATCAGGGATTTTTGTGAAATTAAAATTAAGCTAAAAGGAGGAAATATGAAACGATTTAAACGAGTTTTTGTCATTGTCATAGATTCTTTGGGAATAGGAGAAATGGCTGATGCCGCCCAATACGGAGATGAGGGCAGCAATACCCTGGGACATATCGATGCTTCAGTAAGCCATCTTCACCTGCCCAATTTAGAAAAACTTGGTCTGGGAAATTTGTGTTCTTTAAATCATGTAAAACCTGTTGCAGATCCCAAGGCATATTACGGGAAACTCAATGAAGCCAGTGTTGGAAAAGATACCATGACAGGCCATTGGGAGATGATGGGACTATATATTACAAAGCCTTTTCAGACCTTTACGGAAACAGGTTTTCCCAAAGAACTGCTGGATGAACTGGAAAAGCGCACCGGACATAAGATCGTAGGGAATAAATCTGCCAGCGGTACGGAAATCATGGACGAACTGGGAGAGCATCAGATAGCCACCGGGGACATGATCGTCTATACTTCTGCGGATTCGGTTCTGCAGATCTGTGCCCATGAGGAAACCTTTGGCCTTCAGGAGCTTTACCGCTGCTGTGAGATTGCCAGGGAGCTGACCTTAAAAGACGAGTGGAAGGTGGGCAGAGTGATTGCAAGGCCCTATGTAGGTATGAAAAAGGGTGAATTTAAAAGAACTGCTAACCGCCATGATTATGCCTTGAAGCCTTTTGGAGACACAGCCCTGAATGTGTTAAAGAATGCGGGCCATGATGTGATCAGTGTGGGCAAAATCTATGATATTTTCGACGGCGAAGGTCTGACGGAAGGAAATAAATCCCAAAGCAGCGTTCACGGCATGGAACAGACCATAGAAATTGCTGAAAGAGATTTCAACGGTCTGTGTTTTGTCAATCTGGTGGACTTTGATGCATTGTGGGGACACCGGAGGGATGCGGTTGGATACGGAGCAGAGCTGGAACGGTTTGATGAAAAACTGGGCGAGCTTTTGCCGCTGCTGGGAGAGGATGATCTTCTGATGATTACAGCGGATCACGGCAACGATCCCACCTATAAAGGAAGCGACCACACCAGGGAAAAGGTGCCGTTATTGGCATATTCTCCGTCTTATACTGGCGGCGGAGAAATAGACGAACAGGACACCTTTGCCGTGGTAGGAGTGACGGTTTTGGAAAACTTTGGCTTAAGCAAAGCGGAAGGAATGATCGGAGAGCCTGTTTTAAAGCTGCTTTAAGGGATTTTGTCACACAAAATGGTCCCCGTAATGTTCCTTTAAATAAGTCTCCATCTCGGACTCGCTTTTTCCGCCGATTTCCGATACAAAGCGGGCGGCCAGAAACCGGTGTTTGCGGGTTGAAAATCCATAGGTCAGAAGCTTTTCCACATCGCTGCTGCCCACAAAGAAATTAATATGGATGACAGGAAGGTTTTGTCCGTGAAGCATGTTATAAATACGGGAGGAAAAGCAGAAGATATAGTCATAATCTAAGTCTTTCAGCTCATGGATTTCGTTAATATTGAGAGTTCCTATCCACTGCAGCTCCACGTATTCCTTGATCTGTTCCAGAAAGAAACTGACCCGCTCAAAACTGATGCTGGTCATTACCACGATTTTTTTATGCTGACGGCTTACGGTGCGGTTGCGCAGAATGTGCTTCTGCACCAGCAGCGTCAGGGAGGAAAGGTGTTCATCCATAAAGGAAAAGTTGTAGGCTGCCTTAAAATACACCTCATATTTCCGTATAATCTCATACAGGTCTGAAAACTGCTCCCTTGTATTTTCTACAGTCTTATCCACAAATGTACAGTGAAAATGATTCAGTGTAATTTCCCGGTAAAAATAGCTGTAAAGTTCCTGGATAAATTCTTCCTGGAGTGCAAAGGGTTTCTTTAAGCGATTGACCACCTGTTCTGCAAACTGTTCAGTGGTATGGCGCAGGCGGTTGTCCATGGGAAAGTCAGGACTGCTGGAAAAATTCATCATGCTGAGAACCACATTGTACAGCTTATTTTCCAGGGGTTTGTCAGTAAAATGAATGTTCAAAGGCGCCAGGGGCAGCCGGTAAGAAAATTCCATAGTTTCGCTGACAGGCCGGATTTCCATAATGCAGATAAACAGCAGCAGAAATTTTTTCGACGGATAATTGAGGGACAGTTGATATTCTGTTAAAAAGGAAGTCAGTTGGTTCACTGCCTGGGTGGAAACAGGCTGTAAGTAAGCATTAGCCAGATGATAGCTTTGCTTTTCCAACGGGGTGTTGGCATAACGGGCTTCAATCCGGTTTTCTGCTGTAAACTCCAGCAGAGGATGAAGAATGTTAAGGACGAGAAAGCGTAGCTGCAGCTCATCCCCTTCAATAGTAAGCCCTTTTTTCTTTAAGGTCAAAAGCTTAAGTCCGTGTTCTTGCAAAAGTTTTCTTAAATAAGCGGTATCCTGCTTTTTCGTGGTAAGGGAAATGCCCCAGTTCTCATATAAGGAAGAGGCATTGACATAGCCGTGAAAGAAAATGGTCACAATCATGACCCGGATTCGTTCAATGTGGGAGCTGGCGTAGTCTTCCATGGTGATCTGCTGGATAAAATCCACAAATTCCTTGTAGCTTAAACGGCTTAAACAGAGGCCTTTTTTTATTTCCACCAAAGGCTTTGTGGAAAAGAGGTTGATTCTTTCAACGGTCCGCCGTATGGATATTTCATCCTTTTCAAACTGCAGTGCAGCCTTTGACAGGGAAATTACCTGTCTTTTTTGTATAAAGCGCAGCAAGTTCAAATCGCTGTAGCTCAGTCCCATAATATAATCCCTCCCATACCGATATATTGTTATAGTTTTATTATAAAATTAAGGGCAACTAAACGCAACAATAAAATGTATCTTTTTTGCCTTGAAGCGTCCGAAAAAATTTGCAATAATGAGTATAAGTTTAAGACGCGCCTTAAAACCACAATGTCATAACAAAGGAAGGGAAAAAATATGGGAAATAAAAAGTCTAGCTGGAAGGACAGTATCCAGATATTCGGACGTTCACTGCTGCTGCCAATCGCAGTTCTTGCACCTATTGGCATGGTTATGGGGATTTGCAGTGCATTGGGCCAGTCTTACATGGTAGAGAAATTTCCGATTTTTGGAAATGATATTTTAAAGCTTGTGTTGTCCAGCTTACAAACGATTACAAGCATTGTTTTTAACAATATACCATTGCTGTTTGCCATGGGCGTTGCCCAGGGTATGGCAAAAAATGAAAAAGGAATTGCGGTTTTTGCATCTGTCGTGGGTTATTTGACACTGAACGTGGTAATGAGTGTTTACTTAAAACAGACAGGAACTCTGGCTGAGGCGGATGTTGCGGCCCAGGTGGGGCAAGGTACGGTTCTGGGAATTCAGACATTAAAGATTGAGGCCCTGGGAGGTATCATAGCAGGACTGACGGCTGCCAAGGTGGCGGACCGGTTTTACCGTCTGGAGCTTCCTCTGGCATTCGCATTCTTTGGAGGAAAGAAGTCCATTCCGATTATCACCTTTGCACTGATGATCCCTATTGGCCTGATCATTCCGGTATTCTGGAATATGCTGACCAATTTCCTTATCAGCATTTCCTTTATTTTCACAACGCCTTACATAGGAAATGCCGTTTATTACGCTTTAAACCGAGCGCTGATTCCCTTTGGACTCCATCACGTTCTGGCTTCCATCGTCCGCTTTACTGAAGCCGGCGGAACTTACATGATCAATGGAACAGAGTATGTGGGAATCTTAAATGCAACCAATGAAGTTTTATTTAACTTAGGGCCCACCAGCGAATACTGGAGCCAGCTTATGCCAACCCTTACCAGCTACTTAGGAGGTGCGCAGATGCTGACAACCTTGTTCCGTGTGCCAGCTGTAGGTCTGGCTATGTACCGCACCTCTTTCTTAAAAAACAGAAAAATTGCAAAAGGTGTTATCCTCACCTGCTGTCTGACTGCATTTTTAGGAAATATCACGGAACCCCTGGAATTCTCATTCCTGTTTATTTCACCCCAGCTCTTTATTCTGTACTGCATCATGAGCGGTATTGGTGCCATTCCTTACCAGATGCTGGGTATTTCCATCGGTTATATCCGCGGTACGATTTTTGACTTTGGAATTTTCGGTCTTTTATATGAAAATACTAATTGGATTAATCTGGTTCTTTTAGGCATCGGAAACTTTGTAGTATTTTACTTTGTATTCAAATGGTTCATCGAAAAATTCAACCTGGAGACACCGGGACGTGAAGAGTTTGAAATTGAAGAATCCGCAAGCATTCTGCTGAAAGAAAAGAACTGGCCTGCCATTGCTGAAGTTGTTATCAAAGGCCTGGGAGGCAAGGAGAACATCTTAAGCGTGGAAAACTGTATTTCCCGGCTTCGTATTGACTTAAAAGACCCGGCTTTGGTAGATCAGGTAAAAATTAAAGATTCCGGCTGCGCAGGTATTTTCTTCCCGTCAGCCAATCACATTCATGTTGTATTCGGGCCTCACGTGGAATTTGTACGTCACGCAGTAGATGATGCCCTAAAGAAATAGGAGGTGGAGGATGAGAGCTTTTTATGATTCAAAAAGTGGACTGGATGACAGGGGGATTAAAAAGCTGCTAAGTGAAGCGGCAAAGTATGAAACCTGGCTGAAGGTGGAGGCTGCCCTGGCTCTTTCCCAGGCAGAGGAAGGTTTCATACCCATGGAGGCAGCCAAAGATATTGCAGCGGTTCGCTTTGAAGACCTGGACTTGGATGAGATGAAGCGGATTAAAGCCAAGGTAGGACACGGTTTTGTTCCCTTTGTCAAGGTTTTGGTAAAGGCAGCCGGAGAAGAGGGCGGAAAGTATGTTCATTACGGAGTTACTACCCAGAATATCCAGCAGACTTCCCAGCTTTATATGACGATGCAGGTAAACCATATTTTTAAAAGCTTTCTCGGAGATATTCTGGCGAATTTAGGCAGGCTGGCCCAGGATAATGCAGATACAGTCATGGCCGGGAGAACCCATGGCAAGCATGCCATACCCATTACCTATGGCTATAAGGTTTCTGTCTGGATCAGCGAGCTTTTAAGTACTTTAGAACGTCTGGAGGAAAGCGAAAAACGGGTATTTGTGACCATGATGGGAGGAGCAGCAGGAGGCTTTCATGCCACTGGCTCTGCAGGCCGTAAGGTTCAGGACCGTGTCGCCCATAAGCTGGGCATGGGGTCCATGGATGTTCCAAGCCGGAATATGTGTCAGATGAAGATTGAATATCTGATGAACTTATGCTTATTGTGCAATACCCTTCACAAAATGGCCGAAGAGGTTTACTATACAGGAGTGGAGGAGTTTTCCGAGGTCAGTGAATCCTTTACTCCGGGAACTATAGGCAGTTCCACTATGCCCCAGAAAATCAACCCCAAGCTTGCAAAAGGAATTATCGCTAATTCCCAGAAGCTTTACTCTCTTCCAGCTACAGGGCTTTATTCCTCCGTGCGGATGTTTGAAGGAGACAGCAGCTCTTATATGCTGTTTGACGGAATTATGGAAGAAGGGCTGGAACTGACCACTGAGGTGCTGATCCGGGCCGAAGAGCTGAGTCGGACCCTTCATATTAACAAAGAGCGGATGCTGAAAAATGTGAACTTAAATAAGGGCCTGGATAACAGCGAGTTTGTGATGATGAATGTGGCTGAAAAGCTGGGCAAAGACAAAGCCCATGAACTCATGTATGAAAAGGCCATGAAAGTGGAGCTGGACGGAAAGGACTATTACGACGTGCTGATAGAAGATGAAACCCTGTCTTCCATGTTTACGGCAGAGGAATTAAAGTCCATGATTGATCCTGCCAGCTATACGGGATTGTGCAGCGTCCTTGCCAGGGAGATGGCAGAGAAGGCATTAAAGACAGCAAATATGCTGAAGGAAAAGCTGGAGTCATAGGAGAGTTCGGTGATATGAGCCGGACTTGACGGCAAAGGGGAACGTATTGATATAGAAAAGGGGATGTGGCAGTATTTTGCACCATTCCCTTTCGTTTTAAGACGGGACATGAAAGGAGGCGGACTATGATCATTTATTCAAAACATATTATTCTGGAACAAGAAGAATTTGATGGGTTTATAGAGATTGAAGATGGAAAGGTCAAGGCTTTGCATAAGGAATATGACGGGCCTTATGAGGACTTTTCTGATTTTGTGATTCTGCCCGGATTTATTGATATCCATATTCATGGCTGGGCTACAGGTTCTTTCTGGTTTGAAAAAAGCGCCGGGGCGTTAAAAGAGATGAGCCGTACCCTTCCTTATGCGGGAGTCACTTCTTATCTGGCTGCTTCGGGAGCAGATACCCTGCCGGAGATTAAGCGGTCTATTGAAGCGGCCGATGAAGCTTATGAGATGGATTATCCGGGGGCAGAGATGCTGGGGGTTCATTTGGAAGGGCCTTTTATCAATCCCCAGTACCGGGGAATGCAGCGGGAAGAATGCTGCATTCTGCCAAGTCTCCGTGTCATGAAAGAACTTTATAACAGCTTCCGGAACAAAGAGCTTTGCCGGTACATGACCATTGCCGTGGAACTGGAAGGAGCAAGAGAGGTGCTGGAATTTTGCAGAAGCCATAATATTCAGACCTCCATTGGACACAGTGCAGCCACCTTCGCCCAGATCAAGGAAATCAAGGATGCAGGGGTGGGAGGATTTACCCATACATTCAGCGGGATGCGGGGATTCCACCACCGGGAGCTGGGTACGGCGGGAGCCGCCTTGTATTTCGATGATATGATGTGCGAATTTGCCAAGCAGACAGGAATGACAGTATCTCATGAGGCTTTTGACATCGCTTACCGGATCAAGGGCAGCGGGCGGATTATTATGACTACGGACTGCAGCGGCCTTGCCCAGACTCAGACGGAATTTGACCATTATGTGAGGAAGATAAAATTTATAAAGGATGGGGACAAGGTCCGGATTGCCCATTATGACGGCAGGGAGGAATGGATTGATCCCAGGGATTATAAGGCTGTTAAGGATGTGGAGCTGAGTTATATAGGCTCCATTCAGAACATGGCCTGCCATACCCGGGTGGATTGGTTTGATATTATGAGGATGACCAGCTTAAATCCGGCCCGGTATATCCATGTGGATGATAAGAAAGGAAGTATTGCACCCGGTAAGGATGCGGACTTTACCATTGTGGATTCAAATTTAAATCTGGTCAGTGTATTCTGCAGAGGAAAGGAGATGAGGGAAGGAGATGAAATGTGCAGTAAGTGATTTTGACAGGACTCTGTATGTTGACGGTTCTGTCAGTGACGAAAACTTAAAGGCAGTCAGTGAATGGCAGGGGGCAGGAAACAGGTTTGTCCTTGCCACAGGGCGGAATGAGTCTTCTCTCCGGGGACTTTTGGAGACATATTCCTTAAAGCCGGATGCTCTTATTCTCAATAACGGAGCTTTGATCTTGGACGGAACAGGAAAGGAATTATTTTGCAGGACCATAGACGATCAGACGGCCAAGGAAGTGCTTTTATTCCTTCACGGTCTTGGGGATGAAGGGAGCGGTGTATCCATGCGAAGGGGAAAGGTAAATGTACTTTCAGGCTCCGGCAGCACCACTCAAAAGTCCAGTGACGGGCAGATTTCCATAGACCAGATTGATTGTCTTAAAGAAATCGTGCAGATCCACCGCCGCAGGAAGGACAAAGCCTGGATTAAGGAGCTGTGCAGCCAACTGAATGACCGTTTTCCCCTTATATCTGCTTATCCAAATGTGTGGAACGGAGATATTGTGGCAAAGGGCGTGGATAAATCGGCTGCTGTGGACTGGATCTCAAGGTACTGGGGCGGATTTGATGAAATAAGGGTCATTGGTGACAGCGCCAATGACATGAAGATGATAAAGGATTATTGTGGTGCCACTTTATACAGTGCCGACCCTGATATCCAGGCCGTTGCTGCAATCGTTGTGGAAGATGTAGCGGAATATTTGTCAATGCATTAGAAGTTTTTTAGATAATAAGGAAATGGGAGATAATACCCTGTCAGTCAGGAACAGTTTTTTGCTGTGTCCGGCTTTCGGGGTATTATTTCTTTTTGTGGAGGAGTTATTTATTATATATCGGCGATAAATGTATGAGACTTTTAAGGTGCTCTCTGATATAATAAGGCTAGAAAAGATGAGTTTTCATAAAAAATTTGTGGCGTGAAGCCGTGTCACGGAATGGAGGTAAATATGACGGAGATAATTATTAAACCACATCATTTTATGGATATTATAAAATTATATGGTTCAGGAGTGGAAGTTTTTGTCCCTGATGAAAACATGGGGCATGACTTTTATAAGGTTGCTAATGAAATTATTAAAAATCATCAAATTCAATTGCAATTAACAATTGAAGCTGATGATATTTGCCGTCCATGCCGAATGTACCAAAATGAAATGTGCATTGATAAAGTTTATAAACCCAACTATGAGTATAAACATGACTATAATCAAATGCTGGATAAACGTTTAATCGAGAAATTGAATCTTTGTATAGAAAACAATTATAGTGCTAATGAATTGTGCCGGCTTATGCTTGAACATCATAACTGTATTTTTCAGGTCTGGCATGAAGAGGATGATATAATCACTCAAAAAAGACATGATTTATTTGTCTTAGGTGCACAAAAATTTACCGAATAAAAAATAGTAGAATACAAAGCTCTATAAACAGACTGATAACCGAGCAAAGCGGCTGGCGAAAGAACGCCTGCCGCATTATGTGGTCAATATGGAAAGAGCTTAAATTAACAGGTCATTCAAACAAATTATTTTACTGCCTTTACTTTCATAATAACGCAGCATTTCGTCAATTTTTCTTTTATCATAACTGGTAACGCAATCTGACAGGACATTAACGCCGTAATTTGCTTTGCGTAAGTTGTAACAGGTTGATTTTACACAAGCAACAGCATCTGCTCCTGCTATGTAGAAATCACATATTTCATTTTTACTAATAAAGTCTGCAAATTCTTCACAGCTTAATGCATTTCCCTTGTATTTTGTAAATACATTTTCTGATACTGTTTTCAAGTCTGAAGCTAATTCCGACCCATATGTATTGGTTTTAAAAGTCCTGGTACCGGCTGATAAATTTTCATGCCTTATATAAATAACATGAATATCGTTATTGACTGCCCAATCAATAGCTTTATTGATATTTCCAATAACATCCTTGTAATTCTTTGTTATGTCATTTTGAATATCGATTATTACTAAGGCTTTTTTCTGCATGGTGTTTCCTCCTGATAGGTAGATTGATTTGTTTGCCTTCCTATTATACCTTTTGATTGTTGACAATAGTATGGCAACAATCTATAATGACAAAAAGTAATTTTGGAAGGCGGCTATCAGATGAAAGTTGACAGGCTTGTTAGCATTATTATGATACTCCTTGATAAAAAGCGTATAGGCGCACAGGAGTTGGCAGATATGTTTGAAGTTTCACCCCGCACAATCTACCGCGACATAGACACGATCAACATGGCGGGTATTCCTGTCCGCTCTACATCGGGAGTGGGCGGCGGCTTTGAAATCATGGAGAATTACAAGATTGATAGAAAGGTTTTTTCGGCTGCAGACCTTTCCTCTATCTTGATGGGACTTTCCAGTCTTTCCAACATGATACGAGGGGATGAACTGGTAAACGCTTTTGCGAAAGTCAAGAGTTTTATCCCCGCCGACAGAGCGAAAGACATTGAATTAAAAGCAAATCAAATATATATAGACTTAAGTCCGTGGATGGGCAACAGGAACATACAGCCATATTTAGAAATTATCAAAACAGCTTTGCAGGAAAGCAAGCTGCTGACCTTTGAATATGCTGACCGTTACGGAAATAAAACCGTACGAACAGCTGAGCCGTATCAGCTTGTATTGAAAAGCAGTCATTGGTATTGGCAGGGGTATTGCTATAAAAGAAATGATTTTCGCTTATTTAAACTATCCCGCACATCAAACCTGCAAATACAAGAGGAATTTTTTACGCCGCGGGATTATCAAAAACCGCAGTTGGATTTTACTGATATTTTGACAACTATGCAAACAAAAATCAAAATTCGTATTCATAAATCTATCATGGACAGGGTACTTGATTATTGCACTTATGAACACTTTTCGCCAGACGGTGATGAGCATTACATTGTTAGTTTTCCTTTCATAGAGAACGAATACCACTACAATATTCTTTTCAGTTTTGGGAATAAATGTGAGTGTTTAGAGCCATTACATATCCGCACAGAAATGAAGCGGAGAATACATGATATAGCTGACATATACGAAAGTTAATACTTGGACGAAGACGAAAAAGACAAACCTGCTCAATGATTTGATAGCTGAAAAATAATTCTGTAATTTATGCCGCCAGTAATGGCGGTTATTTTTTTTATTCACGGTATTACTTAAAACATAAGTGTATTTGACAATGGTATAATGCGAAGTGAAGAAGATTTATAGTTTCCAATGTATTGCAACAGCGTAGGATTTGCACCCGAGAGAGTGTCAATCAGTTTTTCGATTTCACCCTCGGTTTTGGCAAGTGCGGCGCGGGCGGCGGTCAACTTTGGATTGTAGCCTTCGGTTTTGCCGCCTTTCAGTGTTTGAAATGCCCGCATTTTTTTAACCATTTCATCATACACGGATTTTTCAAGCTCTTGCTTTGTAAGCGTACCTGCGCCTTGACAGCTTTTATTCTCCATGCGCTGTTTACACCGTAGGCTCAGACAGGCAGGCCGAGTATTCGATGCCGTCATCGCAATCCAAGGAATACTGTGCCTTGTTGCGCGTCAGCCTTCGCTGGTAAGCGGCCTCATACCGTTTCCCGGCCAGAAGTTCGGCGGCAACATCTTCCGAAACGTCGATAAACTGTTCTTGTATGTACCACGGGTAAAAATCCCGTAAATTGATTGTTGTCATTTTGAATGACCTCCATTTCTGATTTGTACCGGGGGACAGGGGAAAATCAGAAATGGGGACGGCGGAGATCGACACCGGGGCCGATCTCGCCAGGCCGGGACTTCGGGACACTTTGTCTCGAAGCAGGCGCAGGGAAAAACAAAAGCGCCCGCACAGAAAAACACTGCGTAGACGCTATAATTTCCTGTTATACGAAATAAAACTTCCTGCGGAGGGCCGTAATCTTCCCATGCTAAAACAAGGCTTTTTTTCTTTGCTGCCACCCAGCAGCTTTTCGCCAATCAGCTATATAGAAGAATTATTATTTAGCTATAATTTTGTAGTCTGTTTGTCTTGTCACGCCGGGCTTTACGATAATCGCAATACAAAGCGTGAGTAATTCTGCCGCAATCATGGGGAACCAAATGCTCTCCACGCCAAACAAGGTTGGAATTGCAAAGATACAAATGCTGTTCCATACCACACCTCTGCTGCAAGAAACCACCATTGCGCGGGAGGTGTTTTTTGTGGAAAGGAAATAAGTGATGTAAATGATATTAATAGATGCTGGAATCAAGGATAGGCCATATCCCTTTAGAGCCGCAAAAGAAACAGGTAGCAATGCCGTATTCTTGATAAACAGAGAGAGTGCGGCAGGACCTATCAGAAAATATGCTCCATACAGAACCAACGAGGCAACGAAATTGATGCCCAATGCTGTACGGAAGAAATATTTTACGTCCTCCGCCTGTTTTTCCCCAAAGCTATTACCAATCAACGGCTGGATGCCCTGCGACACGCCTAAGAAAATGCCGAACACAATCAGCAGCATATAGGTGCAGGCGGAAAAAGCGGCCAGACCCGATTCGCCAAGATAACTCAAGATCACATGGTTATAGCAGAAAATTGTAATAGGCTGGCTCATTTGGATTACAAACTCGGGCAGCCCCCGTGTAAAGATCTTTTTGAATAAAGCCCTATCCATGCGGATTTTTTTAATGCGTAGGATACCATGCCTCTTGATAAAATGTGTGGATAGCACAATACAGGCAATGATTTGTCCAAGACCGGACGCAATCGCCGCGCCCTTGATCCCCCATTGAAACGGGAAAACAAAAAGCCAGTCTAAAAAGATGTTTGCTATCGCACCGGAAACCATACCCCAAAAGGCCAACCCGGAGCTGCCATCATTGCGGACAAAAGCGCACCCTAAAATAGATAGCGTGAAGAAAATAGAGAACAGACTATACCAGCGAATATAATCCGTAGTTTCCTGCATGAGTACCGCTGTTGCACCAAATGTATCCGCAATCTGTGCGGGAAACAGGACTCCGATTAGTGTTAAAACAATACCCGCTATAAGTACAAGCATTGCGCTGGTCATAAAGGCATTGTTTGCGCCCTCATGTTCACCGCGTCCCTTTCGTATTGCCATGACAGTTGCCCCACCCACTGTCAGCATGGAAGCCAGTGCAGTCATAATCTCCGTAAAAGGCACCGCAAGGTTCACGGCGGCCAACGCATTTTCACCGACACCTTGCCCTACAAACATCCCATCCACAACGTTATAGGTGAAAGACACTACCATTGCGCTTATAGATGGCAACACATAATATGCGATTTGTTTTCTATTCTCACTTCTGTGTAACATAAAAGTCCCTCCTTGACTATTTGTAATAGATAGTATAAACTGTATAATAGTTATACAGTCAAGGGAGGGAGGGACGAAAAAAATGAAAGATTTTTTGAAGATTAGCGAGTTCGCAGCACTATCTGGGATTTCACGAAAGCTCCTGATCTTTTATGACAACCATGGTATTTTACAGCCATCAAAGATTGACCCAGAGAACGGCTATCGTTATTATTCTTATCGGCAAATCGACACCGCAAGCGTAATCGTTTCCTTTCGGGAAGCAGGAATGTCTTTAGAAAGCATACGGGACTATATTGGAACACGCTCTCCCCAAAAACTGCTTGAGCAGTTGGAGAGGCAAGAAGAAAGTTTAGAACAGCAAATCCAAAAGCTGCAAAAAATCCGAAGCATGGTCGCTTCTCGTATGGAGCAGACCAAGCACGGATTACAGGTGGACGCTGAAAAAATCTCCGTGGAGCTTCGCCCGGAAGAAAATCTCTTTTTAGGGCCGGAGTTACCTGATGATTATAAGCTGTCAGGCGGATGGAATTACCTTCCGGATTTTTATGCGGCCTGTGCTTCCCACGAAATACAGTTCGGATTTACAGTCGGCACTATGGTAAACTACGACAAACTGCAAAATCATCTTTGGAGCAAGCCAAGCAACTATTATTATCGCCTGCCCCAAAACCAATACCCAGCCTTTTATCAGAAACCTCAAGGATATTATATTGTCGGAACAGAATATACGGATTATGGACATACAGATACGCTTTACCGAAAACTTTTTGATTATGTGGAAGAACATCATCTAAAGATTTGCGGGAATGCCTACGAAGAATACTTAATTGACGAGATTGGTGAAAAAGACCCGTCTGCCTATTTGCTGCAAATCGCTATTCAAGTTGTGAAGCCGCTACAAACGGATAGATAGAAAAATTGATAGTTACCAGTTTTATATAGTGGATGCACAAATGTCAACGCTCTTTTGAAGCACGAACATGAAATTAAATAGTGCGTTGCATGAAACTACAAGTCGTTCAAATACTATAACCCGAAATATAAAATTACATTGGGTGATATAATGAAGATTGAACGAGACGAGCGCAGGCTGGATTTTCACGATATAGGGCTTGCCATAAAACGAGCAAGGGAAAAAGCGGGACTGACGCAAGAGCAGCTTGCATATATCATTGACCGTACTCCCCGCACCATCATATATAACGAGAACAACGGCCAGCATCCGAGCCTCAATGCCTTTTACAAGATGGTGACGATGTTCGACATATCCGTGGATTCCCGACAAAAACTCGGAGAGTAGCTGCCGGAAACGGATCGACGTGATGGAACGCATGGAGCTCGGACAATTTCAGATAGACGGTCTTGCCCTCCTCAACAGGGCGGGGCGGCGGCCCAGGCGGGGTATGTTCCTCCGGGCCCATGTTTTCTTTGTTGTCTGCCATTTACTAACCTCCTTTTTCGTGGCATAAAAAAAGACCAAACCTTTCGGCTTGGCCCTCGGGAAAGTTTATTCCCCCCTCCATTTCTGTATTTTTTAAGATACACCACTCCTTTCAGCCACCACGCAAAAAAGCCGCCTTTGTCTCCAATGGCGGCTTTTCAGCGTAGGTTGACTCACTATTTTCAGTGATTTTATTATTATGCCTTTGTTAAATACAGTTAAATAAAACATGAATAAATTTGATTGTAAATATTTCTTGTTAATTTGATCCTGTTTTATATGGAAGAAAATGGAAGAGTGTATATAATATAGAAAACAACATCACAATTGCGGTATAAAACAACATAAATAACAACTGAATACAATATAAAACAAAATAAATAAATAAAATCAAATAAAAATATTGAAAAAACGGGTACAATATGCTACAATTTTTACAGGAAGGACAGGAACGTGTGTCCGGAATAGAAAACTATATTTTATATTTTAAAGGAGGTTTACTTTATGAAAAAGAAGTTAGCAATGGTGCTTGCAGCGGCAATGGTATTGTCGGTAACTGCATGCGGCAGCAGCGGCACAGCCGCACCGGCAACGACAGAGGCGAAGACGGAAGCTCCTAAGACCGAGGCTCAGACAACTGCGGCGGAGAAGGCAGCAGAGGCTCAGTCTTCCAGTTCTTTGGCTGGAAAGAAGATTGCCGTTGTACGGAACCTGGCGGCAGGAGACCACACCCAGCAGTTTTTGGATGGATGTGTTTCTGAAGGAAAGAAGTTTGGCTGGACTGTTGACACCTTTGTAACAGACGGAGATGACGCAAGGGCCCAGGAGACCGTAGCCCAGGTTATTTCAAAAGACTATGACGGAATTATCGTATCTCACGGACAGTTATCCTATTCTTATGAGATGTTAAAGCCTGCCAGGGACAAGGGTATGGAGGTTGTAACCTTTGATACCATGCCATTTAAGGGCGGCGATGCAAGCGGTGAACTTCTGGAAGGAGTAACCTCCACAGCTCAGAATGACCAGGCACTGGCCGAGCTTTCACTTGGCTACATGATGGAAGAATTTGAAGCAAATGGCGGAACCTATCCTATGAAAGTGTTAAAGACCTTCATGGGCCCTGGAATCCCTCCTCTTGACAGACGTAACGAAATCTATACTAAACTGGAAGCAGAAGGCAAGATTCAGACTCTGGAAGTAATTGCACCATCTGATTCAGCCAATGCCCGCGGCGATATGACCAACAAGACAGCAGCTATTCTTCCCAAGTATCCGGAAGGTTCCGTAGATGCCATCTGGGGCTGCTACGATGAGCTGGCAAAGGGCGTTCTTCAGGCATTAAATGACGCAGGACGGACCGATATCCCCATGTACACCATTGACGTATCCAATGACGACATCCAGCTTATGGTTAAGAATCCTGACGTATGGAAATCCACCGCAGCCGTTGATCCCAAGCTGATCGGTATTGTGGATGTCCGCCTTCTTGCCCTGAAATTTATGGGAGAAGAAACACCGGATTATTTCGATCTGGATGCCAGCAACATTTTAACAACTGACCTTACCGCTCAGACCACCATGGGAGATCTGGGAACCATTATTGACGGCTGGGGCGATGCAGAAGATCCCAACGCTTTATACAATGATGCAATCAAGGGAGCTTATACAGAATAAATATAAGTGCTCCACGTCCATTACATAGTAAGGAAAAGATGCCATGAATGAAGTGAAACTTGAAATGAAAGATATATCCATCGAATTCCCCGGGGTTAAGGCCCTCGATGGAGTTGATTTTAGTCTGACAAGTGGTACGATTCATGCGCTGGTGGGTGCCAACGGCGCCGGTAAGTCTACCCTGATGAAAGTGCTTGCCGGCGTCAATACGCATTATACAGGACAAATTTACGTTGGAGGGGAACCGGTGGAAATCCGGTGCCCCAAAGACGCAAAAAATCTTGGAATAGAAATCGTATTTCAGGAGGTCGACACCGCGCTGATCCCCTATCTGTCTGTGGCTGAGAACGTCATGTTCAACACCCTGGTCAATAAGATGGGGCGCAAACAGATCGTACACTGGAAAGAAATCAGACAGGCAGCAGAAACGGTATTAAAGAAGTTAAACGTAGATGTGGATGTGAACAAACAGGTATCAGGACTGACTCTGGCGCAGAAGCAGATGGTTCTTATTGCCAGATGTGTGGCGGAAAAGTGCAGGTTCCTGATTTTAGATGAGCCGACGGCCCCTCTTTCCAATTCCGAGACTCTGGAATTGTTCCGGGTGGTCCGGGAGCTGGCAAAAGAGAATGTAGGAGTGGTGTTTATTTCCCACCGCTTAAGCGAACTTTATGAAATCTGTGAAACCATTACTATTATGAGGGACGGTAAACTGGTGACTAATCTGCCCCTCTCCAGAGAACTGGAAGTGAATACTCTTGTGGAATATATGTTGGGCCGCAGCTATGAGGACAATTACATAAGGAAGAGATGCGAGATCGGCGGGCCCCTGCTTGAAATAGAAAACCTTACGGAAAAGGAAGGGAAAGTAAAAAACATTACTATGACCGTCTGTAAAGGAGAAATCATCGGTGTGGCAGGACTGGTAGGTGCAGGAAAGACAGAGCTTTGCAAAACCTTGTTTTCCGCTTACCAGCATGCAGGAGGCACCATGAAGCTGAACGGGAAAGTGATCAGGGCAAAAGATCCCACCCAGGCGGTGAAATACGGGCTGGCTCTGGTTCCTGAGGAACGGAGAAAGGAAGGCGTCCTGATTACGGACCCGGTTGTATCCAACATTTCCGTTGCAGCCATGGAAAAGTATACCAGCCGTTTTTCTGTGGTAAACAGGAAGAGGGAAAAAGAGGATGCCAGAGGCATGATACGGGACCTTGGAATCAAGACTCCGTCAGAAAACCGGGTCGTTGCCCTGCTGTCCGGCGGAAACCAGCAGAAAGTGGTAGTTGGAAAGTGGCTGAACAAGGATTCGGAGGTCTATATTTTCGATGAGCCCACCAAGGGGATTGACGTGGGGGCCAAGCAGGATATGTATGAACTGATCGAAGGACTGGCAGCCAAAGGAAAAGGTATCATTTATGCTACCTGCGAATTCCAGGAAATATTAAGTATCTGTGACCGCATTTACGTCATGTATGACGGAGAGATCATCAAAGAGCTGAAGGCGGCAGATACCAACGAAAAAGAATTGCTTTACTATTCCACAGGAGGTAAATGATATGTCTGGGGCAGAGAAGGTAAAAAAGAAAAGGAATGCCGGAGACTTTGTGACAAAATGGGGCACCATTGCAACCATGCTCATTATGTTCATTTTGTTCACATTCGGAAACTGGAGCAAGGATACGGGAACGAGCATGTTTCTGACCCAGTCCAATATGATTACGATTCTTCGGGCGGTATCCATTACCACCATCATTGCAACGGGTCTTACGTTTGCCCTGGCGGTAAACGGCATGGATCTTTCCATTGGAGCGACGGCCCAGTTTGCAAATGTTTTTGTTATGACCTGCTTTGTATGGCGCAACATCAATATGGGTGTTTCCATCATCCTTACGGTGCTCATTTGTCTGAGCGTTGCAGTGATCAACAGCATTTTAATCGTTAAATTCAAAATACCGGATATGGTTGCGGCACTTTCCGTTATGTTCATGTATCAGGGAGTTTCCATGACCTATTCCAGAGGCGGAGCCATCACGGAGCGTATGACACGTCCCGATGGAAGCCAGGCGCCGGGCCTTGTTCCGGAAGCTTTCCGGGCACTGGGAAAAGAGCCGTGGCTGATCATTATTATGATCTGCGTGGTGCTGTTTGCGTATTTTTTCTTGAATTATACGAAACACGGCAGATACATGTATGCGGTTGGCGGAAATCCTGAGGCAGCCCAGCTTTCCGGCATTCCGGTGGCAAAGTATAAAATACTGGCATACTTTCTGTCAGCCACCTTTGCATCCGTCGGCGGAATCTGTCTGGCAGCCCGGGTGGGAACAGCCCAGATTTCAGCAGGTGACTCATATTTAATGCCTTCCGTGTGTGCGGCTTATATCGGTTTTTCCGTATTGGGCGCAGGAAAGGCCAATGCTTTCGGTACCTTTGCGGGAGCAGTGCTGGTGGGTATGCTGGAAAACGGCCTTATTATGATGTCAGTGCCTTATTATGCCATGAACATCATCAAGGGAGCGGTTCTTGCCATCGCCCTTGCCATGACCTACGCAAGCGGTAAGGCAAAAAATGTAAACTAAAAACAAAAGCAATATAATGATCAGGGGAAGGTGACAGGAATGTCTAGATACGACAGTTATTTTTTGATGAAAGCGGAAGATGTGCCGGGCTATGTCCAGGAGAAGCTTTCCTATTTTGATGAGTCTGCCAGTCTGGAATGCAAGGAGATCGGAGACGGAAACTTAAACTATGTATTCCGGGTAAAAGACCCGGCAAGCGGAAAATCCATCATCGTCAAGCAGGCAGGAGAGGCCCTTCGCATTTCAGCAGAAATGCGTGTTTCCACAGACCGGGGAAGGATTGAGGCGAAGATTCTGGGAATTCAGGATTCCTATGCGCCGGGACTGGTTCCCAAGGTATATTTATATGACGGAACCATGTGCGCCATGGTCATGGAAGATATGACGGGCCACACCATGATGCGCACCGCCCTGTTAAAGCATGAGATTTATCCCAAGTTTGCAGATCATGTGACCACTTTTATGGCCAATTCCCTTCTGCGGACAACGGATATTGTTATGGGGCATAAGGAGAAAAAAGAACTGGTCAAAAGCTTTATCAATCCGGATCTGTGTGAGATTACCGAGGATCTGGTATACAGCGAGCCTTTTATTGATTATAACCATAGAAACAATGTATTTCCTCCAAACGCGGAGTTTGTGAAAAAGGAATTGTACGGGGATGAAGCCCTTCATCTGGAGGCTGCCAAGCTGAAATTTGAATTCATGAACAATGCCCAGTCCCTGATTCACGGGGATTTACATACCGGCTCTGTGTTTATCAACAAAGAACACACTTACATCTTTGATCCGGAATTCGCATTCTTCGGCCCCATGGGCTACGATGTGGGCAATATCATTGCAAACATGTTTTTTGCATGGTGCAACGGCGATGCCACCATTGAGGATGAGAAGGAAAAAGAAGAGTTCTGCGGCTGGTGCTTAACCACCATTTCCGATATTGTGGATCTGTTTATTGAAAAATATAATCAGGTATTTGATGAGTATGTAACGGAAACCATGGCAAAGGTACCGGGCTTTAAGGAGTGGTATCTGGAAGGAATTCTTTCCGACACCGCAGGCGTGGCAGGACTGGAATCCATCCGCCGGACCGTGGGAATGGCCAATGTCATTGACATTACCAGAATTCCCGACGAGGAAAAGCGGGCCAGAGCCGAAAAGATCATCATCACTCTGGCAAAGAATTATATTCTGAACCGGCGCAGCTTCCGCTGCGGAGCGGATTACTTAAAGGCAATCAAAGAGGCAGTGAGCAGATTTTAAGGCGGGCATATCTGCGCATTTATTTAGGAGGAAAAAATGAGCGAAGAAACAAAAAAATCCATCTTGGATTATGATACCGTTGCTCTTGATGAGGAAAACAACGCCCTGGTGATCATAGACCAGACACAGCTTCCTTACCATACGGAAATCCTTTCCCTGACAAAACAGGAGGATATCTGGAATGCAATCTATCTTCTCCAGGTGAGAGGTGCGCCTGCCATTGGCGTGGCGGCAGCCATCGGCGTTTATCTGGCGGCAAGGGAGATTAAGGCAGATTCCTTTGATGAGTTTTACGGAGAGTTTCAAAAGGCCAAGGAATACCTTGATTCCGCACGTCCCACTGCCGTTAACTTATCATGGGCATTGAAACGCATGGAACAGGTGGTTTTGAAAAATAAAGATAAATCCATTGCTGAGATCGTGGAACTTCTTCATAAAGAGGCAGTTGAAATCCGGGAAGAAGATATCTGGGTCTGCAGAATGATCGGAGAATACGGCCTGTCTCTTGTAAAGCCGGGTGACGGTCTTCTGACCCACTGCAATGCAGGCCAGCTGGCAACAGTAAAATATGGAACAGCAACGGCCCCCATGTATTTAGGCCACGAAAAAGGTTACGGCTTCCGTATCTTTTCCGATGAGACAAGACCCCTTCTTCAGGGAGCCAGACTGACTTCCTTTGAATTAAAGGAATCAGGCCTTGATGTCACTGTGATCTGCGACAATATGTCGGCTACTGTCATGAGAAACGGCTGGGTCAATGCCGTATTTGTAGGCTGTGACAGGGTGGCAGCCAATGGGGATACTGCAAACAAAATCGGCACCTCCATGGTGGCCCTGGCAGCCAAACGTTACGGCGTGCCCATGTATATCTGTGCTCCCACCTCCACCATTGATATGAACACTCCTACAGGCAGGGAAATCCACATTGAGGAGCGCCCGGCAGAGGAAGTGGTGGAAATGTGGTATAAAAAGAGAATGGCTCCGGAAGGGGTAAAGGTATTTAATCCTGCCTTTGATGTGACGGACAGTGATCTGATTTCCGGCATCGTGACGGAGTATGGCATTGCCAGAGCACCTTATGAATCATCGTTAAAGGAAATATTCAGGAAAAAAGAAGAGGCTCTGAAAGAGAAAGAGATGTAAGCTGCAGCCCGGAGGCAGAGACGGTTTGTTTTTTGTGAAAATTATAAAAAGAGGATGTCTCAAAGGAAAGGGACATCCTCTTGGCAAAATCAGGTCTATGACTCTGATGCTTCGTAAAGCTCTATGTTGTTTTTTCGAAGGAACTCCCTCCACTGGACGCTCATCTGCTTATCGGTGACCAGTCCTGCGATGGCCTCAAAGCCGGATATGCGGATAAATGAGGTTTTATCAAATTTTGAGTGGTCTGCAATGAGGTAGACGTGATTGCTTCTGGTCATCAGGGTCTGGCGTATGGAGGCGATGGCTTCATTGGAATCGGTAATTCCGTGTTCCATGGAAATGCTCCGGCAGGACATAAAGGTTTTATCCAGATAAAAGGATTCCAGGTTCCGGATAGCGGTGCTTCCCACAAAGGCTTTATCTCTGGGAGTATAGGAACCGCCAATGGAAATGAGGCGGATATCTTCTTTGTCATGAAGCTCGTTGATGATCAGCAGGGAGTTTGTTACCACGGTGAGCCGCATTCCCTGTAACGCCTTTGCCACCTGAAGGGCCGTGGTCGAGGCATCCAGGAAAATAGAATCTCCGTTGTGAATCACGGACAAGCATTTTTGGGCAATGGCCTGCTTGCTTTCCATATATGCGGTTTCCCGGATGGTTAAATCCACATTATTTTCAACTCCATCCTGTATGAATGCGCCGCCGTATGTTCTGGTCAGGAATCCGTCGTCCTCCAGCTGTTTTAAATCCCGCCGGATGGTCTCCTCGGTTACGGAGAAAGTCTTTGAAAGCTCAGTCACCGTAACGCTTTTCTTTTCTAAAATAATATCTTTGATCCTGGCTTTCCTCGTTACTGCTAGCATTGGCATGTTCCTTTCTTTATGACAATCAATATTAAAATAAAATGCAATATAAAACCATAAAAATCAACTGGTATATAAGTATATTGTATAATTATTCTGATTAAATGTAAAGAAGGA
>NZ_DAIOXM010000039.1:0-28123 GCF_036758025.1 Lacrimispora sp. | reverse complement strand
GCGGCCGGAACAGTGACAGGACTGCTTCATACGGTCTTTGAAATCCCTGCTATTCTGGCAGGAATTCTGACTCAGATCGGATTATGGTCTATTAACCTGCGCATCATGGGCGGAAAGAGCAATGTGCCTCTTTTAAAGACTGAGACCATATTTATAAATTTTATTGATATGACGGGAATGAACAGACAGGCAGCATCTCTGGTCATCGGAATCGGCATTTCCATTGCAATAAGCGTGATTCTTTACTGGTTTTTCGGAACAGAAATCGGAAGCGCCATGCGGGCTACGGGTAACAATGAAGCCATGATCCGGGCTCAGGGCGTAAATACCAACATGACCAAGCTTTTGGCCCTTGCCCTCAGCAACGGTCTGGTGGGACTGTCAGGCGGATTGGTCTGCCAGAGCCAGAAATATGCGGATATTGGAATGGGAACCGGAGCCATTGTCATTGGTCTGGCTGCCATTGTCATTGGAGACGTGCTTATGGGGCGGATGCGTTCCTTTGGAAGCAAGCTGGCTTCTGCCATTGTGGGCTCTGTCATTTATTTCGTCATACGTGCCGTGGTTTTAAGAATGGGTATGGATGCCAACGATATGAAACTGTTATCGGCATTCATCGTGGCCGTAGCCCTTTGTGTTCCGGTTATGGTGAGAAAATGGCGTCTTAAGAAATCTTATACAGAAGGAGTATAACCATGCTGGATATAAAAAACGTCAAAAAGACTTTCAATAAGAATACGATTAATGAAAAGAAAGCGTTAAACGGCATTGACCTCCATTTGAATGAAGGGGATTTTGTCACCGTAATCGGCGGAAACGGAGCCGGAAAGTCCACCATTTTAAATATGATCGCCGGTGTTTATCCCATTGATTCCGGAAGGATTGAAATTGACGGAGTCAACATTTCAAGGGAACCGGAGTATAAACGTGCCAAATACATCGGAAGAGTGTTCCAGGACCCTATGCTGGGAACAGCTGCAGGAATGGAAATCCAGGAAAATATGGCCCTGGCTTACCGCAGGGGACAAAAAAGAGGCCTTGGCTGGGGAATTAAAAACAGTGAAAAGGGATTTTATCACGAATCCTTAAAAAAACTGGGTTTAGGACTTCAGGACCGGATGACAAATAAGGTAGGACTCCTTTCCGGAGGCCAGAGGCAGGCCCTCACCCTTTTAATGGCAACTTTACAAAAGCCAAAGCTCCTTCTTCTTGATGAACATACGGCGGCCCTTGATCCCAAAACTGCTAAAAAGGTTCTGGAAATCACAGAAGAAATTGTGGGAGAGCAGAAGCTTACCACTCTTATGATCACCCATAACATGAAGGATGCCATCCACATCGGAAACCGTCTTGTCATGATGCATGAAGGCCGGATCATCTATGATGTTTCGGGAGAAGAAAAGGCAAAGCTGGAGGTGGAAGACCTCCTCAGAAAATTCGAAGAAGCCAGCGGCGGAGAATTCGCCAATGACAGAATGATGCTGGCAAAATAGTCTTTTTTCATCTCATTTTCACAGTTCTGTAACATAAAATTAATAATTTTCTACGTTGCAAATATCGCAAACATTGACAAATTATGATATAATGTGCAGACAGGCTCGGTCTGAACCGGACTTCTTTTAAAGATTGAAGATGGAGAAAAACGCAGAATGGAAAACAAAGACGAACAAAAAGATTACGTAATCCGTTTGGATAGAGCACGTAAGAGAAATAAACAGGATGACCGTAAAAAGCTTCTCATATACGGAGGAGGAGCGGCTCTTTTCCTGATCCTGGCTTTTGCCGCAAGCTCTGCCATGAAAAAGGGCGCTTCAGCAGGTCCGGCCCCATTGGCTACCGGCTCAGAGGCCCTGGCCGTTGAATCGGAGGCTCTGATTCAGTCAGAAGAAGCTGAATCTTTGGCAAAGGAAGCCGAGGAAAAGGCAAGAGTGATCAGTTCCTATTCAAATCTGGGAATTGTACAGGTATCCGGCTACTTAAATGTAAGAAAGGAGCCGGGAACAGAGGCAGATGTAGTTGGAAAGCTGCAGGGAGACAGTGCCTGCGAGATTTTAGAGACTCTGGATTCCGGTTGGTACCGCATATCCTCAGGCGGAATTGAAGGCTATATTCACTCCGAATACGTTCTGTCCGGAGAGGACGCCAAGAAAAAGGCAGAAGAGCTGGTTAAGCTGAGAGCCATTGTTCAGGTTGACAACTTAAACATCAGAAAAGAACCCTCCATATCTTCGGATGCAGTGGGACAGGGTTTGATGAATGAGCGTTATGAGGTCATAGACCAGACGGAAGGCTGGGTTCAGATTCCTTCCGGATATATGTCAGCAGACTATGTGAAGCTGGAATATTCCCTCAACGAGGCGAGAAAACTGGATTTAAAGGCCATGATCTTTAATATGTATAAGAACATCGGCATTTCCAATGTAGATAATTATTTAAATGTCCGGGAAGAGCCCAGCGAAAGCGGAAAGGTCATTGCAAAGATGCCCAGCAAGGCTGCCGGTGACATTCTGGAAACCCTGGAAGGCGGCTGGTACAAGATTCAGTCAGGCCCCATTACCGGCTATGTGAAGTCAGATTATATTCTGACTGGTCAGGCGGCAAAGGATGAGGCCATGAATGTGGCCGAGCTCATGGCAATCGTCAATACGGATATGCTCAATGCCAGGACAGAGCCATCCACAGAGTCCAAGATATGGACACAGATATCCAATAATGAACGTTATCCTGTATTACAGCAGATAGATGGATGGATTCAGATTGAGCTGGAAGAAGACAGCAGCGCTTATGTGTCTACAGATTTTGTGGATGTGCGGTATGCTCTTCCTCTTGCGATCAAATTCTCTCCGTTGGAGGAAAAAGCTAATGCCGAGAGTTCCATGCGGACCCAGATGGTTAACTATGCCCTCCAGTTTTTGGGCAATCCCTATGTATGGGGAGGAACCAGCCTGACAAAAGGGGCTGACTGTTCCGGCTTTACCTTGTCCGTTTATTCCCGTTTTGGCATCGGACTTCCCCACTATTCCGGCGCTCAGGCAGGCATGGGCAAGGCGATCAAGTCTGCTGATATGAAGCCCGGAGACTTGCTTTTCTATGCCAACAGCGGCGGAACCATTAACCACGTTGCCATGTATATCGGAAACGGACAGGTAGTCCATGCAGCCAGCAGAAGAAGCGGCATTAAAATTTCCACATGGAATTACCGTTCTCCGGTGAGGATCAGAAATATAATCGGAGATTAATGAAAAATTAAACTCCCGGATAAGAACCTGGTTAAATCTTGGTTTTTATCCGGGAGTTTTTGGCCTTCTCTCCTGGTTTTGCATATTTTCGCAGCTTTCTCCGCATCATAAGGAAACCACCAAATTTACAGCAAACAGGAGGTTTTTACGTTGAAAGATCGCGAATACAGCAAACAGAATCAGGACCAGAACCAGGACCAGGACAGAGACCGGGAAAATCCTGATCAGAAAAACCAGGATGGTTTAAACGAAGAAAAGACAAAAAAGGATATTGAGCAGAAAGAGGATGAAAAACTGGAGGAATACGGCCAGATTACCTTAGATGACAATGCCCGCAGGCGGAAGATTCATCTGATCACCATTATCGGTGAGGTGGAAGGGCATGAAAATTTATCCAGCAACAGCAAAACCACAAAGTATGACCATATTCTGCCAAAGCTAGCAGAAATTGAGGATGACGATTCCGTGGAAGGGCTTTTAGTCCTGTTAAACACCTCAGGCGGCGATGTGGATGCAGGGCTGGCTATTGCAGAAATGATCGCCTCTTTGAGCATCCCAACGGTTTCTCTGGTGCTGGGCGGAAGCCATTCCATCGGAGTGCCTTTGGCTGTGTGCACCGATTATTCCTTTATTGTACCCACGGGAACTATGATGGTTCATCCGGTGCGGATGACAGGAATGGTTATCGGCGCATCTCAGACCTATGAGTATTTTGAAATGATTCAGGACAGGATTTTAAAATTTGTATCCAGCCATGCAAAAATCGCTTACGACCAGTTAAAAAGGCTGATGCTGAATACGGAAATGCTCACCAGAGACTTGGGAACTGTGCTGGTGGGAGAGGAAACCGTAAAGGAGGGTCTGATCGACGAGGTAGGCGGAATCAAGGATGCCTTGAGAAAAATATATGAGCTCATGGAATCTGCTTCTTCTTAATCGTTGCAATTCTCCCGTTTTTTTTGTATACTGGATATCTAAGGAAACACCCTGCGGGTATACCATTATGCCCGGAGAGTGTTGGCAATAATAAGGAGACCATGGCAGAAGGGAGAAGTATTGTGCCTGAGACGACGAAGAAAAAGACAACAGCAAAAAGCGGGACAAGAGGAACATCCCAAAAGCGCGGGCAGGAAGGCAGAAAGAACGGGAGAGCAAAGAATACCGGGGGCGGAAGAAATGTAATTCTTCCGGAACCGGAATTTATACATTCAGAAGTAGCCATTATTATGTCATTTGCGGCTGCAGCCATTTTGTTTTTAAGCAATTTTCATTTATGCGGTGTGGTGGGAGATTTCCTGCGGGGAATTCAGCTTGGTTTATTTGGCGGCGTGGGCTATATTGCCCCGGTGCTGCTGTTTGCAGCCACCGCTTTTTATCTGTCCAACCGGGGAAATCCCAGAGCGGCATTTAAGATGGCCTCTTCCATATTGGCCTTGGTTTCCCTGTGCGGATTTTTACAGCTCCTTTTGGGGGCCAGGACCGGACAGGGTACAAGCCTTATGGAAATATACTCAGAAGCCGCTGCAAGCGGAAGAGGCGGCGGCTTAATCGGCGGCCTTTTAGCCGAGGGCCTGACAGCCATCATCGGTGTGGTAGGCGCTTATCTGGTTATGGCCGGGCTTGTCATTATTTCCGCAGTCTGTATTACGGAAAAATCCTTTGTGGGAGCCGTAAAAAAGGGAGGCGGAACGGCATACCGCCATGCCAGGGAAAATATGGATCTGCATATGGAAATTCATGCAGAGAGACAGGAGGAGCGCAGAAGGCTCCGGGAGGAAAAAAGGCTTCGGGGAGTCAATTTAGAGTCCACAAAGCTGGAAGAGATGCCGGAGGAGGAGCCTTCTTTGGTATTGCCAAGAGAGGAACCCTCTCCGGTGCTGAGAGAGCCGGAACATATAGCTGATTTGGCAGAGGACATTGACAGCCAGATGGAGCGTCTGTATCCTGATTCCAACCCTGCCGACGTGTTTTGCGGCAGCATTTCTCCCAAGCCTGAGGAGGGAGAGGTTCCCTTTGAACCCGATGAAGCGGTACCTTCCTTCTATATGAAGAAGGAAACCAGAACATTAAAGGAGATGGAGGTTGTGGAGGACGACTTCTACCCCATAGAACAGCCTCCTATGGATATGTTTTCCACCCCTGAGGAGCCTAAGAGAGTGGTCACTGCTTCCGGCAAGATCATTGAAACGGATACAGAGGCTCTCCAGAAAAAACTGGAAAAGAAACGGGCGGAAGCAGCGGAAGACGGGGAGTTAAGCCTTGCCAAGGAAATCATCCAGAAGCAGGAGGAAGTGAAAAAGGAATATCAGTTCCCGCCTCTTACTCTGCTGAAAAAGGGAAAGGCATCGGTCTTTTCCGACCGGGAATACAAGGAAACTGCCATCAAGCTGCAGAAGACCCTTCAAAATTTCGGCGTAGGAGTTACGGTGACCAATATAAGCTGCGGACCCTCTGTAACCAGATATGAGCTTCATCCGGAGCAGGGCGTCAAGGTCAGCAAGATTGTAAGTCTGGCAGATGATATTAAATTAAGCCTTGCGGCTGCGGATATCCGTATTGAAGCCCCTATTCCGGGAAAATCTGCTGTGGGGATTGAGGTTCCCAACAAGGATAACAACCTGGTTTATTTCCGTGATATTCTGGAGGCGGAAAGCTTTCAGAAACATCCTTCCAATATTGCCTTTGCGGTTGGAAAGGACATCGGAGGACAGGTGGTTGTTACGGATATTGCAAAAATGCCCCACCTTCTTATTGCCGGTGCAACAGGCTCCGGTAAATCGGTGTGTATCAATACCTTGATTATGAGCATTATTTTTAAGGCAAATCCTGAAGATGTAAAGCTGATCATGGTGGACCCCAAGGTGGTGGAACTAAGTGTTTACAACGGAATTCCCCATTTGCTTCTGCCGGTAGTCACTGACCCGAAAAAGGCTTCGGGAGCATTAAACTGGGCTGTGGCGGAAATGACGGACCGTTATAATAAATTCGCCCAGTACAATGTAAGGGAAATTAAGGGCTACAATGCAAAGGTGGAAAGCTTAAAGGATATTGAAGATGAAAATAAGCCGAAAAAGATGCCTCAGATTGTCATTATCATCGACGAGCTTGCAGACCTGATGATGGTGGCTCCCGGCGAAGTGGAGGATTCCATCTGCCGTCTGGCCCAGCTTGCAAGGGCTGCGGGCATTCACCTTGTTATAGCAACACAGCGGCCTTCTGTCAACGTTATTACAGGACTGATTAAGGCCAACGTTCCTTCCAGGGTTGCATTTGCAGTTTCCTCAGGAGTGGATTCCAGAACCATCATTGATATGAACGGTGCGGAAAAGCTTTTGGGAAAAGGAGATATGCTGTTTTACCCGGCAGGCTATCCAAAACCCATGAGGGTGCAGGGAGCCTTTATATCGGATTCTGAGGTTTCCAAGGTAGTGGAATTTTTGACGGAGCAGGGGATGACACCGGAGTATAACCCGGAGGTGGAAACGATGATTTCCCAGGCACCTGCTGCGGCTGAGGCCAAGGGCGGCGGAAATGACCGGGACGAATACTTTGTCCAGGCCGGAGCCTTTATTATTGAAAAGGACAAGGCTTCCATCGGAATGCTGCAAAGAATGTTTAAGATCGGCTTTAACCGGGCTGCCCGGATCATGGATCAGCTTGCAGAAGCAGGCGTAGTGGGAGAAGAAGAGGGAACCAAGCCCAGGAAAGTGCTGATCAGTATGGAGGAGTTTGAAGAAATGCTGGAGCAGGGCTTATAGCCCGCGGAAGTATTTACATAAAAGGGAGGTCCATAAAATGAAAACAGATATTGAAATTGCCCAGGAGGCGGTAATGGTACCAGTCAAGGAAGTAGCTGCTTCCTATGGAATCGAAGAGGATGAGTTAGAACTTTACGGGAAGTACAAGGCAAAGCTTTCTGATGAGCTTTGGGAACGGGTCAAGGACCGTCCTGACGGAAAGCTGGTTTTAGTGACTGCCATTAACCCCACTCCTGCGGGAGAAGGAAAGACCACAACAACCGTTGGCCTTGGGGAAGCCTTTGGAGCGCTTGGCAAAAATGCTATCATTGCTCTGAGAGAGCCTTCTCTTGGCCCCTGCTTTGGCATCAAAGGCGGAGCTGCCGGAGGCGGATATGCCCAGGTGGTGCCTATGGAGGATTTAAACCTTCATTTTACAGGGGATTTTCATGCCATTACTTCTGCCAATAACTTGCTGGCTGCACTGCTTGACAATCACATCCATCAGGGTAATGTGTTGAGGATTGACACCCGTCAGATTCTCTGGAAACGCTGTCTTGATATGAATGACCGGGCTTTGAGAAACCTTGTCATCGGTCTGGGTTCCAAGGCAGAGGGGTTTGTGAGAGAGGATCATTTTGTCATCACTGTTGCATCAGAAATCATGGCAATCCTCTGTCTGTCAAATGATATCAATGATTTAAAAGAACGGCTGGGAAAGATTATCGTGGCATATAATTATGATGGAGAGCCTGTGACCGCTGCCCAGTTAAATGCAGTGGGTGCTATGGCTGCTTTATTAAAGGATGCCTTAAAACCAAACCTGATTCAGACTTTGGAGCATACAGGAGCCCTGGTACACGGAGGACCTTTTGCAAACATTGCCCACGGCTGCAATAGTGTGCGTGCTACAAAGACAGCTTTGAAGCTGGCCGATATTGTGGTGACAGAGGCCGGATTCGGAGCTGATTTAGGTGCGGAAAAATTCCTTGACATCAAGTGCAGAAAGGCTGGATTAAAGCCGGCTGCCGTTGTTTTGGTTGCAACAGTCCGTGCTTTAAAATACAATGGCGGAGTGCCCAAGGACCAGCTGAAGGAAGAAAACTTAGAGGCTCTTTCCAGGGGAATTGTCAACCTGGAAAAGCATATTGAAAATATGCAGAAGTACGGTGTTCCTGTCGTTGTTACCTTAAACTCCTTTGTGACTGATACAGAGGCAGAATACGAATTTGTGAAAAAGTTCTGCCAGGACAGAGGATGTGAATTCGCCTTATCAGAGGTTTGGGAAAAAGGCGGAAAAGGCGGAGCAGAGCTGGCACAGAAGGTTCTGGATACCCTCGAGAACAAAGAAAGCAATTATGCCCCTCTCTACCCTGATGAAATGGGCTTGGAGGATAAAATTGCAGCGGTGGCAAGGGAAATTTACGGAGCCGACGGAGTTTCTTATGTCCCGGCAGCCTTAAAGGCTATCAGAAAATTTGAAGAAATGGGCTTTGGACATCTGCCTGTATGTATGGCTAAGACACAGTATTCCTTATCCGATGACCAGAACAAGCTTGGAAGGCCGGAGGGCTTTACCATTGGTGTGCGGGATGCATACGTATCCGCAGGCGCAGGCTTTGTGGTGGTCCTGACAGGAGCCATTATGACTATGCCCGGACTTCCGAAGAAACCGGCTGCAGACAGCATTGACGTAAATGAAAAGGGAGTAATCACCGGATTATTCTAACATGGAGGTTTCTATGAAATTAAAAGAATGGCTTAAGGACTTAAATTATGAATTGCTCCAGGGAAGCCTTGATACGGAAGTTGAGGAGGTGGTTTACGACTCCAGAAAAGCACGGAAAGGCGCTGTCTTTGTCTGCATGAAGGGAACCAAAATCGATTCCCATGACTTTATACCGGAGGCGGCGAAGGCCGGGGTTACGGTTTTTGTAGTGGAACAGAAAACAGAGCTCCCCCAAGGGGTTACGGCTGTTTTCGTACATAATGCCAGAGAGGCTCTGGCCCTTTTATCTGCTGCCAGATTCGGCTATCCTGCACGCAAAATGGTGACCATAGGAGTAACCGGAACAAAGGGAAAGACCACCACGGCCCACATGATTAAAACGATTTTGGAGGCCTGTGGAAAGAAAGTGGGCATGATCGGAACCACTGGAATCGTCATTGGCCAGGAAGTAACCCCTACCGTAAATACCACACCGGAATCTTATCAGCTTCATGAAGCCTTCAGCCGCATGGCTGAGGCTGGCTGTGAATATATGGTTATGGAGGCGTCCTCCCAGGCATTTAAGATGCACCGGGTGGATGGAATTTGTTTTGATTACGGTTTATTTACCAACATTTCACCGGATCACATCGGCCCGGATGAGCATGAGAGTTTTGAAGAATATCTTTATTATAAATCACGGATTTTCAACTGCTGCAAAGTGGGAATCGTAAATAAGGATGACAAACATTGGGAAGAAGTCACAAAGGATGCTTCCTGCAAAATCCATTCCTTTTCCGTGGATCAGGAGGGGTCAGATTTTAAGGCAGAGAATATCCGCTATGTGGCCCAGCCGGATTTTGTGGGTCTGGAATTTGACGTAAAGGGGATTTATGAGCTTTCTGTCCGGGTCAATATACCGGGGCGGTTTAATGTTGCCAATGCCCTTGGAGCAGTCAGTGTCTTAAGCTTTTTGGGGCTTTCAAAAGACTGCATCTGTCATGGTCTGGAGCATTTGAGCGTAAACGGGCGGATGGAAATCGTATATTCTTCTGAAACATGTACTGTAATCGTGGATTATGCCCACAATGCGGTCAGCATGGAAAGCCTTCTCACCACCCTTCGGGATTACCAGCCAAAGCGTCTGGTCTGTGTCTTTGGGTGCGGAGGAAACAGATCTAAGGACAGACGGTATTCCATGGGAGACAGCGCAGGAAGGCTGGCGGATTTTACCATCATCACTGCGGATAACTCCAGATTTGAAAAGATAGAGGATATTATTGCAGATATAAGGGGAAGCATGGAAAAGACAGGCGGAACCTTTATTGAGATTCCTGACAGGAGAGAGGCCATCCGATACAGCATCTCCCATGCCCAGCCCGGAGATATGATTGCCATTATCGGAAAGGGCCATGAGGATTACCAGGAAGTCAATGGAGTGCGCCATCATTTTTCCGACAGGGAAGAAGTACTTTTGGCAGTTGAGGATTTAAAGAAAGAAGACTGAGATTAAAATAAAATGCCGGAGGCCGTTAAGTAACGGGCTTTCGGCATTTGCACGGCAGGCGGGCATATTGTATGCCGGGAAAGCATGGGCGGAAACGGAGGAAGCACCCTGCGGGTATACCATTATGCCCAGAAAACGTGGGCGGAAACGGAGGAAGCACCCTGCGGGTATACCATTATGCCCGGAAAACGTGGGCGGAAACGGAGGAAATGATGGAACATATGACAGTAAAAGAAATCCTTTTGGCTGCAGGAGGAAGACTGCTTTGCGGAAGTGAAGATACAGTTCTGGAACACATCAGCATTGATTCCAGAAACATGAAGGGAAATGATCTGTTTGTTCCCCTAATTGGGGAAAAGGTGGATGCCCATCGTTTTATCGATCAGGCATTCGGAAATGGAGCAGTGGCTGTGTTGACCAGCCGGCATGATTCTATGGACTCAGAAAAGCCATGGATTCGTGTGGAGGATACAAAAAAGGCACTTCAGGCAGTGGGAAGCTATTACAGGGACCGTCTCAGCCTTCCATTAGTGGGAATTACAGGCAGCGTGGGAAAGACTACTACCAGGGAAATGGTGGCATGCGCCCTTTCTGCCCGTCTTACAGTCTTTAAAACACCGGGGAACCACAACAGCCAGGTGGGGGTTCCCATCACCTTGTCAGAAATCACACAAAAGGATGAGATCGGAGTTATAGAGCTGGGCATGAGCGAGCCGGGAGAGCTTACGGTCATTGCAAAAATTGCTAAAATACAGATGGCAGTTATCACCAATATAGGAGTGACTCACATTGAACAGCTTGGCTCCAAGGAAAATATTCTCCGGGAAAAACTGACCATACAGGACGGACTTTCAGAAGGCGGAATTCTCATTTTAAACGGTGATGACGCGCTATTAAAGGACATCAGGGCAAAAGAAGGCTGCAGGACCATTTATTACGGTACAGGGGAAAACAGTGATTACAGGGCAGAGGATGTCCATCTGGCAGAAGGTTTTCCAGCCTTTACGGCAGTTCATGGAACAGAGCGGGTTCCTATGAGATTAAGTGTTATGGGCAGCCACAATGTTTTAAATGCAATGGCTTCTCTGGCTGTGGCAAGGGAGTCCGGCATTCCCATGGAGGAAGCTGCAAAAACGCTGGAAGAATTTACAGGATTTAAAAGCCGCCAGCAGATTTATGACTCAAATGGCATGACCATTATTGACGACACTTACAATGCCAGCCCTGTTTCCATGAAGGCAGGTTTGGAGGTTCTGGGATCGATTGCAAAGGCAGGACGGAGAATCGCTGTGCTGGCTGATATGAAAGAGCTTGGGGAAAAATCCCCTGAATTCCACTACGAGATCGGGGAATACATAGCAGAGCATCCGGTTGATCTGGTGGTGGTTCTTGGAGAATTGTCAAAAGAAATTGTCAGGGCGGTGAAGGAAAAGGCCCCCGGCATTGTGACCCGGGAGTTTATGGATCTGGAATCCCTTACGGCCTACTTAAAGACAGAATTCAGGGAGGGCGACTGTGTCCTGTTTAAGGGCTCTAACAGCATGAACCTGGGTTCGGTGGCTGCAGTATTTCACTGAAACAGGAAGAAGCACCCTTCGGGCATACCACTATGCCCAAAAAGCATGGGCAGGAATAAAGGAAGCCCTGGCGCAGATTCATGACATACAGACTGATGGAGGAGAAAGATGGCAGAACAATTTGCCCGGATCATCATTGATATTTCCCATGAAAAGGTAGACCGGACCTTTGATTACCGGATACCCGAAAGGCTGGCCCATGAGGTAACTGTAGGAACCCTGGTCCTCATCCCATTTGGAAAGGGAAATTCCATGAGGAAGGGGTATGTGGTGGGCATTTCCGATCATGCGGAGTATGACAGGGATAAAATCAAGGAAATTGCAGAGGTTCCGGCTGATGGAATTTCAGCCGAGTCTCTGCTTATTTCTCTGGCCTGGTGGCTGAAGGAACGGTATGGCTCTACCATGAATCAGGCCTTAAAAACCGTGCTTCCGGTAAAACAGAAGGTAAAGCCCAGGGAAAAAAGAGTGCTTCGCTGTCTTTTGGAGAGGGAAGTACTTTTAAAAGTTTTGGCAGAAGCCGAGAAAAAGAATTACAAGGCCAGAGTCCGCTTATTCCAGGCATTTTTGGAAAATCCGGTCATTCCCTATGAGATTGCTTCAAACCAATTGAATCTGTCCCCTGCTGCCTTAAAACCTGTGATTGAAAAAGGATATGCGGGCCTGGAATCAGAGGAAGTTTACAGAAACCCCATTAAGTCTGGAAAGATATCGGGCAAAGGGGTGGAATTAAATGAAGAACAGCAAGCTGCTGCAGACAGCTTTTGTAAGGATTACGAGGAAAATATAAGAGGCACTTATCTGATCCACGGCATCACGGGAAGCGGCAAGACCGAGGTCTATATGGAGCTGATTCAAAAGGTTATAAAGGATGGAAAGCAGGTGATTGTCCTCATACCGGAAATTGCCCTGACTTATCAGACTGTTATGCGTTTTTACGGAAGATTTGGCAGCCGGGTCTCCATCATCAATTCCCGTTTGTCGGCCGGAGAGCGGTACGATCAGTTTGAACGGGCCAGAAACGGAGAGGTGGATATTATGATCGGCCCCCGTTCGGCCCTGTTCACCCCTTTTTCCCGCCTTGGGCTCATTCTCATAGATGAAGAGCATGAAGGAGCCTATAAAAGTGAAACAGTGCCCAGATACCATGCCAGGGAGGTGGCTGAGAAACGGGCTTCCATGGAGCATGCGTCCCTGGTATTGGGATCAGCAACCCCCTCCCTGGAAGCTTATACGAAAGCACTCCGGGGAGAATACCGGCTTTTTACCCTTCATTCCCGGGCAAAAAAAGACAGCTCCCTTGCAGCCGTTTCAGTGGTGGATTTAAGACAGGAATTAAAGGAAGGAAACAAGTCCATTTTCAGCAGGAAGTTAAAGGCATTGATGGAAGACCGTCTTGAAAAAAAAGAACAGATTATGCTGTTCATGAACCGGAGAGGCTATGCCAATTTCGTGTCCTGCCGCTCCTGCGGAGAGGCCATCCGCTGTCCTCACTGTGATGTAACTTTGACCCTTCACAAAAACAACCGCCTTGTATGTCATTACTGCAATCATTCGATTCCAATGCCGGATAAATGTCCTTTCTGCGGTTCTCCCTATATTGCCAATTTTGGAACAGGGACCCAGAAGGTGGAGCAGATGACGAAAAAGCTGTTCCCGGAAGCCAGAATTCTTCGCATGGATCTTGACACCACCTCCAAAAAGGGAGGCCATGAAGAAATCCTGTCTGCATTTTCTGAGGGAGAAGCGGACATCCTAATCGGAACCCAGATGATCGTAAAGGGGCACGATTTTCCCAATGTGACCCTGGTGGGAGTTCTGGCAGCTGACTTGTCCTTGTATACTCCCGATTACCGCTGCGGGGAAAGAACCTTTCAGCTTCTGACCCAGGCGGCAGGAAGGGCGGGGCGGGATTCCCGGCCGGGAGATGTGGTTATCCAGACTTATAATCCGGACCATTACAGCATTACGGCGGCTGCCGGCCAGGACTATGAGGCATTTTACCAACATGAGATGGCATACAGAAAGCTTATGAAATATCCGCCTGCCAGCGGACTTTTAACCATTCAGCTTTCCTCCCGCCACGAGAGGCTTCTGACGGAGGCCGCCTTAGAGACAGCCCGGTTTGCAGGCCCTCTGGCGGAAAAGGAAACGGTTCAGATCATCGGTCCTGCGGAAGCGAGCGTTTACAAAATTAATGATATCTATAGAAAAATTTTATACTTGAAACAGGAAAACTATGATATACTAATAAAAATCAGGGACAGCATTGACCGGTTTTCAGAGGAACGCAGGGATTTATTTGACCAGGTGCTGATTCAATATGATTTTTCATAAACGAGAGGATAATAAACATGGCAATTAGAAAGATTAGAACCATTGGAGATGAAATTTTAACAAAAAAGTGCAAGCCTGTAAAGGAAGTTACACCCAGAATCAGAGAGCTGATTGAGGATATGTTTGATACCATGTACGATTCCAACGGGGTAGGCCTTGCAGCTTCCCAGGTGGGGATTTTAAAAAATATTGTAGTCATTGACGCGGATGACGAAAACCAGTATGTTTTCATCAATCCGGAGATTCTGGAGACCAGCGGAAGCCAGACCGGGGCGGAAGGATGTCTCAGCGTACCTGGAAAGTCAGGGATTGTAACAAGGCCTAATTATGTGAAGGTAAGAGCTTTTGACCAGGATATGAAGCCTTTCGAGCTGGAAGGCGAGGGTCTGTTAGCCAGAGCCATCTGCCATGAATGCGACCATTTAAACGGAGAATTATACGTGGATAAGGTAGAGGGCGAATTAGAGGATGTGACTCTGGAAGAGGAAGAAATGGAGGCAGAAGAATAAATATGCGGATTGTATTTATGGGAACTCCTGATTTTTCCGTTCCCGCTCTGGTTTCCCTGGTGGATGCAGGCCATGAGGTTTTGGCTGTCGTCACCCAGCCGGATAAGCCAAAGGGGAGAGGGAAGGAAATTCAGATGACGCCGGTAAAAGAAAAGGCCCTGGAATACGGACTGCCCGTTTACCAGCCTGTCAAGGCCAGAGAACCGGAGTTTGTCAGCCTTCTTGCAGATATGAAGCCTGATGTGATCGTGGTAGTGGCTTTCGGCCAGATCCTTCCAAAGAGCATACTGGATATTCCCAGATATGGCTGCGTGAATATTCATGCCTCCCTGCTTCCTAAGTACCGGGGGGCATCTCCCATCCAGCATGCGGTCGTAAATGGGGATAAGGAAAGCGGAATTACCACCATGATGATGGCAGAGGGCCTGGATACCGGTGACATGCTGGATCAGGAAGCCATTGTTCTGGATGAAAAAGAAACAGGCGGAAGCCTTCATGACAAGCTCAGTGAAATCGGCGGAAGGCTTATTTTAAAGACCTTAAAGAAATTAGAGGAGGGGACGGCAATGAGAACCCCTCAGGATGATTCAATGGCCTGTTACGTTGGAATGATTAAAAAGTCCATGGGAGATATTGACTGGTCTATGGATGCTGTATCCATTGAACGGCTCATCCGGGGCTTAAATCCCTGGCCCAGCGCTTACACAAGCTGGGATGGAAAGGTAATAAAGCTCTGGGAAGCAACAGCGCTGGAAAAAGAATATGAAGGAGTCTGCGGCCAGGTCGCAGAGGTTGGACGGGACTGTTTGATTATAAAGACAGGAAAGGGCAGCTTATCTCTTAAGGAATTGCAGCTACAGGGAAAGAAGCGGATGGATGTGGGTGCCTTCTTAAGGGGTTATCCGGTTTCAGCAGGCGCTGTTTTGAAGCGGCTTTCGGACGGACAGTAAAGAAACACCCTTCGGGTATACCGCTATGCCCGGAAAGCATGGGCAGAATAAGTCAAATTTGCCCAAAGGGCAAAGAGAGGACCCCCTGAGGGGTATAGAAAGGAGTGTTTGATTATGCCTTACGGTATGATGGGAATGGGATACTATATGGACCCGACCTGGATATTGGTCATCATTGGAGCAGTTTTGTCCATGATAGCCTCTGCCAGGGTCAGCAGTACATTTAATAAATATTCAAAAGTACGCAGCATGTCCGGGATGACGGGAGCGGAGGCGGCAAGGCGTCTGCTTAATTCCCAGGGCATTTATGATGTGCAGGTAAGGTCAGTGGGAGGCCGTCTGACGGATCATTACGATCCCAGAACCAAGACGGTTAATTTATCAGACTCTGTATATGGGTCCACCTCCGTGGCAGCAGTGGGCGTAGCAGCTCATGAGTGCGGCCATGTGATGCAGGACCAAAACGGTTATGTACCTTTAAGGATTCGGGCAGCTATTGTTCCGGCAGCCAACATCGGTTCCCAGATGGCATTTCCAATTATTATTCTGGGAGTTATTATAGGAGGGATGGGCTCTCCGTTGGTAAATGTGGGATTGATTCTCTTTTCCCTGGCTGTTCTTTTCCAGCTTGTAACCCTGCCGGTGGAATTCAATGCTTCCAGACGGGCAGTGACTCTGCTGGGCCAGACCGGGATATTAGGCGATCAGGAACTGGGATATACGAGAAAGGTGCTGGGAGCTGCGGCCCTTACTTATGTGGCTGCTTTGGCAGCAACAGTACTCCAGCTTTTAAGGCTTATGATCCTGTTTGGAGGAAGGCGGAGCGATGACTAAGGATACGGACAGCAGGGAGATCGCGCTGGATATCCTGATGGAAATTCTGGAGCGGGGCAATTACAGCCATCTGGTCCTTCGCCAGGCCCTTAACAAATACCAATATCTGGATAAAACGGAACGGTCATTTATTTCCCGTATTTCAGACGGAACAGTGGAATATCTGCTCCAGATCGATTATGTGATCAATTCCTTTTCCAGTGTGAAAGTAAAGAAGATGAAGCCGGTCATCCGCACCATTTTGCGGATGTCGGTTTACCAGCTTTTATATATGGACCGGGTTCCTGATTCCGCCGTATGCAATGAGGCGGTAAAGCTTGCAGTAAAACGGAAATTTTCAGGCTTAAAGGGTTTTGTCAACGGAGTTCTGCGCAATATTTCCAGAAATAAAGAAAGCATAAGCTGGCCTGATGATTCCATCCGCTACTCCATGCCCTCCTGGATTGTATCCATGTGGCAGGAGGCTTACGGGAAGGAAACAGCAGGCATTATGATGGAATCCTTTTTAAAGAGCAGCGTGACCACCGTCCGCTGCAATTTTGCCAAGGCCTCAAAGGAAGAAATTCTTCAAAGCCTGGAAAATCAGGGAGTAAAAGTGTCCCAATCCGGCATTTCGGACGGGATTTTGTATTTGGAGCAGTATGATTACCTGGAGAGCGTGGAAGCATTCCAGAAGGGATATATCCAGGTACAGGATTTAAGCTCCAGTTTTGTTGGGGAAATCGCAGACCCCCAAAAAGGAGATTTCTGCATTGACGTCTGCGGTGCGCCGGGAGGAAAGAGCCTTCACATAGCCGATAAGCTTCAGGGCACCGGCATGGTGGAGGTCCGGGATTTAAGCGACCGAAAAATCGCCATGGTACAGGAAAATATGGAGCGGTCGGGATTTCAAAATATACGGGCAAAGGTACAGGATGCTCTTGTATTGGACCAGGATTCTATTGAAAAGGCGGATATTGTGATTGCAGACCTGCCTTGTTCCGGGCTTGGAATTATCGGGCGTAAGCCGGATATCAAATACCGGATGACACCGGAAGAACTGAAATCATTGGCAGTCCTCCAACGGGAAATCCTCTCAGTCGTCCAGTCCTATGTAAAACCCGGCGGAAAGCTGATTTTCAGCACCTGCACCATAGATAAAATGGAAAATGAAGACAATGTGAAATGGTTTTTGGAGCAGTTTCCCTTTGACGGCATAAACCTGGAGGGTAAGCTGGGAAAGGAACTGGATTCCCCCACCATGAAGCATGGATATATACAGCTTTTGCCGGGAATTCATCCCTGTGATGGATTCTTTATTGCGGCATTTCAAAAAAGGTAGGCTCTTATTAAATGGAAAAAACAGATATAAAATCTCTGGATATGGAAAACCTGACATCCTACATGGTATCCATAGGTGAAAAGCCCTTTCGGGCAAAGCAGCTTTATGAATGGATGCACCAGAAGCTGGCGGCTGATTTTGAGGAAATGACCAATCTTTCCAAGGCTTTGAAAGAAAAGCTCCAGCAATCGGCAGCATATACATCTCTGACTGTTGTGGAGGAAAAGATTTCCGCCATTGACGGAACGAGAAAATACTTATTCGGCCTTTCCGACGGAAATGTGATTGAAAGCGTGCTGATGAAATATAAGCACGGAAATTCGGTCTGTATTTCCTCTCAGGTAGGCTGCCGCATGGGATGCCGGTTCTGTGCCTCTACTTTGGATGGACTGGAGAGAAACTTACTCCCCTCCGAGATGCTGGACCAAATCTACCGGATTCAGAAGATGACGGGAGAGCGGGTTTCCAATGTGGTAGTCATGGGTGCGGGAGAGCCTCTTGACAATTACGACAATCTGGTTCAGTTCATCCGGCTTCTTACGGATGAGAACGGACTTAATATCAGCCAGCGCAATATCACCGTATCCACCTGCGGCATTGTCCCGGGAATTTTAAAGCTGGCAGAAGAAAACCTTCAGATCACTCTGGCCTTATCCCTTCATGCGCCAAATGACCAGGTGAGAAAATCCCTGATGCCTGTGGCAAACCGCTATTCCTTGGAGGAAGTGCTGTCTGCCTGCAGGACTTATTTTGAAAAGACAGGGCGCCGCCTCACCTTTGAATACAGTCTGGTAAAGGGCGTCAACGACAACCTGGAGGAAGCCTCTGCTCTGGCAGCCCTTTTAAAGCACCACCACGGGCACGTAAATCTGATTCCTGTAAACCCAATTAAGGAGCGGGATTACGTCCAGTCAGAGGGCCAGGCAATAAAAGCTTTTAAAAATCTTCTTGAAAAAAACGGAATTAATGTTACTATAAGAAGAGAAATGGGCCGGGATATTAATGGGGCCTGTGGACAGCTCAGAAAAAGTTTTTTGAATGCTGAATAAAAAAAGAAAGTGAAGATGAAACGATGAAGGCTTGCGCTATGACGGATACCGGAAGAGTCCGGACGGCCAATCAGGACTATGTCTATGCCACAACAGAGTCTGTGGGGGCCCTGCCCAATCTTTTTTTAGTCGCAGACGGCATGGGCGGCCATCAGGCCGGAGATTACGCTTCCAGATACATTGTTGAAAATCTGGTGGAACACATAAAGAAGACCACAGAGCCGGGAACGATTCCCCTTCTCAAAGAAGGGATACAAAAGATTAACACCATGCTGTATCAGGAGTCTATGAAAAAGGCGGAACTGACCGGAATGGGAACAACCCTGGTTGCGGCAGTAGTGGATGGAACCACCATGTATGTGGCTAATGTGGGTGACAGCCGTTTATATGTGGTTGGAAACCGTTTAAAACAGATCACAAAAGACCATTCTCTCGTGGAGGAAATGGTGTCCCTGGGCCAGCTGGAGCGGGGAAGCAGGAACTATCTGGAAAAAAAGAACATTATAACAAGAGCGGTTGGTACGGAAGATAAGCTGGAGATTGATTTTTTTGAAGTCAGCCTGGAGCCTGGAGATTATGTACTCATGTGCTCCGACGGACTCAGCAATATGCTTGAGGCTGCTGAGATGGAAGAAATTATCTGCTCAGAACTGGAGCTGCCTGAAAAGGCAGAAAAACTGATTACAGTGGCCAATGACAATGGAGGAAAAGACAACATTGCGGTTGTTTTGATTGATCCTCAAATTGGCAGGGAGGTAAGCTTATGATCTTAAGACCAGGAGCATTTTTACAGGATAGATATGAAATACTGGAGCAGATCGGTTCCGGCGGCATGTCAGATGTATATAAGGCCCTGTGCCATAAATTAAACCGTCCTGTTGCTATTAAGGTGTTAAAAGAGGAATTCAGCTCAGACAGCGGATTTGTCAGCAAGTTTAAAATGGAGGCCCAGGCGGCTGCCCGTCTTTCCCACCCAAATATCGTCAATGTCTATGACGTTGTGGATGATGGGGACCTTCACTATATTGTCATGGAGCTGATCGAAGGAATTACCTTAAAAAATTATATTTCCAAAAAAGGCTGTCTGGACAGCAAGGAAGCCATCGGCATCGGCATATCCGTTGCACAGGGAATTGCGGCGGCTCATGAACAGGGAATTATCCACCGGGATATTAAACCTCAGAACATCATCATTGCCAGAGACGGAAAGGTAAAGGTGGCGGATTTCGGAATCGCCAGAGCTGTTTCTTCCCAGACTATGAATGCAACGGCTGTTGGTTCTGTCCATTACATATCGCCTGAACAGGCAAGAGGCGGCTACAGCGATGTCAGAAGCGATATTTATTCCCTGGGCATCACCATGTATGAAATGGTAGCAGGCAGGGTTCCTTTCCAGGGAGAAAATACAGTAACGGTTGCCCTGGCTCATTTGGAAGATCCTATTACGCCGCCCAGCTTCTATAATGAGAACATTCCCGTAGCCATTGAGAACATCATCTTAAAGAGTACGGAGAAAAAGCCGGAATACCGTTACAAAAGCATGCAGGAGATGATCGCGGATTTGCGGAAGGCGCTGGTAAACCCGGATGGAGACTTTGTTCAGGCTCCTCCCCAGGTAAGCGATTCCCAGACTGTGATCATTGGGAAACCGGAACTGGAGCAGATCCGGTCAGGCCGGAGAAATCAGCCAGATAAGCCCTTAAATGTGAGTCCGGTGCGCAGACAGGAGCCAAACGGAGAAAGAGGAAACCGTCCTGCTTCTGACAGGAAAAAAGTCAGGAGACAGGAGCAGGAGGAAGATGAGGATATTAGCCCTAAAATTGAGAAACTGCTGACTGCTGCAGGTATTGTCGTGGCTGTTATTATTGTGGCAGTGTTGATTTTTGTATTCTCCAGAGTGGGCGGCCTGTTCCGCTCCGGCAGTTCAGAGGAAAGTGAAACCCCAACGGAGATATCGACAGAAGAAACCTTAAGCGATAAGCAGGTAAGGACTCCTGACGTGCTGGGACTGAATGAAGAAATTGCAAAGCAGAAGTTAAAGGACATCGGCGGCCTTTATATGAAGATCACAGATTATGAATTTTCTGATACTGTGGATGAGGGAGATGTCATCTCCCAGCAGCCGGAAGAAAATGAAATAGTTGATAAATATTCATCGGTTTTCGTGGTGATCAGCAAAGGACCGGAGAAGGTAGCCATTGATTTGACCCAGCTTGGTCTGGAAAATATGGAAGGGGAAGCTGCAAAGAAGTTTCTGGAGGACAAAGGCCTGACAGTGACTTTGGAACAGAAAGAAAGCGACACAGTGGTAGCTGGATATGTGATCAGCTTCAGCCCAACCCAGGCAAAAGAAGGGGAAACAGTGACTCTGACAGCAAGCAGCGGCCCGGCCCTGGTCAACCCGGTTACTGTTCCGAAAATTACCGGGCATACGGAAGAAGTAGCGGCTGAAATGCTGGCCGATGTGGGCCTTTTGGCAGGAGCTGTTACGGAAGAAATCTCTGAAACGGTAGAGTGGGGGAATGTAATCAGCCAGTCCGTGGAGGCAGGAAAGCAGGTGGAAGCAGGCACTGCAGTCAGCTTTGTAATAAGCAGCGGTACAGCCCAGCAGTCGAAGTACAAATATCTGGCTTCCATTGAAAAATCCTACTCCTTACAGAGCATCATAGGCCCTGGTTCCGGCAGCACCCAGCTCACCTTAAAGGTACAGCTGAGACAGAACGTAAACGGAAGGGATGAGGTCAGGGAACTGATGGGACCTGTCACCATGACAGGGGACCAGATGCTGCCCGTATCCTTTAAAAACATAGAAGGCGCTTACGGCGTCACAAGCGGCACAGTAGAAATCGTAAATGTGGAAACCAATGAGGTGATCAATTCTTATCCAGTTACCTTCATTCCGGTTCCCCAAAGCTGATAAAACTCGAATATGATATTAATTATCACAGGGAATAATATATGACAGGAAAAATTTTGAAAGGAATCGCAGGATTTTATTACGTCCACGGTACGGACGGAAATCTATATGAATGCAGGGCAAAAGGCATTTTCCGAAATAAAAATATAAAACCTCTGGTGGGAGATGATGTGGAATTTTCCATTCTTGACGATGTGGAAAAAAAAGGAAATGTGGATCAGATACTTCCACGGAAAAATGCCCTGGTCCGCCCAGCCGTGGCGAATGTGGATCAGGCTCTGGTCCTGTTTTCCATTACCCAGCCGGAGCCCAATTTAAATCTGTTGGACCGGTTTCTGGTCATGATGGAGGTACAGGAGGTTCCTGTAAAAATCTGTTTTAACAAAATTGATTTAATTGGAAGCAAGGAGATAGAGGCCCTTCGGGATATTTACGAAAGGGCCGGGTATCCTCTGTATTTTATCAGTGCCTGCGAAAACCGGGGAATTGAGGAAATAGGCCGTCTGGTACAGGGGAAGACCACTGTTTTAGCCGGTCCTTCCGGAGTGGGAAAGTCTTCTCTCACAAACCTGCTCTGCCCCCAGGCTGAAATGGAAACGGGATGTATCAGTGAGAAAATTCAAAGAGGAAAACATACCACAAGGCATTCAGAGCTGTTTGACATGGGCAGTGGCACCTATATGATGGATACGCCGGGTTTCAGCTCCATGTATATGGAGGATCTGGACTGCCTCAATCTAAAAGACTGTTTTCCGGAATTTGAACCTTATGAGGAAGGGTGTAAATTTTTAGGCTGCGTCCATATAGGAGAAACCACCTGCGGCGTAAAGAACGCAGTGAAAGAGGGGGGGATCAGCCCCAGCCGGTACGAAAATTACAGGCTTTTATACCAGGAATTAAAAGAGAAAAGGAGATATTGATTATGCTTAAACTAGCCCCTTCCATATTGGCGGCGGATTTTAAAAATCTGGGAAAACAGGTGATGGAAACCGCAGAGGCGGGAGCCCACTATGTCCATCTGGATGTGATGGATGGACTGTATGTTCCCAGCATTTCCTTTGGAATGCCTGTTATCAGCAGTCTGCGAAGCTGTACGGACCTGGTATTTGACGTTCATATGATGGTGGAGAAGCCGGAACGGTATATCGGAGATTTCAGAAAAGCAGGGGCAGATTTGATCTGTGTTCATGCAGAAGCCTGTACTCATTTAGACCGTACAATCAATCAGATCAAGGAAACAGGGGCAAAGGCAGGAGTGGCTTTAAATCCGGCAACCCCCATATCTGTTCTGGAGCACATTCTCAGTGAGGTGGACATGGTCTTAATCATGTCTGTCAACCCGGGCTTTGGAGGGCAGAAGTACATCCCTTATGCAACAGAAAAGGTGAGAGCCTTAAGAAACATGTGCAGGGAACGGGGCCTTGAGACGGATATCCAGATGGACGGAGGCGTGACCTGCGGAAATGTGAGAGAATTGATTGAAGCAGGTGCCAATATATTTGTGGCCGGTTCCGCTGTTTTCAATGGAGATGTAACTGCCAATACAAAGGCATTTTTGGAGATATTTAAGGAGTATGAAGGCTGATTCTTCATATCCGGATCGCAGGGAGAAACATAAGGAAATGACAGGTTTGATCGTGACCGGAGGCACCATGGACTATGAGTTTGCCTGCGGATTTTTAGAGACAAGAACATTTGATAAGGTGATCGCAGTGGATGGAGGGCTTGGAGCCCTCCATAAGCTTCATTTAAAACCGGATGTCATTGCCGGGGATTTCGATACCATAGATCCAAAGGTCCTGGAGGAATATAAAAACAGTCCTGACGAGATCATGTGGGAAGTCCATAAGCCGGAAAAGGATGCCACAGATACAGAACTTGCCATCAGCGCTGCCATCAATTTAGGCTGTACAAAGCTTGTGCTTTTAGGGGCCACCGGAGGAAGGCTGGATCACTTTCTGGGCAATCTCCACTTGCTTTATGATTGCTTAAAAAGGGGCGTTGAAGCGGCCATTGCAGATGAAAAAAACTGGATCACTATACTGGATAAGGGGCGTTCCTTTTCCCGTAATGAGGCCATGGGAAAATATATCTCCTTTCTGCCTTTAAGCGGGGAAGTGAAAGGGATTACTCTGACCGGTTTTAAGTATCCTCTTTATAAAAAGGACATTGACATAGGGACAAGCCTCTGTATCAGTAATGAATTGGTTGGGGAAGAGGGAACCATAGAATTTGATTCCGGAATCCTGATCTGTGTGGAATCTCACGATTAAACTGGCATGGTTTGAAATGTCAAAACTGGATATTTATATCAACCCACCTAAGTGCTAAGATAAGAAACACAAAAGCACAAGGGAGGAATTACCAATGAATCACAGCAATCAGAAAGTTTATAAACTGGCACTGACCGGACTGTTTGCAGCCATGTCCTATGTCGTGTTTACCTTTTTGCAGTTTAAAATTTATCTTCCGGGAGGCGATGCCACCTCCATCCATTTGGGAAATGCAGTCTGCGTCTTAGGTGCTCTGATGTTAGGCGGCCTTTATGGAGGTCTGGGAGGAGCCATCGGAATGACCATCGGGGATCTTTTAGATCCTAAATATGTTCTCTATGCCCCGAAAACCTTTATTTTGAAACTGTGTATTGGCCTGATAACGGGGTTTCTGGCACATAAATTAGGGCGAATCAACCAATCCCATGACCGAAAACACATTATGACCTGGACCATCATCGGTACAGTGGGAGGATTGCTGTTTAATGTAATTTTCGATCCTTTGGTCGGTTATTATTATAAACTGCTGATTCTGGGAAAACCGGCGGCAGAACTGGCCCTCGCATGGAATGTGGCTTCCACCTCCATCAATGCGGTGACTTCCACCATTGTTTCCGTTGTTCTTTATATGCCTCTCAGGAGGGCTATGACCAGGGCGGGATTGTTTTCAGCCGGTCTTTGACACTTGACAGAATATGCCTATAACCCCAGCTTTCATAAGCCGGGCCAATTGAAAAAGAAAAATTATGATATCAGAAAAACATCAGAAAAAAATTGCAGTTATTAATGATTTGTCCGGGTACGGCCGCTGCTCCTTAACTGTGGCCCTCCCCATTATCTCAGCCTTAAAGGTTCAGTGCTGTCCGGTTCCAACGTCCATCCTGTCCAGCCACACCGGATTTCCTACTTATTTTTTCGATGATTATACGGAGAAAATGCCTCTTTACATTGAGCAGTGGAAAAAGCTGGACTTGGAGTTTGATGGGATATACAGCGGATTTTTAGGGTCAGAGGAGCAGATTACCATTGTCATTGATATGATAAAGGAATTTAAGATGCCTTCCACAAAGGTGATCATTGATCCCATTATGGGAGATCACGGAAAGCCTTACCAGACTTATACGCCCAGAATGTGCAGCCGGATGAAGGAACTGGTATGCTTTGGAGACATTGTGACTCCAAACCTGACAGAAGCCTGCATTCTGACAGGCAGAGAGTACAGGTCTGCTTTTAAACGGTCTGAGCTTTCTCAAATGGCAGAAGAGATAAGAGCCATGGGGCCAAAAGAAGTGGTGATCACAGGCGTAAGGGAAGGAAACTATGTGGTCAATGTGACGGCAGAGGCGGATGGAACCGTCCGTTTTTTAAGGACTCTCCGTGTAGGGTGTGAACGCCCCGGCACAGGAGATGTGTTTTCTTCCATCATTGCAGCCCAGACAGTCAAGGGAATTCCCTTAAGGCAGGCGGCAAAGAAAGCGGCAGGCTTTGTTAAAAGCTGCATTGTAAAATCAGATGAATTAAATGTTCCGGTAAAAAATGGAGTGTGTTTTGAGGAACTTCTTTCCCAGCTCATTGGCCGGTAAGGCCGGAGTGTGAGAGGGAATTTTCGTAAAAGGGCTTTTCTTTGCCCTTTTTTTGTAGTATAATCAACGGCAGATTATGCTGCGGCTTATTTACGCAGAGAATATTGAGGAGAAACCAGGAGGAATACCATGCTAGATTTAAAGTTTGTAAGAGAAAATCCTGAAATCGTAAAGGACAATATGAGGAAAAAGTTTCAGGATGGGAAGCTGCCGCTGGTAGATGAAGTCATCAAACTGGATGAAGAAAACCGGAGTGTAAAGCAGGAAGCAGATAACCTGCGAGCTGAACGTAACAAACTTTCCAAACAGATAGGCGCTTTGATGGGACAGGGAAAAAAGGAAGAAGCAGAGGAAATGAAGAAAAAGGTAACCGACGCTTCCGATCACCTGTCTGCACTGGAGGAAAAGGAGCGGGATCTGGAAGAGAGAATCAAAAAGATCATGATGACCATTCCCAATATCATTGATTCCAGCGTACCCGTGGGAAAAGATGACAGTGAAAACGTAGAAGTACAGCGCTACGGCGAGCCGGTGGTTCCTGACTTTGAAATCCCGTACCATACGGACATTATGGAAAGCTTTGATGGAATTGACCTTGACAGCGCAAGAAAAGTAGCTGGAAACGGTTTTTATTATCTCATGGGAGATATTGCAAGACTTCATTCTTCTGTTCTTTCTTATGCAAGGGACTTCATGATTGACCGGGGATTTACTTACTGCATTCCTCCGTTTATGATCCGAAGCGAAGTGGTGACCGGAGTTATGAGTTTTGCTGAAATGGAAGCCATGATGTATAAGATAGAAGGGGAAGATTTATATTTAATCGGAACCAGTGAGCACTCCATGATCGGAAAGTTCATTGATACCATTCTTCCTGAGTCAGCTCTTCCTAAGACTTTAACCAGCTATTCCCCTTGTTTCCGTAAGGAAAAAGGCGCTCACGGACTGGAGGAGAGAGGCGTATACCGCATTCACCAGTTTGAAAAGCAGGAGATGGTGGTTGTCTGCAAGCCGGAAGAGAGTATGGACTGGTATGAAAAATTATGGCAGAACACCGTGGACTTGTTCTGCTCCCTGGACATTCCTGTCAGAACCCTGGAATGCTGTTCCGGAGATTTGGCTGACTTAAAGGTGAAGTCTGTGGACGTGGAAGCATGGTCACCGAGACAGAAAAAATATTTTGAAGTGGGAAGCTGCTCCAACTTAGGAGATGCCCAGGCCAGAAGGCTGAAAATCCGTGTAAACGGTGAAGATGGCAGAAAGTATTTTGCCCATACCTTAAATAATACTGTGGCAGCGCCTCCAAGAATGCTGATTGCATTCCTGGAAAACAATTTACAGGCAGACGGAACCGTGAAGATTCCGGAAGCATTGCAGCCATATATGGGCGGGAAAAAGGCTCTTATACCGACTAAATAATCCATTAAACAGCGGGTCCGGTTTTGTGAAAAAACCGGGCCCGCTCCAGTTGTGGGGCAATAATAGAGAATAGAAGGAAAATCTATTGACAAACAGCCTTATGCCTATGTTATGATGAAGGTGAAACACTCTGTTCTGTCAAGAGAAAAGGAGAATATCATTATGATTAAATTCAACCATTTTAATTTTAACGTACTTGATCTGGAAAAAAGCCTGAAGTTTTATAAAGATGCCTTAGGACTTACTCCTGTAAGGGAAAAAACTGCATCAGACGGTTCCTTTAAGCTGGTGTATTTAGGCGACGGAATAACAGAATTTACCCTGGAGCTGACTTATCTCACTGACCGGAAAGAGCCTTATAATCTGGGAGAATGTGAATTCCATCTGGCATTCCGTACCGATGAATATGATGCATGGCACGAGAAGCATAAAGAAATGGGTATTATCTGTTTTGAAAATCCGGGCATGGGCATTTATTTCATCAGCGATCCTGACGGCTACTGGATTGAGATTGTTCCGGAAAGATAAGGGGAAGCCAGGTGTATATTGAAGTAAACGGCGTCCGCTTGTTTTACAAAGCCTCCGGAAATGGTCCTGCTATTGTTCTGGTCCATGGAAACGGGGAGGATCACCGGATTTTTAATGAAACAGCAAGGCTGCTGGAACAGAATTACACGGTCTACGCCTTGGATTCCAGAGGCCATGGAAAAAGCTCCGGAGGAGAAACTTTAGGATATGATGTTATGGCAGAGGATGTGGCGGAGTTTATCAGAGCCTTAAAACTGGAACGGCCCCTTTACTGCGGATTCAGCGACGGCGGAATCATTGGGCTTTTAGCTTCTATCAAATACACCGGTCTTTTTTCAAAGTTGGTGATCTGCGGTGCCAATGCTGACCCAAGGGGATTAAAAGGCTTCTGGTTCCTGCTTTTTACTTTGATGGAAAAGTTCCGTCCTGATCCCAAGACCCGGATGATGCTGGAAGAACCTCATATCACTGGAGAGCAGCTTAGCCGTATATCCATTCCGGTTCTGGTGCTTGCGGGAGAAAAGGACTTGATCCGGGAAGACCACACCAGATATCTGGCATCAAAGATAAAAAACAGTTATCTCAGAATTCTTCCGGGAGAGGGACACGGAACCTATATTATCCATAGCAGGAAG
>NZ_DAIOXM010000038.1:0-30793 GCF_036758025.1 Lacrimispora sp. | reverse complement strand
CACTGGCAGAAAACTTTTTATTTTTTTCATTGTCTACTTGACGGGAAGCAGTTCATGGTGCCCAGCCTGCCTGTTTTTTTGATTTGTTGAAAAAGTACGGTGACAAAGGGCGGGCAACATGGTAAAATAACGTTTGTGCCTCCCAAGGGGCGGCGCAATATTCGTATAAAGGATGAAGATTATGGAAACTGATATGACAAAGGGCAGTCCGCTTCCGATTATTTTAAGGTTCATGCTTCCCTTGATGATCGGAAACATTTTCCAGCAGCTTTACAACATGGCGGATACCATTATTGTGGGCCGTTTTGTGGGCCCTGATGCCCTGGCTGCGGTAGGTTCCACAGGAACCATCATGTTTCTTGTTCTGGGCTTTTCCCAGGGTATGAGCACGGGATTTTCCGTCCTCACCAGCCAGCGCTTTGGGGCGGGAGATGAAAACGGAACAAAGAGATCGGTAGCCAACGGAATACTTTTATCCGCATTTGTTATCATTATTATGACTGCTTTAAGCCTTTCCGGAATGAGATCTCTTCTCAGGCTTATGAATACTCCTGAGAATATTATGGAGGATGCTTATACTTATATATCCATCATCTGCATGGGAATTGTGGCAAGTGTACTTTACAATCTGCTTTCCTCTTACTTGCGTTCAGTGGGAAACAGCCGGATTCCTCTATACTCCCTGATCCTTTCTGCTTTCTTAAATGTGGCGCTGGATCTGTTCTTTATTATAAATTTAAATATGGGAGTTGCAGGAGCAGCATGGGCCACCAATATTTCCCAGGGGATATCGGCAATTCTCTGTATCGTATATATTTACAAAAAGGTGCCGGTTCTGACTCCGGAAAAAAAGCACTGGAGGCTTGATAAATGGGATACGAAGCGCCAGCTTTCCATAGGAATTCCAATGGCACTCCAGTTTGGAATTACAGCTTCGGGAACCATAGTCATGCAGTCCGCCATTAACCTGTTCGGCTCCACTGCAGTTGCGGCTTATACTGCTGCAAATAAATTCCAGAACTTAATCATGCAGGGAATGATCGCAATGGGGCAGACTATGGCTACTTATTCCGGTCAGAACTTTGGAAAGGGAAATATAAAAAGAATCCGCCAGGGTGTCAGGCTTGCTTTGGGAACCACCATGGTCTACAGCCTTCTTTGCTCTGTTCTGGCTGTCGTGGGACTTCCTTTTATATTAAAGCTGTTTTTCTCAGGAGAGGTGGATATTGCAGATATGCTGCCCTGGGCAAAGACCTATATTTATATATGCGCGGCTTTTTATATCCCTCTTTCCACGATTTTTATATTCAGAAACACCATGCAGGGTTGCGGCTACGGATTTCTGCCCATGATGGGAGGAGCGGCGGAGCTTTTAGCCAGGCTGGTCATGGCGGCTTTTGCCATCGGATTTTTAAACTATCCCCTGGCCTGTGCCTGCGATCCTGCGGCCTGGATCAGTGCTTCTTTATTTACCGCAATTGCATACCGCCATATTATGAAAAAGAATCTCACTGCCCCGGAAGCTGCTTCAGACGGCTGATTTTTTTCCGGTTTTAAATTTCTTATATTTATTATTGATTTATAGATTAATATTTAGTATATTATGTAATAGATTATCTTAGGCGGAAACGAAAGGGGAATCAAGATGATAACAGTAGCTGTAGATGCCATGGGCGGCGACTATGCACCAATTGAAATGGTTGCAGGAGCTGTAGAGGCTGTAAACGCGAATAAAGAGATCCGGGTTCTCTTAGTAGGGCAGGAGCATATTGTATCGAAGGAGCTTGAAAAGCATACCTACTCAAAGGACCAGATACAGATTGTGAATGCGTCAGAGGTAATCGAAACGGAAGAACCTCCGGTTAATGCCATACGAAAGAAGAAGGATTCTTCCATCGTTGTGGGAATGAATCTGGTAAAACAGAAGGAGGCGGATGCGTTTGTTTCAGCCGGCAGCTCAGGAGCTATCCTGGTTGGCGGGCAGGTCATTGTCGGGCGGATAAAAGGTGTGGAAAGACCGCCGTTAGCCCCCCTTATCCCTACGGAAAACGGAGTTTCCTTATTGGTGGACTGCGGAGCCAATGTGGATGCCCGTGCCTCACATCTGGTGCAGTTTGCCAGAATGGGTTCTCTTTACATGGAGCATGTGGTGGGCATTAAAAATCCCAGAGTGGCGATTGTTAACATCGGTGCAGAAGAGGAAAAGGGCAATGCGCTTGTGAAGGAAGCATTTCCGCTGTTAAAGGAATGCAAGGACATTCATTTTACCGGAAGCATTGAGGCCAGAGAGATTCCCAGAGGCGGAGCAGATGTCATTGTTTGTGAGGCATTTGTGGGCAATGTAATCCTGAAACTTTATGAAGGAGTGGGAGCAACTCTCATAAGCAAGGTAAAGAGCGGCATGATGGGAAGCTTAAGAAGCAAAATCGGAGCCCTGCTTGTAAAGCCTGCTTTAAAGAAAACCTTAAAATCCTTTGACAGTTCCCAGTACGGAGGAGCGCCGCTTTTAGGGCTCAATGGACTGGTGGTAAAGACCCATGGGAATTCAAAGAGATCAGAGGTGAAGAACTCCATACTTCAGTGTGTAACCTTCAAGGAACAGGGCATTAATGATAAGATAAGAGAAAGTCTTAGAATTGAAAATGAAGAAACGCCCTCCGGGCATACCATTATGCCTGAAAAGCATGGGCAAGAGTAAGTAAATCAAGAATAGGAGAGAGGAAGGAAAAGAAATGGAATTTGAGAAGTTACAGAACATTATTGCAGAGGTATTGAATATTGAGGCTGATGAGGTGACCATGAACGCAACATTTGTAGACGATCTTGGCGCTGATTCCCTTGATGTGTTTCAGATCGTTATGGGCATTGAGGAGGAATTTGACATTGAAATTCCGACTGAAGTGGCAGAAAACATCGTAAGTGTCAGTGACGCAGTAGAACAGATCAAGAATGCTTTAAATTAATAGATGTGGGTGCTGCCGGGACTTTCAGGTCTGTATGCAGCACCTTATTTTATAATGAGGGTTGAAAGGAGTATCGAATGAGCAGGAATTTAAAAGAACTGGAAGCGTGTATTGGATACGTTTTTTCGGACAAGCAGCTGATGAAACGGGCAGTGACCCATAGTTCCTATGCAAACGAGCACCGTTTAAGCAAGATGGAATGCAATGAAAGGCTGGAGTTTTTAGGTGACTCTGTGCTGGAAGTGGTTTCCAGTGATTGCCTGTATCACAAGTATCCGGAGAAACCGGAGGGAGATTTGACTAAAATACGGGCCAGCATTGTCTGTGAGCCGACTTTAGCTTACTGTGCCGAGGCGTTAAAGCTTGGGGAATATCTTCTTCTTGGCAAGGGCGAGGAAGGAACCGGCGGAAGGGGACGGGCATCGATTGTGTCGGATGCCATGGAAGCGCTCATAGGAGCCATTTATCTGGACGGTGGTTTTGCTAATGCAAAAGAGTTTATCCTTCGTTTCATCATGAATGATCTGGAACATAAACAGCTCTTTTATGATAGCAAGACTATCTTACAGGAGATCGTACAGGGCAGGACAGATGAGCCCTTAAGCTATGAGCTTTTGCAGGAGAAGGGACCGGACCATAACAAGGTGTTTGAAACCCAGGTTCTTATCGGCAAAAAGGTCATCGGAAAAGGGGCCGGAAGGACGAAAAAAGCAGCGGAACAGGTGGCTGCCTATCACGGAATTCTGGAGCTTAAGAGCATGGAGACGGTCCCAGCGCCCAAAAGCAAGGACAATAATGCGGGAAAGAAAGGGTAACTATGTATCTGAAAAGCATTGAGGTACAGGGCTTTAAATCATTTGCCAATAAGATCATCTTTGATTTCCATAACGGAATCACAGGAATTGTAGGCCCTAACGGCAGCGGCAAAAGCAATGTTGCCGATGCTGTGCGCTGGGTTTTGGGAGAGCAGAAGGTAAAACAGCTTCGAAGCTCCAACATGCAGGATGTGATTTTTTCCGGAACTGAGATGAGAAAACCCCAGGGCTTTGCTTATGTGGCCATCACTCTGGACAACTCAGACCATCACCTTGCCATTGATTATGACCAGGTGACGGTTTCCAGAAGAGTGTACCGCTCCGGGGAAAGCGAATATATGATCAACGGGAGTGCCTGCCGTTTAAAGGATATTTATGAGCTGTTTTATGATACGGGAATTGGAAAAGAAGGCTACTCCATCATCGGGCAGGGGCAGATCGATAAAATCTTAAGCGGAAAGCCGGAAGAGCGCAGAGAGCTGTTTGATGAGGCGGCCGGAATCGTGAAGTTTAAGCGGAGAAAGGCTATTGCCCAGAAAAAGTTAGAAGATGAAAAACAAAATCTGGTTCGTGTCAGCGACATCCTCTCAGAGCTGGAAAAACAGATAGGCCCCCTGGCCAAGCAGTCTGAATCGGCAAGGGAATACCTTCGTTTAAAGGAAGAACTGAAAAAGTACGATGTCAACCAGTTTTTAATGGAAACGGAAAGCCTGCGGATTCAGATTAAGGAGAGCGGGGAAAAGGAAGCCATCGTTTCCAGGGATTTAGAAGAAACAAGGCAGATATCAGAAGGAATACGGGAAGAATATGAGGCGCTTGATGCCTCTTTGACAGAGCTGGATGAGGCCATTGACCGGGCCAGGAATGAAAAAAATCAATCCGACATGGCAATGGGAAACTTAGAAGGCCAGATCAACGTATTGAGGGAGCAGATCAATACGGAGCAGATGAATGCAGAGCATATTGCAGGCCGTATCCGCACCATACATACCGAAATTGAGGCCAAAACCGTCCAGTCTTCCTCCTATGAAGAGGAACGGTCCCAGATCGCGGAACAGGTAAAGGCAGCGGCAGGAAGGCAGAAGGAAGCAGAAGCTGCCTTAAATGAGTCGGATGAAAAAATCCGTCTTCTGGAACAGCAGATTGAAGATGGAAAAGGCGGTATCATCGGAATCCTCAATGAAAAAGCTTCCTTCAGCGCCAGACAGCAGCGGTATGAAACCATGCTGGAGCAGGTAAATGTACGGCGTTCCGAGGTCTGCCAGAAGCTGTTGAAATACAAGAGCGATGAGTCGGAGCAGGACGAACGGCTGGCAGTCCTTGAAAGTGAGGCCGGTGAAATTGAGTCGGCGATTTCTGAGAGGGATGAAGCCAGAGCCTCCAGCGAAGCCAGGACAGAGGAATTGGAACAGGAAGTCCGCAGGCTCAACAAAAATTTAAACAACAAGCAGCAGGAATACCACACCAGCTATACGAAGCTGGAGTCCCTCCGGAACATTGCAGAGCGGTATGAGGGCTACGGCGGCAGCATCCGCAAGGTCATGGAGGTAAAGGACCGGATTCACGGCATTCACGGAGTTGTGGCAGATTTAATTACAGTTCCTAAAAAGTATGAAATTGCCATTGAGACCGCACTTGGCGGCAGTATCCAGAATGTTGTGACGGACTCCGAGCAGACGGCCAAGCATCTAATTGAATATTTAAAGAAAAACCGGTTTGGGCGTGCGACTTTCCTTCCCCTTACCAGCATTGGAAACAAGAATTCCTTTCATCAGGAAAAAGCCCTGGCAGAGCCGGGAGTTCTGGGTCTTGCCAGTTCTTTAGTAGAGGCAGATCCCCAGTATGAAGGCCTTCTCACCTACTTATTAGGGCGGGTGGTGGTGACAGAGACCATTGACCACGCCATTGCACTGGCAAAAAAGTTTCAGTATTCCCTGCGGATCGTAACTTTGGAAGGAGAACTGATCAGTGCAGGCGGTTCCATGACAGGCGGTGCCTTTAAGAATACCAGCAATTTGCTGGGACGAAAAAGGGAAATGGAAGAACTGGAAGAAGCCTGTACAAAAGCTCTGGTTGATGTGGAGCGGCTGGAAAAGGACCTGGTGATGAACGAGGGACTTTTGGCGGAAAGCCGGGAAGAACTTGGAAAAATACAGACAGAAATACAGCAGCTTTATTTAAAGCAAAATACGGTTAACTTAAGCATACGCCGGGCAGAAGAAAAGAAGGCGGAGATAAAGGAATCCTATGGAGATTTAGAGCGGGAAAACGGCCAGCTTGAAGATCAGATACGGGAAATCAGTGCCAGCAGGAAAGACCTTTCTGAAGCAGTGGGAAGGCTGGAAAAGCAGAATCTGGAAACCTCAGACCAACTGGAAAACTTTCAGCACCTTCTGGAAACAGCCAGGGCGGACCGGGAACAGCATTATAAAAATTTATCCGCAATTCAGATGGAGGCTTCCGGCCTAAAGCAAAAGGATGATTTTGAACAGGAAAATATCCGCCGTGTGAAGGAAGAAATCCGCCGCTTGGAGGAGGAACTTTCCGGCCTTTCAAACGGCACCACTGATTCAAACCGGATCATCGAAGAAAAGCAAAGGGAAATCCAGATTCTGAAAGACAGGATTGAAGAGGCAAAAGCCCGTGCAGAGGTACAGGAACAGCTTGTAAAGGAAAAGGCTGCTGTCAGGGAAAATAAATCCAAAGAACAGAAGGAATTATTCCGGAAGCGGGAAGAACTGACAGAGCGGATCAGTCTCTTGGATAAAGAATTGTTCCGTCTGCAAAGCCAGAAGGAAAAGCTGGAGGAACGGCTGGAGGGCCACGTGGATTACATGTGGAGCGAATATGAGCTGACCTTTTCAACGGCAGAGGCTTTGCGCAATGAGGAGTGGACTTCCCTGCCTCAGATTAAATCCATGATCGTCTCCCTGAAAGAGGATATCCGAAAGCTTGGTCATGTCAATGTCAATGCCATTGAGGACTATAAGGAAATATCCGGGCGCTATGAATTTATGAAAACCCAGCACGATGATCTGGTGGCCGCAGAAGGCACACTCTTAAAGATCATTGAAGAACTGGATACGGGAATGCGAAGACAGTTTGAAGAAAAATTCCGGGAGATCCGCCAGGAATTTGATAAGGTGTTCAAGGAATTGTTCGGAGGCGGACGGGGAACCTTAGAACTGGTGGAAGAGGAGGATATTCTGGAGGCAGGAATCCAGATCATATCCCAGCCTCCCGGAAAGAAGCTTCAGAACATGATGCAGCTTTCAGGAGGAGAAAAAGCTCTGACTGCCATTGCCCTTTTGTTTGCAATCCAGAACTTAAAGCCATCTCCTTTCTGCCTTTTGGATGAGATTGAGGCGGCTCTTGACGATTCCAACGTAGACCGTTTTGCAAAATATCTGCACAAGCTGACAAAGTATACGCAGTTCATTGTCATTACCCACAGGCGCGGTACCATGGTGGCTGCGGACCGCCTGTATGGAATTACCATGCAGGAAAAGGGCGTTTCAACGCTAGTATCTGTTAATTTGATTGAAGAAGATTTAGAAAGTTAAGGAGACCGACTATGGGTGAAAAAAAGGGGTTCTTTGGAAAGCTGGTAGCTGGACTGCAAAAGACAAGGGATAATATCATCGCAGGAGTTGATTCCATTTTCAGCGGCTTTTCAGCCATTGACGATGATTTTTATGAAGAAATAGAAGAAATCCTCATTATGGGAGATCTGGGAATCCAGACTACAACGTCAATTGTAGAGGATTTAAGAAGGAAGGTTAAGGAAAACAACATCAAGGATCCGGCAGAATGCAAACAGCTCCTTATGGACAGCATTATGGAACAGATGGATCTGGGAGAAAATGCCTATGAATTTGAAAACCGGAAATCCGTTCTTTTGATCATCGGTGTAAATGGGGTGGGAAAAACCACTTCCGTGGGAAAGCTAGCAGGGCAGATGAAGGATGAGGGGAAAAAGGTGATCGTTGCCGCAGCCGATACCTTCCGGGCGGCAGCCATTGACCAGTTGACGGAATGGGCCAGGAGAGCAGGGGTGGATATCATTGCCCAGCAGGAAGGATCTGACCCGGCAGCCGTTGTCTTTGATGCTGTGGCTGCGGCAAAATCAAGACAGGCCGATATTTTAATATGTGATACGGCAGGCCGTCTGCACAACAAAAAGAATCTTATGGAAGAGCTTAAGAAGATCAACCGAATCATTGACAAGGAATATCCGGAAGCCTACCGGGAAACCCTGGTGGTATTAGATGGAACCACCGGGCAGAATGCTCTTGTGCAGGCAAAGCAGTTTATGGAAGCTGCAGATATTACCGGCATTATTCTGACAAAGCTGGATGGAACAGCCAAGGGAGGTATTGCAGTTGCCATACAATCTGAGCTGGGAATTCCTGTAAAATACATTGGAGTCGGAGAAAAGATTGATGACCTGCAGAAGTTCAACGCAAAGGAATTTGTAAATGCATTGTTCCATGTAGAAGAGAAAGAAGAGGCGTAACGTATGTTGACATTGGAAAAGTTTGAAGAAGCATCAGAGGTTGTTAGTAAAATCACCCTGGAAACAAAGCTCATATACAGTGAGTATTTTTCCGCCCAGACCGGGAACAAGGTGTTTTTTAAACCGGAAAACCTTCAGTATACCGGTGCTTATAAGGTGAGAGGTGCCTATTATAAAATCAGTACCTTGACAGAGGAAGAAAAGGCAAAGGGACTGATTACGGCTTCCGCAGGCAATCACGCCCAGGGTGTTGCATATGCAGCCAAGCTGGCAGGCATTCCTGCAACCATCGTCATGCCTACCACAACTCCTCTGATGAAAGTAAACCGGACCAAAAGCTATGGGGCAAAGGTTGTTTTAGAAGGCGATGTATTTGATGAAGCCTGCGACCGTGCCTATAAGCTTGCAGAGGAGCTGGGGCTTACCTTTGTCCATCCCTTTAATGATCTGGAGGTGGCTACCGGACAGGGAACCATTGCTATGGAGATTGTCAAGGAGCTTCCCACTGTTGACTACATCCTGGTTCCAATTGGCGGCGGCGGTTTGTGCACAGGAGTTTCTGTTCTGGCAAAAATGCTCAATCCCAAAATTAAGATCATAGGCGTGGAGCCGGCAGGTGCCAACTGTATGCAGGAATCCCTGCGTCAGGGAAAGGTGGTTGAGCTGCCGACAATTAATACCATTGCTGACGGTACTGCGGTAAAATGTCCCGGAGACAGGATTTTCCCCTACATTCAGGAAAATGTGGATGAGATTATCACCATTGAAGACTCTGAACTGATTGTGTCATTTCTCGATATGGTGGAAAATCACAAGATGATCGTAGAAAATTCCGGCCTTCTGACTGTTGCCGCGTTAAAGCATATGAACGTGCAAAATAAAAAGGTGGTTTCCATCTTAAGCGGCGGAAATATGGATGTGATCACCATGGCTTCTGTTGTACAGCATGGACTGATTCAGAGAGACCGAATCTTTACCGTATCCATTCTTCTTCCCGACAAACCGGGCGAGCTGGCAAAGGTTTCCACCCTTCTTGCAAAGGAGCAGGGCAATGTAATCCGCCTGGAGCATAACCAGTTTATCAGCATAAACAGAAACTCTGCCGTAGAGCTTCGGATTACACTGGAGGCATTTGGAACAGAACATAAGAATTCTATTATGGCAGCTCTTATGGCTGAAGGTTACAGGCCTAAGCTGGTGAAGTCAAAGGGAACTTACTCAGAATAAGATTGATTTAATGATAAAAGACAGAAGCAAAATGAAATCGTTTTAACGATTCTTTTGCTTCTGTCTTTTGAGATTTTAACGAATTTTAAATTACAACTGATCCAGGGCCTTCTGCACTTTTTTTATCATACGAACTGAGACCGTGTAGGTTTCCTTGTTATTCATGATAATAATTGCATCTTCCCTGGAAAAAGAAGCCACGTGTTTGAGGTTGATGATGGCGGACCGGCTGCACTGGCAGAAGGAAGGGCTTAAGGCTGCCTTTAATTCCTTTAAGGAGCCTGGTATCTGCCGGATTCCGGTTTTGGTGTGAATGGTGATTTTGTGGTAATCATCTCCGGTGGTGACGGCAATAATATCATTCTGGTCCAGAACAAGAGAGGTTTTATCAATCTTTATGGATAGCAGCCTGTCAGAGGACTCCAGCTGGATTTTGTTATTTCTTTCTGCATTTTGTATACAAGCACAAATCTGTTCAGCCAGCTTCTTGAAGTCATCCTTTGCAATGAAATCCATGGCTTCTACTTTGTAGCGGAATGTAAGAACAGCCATTTCGCTGTGAGTGGTTACAAAGACAATGTATCCACGTGGATCATACTTGCGTATTTCCTGTGCAAGCTCAATTCCATTTTTCTCTGCCTTCAAATCAATATCGAGAAAATAAAGCCCTGTAATATTGGAATGTTTTCTCATGTAAAGCAGTTCTTCCGGGCTTGAAGTAGAGCAGTAGAGCTGGGATTCTGTCAAGTTCATCAATAAATATTTCTTTATAATATTTTCCCAGTTCCTTAATTGTTTCTTATCATCTTCACAAAGGTATATTTGGATCATTCTTTACTCCTGGGCAATCGTCTGCTTTAAGATCAGTTCCTGTGTGAAATAAGGTTCTTCATAGTTCGTGTTCCAAAGGACGTTTCTATAATTTTTTAACACCATATCTACATTAAAAAGTCCGATTCCCCTGTCTTCGCCTTTTGTTGAAAATTCATGACTGCGGAGATTGGCTATGGCATAGGGCAGGGGAAGGGCGGTGTTTTGAATGATGAGATAGAGGTCACCATCCTTATAAAACATACAAAAATGTACTTCTTTTTTCTCTGTTTCCATAGCAGCCTCCATGGCATTATCTAAAAATATACCGGCAACCCGGCACAAATCCAGACAGTCCATGGGTAATTGATTAATGGTCTCCTGCAGTTCTATTTCCAATTTGATGCCTGTTTCTATCATATAGACAAATTTGGAAGAAAGGAGACTTTTCAGGGCAGTATCTTTTATGTAGGAAAGAAGGCCCAGCTTGGTATCTGAAACGGAAAATGAGTGACTGATGGGAAGGATACTTTTTTCGTAATATTCCTTTAGTCCTTCCATATCCTTTTCGTTCGTAAATTCTGACATGGTGCTGAGTATGTTTATGTAGTCATGCTTAAATTTACGCATAGCGACATAAGAGCTTTCCACACGTTCAGTGTAAACACGAAGGTTTTCAAACTGCGCTATACGGTGTTTGTATGTCTGTTCTTTTATTGCGGCTTTGTAAACGGAGTACATGAGACATACTGTAATTATGAACAGCAGCAGGAAAATGATTCCGTTTAGTGCAATGACACCGTAGTTATAGCCCAGGCGTTCTCCATAGGAGAAGTTAAATATATAAAGTAATACCAGAAGAAAAAGGTCAATAAAAATAGCTTTCAACAGGTAAGGGTCGCTAAAATACTTTGTGATATTCAGCTTTTTATGTAAGTGGATTCCGATCAATTTTGTTGTGATTCCGCAAAAAACACAGTAGACACAAGAAAAAATAATAAGTAAAATGTGGTTTTTTAGCAGTGCCTCCATGTCCATTTTAAGGATAAAGCCTGTTGCCCACATGAACACATAATTAAATGTGATTGTATAAAAATAGCCAAATAGAAAACAGGACAAATTTAAAAAACGGTTCTCAGCAAATAAATAGATTAAAAGCATGAGTCCTAAAAAGGTAATGAATGTACTGGCTTGTCCATAAATCTGATTAAGAAGAAAAATGGTGCCAAAAGCATATAAAAATATAATCAATCGTTTAAGGATTGCTAATTTATTAGGAAGCAAATGTACGCAGAAAAAATAATCGCATAATGCTCCTGTAAATGTATAAATAAAATAAGTCATAGGATATCTCCTTAACGGTAGATGTATGGATATATTTTACATTGTTATAAATAGAAAGTAAAGGGAATTGTATGAAAAGCAAAATCATTTTACATTTAGGAAGAAAAACGATACGGAAATTACAAAAATATTTTGTTGGATTAAAAGTGTGATAATATATTAGCAAAAGGTGGTGATAAAATGAGCATTTCTCAAATTGCTGTCGGTTTTTGCTATTGGTTAAATAAGATAAGTCCCAAAAGTCCAGAAGAGAATGAAGCAATTCAGTATGGCATGGAGTTACTCTTGGATAATGTTATAAAAATTATTGCTATTTTATTTATTGGAATTGTTTTGGGAAAAGGATTTGAGACAGCTGTGGTTTTGTTTGCATTTTGCGGATTGAGATTACAGGCTGGCGGCATTCATGCAAAAACAGGATGGGGATGTGGATTCAGCATATTTCTGATCTGGGCAATATCAATTTTGGGAGATGTGTTTTTTGATATAAAGGCATGGTTTTTGCCATATATCTATGTTGTTTCTATATTTATTATTGCTTACTGTGTCCCAAGAACAATGAACATTGAATATTTTAGTTCACAGGATAAATTTAGAAAAAAGGTATATTCTGCCGTTTTTTTGACTTTACTTATGACAGTTGCTTTTTTTAATCAGGCTCTTAGAGGGTTGATTATTTACCCAGTTATTTTGGAAGTTCTAACATTGCTTCCTAAAAATAAAATAAATGTCAAAGGAGAAAACATATGATGAAGAAGATGGCAGCAGAAAAGTTACAAAAAGTATTAGCAAAAATATCCATTAATTCAATAGGGAGAAGCATCCCTGCTACAATTTATGAGAGAAAAATTCCAGAAGCAGTATTGAAAATGCGTAAAGAAAATTCCAAATAAGGAATTTTACTACTGCTGGCGTATAACGTTAAATCAATGGTAAAATATATTCTATTTATAAAGGATTATTTATAGAACATGTGATTTATAAAAGGTTTTAGAGTGAAATCAAAGTTGTGCGAAAGCAGCAAGGAATCATTTAAACTCAGATGTTTGACATAGATAATAAGGAGATATTGGATACATAATAAAATTACAGGAATATCACCGCTATTTCAGACAATCCAGGTTTACATTGGTTCAGGGGAGAAAAAAATGAGGATTAAATATAATCTTTTGTTGAAACTGATTAGGAATCAGGCAGGCGAAAGGATTCAAATTGCACGGTGAGCAACTTTGAAAAATCAAATATTGTATGAAAAGCTCTTTGGAATATTGGGTTAACCTTTATTTTAAAGAGCGATTCATGCAAAAGGGGAAACGGGAATAGAAAAAAACTTAAACATGTGATTTCTATGAAATAATATAGATTCAGTTAATACGGGAGAATATGTGGATGGAATTAAGGATAGTTCGAAAAATTGTAAAACTGGAAAAGAAGATGAACACTGCTCTTACCCGGAGACGAATTCTGGCAAGGCGCAGAGGGAAAAAGCTTATTCCCGATGAATATTTCATTGAGGTTATATCAACCACTGTACCGGAAAGAAAAGAAGGACAGATGTTTTTCTAGAACATATTTGCGAAACAGGCGCAGAAAGGTTACCTAAGTAAGGTGATTTTCTGCGCCTTCGTTTTGCTGCTTGCAAAGCTTGTGTTTTTTTGACTTATCTATATAAGCCAGCAATGCCGGAATGAATATTTATTGCCCAAGCTGTTAAGGCTTGGGCAAGTTACTAACATTCTTCTAAAAGTATTTTAGGCTCTGCCACCATGGAATAATTGGTGTGGTAGATTACAAAGCCGGGAGCTGATCCAGCCACTTTTTTGATATTTTTTTTCTGAATATAATCAATTTCCACTTTATCATTTTCCCGCCCCTTGGAGTAGTAGGCGGCTAAGGCTCCGGCCTCTTCAAATGCCCGGTCGGGCAGTTCTTTTCCTTCTGTTTTTACTATTACATGGGAACCTGGAATTCCCTTGGCATGGAACCACCAGTCATTGCCGGTTGCCACTTTAAAGGTCAGGTCTTCGTTCTGATAGTTATTTTTCCCTACATAGATATGGAAACCGTCAGAGGAGATGTAGTGGAATGGCTTGCTTGTGATCTTAGGTTTCTTGTCCCCGGCACGGCGATGCTTGATGTAGCCGTATTCCATTAATTCTTCCTTGATCTGCACCAGGTCATCTTCTTTTAAAGCAATATCCAGGGCAGTACTTACAGATTCCAGATGATCGATTTCCTGTCTGGTTTCTGCAATCTGATCTGTCACAGCCTCAAAGGTCCGTTTCAGCTTGTTGTATTTGTCAAAATACTTCTGGGCATTTTCTTTCGCTGATAACTGGTCGTCAAGAGGGATTGTAATATCCTCATTGGTATAATAGTTGAGACAGGTGAGTTTCTTTTCCCCGCCTTCCAGTTCATACCCGTAAGTGTTTAAAAGCTCTCCGTAAATTTTGTATTTATCCTTTTTTTCCGTATCCTTTAACTGCTTTTCCTGCAAATCGTATTTTTTATAATTCCGTTCCAGGGCTGTCTGGACGATTCTTCTTAAATCTGCAGATTTTTGCCGGATGCGGGTTATGGTGTTTTTCGATGCATAATAACTTTCCAAAAGACTGCTGACCGAGTCAAAGGCTTCTGCCCTGTAGCCGTCTCCCTGGTAACAGGTTAAGGGCAGGGAAGAAAATTCCACCGGCTCCTCCTGGCGGTATACGATGTTCGGGGAAAATTGCCCCTGCTTTACATCCTCCATCATTAAGGAAAACATTCTATATAAATGAACCAATTCCAGTTCCGTCATTTCATTGGCAGAATGATCTCCGTCAATGGAAGCCAGATGGCAGAGCTCATGGCTCATAATAGGACTTATTCCAGTCAGCTTCATATACAAGGCCTTTTGGATAGGAGAGGCCGTATGGCCGATCACGTCAATGAATTCCTCCTGGGTGATGGTAAGAGGGTCTTTTTTATCCATGGTCTGAGGGATGAAATAGGTTCTTCCGGGAAGAACCTCACGGACAGAGCTGACCTGGGCGGAAATGTGCTTGATGCTGTCCAGTATCATGTCTTCCTCATTACAGAAGATAATATTGCTGTGCTTGCCCATAATTTCCACGATTAATTTTTTCGTCCGCCTGTCACCCAGCTCGTCCAGATGTTCCACTTCCATACAGAGAATTCTCTCCAGGCCGGGCTGGCTCACCCGTATGATGCGTCCGTTTCCGATGTGCTTTCTCAAAAGCATACAGAAATTGGGGGCAGTCATGGGGCTTGGCTTGTTGGCTTCCGTAAAATAAATCAGCGGAAGGCTGGCGCTGGCTGAAATTAAGAGCCTCCAGGTATTTTTTTGATTTTTAATTGTAAACAGCAGTTCATCTTTTTCAGGCTGGGCGATTTTAGCGATTTTTCCGCCTTCCAGCCGGTCTTTCATTTCTGCTGTCAGATTTGCCATAACGATTCCGTCTAATGCCATTGTCTGTTTCCTCCGGTAAATAGTAGGGATAGTATACCATAGAATCTGTGTTCTGTAAAATTTAAAACTATTTGACTTGTTTTTTATTATGACTTATAATGAAATGTATCTATGGCGAAAGAGAGGCATATGCAATGATTAAGAGCATGACAGGTTTCGGAAGATGTGAAACCGTCACGGATGAATATAAAATTTCCGTAGAAATGAAGGCTGTAAATCACAGATATTTGGATTTAAGCATAAAGATGCCGAAAAAGTTTAATTTTTTTGAAGCAGGAATCAGGAATTTATTAAAGAATTATATCCAGCGCGGCAAGGTTGATGTGTACATCAGCTATGAGGATTATACAGAAAATAAACTGTGTTTAAAGTACAACAGTGCGCTGGCTGCTGAATACATGGATTATTTCGCAAAGATGGAGGAACAATTCGGCATTCAGAACGATATCAAGGTATCTGCCTTATCCAGATGCCCGGAGGTTCTGACCATGGAAGAAGTGGCCGAGGATGAGCAGCAGATGTGGAAGCTGCTTTCAGAAAACATTGAAGAAGCTGCAAAGCGGTTTGTGGACAGCAGAGTGATGGAAGGTGAGAATTTAAAGACTGACCTTCTTGGAAAGCTTACGTTTATGACCGGGCTTGTGGAATTTATTGAAGAACGTTCTCCCAGGATTCTTTCCGAATACCGGGCAAAGCTGGAGAACAAAGTGGCGGAATTATTGGCGGGAACTGCCATTGATGAAAACAGGATCGCCACAGAAGTCACTATTTTTGCCGATAAAATCTGCGTGGATGAAGAGACCGTAAGGCTGAGAAACCATATGGAAAATACCCGCACAGAGCTGGAAACAGGAGGAAGTATTGGAAGAAAGCTGGATTTCATCGCTCAGGAGATGAACCGGGAAGCCAATACCATTCTTTCCAAGGCCAATGATCTGGAAATTTCCGATAAGGCCATTGCATTAAAGACAGAAATCGAAAAGGTCAGGGAACAGATCCAGAATATTGAGTAGGAGAATAACAAAGACATGAATGACCATGGCATGTTGATCGTTGTATCCGGTTTTTCAGGAGCCGGAAAGGGGACCTTGATGAAGGAACTCTTAAAGCGTTATGATAATTATGCACTTTCTATTTCCGCCACCACCAGAAAGCCCAGAGAGGGAGAGGCAGACGGCAGGGAATATTTCTTTGTAACAGAAGAACATTTTAAAGAAATGATAGAAACGGACGCATTAATCGAATATGCCCGTTACGTCAACCATTATTACGGCACACCTAAGGAATACGTCTCCAATCAGATGAAGATGGGAAAAGACGTGATACTGGAAATTGAAATCCAGGGAGCCCTTAAGGTGAAGGAGCATTTCCCGGAGGCTATTTTAATCTTTGTCATGCCTCCCAATGCAGAGGAGCTGAAACGCCGTCTCATTGGGCGGGGAACAGAAAGCATGGAGGTAATCAATGCCAGGCTTTCCAGAGCAGCAGAGGAAGCTGAGGGTATGGAAAAATACGATTATATCCTCATTAATAACCAGGTTTGTACCTGTGTGGAAGAGATGCACACCATGATCCAGGTCCAGCACAACCGGGCTTCCAATAATACAGAGTTTTTATCCCATATCCGGGAAGAATTGAAGAATATAAAGAGTTGATTGAGAAAGGGGAATAAAAGATGTTACATCCATCTTATTCAGATTTGATTAATGTAGTAAACAGTGAGGTAGAGCCTGGAGATGCTCCTATTATCAACAGCCGGTATTCCATCGTGATTGCGGCAGCCAAAAGAGCGAGACAGATCATCGGCGGAGCAGAGCCGGAGCTTGCAGAGCCAGGAAAAAAACCGCTTTCCATGGCTGTGGAGGAGCTGTATCAGGGTGAAGTGAAGATTTTAAGCGAAACAGAAGAAGCAGAAGAAGAGGATAATTAGGAGGAAGGCTGTCTCCCCTTTTGGAGAGATAGCCTTTTTAATGGTTCCTTTTATGAAAGAGAGACAGGAGTTAAAGAATGAAATTATTATGTATTTCACTGGGCTGTGACAAAAATCTGGTTGATACGGAGATGATGCTTGGCCTTTTGAATAAAGACGGATATACTTTTACAGATGATGAGTACGAAGCAGATGTCATTGTGATCAATACCTGCTGCTTTATCAATGATGCAAAGGAAGAGAGCATCAACACCATTCTGGAAATGGCTCAGAGGAAAGTGGATGGCAAGTGCAAGGCCCTTATTGTGACCGGATGTCTGGCCCAGAGGTATAAGCAGGAAATCATTGACGAGATTCCGGAGGTAGATGGGATTTTGGGAACCTCCACTTATGATGAGATTTCCAGAGTTTTAAGCGATGCCTTAGGAGGCAAGGAGCACGTTCAATGTTTCCACGAGCTGAGCGGATTTCCGGAGCAGGAGGCAGAGCGTGTTCTCACCACTGGCGGCCACTATGCATTTTTAAAGATTGCAGAAGGGTGTGACAAGCACTGTACCTACTGTATCATCCCAAGCCTCAGAGGAAACTACCGCAGTGTTCCCATGGAGCGCCTGATCAAAGAGGCGGAAAGCCTGGCGGAAAAAGGAGTGAAAGAGCTGATTTTAGTGGCTCAGGAAACCACCCTTTACGGAATGGACTTATATGGAAAGAAATCTCTGCCTGAGCTTTTAAGAAAGCTGTGCCGTATATCCGGAATCCAGTGGATTCGTGTCCAGTACTGTTATCCGGAGGAGATTACAGAGGAACTGATCCAGACCATAAAGGAAGAGGAAAAGCTCTGTTCTTATCTGGACCTGCCCATTCAGCATGCCAGTGACCGGATTTTAAAGCTTATGGGAAGAAGAACCACCAAGGCCCAGCTTCGGGAGATTGTGGAAAAGCTTCGCAGGGAAATTCCTGATATTGCCCTCCGTACCACCTTGATTTCCGGATTTCCGGGCGAAACCCAGGAGGATCACGACGAGCTGGTGGAATTTGTGGATGAGATGGAGTTTGAACGTCTGGGAGTATTCGCTTATTCTGCTGAGGAGGACACTCCTGCCGCAGAGTTCCCGGATCACGTTCCCCAGGAAGTGAAGGAGGAGCGCCGGGATGAAATCATGGAGCTTCAGCAGGAAATTTCCCTGGCTCATTCTGAGAATATGATCGGGAAAACTCTGGAGGTTATGATAGAAGGAAAAGTAGCCGATGAAAATGCATATGTAGGACGTACTTATATGGATGGCCCAGGTGTGGATGGAATGATCTTTGTCCAGACCGGGGTGGAACTGATGTCAGGTGATTTTGCCAAAGTCCGGGTAACCGGGGCCATGGAATATGATTTGATAGGAGAATTGGAAGATGAATTTACCGAATAAGCTTACGATTTTAAGGGTTATCATGATTCCGTTTTTTGTGCTGTTTATGCTGTTAGAGGGCGGCCTTAATCCGCTGTACCGTTATATTGCAGCGGCTATCTTTATTGTAGCCAGCTTTACGGACTGGCTGGATGGGAATATTGCCAGAAAGTATGGTTTGGTAACTAATTTTGGAAAGTTTATGGACCCTCTGGCGGACAAGCTGCTGGTCTGTTCCGGCCTCATCTGCTTTACAGGCCTGGGCCAGCTTTCTGCCTGGATTGTCATACTGATCATAAGCCGGGAATTTATTATCAGCGGCTTCCGTCTGGTGGCTTCCGACAATGGAGTGGTTATTGCGGCAAGTTACTGGGGAAAACTTAAAACAGTGTCACAGATGATTATGTCTGTGCTACTCATATTAAACATTCCCATGCTTTCCTTTGTTACAGTCATTTTTATCTGGATCGCGACGGCGCTTACGCTGATCTCCTTAGTTGATTATATCGTGAAAAATTATAAGGTTCTTACAGAAGGGAGCATGTAATCATGGTTGTGGAACTGATTTCAGTTGGAACAGAGCTTTTGCTGGGAAATATTGTAAATACCAACACTCAGTATCTGGCGGAAAAATGCGCTCTTTTAGGACTTTCCATGTATCATCAGGTGACGGTGGGGGACAACAGGGAGCGTCTTTCCGCCGCATTTTCTGAAGCTTTAAACCGTTCTGATGTGGTTATTCTGACCGGAGGCTTAGGGCCTACGGAGGATGATCTGACAAAGAAGGTCTGTGCAGAGGTCCTCGGTCTTTCTTTGGAGGAGGATTTCAATACAAGGGAGAGAATCCAGGAATTTTTTAAGAGAAGCAATTATAAAAAGATTCCGGATAACAACTGGAAACAGGCCCTTGTTCCTCATGGAGCAAAGGTTCTTGACAACAGCAATGGCACAGCTCCCGGGCTGATTCTGGAAAAGGAAGGAAAAACTGCGATTTTGCTTCCTGGACCTCCAGGTGAATTGATTCCTCTCTTTCAGGAACAGGTATATCCATACCTTCAAAAACTGCAGCCGGAAGTAATCCGTTCCCAGATGGTCAAGATATGCGGCCAGGGAGAAAGCCAGGTGGAGAGCCAGATTCTGGATTTAATTGACGGCCAGTCCAATCCTACGATTGCCACTTATGCCAAAACAGCGGAGGTTCATTTGCGGATCACGGCCAGAGCTTCTGGCGAAGAGGAAGCAAAGAAGCTGTTAAAGCCTGTGGTAAAGGAAATTAAAAACCGTTTTGGCAGGGATGTGTATACGGTAAAGGAAGAGGAAACCCTTGAAATGGCCGTTGTCTCCCTATTGAAAAAGCATGAATTGACAGTGACTACGGCGGAATCCTGTACCGGAGGCTTAATTGCCGGACGGCTGGTCAATGTGCCGGGCGCTTCGGAGGTATTTAACCAGGGCTTTATCACCTATTCCAACAAATCCAAGAGAAAGGTTCTCGGCGTCAGCAAGGGAACATTAAAAAAATACGGTGCTGTCAGTGAGCAGACAGCTAAAGAAATGGCGGCAGGAGGCGTGCTGGCTGCTGATGCAGATGTCTGCATTGCCGTTACCGGAATTGCAGGGCCAGGGGCAGACGGCGAAAAGCCTGTAGGACTGGTCTATATTGCCTGCTTTATAAAGGATAAGGTGACGGTGGAGGAGTACCATTTTAGGGGAAACCGGGAAAAGATCAGGGAACAGTCCGTGACAAAGGCGCTGGACATGCTGCGCCGTTCTATCCTTTCCGGCTGTCAATCATAATATCCAAACGGAGGTGATCGATTGGAAACCCGTTTTATGAAAAAACAGATGTCAGCGGCCTATCAGTATTCCTGGGTCAGGCTGGTGCTGAATTACTATACGTTATTTGAATCCATTGCTGAGAAAACTGAGGTTTCAGAGGAAGTTATGGGCTGCTGCCAAAGGCTCAACTCTTTGATGGAGGCGCAGCTTTCTAAAAAGGATATCCAGTCCGGTCTGCTGGAGCTGAGGGGAGATATCACCCGCAGGGTCGAGACTCTCACTTCCTATACGGACTGCTTTCAAATTTATGCTTATGTGTTAAACCGTTTGGAACGGAAATTTGAAACCATGCCGGAAACAGGGCTTGATGAAGAGGATCTGGTTTTGCGGCTGATGGAATTTATAGAAGCTGCCGGGGAAGCACCTGCCAGAAATGAAAGAATCAGAAATATCATAGAGCAGCTTCCAGTCCGCTTGACAAAGCAGAAGTTTTTCAGCTTTATTATGGAGGGGCTTTCGGTTTATCTGGGGGCTTCCAAAAAGAGCCTGGAGGGTATGATGTATGTTCTTCGGACAGAGTCTATGGTGAGTCTGGGGCCGGATATGGAGGAATATCAGTCTCTTTATAAGACTCTGGAAAAGCTTCGGGGGGCGGATTACCGCACTATGACAGCCGAAAACTATGAAGAAGTGTCTTCCCTTTATAAGCTTGCCTGTGAGAACCTGACAGAGGAAGCGGGAATGTATATGATGCTTCAGGAGCTTGTCAACGATATGTGCGTGCTGGCTCTTTCCCGTCAAGAGGCCCTTGTGGATGAAAAGGAAGAAGCTTTTTACCAATCTCTTGTATCAGAGATTCTAGAAAAGTTTCTCAAAGAAGATTATTCGCCTGGAGATGAAGCCTTTTTTGATAAGCTGACCCGTCTGGAAGGGAAGCAGGAGGCTTATTATGAGCGTTATTTAAGGACAGAGCTTCCGGAGGAAAATGAAGAGCGGAAACTTGATCCTGATTTTATCAATGCGGTGAATGTTGACAGGCTTTTATCAGGAAGCAGCTTTGCAGAGCTGAAACAGCCTGAGGAAAATGCCAAACAAGAATCAGCGGAAGAAGAAAAAGAGGTTGACCGCCCCTGGCTGGAACAAGTGGCGGGAGAGTATTTCAAGGAACTGGAAACGGTGTTTTCCGGAACCTCCAAACCAGTGGTCCGGGCCATTATGGCAAAGGTTTTATCCGATCTCCCCGTTTATTTCCGTTCCATGAGCGAAATAGAGGATTACATCAGAGGAAGCCTGGAAAGCTGTCTGGATGAAGAGGAAAAGGAAACCTGCAAGGAGTTATTGGAAGAGCTAATGGATTATGAAAATATTCTGGTCTGACCATTTGTATGTGGGCGAAAAAGCAAGAAGAAAACGTTACCGGATTATACGGGGAATCCGCAGATCGAAACCCATACCCGGAAGTTATGTGATTACACCTGCTTCTGATGGGAATAATATACTTGATATCTGCCCGGCATCTTTGCTGGTATCCCCTTTTTACCCGGAAAAGGAGCTTCTTGTTATCGGTATTGCATCAAGCTACTGGGAAGCCTTAGAGGTGGCCCGATGCATTGTGGATGAGATGTACGGTCAAACAGGCGGCTTTGACCTGCTTTCTTTCATAGGGGGAGAGGCCCGTAAGGTGTGAGGTGCCCATGGTTCATATTATTTTACTTATATTAAAAATCTTAGGACTGCTGCTTCTTGTGGTACTTGGCCTGATTTTACTGCTGCTTTTACTGGTACTTCTGGTTCCGGTCCGGTATAGGGCCGAGGGCTCATATTATGAAAAGGTGAAGGGGAAAGTCAGGGTTTCCTGGCTGCTGCACCTGATTTCAGTGACCCTTTCTTATGAAGAAGACTTTATTATGACGGTCCGGTTATTTGGATTTCGTATTTTAAAGCCAAAAAAGATGGATCATGAGCTCCGGGAAGCCGGAGAAATCATGGTTCAGACCATGGAAATAAAGCCCGAGGAAGCAGTAGAGGATATAAAGGAAGAGATACAAAAAAAGCCTGAAAAAGGGAGAATGAGCTGGGCTCTGTCCCGTAAGGAGAAGAAGTCTCAAAGCCAGTTTCTGTCCCGTAAGGAGAAGAAGTCCCAAAGCCGCGTCTGGACCTATGAGGAAGACGGTATCCAAAGCCAGACTCAATCTCATAAGGAAGAAGATATTCAAAGCCAGGACCGGTCCGGTAAGGAAGAGGATATCCACAACCGGAGTCAGCCTTCTAAAGAGGGAAAACCACCAGAAGATGATAAGAAAATTTCCTGGTTTTCAAAGCTGAAGGAGAAAATCCGTAAGCAATTGTTAAAACTTAAGTTTTTTTTCCATCGGATTTGTGATACACTGAAAGCAGTAAAAGATAAGAAAGAGACGCTGCAGGCCTGGGTTTCCAATAAGGAAAACCAGAAAACCGTGAAGCTGCTTTTAAGGCAGCTTAAAAAGCTGATCCGCCATATCCTTCCCCGCAGGGGAAAAGGAAATGTTACCTTTGGTTTTGACGACCCTTATGTGACGGGACAGGTGCTGACCTATGCAAGTGTGGTCTATCCGTTTTGTCACAAGCATCTGAATTTATATCCGGTTTTTGACCAGGTGGTATTTAAGGCGGATGGAAATTTCAGGGGCAGAGTACGAATTGGAACGATCCTTGCCATTGGAGGCCGGATGCTGCTTGACAAGAATTTCAGAGTTCAGTTGAAGAAATGGCTTCGATAAAGGATTGAAATGATAAAGGAGGAATTGCTTAAAGTGGCAGATAATTATTTTACGTCTACAGTAGAAGCGCTGTTTAAAGGCATGGATACATTTGTGGCTACAAAAACAGTAGTAGGAGATGCGGTAAAGGTGGATGACACCATCATTTTGCCTTTAGTGGATGTGACCTGCGGCATGGCAGCCGGTTCCTTTACGGACGATGCCAAGCAAAAGGGAGCAGGCGGAATGCATGCAAAGATGAGTCCCAGCGCTGTTTTGATCATTCAGAACGGAGTGACAAAGCTGGTCAATATCAAACAGCAGGATGCTGTGACAAAAATTCTGGACATGGTTCCTGATTTTGTCAATAAATTTTCGTCAAACTCCAAAGATATCTCTCCCGAAGCTTTAAGAGCAGCCGAGGAAATTGCTTCTGCAGGTGATAAGGGAAAAGGGGAAGAATAAGAAAGGGATAAGCCGCATAGGATATCATATAGCCTGAATGGACTGAGGGATGATATGAGAAGAGTATGCGGACTTATGCTGTTCTGTTTCGGAGCAGGTATGGCAATCCTGCTTTTTATCCCGGCAACGATTTTTACGGTTTGCTTTATCATTGGATGTCTGGTATTGGGATATAACCTGTTTTGTTGCTAGGAGGATTTTGCTGTAAAAATAAAAAACCCGCCCTTTGGGGGCAGGCTTGTAGAGGATAAAAAATACTCCTGACTGATACCAGCCAGGAGTTTCCTTTGATTAAGCTCTTTCAATTAATCCGGATCTTAAGCAGGAAGTACATACGTACATCTTCTTAGCGCCGCCGTTAACTTTTACTTTAACAGACTTGACATTTGCTTTCCACATTTTGTTAGATCTTCTATGGGAATGGCTCACTGCGTTTCCAAAGTGAGCAGCTTTTTCACAAATTGCACATTTAGCCATGATTGCACCTCCTTAAAAGCAACTTGGATTTTTTTAGTTTTGAAAAATCCACAACAAATGTATGATAACAGAAAATCCTATTATTTGCAAGTGAAAAATAAAAATTTGTTTCTTTTTTTGGAAAAATCATGTATAATCAAATAAGACAGAAAGAACGGAGGTAAACAATATGAAGGGTTACATTAATAATAAACTGGGCGAAATCCAGGTAAGCCCTGATGTTATCGCCATGTATGCCGGAACCACGGCAGTGGAATGCTTTGGCATCGTAGGCATGGCAGCTGTCAGCATGAAGGACGGTCTCGTTAAGCTTTTGAAGAGAGAAGGTCTGACTCACGGAATCAATGTGAATATACAGGACAACCATATTACCATTGATTTTCATGTTATTGTGGCATACGGAATCAGCATTTCTGCAGTAGCCGATAATCTGATTGAAAATGTCAAATATAAAGTAGAAGAATTCACCGGCATGACGGTAGATAAAATCAACATCTTCGTAGAAGGTGTGAGAGTGATTGATTAAGGAGGAAACTACCTGTGGGTATGCAGTATATAGACGCTGAAATGCTCAGAAAGGCATTTCTGGCAGGTGCAAAGGGACTGGAAGCAAAAAAAGAATGGATTAACGAACTGAATGTGTTTCCTGTACCCGATGGAGATACCGGAACCAATATGACCATGACCATCATGGCGGCGGCAAAGGAAGTGGCTGCCATTGAAAATCCTACCATGGAGGCCGTGGCAAAGGCGATTTCCTCCGGTTCTTTAAGAGGTGCCAGAGGAAATTCCGGCGTTATTTTATCCCAGTTGTTCAGGGGATTTACCAAGGAAATTGCGGCAGTGGACCAGGTGACAGTCACGATCCTGGCACATGCCTTTGTAAGAGCTTCGGAAACCGCATATAAGGCGGTTATGAAACCGAAGGAAGGAACCATACTTACCGTAGCCCGAGGGATGTCGGAAAAGGCATCAGAGCTGGCTCTTGAAACAGACGATGTGCTGGAATTCTGCCGTAAGGTAATTGAGCACGGAGACTATGTGCTGAGCCAGACGCCTGAGATGCTTCCCGTATTAAAGCAGGCCGGAGTGGTGGATTCCGGCGGCCAGGGACTGATGCAGGTGATGAAGGGGGCTTTTGACGGCCTTTCCGGCAAGGAAGTGGACTTATCCGTTCAGCTTGAAGGAAAATCCTCCGCTCATTCTTCCATGGAAGGAGCAAGGCTGGAAGAAGTTGATATTAAGTTCGGCTATTGCACTGAATTCATCATCAATCTGGAAAAGCCTTATGACAACAGAGAAGAAAACCAGTTTAAGGCTTATCTGGAATCCATTGGAGACTCCCTTGTGGTGGTTTCTGATGACGATATTGTAAAGGTTCATGTTCACACCAACGATCCGGGCCTTGCTATTCAGAAGGCCTTAACTTACGGTTCTTTATCCCGGATGAAGATTGACAACATGCGGGAGGAGCATCAGGAGCGGTTAATCCAGGATGCTGAAAAGATGGCAGCTCAGCAAAAGGGTCAGGAGAAGAAAGAGGAACCCCGCAAGCTTTACGGATTTATTTCTGTTTCTGCGGGAGAAGGGCTTGATGAAATCTTCCGGGGCATTGGAGCGGATTATCTGATTCAGGGGGGACAGACCATGAACCCCAGTACAGAAGATATGCTAAATGCCATTGACCAGGTCAATGCAGATACCATTTACATCCTTCCTAACAACAAAAACATCATTCTGGCAGCCCAGCAGGCCAAGAGTCTGGTTGAGGACAAAAAGGTGATTGTAATTCCTTCCAAGACCATTCCCCAGGGAATTACTGCCATCATCAACTTTGCACCGGATTTATCTCCTGAGGACAATGAAACCATCATGACAAAAGAGATGGGCCGTGTGAAGACAGGTCAGGTGACTTATGCAGTCCGTAACACCACCATCGATGATATTGAGATCAGGGAAGGCGATATTATGGCCCTGGGAGATACGGGAATCCTGACCGTTGGAAAGGATATCGGGGAGACTGTTTTAAAGGCCCTGGAAGCCATGGTAGAGGAAGAGTCAGAGCTGGTGACCATTTATTACGGAAAAGAAGTCAGTGAAAAGGACGCAGAAGAAATCAGAGGAAAAGCGGAAGAGATGTTCTCCGGTTGTGAAGTGGAGCTTCACTCAGGCGGACAGCCCATTTATTATTATCTGGTTTCTGTGGAATAAAAGAGACAGACTGCCTGTTTCGGGCAGACGGAAAAAACCGTCTGCCCTTTTTGATATAAATAAGACGAGAAAGGAGGGGGTGAACCTATGAACCGGGAATCGATTGATACTTTAAAAGGAATCGGAGAAAAGACCGGGAAATTATTTCAGAAAATAGGAGTTTTTACCATAGGGGATCTTCTGGAATATTATCCGAGGGAATACGACACTTATGAGGAGCCTTCTTCCATCGGTGAATTAAAGCCGGACCGGATTATGACTGTGGCGGGAATGCTTCATAAGACTCCGGATGTGAAGCGTTACAGCCATATCCAGGTCGTAACGGCCACGTTAAAGGACACAACCGGAAGCCTTCAGCTGACCTGGTATAATATGCCTTATCTTCATTCCACCTTAAAGGCGGGAATGAGGGCAGTATTCCGGGGACGGGTGGTGAAAAAGAGCGGGCGCCTTACTATGGAGCAGCCGGAGGTATTTACAGCGGAGGCTTACGGAGAGGTGATTCACTCCATGCAGCCAATTTACGGACAAACCAAGGGTCTTAGTAACAAGACCATTGTCAGAGCCCAGAAGCAGGCACTGAGCCTCCGCCGGATGGTAAGGGATTACATGCCGGGGGATCTGCGGAAAAAGCATGAACTGGCGGAATATAATTTTGCCATAGAGCATATTCATTTTCCAACGGACCGGAAGGAGTTATTATTTGCCAGAAAGAGGCTTGTATTTGAGGAATTCTTCTTCTTTCTCATGGCAGTACGGCGGCTAAAGGAGGGGCGTAATGAAAAACGAAGTGCCTATTCTTTAAAGCTTTCTCCTGATGTGGAGGCGTTAAAGAACAGTCTTCCTTATTCCCTTACAAAAGCCCAGAACAAGGTTCTTCTTGAGATTCAGGAGGATTTAACGGCAGGGCGGGTCATGAACCGTCTGATTCAGGGAGATGTAGGCTCAGGAAAAACCATCATTGCCATTTTGGCTCTTTTGGAAACAGCTTATAACGGATACCAGGGTGCTCTTATGGTGCCTACGGAGGTGCTTGCAAGGCAGCATTTTGAATCCATGACAGAGCTGTTTGCCCAGCACCATATTGATAAAAAGCCGGTGCTGGTCACCGGTTCCATGACGGCAAAGGAAAAGAGAGAAGCTTATAAAAAAATCGCCTCCCATGAGGCGGATATCATTGTGGGCACCCATGCTCTCATTCAGGAAAAGGTGATATACGACAATCTGGCCCTGGTAATTACCGACGAACAGCACCGGTTTGGAGTCAGCCAGAGGGAACTGCTTGGAAAAAAGGGAGAAGAGCCTCACGTTCTGGTTATGAGTGCAACACCCATTCCCAGGACCCTGGCTATTATCATTTATGGGGATCTGGATATTTCTGTGATTGATGAGCTTCCGGCTGACCGTCTTCCAATTAAAAACTGTGTTGTGGATACAGGATATAGAAGCAAGGCATATGATTTTATCAAAAAAGAGGTAGCTGCCGGACGTCAGGCTTATGTGATCTGCCCTATGGTGGAGGCCAGCGAGATGATGGAAGGGGAAAATGTGGTGGATTATACAAAAGTCCTCCAGAGCGAACTTCCAGGAATTCCGGTGGAATTTCTTCATGGAAAAATGAAGCCAAAGGAAAAGAATAGTATCATGGAACGGTTTGCCTGCGGCGAAATCAAGGTGCTGGTTTCTACCACGGTTATTGAGGTAGGGGTAAATGTGCCCAATGCAACGGTTATGATGATTGAAAATGCAGAGCGCTTCGGCCTGGCCCAGCTTCACCAGTTAAGAGGCCGGGTGGGACGGGGAAAGCACCAGTCCTACTGCATCCTGGTCAATGGTTCGGAGCAGGATGAAACTAAGGAGCGTCTGGAGATTTTAAATAAGTCAAACGACGGATTTTTTATTGCATCAGAAGACTTAAAGCTGAGAGGACCAGGGGATATTTTTGGAATCCGCCAGAGCGGAGACCTGGAATTTAAGCTGGGAGATATTTTTACGGATGCCAATATTTTAAAGACAGTGTCTGATGAAGTGAACCTGTTGTTTCAGAAAGATCCGGAACTGGAAATGGAGGAGCATCAGGAACTTCGGAGTAAATTGGTGGAATATCTGGAAAAAACCTATGGGAAATTGAATCTATAATTGAATCTATAGAAGAAGATTGATATTAGGTTCACAAAGTGGTAGAATTTTACAGAAAGAGAATGCTTGAAAGAAAAAGGAGGAGTAATATGAGTAGAAAAGCGTTAAAGGCAGATGCAAAACAGGCCATGGGAGAGGCACCGGTAAGCCCTTATCTGGTCACTATCATTATGGGAGTTATTTTATTGATATTAGGTTCTGTTCAGTTTGTTCTGGATATATGGGAAGACTTCATGGCAGAAGGAATTATTGAAAGTGATGCGAATATGATTCTGGCTTTTGGAATCAGCAGCGCCATATTCTTTTTCATTAATTTGATTCTAAGCACCATTCTCCAGTTCGGATACCAGTCCTACTGCTTAAAGGTTGCATCCAGGAATCAAAGTATGTCCTATGGGGATTTATTTTCAACCGTCAGGTATTTATTAAAGGCAGTGGGTCTGGTTGTGATGATCTCCATATTTACAATTTTATGGTCTCTGCTTTTTTTCATTCCAGGAATCATAGCTTCATGCCGCTATTCCCAGGCCGTCTTTATTATGGCTGAAAATCCGGATAAGGGCATCATGGAATGCATAAATGAAAGCAAGGAAATGATGGCAGGGCATAAGTGGGAGTGGTTCGTACTGAGTCTTTCCTTTATTTTGTGGGACCTTTTAGGTGTGTTCACATGTCTTCTGGCATTTATCTATGTGTCTCCTTATACAACGGTCACTTTAGCCAATTATTATTACGCATTAAAAGGCAATTCCGCAGACTTTACCGCATGGGAACAAGCCTATTAATATCAATGTTAAAAAATGACATTTTACGAAAAACCTTCTAGTTTATTTCATTCTGTTTCAGCCATAATAGGAGTGTAACACAAAACACACCATGAATTACAAAAACAAAAAGAACATGGTGAATAGATGAAAAGGAGGCATATCATTATGTCAGGAAAATCTAATTCTATGAATGTACCAGAAGCGAAGGAAGCAATGGACCGTTTCAAAATGGAAGTTGCCAATGAAATCGGTGTTCCGTTAACCAACGGTTATAACGGAAATTTAACATCTGCTCAGAATGGTTCCGTAGGCGGCTATATGGTTAAGAAAATGATCGAAGCCCAGGAAAGACAAATGGCAGGAAAATAATCTGCGAAAATAAAGCAGAAAAAAGCGGCCGCAGTTTCCCAACTGATTCAGTTTGGAGCTGCGGCTCCTTTTTTTATATACTTTTTGTTGTATATCTGACGACTTATGGTAAAATAAAAGCTGAGATGCAATACTCCAGAAAGATAAAGCGAGGATTGAGATGAGAGTTATATCAGGAAAAGCCCGAAGACTTACGTTAAAAACAATAGAGGGGCAGGATACCAGACCTACCACCGACAGAATTAAAGAAACCTTATTTAATATGATTCAGCCGGATATGGCTGACTGCAAATTTTTAGATCTTTTTTCCGGAAGCGGAGCCATTGCCATTGAGGCTTTAAGCCGGGGAGCTGCTCTGGCCGTCATGGTCGAACAAAATCCCAAAGCAGCAGCCTGTATCCGTGAAAACTTAAAAACCACCAGGCTGGAAGAGGATGCTATAGTGATGAACTGCGATGTCATAACAGGCCTTGAACGACTGGAAAACAAAGGACATGTCTTTGATTATATATTCATGGACCCGCCTTATAATATGGAGTGGGAAAAACGGATTTTAGAATACTTATCTACTTCCCAAATGATCAGCCAGGACACAACCATCATTACAGAAGCCTCCCTGGAAACCTCTTTTGACTATCTGGCTTCTATGGGATATGAGCTGATAAAAGAGAAAAAGTACAAGACCAACCAGCATGTATTTATAAAGAAAGAAGAATCCCTATGAAAAGAGCAGTATATCCCGGCAGCTTCGATCCGGTGACTTATGGACATTTAGACATCATTGAAAGGGCTGCCGCCATGGCAGACCATCTGATCATCGGAGTTTTAAATAATTATTCAAAAACTCCGTTGTTTTCTGCGGAAGAACGTGTTAATATGATAAAGAGTCTTACCAAAGATATGCCAAATGTGGAAGTGAAAGCCTTTGGAGGTCTTCTGGTGGATTTTGTACGAGCCAATCAGGCTGATGCGGTAATTCGCGGGCTTCGGGCTGTAACGGATTTTGAATATGAATTGCAGATAGCACAGACAAACCGGGTCATTGCACCGGAGGTGGATACTGTGTTTTTGGCGACTAATTTAAAGTATTCTTACTTAAGTTCCAGCATTGTGAAGGAGATCGCTGCCTACGGCGGAGAGATAAACGCATTTGTACCCCCGGAAATAGGGGAGCGTGTGAACCGAAAAATGGAAGACAGAACGAAGATAGAACGAAATAAGGGTGAGGAGTGTTCTTAATTATGATGAGCAGAATCGAACAGTTAATCGGCGAAATTGAAGAATATATTGACAGCTGCAAATACCAGCCGCTTTCCAACAGCAAGATCGTGGTAAACAGGGAAGAATTGGAGGAGCTTTTAGTGGAGCTCCGCCTTC
>NZ_DAIOXM010000037.1:0-32732 GCF_036758025.1 Lacrimispora sp. | reverse complement strand
CGGCAACATCCGGTTCGTGTGTTACGACAACAATGGTTTTACCCTCATTATTGATCTCCTGTAGCAGCTTCATAATATCGTGAGTGGTTTTAGAATCCAATGCTCCGGTTGGCTCATCTGCCAGAATCAATTTCGGATCTGTGATGAGTGCCCTTGCAATGGCAATTCTTTGTTTTTGTCCTCCGGAAAGTTCACTAGGAAGATGTTCTGCCCATTGTCTTAATCCTACTTTTTCCAGGAATTCCTCTGCTTTCTTCGTTCTCTCTTTTCTGGAAACATTTTGATAATATAAAGGAAGCGCCACATTTTCCAGAGCTGTTTTATAATTAATCAAATTGAAAGACTGAAAAATAAACCCAAGAAAACGGCTTCTATATTCGGCGGCTTTTACTTCAGTAAGGTTTTTTATCGGAAAACCGTCCAGCTCATAAATACCGGAATCTGCCTCGTCCAGAATCCCGATAATGTTCAGCAATGTTGATTTTCCGGAACCGGAAGCGCCTATGATACAGGTCACATCACCGGCATTGACGGAGAAATCAATATCCCGCAGTACCACGTTGGTTCCAAAGGTCTTGCTTAAATGATGAATTTCCAACAATTTTTCGCCTGCCATTTACTTGTCCTCCTTGTCTCTTGGATTGGGGAACTTCACCATACCGCTGGTATAAGCCAGGGTATCCGTAGTAGCCAGATCATAGCTGTCCGGACCGTCCATCTTCTTCTCCCAATGCCGGAGGATTCTGGAACAGGTGAAGGTCAGTACAAAGTAAAGGATCATTGCAATGGTAAAGGCTTCAAAATAGGTATAGTAGGCTCCGGCCACTCCCTTTGTGGTGTAAAACAACTCCACAAAGCCGATGACAGAGAGCACGCAGGTATCCTTGATATTGATGATCAGGTTGTTGCCGATCTGAGGCATGATGTTGCGCAGGGCCTGAGGCATGATCACATTGACCATGGTCTGGTAATGAGTCATGCCGATGGCCTTGGCTCCCTCGGTCTGTCCTGAGTCAATGGACAGAATTCCGCCTCGCACCGTCTCTGCCATATAGGCTCCGGTGTTAATGGAAACAATCAGGTAAGCGGCAAAGGAAACAGACATGTTAATCTGAAACAACATGGAGAAACCAAAATAAATAAACATGGCCTGAACCATCATAGGGGTTCCCCGGAATACCTCTACATAGATGTTTAATATGATTTTTATAATCTGTAACAAGAACCGCTTGATCACGTTATCATTTTTCGCAACAGGAATTGTCTGAATAATTCCCACTGCAAAACCGATGATACAGCCGATTAAGGTACCTACAACGGCAACCACCATTGTTTTCCCCACTCCGCTGAGAAATGACGGTCCATACCCTTGCAGAATAACTATGATTCTTCCCAAAAAATCTGATGGCAGGGACATATTTTATCTTCTCCTTTTGTATTAGTTTGACAATGGCTGTACTGCGATGGCATCTTCCATCATCTTGTCAAAGTCTGTTTCATTCATTTTAGAAAGCACACCGTTGATGGCATCCTTTAATTCTGTATTGCCTTTCTTTAAGGAAACGCCGATATTGATATCTTCCTCAGAAACCTGGAACTCACCTTCTGTTCCGGTAAAATCAAGAAGCCTGAAATCAGGATAAGCGATTAAAGCAGCCTGTCCGGTAGGCTTATCCGTCACTACCAGGTCAATGCCGCCGGCGTTAAGCGCTACCAGCATAGCAGGTACGGATTCATGAGCAGGCTGGATCTTTCCGTCCGGAATCTGAGGCAGACAGCCGTCATACCAGATGGTGTTGATCTGAGAAGAGCTGACAGCGCCGGCTAAATCTGCAACGCTTTTTGCATTCTCATACTTGCTTCCGGCCTTTACCAGGGTGACGATGGTAGCATAATAATATGGGTCTGTAAAATCTACGGACTGAAGGCGGTCTGCTGTAATGGACTGGCCTGCAATAACACAGTCTACTGTTCCAGCCTGAACTGCTGGAACCAGAGAATCCCAGTCAAGCTTTACGATCTCTAAATCATAGCCAAGCTCGTCAGCAACCTTTTTGGCAATCATAACGTCGTAGCCGTAAGCAAAGTCAGAGCTTCCGGAAATGGGAACTGCTCCGTTTGCATCTGTAGGCTGAGTCCAGTTATAGGGTGCATAGCTGCACTCCATGGCAACCTTTAATACCTTTTTTCCGTCTCCACCGGCTGCTGATGTTCCGGCTGCTGAATTTCCGCCTCCGCAGGCTGTTAAGGATGCTGCTGCCAAAGCTGCTGCTAAAAAGGCAGAGGCAATTTTCTTCATAGTTTTTTTCATAATCGTTTTCTCCTCATCTTGTGAAAGTTTGCGTTATAGCAAATCCGCATTTGTGAACAGTATAAAAAGATTTTTACTCCTTGTCAATACTATTTACTACTTCTGATATCATGTCCCATATTTCTTCTCTTCCCTGTTTCGTCTCTGCAGAGAAGGGAATGACGATTTCATCGGGTCCAAGCCCTAAGCCTGTCCGCAGGGTCTTTACGGCTTTTGATACCTGGCTCCGTTTGATCTTATCCAGTTTGGTGGCTATGATCACCGGATGAAAGCCGTTGTGCACAATCCAGTCATACATGGTTTTGTCATTGACCGAGGGCTCATGGCGGATGTCCACCAGAAGAAAGATGCAGCGGAGCATGGGAGATTTATGGAGATAGTTCTCAATCATTTTCCCCCATTTGGCTTTTACCTCCAGGGCCACCTTGGCATAGCCGTAGCCTGGAAGGTCTACATAGTAAAATGCGTCATTGATGTTATAAAAGTTAATGGTCTGGGTCTTTCCCGGCTGGGAGGATGTCCTGGCAAATGATTTGCGGTTCATCAGGGCATTGATCAGCGAGGACTTGCCCACATTGGACTTGCCGGCAAAGGCAAACTCCGGTTTGATATTCTCCGGAAGTTTGCTGGTTATGCCGCAAACGGTTTCCAGTTCTACGGTTTTAATAATCATACGGTTTCCTTTCCACTGAACGCTTCCTTTAACACTTCCGCCATGGTCTTCACATAGACAATGTCAAGCCCTCCTGTGATTTCCTCTGACAGCTCCGCTATATCCGGGCGGTTCTTATCAGGGATTAAGACCTTTTCCACATGGGCCATGCGGGCAGCCAGGATTTTTTCCTTTAAGCCTCCGATAGGAAGAACTCTGCCCCGGAGGGTGATTTCTCCTGTCATGGCTACCTTTGCATAGACCTTATGATTGGTAATGGCGGAAAGTATGGCGGTGGCTATGGTGATTCCTGCAGAAGGGCCATCCTTTGGCACCGCTCCCTCAGGAATATGAAGGTGGATATCGTGTTTTTCAAAGTAATCCTCTGCTACCTGGTAATCAGGGCAGACTGACTTCACATAGCTGAGTGCCGTCTGGGCAGATTCCTTCATGACGCCGCCCATCTGTCCGGTCATCTGAAGGGCTCCCTTTCCGGGCATCACATTGACCTCAATCTGAAGAGTGTTGCCGCCTACACTGGTCCATGCAAGCCCTCTTACAGTTCCCACCTGGTCCTCTTCATTCACATCTTCAAAGGTCACCTTTTCCTTGCCCAGGTATTTTTCCAAATCCTTTGACCGGATCTCTATGACCTGTTTTCCGCCCTCCAGGAACTCTCTTGCTGCCTTACGGAATACAGAGCCGATCTGCCGTTCCAAATTTCTCACTCCGGCTTCTCTGGTGTAGTTGTGAATGATCTTTTTTAAGGCTCCATCCGATATGGTCACCTGCTTTTCTTTAAGGCCGTTCTTTTCTCTCTGTTTCCTTACAAGATAATTCTTTGCAATATGGAATTTTTCATTCTCCGTATAGCTGCTCACTTCAATTACTTCCATACGGTCCAGCAGAGGGCCGGGAATGGTGGTTGTGGTGTTGGCAGTTGCTACAAAAAGCACGTTGGACAAATCAATGGGAGCTTCCACATAGTGGTCCCTGAACTTCACATTCTGCTCGCTGTCCAGCACCTCCAAAAGAGCGGAGGAGGTGTCTCCCTTATAATCCCTGCTTACCTTGTCGATCTCATCAAGGAGCATGAGAGGGTTGCTGACTCCTGCCTGCCTTAAAGCTTCCACAATCCTTCCGGGCATGGCTCCCACATAAGTCTTGCGGTGTCCGCGTATCTCCGCTTCATCCCGGATGCCTCCCAGGCTGATTCTCACATATTCTTTGTTTAAAGCTCTGGCCATGGAACGGGCGATGGAGGTTTTTCCGGTTCCCGGAGGGCCTACCAGACATACGATGGGGCTGGTGCCCTTTTTAGTCAGAATCCTGACAGCTAAATATTCCAGAATTCGTTCCTTTACCTTTTCAAGGCCGTAATGGTCTTCGTTTAATATCTTTTCCCCATGGGTAATGTTATTGTTGTCCCTGGACATCTTTTTCCACGGCAGATCCAGGACTGTTTCCAGGTACATGCGGACCACATTGGCCTCCTGGCTTCCTCCCGGCATTGCCTTAAAGCGCTCAATTTCCTTCCGGATTTTCTCCTGAACCTCTTTGTCCGCTTTTAAGGCCTTCAGCCGTTTGGTGTACTCATCGGCATCAGACAGGGGATTGTCCTCTCCCAGCTCTTCCCGGATTACCTTTAACTGCTCTCTTAAGATATAATCCTTCTGATTCTTGTCAATCCGTTCCTTCACCTGGGACTGAAGCTCCCGTTTTACTTTAGAAACCTCAATCTCAGTCACTAAATTTCTCATGACAAGAGCATACCGGTCCTCCAGCAAAAAGCTTTCCAGCACCTGCTGGCGGATCCGGTAATCCCAGGAAAGGTGGACGGCGACCTGATCCAGCAATTCGCCCAGGTCTGTGATGGTTCTTAAATGAGGAACCACTTCCTTGCCTACCTTGGGATTTTCCCTTCCGTATTCCTCCAGCTTATCCTGGGTAATCTGTATCATGGCCTGGATGGTGATATAGTCAATGGCAGGATTTACTTCCTGGGTCTTCACAATTTCTCCTATGAGCATAGGCTCCTGGCTGTCCAGGCTTAAAAGCTCCGCCCTCTCCAGACCCTCCACCATAACCCGAATCACATTGTCAGGCATCTTTACAAGCTGCTTAATAAGGGCCACTGTACCGATCTGGAACAGATCATCAATTCCAGGATCAGCCTCCTCTGTGTTCTTCTGGGTGACCAGACATACCTTCTGATCTCCCACCATGGCCTTTTCCACAGCCGCAATTGATTTTTTCCGGCTGATATCAAAATGCAGCATCATTTTCGGAAGAACTGTCATGCCCCTTAAGGCAATGACTGGCATTGTAATTGTTTTATCCACTGTTACCTTCTCTCCTTCGCATCCAAAAAGGTGTTGCAGCAGGTCTTCTCCGCTGTAACACCTTCCTGACTCATGCAGGGATCTATGCGATCTCGCCTGTTTTATCTTTTCTACGTTTTGGAGCCAGCGGCTTTCTGGGAACTGTCATATCCCTGTAAACCAGCTCCGGTTCGCCTTCCTGATCCACAACTTCCTTGGTAATGGTACAGATTCCAATGCTGCTGTCAGACGGGATTTCATACATCATATCCATCATGACGCTTTCCATAATGGAACGCAGTCCTCTGGCTCCGGTTTTACGCTCCACTGCCAGTTCTGCAATCCGTTCCACTGCTTCCTTGGTCAGCTCCAGCTTTACGTCATCCAGCTCAAACAGCTTTTGATACTGCTTGATCAAGGCATTTTTCGGTTCTGTCAGAATTCTTACCAGAGCTTCCCTGTCCAAAAGCTCCAGGGATACGGTAACCGGCACACGGCCGATAAACTCCGGTATGAGTCCGAACTTTACCAGATCCTGAGGCAGGGTCTTCTTTAAAAGACCGTCAATATCTGTCTTGTTCTTATCAACTATTTCCGCATTGAAACCGATGGAGCCTGCGCTCAAACGGCGTTCAATGATTTTTTCCAATCCGTCAAAGGCTCCTCCGCAGATAAACAGAATGTTGGTGGTATTGATCTGCAAAAGTTCCTGGTGAGGATGCTTTCTTCCTCCCTGAGGCGGAACGCTTGCAACGGTTCCCTCCAGAATCTTTAATAGGGCCTGCTGTACGCCCTCACCGGAAACATCTCTGGTGATAGACACATTTTCTGACTTCTTTGTGATCTTATCGATCTCATCAATATAGATAATTCCATATTCTGCTCTGGCAATGTCATAATCAGCAGCCTGAATCAGCTTTAAAAGGATATTTTCCACATCCTCGCCTACATAGCCGGCCTCTGTCAGGGCAGTTGCATCTGCAATGGCAAAAGGAACATTTAAAACCTTTGCCAGGGTCTGAGCAAGATAGGTTTTGCCGGAACCGGTAGGTCCTAACATGAGAATATTGCTCTTTTGCACATCCACATCCAGCTTTTTCCTGGAAGTGATTCTCTTGTAATGGTTATAGACTGCGACAGACAGTACCTTTTTTGCACTATTCTGACCAATGACGTAGTCATCCAGAAACTCCTTGATTTCCTTGGGCTTCATCAGATTGATTTCACCGAAGTCAGGTGACTGTGCCTCCTCCTGACCGTCGAATTCTTCCTCTAATATCTCTGCACACAAGTCAATGCATTCATCACAAATGTAAACATTATTGGAACCGGCAATCAGTTTCTTTACCTGGTCCTGGGACTTTCCGCAAAAAGAACACCTGATCTTGTCATCTGTTCTAATCGGCATATATACACCTCATGCTTTCCTTATAAATCGCCCATGCATTTTGGGCATAGTGGTATACCCGTAGGGTGTTTCCTTATAAATCGCCCGTGCACTCTGGGCATAATGGGATACCCGTAGGGTGATTCCTTATAAATCGCCGTGCACTTTGGGCAAGCATCATTTACGCTTCTTTGTTATGGCTGTAGATAATATCATCAATCAGGCCATATGCTTTTGCTTCTTCTGCGTTCATATAATTGTCGCGCTCTGTATCCCGCTCAATCACTTCATAAGGCTGCCCTGTATTAGCGGACAAAATCTCATTTAAACGCTTTTTAATCTTTAAAATATTTTCAGCTACAATCCGGATCTCTGTAGCCTGGCCTCTGGCTCCGCCGGAGGGCTGATGAATCATAACTTCTGCGTTTGGAAGAGCAAATCTCTTTCCTTTTGCTCCGCCTGCCAGCAAGAAGGCTCCCATACTGGCTGCCATACCCATGCAAACGGTGGAAACATCGCATTTAATATAATTCATGGTATCGTAAATCGCCATACCTGCAGTGACGGAACCACCCGGGCTGTTGATGTAGAGGTTAATATCCTTATTGGGATCTTCCGCCTCTAAGAACAGCAACTGTGCCACTACAAGGCTTGCGGATACATCAGACACTTCTTCGCCCAGGAATATGATACGTTCCTTTAAAAGGCGGGAATAAATATCGTAAGAGCGCTCGCCCTTACTGGTTGACTCTATGACATAAGGTACTAAACTCATTTGTCATCCTCCTGTCTGTTACTTCTCTTCATAGCCGAATAGACTCCCGACAAAACGTCAGGAATCTATCGGCCGGATTACTTAAACTAATTTTGCTTCTGCAACCAGGAAATCAACTGCTTCCTGAACTGCCAAATCTTCTTTCATCTGCTCAAGGCCGGCTTCACCCATGAATTCCTTTACCTGTGGGATTTCCATTCTGTAAGCCTCTGCCATGCTGGCAATCTCTTTCTCAACGGCTTCATCAGAAGCGGTTAAGCCCTCTGTCTTTGCAACAGCCTCCAGTACCAGTCTGGTCTGGATTCTCTTAAGTGCCTGAGGCTTCATCTGCTCTCTTAAGACCTCAATGGTCATACCGGTAAATTTCATATACTGGTCAAGAGACAGGCCCTGGCTCTGCATTCTTCTTGCATAGTCATTAACCATGTTATTCAACTGGCTTTCGATCATTGCCTCCGGAATTTCCATGGAAGCATTTTCAATTACCTTTTCCACTACACGGTCTTCGTTCTCAGTAGCTGCTGCCTTCTCTTTTCTGGAAGCAACTTTTTCCCTGATGTCATTTTTGTATTCTTCCAGGGTTTCAAACTCAGAAACTTCGCTTGCAAACTCATCGTTTAACTCAGGAAGCTCTTTTTTCTTAATTTCTTTAACAGTTACCTTGAATAAAGCAGGTTTTCCTGCCAGTTCTGTGGCATGGTATTCATTTGGGAAGGTCACGTTTACTTCGCAGGCCTCTCCAATATTCTTGCCGATTAACTGCTCTTCAAACGTATCGATGAAGGAGTGGGAGCCAATGGTAAGAGGATAATCCTCGCCCTTGCCGCCTTCAAATGGCTTTCCGTCTACAAAGCCTTCAAAGTCAATGACTGTCTGGTCGTTGTCTTCCACTGCTCTGTCCTCTACGGTGATCAGTCTGGAATTCTGTTCCTGAACTCTCTTTAACTCTGCATCAATATCCTCATCGGTCACTTCAGCAGATGCTCTGGCTACTTCAATCCCCTTGTACTCACCCAGAGTTACATCCGGCTTCACCGCAACAGTTGCAGTATAGATCAGGGTTTTTCCCTTCTCAACCTGTACGATATCAATTTCAGGTCTGGATACGATCTCCAGCCCGCTTTCCTCTGCTGCATTGCCATATGTTGCATCAAGAGCTTCGTTTATTGCATCTTCGTATAAAACGCCTACTCCATACATCTTTTCAATCATGGCCTGAGGAGCTTTTCCTTTTCTGAATCCAGGAATATTGAATCTGCCCTTATTCTTATTATAAGCAGCAGTAAGAGCCTTATCAAACTCTTCAGCTGATACCTCTACGGTTAACTTTGCCATGTTTTTTTCTAATTTTTCTACTTGTAAACTCATTAATGGGTTCCTCCTTGAGATATATGTGAACCGCCATACCGTGAGGGCGTTACACTTCAATTTAGCATTATAACATACTCGTCCTGTAAATTCCAGTATTATTTGTGAAAACTTAAGCCGTGGAGAAATATTATTTCAATTTGGGGGTGTGAACTTGTTCACAAAGCACAAATTGGGATAATATTTCTATAGGGCGCAGCCCGACACGGATCATTTTGCGGCGCTCTTCCGCAAAATGATCCGTGCAATGGCGAACCTAATCCATCCCCCCCGAAAACTCCTTCATCTTCTTTGCTATATAAGGGTCAAGAGGACGGATTTCCATCTGAGGCCGGGCGATATAATACCCCTGGAACAGGGAAATGCCCCAGTCCATGAGAAATTTCAGCTCCTCCGCAGTCTCCACCCCTTCTGCCAGAACCTGTATGTGATTCCGTTTAGCAAAATCCAGAAGGCTTTTTAAGATGATCTGTCGGTTCTGGTCCTTGTGTATTTCCCTCACAATGCTCATGTCCACCTTTACAATGTCCGGCTTCATGCGCAGCAAAATGGCCTCGCTGTTATATCCGGTCCCAAAATCGTCTATAGCGGTCTGGGCCGTCCAGCGCTTTGCCATGTCCAGCTTACGGGTCATAAAGTCCTTGCTGGCAGGCTCACTCTCCGTCATTTCAATGACAACCCGGTTAAGCATATCTCCGTACTGCGCCTCCAGCTTCAGCCAGTCCTCTTCTTCCAGACAGACACTGGCAATGGAATTGATAAACAGCTTCTCTTCCTTTCCCAGATGGCCCGCTTCCATTTCCGCTGCCGCCGCTTTCATTCCGGAAAACCAGGTGACCACCTCCATCTGAGGAAGCTTGGCCTGGGTCCTGGCCAGATTCAAGACTTCATCCACACCCTTTATATTGGTAAATTCCGGCCTCATCAACAGCTCATAGCCGTAAATAGTACCTTCCCTTGTGGCAATGGGCTGGAAAGCAAAGCGGACCTCTCCTGTATCCAGCATATGATTAAATTCTTCACTGCCGGCCAGCATATAGGAATTGCGGATGTATTCATTATAATCAAATTCCTTGACCATTCCCTTGACGCTGTGCTTTACCATATACATGGCAAAGTCCGCATAGCTGAATAAAACATCAAAGGAATCCGCATCCTCCGGATACCAGGACAGACCTCCGGATACACGGATGGGAAACTGATATCCGCCCTCTACCTCCAGCTTGGCCTTCCGGACATGGTTCATGAAGGCTTCTACCCGCCCTCTGATTTCTTCCTTATCCGCACCTCCCAGAAAGGCAACAAATTCATCACCTGAGTACCGGGATACAATGGCTCCGTATTTAGTCAGACGCTTCATACGGCTTGCAAAAAGAACCAGATACCGATCCCCTTCGTCATGGCCGTATGTATCATTGATAAATTTCAAATTATCCAGATCCCACATAATGACTGCGGCAACCGGGTCCTTCTGAAGGTCCATAGCCTCCCTTACCTGTTCCCGGAATGCCCTCCGGTTGTAAAGATCTGTTAAAAGGTCGAAGTTGCGCTCCCGCTCCAGCTTTTCCTTTTCTTCAATATCCGACGTCACATCTGAACATACTCCAAGCATCATTCCTGTTTCCGACTCATCCAGGATGAATTCCACCCACCGGGTTCCTTCCGTTCCCTCCAGACACCTGACAATGCGGTTCCCTCTCATCTTGATTCCTGAAAATGTCTCCGCCATACTGGCTTCAAATTCACGTATACTCAAGTAGCAGTAAGGTTCCTGCATCTCTCCCCAGCCCAGCAGATCAAAAAGGGAGCGGCTGCAAAAAACCTTATCGCTCTCGTCATCGTACTCAAAAACCCCAATCAAAACATTGGCATGCTCCAAAATACTGGATATCTTGGAAGAAGCCCGTTCCACTTCCCGGTTCAGCTGTTCTATGGTTTCCGTCAATTCGTCGATTTCACTGATATGCACCCGTTTCAGCGTCAGCCCCCGGTTTACAGACTTTCTCCTAAGCTGCATGGACAGTCCCAAAATAGGTTCTGTCACAATCCTTCCCAGAACATAGGTTCCAAGCATACTGAGAAGAAGGGGAAACAAAATAGAGCTGAAAAGCATACGCCGAATGCCATGATAAAAAGACAGCAGATCCTTCTGGCGGGCAACCCCTGCCAACACCCATTCCTCTTCCTGAAAAGGGCTGTTGCTGCCGTATATATCAAAAGTTTTTATGCTGGCATACCACTTGGTTCCGTCAGGGGATTCCAACTGGCTGATGTCTTCGCCGCTGTAATCCCTGTATTGAATCTCCTTATTTTCGTTAAAATACTGGTTATATAAGTATCCGGAGCTGACAACGGGAACAATGGTATTGGTCCCTTTCTTTCTCAGCCCCAGAATCCAGCATTCCTCAAAACCGGATTTTGACTGATCCTTTTCCAGAAGCGCCTTCATCTGGCTTAAGGTCATTTCCAGACCGCATACACCTACCACTGTTCCGTCACTGAGAATGACCGGAATGGAATAAGTGATCACAGGCATGTCCCTGGGACTTAACCGGAAAGCAGGACTCAAATAAGCAAATTTGATGGCATCTGACTGCCTGGCCTGATTTTCTACCGCAAGATTATAAGGCTTATGGTAAAAAGAAGCTGACTCCCCCGTCTCCTCAAATCCCAGCTCCCAAAAGGAGTCCAGGGGAATCCCATATTTTTCTGCAACAGAAGGAAGTCCCCGCTCCATGAGCAACGAAGAATTATCCTTTAAATACCCTTCGGAGTTGGAATTCCGTACATAAAAGCCAGCCCGCATTCCCTCCGGGCTGTTTTGGGCTGCAGGACCGTTTAAAATCAAAAAGACTCCCGTTGCATTGTTTAAATGAAGCACGTCTATGGATTTTTCCATAGTTCTTTCCACAATCTTCCGGTTCAGTTCATAATCCTGAAAAATATCCTTGGGCTTTCTGCCGTCTCTTTCCAGAATCTGCTGAATTTCAGTAGCCATGAAATCAGGATTATTCATCATAATCCCCCAATTGTAAACAGTTTCTTTCTCCAGCCCCAGTTTTCTGTTTTCCGTGTTTTCATTTAATATGTGGATTTCATTATTCTTTAACTTGATGGAAACTCCGCCATACAGAACCATTCCCGCTATTACTGCTGCCTGTAAAACCATAAGAAACAGCAGCGGTCCCAGCAGACGATTCCGGATGGATTCACTTCTCTTATTTTTCATAAATTACTCTCCGATAATCTCCTCAAGCTGTTTCTTCGTACTCTCATACCAAACATCAAAGTTTTCATCCGTCACAAAATCCGCCACAGCTTCCTCCCGGGAAATGCCCTGGCTGATCCGTGTACGTACCTTTTCATAATCCTCCCTGGCTTTTGAGGACATGGATGACGAGAGAATGCCTCTGGCTTTATCACCGCCCTGAAAGGGCTTTGCAGTATAGAGCCGGTAACGGTTTACCGTATCCAGTCCGATCACAAGGTTCTGGGCAGCTGCACTGCCTTCCCCGGACTTCTCTAAAAAAGGCTTTAAGACTTCCTCAGCCGCAGACATCTTTTTCACCGGAAGGTAGCCGGAGCCTATGGCAAAGTCTAAGTTATTCTCCACACTGGTAAGCGATTTTAAAAAGCTGACTGCCGCAGATTCCCTCCTTTCGTCTGACTTCACCACCATCATGCCGGCACCCTGCTGAACTGCAATAGGAGCCGTTCCTTCAAAATTGGGAAGGTGGTAAAGCTTGTTCTCTATGGCATAGTTGGTTCCATCCTCTAAGGTAACAGAGGTGGGAAAATAAGCGATTCCAGTGGTGGCTCCCACTACTGCAGCCAATTTTCCTGTTTTCACATCATCACTTCGGAACTTTCCATAAGCTCCGAAATATCCGTTGATATAGGGAACGTAATAATTATCCCACAGCTTTCTCATGGCTTCCTTATTAAAATCCAGAACCACCTTCCCATTCTCAGCCTTGAAAATCTCATGGCCAAGCTGCAGGCTGCCGATAATCATATAATTGGCAAAGGCATCCCTTCCAAAGAACGCCTTCCCATCATCCGGCGCTTCTGTCAGACTGTCCGTCCATTTGTAGTAGGCCTCCGATACACGGGTAATGCCCTCCCAGGTGGAAAAGGCTTCTTCTGTTTCTCCTGTGGCCTCTGCAAACCTGTCCCAGTCTGTTTTGTTAATGACGAGGATTTCTGTTGACTTGGCAATGGGAAATACCTTTAAGCCGCTGCCACTGTCAAACCTTCCCTCTTCTATGTAGGCGGACACATATTCCTCCAGCTCTTTTTCCGTCAAATACTTGCTTAAGTCTGCCGCCAGCCCCATCTGATCCACTTCATACACCTTATCCACATAAGCGGAAAATATATCAGGCAGAGGTTCTGCCCCCACTTTCTTTTCAATGCTGTCGCTGACGGCTGCACTCAGTTCATCAATGCTTCCTTTATTAAATGCCTTAACAACGACATTATTTTTCCTGCCTTCATTCTCATTAAATGCCTGAACCAGGCTGTCAAACCCCTCTTTCTGGACACCGTTGTAATAATGCCAGACCGTAATGGTCACCGGGTCATTTCCTGACCCTTTATCTGTATTCTTTTTATCACATCCTGAAAGCAGCGTAAGGGAAACTGCCGCCAGAACCGGTACTATCCATCTCATTTTCATCCGCTTATCTCCCCGGCATAGCCTGATCGTACTGGATCGCCTCCTGAATCCGGGCAGCAAGCTTTTCATCCTCTAAAAGTCCTAAAAGTTCAATTCCAAGGTCCAAAGCATAGCCAAGCCCTCTGGCCGTAGTCACATTGCCGTCAGTCACAACGCCCTGTCTGGTATGTTCAGCACCCTTAAGCTCCGCCTCATAGCCGGGATAACAGGTGGCCTTTTTCCCTTCCAGAATGCCCAGTTTTCCTAAAACGCTGGGAGCAGCGCAGATTGCCGCAATCCTCTTATTCTCTGCATGGGCCTTTTTCAGGGCCAGAGCAAGGCCTTCATGGGCCCCCAGATGCTTCGTCCCCGGCATTCCGCCCGGAAGGAAGAGAAGATCTGCGTCACCGCAGTCCACCTCAGAAAACTCATAATCCGCCTGCAGACGGATTCCATGAGAGGTCACCACATCCTTTTTTCCCGTAACGGAAACCAGCTTTACATCCTGGCCTCCTCTTATTAACACATCAACTACTGCCAAAAGCTCCACTTCTTCCGACCCATCTGCTACAAAACCATATACTTTTGCCATTTTCATTCTTCCCCTTCCAAATTTTGAAATGTACTGACTCCGGTGATCTTGATATAATCCACCAGATATGCTGTGTCAACTACTTCGCCGCCAAGCATTTTTATTAAAATATCAGAGGCGGTCTGTGCCTGTCCCTCGTGATCATTTAAAACGGTACCAGTCATTTTTCCTTCTTTAATATATCCTACCGTGTCCCTCAGTCCGTCTATCCCCACTAAAAGGATATCTTTTCCCGGCACACGGCCTGCTTCTTCTGCCGCCTTTAAGGCACCGTTTGCCATGGCATCGTTGTTGCTGATAATGACCTCCAGCCTGCTGCCATAGGTGTCAAGGGCAGTTTTAGCAAGCTTTCTTCCTTTTTCCTGGTCCCATTGCCCGCTTCCGGAAAAAAGCTCCTCTGTTTCCATTCCACCTGCCTCCAACGCCCTGATGGAATATTCTGTCCGAAAACGGCTGTCTTCATTTTCCTCTTCTCCCCTCAGCATGGCATAGGAAACAGTTCCGTCACCATTCAAATCTCCCTTTTCCGGGGTTTCCAAAAGCAGTTCTCCCTGGTAAGTGCCTGCCTGCCTGGAATCCGTTCCAACGCTTGACACAGCCATCTTATGTTCCTTCCAGCGGCTCTGCTCCTCTTCTCCAGGCTCCCTGTTGATGAAAACAAGGGGAATTCCAGCCTGGACAGCACTGTCAGCCAAAGAACCTGCTGCCTGTACCTCTACTGGATTTATGATGATTCCATCACACCCTTCTGCAATAAACTGCTCCATCTGGCGGTTTTGTTCTTCCTGGTCCCCGCCCGCATTGCGCATAACCACCTCAGCCTGATACGCTTCCTCCAGATACTGCTTCAGTTCCAGACGGTAGAGCCTCATAAATTCATCGTCATACCGGTAGATGCTCACTCCGATCTTAGGGCCTTTCTTTTCTTCTGCCTCTGCCTGGCTGCTTTCAACCGCCTGGGTCTGCGGGCTTTCCGTTTCTCCCTGATAGGGAGCACACCCCCAAACCAGGCAGACAATTCCCAGCATAAGAACGCCTGCGGCAATCCATTTATTTAACTGTTTCATAACTCCTATTCTCCTGCATGTTACTGTAGTTTCCATCTTACCACGTTTTTCAGCTTTTTTCCACCATCTTCTATTTTTTACATTCCTGTGGTATACTAAGGACATTTAACAGCAATTGACAGAAAACAGGAGGACTTATCCATGGAAATAGAACGCAAATACCTGGTGCCCCAGCTCCCGGCTGACCATGCTTCCTACCCTTATCACTTCATTGAGCAGGGGTACCTTTCCACAGAACCAGTGGTCCGGGTCCGCAGGGAAGATGACACCTATTACCTGACCTACAAGTCAAAAGGGCTTTTGGCCCGTGAGGAATACAATCTTCCTCTGACCGAAGAATCCTATCACCACCTGATCAAAAAGGCAGATGGCCATATTCTGACGAAGAAACGCTATCTCATCCCGGTAAAGGGCTCAGATCATCTGATCATAGAACTGGATGTCTTTGAAGGCAGGTTTAAAGGCCTTATACTGGCTGAAGTGGAGTTTCCTTCTATAGAAGAAGCACAGCACTTCCTCCCCCCGGACTGGTTTGGAGAGGATGTGACATTTTCAGGAGAATATCAAAACAGCCGTTTAAGCCGTCAGCCTTAAACAGGCTTACAACCGGCAGCATCCATAGGAGCCGGAAAAGGTGCAGGACTGACTGATCCCGCACCTTTTCCGGCTCTTTTTATTTATTTACTTCTTTGCAATGTATTTTCTGATATCCAGGGCAATAGCCACTACGATAACGATTCCCTGGGCAATGTACTGGTAGTTGGTATCAACGCCCAGATACTGCAGACAGGTCTTTAATATTTCAAATACGAGCACACCGATGAGAACGCCGGATACTCTTCCGATACCGCCGTTTACAGATACGCCGCCGATGGTACACGCTGCAATAGCCTCCAGTTCCCAGCCCATTCCCATGTTAACAGAGGAACCGCCGGATTTGGCACCTACTAAAAATCCGCCCAGGGCGTAGAGGGCTGCTGCAGTTACATAGATGATGATTTTGGTTTTCTTTGTATTTACGCCGGAAACCTCTGCTGCCTGCTCGTTGCCGCCGATGGCATACATATATTTTCCATGAGGTGTTTTATTGTAAATAAACCAGATTACGATGCCTACAGCCAGAGCAATCAGGAAAAGGTAAGGAATTCCTTTAAAATAATTCGGTATCGCTAAAAATCTACCTTTAGCCACTTCTGAATAAGCACTGCGGTATCCTCCAATGGGAGTTGCATTGGTGTAGACCAGGCAGACACCGTAGACGATCAGCTGCATTCCTAAAGTTCCGATGAATGCAGGAACCTGAAGATAAGAAACCACCAGACCGTTGATCAGTCCGAAGATGGCACAAACGGCCACACAAATCAAAAGTACGGCAACTACCCACCAAATTCCAAAGTGAGGAAGGTTAGGGAAGAATTTTCCGCTGTAATCAGGCTTCTGAAGCAAGGTTCCTGCAAGACAGGCCGCAAGTCCTACCATACGTCCGGCAGAAAGATCCGTACCTCTGGTGATTAGACAACCGGAAACACCGCATGCGATAATAAAACGGGGAGCCACATTCAATGCGATGTTAATGGCATTGTCTGATGTAGCAAAAGTCGGCTGTTTGATGGCTGTAATGATTGCCAGCAGGACGAGAACCACAATGATTCCATTATTAATAAGAAAATCCTTTATATTAATTTTTTTCGTTGCTGTCATGATTGAACCTCCTGTGTGAAATTTTCTCTTGCATTATCGTTTAAATCGAATTTTGTGGCAAATGCCATAATTCTTTCCTGAGTTGCCTCTTCCTCTTCCACTTCTCCCGTAATCCGTCCGTTACACATGACGATAATCCGGTTTGACATACCAAGCAGCTCCGGCATCTCAGAGGAAATCATAATAATCGACTTTCCCTGCTTCACAAGGTCAATCATGATCTGATAAATCTCATATTTGGCGCCTACGTCAATTCCTCTTGTGGGTTCATCCATAATCAGGATATCCGGATTATTAGCCAGCCATCTGGCAATGATCACCTTCTGCTGGTTTCCTCCTGATAAGGATTGTATGGTGGTCTTGTCACTGGGAGTCTTGATGCTCAGCTTTGCTATGCTCTCCTTTACCACTTCCCCTACCATTTTGCTGTTAATGACACCAGCCTTAACATAGTTGCGGTAAGATGCAATAGCTGTATTATCAGCAATGCTGAGGCAGCCGATAATTCCGGTTCCACGCCTGTCTTCTGTAATCATTCCAACGGAATCGTTGATGGCATCCTGAGGGCGCTTAACCGCTGCCTTTTTTCCAAGAATCTCGATTTCTCCGCTTGCAACGCCCCGCATTCCGAAAATCGCTTCCATCAGTTCTGTTCTCTGGGCTCCTACCAGTCCGCCGAATCCCAGAATCTCTCCCCTTTTCAGCTCAAAAGAGCAGTCCTGGAAGGATTTTTCATGGATACTGCTTAAATGGCTCACCTTTAAAACAGTTTCATCGGTCCTGTAATCTCCCTTAGGCGGATAAACATTGCTCAGTTCCCGTCCCACCATCTTCTTTACAATTTCCTCATCGGAAATATCCTTGATTTCCCAGGAACCTACATAAGTACCATCTCGCATGATCGTAATATCATCGGCGATCTGCCGGATTTCAGCCATCTTATGGCTGATATATATCATAGAAACACCTCTGGATTTTAAATCCCTGATAATGGAAAACAGTGCTTCTACTTCATTATCAGTCAGAGAAGAAGTTGGCTCATCCAAAATAACCAGTCTGGCATTCTGGCTCACCGCCTTTGCAATTTCCACTGACTGCATTTGTCCTATTGATAATGTTCCAAGCTTTGCTTTTGGATTGAAGGTCATCTTAACATCTTTCAGCCACTTTTCTGCTTCTGAATTCATGGTTTTGTGGTCCACGATTTTTAATGGGCCGATTTTTACCATAGGATACCTTCCCAAATACATATTTTCAGCAATGGACCGGGCCGGAACCGGCTGAAGTTCCTGATGCACCATGGCGAGCCCTTTGTGAAGGGCCTCATCCGGATTTCCAATATTGACTTTTTGTCCGTCAATGAAAATCTCGCCTTCATCCATTTTGTAAATGCCGAAAAGACATTTCATAAGGGTTGATTTACCCGCTCCGTTCTCTCCCATAAGAGCGTGAACGGTACCGGGACGTACTTTTAAATTGATTTTGTCAAGGGCTTTGACACCGGGGAAGGATTTGCTGACTCCAGTCACTTCCAATCTGTATTGCTCTGCCATCCCGTTTCTCCTTTCATTAACTATTGCCCACGCTTTCTGGGCATAATGGTATACCCGCAGGGTGATTCATTAAATTACGCCCATTTTTTCTGGGCATAATGGTATACCCTCAGGGTTATTCCTGACATAAAATCTTTAAAAATCGGGTGTGCCTTACAGACACACCCGCTTCTAACGGCTGCTGGAAATTATTTTAATTTATCAAGAACTTCCTGAGCATTATCTTTTGTAACTTTTACATAGTCTACCATGTTTACGTTTTCAACATCTTCTCCAAGGACGAAAGCTGCTGCCATGTCTGCTGCAGACTGAGCCTGGGAAAGATGATCGTTGAATACAGTACCTGTCATCTTACCATCAAGAACGTTCTGAACAGCCTCTGTCAGAGCGTCTACACCTACTAAATAGATGTCTTCGTTTACTTTACGTCCTGCTGCTTCGATAGACTGAAGAGCACCAAGAGCCATAGCATCGTTGTTACAGAAAACAACTTCGATCTGATCGCCGTACTGTGTCAGAGCATCCTGAACGATCTGCTGAGCTTTCGCCTGATCCCAGTCGCCGCGCTGCTTTAACAGTTCTTTTACTTCTACGCCTGCATCGGTAAGAGCCTTTATAGAAAACTCTGTTCTGTACTGAGCATCTACGTTCTCCGGGTCACCCTGTACCATAATATAGGAAACAACGCCGTCGCCGTTGATGTCGCCCTTATTGGAGGTTTCCAGAATTTGTTCGCCCTGGTAGGTACCGGACTGTCTTGCGTCACATCCAACATAGGTAGCCTTGATGCTTTCGTCTTTCCATCTCTGCTCTTCTTCTACAGTTGGTTCACGGTTGATGTAAACAACAGGAATTCCTGCTTCTTTACACATCTCAGTAACTTCAGGAGCTGAGGAAGACTGAACAAGGTTCAAGATCAGTACGTCGTATTTCTGAGTGATGAAGTTCTGGATCTGGTTTGTCTGTTCTGCCTGATCGTTCTTTCCATCCTGAACAACAACGTTTTCCTTCTTAAAGCCCAGCTCGTCCACTAAGTAACGCTGAAGCTCTGTGCGGTAAAGGGTCATAAAGTTATCGTCGAATTTGTAAATGGAGATACCTACTTTTTTGTCGGACATATCGCCGCCAACAGCCTCCTTCACTGCTTCTGCAGTTGATTCTGCTGTGCTCTTGCTTTCTGCTGTTGTAGCTTCTGTCGCTGCAGCAGTCGTCTCTTTGGCACCTGACCCACAAGCTGCCATAGAAAGTACCATCAGTGAAGCGATACCAATTGCTGCTGCTCTTTTGAGTAATCTCATAACTAAATCCTCCCATATGATATATTTTGATAGGCGTTTTGCCCTATCGATAAACATATTATACAGTTCATTTATGCACTTTTCCATATAATTTTCTTGGGTCATATATCGAATTTTTTAGATTGCCTGATTCATTCGATTTTTTTCGCTAATTATATCCATTTTTCACAATTTGGCTGAATTACTGGGCCGTCAGGGTTTTCTGGCTGCACTCATAATATTTTTCTCTCTCCAGCTTTACAAGTTCTCCTACCTCCTGCCCCAGAGCCTCTGCCGCTGCGATTTGAAAGATCACATTCGCATACTCCCTGCTGTCACACTGGACGGTTCCGAAGATTTTTCCGTTTTTAAGACCTTCCAATCCCTGAGGAGTTCCGTCAATTCCCACAATTTTGACCGGCCTGTCAAGGCCCTCCCTCTCCAGGGCATCTGCCGCTCCAAGTGCCATGTCATCGTTATTGCAGATTACCACCTCAATTTCCTCCGGATATTCTGCCAGCCACTGTTCCATCCAGGCAGAGGCCTGGCTTCTCTCCCAGTTGGCGATTCCTCCCGTGATCTTTTCAAGGGGAACTCCCCCATCCTTTAATGTCTGAATGGACCACTCGGTACGGATCAGGGAATCCTGATGGCTGTTTTCCCCTTCCAAAAGCACATAGCTGACTTTTCCGTCTCCGTTTAGGTCCAGGGAAGAAGGATCTTTCTGATAGGCTTCCACCAGAATATTCCCCTGGAGAACCGCAGATTCCTTGGCATCTTCTCCCACGTAATAGAGCTTTTCCCAGCGCCTCATGTCTTCCTCTACAGGCTCCCGGTTAAAAAATACCACCGGCTTTCCTGCATCCATGGCCTTGCTGATAATATTGGAAGCCATGGAACGGTCCACCATATTGACACAGATGGCATCATAGCCCAGGGAAATAAACCTGTCCACCTGGCTGTTCTGGGTATTCTGGTTCCCCTTTGCATCCACAATGTCCATGACCACCTTAATTCCAGTCTCTTTTTCGTATTCCTTTGCCTGTTCCTCAATTTTCCCCCGGATGGTATTGATAAAAGAATCGTCTCCCCGGTATAAAGTCACTCCAATGCGTATGGACTTTTTCTCCTCTGCACTTCCTTCCCCTCTTCTTTGTCCGGCAATTCCCCAAAAGACAATTACAAGAAGGATTACCGCCGCCAATACATAATATCTTTTTTTCATCTTGCCACCCCCGTTTTAATCAATCGGATATAAGATTCTTTCAAACCTGCTTTCCCTTAAATGTTCCTTTGTAATATAATGGGACTCCAGAAGAATTTCCTCCTTCTCCACCCCTTTATGAACTACTTTCACAGCCTTTTCAATGCTCATGTATCCTGCATCAAACTGATCGCTGATTACCAGGCCCTTAATTCTTCCCCGATCCAGCTCCGTCAATATTTTGGTAGTGCTTCCGATTCCGTAAAGCCTGATCCGGGAGCCGCTGTATTCCGGGTTTCCTGAGAGGATATCAGCTGTCTGGTCAAGGCTTTTGACATCAATAGCTGCAATGACTGCCTCCCCGGAACTCTCCCCCAGCACTTCCTCTGCCGGTTTTTCATACAGGGTTTGGGGAAATCCCGCTTCTTCAAGAGTCTTTGAAAGGCTGCTGTAAATATCTTTGTTGTATCCGTATCCAAGATCTGAACAGATGATCGTTACAGGCTGATCAGGAGAATTCTCTTTTATGATTGCCTGCCCCAAAAGTCTCCCTTCTTCCTCGTGATCTGTGGTAATTGCACCCTTGACCTGATCATTGGGAAGGGGACTGCCCATGACAATGACAGGGCTGTTTAAAATCATCTCATCCAGGATTTTCCCGCACTCCACTGGATTGACCGGGAAGAGAACCACTGCCGAAGCGCCGTCGTCAATTTCTCTTTTCACCAGCTCCATTTGCCGGATAGGGTCTCCTTCTTCATAAAGGGTGATAAAGCTCACATCGGCATTGTATTCCTCTGCCGCCTTATCCGCTCCCTTTCTGAAATTGGAGTAATAATCGTCTGATGTATCGCTGATGATGACGGAAACAGGGTAAATGACTACCTTTTTCTCCTTGATAATTAAATCCGTAGAGGACAGCAGGAACAGGATCACAAGTCCTCCCGCCAGCAGGCTCCACAGTAATTTTTCCTGTCTGGTCACAGCCTCTCCCCCTTTCCTGTCATGGTATTATAAGGAACCGCAGGAAGGCAGATGGTGATGGAGGTTCCTTCATCGGGCTCTGAATCAATGGTCAACCCGTATTTTTCTCCAAAGTACAGCTTGATCCGCTCGTTGACGTTCTTTACACCAATCCCGGAGCCTTTCTTGGAGGTCACATGAACCTGATCGGAAAACAGGCTTTCTACCTGCTCCTCTGTCATTCCCAGACCGTTATCCTTTACTGCCATGTAAAGATCATCCTCTGTCCTCCAGACATTGATAGCAATTTCTCCGTCCCCATCCATAAATTCCATCCCATGATAAATGGCGTTTTCCACAAGGGGCTGGAGAACCAGCTTTAAGCTGGTTAAGTCCAGACAGTCTTCCTCGGCCCGGATTTCATAGGAAAATTTGTTTTTAAAGCGCATGTGCTGGATCATCAAATAATTGCGCACATGCTCCAGCTCATCTTTCACCGTAATGACACTCTTTCCCTTGCTCAAGCTGATGCGGAAGAACCGGGCCAGGGCAGTTACTGCCTTTACGGCCTCCGCCTTCTGCTCATTTTCAATCATCCACACAATGATATCCAGAGTATTGTAAAGAAAGTGAGGGTTAATTTGAGACTGTAAAGTATCAAATTCCTGTTTTCGCTTGGCCTCGTGCTCTTCTACAATATCATCCATGAGGACACGAATCTGCTTTGTCATATTTTTAATAGAATTTCCCAGATGCTGGATTTCGTAAGACCCACCAATGAAAATAGGAGTTTCCAAGTCCCCTTCCTCCAGGATTCCCACTGATTTTTCCAGCTCCTTAATGGGATTTGTGATGCGGGAGGAAATATAGGAGTTAATCAGGGCCAGGATGAACAGAATGAGGGTGATGAGGAACACGATAAAAAGCCTGGTCTTGATGGAATTTAAGGAAACTACGTTTTTAGGCGTCACTCCAACCACCTTCCAGCCGGTATACCCTATGGATTTCACTGTGATAATCCGATCCTCTCCCCAGAAATTCTCCTGGTGGTTTCCATCCTTATATCCGGCTGCAACCATATTGTTTTCCTGAAGGCGGCCGGAATCAATGAGCTGGATTCTGGGATGGTAGAGAATTTCCCCGTCACTGCTGATTAAGTAAACGTAACCGCCTTTTCCGGTTGTAACCCCGTCAAACAAATGCTCTAAGCTTGAATAGCTTAAATCCACCAAAAGAACGCCCTGGGTGGTAGAGGTTCCCTCCGTCAGCTCCACGGCCCTTGATAAGGAGACCACCCAGCGGTACTGGTTTTCATTGCTGTCGAAGACATACTGGACATGGGGATAGGAAAAGTGCTGGTTTTCCGTCTTTTCCAATGCACTTATAAACCAATCCTCCCTGGTCACATCCAGTCCGTTCTTCAGCCTGGCAGCAGGAACTGCCTCCACCATGGTGCCTGACTGGGAAAACAGGGCAATGTTGTCCACATTATCCTTGTTGTTGTCGTACAAAAGGGTGATTTCGTTATTAATGGATTCTGAGGAAAGATCCGCATTTTTCACTGCCCCGTAATACAGGGAATCTGACAGCTTCATGACCGTCCGGAGATAGGATTCCACGGACCTGGCTGCCTGATTGATCAGGCTCTGGTTTTCCTCCTGTACCATTTCCGCCACCTGGGTGGAAAGACGCTGATACAGGGAAAACGTAACCAAAAGGCTGGCAGCCAGAGCGGTCACAGTAAAATATATAAAAATCGTATATCGAATACTGGTATTCTTTTTTTCCATTTACCTGGCTCCACGAAATTTGGTCGGTGATACACCGAACTTCTTTTTAAACACATAGCTGAAATAATTCTGTTCCGGATACCCCACCTTGGCTGCAATGACGTAAGTCTTGTCATCAGTTTTATTAAGCAGTTCCACCGCCTTGTTAAGCCGCAAGTCCGTTAAATAGGCGATATAAGCCTGCCCCGTCTCCTTTTTAAACATGGTGGAAAAATAGGCAGGGCTCATGTGAAGATGACGGCATATCATTTCCACGGACAGATCCGGGTCCTGGTAGTGATCCAGAATATACTGCTTGGCCTCCTGAATGACCTGGCGGGCAGTCATATCCCGTTCCCGGTTGATGACCTGGTTCATCTTCTCCCCTGTCCTTAAAAGCCACTGTTCGAACTCCTCTTTCTTCTGAAGGTTGCCCAGGACTTCCATATATGCCAGCTCTCCGTCCAGGATGTCCTCAAGGGTTAAGTCGTACTGGCGGATCATCTGAAGAATGCTGTTTACCACACCAAACATATAGACCTGCTGCTGGCGGGAATGAACCTTGGCTGATTCCATTTTCTCCATAATTCTGGACACTGCCGCCTGGATTTTATCTGCAGGACCGAATTTAATGGCCGAAATCAAATCCGATTCCGTCATGCTGTCAAACTCCAGCTTCCCATTTCCCACCGGCTCCATATCATTGATGTATATGGTATTTCCCCTTCCGGCTATGGCTTTATAGCCCAGAGCATCAATGGAGGACTGGTAGCTTTCCCGGAGACCGGACAGCTCGGTGCAGCTATGGCCGATTCCAATGGTGACCGGAACCTCCAGAATCCTCTTTGTTTCTTTACAAATGTCTCCCAGCACATCAATGAGCCCGGTAGTGGAATTGTTCTCATCAAGAGCGGCCATTGCCACCATATCAGCCTCAGAGGAGGACTGGAAAATGGCAAAGCGGCAATACCCCTGAAGCTTTTCCTTTACAATCTGCATGACGGAAATGGGAATCAGTTCCTCTTCATTATGAAGGGAAAGGCTTTCCTTCATGTCTCCCCGTTCCACATCAATGGCAGCCAGAACCCATTTCCTGGCTCCCAGGACGGGAATGTCATATTCTCTCAGCTTTTGCTCTGCCAGTTCTTTGGAAAGGTTCTTATGAACCAGATCATTAAAAAACTGTTCCCGGATAATAGGAAGACTTTTTCTGTAATTTTCCCGAAGGTGGTTTAAGTTTCTCTTCTCCTCTATTTCCTGATCCAGATTGGACCTGATCTTCTTTAATATAGAAGTCAGTTCCTCCACATTGACAGGCTTTAAGATGTATTCAGTCACATTCAGCTTAATGGCCCGCTGGGCATATTCAAAATCATCATATCCGGAAAAAATCAGCACCTTCATGGAAGGATACCTCTGCCGGATCTTCTCCGCCAGGGCCAGACCATCCATATAGGGCATCCGGATGTCGGTCAAAACCACATCCGGCTCCAGAACCTCGATTTTTTCCATGGCATCTTCTCCGTTTTCCGCATCCCCTATGACCCGGAATCCGGCTTCCTGCCAGTCTATTTTCTTGATGATGCTTTTGCGCACTTCCTCTTCATCATCCACTAAAATTATGGTATATAAATCCATAGCATCATTTCCTTCTCTCTCTTCTATTACCGGATCTGATAAAGCAGGGCATTTACAATGGCCGCAGCCACATTGCTTCCGCCTTTTCTCCCTTTCGCCACAATAAACGGCACCCCCGCCAGGGACATGATCATTTCCTTTGACTGAACCACATTGACGAAGCCTACCGGGACTCCGATAATCAGCTTAGGCTGGATTTTGCCTTCCTTTATCAGCTCATAAAGCCGCACCAAGGCAGTAGGCGCATTTCCTACGGCGAAAATACAGTCCTCAGAAAGACCGGCTGCTTTATCCATGCTGGCTCTGGCCCTTGTGGTATTATGGTTTTTGGCGTATTCCGCCACATCTTCATCTGCCATAAAGCAGTCAACGCTGCACCCCAGACGTTTTAAAGCGCCTTTGTTGATGCCCGCCTTTCCCATATTGGTGTCCGTAATGATCCTGCAGCCGCCTTTCAGGGCTTCTAAAGCTTTTTCCACCGCACCGGGAGAAAATATCAGGCTATCGGCATATTCAAAATCAGCCGTGGTGTGAATCACCCGTTTAATGACCAGCTCATGTTCCGGGTTAAGAACCTTTTCTCCAAGCTCTTGTGTTATGATTTCAAAGCTTCTCTTTTCTATTTCTTCGGGCAATACCCGTTCTAATTCATAAAATTCCATCGATTTCTCCCTATTGTTTTAATCCGTCTTCTTAGGGTGTGTCTGAAAATTGCTTGTTCCAAGATGTGTGTTACACTTTGTGGGAGATTTGTTCCAGATAAAGGCGGCGTAGTGGGCTACGCCAACTGAATCTGGAGCAAATATGCCGCAAAGTGGGACGTGCAGATTGGATCAATGAGTTTTCAGACACGCCCTAAGTCCCATGATCTCATAAATCCGTTCCATGTCAAGGCTGTCCCTTAAAATCTTTGCCAGACGATCATACTGCTGTTCCTTGTATTCCTCATAGCAAAAGCTGCCGCCAGGCTCAAAAGTCAGTCCTTTTTGTTCCATCAGGGCCTTTATAATGGTTCCGGCTATTCCTTCCTTGTCAAAAAAGCCATGGATGTAAGTGCCGTATACATTTCCCTTCTGACAGCCGTCCATCTTAGCCAGATGGGAACCGGACTGGCTTTCCATGATATAAGTCAGAGGGGGCAAAGACCTGGTTGTCTCTCCCATATGAATTTCGTAACCCTCCACGTCCATGCCGGAAAGGTCTTCAAAAATGCCTCCAATTCCGGTACAGGACCCGGAAACCCTTGTTTTGGTCTTTTCCTTTCCAAAAACAGTGCGGACAGGCAAAAGCCCCATGCCTCTTATGGTTGAAGCCGCTGACTCTGACTCTACCATATGTGGATCAGACAGACTTTCCCCCAGCATCTGAAAGCCGCCGCAAATGCCAAAAATTGGAACCCCGGCCCCTTCCAGCTTACAAATTGCCGTCTCCAGGCCATTCTGGCGCATCCAGAGCAAATCCTGAACTGTATTTTTACTTCCCGGCAGAATGACCATGTCCGGCTTTCCCAGCTCCGATACCCGATCCACATAGCGCAGATGAACCTCCGGCAAAATGGAGAAGACCTGGAAGTCTGTAAAGTTGGATATTCTGGGCAGCCGGATTACCGCGATTTCCACAGCAGCCCTTTCTGTCCGTTCTTTTCCCGCCAGATGATCTCCCAGACTGTCCTCATCCTCCAAATCCACATCCATGTAGGGCACCACCCCTGCCACAGGGATATGAAGCCGTTCCTCAATCATTTGAAGTCCTGGGTCCAGAATGGTCTTATCTCCGCGGAATTTGTTGACGATCAGTCCGCCGATCATTTCCCGTTCACCCGGCTCCAGCAGCATGACCGTTCCGTATAACTGGGCAAACACGCCGCCCCGGTCAATATCTCCTACTAAAAGAACAGGGGCATTTGCCATTCTGGCCATTCCCATATTGACGATATCGTCCTGCTTTAAATTGATTTCTGCAGGACTTCCCGCTCCTTCGATGACAATGATATCATACACCTCTGACAGGGAGTGAAAAGCCTTTTCAATCTCCGGTATGAGATTTTTCTTATATGCAAAATACTCCCTGGCAGGCATGTTTCCTATGGAAATGCCGTTTACAATTACCTGGGAGCCTGAATCATTGGTAGGCTTCAGCAGGATAGGATTCATAGCTGCAGAAGGCTTTACTCCTGCCGCTTCCGCCTGAACCACCTGGGCCCGACCCATTTCCAGACCTTCTTCCGTTATATAGGAGTTAAGGGCCATGTTCTGGGATTTAAAAGGGGCCACCCGGTAGCCGTCCTCTTTAAAAATTCGGCACAGTCCCGCCGCAATCAAACTCTTTCCTGCATTGGACATGGTGCCCTGTATCATGATGGTCTTTGCCATTTCCTTACTCCTTTTCCTTACAAATTGCCCATGCACTTGGGGCATATTGGGATACCTGCAGGGTGTTTCCATGTAAATTACCCTTGCACTTTAGCATATTAGGACACCCGCAGGGTGTTTCCCTGCATACTGATTCTAAAATAGAAATAAATTCTTCGTTTTCTTTGCGCTGCTTGACACAGATGCGGTAATAAGTCCCGTCAAGCCCCCTGTAATTGGCACAGGATCGGATCAGAACCTTTCGTCCGAGAAGCTGTCTGTAAAGGAGATTTTCTTCCTCAAGGGCCGCTCCCCTCATATCCCTGAAAAAAATATAATTAGCCATGGAGTCAAACACAAAAAAACCGAGTTCCAGAAGCTTTTGTTTTAAAAACTCCCGTTCACTGGCAATAAGTGCTCTCGTCTGTTCCACATAATCAGTTTCTTTAAGAGCAGCAATTCCCGCAGCCTGGGCCAAAGTGGATACACTCCAGGGCTGGCGCAGCTCCTCCATGCGGTCTAACATCTTCCGGTTAAAGCATATGCCGTAACCCAGACGCAGGCCTGCCATGGCATAAATTTTGGTGAAGGCTTTTAACAGGAATACATGTCCGTATTCCTCCTTTTGAAGGTCTTCCAGAATAGAATAACGCTCCGGATCCTGCAAAAACTCATTAAAGCATTCATCTACCACACAAAAAATTCCTTTTTCCCTGCAAAAGTCAAGGAACCCCGCCAGATCCTCCCTTTTTGCCGCGAAACCGGTAGGGTTATTGGGGTTACATAGAAATATCATTTGGAAATGGATTTTGCTTTCCTCTATCCATTTTTCCAGTTTCTTTACCTCCAGGCGAAATCCTTCCTTTTCATCTAAATCAAAGTAAGTAATCTCACAGGAGGAGGCCAAAAGGGCCTGCCGGTACTCCAAAAAGGAAGGGGCTATTAAAAGGGCATGATCCGGCTTTACTGCCTGCACAATCTGAAAAATCAAATCCGCCGCTCCGTTTCCGCATATAACTGCTTCTGACGGAACCTGGTGGAACTCTGCCAGCGCCTTTTTTAAAGCCAGACACCTGCTGTCAGGATAACAGGAACAATGCTCCACCGCCTCATGAAGAGCCTCCTTCACCTTTTGCGGAAGCCCCAAAGGGTTTATATTGGCTGAATAATCCATTGTTACGGAATTGGTATAAATGTCTCCCCCATGTTGATATTCCATACTTTGCCTCCTGAATTTTGTATCCTAATCCCCCAGGGGGGCCTCTCTTTGCCCTATGGGCATATTTATCTTATAAATGCAGGTATGCTTGCATATCCCGTTAATTCATAAACTCAAGGTTGAAAAAGACTTTTCTTTCAACCGTATTTCTTCTGTCACACAATGAAAAAAAGTATAAGGACGGTCATTAAAGCCAGTCCATAAGTAACGGTCATTAAATCATTAGCCCTGGAAATATCCTGGTATTCCACAGGCCTGATATCATCTCCGATGGTGGGCTTTTCATATGTTTTTCCAAAGTAAACAGCATTTCCCGCCAGTTGAATCTGAAGCACTCCGGCACAAACCGATTCTGTCTGAGCGGAATTAGGGCTTTTATGATTGAACCGGTCCCTTTTGAATATTTTAACGCCGTTTTTTCCATTGAACGGGTTCTGATCTTTTCTTTTTTCATAGAAAAGCTGGCACAAATATCCTGCCCCCATCATAAACAGAGCCGATAACCTGGACGGAATAAAATTACAGATATCATCAAGTCTGGCCGCCGCCCAGCCGAACCAAAGGTATTTATCATTTTTATATCCCACCATGGAGTCCATGGTGTTGACTGCTTTATACAAAAATACTCCAGGACCGCCAAAGAGCACCATAGCAAGAAGAGGTGCAATGATCCCGTCAGAGGTATTTTCCGCCACTGTTTCTATGGCCGCCTTTGCAATTCCAATATCACTTAAGGCTTCCGTATCCCGCCCCACGATCATGGAGACGGCCTTTCTGGCCTCCTCTGTATCCTTTTTACAAAATGCCTCATAAACCTTCATGCTTTCCATCCGAAGAGAACGCCATGCCATCATCTGACCGAACATGATGCTTTCCGCCGCCACCCCTGCATAAGGGGAGATGCTGTAAGCACAGACAACCACTGCCCCGGATAAAGTTCCCACCGTCAGAAGCACCAGGATCACCAGCCATACACCGGCCCTACGTTCCCCCTTCTCTCCCTCAGGAAACCGTCTTCTGAGAAACTTTTCCAAACGGCTGATTAACGAGCCGATTCCGCAAACCGGATGCCAAAGCCATCTGGGGTCTCCAAAGCACAAATCCAGAAAGCAGCCTATAAAAACCGCTAATAAATGTATTTTTATCATTGTTCACCTTATTTTATCCGGGAGACAATACCGCAAACCAGACGGTAAACTTCCTCCGAAATTCCCGCAAGCCTCACTGATGCTCTGCCTGATGTTTCCCTCCACTGTCTGTCTTTTGGGTCCATAGGCACGATGCCGCAGCCCAGTTCATCGGAAATAATAATCACCTCCGGATTTTGCTCTGCAATGGAATCGATAAATGAATCCACGCTTTTTCCTTCTTCTAAAATCCGTCTTATATATTCATGGAATCCATGGATGACAGAACTGTTAAAAGCAGCTTCGAAAGGATGGGTTGCTCCTTCTGCCACCTTACTTCCATCTTTTCCTTTCTCTGATGCCAGCTCTATGGCAAAGTTCGATTTTCCCTGCCAGGCTCCTCCTGTAATCAATATCATATCTCAATTATCCTCTGTATTAAATGGGAAACCACAGCCAGCCCTGCAGCCAGCCCCAGTTCGCATATTTGCAGGAAATACCCGGCCAAATCACCGGTAATACCGCCAAATTCCCGTTTTGCCATGATGTAATAGTATGCATAAATAAAAAATGAAACCAAAAATGTCGTTGCTGCTGCAAAAAAACCTCCTAGATACCAGATTCCTGCCTCCGCCAGAACCACATATCCGGCCATCACAGCGGCTACAGCCTTTTTTTGTGCAGCACTGGAAAACATTGCTGCAAGCCCCCCTGTCTTTGCCATAGGAAAAGTAACCACCGACAGTCCGCTTAAGGCCCTGGTCAGAATAAAGGTCACTGCAAAGGCCGGAACCAGTTCTGATCTCAGTTCTCCAAAAGCTGCCAGATAGAGAAGAAAATAAACGCCGCATCCAATGATGGCAAAGGCGCCTGTATGAGGGTCTTTTAATATTTCAAGCTTCTCTTCCCTGCTCTTGTGGGAAGATTTTGCATCAACGACATCCAAAAGCCCATCCATGTGAATTCCGCCTGTCACTAATACAGGAAGTACCACAGGGAGAATCCTGCGAAAGTGGGGAAAGCCCCACCGGTCAAAGGCCATACAGACAACTGCTATAAGAAAACCGATCACTGCTCCTATTAAGGGAAAAAAGCACATGGCATATTTCATCCGTTCCTTCGTCCACTCCACCTGAGGCATGGGAATACGGGAATACATGGAAAACGCAATAACAAAGCTGCCCAGAAGATCCATATCCGTTTCCGTCCTTTCTTAATTTATTGCCCATGCTTTTTGGGCATCATGGTATACCCGCAGGGTGATTCTCACTGTATAAATCCCAGGATTTTTGTCAATTCCAGAATTTAGGATAATCATACCATAAAAAAAGAAAATTGTCATTTCCATTGAAAAAGGAGCCTTAACATAAAGGCTCCTAATCATATTAAAACGGTAATTTTGTTCTCTTACAAAATTCTTCTGTCGGAAGACCAGCTTTTTGGGCCGCTTTTTCCAGAGAAATATCTCCGGAACGCACCAACTCGGCCAATGTCGCAAGCCGGCCTGCTTCCAGCCCCATTGTACGGCCTTCTTCTCTGGCTTCCCTCTTAATGTCGGATTCAAATACCGATAATGCCATGTATTCATTCCTCCTTTCAGAATTCGCTTTAATCTCCTCAATTTTCTTTTCCAGTTCCCGAACCAGTCCATCATCGCTGACCTTGCCATTCATGTATTCCAGAAAGGCCATCATACCAGGGTCCGCTGCCTTATGGGCAGCCTGACTGTTAAGCACCACCTTTGTCATACCATCAGGAAGAAGGACTTCCCTGTTTTCCATACATACATTTTTAAATGTATATACCGGAATACCTCTGCCAGGATAGTCAAACAGGCAAAAACAAATGATGAACGATTCAGGCAAATCATTATAATCTACATTTTTACCGCTCTCAAGATTATCAATATCAATCATCGATTGGTAATACCGCATCCTCTTTCCAAGATTTTTTTGATCGGCTGCCTGCATCTCCACATCATAAACCCTGCCTGCATCATCTCCTGCGTAAACGTCCAAACGAATGCTTTTTGTGTTATTTCCCTCATCCATAACTTTTTGATAAGTAATTTTCGTAATCATTCCAATCTTATCACCTAAGACCAGGTTAAGAACCTTTTGGCAGATGGCCGAATCCTGCATAATTTTGCAGAACATGAAGTCATCGGTAATGGTCAGATCTTCAAATTTTTTTCGTGTCATATGTTCCTCCATGCAAATCAGAATATCGCTGGAAGGAAACTCTCTCTTTCTATATCATAAACAATTTGAACCCCTATACTACACTTTCATCATATCATATACAAACATTCATTACAAGCACAGCAGCCAGGTGAACAGGCGCTTTTATGGGATATAAGATCACCGAAGGTAAAAGTCTTGCCTTAGTACACTTTGTATTCTATAATAATAAAAAAGAATGCAGTTGCTTTAGCATTTAACTGTTTTCTTATTAAACCATGAGAGGAAGTGATTTTTTGGAATTATCTAATGTAATTTTTGCGTTTTCCCTGACACTTTTTGCTGGTCTTTGCACCGGAATCGGAAGCGCTCTTTCTTTGCTCACAAAGAAAACCAGCCCCAAATTTCTTTCCGTGTCACTGGGATTTTCAGCAGGCGTTATGATTTATGTTTCCTTTGCTGAAATACTTATAAAGGCTAACGATGCCCTTTCATCTGCCCTTGGAGAGAGAGGCGGAGCCTGGGCCTGTGTAGGCGGATTCTTTTTCGGAATATTGGTGATTGCGCTGATTGATAAAGCAATACCTTCAACAGAAAACCCCCATGAGATACATACTGTA
>NZ_DAIOXM010000036.1:0-33065 GCF_036758025.1 Lacrimispora sp. | reverse complement strand
GTTAAGACATCGCCCTTTCACGGCGGTAACACGAGTTCGAATCTCGTTGGGGTCATTGATTTAGTTTTATAATTTTATGGCGACATAGCCAAGTGGTAAGGCGTGGGTCTGCAACACCCTGATCACCAGTTCAAATCTGGTTGTCGCCTCTTCTGGAAAGTGCTTCAAATTCTTATTTTATAAGGGTTTGAAGCACTTTTTATTTTGAGTTTTTAATATGCAAGTGTATGTAAAGTATTTTTGGCTATCATAAAACAGCTTTTATAGTATTAAAGATATCCTCCTTTAGTGTAGTATCTCTAAGATAGTGAACTAAAGCGGAATGTCCTGTTTGATCTTACTTTGTATCTGGACTCTGAAACTAGGAGGTTCCAATAGAACCTATATGGACTGCAGAAGTTGTGTTTTATTCAACAGTCAAACTTCCTAGAAGTGTTCATTATAAAGATAACTTGTAGGTGAGGTGATAAAATGATAAGATGATTTTATTGATTACGGAAAGTATTTGATTTTAGATATTTCAGTTATATGCCTTATGAGTATTGTAAGATATTGAGAGTAGCAGACGGTTGATTATATTATGAAAGTAGAAGGGAAACAGACATGAGTGTTTTGCTGACAAAAGATAAACTAGTATATGAAATATCAAAATGTAGAGATGCGAAAGGTGTTGCGCAGACAGGGGATATAAATGTGAAGCTGGTGCCGGGACGAAATGATATTGACTTGTTTATTCTTTGCACTAATATTCCGTCTCAGAAAGAACGTGAACGTATATATTCTATATTTGTGAAACAATATTCAGAATGTACAATGAATGTTTGTAACGGTGGTAAGTGGGGGTGTGGTGATATACTCGTCATTGAGGGAATTGAAATCATGCCTATGTATTTTACTATAGAGGAGATGAAGACATACGAGGAGATAAACCTTGTTTTTCTATTTATAATGACTATGAATTGGACTTTGTAGTGGTAGATCATGAATATTTAAAGTGGGGAATTGAAGTGAAAACGGGAGATAACCGGACAAAATCATTGGTATTTTTTAAGGAAAGAGGGATGATTGATAAGGCGTTTAGGGCTGCGCCAACAAAAGGAGGGCATGGGGAGAAGTTTGATACGGTTCCGATTTACTTGGCTGGTGTGAACTTTCCTTATGTAAAAAAGGCTTAAATGTAGGAAAAAGAGTGAGAACTGCTGCGATTGGTTTAGATACGGCGATTTTTACAGTTAAAGATATAATGTGGTTTTGTAAGATTCATTTCACAAAATAAAATTAATGTATGCTGATTATGATCCCCTATGGCTGAGTGTCATGGGGGATATTGAGTGGGTACATATTTTTTGTAAAAAAGAAAAAAATATTGGAATTTTTGGCTTTAGGAGTAAAGTATGGTATAATTACATTTATTGGTATAAAAGATTTTAACGGGATATTAGGGCCTTATATGGCGAGTTTGGAGGAATTTCAGGGGGAGTGATTACAGTGGAGAATATTATAATGCGGCTACCATATTCTGAAGACTTAAGTATCGAATGTTTATCCAGATTATTTGATAAGATGAGTGAATCGTATAAATTGTTCTGGTTCCAGGCAATTATTAATAAAGTGATTTCTGGGAAAGATACCTTGACCTTTAACGAGTTAATAAATGAAATGATTGCTGATTCCTGGTATATGGTATCAGAATATAAATTAAACTTGGAACCATCAGATACATTGGAAGCTTTAGTACGTTATATTTATGAAATTAGCGGGCTGAAAACCAGCGAAAAGAAATCAGACATTCTTAATTACTTAAAGCAGTGCAAGGATAAGAAGATATCTGAGATGAAAAGGACACTGACGTATCATGTTCCTTATCGCTTACAGGCCCCTTTTGTTGAAACCTTTTCCGGGAGTGAATGGAACATTTCAAAACAAAGTCTCGCATTAAAAATGAATCAGGAAAAGCGTTTAATATATTATTTTTCTGATATTTGCGGAATGGATACTTCTATTTTTGTACGCCCCCAATGGTGTATTATATCAAAAGAAATCAAGAGATATTGAAGGGATGGATTCAATATAATTTGATTATATATCTTCAAAGAAGAAATTCCAATGTTCCGGGAATTTCCAATAAGTTGGAGGCTCCTCAGAACAGAAAATTAAATAGGGTCATTAAATATTGGAAAACAATTATGGAAATAGTGCCTGTTACTGATATTTATGGAAATAAGGTATTAACAGAAGAGACACTGTCAATTGATCATTTTATTCCATGGTCATATGTGGCTCACGATGAATTCTGGAATTTACATCCAACTACGAAAAGTATAAATAGTAGCAAGAGTAATAATCTCCCGGATTGGAAAACATATTTTCCTGCTTTATTCGAAAAAGAATATTTTTCTTATCAGATGATGTGGAAATACGATATCATACATAAGGAATTTATCAAGTGTAGCAGAGAGCACGTAAATAATAATGAGATGTTAGTGAAGCTATACAGAGATGATATTTCGAAAAGAGAGTTCAAGGAAAACCTTAGGAATATTCTTTTGCCTGTATATAATGCAGCAAAAAATGTGGGATTTAGGGATTGAATTTATTGTGATACAAAGTAATATAAATGTAATGTGTTTTATTGAGATGAAAATATACAAATTATGTGCCTGGTTAATATAATAAGATAAAACATTAGACGGGAATGATCCAAGAATAACGTAGAATATTAATAAAATTAGAATAGTGAGCTGCTGTCAATATTTTTTTAGAAAGGGCTTTATATTAATAATTTTGTAAAAATGAGTAACTTTAATACATACATCTAAAATCAGTACATAGCCTTTAAAGCCGTGGCTATGTCATACCAGGGGGGAGACTGATATGATAGATCAGCAAGTGTTACTTCGGTTGATTGAAAAATGTGATATTTATTTTGAGGGTTCTTTAATTTCTCAAGAATTGATTATACAAAAATATGCTAATTTTTTTGTTACCTCAATTAACTCAGAAGATCGCTCATCGAGTGTGGCCATACACACGGGATCGATATGCTTTGATATTATGTCTTTGATTATAGCGACCATCGCCTGTATCTTAATGGATCAGACTGATCCTGTTGAAATAATATCTTCTTTGGCAGACGGCGATATGATTTTATATAAAAATGAACGGTATCGATGGCGTGGACTTGAGACAATGAACGGAATGACCTATATGAAGCTTGAACAAGATGGACGTGGTAAAAATGGTCTTTCCACAAAATGGTGCCCGCTGGCTACTAATAAAGGATTAGTAAAACCTTACAATGGAACCTCCGATATGACTGATGGAAGAGGCATTAGAAGAAAAAAGACAAACCGTTCTGATTTTATTTCATACATTACAGGCAAAGAGATATCAGATATTCCCAGCATTACAGGGATTTCGGCAGTCATTGTCACCGAGCGTACATTATTTGACCGTATACAAAGAGGTATACGTATTGATTATGATGAGGGAAAAAGCATAAGACTCTTGGACATAGTACCAGCGTCGTATTATTCCGACAGCAATGAGCCGTATCAGTTCGGAAGCAATCCGTCAAAAGAAGAGCCGGTGCTAAAGATCGCAGGAAAAGTGTCAATTGCTCGCGATTTGGTTCTGGATAAATATGGGAACAGAGTTGTTGGTTTGATAGTAATTGGATCGGATTCAATATCTAAAGGTTCTTCAGAACTTGAAGATTTGATCCATAGAAAATCACTAAAATTTACCCATGTGACAATGAGTATTCATTCTGAAAACACAGAATATTATATCGGCGAAAAAGAAAGCTTTGCTGTGTTTGCTTGCACTAAGAAATTTTTATTACGAAATTCAATGCCTACAACAGTAAAAAATCCGCTTACTTTCCAACTAGAGCAACAGATACACAATATAATTAATAATGAAGTGACAATAAAAATAATTGATGGTGGTTGTTCATGGCATACTTATCAGAAAATTCGTAATGCCCTGTTTGCCATTAAGCAATCTGAGTGGGATGATGAACATAAAAAGAACTTTATTGTTCTGTCGTATTCAATCTTTAATTTATTTACAACTGCCGTATTTTCAATGGGTACATTGGAACAGATGATTGTATCCGGTAAATTGCAGTTTGGTGTTTCATCACCTTTCTCTCGCATCCAAGAATTAAAGAAACTTGTTAAGTGTGCGAATTCCTTAGAATTGCAGTGTGCTTTTATTGTGGATGCTCTGGAAAACTTATATAAGTCGATTTTTACTGACTCTCCCAAATGTCAAGTTCTGAAACAATTGATTCTAAGAACTTCCGGGGAAAAGGTTGCTATAATTATTCCGAAGTCATATTATGCCGAAATATTATATAAAGATACGATGATGTTTTCTCGAAAAGGTGTTTATATAACGACTGCCAATCAATTTGATGATAGCCAAAGCTACGATAAGATTATTGTAGTCGGTGATTTCTCGGGCAAGCATTTTGATGCTCTGAAATGCAAAGCCGCCTCAGATATTATTGTTTTACTCTATGAATGTGAAATTTACTGGTTCGAAAAAAAGAGGCAAAAAGCGGAGAAGTTTGAGAAGAAATTGAATACAATAATGGGCTTGGTTGATAATTATAGCCATGTTGATTCTGATGGAGCGGATGGCGATGAAGACATGATTGGGCAGTTTGCTCGTGAGTCTTTAGACTTGGAAGAGTATATCGATTCCATCAGCGTATTTGACATACAAAAGTTTACGGCAGGCGTTTTTGCAGGAAGTGGTAATGCATCTGTGTCCGAAGTATCGGCAATGGGAAGATTTACCGGAGGAGAACTGATAATGTTTTCTAAGTATTACAAAGCTGTTGTATATAATCCGTTAAATACCAGAGAGCCTATATCAGAGACAGATATCGAAAAACTTTCAGCAGGGGATAGACTCATCTTTGCTAAGAGGGATGACTTCACCCGGAATATTGTTGACAACGTTTATGAAGCTTTACTAATTTCCAAAAAACTTAGCAGAGAAGTTTTGGATGCGACTGAAAAAGCAAAGTGGTGGAAAGAGGTTTTGCGTAATTACCAGAAAACTCATAATTTATCCTACCGCCAACTCGCAAAAGAACTTAATTATTTTGGCTGTTCTTTAACGGAAGTATCAATCAGAAAATGGCTCGTTGAGGAAAGTTATATAGTGGGTCCAAGAGAAGAATCCACTTTGCAGCAAATCGCGGAGATGACAAAGGATACATACCTTCTGAATGATACATCAGGATGCTTCAACGCTTGCAAAATGGTTCGCCGGCAACGTAAAAAAATACTTAAATTTATTGGTAAAGCGATTGAATATAAACTGAGTGGTCACCAACCGACGCAAGGAAGCGAACTTGAGATTGTATATAACAATGTTGAGAACTTGTCAGAAATGCTGGAACTGGAGACGATGACACTTTTAGATGAATCCATTTGGATCCCCACAAATATTACCAACAAACCTATTTCTGATATGGAGGGTATATCATGATAAACAGAGACGTTCGGGCGCAGTTAATTGATGCACGTGAGGAGTATATTGATCTGATAAAAGCTGAACTACTTGGTCCGGGATCAGAGTTTGGTATTCCTGATTCTGAACACGAGTTGATTTCCAGTAGTCCAACCAGTAGATATTCAATCGGTATTCTATATCCACAGGGAAATCAGATAAATCAGGACAATGATGAAATCGTACCTGTCAACGAAACTGAGGAATCTGGTGTAGATGAAGATATGGCTGTTGAGGGCTTATCGGAGGCGGATGAAGTTGATCAAACAGAGAACAAAAGCAAGCGTAACTATGAATTTGATGAAACCGCCGATGAAAATCTTGATGAAGAAATTGAGTTGTCTGCACAGTATATGCCCTCTTCAATGGGAATCACATTTCTTGTAAAGGGGACTCCGGATATTGTTCACGGTAAGATTTCGTTTGCTACTTACAGAAACGCTAAAATTGCAGATTGTTTGGTTCCATACAATCCTCCTGACGGTTCTACCGATTATGTTGTGCCTGCAGAATTGGCACATATCATGGCTTATGACAAGGAAAAGCGAGCTTTTCATTTATTGAGGCAGGTTCAAAAAAAGGAAATCAGAGATATTATCGAGCGCGGCACGCTTTCTGAAATTGATCACGATATCCTAAAACAGCCAGCCTATAGATTGGCGGAGCTTTGCCGGTCCGCGTATGTACGCGAACCGCATAATAATCATGAGTTTGTGCTAAATTTTTCCGATGGAGATTATATTGATAATAATAAAGAAATTGATGGAACCTTTGCAAAAATAACTTCACTAAGAAAGAAAATCACCGAAGGCATATGGTCTTTGACCGTAATGCTTGTTAATGATTTGGCTGAGGTTCCGGCAAAAGCTTACCACTGCCTCTATCAGCCGGTTTTATATGTTTCGTCTGAAGATAACAACTTTGTTTTTACGGAGAGTAGTACAGAAGCAGATATAAATAACATGGATAATGAAGAACGTTCATTGGAACTGTTGTATCGTGATAAAAAAATCTATGGAACCGGGCTTGGTGTGTCCGTTGATTGGGATATAAATTTAAATGGAGTTGGAAGTCTCTGGAGTGAGTTCTTCCCTATATCTGAAGTACCACCAATGACATTTGATTTACCGATAAACACGAAAGTATCGGTAGAGCATTTATCTATGAAATATTTGTCTGATTTAGAATCAATGGATAAAAACGTAAAACTTGATATTCTCGAAAGTCTTGTTGATCTATATAAGGAATGGGTTGATGAACTGGAGAGTATTGTCGTAATGCTTGATTCACGTTATCACTCTGCAGCAGCAAAAAATGTATCAGAGTGTAGGCGAGCTTATGAAAGAATGTACTCTGGCGTAATCACTCTCAGAGATAACGCCGAAGCATATTCGGCTTTTGCTCTCGCAAACAGGGCAATGTTTATGCAAAGAATACATCTCCGCATGCAACAGCAGACATCCAATATCGAACGCTATCCTGGCGATGAGCAAATAGCTGAGCTTTTACAGAGTATGGATTATCGTCAACAGGACGATAAAGATTGCAGATGGCGTCCGTTCCAGATAGCATTTATGCTAATGGATATAAACTCAATTATTAACGATGAATTACCTGAACGTGATATTGTAGACTTAATTTGGTTTCCCACAGGCGGCGGAAAAACAGAGGCTTATCTCGGCTTAACGGCTTTCACCATTTTTTATCGGCGTTTGACTAATCTTACTAATTCCGGTGGCACGGCCGTGATTATGCGTTATACTTTAAGGTTGCTCGCGGCACAACAATTTACAAGAGCGGCAACGCTGATCTGTGCTTGTGAATACATACGGCAAGACTGCGACGCGAGAAGGAGTGTTTATCCTTCATATCTGCTGGGGAAAGAGCCGATTACCATCGGGCTTTGGATCGGAGGCAGCCATATTCCCAATAAAAACGACGATGCAAACTTCCACCTTAAAAAATTGCTCGCAGTAAAAGATCATTTTCATGTCAGAAACGAAAAAGACCGACATAACAAATTTCAAGTTTTGAAATGTCCGTGGTGCGGCACAAAGCTGGTTAAAGATGATAAAAATAAAAAACTTATCGGTTTATGGGGCTATAAAATGCGCGATAACAAGCACTTTTATATGTCCTGTACTCACGAGGACTGTGACTTCACAGCAAGGCTCCCGATTCAAATAATTGATGAAGAACTTTATGAAAATCCACCGACACTTTTATTCGGTACGGTTGATAAATTTGCGATGCTTCCATGGGACGGGCGCATAGGTTCGTTCTTTGGCGTTGGAAGCGACAATCGTTCCCCCGAACTCATCATTCAAGACGAACTTCATCTCATTTCGGGCGCGCTTGGGACTATCGTTGGTCTTTACGAAACTGCCGTTGATGCGATATGCAGTCAAAAAGGTGTGCGCCCAAAGATTATTGCTTCGACGGCTACAATAAGAAGAGCCAAAGAACAGTGCTCGGTTCTTTATAACCGTGATGTCGTACAGTTTCCTGCTCCCGGATTGAATTCAGGCGATTCCTTCTTTGCTCGTGAAGCTGAAATATCTTATGAAAACGGAGTTTTCGGACGCAAATACGTGGGAGTGATGCCTTCCGGAAAAACCAAAGCCATGATGGAAATTCGTGCGATGGCTGCACTTCTGCAACGAATTCATATGATGAAACTGCCTGATGAGATTAAGGATAAATTTTGGACACTTACGGTATATTTCAACAGCTTGAGAGACCTCGGTAAGGCATCCACACTTGTCGAGGATGACGTTAAGGATTTTATTATCAGAACCGCAAACAGATTATTCACTTCTCGTCGACTGATCGTTAGTGCGGATGAACTTACGAGCCGTGTAACCACAACCGAATTGAATGAAACTTTGGATAAGCTTGAAAAACTGGAGTATTCGCGAATGAACATGGATAACAGACGTTATGCTTCTAATGTTTTGCTTGCTACAAACATGATTTCAGTTGGTATCGACGTTGCCAGGCTAAATGTAATGCTTCTTATCGGGCAGCCGAAGCTGACCAGTGAATATATACAAGCTTCCAGTCGTGTGGGACGTTCATTTCCCGGAGTGGCGTTTATTCAATATGACGCTACGAAGAGCCGTGATCGCTCGCATTATGAACGATTCAGATCTTATCACGAGTCATTCTATCGTTTTGTTGAGCCCACGGGGGCCACTCCGTTTTCGAAGCCTGCAAGGGAAAGGGCATTACACGCTGTTGTCACTTCCATAATTAGACAACGTTCCGGGCTTGCTGAAGATAAGGATGCCGTTTATTTTGACAAAGATTGTTTTGCGGAATCTGTTCGAGAAACAGAACAGTTTATTCTTGATAGGATAAAACAAATTAATGTTCGTGCCGATAATGGGCTTGAAGATGATATTGCGGATGTGAAGTCAGAAATAGAAGAATTCGTTGATGAATGGCAAAAAAATGCTAAAGCCGCCGCTGAAGCTAAGAAAGCATACTATTTCGGGCGTAGGTTTATGGTCGCACCTCCAGGAGTTGGTATGGGCAGACTTTTGCGCCAATACAATTCATCAGGGAGGGACAATTCAATTGAAACTCTTACCTCCATGAGAAATGTAGATACACAGGTTCTTGGAAAAATTGTGATTTGGGAGGAAAACTAATGGAATATAAGATCAAGGATAAGGTTGATCTCAACAAGGTTACCCATTCCGTAAGAGCGGCACAAGCTGTACTTCAATATGGTGTCGGAGCAATGGTGGATTTCCCTGATCAAACTTTGATCACCGCCGCACCTGAAGCATGGACCGAAACACAGCGCATATATGATGACCGTTTCGCCAAAGCATTAGGCGTGGACTATTTTGCTATGCCGACAAACATTTCCTACTCTCGTTTCCCGGAATGGTATTTTTGCCCTAAATGTCGCAAGTTTCAGCCGATAAGTAAGTGGATATCCGAATATCAAAAACGTTCTAACCCAAGAGTACTTGAGGGCGATCCTTATATGGCAAAACATATGCAATGTATGGGGTGCCGACAGGATTTGGTGGTTGCCCGTATTATGACGATCTGCGAACATGGCCATATCAATGACTTCCCTTGGATAAAATGGGTTCATAAGCAAAGTAAGAAGTCCATCTGCGGAAATCCATCCCTTTTCTTCAAAACGGGAGCCTCCGGTACAGAGGGACTTGAAGGCCTGAGTATTTCATGTTCTTGCGGAGCATATACCACTCTTAAAGGTGCATTTGAAAAAGACTGCTTTGAAAAACTCGACAAAGATATTGATGATGAAATGTTCCGCTGTGAAGGTGGTCATCCGCATAAGCATATTAAAGAAAAGTGTATCTGTTATCCTAGGACCGTTCAGCGCGGCTCATCTTCGGTATATTTTCCAGTGGTCTATAGTTCGCTGGTTATTCCTCCATATGCCGATAAGCTGAATGCTCGCATTGAAAAAAGCAATGCTTTTTCGGAATGTGAAACAACACTTTCTAATGCACCTAAATTGCGAGATATCATTCTTGCGAATTATTTTATACAATGGGTTAATAAAATAGCTAATGAAATAGGTGCACCGCAGGCAAGCGTTGAGTCAGTCTTAAAACGCAAGTGGTTTGATGAAGGCAATGTCGAAACGGATGTAACCAGCGTCAAGTATCGAGTGGAAGAATATGAAGCTCTCAGCGGTGAAATAAGTACACCAGCAGGTTCTTTGGGCGAATTCTCCAGAGAAGGAATCAGAAAAGAACTCTTTCAACAAAAACTCCCGCACATTAAAGCAGTATCTTTGATTGACAAGGTGAGGGTTGTTAATACTTTGATCGGTTTTTCTCGAATAAATCCCATTTTGGGTAAAGATGATGATGGATTCGTTCATATAAAAGAGCAGGAAACATGCTGGTATCCGGCTTATGAAGTACGAGGTGAAGGTATTTTTATTGAATTTGAGCAAGCGGATATTGATCAATGGATAGTTGAAAATCCTGTGGTTCTCGAACGGACAAAGAAAATAAACGACAATTATATCGGATCATTTATTGGTCAAAATCATCCACGGAGTATTACACCGAAACTTATTTTATTACACACCATCTCCCATTTACTTATTAAACAGTTAAGCTTTGAATGCGGATATAGCATTGCCAATCTGAGCGAACGTCTTTATTGCGCGGATGAAAGCGAAGGCAAACAAATGGCTGGCATATTTATCTATACCGCAAGTGGTGACTCAGAAGGAACTCTGGGGGGACTTGTACGACAAGGTAAGGCAGATGCATTTCCTCATATTTTCAAGAGGGCAATTGATGGCGCGAGAACCTGCTCGAATGATCCTGTTTGTATTTTGAGCCGTGGGCAAGGGCGCGAATCACTGAATCTTGCAGCTTGTCACACTTGTGCTTTGTTGCCTGAAACTTGTTGCGAGGAGAGAAACGGTTTCCTTGATCGTGGTGTTGTAATTGGAACTTATGAGAATCCTCAAATCGGGTTCTATAACAAGTTTTAATATATTTCGTTTGCTTCAGTTCGTGCGCTACATAAGTTTGTGAACAACTCTTGCTTGAAAACATAGGGGACAGTTAAAAAAGAAGAATGTAGTTAGGCTGCATACCCTTTGTAAGCGTTAATGCAATATTGTCTAATTATTGTAAAAACTTTAAAACCTGATTGTAATTGATGATTAAATGAAATATAATTGTTTGAGGTGATATTTATTGGATGTACATTCTAAAGAAATACGTAGCTATAATATGTCAAGAGTAAAAAGCAAATCTACTAAACCAGAGGAGATTGTCCGAAAGTTTTTGTTTAGTAATGGTTTAAGATATCGTAAAAATGTTGAAAAATTACCTGGTTGTCCCGACATTGTATTACAAAAATATAGATGTGTTATTTTTGTTAATGGCTGTTTTTGGCATGTACATGAAAAATGCAAGAAGTTTTCATGGCCTAAAAATAATAAAGAATTTTGGGAAGAGAAGCTAACCTCTAATAAAAAGAGAGATATTGATAATATATCAAAGCTGAAATTTGCTGGCTGGAAAGTTATTACTGTATGGGAATGCGAACTTAAGGCTAGTACTAGGAATAAGAGGTTAGCACATCTTTTATTAGAAATATTGAATAATTAAGCATATATTTCTAAAAATATTAACACGTGCTGATCGCAGTTTTTGATTATTTTGTCTAGTTCAAATCTATCCAGCAATGATGTTTTTTTTGCACAATAATAAAAGCCGCTCTTAGGAGAATTTATTTTACATAATGTTTGCAATATGTCAATATTATCGGATGAAATAGCTTCAGAATATTCTTTGTTAAAGTAAACAGAATTTTTTTGCTTATGCGATAGATTTTGATAAATATTTAGTGGTAGTTTAGCGTCATTTAACAAAATAGAACTAAAACATTGAGGATTTTCTTTTCCCCAAACAGGAAGTTTTTTTGAGGAAAAAGTTTTATATGAAAAAAAACCTAACTGTTCATAGGGCTTAAGTGAAATATTCACATAATCATATAAATTTTGAAGTGTTAAATGACCAGACGCTGTAATTCTGTTTATATTGATTAGTACTGTACAATTGTCCATGAGAACTACCTTTCAAAAATAGATTTTTAACTGATGCTTTTATTTATATATTGTAAACAAGGGAGGGTAAATTTATGACAAAAACAGAAAAAATAGCTATAAAGATACATCCAAGAGCATTTACTGCGTTTGGTGCCGATTTAGTGACTAATGATACTGTTGCGATAACTGAACTCGTGAAGAATTGTTATGATGCTTTTGCGATAGATGTAGAGGTATCTTTTAATATTGATAAAAATGGCGAACCATATATAGATATCAGGGATGATGGATGTGGAATGACACGGGCAATAATTGATTCTGCATGGTCAACTATAGCCACCCCATTTAAAAAAAACAAACCCAGTATTGAACGTATTGTGAATGGGAAAAAGCAAACTCGTATTGTATCAGGAAATAAAGGTTTGGGACGATTTTCAGCTGCCAGATTAGGCTCAATTATGATAATGGTAACAAAAAGTGATAGTGAGCCTTGTTGGAGAGCAGAGTTTGATTGGGATATGCTAAGTAGTGAATCAAGTTTAGAAGACTGCTTTATGACTATTAAGGAATCGACAGTTAACCCATTTGAAGAAAATGGAAGTAAAACAGGTACAATTATAAGAATAAAAGGGTTGAAATCAATTTGGAATGATAAAAAGATTGAGCAATTAAAAGAAGACCTTGCCCGTTTATTGTCACCTTTTAAGACCACGGATGACTTTCGAATAAAAATCAAGGATTCTGAAAACCCTGTACCTGTAATTATCACCCCCGCAATGTTTTTAAATAATCCAAAATATAAAATTGAAGGTACAGTTAATAATTGTGGAGAAATTCAATGGAATTATTTTTATAATGATCAGAAAATAAATAGGAAAAGCAATGGAATTATTAGTTGGAATACAGAAAAATTTCCCTTGCAATTAAGCTTATTTACAGATAACAATGGAGAGTATAGTTGCGGCCCCTTCTCCTTTGAAATTAGAGCGTGGGATCTGGATAAAGAAAGCATAGAAGATGTGTCTACGACATTTAACATTAAAAAACGTGATATTCGACAAACTATAAGTAAGTATAAAGGTATTTCTGTCTACCGTGATAATGTTTTGGTCTTACCGAAATCAGAAGCATCAAGAGATTGGCTGGGTCTTGATGCAAAAAGAATTAGCGATTTGGGACGTAGAATTAGTACCAGTCAAATAGTAGGCATTGTATATGTTTCAGCAGAGAACAATCCGGAGATCAAGGATACTACTGATCGTGAGAAGCTTGTTGATACAACGGAATATCAACAGTTTATACAGATTTTATATGATATTGTGGATAAATTACAAGTGGAGCGTATGAAGGACCATTTGGAGGAAAAAAGAGCTACAATAAATGATTTGATTACACCGTTGTCGTCGAAAGACTTATTAAACAGAGCTACTCTTGCAGCTGCTAAAGGCTCAGATGTGAATACAATTGTTAAATATATTGAGGAATATGATGAAAAGAATGAGCGGAATTTAACGGACTTGAGTAGAAGATTAGTTTATTATGCACAAACTGCTTCATTAGGTTCGATTGCGATAATAATTCTACATGAATTTTTAACGGGGATGAATTCAATTAAAAGATTTCTTAATCGATGTAAAGAATACATAACTGTTTTTGACGATCGAACAAATGAATATTTAGACGATGCAAATAAAGGACATGAGCGTATAAGGGAAGTTGCTAATAGCTTTGCACCCTTATATAGGCAGAATTTGCGAAATGAGAATAATAGATGTGATCTATTGGAAATGATTGAGCTTAGTAAGCGCTTAGTTAAAAGTAAAAAAATAAGCAAAGATGTTAATTTTGTTATCAATGTGGAAAAAAATATAAAAGTTAAAATGCATGAAGGGGAATTGCAGACAATATTTATTAATCTATTTGATAATGCTTGTTTTTGGTTAAACGAAGAATCTCCAGGCAAAAAAGAGATTAGGGTATCTGCAAAATTGATTTCTGATCAGAGATATCAGGTCACAGTTAGCGATAATGGACCTGGAATACCAAAAGATGAAGCGGAAAAAATATTTAATCCTGGAATTACATCTAAGAAACGGGGTATAGGCATGGGACTTGTTATTGTTACAGAATTGCTTAGTTACTATAATGGAAAAATTGCTACTACTATTCCTGGTGACTTAGATGGCGCAACATTTTTTTTCGATATTCCAGTTGAGGAGGTATAAGGTGTGAAGCTTTTACTAATAGAAGATAACCTTAGTTCTGTTAAAAGAATTATTGATTTTGCCAAGGATGAAGAGTGGGATTATTACTCATGTGATTTTGACCAGGCAACAGACATTATAAGAACATATAAACCAGATATTATTGTAATGGATTGGATGTATGATGTCGAAGAAGCAGAGGAAGGAAAAGAGTTACTTAAATTAGTATGGGAACAAAACTTTTGTCCGGTTATAATTTTTTCGGCTATTGCAGATACAATTGTTTTAGAGTCGAGTCAAGACAGGAATCCTTTATTGAAAAAGTTTTCTAAAGCAGACGAGGAAGATGTCGTTGATGTACTTAAGGAGTGGCACCCTCTTGTTCCTTTAATACAGGGTTTAAGGTCAGATATGAATAAGGCACTGACTAATTCTTTAGAAGTGGTTGGGCTTTTGAAAAATGTTTCCAATGATGGTGTTTTCAAATATATGACAGCAAAGCGAGCGGCTAATTATTTTACACAGGAGTTAACAAATTCAGATTTACTTCCGGCATGGGTTCAATATATCTATCCCCCCATGTCTGATGCGCTATATGTTGGTGATATAATCCGAAAAGTTAGTAAAGAGGCAGATCTTTCCTCTCCAGGTAGTAGTGATGAATATCAAGTGATTTTATCTCCTTCCTGTGACCTGGGGAATTGTCGTGAAATAACAGTTCTAACAGCGGAGTGTGAAGATAAAAATCGATTTGCAGGTGGAGAGAGTTTCACAGCTGATGAGTTAGATGGAAGTAAATTTAAGGAAAGGAAAAAACGCCAAGAGAAATTTGCAAAGATATTGAATCAAGGTTATAATAATGCATTAGTATCTTTGCCAGAGTTAACAGGTGTATTGCCATATTTAACATTAAATCTAAAAAAATTATCATATACGATTTTGAAAAGTGAAATCGCTCCCGGCTACGAAATGATAGATAAAGAAAAACATACATATTATCGTGTGGCTTCAATTGACAGTCCTTTTAGAGAGCAGTTAGTATGGGCACATATGTTAAATTCATGTCGTCCAGGTGTACCTAATAGGGATACAATGAACTGGGCAGAAGGGATATTAAAACCATGAATGCAATAGACTTCTTCTGTGGGGGGGGGGGGACAACGAGAGGGCTCATTAATGCAGGTATTGATGTAATTTTTGGTTTGGATAATAATCCTTCCTGTCGTGAAACCTATGAGTATAATAACGGAGTTCCTTATTTATGCCATAGTATACAGGAAGTGGAAGCTCAAAATCTTGTTGCAGATTTTCCGGTTTTAGCAGATAATGATAACTTACTCATGGTGGGCTGCGCACCTTGTCAGCCGTTCAGTTCACAAAGAAAATCCCCTATTCCACATACGGCACGCAATTTATTAGATGAATTTGGAAGAATAGTAGAAGAACTGTTGCCTGCCCATGTTTTGATTGAAAATGTACCTTTAATCAGAAGTAGGGGTTATGATGTTTTACAACGTTTTTTAGATTTGTTGGATCAATTAGGGTTTCATTATACATATTTAACCGTAAATGCAAAAAATTATGGTGTGCCTCAAAGCAGAAAGCGATTTGTATTAATGGCATCGAGGTTTTTTGTTCCAACAATTCCTCTGCCTACACATGGGAGAAACCTTTTACCTTATGTAACGGTGCGTGACGCTATACAGAGGTTTCCGGAGCTTATGGCAGGTGAACGACATGAAGAAATTCCAAACCATAATGCATCGAGGGTATCTGAAATAAATTTAGAACGGCTGAATGCCACTCCTCATGATGGCGGTGATCGACGTGCTTGGCCGGAAGAACTAGTATTGAATTGCCACACTAATTATAATGGTCATACAGATGTATATGGGCGCATGTTTTGGGATAGGGTTTCACCAACTTTAACGTCGAAGTGTTGTAGTATTTCTAATGGAAGATTTGGACATCCGATACAAAATCGTGCAATTTCTTTCAGAGAGGCAGCAGCGTTACAAAGCTTTCCGGATAATTATATTTTTTTTGGAGGTTCCCAAGAAATCGGGAGGCAAATTGGTAATGCAGTACCAGTTTTACTATCTCAAGCAATGGGAGAATATATTTTAAATATGCATAAGGAAATATAAAAATTGTTTGCCCCCCGCTTGCGCAAACCCATCCCGGCACGCCAAACCCTCTTTTTTCCTACGTTTTTTGGGCGATATCCAGTTCAAATCTGGTGATCTTTTCTTTAAAACCTCAGAATCCTTATGAATCAAGGTTTCTGAGGTTTTTGCTTTATTTTCAAACATCCTTCTTTGTTTTTAAACAAAGTTCGTCTTGCTGATTTTTGGAATCTTATGTATAATTATAATGCTTTTTGGCACGGTGCATCCGCTTTCTGCCTATATCAATGAATCATTTTTTATAAACAGTTGATACATAGGTCAGTCATGATCTTTATGTAAGAATTAAATGGAATGCAGTCTCAACTGCACCCTTCATTTCTTCCCCGTCATTATAACCAGCTATTCATGCATTAAATTTACAAAGAAATATAACCTAATTGAAAACGTGTTACATTTCATTCCATCTACATCTCGACGGTTGAGCTTTGCAATGATTCACGTATGGAGGAGGCAGTTTGCTAAAACGATCAATTGCAGTTTTTTTGGTCATACTTGTGTTCTTTTCGCTTTTATATATGTCACTTCCTAACGGGAGTGAACAAACAAGCGACGGTCTTTATGCAGTCAACGGAACAATGGATCTATCCGCTTGGAATATAGAGCAGAAGAAGATCATTCATCTTGATGGAGAATGGCAGTTTTACTGGAACAGACTGATTTCACCAGAGGAGTTTCAGCTAGAAGATCCAATGCCTTCTGGTTTTATGCAGGTACCAGGACTATGGAACGGAAAGGAAATAGATGGCAAAATACTGCCCCCATTTGGATGTGCAACCTATAGATTGATATTAAATCATACACCAGCCAGTAAAGTATTGGGTTTAAAAAAGGGAAACGCCCGTTTTTCCAGTAAGGTCTTTGTAAATGGTCATGAATTAATTTCAGATGGAATCCCGGCATCCCAGGCACAAGATTATAAGTCCGGGAATACACCAAAGCTTGGATTCTTTCAAAATGACAGCGAGAGCATTGAGATTATTGTACAGGTTGCCAATTTTGAATATATGAATTCCGGCATACCAGTCTCTCTGGAACTTGGAAGAGAAGATGCAATGCTGTATCAGCACCAGAAAAATAACATGCTGGCGCTGGCAGTTTTTGCGATTTTATGGACCATCGCATTTTTATACCTGATTTTCTTTGTGGTCGCCCTGATAAAAGGGGTAAAGGAGTATATACTGCCCTTGTTTTCTTTGTTCTGTTTTCTGTTTGCAATCGGAAATGGAATGGCAGATCAGCGCCCTCTTTTGTTTTTCGTCCCCGACATATCCTTTACCGTGGCTTTTAAAATGAAGGATTTCTTTTTATCAGCAAATTTCATTACTCTGCTGTGGGTTTTTCATAGATTTAAAAATGGACTTTTACCATTGTACCCTGTCAGGATCATATCCATAATGTACGGATTCTACCTGCTGGCGGTGGTGGTGCTTCCTATTCATGTTTATTATGAAATACACCAGGTAGTCATGATATGCAACACTGTGATACTTTTGGCACTGTTGGTTCAGGCAATACATTTGTACATAAAAGAAGCGAAAGGGCTTTTGCTGTTTGTTTCTGTATTGACGGTTAATATGTATTCCATTGACAGCATTCTGTTCTCCCTGGGATTAAAAGCCAGCTCCAGGTTTTCACAGGTATTTATGATGTTATTTGCGGTTGTAATGATCCTGCTGTTATCCATGCATTATCTCACGGCAATTACACAGCTCCAAACTTCTGTTTTACGAACACAGGAAGCGGAAATTGCTTTTTTAAGAGCCCAGATTAACCCTCATTTCTTATATAATGCGTTAAATTCCATCGCGGCATTATGTGCCACCGCACCGGAAAGAGCAGAAGATGTGGTAGTGGAGCTGTCCCAGTATTTAAGGCGTAGTTTTGATTTTAAGCGGATAGATGCTATGACTACGCTGGGAAAGGAAGTGGAACTGCTGGAAGCATATCTTTATATAGAGAAAACCCGTTTTGGGGATCGGCTGGAGGTAGAATATGACATTGATGAAACGTTGAATATTCCCATACCGCCCCTTATTCTCCAGCCTCTGGTTGAGAATGCGGTCCGGCACGGACTTATGAATAACGTAGCCGGAGGTACTGTAACCATATCCATAAGGCGTCAGCAGGGCGAAGCTGTGTTTACCATAGAGGATAATGGTGTTGGAATCGAAGCAGCCAGAATCAGCGAATTGCTGGAAGAAAAGCCGAAGTCAGGCGGTATTGGTATGTGGAATATCAATCAAAGGCTTAAGATGCTTTATAACAGAGGCTTAACCGTATACAGTGTAATAGGCGGTGGTACCAGGATAACCTTTTGCCTTCCCCTGGATAAGGAAAAGAAGACAGGAAGAATACGCCGTTTAAGAGGAGGAAGTCAAAAATGAAAGCAATCATAGTAGATGACGAAGAGCTGGCACGCAGCCGGCTTTCCCTCTTATTGGCGGAGGCAGGGGGTATCACGCTTTGCGGCTCTTTTGCTACTGCAGCAGAGGGACTGGAGTACATAGAAAAACATTCAGTGGATGTGGTTTTTCTGGATATTACCATGCCGGAAATGGATGGCATGGAATTTGCCAATCTCCTGTTGGAACGGGGGAGTTCTGCAAGCGTAGTATTTGTTACCGGTTATGGGGAGTATGCTCTGGAGGCCTTTGAACTGGAGGCTTCGGATTATCTGCTAAAGCCCATCAGCAGGGAGCGTCTGGCTAAAACCATAAAACGCCTTACGAAGATGAAGCAGAGTGAAGTAAGTTGTCTGTATATTACCTGCTTTGGAGGATTTTCTGTTACTGTACAGGAGGAAGGCGGACAGGTTATTAGCTGGCGGTCGCCAAAGGTAGAGGAGTTATTTGCCTATCTGGTCTGGAAGGGCAGTGTGAGCCGTGATGAAATTGCAGATATTTTGTGGGAAGGATTTACCTTAGATAAGGCCATGAAAAATCTGAATTCCACTGTCTATTATATCCGCAAGGCCTTGCAGCAGTATGGTTTAGAGGACTGCCTGATAACCACGAGAAAACAAATTTCTCTGGATTCCAAACGTGTTTACTGTGATTTATATGAGTTCCAGCACCTGCAGAATTCTGCGTGGAAAACGGAAAAGGATCTGGAACGGGTGAGTGAACTTTACCGGGGAAGCCTTTTTCAGGGGAAAGCATATGAGTGGTCCTTTGGAAAGGCACAAACCCTTGAAAAAAGTATGATATCCAATTTTTTAAAAGCAGCAGAAAAACGGGAAGAACAGAATCTTCAAGAAGATGCGGAACAGCTCTATCTTCGTGCCTTGGAGCTGGACCCTTTTTATGAAATTGCCTGTAACAGACTTTTGAATCTATATATACGGCTGGGAAAAAAAGAGAAAGAGAAGCAGCTTCGAAGGGAAATCGAACAGCTTTTTTCAGATGATGCTCCCCCGCCGCTGTTAATTTTCAAAAATCGCTTATAACTATATGATATAATTTATTCATTCGGCCTCTGTATTGAGATACATAGGTCGAATTTTGTCGTTTATTCTCCGTTTATTGTAGTGTTGTATAATATCGCAAGTGATATGAAAGGGAGAAGGGTGGTAAAAGGCCCAGTCAGGCAATACTACATAAATTTTAAGGAGAAAAGGATATGAAAAAACACAACCCCTTCCAGCGTTCTTTGGCATTGGTACTATCAATGGTCATGGTGCTGGGCGGAATGCCGGTTCCGGCATCAGCTAATGTTCTGCCTTCAGAGATCGAACGAGAAATAATCTCATTTGAACCATTGGCGGAAGAAACAGAATATCAATCCGTGCCAATCGGTACAAAGGTGAAGGAGCTTGATTTGCCAAAGAATCTGGTGGCAACCGTAGAATTAGAAACTAGCGAGGAGAATCCTTCTGAAATCGTGGAAGAACCAGTTGAGACCTCACCCAACGAAATCCCAACAGAAGGCGGCGCTCAGGAGCCTGTTGAAGATCAGGACCCCCAGGACCCTCAAACACCTCAGGAATCCAATGAATCTGAAAATCCTGATGCAACCAGCAGCAACGCCCTTCGGGCAGATAGCGTCAGAGTAGATTTTTTTGATGAAAATGATCCTGAGATTATAGACGTACAGGAAACTCAGGTAGTGGAAAAGGTTATTTCCATACCGGTAACATGGAGTGCGGAGCCGGAGTTTGAATCAGATGTGGCAGGAGATTATATTTTCCAGCCGACGATTCCTGATGAGTATGTGATTGCAGATAATGTGGATTTGCCTGCCATTACGGTATCAGTAGGTAATATAATGCTTAGAGGTGCAGGCAATAACTTGTATCAACGAACAACGATTCTGGATTTGACAGCTCATAATATTATGTATCAAGTTGCTGAAAATAGTTACGCAGAAGCAAATCCTAGAGAGTCTGATATTGCTATAACAGGAGAGGGCTGGCATTGGTATTTAAATGGTAATAAAGCGGAAGGCTATCCTGAAAAGACCCTAGTCTTTGATGGGATTGATTTTGATATTAATAATGATGTAGCCGTAATGCTCCTGCCGGGAACAACAATTGTACTGAAAGATGGTACCAATAATTATATTAATAATTCCTATACTCATTCAAGTACGCCTAGCTATGGTATCTTTGCAAATGAACTGAAGATAAAAGGTAGCGGTTGTTTAAACATTACGGCTGGATATCCAAATGGTGCAGGTGGTGTAGGAATTTTATCTTTCTTTAATCTTTTTATCGGGGAAGCAGAAGTTTACATTAATTTGATTGATCCTGAAGGTCAAAAAAATGATACTGTATCAACATTTGGCAATGACCCAGGTATTAAAGTTTATCAAAAGTCAAAAAATGGAGATTATAGTATAGAGGCTGTTTGGAATGCAAGTTTAAAAAAGTATACTTACAATGATAACAACACTGTAGCAAATGATGTTAAACTTGTAAACAGTACTTATGTAAAGCGAACTGCAACAATTTCAGATAAGACAGTATCAGGCAGAGCAGGAAAAACGCTCTCTGGTGATAATGATGTTACATTTTCAATCCTCAATGACACATTTATTGAGTTACAAGAAAATGATAATGTATCCAATTGGTTCAGCAATCTTCCGATTGGACTCACTGCAACAGTAAAAAGTGTTTTAAATGAAAGCGTCACCATTGGCTTCTCCGGAATTCCAACTGTACAGTCAAATGAAGTAATGAATATTACAATTCCAGCCGATCATCTGACTAAGGGTATGCTGCCCGTAACAGTTAATAACAATGCCAAATTTAATATTACTGGCATTCAGCCCCGTACCAGTACTCTGGATTTGACAGGGGAAGTGTTATCTTATGTAAACACATCTGGAGATATAGTCGATGCATCTCCTATTACAAATGATATCATTAATACCAGTGAGGGCTGGTCCTGGTTTTTATATGAAGATGAGGTAACAGGGTATCCTGCAAGAACACTTGTATTAGACGGTCTGAATCTTCATGCGACTACGTCTGTTGGAATTAAACTGCCCCCCGGTGCTACCATCATATTGGCAGATGGAAGTTACAATTCGGCAATGGCTGTTACGAATGTTATAGATTCAAACGGAAAAGTAACAATCAAAGGGTCTGGTGAATTGTTTGCGCAAGGGACCGGTGCCATGTTGACGGTAGGTATTCGTACGACCGATCTCACAATTGAAGATGGTATAGTAAGAGTGTTAATTCCATCAGCAAGTAGTGGCTGGGTTATCTATACTGATAGCTTAAACATTACAGGTGGAACCATTTATCTTAAGTCAAATAACAACGGTTATGCAGTTACTTTTAAAGAATTGACTTCAAGTAAAGGACTTACTGTATTACAGAAGATAGACGATGATTATTCTGAGGCTACAAGGATAGAAAATAATGGTTATTCAAATTATTACGTCTATGGAACTGGCATCAAAGCCAATGATTTAAGAATCGCTATTGAACAGCCGGCTCCAACCGCTTCTGTGGGAAGCAAAATAGTATCCGGTATGACAGGTACTGCACTTTCCGGACATGATTTTATAACAGTTACTCTGGATAATGATACATATAACAATTTAAATGAGGGTGAGGTTGTATCTGGCTGGTTCCAGAACCTGCCCGGAGGAATTACTGCAAGCTTGGAAAAAATTGATTCTGATAAAGTTGTTACCATTGGCTTTAACGGTATACCAATCGCAGGATCGTCGGAAGCAATGAATATTGTTATTCCGGCAAATAAGCTGGCCAGCGGTAATGCTTTATCTGCAGCATCTAATATGGATGCCAGATTTGATATTGTACAGGCTGGAGTTCGCACAACTGCTCTGGATTTAACAACAGATAGTGTCTGGTACCGTAATTTAAATGGAGAATTAGTTAATAAGAATCCCAGAAAAGATGACATCAATGATACGGCAGAGGGCTGGTCATGGTACCATTCACATAATGAGCTTATATTGAGCGGCATTAACCTGATTTGTTCCGATAGTATCGGAATCAATCTTCCGGGGGGAACAAGGGTATTACTGGCTGATAACAGTGATAATAGTATAAGCATATTAGATAGGGAAGATGAAAGCAGCAGCAGAGGTATATTCAGCAATGGTGATATAGAGATGTCAGGCAATACCGGCAGGCTTAATGTTATAACTGGAAATACCAATGGATTTCACAGTACTGGTATCTATACGGTAGGTATTCTTACTATCAGCGGAGGTAATATTACTGCAATCGCAGGAGATGCCTACTATTCCAGCTTTGGAATTAGTTCAGAGAGTGGAATTGATATTACAAGCGGCAGTATCTACGCAAAAAGCAGTTCCGTCAGCAATAGTAATGGAATTGCTACTGCCATCCATGCAAGATATGGAATCACTGACGAGGGAATGGTAGCCTTACAAAAGGTGGAAGGAGATTACACAGAACCGGCAATTGTAAGAAATGACAGCAATGTAAGTTGCAAGTATGTTTTTGCAGGAGACAATATTGCTTCCGACATTAGACTTACAACCAAAGCAGCCATAAACAATGCAGGCGGTTTTGCGAATGTTACTTTTAACGGAAAAACCATAGATTTAAAACAATTATCCCCGCTGTTTACCGTGGATAAGAACGCAGGAAACCGGATTTATGCGGTTGAGGAAGGCGGTACTGGTGTAGGTACCATTTCAGGCAGTATACTTACGGTAACCAAAGCAGGAACCATTCGAATCAGCCTTGCAACAGAAAAAACACAAACTCACTTGGCTGGCGAAAAGGTATTTGCAGTTATTACGGTGAAAAAAGGGGAGAAGACCAGTTCTCCAGCTAATCTAAGTGTTATAAATGCAACAAAGAATGGTGGAGATGATGGAAAGATTACAGGTCTGAATCCCAATACCAAGTATGAGTATAAAAAAGACGGGGCTTCCTACAAAGAAGTAACTTCCAATGAACGTGGGGAGATCACCGGACTGTCTTCCGGATCCTATGTGGTTCGCTTTGCAGAAAATGAACTGTATGGCGCAAGCTCTGATTCAGTAGCTATCATCATCGGGCAGCCAGATGTTAATAATGGAGGAAACAACGGAGGAAACAACGGCGGTAACAACGGTGGAAACTCCGGCGGCGACTCTGCCAATGACTCCGATAATTCAACCACAAAAGGCTCCTCTTCCCTGCCGACCCAGGCAGTCACAGGTGCGGCCCAAAATGCGGCAGATATTGACAGTAAGGGAAATGCAGTTGTAAATGTTTCAGATAAAAATATCACTGACGCAATTGCAAATGCCAGGGCAAACGCAGCTAAAAAGGGTGTGAATGCAGGTGATATCACAGTATCCATCAATGTATCAACAGGCGGCAAGGATGCCTCTGCCGTTACGGTTAATCTGCCGAAGAACATTCAGCAGCAGGTAATCAGCAACAAGATTTCAAGTGTGGAGCTGATGATCGACCGTCCGGACATTACACTTGGTATCAATCTGGCCGCAGTAACGGAAATTAATAAGCAGGCCAATGCAGATGTACAGCTTACAGCAAAAAAAGTGGATCCATCCACGCTTAGCGGAGCGGCTAAAAATCAGATCGGCTCACGTCCTGTCTATGACTTAAAGGCAAGCTACCAGGGTGGAACTAAACATGTTTCTAACTTCGGAGATGGTTCCGTTTTCGTAAGCATTCCATATGCTCCGGCATCCGATGAAGCCATTGGAGGACTGTATGCAGTTTATGTAGATGATCAGGGAAATCCAACCCGTGTGGAAGGTTCCGCTTATGACAGTAACAGCAGAAGTCTGATTTTTAAGACCAACCATTTTTCCGTATATGGATTAGGTTATGAATCTCCGGCAGCAAAATTAACTGATACAAGCGGACATTGGGCCAAGGACTCCATTGACTATGTGGTTAACAGAGGACTTATCTCCGGCATCTCTGAAACAGTATTTTCACCGAATCATGCTGTTACCAGGGGAGCCCTGGCAGCAGCCCTTGGCAGATTGGCAGCCATTGATGTGAAGGCTTATACAAATAACAGCTTTACAGATGTAAAAGCAGATAATGGGGATCGTCCTTATATTGAGTGGGCCAATGAAAAAGGAATTATACCGGATAAGGGAAATAACCGGTTTGCTCCAGATCAGACAGTTACTCGTGAAGAGGCTGCCGCTATATTGGCAAACTACGCGAAAGCAACCGGTTATAAACTTCCGGAAGCCCACAGTGCGGTTGCGTTTTCTGACGGAGCAAGAATTGAAAACGGGTATCAGGAGGCAGTAACTGCTATGCAGAAAGCCGGTGTCATCATTGGCAAAGAAGGAAGCAGCTTCAGTCCGAAAGCCAATGTCAGCCGCGGAGAGGCATCTTCTATGCTTCACCGTTACATCAAACTGACCATTAATCCAGCTACTGCCCAGAACTGGGCGAAGAATGACAGCGGTCAGTACATGTACTTCAAAGAAGGTAAAGCAGTGACTGATTGGCAGACCATTGAAGGTATAAGGCATTATTTCGAACCATCTGGCATATTGAAAACCGGCTGGGTGAAGGATGGCCAAAGCTGGCGTTATTACGATCTTAAGATAATGGCGGTTGGTTTTAAAGATATCAGAGACAATGATATTGAAAAAACATATTACTTTAGCAGCGATGGTATCATGGTATCTGGCAAATGGCTGGAAATTGAAGGGAATTGGTATTACTTTAATGCAGATGGTTCCCTTGCCAGAAACACAAAAGTAGATGGCTATGATATTGACGAAAGAGGCGTAAGAAAGTAATTTAATATGAAGAAAACCGAAAGGCCCCAGGATTCTCACCAGAACCTGGGGCCTTTCGGTTTTGCGGAGGCAGTTTCAAAGTCCGTGTAAACTCGAAAATCTGATATAAAATCTTAATGATAGTTTATGGGCAAGGCCAGATATTCTGTAAAATAAGAAAATTGAAGAAACCTTGTATAGATGGTATAATAGCATTTACAGGGAATTAACAGCATATGGAAAAATATTGTTTCATTATTTGGACAAACAAAAACATACTATAAATAAACAAATTACAACAAACTAAGACGTATCAACATTAGTGAAATGCATAAAGGCATTAAAAAAGCGGGCCCAAAATGAAACAACCATGAATAATACACTTTATTACAGCAGATAAAAATATAAAAAATCAAAGGCTTTTAAAAATAGGGTGAGATTTATGAGTTACTATGAAAGCAACGGAATTTATGAATTTTTAAAAGAAAACAATATAAAAAACTTCTTCTGGACATCTTCGGATAAATGGATTTTAGTCTATGGAAATGACAGGCAGGAACCCAAGGTGGTTAGTGTGGTTGTTAAGTCTTCTGGAAATAGTGAAGGTATAAGCCAACAAGAGAAGAATATCATTTCTGTTGTAAAAAGTATGGTAAAAGACACAGATATACATATGAACTTCATTCGATATGATGCAGATAAACCGCTGGAAACGGTTCAATACTGGGAGGCTGGAAGTGCCCGCTTAGAAACAATTACTATGGATGATCTCCGTAACCGGTTTATTCAATATGGAATTAAAATGAATGAAAACAAAACTAAAAAATTCATCAATGACAGAAGCTCCAGCCAATATCATGAATGGCAAAGAGAAAACATGGGAAGTGATGTTACTGTCAGTGATATAGATTTAATTCGTTTTAAGGGAAATGAGATTAAAGAAATCATTGAGCTTAAACGTTCAAAGATTCCCTTGGAAAAATGGAATCCATACAAGGCTGATTTCAACAACTTTATCTTATTATCTAAACTAGCTGTTGAAGCGGGTATTGATTTTTATATTGCATATAATTACCGGCAGGAACGTCCCTTTCTTGATGACGTAAGTTATATCAAGTTATTTGAATTTGATTACCGCATAAAAGAGTATTATAAATTTATAAGATACCTGCCTATTGAAGAATTTGTTTCTGATTTCGACCCAAGCTTAAATTAAAAGGAAATAAACATGAAAAAGCTGAAAATGAAGATAAATGATAATTTTAATAAAAACTATGAAAAACTAAAAGAGATACTACCCAATGCCTTTACTGAAAAAATCACTGGATATGACGAGAACGGAACCCCTATAGTCGAAAGAGCCATTGATGTAGATATTCTCAAAGCTGAAATTGGCTGCGTACCAGTTGAAGGCAAAGAAGAAAGATACAGATTCACATGGCCCGATAAGAAGAGGGCAGTTTTATTATCAAATGAACCGACCACATCAACATTACGTCCCTGCAAAGAGAAGAGCATAAATTTTGATGACACCCAAAACGTCTACATAGAGGGGGATAACATTGAAGTATTAAAAATCTTACAAGAAACGTATCTGGATAAAATCAAACTAATCTATATCGATCCGCCTTATAATACAGGAAAAGATTCATTTGTATATGACGATGATTTTATATTATCAAATGAAGAATTCAACCACATAAGCGGAAAATATGACCAGGATGGAAACATCCTATTTGATTTCCGGCTGAATAATGAAACAAACGGCAGGTTTCATACAGACTGGCTGAATATGATGTACCCAAGATTGAAACTGGCCCGAAATCTATTATCTGATGAAGGAATCATCCTGATCAATATGGATGAAAATGAAATTGTCAACCTTCAGAAGATCTGCGCCGAAATCTTCGGAGAGCAAAACGATTTAGGAACCATAATATGGGACAAAAGAAACCCCAAAGGTGATGCGCGAGGTATTTCTTATCAGCATGAATATATCCTCGTATATGCAAAAAATAAAAATGCATTCTTAAATTCCTGCAAAATGCAAAGACCAAAAAAGAATGCCAATATGATTCTTGCAAAAGCCAAATCCCTATTCTCAAAAATTGAATCAGGATATACTCTGGAAGAAATAAATACAGAATTTTCCCAGTGGATTTCAAAGCAGACAGAGCTTAGCGGCGGTGAAAAGGCATATAACAAAATTGATGAGCATGGGGAGGTATACAGAGGGGTGTCTATGGCCTGGCCTAATAAGAAAAAGGCGCCTGATGATTATTTTATCCCTCTAATTCATCCAACAACTCAAAAACCATGTCCAATCCCTGAACGGGGCTGGAGAAATCCCAGTGCCACAATGAAGGATTTGCAGAATAAAGGCCTTATTCTGTTTGGAAAGGACGAGTCCACTCAGCCTACAAGAAAGTATCTGTTAAGTGAAAATATGTATGAAAATATTCCTTCTCTCATTTATTATGGGGGGAGTGATACGGCAATGCTGGAAGGCTTTGGGGTCCCCTTTGATACGCCCAAGGTTGTTGAAATCTGCAAGGAACATATTATGTCGTTTACCGGAAAGGATGATATCATCCTCGATTTCTTCTCAGGCTCAGGAACCGTTGCACATGGGGTTATGGCTGCGAATGCGGAAGATAGCTTAAACCGAAAGTTTATTATGGTTCAAATACCGGAAGAATGCGGGGCAGAAACCCCTCTTGGCCGGGCTGGGTTTAAGAATATATGTGAGGCAGGGGAGATGAGGATTGCTAAAGCAGGAGAGATGCTGAAAAAGATAAATCCCAGTCTTGACTGCGGTTTCAGAGTTTTTTCATGTGCTTCCAGCAATATGGAAGACGTTTATTACAGCCCTGCCGAGTACAGCCAGGCAGTCTTATTTAATATGGCTGACAATATCAAGGCTGATAGGACGGCGGAAGATCTGCTGTATCAGGTAATGCTTGAATTAGGCATTTTGCTTTCCAGCCAAATTGCGGAAACCGGCATTAACGGAAAAAGGGTATTCAGTGTTGAGAAGGATTTCCTGATGGCATGTTTTGACTCTGATATTACCAATGAAGTGGTGACTGAAATTGCAAAGAGAAAACCGCATTATGCAGTGTTTCGGGATGGGGGCATGGTAAATGACTCAGTTATGGCAAATTTTGAGCAGATTTTTGCTGCATATAGTCCCGGTACTGTAAAGAGAATATTATGAAAACAAGAAGATGTTTTCATAATCGGATGGACGGTGCTAAAAGCGGCACCTTTTATGAGAAGTTAAAAATCAACTTCTCATAAGCTATATTATAGGAGGTACAGTACTGTGCGGTTTGATTTTAAAATACAGCAGTACCAGACAGAGGCGGTTGACAGCGTTGTCCGGGTTTTTGACGGACAGCCCTATTATGAGAGCGTCGGTTACATTCGGGACTTAGGCAAAACGGTAAGAAAGAGAAATTATAAAGATCAGTTCGAGGGCCAAATGGGCCTGGATATGGAAGGAGCCGTCCGTGAGGACTGGGAGGACATTGATGATACAGCTTTTCGAAATGAAACCATCCAGTTGTCAGATGAGCAATTGCTGCATAACATCCGTGAAATCCAGTCATCGAATAACATGAAACAATCCGGAAAGCTTGTAAACCATCTTGGAAGATGCTCATTGGACGTGGAAATGGAGACGGGGACTGGAAAGACGTATGTATATATCAAGACCATGTTCGAATTAAATAAAAGATATGGCTGGAGCAAATTTATCGTGGTAGTTCCGTCAATCGCAATTCGTGAAGGCGTATATAAGTCTTTTGAAATTACCCAGGAGCATTTTATGGAGAAGTACGGAAAGAAAGCCAGATTCTTTATTTATAACAGCTCCGATCTCAACCGGCTTGACGGCTTTTCCAGCAATTCCGGGATAAATGTCATGATCATCAATACACAGGCTTTTGCCTCTTCTTTAAAAGAGGGGGCAAATAACAAGGAGAGCAGAATTATATATTCCAAGCGTGATGAGTTTGCCTCCAGAAGGCCCATTGATGTGATAAAGGCCAACCGTCCCATTATTATATTGGATGAGCCTCAGAAAATGGGCGGTGCTGTCACCCAGAAGGCACTGCAGAATTTTAATCCCTTATTCTGCCTCAATTATTCCGCTACACATAAGGAACAGCACAATCTTGTTTATGTGCTTGACGCTTTGGATGCGTATAATAAGCGCCTGGTAAAAAAAATAGAGGTAAAAGGCTTTGAAGTAAAAAACTTCCGCGGAACAGAAGGATATCTGTATTTGGAAAGTATTGTGGTATCTCCAAAACATGCTCCCAGGGCAAAGATTGAATTTGAACGCAATTACCAAAAATCCATCAACCGTGAGGCAGCAATGCTGGATGTGGGGGATAACCTTTATTACAAGTCTGCCGGGAAGCATATGCCCCCGTTGGAGCAGTATAAAGGGTATGTGATTTCGGAGATTGATCCCATAATGGGAACTGTAACATTTACAAATGGAGAAGTCATTCATAAGGGCGATGTGGTAGGTGATATTTCAGAAAGGGATATTCGCAGAATCCAGATCCGGGAGACGATTCTTTCCCATTTTGAAAAGGAAGAACAGCTTTTTAATAAGGGAATCAAGACCCTGTCACTGTTTTTTATTGATGAGGTGGCAAACTACCGCCAGTATGATGACGAAGGAAATGAACTGCTGGGCGATTATGGAAGGATGTTTGAAGAGGAATATTTAAGTGTTCTGAATGAGCAGGAAATATTTAATTCAGAATACCGTGAGTACTTAGATGGGATTCATGTCCATGATACCCACAAGGGATATTTCAGCATTGATAAAAAGGGGCGGGCAGTAAACAGTTCGGTAAAACGGGGAAGTGAATTTTCAGATGATATTTCAGCTTATGATCTGATTTTGAAGAATAAGGAACGGCTGCTTTCTTTTGAAGAGCCTACCAGATTTATTTTCTCTCACTCGGCATTGCGTGAAGGATGGGATAATTCCAACATATTTCAGATTTGTACCTTAAAGCACGGCGGGGACAGCGCGGCGCAGAAGCGTCAGGAGGTGGGACGCGGATTAAGGCTTTGTGTTGACCGGCAGGGCAACCGTATGGATGGGGAAGCCTGCGGCGATGAGGTTCATGATATCAATATGCTGACAGTGATTGCCAGTGAAGGCTATGCCTCTTTTGTATCGGCTTTACAGTCTGATATGAAAGAGAACCTGCATGACAGACCGATGAAGGCTGATAAGGCGTATTTTGCGGGTCAGACGGTAAGCGTTGGGGAAGGGAAGGTCACCATAACGGATACGCAGGCCGGGCTGATTTACCGCTACCTGATTAAGTGTGATTATATTGATGAGGGGGACCGCATTACCCCTTCTTACCATGAGGATTTAAAAAACCACTGTCTTGTTCCTCTGCCGGAGGCATTGGGTTCCATGGAAGAGGGGGTACATGCTCTGATTCAGGGCATATTTGATGAACATGTATTGAAAAATATGATAGGGGACGGAAATAAGACCAAGGTTACCGGAAATCCCCTCAATGATAATTTCTATAAAAAAGAATTCCAGACCCTTTGGGGATATATTAACCATAAGTATGTTTATAAGGTGGATTTTGATTCTCAGGAGCTCATAAGAAAAGCAGTGGAATCCATTGACCGGGAGCTTTTTGTGTCGGAGCTTCAATATACCCTTTCAAAGGGATTCCAGAGGGAAAATGTCAATCGGGGAATGGTTATTGGGGAAACTTCTTTTTATGGTGCGGAAACGGAAACAAAAGCCTTGAAGCATACGGTAACCAGCCGGATAAGGTATGACCTCATTGGAAAGGTGGCAGAGGGAACTTCTCTGACCCGAAAGACTGCTGCGGCTATTTTGCAGGGCATAAGTCCGGCCAAGTTTGCCATGTTTAAAAATAACCCGGAAGAGTTTATAGCGAAGGTGATCCGTCTGATTAATGAACAAAAGGCAGCAGCGGTTGTGGAACATATTTCTTATGATCAGATTGAGGGAGTGTATGACAGCGCAATCTTTACGGCTGAGAAACATTCCCAGGATATCGAGAAGGCGTTCCGAGCTGTAAAACATGTACAGGACTATGTGTTTACAGACGGTACCGCAGAAAAGAGCGTGGAGAGAAGGTTTGCAGAAGATTTGGATGGGGCTGGGGAGGTATGCGTGTATGCAAAACTTCCCAGGGGATTTAAGATTCCGACGCCGGTTGGAAATTATTCACCGGATTGGGCGATTGCATTTGAAGAAGGAACGGTAAAGCATATATTTTTTGTGGCAGAAACAAAGGGAACAATGGAAAGTTTGAATCTGCGTCCTATTGAGAAGGCAAAAATTGATTGTGCAAAGAAGCTTTTTACCGCACTGTCCGGCAGCCGCGTGGTATATGATCACGTTGACAGCTATCAGCAGCTGCTTAACAAGGTAATGTGAGGTTAGGAAAGGGCTGATAAAAGCCTCAGAAAGCCCGTAATAAGGGTTTCTGAGGCTTTTGCTTATCTCTGTATGCGTTTTCGCATAAACTCGGTTCTATCTGTAATACTGAGGAAACTGCGCTACGATTCCCTGTGCCATGGCATCGGCCATATCAAGCGCATTCCCTTCGATGTCAGCAAATGTATTGATGCTGTCCGCGAAGTTACCGGATATCATATCAGAAGCATCTCTCTTTAGAAGTTCAATATGGTCGGAGAGCATATTTCTCCAATCCTCTGCCGTCCAGTTGGAATTCATACTGCTGAGAGCATTTGCAATCTGGTTCGCATTTTCAGACCATTGCCTTTCAATATCAGCGGCTGCGGACGTATTTCCTGCTTGTGTGGCTATGATATATTCATTAGCCAGAGAAATGTGGTTGTTCAGCAGGTCTGCAAAGCTTGCTGCTGCATCGTTACCATAGAGAGATTCCAGAACCTCTGCAAAGTCTTCCGTATTCTGCATAAGACGGTCGGAAACAGGCTGTGCGTCAGGAAGCTCCATGATCATGCTTTGCATTGCCATTCTGGCCCAGTAAGCATGCTGAGACCATAAGAGACGCAGGTAGTTGATCAGATCCTGCTCTTCTTTGCTTATCCAGGAGGCAACAGGCGGTTCGGGTATAGGTTCCGGCATTGGAATAGGCCTGGGCATTGGAGTAGGCTGCATGGGCTGTGTGGGCATTGGCATAGGCTGAGGCTGCATAGGCTGTGTAGGCATTGGCATGGGCTGAGGCTGTGTAGGCATTGGTGTTGGCTGAGGCTGCATGGGCTGTGTGGGCATTGGTGTTGGCTGAGGCTGTGTCGTGGGCTGTGTAGGCATTGGAGTCGGCATAGGCTGTGTCGTAGGCTGTGTAGGCATTG
>NZ_DAIOXM010000035.1:965-35662 GCF_036758025.1 Lacrimispora sp. | reverse complement strand
TGACCTTGATCATGCCGTCATCCCTCAAAAAACGTTTGATTTCTCCTGTTATCATGGGAACTGCATAGGTGGAAAACTTTACTTCATAGGACAGATCGAATTTGTCAATGGCCTTTATAAGGCCGATGGTTCCAATCTGGAACAAATCTTCCGGGTCATAGCCTCTCCCTGTAAATCTGCGGACAATGCTCCAGACAAGGCCGAAATTATCGGTCACCAGCTTGTCCCTTGCCGCTTTATCTCCTTCGTGAGCCATTTCTATCAATCTCATGGTCTCATCCATAAGGCTCACCCGTTAATCTTCTTTTTCATGGTCACGGCAGTTCCCTTTCCCGGCGCCGAATTCACTTCTACCTGGTCCATAAAAGCTTCCATAAAGGAAAATCCCATTCCGGACCGTTCCCCATCGGGATCGGTGGTATACATGGGCTCCATGGCCTTTTTGATATCTGGGATGCCGATTCCGTCATCTTTTACGGATACGGTCATCTCCTGGCCGCAGATGGTGACCTCCAGGTAAATGATTCCCCCTTTCCCCTGATATCCATGGATGACTGCATTGGTTACTGCCTCTGACACGGCTGTTTTTACGTCATCCACCTCCTCTAAGGTAGGGTTTAGCCTTGTCATAAAGACAGCCACTGCCACTCTGGCAAACTCCTCATTCTTAGACAGGGCCTCTAATTCCATTTTCAGAATTTCTGGTTTGTTCTGTTCAGACATACGTTCCTCCTCACCCCCCAGGGGGTTTTCTTTTTGCCCTCTGGGCAAATTCACCTTAACCTGTGACTGCTGCTTCCTTTGAGTCATACAGTTTCATTAATTTTAAAATGCCTCCCATTTTCAGAATGCGGAGCACCTGGGCGCCTGCGCCGTAAATGGCCACGGTTCCCCCGCTCAGCGCCATCTGTTTATACCGGTTCAATAAAATGCCGATTCCCGAAGAATCCATAAACCTGGTTTGTGAAAAATCAAATATAATGCGCCTGATATAATTTTCAGAAAGGATTAAATCCGTTTCATATTTCAGTCCTGCACAATTATGGTGATCCAGCTCCTCCGGCAGGTGGACGATTAAGGCATGTCCTTCCGCCTCATATGTAAAATGCGGCTGATTCATATATACCCCTCCATTCCTTAGCAAATTTATAAAAAAAGACACCACAAAAAAGATTTCTCTTCTGTAGTGTCTTGCTAGAGGAAGTTCGATTCGCTTTCAGCTCATCGAACGTTTAATTTACTAAGTTCAGTCTGCGCTTCGCTTGACTTCTCTAAGTAAATTATATCAAAAGCCACGCTCTGTTTTTGCTTTGGCAGACAGTTCCTCGTCTTTGCTGTTGTTTATAATATCGGAAAACAGTCCGTTGGCCTGTTCCTTTTCTCCCATTGCCTTGTAAATGGCGGCTGTTTTGAATTTGGCCTGCCAGCTCTTCTGGTCTAACTCAATGCATTTTAAGTAATAGACAAGGGCTGTCTGAGGATCTCCCGCTTCTGCTGCCTTATCTCCAAGCTCTTCTAAAACGGCCATGCCATTCTCCGTTATATCTTTTCTTATTTCACCGATGACCGCCTGGGTATCGGAAGAGGTGATGAGCTCCGGCTTTAAACCGGCATAAATGCGGACTGCCAGAGGAAAGTCATCCTTCTTATAAGCCTGAAGGATTCCGATGACAGCCTGATACTGGGCCAGAACGCTGTCTGAGTCATTGGTCAGAGAAGCCAGGGAATCCTCTGCCGTCTTTTTGTCCGCTTCAATGGCTTCCAGCTGTTTTTCCAGGCCCTCCGCCTTTTGGTTGGCCTGACTCAATTCCTCGCTGTACTTTAACATCTCCCGGTTGTGGCCTGCATTGATGGCCTTTGTATTGGCAGGCATGACAAAGAAAAAGATGACCGCAGCTCCCAGCAAAAGTCCTGCAAGGATGTAGACCACCGCCTGATCCCTGGTGTTCTCCCGGTAGCTGGGCGGTATAATGACATCGTCATCCTCCATCTGCCTGTGGGAAACCACATTTTTAAGCTTTCTCTTTTCTGGTTCCTTTTCGCTCTTCGGACTGCCGCCCCCGGTCTTAACCATGGACTTGTACCAAAGGGCCTTAGGGTTGTTTCGGTCTATCTGGAGAACCTTATTAATGGCCTTTCCGGCCTTTTGGTAATCTTCTCTGGAAATGCAGAGAAGAGCCAGCAAGAGCTGGGCTTTCACATAATTAGGCTGGCTTTCCGCCACCTTATGAAGCTGGAGGATGGCCAGATCTTCACTTCCGTTCTGAGCATAAACCAGTGCCTGGTTAAATCTTCTGACACTGCGGCGGGCCGACTCCATAGCGCCTTTTTTTCTCTGTATTTCACCGAGGTAATAATCGGCACGGTTTCCTTCCGGCTGAAGGTTCATGCTGATTACCCACTGGACAAGGGCATCGCCTACTTCTCCCATTTCATAATAAATAAGTCCCAGAAGATTTCTGGCATCTGTCATATATTTATTGAAATGAAGGCTCTTTTTCAGACATTCTGCTGCTCCTGACAAATCCCGGAGCTTGGCCCGTTCCAAGCCCATGTTATAATAGCTGTTTGCGATTACCCTGGTTTTTCTTTCATAATCCATACTTTAACCGCCTATTCCCTGCTGACTTCTTTTATCAGATTCATCATCAGATCATTCATATCCGTCAGGTCACTTCTCACTATGGCATCTTCTATGGCATCAACCTCCAGGCTTGGCCTGTAATCATTGATCTCAGCTTCAAAATCAATCATATCCGTTCCTCCTTAAAACCTCTTTTATCTCACCCATCAGATAAAGGGAACCAACGCAAAACAGCAGATGCCCTTCATCCTTTTTATGAAGCATATATAAAACAGCTTCCTCTACTGTCTGAAACCCTTTCACATCACATCCGCAGAAACTTTGAAATTCTTCAAGCAGAACTTCCGTTTCCAGGCCCCTTTCTGAATCAATATGAGCCACCGCTCCCTCATCGAGAGGAAGGACTTCTGCAATCTCTCTTATCATCTGTCTGTGGTCCTTGTCGGAAACAGAGGAAAACAGAATATTGGCTCTCTTACCCCTTGCGGTGCAAAGTCTGGCCGCTGCTCTGACAAAAGCCTCTGTCCCTCCGGGATTATGGGCCCCGTCAAGAAATACTCCGGGAAGCACCTCTTCCATTCTGCCCGGCCAATACATAGCTGCAATCCCTTCTTTTATCTGTTCCCGGCCGATTCTGTCCCTTAACCGGGCCTGGTTTTGCACCGCCTCCAGAGCCCGGAAGGAAAGAAATGCATTCATCACCTGATATTCTGCGGCAGAGGGAATATAAGCTTCCATGCTGTCCCCTCTGATTCCCTGAAATCTGGCATTCCAGCCCTCGTCCTCATATCCGGTTATCTCATAGCCCTGCTTGTCCGCCTCATAAAAAGGGGCATCCAGCTCCATTGCCCTTTTTCGGATAACATCAGCGGCCTTAGGGTCATTTCCGTCAAAGACAACGGGAATTCCCTTTTTTATGATCCCGGCTTTTTCTGCTGCGATCTTTTCTATGGTATCACCTAAATATTCCACATGATCCATGCTGATGGAAGTAATCACCGACACCAGGGGATGGCTTATGACATTGGTGGTGTCAAGCCTTCCTCCCAGCCCGGTTTCCAGGATCACAATATCCATTTTTTCCTTATGGAACATATCCATTGCCATATAAAACAGAAACTCAAAATAGGATGGGTGGCAGTATCCCCTCTCCATCATCTTTTCAGAAAGTGCTCTGACCGTCTGACAGCTTTCTTCAAAAGTCTTCTCAGGCACCATATCTCCATTCAGGTTAAAACGCTCCCTGATGTCGATTAAGTGAGGGGAAGTAAAAGTCCCTGTCCTGAATCCGGCCTTTATGAAAACAGACTGGAGAAATGCACATACCGATCCCTTTCCATTGGTTCCTGCAACATGAATGATGTTCATATGCTCATCCGGATCTCCCATCTCGGTAAGAAACCGGCGAATATCCTCCAGAGAATTTTTCTTTCTGGTCCACATGGGAATCCGTCCCAGATATTCTTTTGCACTTTCGTAAACATTCATCGCAAACGTACCAGCTTCCATGGTTAAATTAGCTGTCCGGAAAACCTTAAAGTAAACCGAACTTCCTTTTATTATAATATATGTCCGTTAATATGCAACCCATTTCTTTCGCAAAAAGTCCTTTATTTCTACAAGGCATTTTGACAGAGGGGGTATTTTAAAAAGGGAGGCCGGCACTTAAACGTACCGTTCTCCCTTGTTCTTTATATCTAAAACTGATTATTTGCCGCAATATGCAATGGCTTCGATTTCTACCAGAGCGTCTTTTGGAAGTGCTGCCACTTCAAATGCTGCTCTTGCAGGGCAGTCACCTTCAAAGAAGGTTGCATAGACTTCGTTCATTGCTGCAAAGTCACTGATGTTCTTTAATAAAACAGTGGTCTTAACCACATTTGCCATGGATAAGCCTTCGCTTTCCAGAATAGCCTGGACGTTTGTTAAGGACTGCTTTGTCTGAGAAGCCGCATCATCGCCTGCAAATGCTCCTGTTGCAGGATCAATTGGAAGCTGTCCTGATACGAATACAAAGTCTCCTCCGCGAATTGCCTGGGAATATGGGCCGATTGCTGCCGGTGCTTTTTCTGTAGCTAATACTTTTTTCATAATACTATCTCCTTTCATCTTGTCCGATATGTTCTTGGATATTTTTTCTTATAAATTCTATATTAATAGATTAGCATACATTGATCAAATGTCAAGAAACTTTTTCAGGTGTCCTAAAAAAAAATCAGCACTTTAAGAGCTTTTACCACTTGTCATCTGGTATTCAATACTATATAATATGATGAAGGGATATGATCCCTTATGTACAGCATGGGCCGTGCAGAATGGAGGAACATATGAAGACCAATAACGAAAGATTGCGGGACATATTAAAGCATCTGGAAGCCTTAGACTATATCAGTCCGGAAGCCATCCCTGACATTGATTTATATATGGATCAGGTCACCACTTTTATGGATGAACACTTAAAAGGTACCAAGCGCCATCCTGAGGATAAGATCCTGACTAAAACTATGATCAACAATTATGCAAAGAATAATCTGCTTCCGGCTCCCAACAAAAAGAAATATTCCAAGGAACACATCCTTCTTCTCGTATTTATATATTATTTTAAAAATATGCTTTCCTTCCACGACATTGAACAGCTCTTCCGTCCCATTACTGAAAAGCACTTCAATTCCCCGGAGGAACTGCCTTTAGAAGAAGTTTACAGAGAGATATTTTCCTGGACAAAGGACGGAATGGACCGCATCCAGAAAGACATTGTCCGGAAATACCAGGACACAAGCCAGGCATTTGCAGATAAGGGGCTGGAAGGAGAGGATTTGGAATACCTCCGCCTGTTCGCCTGGATCTGCGAACTTTCCTTTGATGTGTATGTGAAAAAACAGGTGGTGGAACAGATCATCGACGATTTAAGGGCAGCAGAACCCATAAAAAAGAAAAAATAGTCAAAACAGAGGGCATTCACCGGAATCCGGCGTCTGCCCTCTGTTTTATTTGTCTTCTTTTTTCTCATCTTCCAGCCGCTTAAACACCATATCGTATCCGTCGTTTCCATAATTCAAGGAACGGTTCACCCGGCTGATGGTGGCTGTGGAGGCACCTGTTTTCTCCGCAATTTCCAGATAGGTGCGGCCTTCCCGCAGCATCTTAGCCACTTCGTATCTTTGGGATAAGCTTAACAGTTCATTTACCGTACACACATCCTCAAAAAACGTATAACACTCCTCCGGTGTTTTTAAAGTTAAAACAGCTTCAAACAGATGGTCTACTGCATCTGTCTTAATCTTTTTATTCATAGCATTTCGATCCCCTTTTACTTCCATTTGCAACTAAAGGCATTTTAACATATTAAAGTCGTAAAGTCTACAGAAAGATATCAGGTAAGCATAAATTTTTCTACCACATGGGCGATGCCGTCATCATTATTGGAGAGAGTCACGTAATTCGCTGCCGTCTTTACCGGAAGAACTGCATTTTCCATAGCTACCCCCAGACCTGCATACTTAATCATGGACAAATCATTGTAACCATCCCCGCAGGCAATCATCTCTTCCCGGCTCATATCAAGCCTTGAAAGAAGGCGCTCCAGGCTTGCCGCCTTATCAATTCCTTTGGGTAGAATCTCCAGGAAATAAGGCTCTGAACGGTAAACGCTGTAATCCCTGCCTAAAGCTGCTTTTACTTTTGGTTCTACCATGGCAAGGTAATCACCGTCTTCCAGCATCAGGAACTTTTCAACAGGAAACTGTACATAGGATTCCATATTACTGATTTCTTTTATTTCCAGCTTGTTGACCGCTGATTCCTTTTTCACATACTCATCGGATCCGTTGGGAGTGATGATCTGCTCATTCTCATAGGTAAGGATGTTCACTCTGTGATCTTCTGCCATACGGATGATACGGGCATTGGAGGAAACAGGCAGTTCTCTTGCAAAAATCGTTTCCCTGGTTTTGCAGTCAATGATACGCCCTCCATTAAAAGAAAGAATATATCCTCCTGATTGATCAAGCTCCAGCTCTTTGGCCAAAGGCATCACTCCATAGGTGGGCCGGCCGGAGGCCAGTACGATAATCCCGCCCTGGGCTTTTAACTCAAAAAGCACTTCTTTTGTACGAGGTGTTATCTCCTTGTTCTTATTCGTTAAGGTTCCATCCAAATCCAGTACAATCATCCGGTAGCTCATTGTTACTTACTCTCCTGCTTCTGTAAATTTAAATAAGTTCTGTTTTCTCTGAAATAGGTTATCTGTCGGTTTCTGACAATTGATTCACCTTACTTTTATATATAGTATACCTTATCATCAAACTCCTCACAAGCAAAATAAAAAACTGCACAAAATAGGGGAGTTACAGCCCTTTGATTTTTCCTTGCTTTATTCTGTTACCTATGCTAATATGGGTAAGGTTTTAAAGCATATACATACCGGAGGAAATATGAGCAGCGAAAAAAACACTAATACAATTGCCAATCCTGGACCACTTGGACTTTTAGGTTTTGGGATGACAACCATTCTTCTTAATCTCCACAACGCAGGAATCATACCGCTTTCCATTGTTATAGTAGCTATGGGATTCGCTCTTGGCGGTGCAGCACAAATAATCGCAGGAGTTATGGAATTTAAGAAAAACAATCTATTTGGAGCCACCGCCTTTACAGCCTATGGATTTTTCTGGTGGTCTCTCATCGTAATTTGGAACAATCCATTCGAGGGAATAAAAGGTGCTGATGAAAAAAGCATGGGATTCTATCTGCTGCTTTGGGGAGTATTCACACTTTTCATGTTCATAGGAACATTGAAACACAACCGTGCATCACAGGTCGTGTTCTTGTCCTTAACAGCATTATTCTTCCTTCTGGCAATCGGTGACTTCACTGGTATCCACGCAATCAAAACACTTGCGGGATATACCGGAATATTCTGCGGCGCTTCTGCAGTCTATAATTCAGCGGCTCAGATCCTTAACAACGAATTTAACAGAACAGTTCTTCCTTTATAATTCTTGGTGCCTACGGTACCTCAATGCCCCTGTCCCTTCATTCACGAAGGAGATCAGGGGCTTTTTTTAAGTTTCAGCCTTGATGACATCAAAAGATACTCCCCAAAATACATTATAATAATTACAGATTTATGGATTTGAAGCCTTTATTGAATGACCAGGAGGTGCAATTTGAAACAAGCAATCTTCTTATTCTTGACAATTCTCATACTATTTGTATGTCTGACAAGCTGCAGAGTGGGGCGCAGAAAATGGATAAGACCGGTTTTCTTCTCCATCCCTTCCGTGACAATGGAATCACAAAATTTTCAAAGACAAAGTACCTTCCTTTATTCCTATAATAAAATGTAGTATTAAGATTTATATGAAGGAGGATTTATGAGAAAAGCCTATCACCTTTTTCTGGCAGCAATACTGGCCGGGGTATCGCTGCTCAGTCTTGCCGCCTGCGGTTCCAAGACCAAAACGGCAGACTTGACTCCGGTCACATTGAATGAAGTGGCCCATTCTATTTTCTATGCGCCCCAATATGCGGCCATTGAGCTGGGGTATTTTAAAGACGAGGGTATCGATTTAACTTTGGTCAACGGAGCGGGAGCCGACAAGGTTATGACCGCCCTCATATCCGGTGACGCTGATATCGGATTTATGGGCTCTGAAGCCAGCATTTATACTTATGCAAACGGCGCAGAGGACTATGCCGTAAACTTTGCCCAGCTGACCCAGCGGGCAGGAAACTTTCTCGTGGGAAGAGAACCGCAGCCTGAGTTTCAATGGGCTGATTTAAAGGGAAAGAAGGTACTTGGAGGAAGAGCGGGCGGAATGCCTCAGATGGTATTTGAGTATATCTTAAAAAAGAACGGCATTGATCCTGCTGTAGATTTAACCATTGACCAGAGCATCAACTTCGGCCTCACTGCTGCTGCCTTTACCAGCAATGATGCGGATTACACCGTAGAATTTGAGCCGTTTGCTACCGGACTTGAAAAGGAAGGCAGCGGTCATGTAGTGGCTTCTCTGGGCGTTGATTCCGGTTATGTGCCTTATACGGCATATAGTGCAAAGAAAAGCTATATGGAGAAAAATCCGGAAATCATACAGAAATTTACCAATGCAATTCAAAAGGGACTGGAATACGTCAACTCCCATTCTTCAGAAGAGATCGCAAAAGTGATTCAGCCCCAGTTTAAGAACTGGGGCTGCAAAATGACAGGGAGGTGCCATGATCAATCGTAGATTTATCACTTACAATTGGGAACTTCTCCACAAGTAAAATAAACGGACAAAAAAGGCTCCCACGATACACGTGGAAGCCTCATAATTGGCCGCTGTTATAAAGATATGCTTATACGATAACCTCTATACAATTGCATGATCTCCCGGTCACTCCGGCTTTGATACAATAAGCATCATTTTAAATCTGTCATTCTCTCCTCTGACAGCATGAGGGATATCGGCAGGCATAACAATGCACTCTCCCTTTTTCACCTGATGATGGTCTTCGCCGATCATCACATCCCCTTCTCCCTCCAGAGCGATTACCAGGGCATCTCCTTCGCAGATGTGGGGTCCTACTCCGGTTCCCTTATCCATAGCCATAAGGGTGGTTGTAAAAAGGCCCCTCTGGACCAGGGTCAGGCTTGCAACCTTATTATCCTGATACCCGATTAACTCGGACAAGGTGTGTACGCAGGCTTTATCCACGTTTTTGATGTAGTCTTTATTGCTCATTTCAGAACCTCTCTTTCTGTCACTTGCGTCAGCCATCTCTCCCACCGATATCTGCAGCAGCCACAAGGCAGCCAGCGCATCAATGGAATGAGGACATCCTGATGGAACAACTATACATTCTCCCGGATTCAGGCAATGTTTGGTCTCTCCTGTCTGTAGCTGCACCTGCCCTTCTATGACGGCATATAAAATATCCTGATGCTGAATGTCCGTGCTGATCCCTTCTCCCTTATCAAAGAAAAATGCGTGAAGAGACTCATTGATACGGTTTATCATCTGCAGGCTTATGACCTGGTGGGGATAAGGTGTGAGCATTTGTTTCATCTCCAAAACAGTTCCCGGTGAAATACCGTTAAAGTGAAAGTTATCTGTCTTTTTTTCCACAGGCTTTTATGACCTCCTTTTTCATTAACTTAAACTAACTAAAGAAAATCATACTATGGTTCTGACATTAAATCCATTGCCATGGCAACAGGGGAGTGAGTTTTACTGGAGAAAGCTTTTATCATGAATCTGGATATACTTTCCTTCAAAGGACAGTATCCCCTCCTGCTGCATCCTTCCCAGCTCACGTGACAGAGCGCTCCGGTCCACGCAGAGAAATTCCGCCAAATCATTTCTCCGGAAGGGAAGCTCAATAAAGCCTTTTTCACTGCATTTTTGCATCTGCAAATATACCTTCACCTTATCCCTCAGCCGTTTTTGGGCCAGAATGCGTACCTTGTGATTTAAAAAATTGGCCTTGCAGGCAAATTCCCGAAGCAGGTTGGTGGAAACCCTCATTTTAAATGGGCAGGTTCCATGCTCCATGGAAAACAGGGAAGAAAAATCCAAAAATAATATTTCACAGTCCGTAACAGCCCAGATCTGCATGGAGCTGTCTCTGGTGTTGGAGCATGCAAGATCTTCTCCAAACATATCTCCCACGGAACAATGATTGATGTTGATCTGACTGCCGTTTTCGCTGTAAAGGGTAAGCTCTACTGTACCGCTCAAAACAATACCGGCAAAATTTACCCGGTCACTGGCCTGCAGGATCATATTTCCTTTATAAAAGGACTTATACCTTGCATGAAGACAGTGGAGTACAGGCGTATATTTGTGTTCAGGAATCCCCTCAAAGCAGCTGCACTGTTTCAGCACGTGGGAAAAACGTTTCGTATCATTTTCTGATATTTGGCCGGGGCTGCTGCAATAATACAGGTCCTGTCTGGTATCTTTCATATTCACCTCCGCGTTGCCACAGCAACAGACATTTGGGTCATAAACATATATTCTTAGTTAGACATTACTAACTATCATTATATAACAAGACCACCCAGGGAGTCAACTCCCTTACGGTACGCCAGGAGGAATGATATGAGTTATATTGGAATTGACTGCGGAACCGCTTCCCTTAAATTCATCTGCCTGTCAGAAACGAATGAGGTCATATGGAAAGGGTACAGGCTTCATTACGGCCGCCTGACAGAGGCTCTCAGTGAAATCATAAAAGAATTTTTAAAACAACATCCTGATGCAGCAGCCTGTCCTGCCGTCCTTACAGGCAGCGGCGGTGCGGCTTTTGCAAAAGAACATACGGGTCTGGCATTTCTGGGGGATATTCCGGCCATTTCAGAGGGAACCCGCCTTCTTTGCCCCCAGGCTGCTTCCGTCATTGAAATAGGAAGCCAGCATGCCCGGTATCTGACCGGTTTGAAGGCAGGCAGACCGCCTCAATTTGCAGTCAATGAACACTGCGCAGGAGGCACCGGCTCATTTTTTGAGGACCAGATGTCACGCCTGGGCTTTTCCCTGGAGGATTATTCGGATCTGACGGAAAAAGCGCTTTCAATACCCCGCATTTCCGGACGGTGTGCCGTATTTGCCAAAACAGATATCATTCACAGACAGCAGGAAGGAGCATCTGTCCCTGATATCCTTCTAGGTTTATGCTATGCAATGATAAAAAATTACAAGGCAGTGATTGTAAAAAACCTCCCTGTAGAGGCTCCTGTTGCTCTCTGCGGAGGAATCGCACATAACCGCGGCGTGATCCGGGCTGTTCTGGATACATTTAATCTCAAAGAAGACCAGTTGCTGATACCGGAAATGTTTCCCTTTGCAGGAGCTATGGGAGCTGCCTTAGAAGCAAAACAAAAGGGAAATGCCCTTTCCCTGCTGGCCTCTGCACTGGAATCCAAGGCCTCAGGTGCTGAAGGCTTACCCCGGCTTCCTGCACTCACTTTGCATGAGGGCACCTGCCTGAAAGATCCTTCCTGTACTCCCCCCGGGCCGGATACTGGATGTGCCCTGGGTATTGACATCGGCTCCACCAGCACCAATCTGGTTCTTATTGATGAAAACGGGGCATTTGTGGATTTCCAGTACCTGCGCACAGCAGGAAATCCGGAACAGGCCGTGAGAACGGGCCTTCAAAATATTGTAACGCGTTTCGGGGAACTTCCCATTCTGGCTGTAGGCGTTACCGGTTCAGGAAGGGAGAGGATCGGAAAGCTGGTAGGCGCCGATGCGGTACGGGATGAGATCACTGCACAGGCCAAGGCTGCTTCTAAGTTCGTTCCTGATGCAGATACTGTCTTTGAAATCGGCGGGCAGGATTCCAAGTACATTTCCCTGAGGGAAGGACAGGTTGCTGATTTTCAGATGAACAAAATATGTGCGGCCGGAACCGGCTCTTTTGTAGAGGAGCAAGCCATCCGCATGGGAATCCCTCTGGCTGAATTCGGGCCTTTAGCCCTTTCTGCTTCATCTCCCCTGGATCTTGGAGAACGGTGTACTGTGTTTATAGAAACCTCCATCGCTTCTGCTTCTGCCCAGGGTGCACGGACTGAGGACATTGCTGCCGGACTGTGCCATTCCATTGTGCGGAATTACATTCACAAGGTGGTAGGAAGCAAACCTGTGGGCAAGAAAATCGTTCTTCAGGGCGGAGTAGCCTATAATCCGGGTATTGTGGCTGCATTCCAGCATTTTTTTGGAGAACGCCTTTTCGTTTCTCCTTATTTCCCTGTCAGCGGGGCTTTGGGAGCTGCAATTTTGGCCGCTGAAGCCATGGAAGGACAGAAAACTCATTTCAGAGGCTATGACCTGCCAGGAGAAGCAGGAGGAGAAAATACAAAGGAACAGGAAGAAACCAGGAAAAATGCTGCCTTTTACAGACAAAGCAATGAACTCTTGTTAAAGGGCTATGACGGAAAACAAGAACCTGGGAAAAAGACGGTGGGAGTTCCTTTTGTGTTGATGATCCACAGGTTTTTCCCCATGGCAAACGCATTTTTCAAGGATCTGGGCTTTAATGTCCTGCTTTCCACTCCGACCAATGAAAACACCATAGAGCTTTCCCAGCAGTATTCTCAGGGAGAAACCTGCTACCCGGTTAAGCTGATCCACGGCCACATAATGGAGCTGGCTGAAAAGAAGGTGGATTATATCTTTTTGCCTTCCGTTCACACCATGAAGCACGAAAGCTCCCGTGTCAGTCACAATTACGGCTGTGTTTATATGCAGACGGCTCCCCGGCTGGTTGCCAAGAACCTGAAACTGGAGCAGCAGGGAATCAAACTGTTAAACCCTGTATTTGACCTTGACTTTGGAAAAGAGGCTATGGCCTCCGCCATGATCGAGGTGGGACAGAGTCTGGGATTTTCAAAACCGCGGTGCATGAAGGCACTTCTGGCAGGGGCCGCCGCAGTGCGGAATTATGGCACAATGGTGGAAAAGCAGGGAAAAGTACTTCTTGATACCCTCCGGCCTGAGGACAAGGTGCTGGTGCTCATCACCCGCAATTACGGAATCTCTGATCCGGTTTTAAACATGGGAATTCCTGAACTGCTGCTGGAACGGGGACATAAGGTAATCACCCTGTCTCACCTTCCGGCTCATGATCTGGATATTTCAGAGGATTATCCTAACCTTTACTGGCCCTTTGGGCAGCATATCCTCTCCGGAGCAAAAATGGTAAAGCACCACCCCAACCTCTATGCCGTCTACTTAAACAACCACGGCTGCGGGCCGGATACCATGATTTCCCATATGTTCCGTCAGGAAATGGGGGACAAGCCTTATCTGCAGATCGAGGTTGATGAGCATTTTTCAAAGGTCGGTGTGATCACACGAATTGAGGCATTTTTAAACAGTTTAAGCAAGCAGCCTGAAAGACCGGTTCCCTCAGGCTTCCAACTGGAAGATGTGCCCGTTAAACGTTCCAGAATAAGCCTTGTCCCTGATCCGGGAAAGCCTTTGTGGCTTCCTGAACTGTCATGGTACTCTCCTCTTCTTTCGGATTATTTTAAAAGGGCTTACGGCGTTGAGGCTCCCATTATGGCTCCAGTGGACAGCACACGGCTGAACCTGGGCCGGGCAGAGACTAATTCCAAGGAATACCTGCCCTTTGCAGCCTCTTTGGGAAGCATTCTTCATCTGGCCTCCAGTGAAAAGGTTCCTTTCCAGTGCCTGGTACCTTCAACGGAAGGTGCAGAAGCCGACGGGCAGTACAGCAGGGCCATTGAGGCCATTCTCTCCCGCCGGGGCCTGGAACATGTGGGGCTGGTGTCTCCTATACTGGAAAGCCTTCCCCTGACCGCTGCTAAGCCGGAACTGCTGTTTCGGGCTATCCTCACCGGGGACTTATTGTTCTGCGCCCCGCCGGATAAGAGAAAGACCCTGCAGCCGGCATCCATTCCTGATTGGGAGGAGCTTATGGCTTTGGCTTCCCGCATCGGTTCTCTTCCAAGAAACGAAATCCGTCTGTCTGCTGTCGGGGTGCCAACCAACTTATTTGCCCTTAATGACGGAGTGCTTCACACTCTGGAAACGGAAGGATATCACTTCCTGTATGCTCCGCTGGCAGAATATCTCTGGTTTTTATGGAATGACTGTGACGAAAATAAGAAACAAAAGAAGCTGTTAAAGAAATTCCGGGAACAGATGGCAGAACTGGGCAAGGCCCTTGGAGAGCAAAACAGCTTTTCCAGAGACTTGGATGGGTTGAAAACCATTGCCGACCAGCATCTTCCGGGCCTTGCGGGGGCTAATGGACGTTACCGCTATGCCAAGGCAAAACAAAGCGCCTTATGGGCAGAGGCTGTACTCACCATTGCTCCAAGATACGAAAATACTGCCCTGGTGTTGGAGATGGCAGGCATGGATTCCCAGGTTCCCCTGTATCATCTGTCCATGGATCATGACTGGGATGAAGCTTCCTGGTCCTCTCTCCGTTCTTTCCTGTATTATGTGGAAAAGGAAAAGGCTGCTGTGTAATTGATAACCACATAAAAGGTGTCCTAAAATTCAATTTAACTTTTGGGACACCTTTTGCACTTAAAAAGGAGCTGTTTTTCAACAAGCTCCTTTTTTCGATTAAATTGCTGCTTTTCTATCCTGTAATAATAGATATAATCTCCTGCCTGATTTCCATCAGCTTCGGAGAGCCTAAATCCCTTCCCTCATAATCCGGAAGGCGGATTTCCTTTACAACCCTGCCTGGTCTTTTTGACAGGATAAGAATTCTGCCTGCAACTGTAAGGGCCTCATCAATCTCATGGGTCACAAACAGAACGCTCTGCCGGTGAGTCCTCCACAGCTTTAACAGCATGGAAATCATCTCATGCCTCAGGCAGTAATCCAGCCCCTGAAAAGGCTCGTCCATCAGCAGAAGATCACCATTGTAATAAAAGGCCCTTGCAATGCCGCACCTTTTTTGCATCCCTCCGGAAAGCTGGCTGGGGTAATATCCTTCAAACCCTTTTAATCCCACCTCATCAATCAGCTCCTGTACTCTGGCCTTATCCTCCGGCTCTCTCACCAACCGGATATTATCCCATACAGTCCGCCAGGGCAGAAGCCTGTCATCCTGAAAGACGCAGGCAACCGAATTCCCAATCCCTTCCATAGAACCGGAATCCGGGGCATCAAGCCTTGAAATAATGTTGAAAAGCGTAGATTTTCCGCAGCCTGACGGGCCGATGAGAGCGACGATCTCCCCGTCGTTAATTTTAAAATTCACTTCCTCCAGAACCGGAAGCTCTCCCATCTTTTTTGAAATGCCCTTAATTTCCACCATTCCACCCTCTCCTTTCCCTGAAAAACCAGTCAATGATAAAGTCAGAAAGGTAAAACAGTCCCACAAGAACTGCAGACCATGCAATGATGCTGTCCGGCTCAATATTCAGCCTGGCCTGTTTGATCATTCCTCCGATTCCGTCACTGGTGGTCAGAACCTCTCCCATGACCGCAATTTTCCACCCGGTACCAAGGGCAATTCGGAATGCGGACTGGAAATATGGGGCAATAGAAGGAAGCACCACATGCCGGAGAGTCTTTTTCCTGGAAAAATGATATAAAAATGCCATCTGCAAAAGCTTTGGATCAATCCGGGTAACTCCTTCGCACACGCTGATTGCAATCACAGGTATGGTGGAAATCACGATGATGAACATGACCGGGCGCCCGTTAAAGCCAAACCAAACCAGGGCCAGCACCACCCAGGAAACAGGGGGAACGGTCTGCAAAATACCGATGATTGGCATGAACAGCCGCCGCAGCCTCCCCACTGCTCCCATGAGAAGCCCCAGACAAAGCCCAGCCCCCACACCTGCTGACAATCCCAGGGCCATCCGCTCCATGGTCAGCCCTATCATTTTGTAAAATACAGGTGTGGAGAAAATTTCTTTCAGCCTGATAACTACGCTTTTGATCCCAGGCAGCACCAAAGGCGGAAAGAACAAGGTGAGGAGCTGCCAAACAGCCAGAATAATTCCCATTGCCAAAAGAAAATCCCATGGTGTTGATTTTTCGGGGATATTATTCCGCCTCATAATAGATACCGCTGTCAGGAATCTTACCGCCAATCATTTTCGGTTCAAAGTCAAAAAGCATCTGATAGAACATGTCCAGTTCTTCTTTGGAATCAACGGCGCTTTTAAATTCCAGACCCATGTTGGGAATGGCTTTTTCTACGACCTTGGCAGGCATTCCTAATTCCTTTTCCGCAAGAACACCGGCTTCTGCTGGGTTTTCATTAATCCACTTGACCGCTTCTTTATAAGCTTCCTGGAAACGGGCAGCCAATTCCGGATTTTCTTCTATGAATTTCTGGGAAGCTCCAAAACCGGCAGTAGGAATCTTGGTGTCTGTTTCATTGACCTTCTGCCACTCCTCTTCAAAGCTGAAAGCAATCCGCAGATTTTCATTTGACATCAGAATCTTAGTGACCTGAGGCTCCAGCAGCACGGCGTACTCAGCTTCTCCGGAACCGATGAGGGAAGCGATTTCCGTGGTAGAACCGTAGACAATATTCACATCAGTTCCCACAGTAAGCCCGGCCTTTGCGATGAAATACTGTGACAATGCGTCTGGCGGGGAGGACTGAAGGGGAACGTAAAGTGTCTTTCCTTTTAAATCAGCCCAGGTTTTAAATTCAGGGTCTGAGGTAATAAAGTAATTGACACCCCAGGTATTTACGTTCATTAAGCGGACATCTATACCCTTATTATACAGTGTAGATACCACGGTAAGAGGGAATGCGAACATGTCATGGGCTCCATCCTGCGTCATGGCGATCAGGGTTTCCGGCTCATTCCAGAGATCCAGCTTGATTTCCACATCATCTCCCAAAGCCTTGCTCTCTTTCATCCTTAAAATAGGCAGTGTGGGCGGAGATGCCGGAACGCCAAGGGTAATGGTGATAGGCCCTGACGCTGCCTCACTGCTTTCGGCAGCCTGCTGGGTAGTCTCAGGGGCAGTACTTGCAGGTGCCTCAGTGGGCGCTTGTGTAGGTGCGGAAGAATTGCCGCAGGCCGCCAGGGAAAGAGCCAGTCCGGCAGCGAATAAAGCAGACAGTATTTTTTTCATGGAAAATCTCCTTTTCTTTGATTTAAGTTAGTTTTAACTAACATTTGGGCATAAAAAAATGACTCGTATGTACTACTATCAGTTTTTATTATAGCAATCTCCTCTGCTTCCGTCTGTTGCTGCTGCAACCAAAATTGATGATTCTTATTTTTTGTCATAAGCCCTTTCTTTTTATGAGACAGGAGCTGCTGCTCCGGCAGATAATTCCTCTGCTTTTGCAACAGCTCCTGTTTTGTCTTTATTACACCAGATTAATATCTTTCAGTTTACAGTTCACAATCCGAAGAAGATTCTTCTCCTTTTACTCCACAGGAAAATACTGTCCCGGCTGCTTCACCGCCCTTCAGCTTAAACTGTTCAACTTTTTCCAGTAAAATAGAAGCCCGGGAAGACATCTCCACACTGGTGGCAGAGTTTTCTTCTGCTGTGGCCGCATTTGACTGAACCACGGCGGAAACCTGATTCAGTCCCTCTCTGATTTGGTCGATGGCAAGAGCCTGTCCTGCGGATACTTCCTTGATTCTGGAAATATTCTCAATGACTTTCACAGTGTCCTCCTCCGCTTCCTGTAAAATCCGGGCGGTTTGTGATGCGATGCGCACACCGTCTTCCACCATACCTGAGGAGGTTCCGATTAAGTCCGCCGTCTGGCGGGCAGCCTCCGCAGATTTCCCGGCTAGATTGCGGACTTCATCAGCGACAACTGCAAAGCCCTTCCCTGCCTCTCCGGCACGGGCAGCTTCTATTGCAGCATTTAAAGCCAGAATATTGGTCTGGAAGGCAATATCTTCAATGACCTTTGTAATATTGGCTATGCTGTCAGAGGCTGTCCCAATGTTGCCCATTGCCTCAGTCAGCTGCTTCATATGCTGATTTCCCATATCCAGCCGGTTTCCTGCCTGCTGAAGCTGTTCTGTGGTAGCTGTCACCTGATCGGAGTTCTCTTCAGCCTGTCTGGCTAACTCTGCCACCGATGCACTCAGCTCCTCCACTGCTGCAGCCTGCTGGGTGGAGCCGGAAGCGAGAACCTGGGCTCCGTCAGAAACCTGTCCTGCACCGGCACTTACCTGATCAGCAGTATCATTGATGATCTTCATGATTTCATTGGTATTATCGATCATATGGTTAATGGCACTGTTCACACCGTCATGTTCACTGCGCACCGCAATGGAAACATCATAATTTCGTTCAGCCAGTTCCTTAAGCACAGATGCCTGCACCTTCATGCACCTGGTCAGCTGTAAAAAAGACTGACCGAGACGCCCGATTTCATCATCAATATTATAATCAATATGAACATTCAGAACGCCTGTAGCCACTGTTTCAGCACTTTGGGTTATTTTCTGAATCGGTTCCATAATAGACCTGGTAATGCGCAGGGAGAGCACAATACCTGCCCCTACTGCTGCAAGGAGAAAGAGGATGATCAGACAGATAACGGCAGTTTGAACGGCAGCTATATCTTCCATCTTCTCATTGAGAAGAAATGCATAACGCTCTTCAATCTGGCCGATCAATGAAATGGTTTCATTGGTGCGGGGCAGGACATTTTCCTGGAATGTATTCATTGCCTCCTGCTTCTTTCCCGCTCCCATGAGAGCAGTGATTTGCTCTGCTTCATTATGTATATAGTCATGAGGCCCCTTTACCTCATTAAATAAACGAACCAGCTCCGGATCATTGGTTTTAGAGGAATCACTTGCCAGCCATTTTCCCAAAGCGCAGGCGGTAGGATCTGTGGCTCCTGTAAAGTCCGAACCAGTGCTCACCGTCATTGTCAGGGAATGGCGCCATTCATAATGAGCCGACAGTACATGGGCCGCATCCGCATAAGATTGGCGGATTGCTTCCTGCTGCCGGGATAAATGGCTTATCCACTGGGTGGATACCAGGCCGATGATGCCCAGAATCCAGCCGATCACCGCGATGATTGCAAATCCACCCATAATTCTTGAACGAAGTTTCATAAATATTTTCTCCTCCACACGTGTTTTAATAACTCTCTTCTGTATTTTCATGATGCATACTGTTATTCTATTATATAAAAAACAAATTGCAACATTTTTCTACAATAAAATTTATCAATACGGGGAAATCATAACTTTATTTTATGTTTTTACGGACCACAGACGGCCAGGCCCTCGGCCCTTTACTTCTATTTTTCCTTCTTTTTTTAGTTCTGCCACTCTTTCAAATACCGTCCGCTCTCCCAGGCCCAGCTTTTCCGCCATCTGCTTTAAGCTGATCTTAGGATTTTCTTCAATCATACGGCAAATCAGTTCTTTGGAACGGCCCATTGCCGTATTGGTATGTTTCAGCCTGTATTGGCTGAGGGGAATTTCCATGGAGTATTCACGGTTTCCAGACTGATTCTTTCCATATTGTTCCATACCTTGCATCTGTAACTGGTCAAAAAAGATTTCCAGACGGTCCTTATAAACAACGATGTGTTTAATGGAATCCATGAAAGTAAAGGCTATAGCCTGCTGTGCGCCTCCGTGCTTTAACGCTTCCTCAATCTTCTTAAGCCGCTTTTCCATGTTACAAACCATATTTCTGCTATCTTCCAGCTCTTTTAAACGGATTTCCAGCTGATTCTTTTCTTTCTTCAGTTTGAAGTCCATTTGCTCATAATGATCGTCAGAAACCTTCCCATCCAGATATTTTTCCAATAATACTTCCTGTCTTTTTGAAATCCTCCCTATTCCTTTTTGTAAGTCAGCTTCATGTTCCTTACCTGCGGTCTCCCCAAGAACCTTTTCCAGTACAGACACGGTTTCTGCAATAAGAGTCTGGTTATCAGGCAGACGGCTAAACGGTTCTCTTGCTGCTGTTCCTAAAACATCAATCAATAAGGCTTCATCAACAGAGGGACCGTCACATCCGTTTTCTATGCTCCCCTCCTTGGGGGAAGAATTTGTACTGCGTCCGAATTTAAGATATGTACTGCATTTCCATTGCAGCACCTGAGTTGATTTATTATTTCTTCTGGATTTATAATACGGTTTCCCGCAGATTCCGCATATCAGCTTTCCGGAAAAATTGTATTTTCCCTTATTTCTACCCTGTCTCTCAGCTTTTTTATCCTCATTTCCAGGTTGAATACGGCTGTCCATAAGGGCATTGGCTGTTTCCCAGTCTTCCCTTGAGATAATTGCCGGAACTGCATCTTCTTTTACCAGCCATTGACCGGGCGGTGTATGTATGGCGGACTTTGTATTAAAATCAAATTTGACTTTATTCATGATCATAGTTCCCATTACCAGAGGATTGCGGATGATCCGCCTGATTGTGCCTTCTCCAATTTCATTTCCCTGACGGTTCCGGTAGCCATGGGAATACAGCAATTTCCCAATAGCTCTTACCCCATATCCTTCCTTGCAATAGTCAAATATCAAGCGTATCATTTCCGCCTCTTCTTCTACAATGACAATTTTCTTTTTCCCATCTGCCTGAACCTCTTTTTTATACCCATAAGTACGGCTGCTAAGCATCATTACTTCTCCCCGTTCCTGGCGTTTGGCATGGGCACTGGACAGCTTCTTGGACAGCTCCCGGGAATATTCTTCTGCCAAAATGGCTTTAATACCAATTACGATTTTGTCATCAGGCTTATAATAGGCCCTGTCCAGATAGAAATACAGCTTAATATCATTTTTGATAATCAGGTCTAAGAGGAGGTAAAAATCAAGGATATTCCGGTTCATCCGGTCCAGTGATTTTGTGACTATGACGTCAAAATTGCGTCCCTCTATCCGGGAGACCATACGCAGATATTCTTTTCTCGTGCTGGTGGTTCCGGTCCGGCCCTCATCTATAAATCTGTCGACCAGATCAAACCCCAGATGTTCTACAGATTCTTCCGCTTCTGCGATCTGCTTATCCAATGAATCAACCTGTGCGTCACTGCTTGTAGAAACCCGGCAGTAAATGACGGCTCGGAGTTTGGGCTGCATACATTTCCTCTCTTAAATCTTTATTATTTCTTTATCAGTTCATCAAATAGCTTCTTTTCCCTTAAATCTATGAGCCCCTGGCGAAAAAGAAAGGCTCCCATCTGCTTCATCACCTGTTCTTTCCGTATTAATGGATGCATTTCTATTTTCCCGGCGTTATCACTGGAATGATCATCAAAATCAGGCATGACTGACTCCCGTGCCTTTTTCCTAATTATATTCCCTCAATTATTTTGCCATGACAGGTCATAAGCTTCTGCATACTCCAAACGGCAAATAAGAGCCGTTTCCCCCATTGAAAATGGAGAAAACAGCTCTTAATATACTCAGTGGAAATGACCCTGGATTAAGCCCCTCTTTTTTTCGAAAATCCCATCAAATCCATTTGCAAGGCAAATATATCCCTTGCCCTCAGATTCTGCAGAGCACCTTCCATAAAATAGGTTTCTCCCGCCTTTTCAACCTTATCCCGCCTCACGTCCTGGCCCCAGATGATTGTCGGCACTCCGTCTCCTGTATGATCTTTCGCTTCGCAAGGGGTGGAATGGTCCGCAGTAAAAGCAATGTAGCAACGGTCCTTTTCAACTTGATTCATAATATATCCTGCCATGGCATCAATTTCTTCAATGATACGGACTTTTTCCATAGGCTGATTGTCATGGCCGGCCAGATCGGTTCCCTTGACATGAACGATGACCCAATCGTAACCTTCCTCTATGGATTGGACAGCTTTTTTTGCTTTCCCCATGATGTCGGTGGTATAACCTCCGGTAAAGGAATCCTGCAAATAGTAATCAAAGCCAACGAGACGGGCAATTCCTCCCACAGTAATATCTCCTGCAATACAAAGCCCCCGGATCCCCACTTTTTTGGCGGTGCTGGGTATGGCATTTAACTGCCCGGGTCCCCTGGTTAAGATCACATTGGCCGGCAGCAGCCCGTTCCTGACCCGTTCCTGATTGACCGGATGATCTTTTAAGATATCCATGGCATTCCTTGTAAATTCCCACAAGTTTTCTGCGGTTTCAGAAGCTTCTTTGCAAACAGGATCTTCGGGGTGAGGAATCACAAGCTTTGCTCCTTCATTGGCAGTGCCTACGTCTGTGGGAACAATGGCTGCAGACAGCCCCTTTCCGCGTAGAACCACTGCCACCCTGTGTCCCGTCAGCTCTTTAACAAGAACGGTGGTGCCATCCTTAAGGCACATACCGGATAATGCTTTCGCTAATTCCGCAGTTCCCTCCTGAATTCGTCCGGCTCTCCGGTCGATGACTATGCTTTCTTCGTCAACAGTTCCAAAATTTCCGCGAAAGGCCACATCACCTTCTTCAAGCTCTATGCCTCCGCTTAAGGCCTCCAGCGGGCCTCTGCCGGGATAGTACTGATTGGAATCGCAGCCAAAGATTTCCATATGACCCACATCAGTGCCAACGGGAACCCCGGGAGAAATGGGATAAACATTTCCTGTACTGCCCTCTCTTGCCAGACAATCCAAATTAGGTGTATTTGCGTATTCCAGAGGAGTCAGACCATCCAGTGCCTTTACCGGACGGTCCCCCAGCCCGTCGGAAATGATTAATATGCCTTGTTTTTTTCTCATATAACAGTTCTCCTTTTCTCCGCTTATTTTTTGACAGGCTTTTTAAGCAGGTCCAGATTGCGGTACATATACCCGGCTGACAAAACAACAATGATGACCCAAAGAAAAATTGAGGAACCTTTTTTTTGGATGAATACATTAATTGCAAGCTTTGATTCCTTGCCCGGGGAGACTTCTCCAAAATCGTATCCTCCGAATGTATATCCCTCCTCACTGGTAATGGTGTAAGGCTTTTTATCCGAATAGTCCACAATATTGAGAAGCTGTTTTTCTTCGGGAACAGCAATTTTCATCCGGTAAGAACCGATGGTTAAGGGAGTGGCATTCTTAACCTTAAAGGAAAGCTCCTTGGCATTGCCGGGATAGGTATCTCCCAAATCCGCATCTTCCCCTTCATAGAAGCCCTTCCCTCGTAAAACAACCTGAAAAGAAACCTCTGTTTCCTTTTCATCGAACATTGCCAGATAATAAGTCTGATCTCCGTTGGTTTCTTCCTTGATATCTTCTGTTGACAGCGTACCTGAAATGGCTTTTACCGATTCTATGTCTGCGTCTTTCCATATGGGAAAAAAGACTTCCCCGGAACCATTTGTTTTGGCATTTATGGTTTGGGTGATGATTCCGTCTTCTCCATCAGGCGTTATCTTATCCTCCATAGAGGTCACTTTACCGTCATCGCCTGCATAGGCAATCTGTGCCGCTGCCAGTGTGAAAAACAGACATGAGCATAAGATATATGAGAATTTTTTCATTGTTTTCATACAGTTTTCTTCCTTTCTGTTAATATCTGCAAGTAAATCCGGTTATACAAGCCCGATGACTCGGAACCACGTCAGAGAGGCAATGATCATAAGGACCCATTTAGCAATCAATACCAGTGTACTATAAAGAAGCTGCTCAAGTATATTGAAAAAACCGGTATTATAATAGATTAAGTTAACTTTGCTGTGAGGCGGCAAAGTAATGGTGTCGGAAATACAGAATGCAGCCGGAAGAGCCAGGGCCACCGGATTGATTCCTGTTGCATTTGCTATGCCGATGATGGTTGGAATAAGTATAATGGTCCGCACTGTCTTGGATGTAAATATAAAATGGCTGAAGCTGGCAATGAGCATGACGATGGCAAATATAACAGTAAAGCTCATATTCTCGATACCAAGATGGGCAAACAGGGAGTTAAGCCCCCAGGCTGCCACTCCGGTTTCATCCAGTGCCACACCGGCTGCATAGGCTCCGCAGGCGAAAATCAGCAGGTTCCAGGAGATCTTGGCTTCTTTCCATTTCAAGATGCCCAGATATGGCATGAAGAACAATGCCGCCGATAAAATGGCCACCATAACAAGGCTGAGCTGAAACCCAAATATGTGAATCTGCTTGGTGTCAATGGCCCATAAAGCGATGGTGATTGCAAAGATGACCAGTGCTTTCTTTTCAACCAGGCTCATCTTTCCAAGACCTTTACGCTCTTCTTCCAAAAGGCTTAAATTGATCCTGGCATTGGAAGAAGGAATTTTAAAGAGGATCTTTCCTATAAAGAAAGATGCCAGCAGCGTCAGGATGGTAACCGGGGCGGAGGCAAGGAACCAATAGGACCAGGAAACATTTTGTCCGGTCAAGTCCTTAATAAAGCCTATGGCCATGATCTGTGCACTGGTAGCGGTTACAATAGCCCCTGTGGACAAGTTGTTGGATTGAATTCCCTGTAAAGCCAGAAGTTTTCCCAGATTATTCTTAGGGTCATTAATTGTAGTTCCAAACGCTTCGATAACCAAAATAACAATAGGGAACATCATTGCCGCCCGGGCGGTTGTGGAAGGTACCACAAAGGCAATCAGGAAGTTGGTGGCTATTAAAAGCAGCAGTATACTGTTTGTGCTTTTGCCGAATCTGGCTATCAGGTTTAGAGCAAGCCGTTTTGCAAGGCCGCTTTTTTCCATACCTGAGGCAATAATAAAGGCTGCAAAGGTCAGCCAGATAACCTCATACCCCAACACGCCCATGGCTTTTTCCTCTTCCCAGACGCCAAGGAGGGGAAGGGCTACAATGACCAGCAGGGAAACCGTGTAATTGGGGATGCTTTCCGTAACCCATAGAATAAGGGCGGTTAAGAATACCCCCAGAGCCATTTTTCCCGCATAAGACAAACCTATGGGCACAGGAGTGGAATAGAAAAGTCCGAATACCACCAGTGCAATTGGCAGACCGAAAAATTGCATTTTCAGTTCAAACGGACTTTTAACTTTTTTTACTTTAACTTCCTGCTTTGACAATGTTGCTTTTACTTCTTCATTCATGGAAATATCTCCTTTCTTAACAATATCTTATTGTGTGGCTTAAGTGTAAAATTTTTATTAAAAAAAGTACAACAATAGATTTTTATATGAAATCAATTCTCAGGAAGGAATCCGGAAAGAAATAGAGGTTTTTATAAATTAATTTTATAGGTTTGGATATAGTGTCCTCTAAATAAACATAATTTGACACTAATTTGTAAATTTTATATAATTTCCATAAATTTATTTTATGGAAAAACATGAAGGGAGCACAATCATGAATCTGGAAACTCTGGAAACCTTTCTTAAAGTCGCCAGAAACCATAGTTTTACCCAAACTGCCGCAGAGATGTTCTGTTCCCAGGCAGCCGTTTCTATACGCATGAAAAGTCTTGAAAAATATTTTGAGGCCGCATTATTCGAAAGAGATAATAACAGGATAGGATTGACAAAAGAGGGAAAACTGCTGCTTCCCTATATAAAAACAGTGATGGAAACCATGAAAAGCGCGGAAAAGGAACTCTATGCCTCCCAGAACTTAAAAAACCGGGAAATACGCTTTGCCTGTTCCAGTACTCCGGGAACCTATATCTTTCCCCCCATCATTTACGCATTTACTGCCAAATATCCCTTTGTTAACATTGTAAATCACGTGGAATACACACACAAGGTCTTTGAAGATATTGAAGCCAAGGTCTTTCCATTGGGATTTGTGAGCCAGCCTTTTCCTCCTCAGAAAGAAAACCTTCTGTATGAGGAATTGATGGACGATCCCCTGGTCTTTTGCGCCTCTGCGGAAAACCCCTTAAGCAAAAAAAGCGAAGTTACATTAGAAGATCTGGTAAAAGAGAATTTGATGACCACCAATCCCCGTTCGTCTATTATAAAATATTTGGAGCTTGGCAGCGGCTTAAGCTTTCCAAAAGAGAACATACAGGCCATCGGCAATATTGAAGGGGTTAAAAAATGTGTGGTGGATAACAAGGGAATCGGAATACTGTCGGCCCTGGCTATTGAAACAGAACGGAAATACGGAGTAATCAAAGTGCTGAAAGTCCATCCCCCCTTAGGCCTTACCCGGAAGATTTATGCGGTTTTTCATAAGGACCAGCCATTATCCTTTCCTGAGGAAATATTTCTTGATTTTGCAAAGAATTATGTGGCAGACTTATCATAATGCATCCCCTTTTCAAAGAAACCGATGCAGCCACCATTGCTACTATCATCGAGCGCTACAAGTCCCAGGACACCTGGAAGGGAGACACTGTTTTTGAGAAAGAGAGCTTTGAACTTCTGGAAAATATTCTGGAGGAATCAGGCCAGTTAAAAGAGAGGGTTCCCTATGAGGACCTGGTAGTAACCACTTATGCTGAAAAAGCAGCCAAGTAAACTCTATCTTTTTTAATCCTCCCATCAGTGGTATAATGAAATTGCAGGGCCGCCTTTGCTGCGGTCCTGTAATTTTATATATGATTGGAGTGACGCTTATGAATATCGTACTTTTAGAATCTCTGGGAATTCCGGACAGCCTTTTGAATGAATGTGCAAAGCCTTTGATCGAAGCCGGACACAGCTTCACCGCCTATCCAAAAAGCACAGACCCTAATGTTCAGATCCAGCAGGCCGCTGAGGCAGATGTGATCATGATTGCCAACATGCCTTTGTCAGGACAGGTTATTTCTGCCTGTGAACATTTAAAATTTATTGATATTGCTTTTACAGGAGTGGATCATGTGGATTTAGAGGCAGCAAAAGCAAAAGGAATCAAGGTCAGCAATGCCGCCGGATATTCCACTGAGGCCGTGGCTGAACTGACTCTCTGCATGATGCTTTCTCTCCTTCGCAACGTTCCCCAGGTGGAAGCCCGGTGCAGGGAAGGAAAGACAAAGGACGGTCTTGTAGGCTGTGAACTTATGGGAAAGACAGTAGGCATCATCGGTGCCGGAACCATCGGCACGAGAGTTGGAAAGCTTTGTGATGCCTTTGGCTGCAAGGTCTTAGGGTACAAGCGCGGTTTGACGGGAAATGAGCCTTCTTTTATGGAGTTTGTCACTCTTGATGAGCTGCTGTCACGTTCCCACATCGTCAGCCTTCACTGCCCTTTAACGGAAGATACCCGTCATTTAATTAATAAAGATACCATTGCAAAGATGAAAAAGGGAGCTTACCTCATCAATGCTGCCAGAGGGCCTGTTGTGGATTCTCAGGCTTTGGCAAATGCCTTAAATGAGGAGTATTTATCCGGCGCAGGAATTGACGTATTTGAGACAGAACCGCCTCTTGATACGTCCCATCCCCTGCTTCACAGCAAAAACACCCTTGTCACTCCTCACGTTGCCTTTTCATCTGCCGAGTCCATGGAGACCCGTGCGAGAATCGTATTTGACAATATTTCAAAATGGCTGGAGGGCCGCCAGACAAATGTAATCCTTTAATCTTCTGATTTCCCAAAAGAGCCTTGACCCAATTTCAAATATGTTGTAGACTAGTGGATGGTCTAACCGAACAGTACCAACGCCTCCGGGCGTTTGGTACTGTTCTTTTCTAAAGAAAGATTGAGGTACAAATAATGAAACTGATTTTGAGCTACACATGGAGATATAAAAAATATCTTATTCTCAGCCTTTTGGGAGTGGGGGGATTTGTTTTAATTCAGATGGGCGTTCCCACCCTTCTTAAATACATCATCAATGATGCCCTTTTAGGGGACAAGCCGGACCTGCTTTGGAAGATCGCTCTGCTCATGCTGGGGATCGTCATTGTGGGCCTGGGCGGGGAGCTGTGTATGGCCTATGCCAATACCCGCATTGCCACCAATGTCATACGGGACATCCGCAACGACATGTTCATTAAAACACAAAAGTTTTCTCATACGGAATTTGACCAGTTCAGCGTGTCATCTCTTATTACAAGCACCACCAGCGACGCCTACCAGATCATGATTTTTGTCCAGTCCATGCTGCGCAGCGCCATTATCACTCCTGTTATGACTGTCAGCGGCTTTATCTTAATACTGACCAACAACCCGCAGATGTTCTGGATCATACTGGTTGCCCTTCCCCTGCTGGGCGGCGGCGTTTACTTAATCAGCCACACTTCACGCCCTTATTCCGAGGCCCAGCAAAAGGCCCTGGATAAAATCAACTTAAACCTGCGGGAAGGCTTATCCGGACTCCGGGTCATCCGGGCCTTTGGCAATGAAAACTTCCAGGCAGAACGTTTTGATGAGGTAAACCAGGAATACTGCGGAGTTTCCAAGAAAGTATTCCGGATCGTGTCCTTTGCACAGCCAGGATTTTATCTGATCTTTAACGCCATGATCGTATTGATCCTCTGGATTGGCAGCCAGGCCATCGGGCGGGGTACATTGGACGTAGGAACCTTAAACGCTTCCATAGATTACGTGTTCCACATCCTGTTTTCCTTCCTGATGCTGGCCGTACTATTTATCATGTACCCTCGTGCCTCTGTATCAGCCCAGCGAATCAGCCGGGTTTTAGAAAGCACTCCTGCCATTTCGGAAAACCTGGAACATGGCGTAACTGAAACCAGCGAAAAAGGAACCATCCGGTTTGAAGATGTGACTTTTGCCTATGCGGGATCAGACGAACCTGTTCTTAAAAATGTCAGCTTTACTGTAAAATCAGGACAGACAGTGGCATTTATCGGCAGCACTGGAAGCGGAAAATCCACTTTGATCCAGTTAATTCCCCGCATGTATGATGTGTCAGAGGGAAAAATACTTGTGGACGGTGTGGATGTGCGGGACTACAATATCCACACTCTGCGGCAGAGAATCGGATTTATTCCACAAAAGGCCCAGCTTTTTACCGGAACCATCGCACAGAACTTAAGGCTTGGCAGGCCTGATGCCAGCCAGGAAGATTTAGAGAAGGCGGCTGAAATTGCCCAGGCCAGGGAATTTATATCACAGAAGGAAAGCGGCTATGAGGAATTACTGAGTGAAGGCGGAAGCAATCTCTCCGGAGGCCAGCGCCAGCGTCTTGCCATTGCCAGGGCCATTGTAAAGAATCCGGAAATCTACATTTTTGACGATTCCTTTTCTGCCCTGGATTATATGACGGACTTACAGCTTCGCACCCGCCTGCGCCAGGAAATCACCGATGCAACTATTCTGATCGTGGCCCAGCGAATCGGAACCATCCGCCATGCCGATAAAATCATCGTGCTGAACGAGGGTCAGGTGGTAGCGGAAGGCCGCCATGAAGAGCTGCTTCACAGCTGCGGCATTTACCGGGATATCGCCGTTTCACAGCTTTCTGAGGAGGAATTGGGATGAACAAAACACAACTGAAAAAAATAGGCCGTCTCATACAGGTCTGTATGAGCGCCAACAAATACCTGTTTATCTTACCTGTTGTATTTACGGTGATAGGCAGCATTCTCGGCGCTCTTAACCCGTTTCTCATCGGACTTGCCATTACGGAGCTGAGCCGCAACATCAAAGATATGGCAAACGGAGTATCCGGTGGGGCGGTGAACTACTCTTACATTTTGCTCATTGCAGCCGGTCTGACCATATCGGCCCTTGTGCGGCAGACCCTGACCTATCTTGCCAGCTATTTACTAGCAGGAGGCGTTCAAAACAGCTTTAAGGATCTTCGTACCCGCATCAGCCAGAAGATGAACCGTCTCCCGGTGTCTTACTTTGACAGCCACCAGCAGGGAACTGTGCTGAATACGGTAACCAATGATGTGGACACTGTGTCCAATGCGGTGCAGCAAAGTCTTTTAAACATGGTGTATTCCATTACCAGCATTATATCCACCTTTGCCATGATGCTTTATATTTCCCTTCCTTTAGGGTTATTGTCCATGGTGATGATTCCAACCGCACTTTTCATCTCCCGTTATATGATGAAGCGCTCTCAGGGTGAGTTCTTAAATATGCAGAATACCCTGGCTGAGTTAAACGGGTATATTCAGGAACGTTATACAGGCTTTTCTGTGGTCAAGCTTTACAATTCGGAACAGGATACCATCAGAAAGTTTCAGGAAATCAACGGTCGGATGAACAAGGCCGGATTCCGGGCCAATTTCACCTCTTCCCTGATCGCTCCTATTATGGAGCTGCTGATTAACCTCACCTATGTGATCATGGTGCTGCTGACCGGATATGCGGTGCTGCTTTCGGGCATGGCTTTGGGCAGTATGCAGGCCTTTGTACAGTACATCTGGATCGTTTATGAGCCTATGGGACAGTTAACCCAGCTTGCACCTGCAGTTCAAAGTGCCACGGCTTCCATGGAACGGATTGTCACCTTTCTGGAGGAGCCTGAAGAGAGCCAGGAGCAGCGCCGGATTGAAACCCTTGACACAGATCAGTACAGCGGGCTGGTGGAATTCTCCAACGCCCGTTTTTCCTATACCAAGAACAAACCTCTCATCAAAGACTTTTCCCTCACAACAAAGCCGGGGGAGAAAATTGCTATTGTGGGAGCTACCGGAGCAGGAAAGACCACCATTATCAACCTGCTCATGCGGTTTTACGATGTGGATGGCGGAGATATCCGCATAGACGGGGAAAGCATTTACGACATGAGTCGCAGTGCGGAACGCTCCTTATTTGGCATGGTGCTTCAGGATGCATGGCTTTACCACGCCACCATTGCGGAAAACATCCGCTTCGGAAAACTCGATGCCACTGACGAGGAAGTCATGCAGGCGGCCAAGGACGCCAATGTCCACCATTTTATCCAGACCATGCCCGGCGGGTATCAGATGATGATCAATGAGGAGGGAAGCAATGTTTCCCTGGGACAAAAGCAGCTTCTGACCATTGCCAGGGCCCTCCTTGCCAATCCCCGTATTCTGATTCTGGATGAGGCCACCAGCAGTGTGGACACCCGTCTGGAAATGCTGATACAGGCAGCCATGAGGCGGGCCATGAAGGGCCGGACCAGCTTCGTTATCGCACACCGCCTTTCCACCATTAAGGATGCGGACCAGATTCTGGTCATGAATAACGGTGACATTGTGGAACAGGGTACCCACCAGGAGCTTTTGGAGTTAAAGGGAACCTATGAAAAATTATACAACAGCCAGTTTGCCGAAGGCTGAAACCAAAAACACCGGACAGCCTTTTAAAAGGTTTCCGGTGTTTTTCATTGTCTTTATTCTGTTACGATATTCTCCAGCCACACTCCTTTTTTCAAAAGCACATAACCAATGATGCATTTGACAAGCTCCGCTGACTGGCAGATGAAATAAACCCCAATAGTGGGAATCCCGGCAGTCCTGCTTAAAAAGAATGCGGCAGGAATGCTGATTACCCAGACAAATACGCTGTCAAATAAAAAGGTAATTACAGTCTTCCCTCCTGAACGAAGGACGAAGTAGCTGGCATGGGTAAAAGCATTCAAAGGCATACAAAATGCAGAAACCAGTATAAAGCCGCTTGCCAGATTCTTTACCTCCTGGCTTGTCTTATAAATAGAAGGAAATAAAGGAGCAATAACCGCCATAGCCACTCCTATTACAAAACAGCTTGCTACGGAAAAGAAAATCATTTTTCCTGCGCTGTCCTTTGCCTCCTCCATCTTTCCCGCTCCTAAAAGCTGGCCTACCACCACTGCCACCGAACTGCCCAGGGACATGAATACAATGTTGAATATGTTGGAAACCGTACTGGATATGTTCAGTCCTGCAATGACCTCAAGGCCTCTTATGGAATAACACTGCATAATGACCGCCATTCCTCCTGCCCAAAGGGCCTCATTGATCATAAGAGGGGCTCCTGTCCGGACAATCTGCTTCACCAGCCTCACCGGAATGAGAAGGTTTTTATATGCTCCCTTTGCAAACGGATTTTCACTTGCATGGGCATGGACCCAGAAAGTCATGATTCCGCATTCCACATACTTGGCAATCACGGTTGCAATAGCCGCTCCCTGGACTCCCAATACAGGAGCGCCGAACTTTCCAAAAATCAGGATATAATTCAATCCTCCGTTGACAACTACGGCCGCACTTGAGGCTGCCATGGGAATTACGGTTTTTCCCATCTCCCTGAGACTGCTGGCATATGCCTGGGAAATTGCAAAAGGCACCAGCCCTATCATCATTATGGCCAGATACTGCCTTCCAAAGTGCAGGGTGTCTTCAATGCTCCCTCCTGCTTTTCCCTCATGGAGATATAAGGAAATCAGCTCTGTCTGAAAGCCGTACAAAATAAAAATTCCAATAAGGGACATAAGAATGCAGAAAATGATCTTAAACCGAAAGGAATTTCTCATCCCTTCATAATCCCCATTCCCATAAAACTGGGTTCCAAATATGCTGGCTCCTGAAACAATTCCAAAAATACAAAGATTGTATACAAAGATCAGCTGATTGACAATGGCAACGCCTGACATCTGTTCCGTTCCCACCTGACCGACCATAATATTATCCAGAAGATTGACAAAATTCGTGATTCCGCTCTGTATTATGATAGGAACCGCAAGCACCAATACCATTTTATAAAACTTTTTGTCTCCAATATATCGTTTCATAACTCCTCCTCTGTTTTTTATGCCTTCCGGCATGATACTCCGGCAAATTATATCACAGTTTCTCCCTTCTTTGTATAGAAACCGGCAATAAATTTTTTCTTTTTTTCCAAAATCATGCAATTTATGCACTTCACTTCCTCATGTTTGGCTTGCTATTTTAACATTTTCCAGTTATAGTAAATACCATATTAAAAAAAGATGTCACTTTTAACATTCATACAAAGAGGGGAGAACAAAATTATGAATTCAGAAACCTTGCAGATCTTAATTGCAATGACCGCCTATATGGCTGTTGTTATTGGAATCGGAGTTGTATTTGCCCGGAGAGCCAACCAAAGCTCAGAGGATTATTTTTTGGGAGGGCGCAGCCTGGGTCCGTGGGTGGCAGCAATGAGTGCCGAAGCCTCTGATATGTCAGGCTGGCTTCTGATGGGTCTTCCCGGCGTGGCTTACTGGTCCGGCCTTGCCGATGCCTCCTGGACGGCCATTGGTCTTGCCGCAGGCACCTACTTAAACTGGCTCATTGTTTCCAAACGTCTGCGCCGTTACAGCGTAAAGGCAGGAAACTCCATTACATTGCCGGAGTTTTTCTCCAACCGCTTCCATGAAGAAAAAAAGGTGATTATGACCATATCGGCCCTTTTCATCCTAATATTCTTCACGGTTTATGCATCAAGCTGCCTTGTGACCTGCGGAAAGCTGTTTTCCACCTTATTCGGCGCTTCCTATATGTCCATGATGATTTTAGGAGCCGTATTCGTACTGATCTACACCATTTTAGGCGGCTTTCTGGCTGAAAGCGCTTCTGATTTCATGCAGGCCATTGTTATGATCATTGCTTTGACCATAATTGTAATCACAGGCACATATGCCGCAGGCGGTCTGGAAACTGTGGTGGAAAATGCCAAAGGCATTCCCGGCTTTTTCCAGTTCTTCGGAATCTCTACTCCAAAGGTAGATGCAGGCGGAATACAGATCATTGAAAATGGAAGCCCGATGTTCGGAGAAGCCGCAAGTTACAGCGTGATCACCATACTTTCCTCCCTTGCATGGGGTCTTGGCTATTTTGGAATGCCTCAGGTCCTGCTGCGCTTTATGGCCATCCGGTCTGAGCATGAGCTTACAGATTCCCGGCGCATTGCCACCGTATGGGTTCTCATTTCCTTAACTGTTGCCGTGTTCATTGGAATCGTGGGCAGATCCTTGTATCCCACAAGCCTTTCCACTGCTTCGGAGTCTGAAAATATATTCATTCTCCTCTCCACCAGCCTGCTTCCGCCCCTTCTCGCAGGATTTGTTATGGCCGGTATTCTGGCTGCCACCATCAGCTCCTCGGATTCCTATCTGCTGATCGCAGCCTCCGCTGTGGCAAAGAATATTTACCATGGCCTGTTTAAGAAAAATGCCGGAGACAAGGAAATCATGAATGTTTCCCGTATCACTCTTCTGGTGGTGACAGCCATTGCCATCCTCATTGCAATGGATGAGAACAGCGTCATATTTACCATCGTATCCTTTGCCTGGGCCGGCTTTGGCGCCACCTTCGGCCCACTGATGCTGTTTTCTCTTTTCTGGAAGCGCATCAACCATACCGGAGCTGTTGCCGGCATGGTGGGAGGAGGAGGCATGGTGTTCATCTGGAAGCTTTTAGTCCGTCCTCTGGGCGGCGCCTGGAACATCTACGAGCTTCTTCCCGCATTTCTCTTCTCCTGCGTTCTCATCGTGGCAGTTTCTCTTCTCACTCCGCCGCCTTCTGAGAAACTGCAGGCAGAATTTGACGAGGTCAGTAAAAAAATATGATAACGGAATGGCTGCAGGCTTACCTGCAGCCATTTTTTGTTCCTTTTTCATAGCTCATAATAGGGGTTCCGCTGCATATTATAAAATAAATGCTCCGTTCATATCTGGACCTGGAGGATGAAATATTGGAAAAAGTCCTGGATAACAATTTTTATGACCTGATTATCAATAATGTCTCCATCCCCTCCTATGATACCGGAGACAATATTACCATGCTCAATTTCAGGCACTCCCTGCTTCACATTCCCGTAGGTGATGGGGACCCCTGCGTTCTGGGCCAGTATCCCTATCACAGCTTTCCAAGTCTATACATTCCCACCGCTACCATCAGCATTGAAAAATCAGGCATCGGAACAGTTCAGAGAAACCCGTTCTTAAGCCTCTTCGG
>NZ_DAIOXM010000035.1:0-955 GCF_036758025.1 Lacrimispora sp. | reverse complement strand
TCGGCCGGGGCATTATCATCGGCGTCATTGACACTGGAATCGACTACAGCCATCAGGCCTTCTTAAATAACGACGGAACCTCCCGTATCCTTTCTATATGGGACCAGTCCGTGCAGACAGGCGTACCTCCCGAGGGTTTTACCTTTGGTTCTGAATATTCCAGGGAATCCATCAATATTGCTTTAAGATCCGATAATCCCTTAGGAACGGTTCCCACCACTGATCCGGTAGGCCACGGAACTGCCATTGCCAGTATTGTTGCCGGAAGACCCAATCTGGAAATGGACTTTTCCGGCATTGTCCCGGAATCCGAACTGGTAGTAGTGAAGTTAAAGGATGCAAAACAAAGTTTAAAAGCAATATCCTTTGTTCCGCAGGATGCCCTTTGCTACCAGGAATCCGATATTATGCTGGGAGTTCGTTACTTAGAAGCCTTTGCCCTTGCCATAAGCCGCCCCCTGGTCATCTGCATTGCCTTGGGAAGCAGCGAGGGCGGTCATGATGGAAGCAGTGCCTTAAGCAATTACTTGAATTTTTCTGCCAAACTTCCGGGAATCGGCGTTTCCGTTTCAGCAGGAAACGAAGGCAACAGCCGCCGGCACTATTTCAACAGCACCTCGGTTCCTCCTTTTTACAATGATTTTGAGCTGAGGATCGGAGAGGCAGACAGGGTATTTTTTATGGAAATCTGGCCCTATGCCCTGGCCCGGCTTTCCATTGATATCTCCTCTCCCAACCGGGAATCCACCCAGCAGATATTTCCAGCCATCGGAGACTGCAGGTTGTTTACCTTTATCTTCACCCCCACCAGAATCTGGGTAAATAACTTTATCTTTGAGGAAGAAACCGGAGACCAGCTCATACTGCTGCGCTTTCAGGACCCTCTTCCCGGAATCTGGAGAATCCGGGCCGCAAGCATGGAGGAGGAGCCTCTCTCCTTCCACGCCTGGCTTCC
>NZ_DAIOXM010000034.1:0-36532 GCF_036758025.1 Lacrimispora sp. | reverse complement strand
AGATATGTATAAACTATTGGTGGTGGAAGACGAAAAATCAATTGCATATGGAATTGCAAACAGCATTGAATGGGAAACGTGGGGATTTGAAATCAGTGGTGTCTGCGGCAATGGGATAGAAGCCCTGGAGCAGATAAAAAAGGACAAGCCTCATGTGGTGCTTTCTGATATCCGTATGCCGGAAATGGATGGAATTGAGCTGATGCAGCATTTAAGCCGGCATTATCCTGAAATCAAAATTATTATTTTAAGCGGCTATAATGATTTTGAGTATTTGCAGATGTCCATTAAAAACCAGGTTATGGAATACTTATTAAAGCCTACGGACTTAGATGAATTTGAAGTGACATTCCGGAAAATAAAAGGAAGGCTTGATGAGGAGAAGAAAAAGGAATTAGAGGAACGGGAGTTAAAATCCGTTTATGAGGAAAGCAAAAGCTTAAAACTCCGGAAAAAATACAATTTGCTGATAAAAGGCTATGGCTATGATGATGAAAAGATGGAAGAAGAATTCTTCCGCCAGGGAGAAAACTGGCTGGGAGTCATGGCCATTCATCTGGAGGGTTCCGGCGGGGAAGATAAAAATGCCGTCTATCAGGACCAGATAAAAGTGGAGAAAATTCTCAATGAAAAAGTTCCCAAAGAGTGGATAGACGGAACCTTTATCTGGAATTTTGAAGAAAAGATAACCGGAATCCTAAGTTCTAAAGAAGAACCGCTGGAGCAGGATTTACAGCCTTACGTCAGAAACCTGGCAGAAATCGTTTTTAAAGAAACCGGTATTCGTATTTACGCAGGCGTCAGCAGCTTTTACACCGATTTTCATATGCTTCCCCAATGCTATGAACAGGCAAAATGCTGCGCCAGCCAGAAAATCTACAGCGAAGGAAAAAATCTGGTCACCTTCTATAAAGAAATACAGGAAGCAGACTTTGATTATTACGCCATTTCCTTTGATTCAGGGCGGATTTTAAAGGAAATCATGGAGCAGCAGGAAATAAACATAGAAAATGCTCTGGATGAGATTTTTTCTGAATTTAAGGGAAAGGTGGTTCTGGATTACGATTATATTGACCGGTTAAGTCTTGAACTGTTATTTAATTTATCCCGTGAATTATTGCGCTGCGGCGTTCAGTTGGAAAAGGTTATGAAGGCCATGGACTGCACCTATACCAGTATTTATTCCTTAAAAAGCCTGAAAGAAAAAAAGGAATTCTTATCCCGGATTCTCAAGGAAGCCTCCAAAGAAACGGCCCGCATGAAAGGAGAATGGAAAAGCAGAAGCAGCCTTGCCATGAAAATCAAGGAAATTGTCAATGAAGAGTTTGATTCCAACCAGATTTCCCTGGAATATGTGGGAGCAAAGGTACATAAAAACACCGCTTATATCTCCAAAATTTTTAAAAATGAATTTGGCTGTAATTTCAGTGATTACATTATTACGAAACGGCTGGAAAAGAGCAGGAAGCTTTTAGAAGACCCGGCCCGGAAAATATATGAAATTTCTGACGAGCTTGGCTGGGCTGATGTGTCCAATTATATTAAATTGTTTAAGAAAAAGTACGGCATAAGCCCCAAGGAATACCGGAATATTCTCCAGGCAGAAGGCGGAGGCATGGAAAAATACAGCGATGAAAATGAATGAAAAAATACAAAAGAAAAAGAACGCAGATTTAAAGCGCCGGATGCTGTATGGGATTTTACAGGTATTGATTCCGGTTATGGTGATCATCACCATACTCTTCTGGCATACCCGCAATGTCATGAAGCAGGAATACATGCGAACCACCCAGAGTCGGATCACGGATATCGCCAGTAAAATTGATGCAAAGCTTCAGGACATTTACAGTGTCTCCGACAACTTTGCCGCCAATGACCAGTTGAAACAATACATTGAAAAAGAATACTCCCCTCAGGATCAGATGTATAAAAAACTGGATATTGTTAGGATTTACAGCAACATATTTGAAGCCTATGACATGCTGAACCGGAGGGTGAGGATCAGTGCCATGTATACCTACAAGGGAGAACTGTTTAATCTTCTGGACCCCAATAATGACACAGAAGAAGTAGTCAGGAAGCTGCGGGATATGAACATTGAAGATCCCGACCTTATGATGAAATTCCGCTGGTATCCCCTTCAGGATAATTTCTTTCTCAGCGACCGGCCCGAAGAGGTCAGGCAGAGAAAGGCCGTTATGGGCATCCGGAGAATCTATTCCTGGGAAAAGAGCAGATATGAATACGTGCAGGTGTTTGCTTTAAAAGAGCAGGATATTTACGAACAGTATGCAGAACTGGCCCAGTCCATTCCCGGTGATATTTATGTGATTACAGGGGATGGCAGCCTGATTTCCTCCAGCAGTGAAACAGCAGTGGAGGCGGGAGAGATCCCGGAGAAGCTAAAAGGGGAAATCCTGAAACAGACGGAGAATTTGACAAAAGGCCGGGAGACTTCAGGGAGTCAGATGATTCAGGTAAAGGATTCCGATGTAAATGACTGGAAGATCGTCATGGTGGTTCCTATGAAATCAGTGACAAGGGAAGTGGATGTGCTGTACTACAGAATTTTCCTGGTCATGCTGGCTTGTGTGGGCATTTGTGCCATTATGATTTTCTATTTATACAAAAGCTTTATGGACCCCATTGGCAAGCTGAATGCCTCCATGAAAGAGGTATACGGCGGAAATTTAAATGCCTATGTTGAGGTAAAACAGAAAAATGAGGTAGGGGATATGATCCGCTATTACAACTCCATGCTGGAGCGGATCAATACCAATATTATCGAAGGACTGCAGTCTGACCGTAAGAAAAAGGAACTGGAGCTGGAAGTGCTTATGAGCCAGATCAATCCTCATTTCCTTTATAATACCCTGGAGAATATTGTCTGGATGTCCAATGAGGCGGGAAGGCCGGATATTGGCCGGACGGCAGCTTCCCTGGGGCGTATGTACCGCCTATCCATCAGCGGAGGGCAGGTAATTGTCCCCATGGAACATGAAATTGAGCACCTGATGGCCTATGTAAAGATCCAGAAAAACCGCTATAAGGAAGATTTCAGCTTTGATCTCAGGACGGATATGCGCCAGATTCACGAGTTGTATTCCTTGAAAATAATTTTGCAGCCTGCAGTGGAAAATTCCTTCCTGTATGGAATGGCAGGTTTAAAGCATCCTATGATGATCCGCCTCACAGTCAAAGAAAAAGGCGGCTGGGTCATGATAAAAATTATGGACAACGGACGAGGTATGGATAGGGAAAAATTAAAAGAGGTCCGGGATCAGATCCGTTTCGGGAAAATAAGAAAGGAGGAGGAAGAGAAGAACAGGCGCAGCACCGGAATCGGGCTTCACAGCATAGAAGCCAGAATCAAGCTGTACTTTGGGGTGGACCGTGCTGTATCGATCTTTAGCAAGAAAGACACAGGAACCCTGACCGTCATAAGGATTCCCAGAATTACCAGGGAGGACATTGACGACCACGGCAATTTGAAGGAAAACAAGTAAAACGGGATAAAAAGCGAAAATAACCAACAAATACAAAAATCGGCCTATGTTTATTGAAAAAAAATCCGTTAGAATATAAGTAAGAGAAAGGTTCTGTTTTCGTGAGCCTTTCTTCTTAAAATAAAAAACGGGAGGCAGGCCCATGAGTAAGGAAAAAGCACCAACATTCAAAGTAAAACAAAAGACATCCATAGCCCAGAAGAAAGAAAACAGGTATGGATGGCTGTTTATTTCGCCCTATCTGATTTTTTTCACTGTTTTTACCGGCATTCCTTTTATCATTGCAGTCATCATGTCATTTTTAAACATGAAATACATTACCAGACTGGACAATCTTAAATTTGTAGGACTTCAAAACTTTATAAAAGTATTTACCAATAAAGAGATTTTGGCTTCCCTCATAAGAACCTTCCAGTATTCCCTGGTATATGTGCCCTTTATTATGATCCTTGGATTTGTACTGGCATTTATGCTGAACAACGGAGTCTATGGAAAAAAAGCCATGCGTTCCCTGGTGTTTATGCCCTATGTATCCAATATGGTGGCAGTGGCTGTCATTTTCAAGGTGCTGCTTGGAAATAACAGTCCCGCAATCATTGCTTTAAGAAATCTGGGATTTGATCCGCCCCTGCTTTTGCTGAACCTAAAGCTGGCTCTACCCACAGTAGCCATAATTTCCGTTTGGAAAGGCGTTGGCCTTAACATGGTGGTTTATCTTGGAGCTCTCCAGGAGGTGCCCTCTGAGCTTTTGGAGGCGGCACAGATTGACGGGGCCACAAAATGGCAGCGAATCCGCAACATCATCATACCCCTGATTTCTCCTACCACTTTTTTTCTTGTGATCAGCTCCATTATTGGTTCCTTCCAGAACTTTACCTGCATACAGGCCCTGACCGAAGGAGGTCCGGGGCAGGCGACTACAGTTATGTCGGTAAATATTGTCCGTACCGCGTTTACAAAATATGAAACCAGTCTGGCAAGTGCAATGGCTTTTGTCATGTTCATACTGGTCATGATTGTAACACTGATTCAATGGCGCGGACAGAAAAAATGGGTTAACTATTAAGGGAGGGATCATCAATGACAAGCAAAAAGAAAAGTTTAAAGATAGCACTTACGGTTTTTATCCTGTTAATCGGGCTGGCATCTAATTTCCCGTTTCTGTTCATGATTTCCTCTTCCTTTAAGGTCAGCGGAGAGGTTATGAAATTTCCATGGCACTTGATACCGGAAAATCCCACTCTGATGAACTTTCAGGCATTATTTACAAACGGCATTTATAATTTTCAGAAATGGTACTTGAATACCGTGGTCATGACAGCCCTCACCATTATCATCAAAATATTTTTTGTCAGCTTTACGGCATATGGATTTGCAAGGATTAACTTTAAGGGAAAAGATGTCATTTTCCTCATCCTGCTGTCAGCCATGATGATACCCAGCGACATCATGATCATACCAAGATATATGATCTTTAAAAATCTGCACATTCTGGATACCATGTGGTCGCTGATCCTTCCAAGCTGCGTGGATGTGTACTTTGTATTCCTGCTGCGCCAGTCCTTTGTTTCCATTCCGGACTCTCTCAGCGAAGCGGCAAAAATTGACGGCTGCAGCCATTTCCGAATTTATTGGCAGATTATTTTCCCATTGGCAAAACCGGCCATTGCCACCATGGCTCTGTTTTCCTTTACATGGTCCTGGAACGATTATATGGGACCGTATCTTTACATATCAACCATGGATAAGCAGATGCTGTCTGTTGGAGTGAAGCTTTTTTCCTCCGGCTTGATCCAGGATTATGGAAGTCAGATGGCCGCAGCAACCATTGTACTTCTGCCGATTTTGGTGGCCTTCCTGTTCTGCCAGAAGTTTTTCATTGAAGGCGTTGCCTCCTCTGGTGTGAAGGGGTAACACATGAAATTAAAAAATGAGTATAGAAAGGGACTATTAAAATGGAAAGAAAATTGACCGGAAGAGTCACTGTTCCCACTGATGTGGATATGATACAGGAGACAAAGGAGATTGCCAGGCGGTGGGGAGCCGATGCCCTGCGGGATTGTGACGGAACCGATATGCCGGAAGAACTTAAGAAAATGCCCGTTAAAATCTACTCCACCTATTATACTACCAGAAAGGACAATGCCTGGGCTATGGCTAACCCGGATGAAGTCCAGCAGGTATATTTGATGACGGAATTTTATACGGCAATGGAAGAAGGGGAACTTCGTATTCCTTTGATGGCCCATTTATACAAGGATCAGTTAAAGCCTAATACCATTCACGATATCAAACGCTGGTGGGAAGTCGTAGACCGTACCACTGGGGAACCTCTGCCTGCCCTTGCCTGGGAATATGAAGAACACACCCGGGAGGTGGTCATTTCCCTTCCGGAGAGGTATCACGATTATACCGTAAGCTTTCTGGCTTTCATTATCTGGGACCCGGTACATATGTATAATTTCATCACCAATGACTGGCAGGATGTGGAGCATCAGATCACCTTTGATGTGCGCCAGCCCAAGACCCAGAAACATGTAATAGAAAAATTAAACCGCTGGATGGAGGAAAACCCGGACAGCAATGTGGTGCGTTTTACCACCTTTTTCCATCAGTTTACCCTTGTATTTAATGAGTATGCAAAGGAAAAGTTCGTTGACTGGTTTGGGTACAGCGCCAGTGTCAGCCCTTACATATTAGAACAGTTTGAAAAAGAAGTGGGTTACCCCTTCCGCCCGGAATATATCATTGACCAGGGATACCATAACAACACCAACCGGGTACCTTCTAAGGAGTTCCGGGATTTTCAGGAATTCCAGCAGAGAGAAGTTTCCAAGCTTATGAAGGTTCTTGTGGACATCTGCCACGAACATGGCAAGGAAGCCATGATGTTTTTAGGAGACCACTGGATTGGAACGGAACCATTTGGAGAGTATTTTAAACACGTAGGATTGGATTCAGTAGTGGGAAGCGTGGGAAATGGAACCACCCTTCGCCTGATTTCCGACATTCCGGGAGTGAAATATACGGAAGGCCGTTTTCTGCCTTATTTTTTCCCCGATGTATTCCACGAGGGAGGAGATCCGGTAAAAGAAGCAAAGGTAAACTGGGTGACTGCAAGGCGTGCTATTTTAAGAAAACCGGTGGACAGGATTGGCTATGGCGGATATTTAAAGCTGGCACTGGAATTTCCTGAGTTTATCCAATACATTGAGGAGGTCTGCGATGAGTTCCGCCTTCTTTATGAAAATGTGGGAGGACAAAGCCCCTACAGCCATTTTAAGGTGGGAGTGCTGAATTCCTGGGGAAAGATCCGTTCCTGGGGAACTCATATGGTCGCTCATGCCATTGATTATAAGCAGACCTATTCCTATGCCGGAGTGCTGGAAGCTTTGAGCGGAATGCCTTTTGATGTGGAATTCATCAGTTTTGAGGATGTAATCGCAGATCCTGATGTGTTAAAGAAATGCAAGGTAATCATTAACGTAGGAGACGCTTATACGGCTCCCAGCGGCGGTGCTTACTGGGCCAATCCAAAAGTCAGCAGCGCTGTAAAGGCTTTCGTAGCCCAGGGCGGCGGATTGATCGGAGTAGGAGAGCCTTCCGCCTGCGAATATCAGGGCAGGTATTTTACCATGGCAAACGTGCTGGGGGTCAACAAAGAAGTTGGTTTTTCTCTGTCAACGGATAAATACAACTGGGAAGAGCATAACCATTTTATTACGGAAGATTCTTCTGAAACCATTGATTTTGGAGAAGGCATGAAGAATATTTATGCCCTTACCAGAGCTGAGATTTTAAAGAAAGACGGGGAAGATATCCAGATGGCCGTCAATGGGTTTGGAGACGGAAGAAGTGTGTATATCAGCGGAATTCCCTATTCCTTTGAAAATTCCAGAATGCTTTACCGGGCAATCTTCTGGGCCGCAGGCATGGAGCAGGAGATGAAGAAATGGTTCAGCAGCAATTATAATGTGGAAGTCAATTATTATCCGGCTACAGGCAAGTATTGTATTGTAAACAACACTTATGAGCCGCAGGAAACCGTGATTTATGACGGGAATGGAAAAGAGTATTCCATGCAGTTAAAGGCAAATGATATTTTGTGGTTTTCATTTGTATCCTGATAAATTAAGGGGATGTGTTTCTATATTCAGTTGATTAACAAATATAAGGTTGAAAGATTCCCGTCTTTCAACCTTATAAAATTAAAGGGTTTGGAAGAGGGCGAAATGAATCAATTAGATGAAAGGCTTATTAAAGTTGTTCCTTCTGAAAGACAGGTAATGCTGCAGAAAACAGAATTTTATGCATTTTTTCATTTTACGGTGAACACCTTTACCGGAACAGAATGGGGATATGGGACAGAATCACCGGAAGTCTTTAATCCGGAGCAAATGGATGCAGGCCAATGGATAAGAGCCATTAAAGCAGCAGGGATGAAAGGCGCTATCCTCACCTGTAAGCACCATGACGGGTTTTGCCTGTGGCCCAGTAAGTACACAAAGCATTCCGTAAAATACAGTCCTTATCTCAATGGAACAGGTGACATTGTAAAGGAAGTGTCCGGGGCTTGTGAAAGAGCCGGACTGAAATTTGGCATTTATCTTTCTCCCTGGGACCGAAATCAGGAAACCTACGGACAAGGAAAAGCGTATGACGATTATTTTACGGCACAGCTTACAGAACTGCTGACCGGATACGGAGATATTTTCAGCGTGTGGTTTGACGGTGCCTGCGGAGAAGGTCCTAATGGAAAGAAACAGGTTTATGACTGGCAGCGTTATTATGATACTGTAAGAAAATACATGTCTGGGGCCTGCATTTCTGTAAGCGGACCCGATGTCCGTTGGTGCGGTAATGAGGCCGGCGATACCCGGATTAGTGAATGGAGTGTTGTCCCTGCAGATTTATCTGTAGCAGAGCGGGTGGCTGCTTTAAGCCAGCATGCTGATGATCCGTCTTTTAAGCAGAGGGTAATAAGCAGTATGGAGCAGGATTTGGGAAGCAGGGAACGTCTGTCCCAGGAACAGCACTTAATCTGGTATCCGGCGGAAGTGGATGTATCCATAAGGCCAGGCTGGTTTTATCACCCGGAAGAAGATGATAAAGTCAGACCCCTGGAAAACCTGATGGATATTTATGAAAAGTCCGTAGGAGGAAATGCAGCCTTACTTTTAAATATTCCTCCTACGCCAAAGGGACAGCTTCATGAAAATGATGTAAAAAGGCTACGGGAGTTAGGGGAAGAAATAAATAAAAGGTATGGCAAAAATCTGGCAGAAGAAGCTGAAATCCATGTGAGAGAGGCGGATCAGTGGAATCCGCTGGACGGTGTACAGACAGATGATTATGAAACATATTATGAGGGAAAAGAACCCCGTGCAGAGTTTAAAATTTCCTGGAAAACTCCTCAGAAGATTTCGGCAGTTATCTTAAAAGAAAACATATTAAAAAGCCAGAGAATTGAGGCTTTTGAAATTTTATCCATGAAGAATGGAAGCCCTGTAAACATCTATAAAGGAACCACTGTCGGCTATAAAAAAATCGCCCGTTTTTCCCAGGTCCAGTCGGATACGCTGATAATCCGAATTTTAGATTCAAGGGTTGAGCCTGTCCTTTCGTTTATTGGTATATATCAATAAAAAAAGCCGGTAAAATGATAAGAATAACACATAAAGTTAAAATACAACCTATATAAACCGGCTGAAATGTCAGCTATAATAGGATTATAAACAAAAGGAGGGTAACAGATATGAAATTAAGAAGTACATTAAAACGGGGCGCTGCTTTTGGCCTGGCTGCAACTATGGCGTTCAGTGCCGTTGGATGCGCAAAATCCGATAATACCGGAGCCAGCGCAGGCAGTACGGACAGTAAAACAACAGCAGAAACCACTGAAAAAACCGACAGCGACAAACCGTTTGATGGTGTGACAGTAAAATGGGCGCTGACAGATAACGCTGCAACTGCCACTGAAACAAAAGAAATGATAGAATTAATCAAGGAAAAGACAGGAATCAACGTAGAATTTTTCATCACTCCTACATCAAAAGCTGGAGAAATGGACAAGGTGCTTGTAAGCCTGATGGCAGGGGAAGAAATGGACATTGTAAACAGAACTCCCCTTCAATTAGAAGAATTCCACAAAGCTGCTGTTTTAGAGCCTATTGATGAACTTGCAAAGGCAGACGGCTATGATATGACTGCTTTATACGGCGATAAAGTCGTAAAATTTGAGGATCAGTCTTATGCGATCCCGGCAGAAAAAGATATCTGGCTGACCTATTATAACAAAAAAATATTTGACGAAGCAAATGTGCCTTACCCGACAGCAGACGGCTGGACCTGGGAAAAATATGTGGAAACAGCACAGAAACTGAACAATCCTGATAAAAATGTATGGGGCTCCTTCATGAGTGATGACGTGGCATGCAACTATATGCTGGCAACACAGAATGGCGTTTCCGCTTATAAGGCTGACGGTACCGCTAACTTTGACGATCCGGCCTTTGCAGATGCTATGAAGTGGTTTTTCAGCCTTGGCAATGATTTAAAAATCCAGCCTAACAGCCTGGATCTGGCTTCCGGTACATATCCTTATAACTCCTTTATGGTAAATGGAAACATCGGAATGTATGTATACGGCGGCTGGGTAGCAAGTGCTCTGTCAGATAAAGTAAAATACCCAAGAGATTGGGAACTGGGCATTCTTCCTATGCCTTATCCGGAAGGAACCGATCCGTCTTCCCTGACCATCACAAACTGTTACGCCATTCCAAAGACATCAAAGAACAAGGATGCAGCATTTGAGGCCATTAAGACTATTTGTGAAAATAAATATACTCTGGGTTATGGACGCGTTCCTGCCAAGATTCTGACAGAAGATGAGGCAAAGACTTATATCGAAAGCAGCCTGCTTCCTAAATTTAAAGATGACAATCTGACAGTGGAAGACTTCATGGCAGGCTGGTTTGACAACAGCAGAGCATACTTAAATGAAAAGATCATGGGAACCGCTGATACCACCATCGGACAGATTTACACCGAAGAAGGTCAGTTATACGGCCAGGGACAAAAACCTCTGGAAGATACCATGAAATCCATTCAAGACAGAGCAAACGAAGCCATTAAAGAGGCAAATCAGTAAATAGGAAAGCGCTGCCAAACCTTTGGCGGCGCTTTTTTGAGGGAAAAGAAATGGAAGAACGAGTTTACCTTCTCCCCAAGGAGGGAGATTTTTATAAGGCAAATATGAATTGCCGCACAACGGTTTCAGATGGAAAACTGACTCCTGAGCAGGTAAAAGAGGCATATCGGAGCAGGGGATACCAGATCGCAGCTTATACGGACTGGGAAAAATATCGTACTCATGGAGAGCTGCATGCACTGGATTTTCTGGCTCTGGCGGGATTTTCGGCAGATGTAGGGAAAAAGGGGTTTCGCATCAATTTTTACGACACCAATCCTGATGAAATGAGAGAAGAAAAGGAGAAATGCTGCGAGTTTCTTTCCAAAGGGAGTGATTGCATTGAAAGGATGAATCAGCTTGGTTTTCTGGCAAGCCTCAGCCTAACCTGTCAGTCCATGGTAAATTATGAGGATTATAAGGAGCTTGATGGCCTGTTTGCCATGGAGATATATAACTACAGCAATGATGTGAGAGAGCTTAGGGGGTATGAGCCCCAGGTTTATGATGAAATGCTGCGGTGCGGAAAAAAACTGCTCTGTCTGGCTGCGGATGGAAACTGCAATGAATATCCTTTTGAACACCCTTTCAATGACTCCTTTGGAGGATTCACAAAAATCAAGGCAACGGAGCTTACTTATGACGCTGTAATAGAAGCTTTAAAAAAAGGAAATTTCTATAGTTCCATGGGCCCTGAAATCCGGTCTCTTTATATTGAAGGGAAGGAATTGGTGATAAAGACCGGCCCGGTTCAGAAAATTTATGTAAAAAACCAAGGCAGAAACTGCTATATAAAAACAGCCCAGCCAGGAGAAAGCCTGGAAGAAGCAAGATTTTCTCTGACTGGAAAGGAAGGCTATATCCGCATTGTCTGCGGAGATGAAAATGGACTTTTTGCAGTTTCCAATGCATACTTTTTGAATGATCTTCCGCTGAAATGGCTTAAAGAACAGGTGTAAGAAAGGAGGAAGGCGAGGTGAAAGACAGGATTTATTTATTGCCTGAAACCGGCAGGTTTTACAAGGCAAACTTGCACGGCCATACAATCGTATCCGATGGAAGGCTGACGCCGGAGGAGGCGAAAGAGAGTTATAAAAAACGGGAATATCAGGTTATGGCCTTTACGGATCACAGGATATACAGAAACCATGAGGAATTAAATGATGAAGAATTCCTGGCTCTTGCAGCAGTGGAAGTGGATATTAACCAGGTTAGCCCGGACCGGCTTCGTCCCAGGGATAAGACGTATCACATTAATTTGTATGATACCAGGCCGGAGTACAGGCGGGAGCAAAAGGAAGAGGGAATCTGCCCGGAATGCAGGTATGGTGATTTTGATTACATCAATAGCTATCTGGAAGAAATGAGAGAACTGGGTTTTATTTCCTGCTATAATCACCCCTACTGGTCCTTGCAGAATTATGAAGATTATAAAGGGCTGAAAGGACTTTTTGCCATGGAAATCTATAATCACGGCTGCGAGCATGACGGGCTGTACGGTTATAATCCCCAGTCCTATGATGAGATGCTCCGCCTGGGTAACCGGTTATGGTGCATGGCAACCGATGATAATCATAACAGTTATCCTTTTGACAGTCCTCTGTGTGATTCTTTCGGAGGCTTTACCATGATAAAGGCGGAAGAGTTAAGCTATAATGCAGTTATCAATGGGTTGGTAAAAGGCCATTTCTACAGCTCCATGGGACCTGAGATAAAAGAACTTTACGTGGAGAACAGGGAACTGGTGGTAAAGACAGGACCGGTACAGGCCATTTGCGGGATCACGGAAAGTTCCAGACTCTGCTGCAGAGCGGCCGTAGAAGGACAGCCTCTTACGGAAGCGAGGTTTCCTCTTTGCGGGAACGAGACATACATCAGGGTGGAGTGTAAAGATGAGAAGGGACTTTTTGCCTGCAGCAACGCCTATTTTCTTTCCGATTTGGGATTTTAAAAGAATTGACAGGGATATTTCGCAAAAAAAACAGGCTCCATGGCGGTTATAATGACCGTCCATGGAGCCTGTTCCAATTGCCGTTAATACATAGATTCCTATTCCAGTTCAAATGCTCCGGTATAAAGCTGGTAATACTTACCCTTTTCTTCGATCAGGTGTGCATGGCTGCCTCGTTCAATGATTTTACCTTGCTCCAGTACCATAATCACATCGGAATTTTGAACAGTGGAAAGGCGGTGCGCAATCACAAATACTGTTCGCCCTTTCATGAGCGCATCCATGCCCCGCTGCACGATGGCCTCAGTACGTGTATCGATGGAGGAAGTCGCCTCATCCAGTACCATAACCGGAGGGTCTGCTACCGCCGCACGAGCGATGGCGATAAGCTGTCTCTGTCCTTGGGAAAGGTTGCTGCCATTGCTGGAAAGCATGGTCTGATACCCTTCGGGCAGTCTTGTAATGAAGTCGTGGGCGCCTGCCAGCATGGCAGCCGATTCGCATTCTTTATCTGTGGCGTTGAGCCTTCCGTAGCGGATGTTGTCCATGACAGTGCCGGTAAACAGGTTGGTGTCCTGAAGCACCATGCCAATGGCACGGCGCAGATCCGATTTCCTGATTTTGTTGATATTGATGCCGTCGTAGAATATATTGCCGTCGGCAATGTCGTAAAAGCGGTTCAAAAGATTGGTGATGGTAGTCTTTCCCGCACCTGTGGCACCAACAAACGCCACCTTCTGGCCAGGCTCCGCAAACAGGGTGATATTGTGAAGTACGGTCTTTTTCTTTTCGTATCCGAAATCTACGTCCTGCAGGCGCACATCACCGGCAAGCCGGGTATAGTGCACCGTACCATCCGGCAGAGGCTGCTTCCACGCCCAAAGTCCCGTGCGTTCTGAACATTCCGTAAGAACGCCCCCTTCTTCTTTGGCATTGACGAGAGTGATAAATCCGCTGTCCTCCTCAGGTTCTTCATCCAGTACTGCAAAGATACGGTCTGCGCCTGCCAGACCCATGACCACTGCGTTTACCTGCTGGGATACCTGGTTGATGTTGCCGGAAAACTGACGGGTTATGTTCAAAAACGGCACCACCACGCTGATGCTGAATGGAAGCCCTGAAATGCTTAAATTGCTTACCTTTGTCAGAAGGAATACCCCGCCTGCCATGGCAACCGTAACATAGATCAGGTTGCCGATATTCATGAGAATGGGCGGGAGAATGTTGGCAAACTTGTTGGCCTGCTCCGAATCGCGGAACAACTGGTCATTAATGGCATCAAAACCTGTCTTGGCCTCATCCTCATGGCAAAAAACTTTTACCACTTTCTGGCCGTTCATTATTTCCTGTATGAAGCCCTCGGTTTTACCCAGAGAGTGCTGCTGGCGTATAAAATATTTTGCAGAATTGCCGCCCAGCTTCTTTACCACTGTCAGCATGACCGCCATGCCGCTGAGCACAACCGCGGTCATCCACACGCTGAAATAGAGCATGATGCTCAGAAGTGTGATCACTGTGACGGTTGAAACAAGAAGCTGCGGCATGCTCTGTGAAATAAGCTGCCTGAGTGTATCAATATCATTGGTGTAATGGCTCATAATGTCGCCGTGGGGATGGGTGTCAAAAAAGCGGATGGGCAGATCCTGAGTCTTGTGGAACAGCCTTTCACGCATTTTTTTCAGCGAGCCCTGGGTGATGACTGCCATAGCCTGGTTGTAGGCGAAGGACGACGCAAGGGAAACCGCATACAGTCCGGCCAGTATGGACACCAGCCGCAGGATCTGCGGGCCAACGTGGGCCCAATCGCTTCCCTGGTTTTTTTCCAGCACTGCAATGATGTTCTGCATGAAAATAGAGGGAATGGAGGAAACAGCAGCCGTAAACACGATGCAGAAGAGCACCAGCGGCAGCGCAGCCGGGTAAAACTCAAACAGCATTTTTAAAAGCCGTTTTAACGTTCCTTTTTTAAATATGACATCCTTTTTCATTGTCGTCCACCTGCCTTGTTCTGAGAATCGTATACCTCCCGGTAGATTTCACTTGTTTTCAAAAGTTCTTCATGGGTGCCCACAGCCGCGATCCTGCCCTTGTCCATCAGTACGATACGGTCCGCATCCTGTATGGAGGCGATGCGCTGGGCAATGATGATCTTGGTGGTTTCAGGAATATACTCGCGAAAGGCCTTGCGGATCCTCGCATCGGTCTGTGTATCCACAGCGCTGGTAGAATCGTCCATAATCAGTATTTTGGGTTTCTTCAAAAGGGCACGGGCGATGCACAGGCGCTGTTTTTGTCCGCCTGATACGTTGGAGCCGCCCTGCTCGATATAGGTATCATAGCCGTCAGGGAAGCGGGAGATGAAATCGTCTGCCTGTGCCAGATTACAGGCCTGCTTAAGCTGCTCATCAGTTGCCTGGGGGTTGCCCCAGCGCAGGTTCTCTTTGATGGTGCCGGAAAACAGGATGTTATTCTGCAGTACCACTGAAACCTGATTGCGCAGAGCCTCAATATCGTAGGCACGTACATCCAGGCCGCCTACCTGTACCGTGCCCTCAGCGGCATCGTACAGACGGGGAATCAGTTGGACAAGAGAGGTTTTTGAGGAACCCGTACCGCCTAAAATACCGATTGTTTCCCCGGAGTTTATGTGCAGGTCGATATTCTGGAGCGCCATAAACTCCGCTTTCCTGGAATAGCGGAAGCTGACACCGGAAAAATCCACGGAACCGTCTTTCACCTCAAAAACAGGGGATTCCGGATTGGTAAGCGTGCTCTTTTCCTGCAGAACCTCCACAATACGGTGGGAGGACTCATCTGCGATGGTGATCAGAACAAACACCATGGAGAGCATCATCAGACTCATCAGTGTCTGAAAGCTGTATACCATCAGAGAGGAAAGCTGGCCTACATTGAAGTTCAGTCCCTGTGTAGTGACGATGGTATAGGAGCCAAAGGTCAAAATAAACACCATGTTCACATACAGACAAAACTGCATAATGGGACTGTTGAATGCAATGATTTTCTCAGCCCTGGTGAACTCCGTGCGCACATCTTCGGCGGCTTTTTCAAACTTCTGCTTTTCGTAGTCCTCACGTACAAAGGATTTTACAACCCGGATGCCCTGAATATTCTCCTGAATGGAGCTGTTAAGTGCATCGTACTTACGAAATACCCTTTTAAAAATGGGGAACGCCTTGCGGATGACCAGGAAGAGCCCCACAGCAAGAATCGGTATCACCACCACGAAAATGAGCGCCAGCCTGCCGCCCATAATAAATGCCATCACAATAGCAAAAACCAGCATCAGCGGGCTCCTTATGGCTGTACGGATAATCATCATGTACGCATTTTGGACATTGCTTACATCGGTGGTAAGCCTTGTTACAAGAGACGACGAGGAAAAACGGTCGATGTTTTCAAAGGAAAAGGACTGGATGCTGTAAAACATATCCTTTCTAAGATTGCGGGCAAAGCCGCTTGCAGCCGTAGCACACGCTGTGCCGGCCAGTCTGCCGAATGTGAGGGAAAAACTTGCCATCACCAGAAGCAGCAGACCGTATTGCAAAATTACATTAATTCCGCAGCCCGCCTTGATCTGATTGACCAGATGTGCGGTGATGAACGGAATAATACACTCGATGACAACCTCCATTGACACGAAAACCGGTGCCAGAATAGAGGGTTTTTTATATTCCCTTATGCTTTTTATAAGGATCTTCCTCATGTTGTTAACTTCACTCCCTTTTAACGACAGGTCACATGATCCTGTCAAAATTGATCTTTTGTTTTGGGTCCCCGCCTGTCTCAAACAGAGGGTCGGTTTTGAGAGAATCCAAATGCTCTACAAGCTTTTCTAAAATTCCGTCAAGCTGCTCCTTTTCCTGCTCATCCAGGCATTCAAACATACGCTCAAGCGTGTTGATGTAATGCGCCTTTACCTGGAGCGCAATATTTTCCCCCTCAGGCGTAAGGGCAAGCTTTACCTGCCGTTTATCATTACAGCTTTTTTGACGCTCTATGAGGGAGGAGTCCTCCATTTTTTGGAGAATTTCGCTCAAAGAGCCGGAACTTATTTCAAGTATATCCTGAAGTTCTTTTTGGGTAAGGTCTTTCTGCCTTAAAAGTGTTACGAGTATACGGCGCTGACCTGATTTTCCGCCCGTCTGATAGTAAAGAAAATGTCCGCATGCTCTTAGACGGGACGCCAGAATATGTTCCTTCTGCATTTCCATCACATTCCACCTCCTTTTCGCTTTGTACCAAGAGTTTAGGTACCAAGAGATATATTACACCTAAAACTTTTGTTATGCAAGGGGTATTTATTTTAGGTTTGAATAATTCCTAATCACGTATTGACAAATTACTTATTATGACTTATTATTGCATTTATAAGATGTAATAAGGAGTAATGAGATGCAAGAAACATATTATACAGTGGAGCAGGTATCTAAAATGCTGGATATACACCCTAAAACCATACAGCGTTATATCCGAGAGGGAAAATTGCGCGCCAATAAAATAGGGAAAAGCTGGCGTATAACCGGTCATGACTTAAGCATTTTTGCGGAAAATAACCATGACCGTAATCCTGATATTATGGAACAACCTCAGGATAAGGCTATTGTGTCCTCGGTAATTGATATTCAGATTCATGATTTTGACGAAAGCGCCCGAATTGTCAATATGCTGACTGCGGCATTGAATTGCAAGCCCCGGGAATACGGCAGGTCTACCATGCACGTGCAGCATTTGGAACATGAAAATAAAGTCCGTGTAGCTTTATGGGGAAACATTTATTTTATGAAAGAAATGTTAGAACTGATTTCGGTTGTAACAGAAGATTTAAACTGATTCAATTTCATTTGCAAAAAGGAGTAGTTTTATGAATATTGTTATTATGGGAAATAATCAAGACATTGCAGTAATCAGAAGTAATGACCTTTTGATCACTGACTTACAATCGGCACTTGACCTTGCAATGACAGTCAGCTACGAAACAGGTCTTCACAATCTTGTACTCCCAAAAACCTGTTTTACCAATGACTTCTTCGTATTGTCCACGCGTCTTGCCGGGGATGTGCTTCAAAAATATATCAATTATGCTTTTAAGCTTGCTGTCTGGGGAGACTATTCTGTCCACAGCAGCAAACCGCTTCACGATTTCATTTATGAGAGCAATAACGGCAGAGATTTTTTCTTTGTGGGCACAGAATCTGAAGCAGTAGAAAAGTTAGATAGAGTTTCCGGTTTAAGGTGATAAAATGTTTCTTTCTCTCAGAGGGAAATCAAGTGGTTTTTTATTGTTTCCAATCGCTCAAGAATCAGGTTTTTCAAGCTGTCTGGCTTGATGGAGAGGATTGTTTCGCCGTAAACCGTGAAGTAATTGGCGATAAAAGGTTCTTCCTCCTTGTTATAAAAGCCTTTTACACTGTATGTTCCATTTTCGCAGTGCAGCTCCATGGATGGATAATGTTCTTTATAAAACAGATCCGCTCCTTTGCCGGAAACGTCAACTTCAAAGTCAACTGCCTCTTTATCCCGAAACATTTCCCTGGAGGAAACCAGAAATTCAGAAAGCGGCTTTGCAGTGTATTGACTGCAGGGCCGTATACCATGAATTTTATCACAGCGGAATACCTGGGGTTTTTTTGTCTGGAAATTGTATGCTGTTGCGTACCACTGTCCATAGGCAGAAGTGATATCAAAAAACTGGACATAATACTGCCTTTCAGCTTCACCTTTTGTATAGAGAACTTCACATACATGTTCATCAACCGCCATATGAAGAATATCTTCCAGACAGCCGCATTGATTTTTGCTCTGGTAACTGCCCAATCGAAAGATCAATTCCATTTTTCTCAATTTTTTAATTCGCTCTTCTGATATACATCCCTCAAATTTTTGTTTTAGCTTTTGGACATTTAAGTGAAATGGTGTGGACTGATAAGCATTAAGGGTTTGCATGGCGAAGTACAATGCGTAAACTTCATCAACGGTAAAGACAATGGGGGATAGCAAACGGTTGGGAAGGATGCCGTAATACCCATTCCGTCCGGATTTTGAGTAAATCGGCATACCTATTTCTTCTAAGGACTGAATATCTCTGAGCGCTGTACTTTTAGAAATAGAATATCGATCCATGATACTTTTGAGATTGAAAGATTTTTTATCGTTCAAATATATCATCATGTCATTCAGACGTTCAGACTTTTTCATAATTTCCTCCTTTTTCCGGTTAAATGGTTTCATTAATTGACACCATTATGCATTATACTGCAAACGAAACAACAAGTAAAGGAGAGCACTGATATGAATACAAAAAGAGAATTTATCCGTCTGATGAACTCACAGACAGAAATCGCCCTGGCCACCTGTGTGGCTGATCAGCCCAATGTGAGGATTGTAAATTTTTACTTTGACGAAGCCGCAAAAACAATACTCTTTTCTACCTTTGGAGACAATGACAAGGTCAGGGAATTTGAAGCCGGCAACAAGGTGGCTTTCACCACCATTCCCCATGAAGGCAACGAACATGTCAGGGCAAAAGGCAGGGTGAAGAAAAGCAGCCGCACCATATTTGACGCTGCAAAATATTTCATCGAGAAGATTTCTGGCTATAAAGATACCATAGAACAGGCAGGAGATTACCTGGTTCTTTATGAAATTATCTTTGAGTCAGCCGTTGTCACCCTGGATTTTGACAACGCAGGAACGTACGATTTAACGGATTGATCACAGATGTAAATGACTTTCAGTTCAATTAGAGGAAGGCATTTGTGTTTATGGCGAGTCCTAAAAACATATCATGCTTACATTTTGGGTATTGCAAAGGGGGTACATGTGCGCTGCCGATTAAATTCAGGATTGGATGCCTGTAAAAGGGGATGATAATAGGATGGGATTCAAAGAATCCCATCCCAGCTGTTTTTTCAGACAAAGATGTAGTAAATCGCATTGGGGAAAAAAAGGTGTAAAAGCGTCAGCAGTACCATCAGCAATGCTGCACGTTTATGCCATTTGAAAAATACTGCTTTTTTCTTCCTGTAAAACAATAGCCCCAGCACAACGGTCACAAGGACCATAATCCCAACGAGCGTACCCGTATGGAGCCGAAACGCCCCTAAAGCCAGATAACCGTGTATCAGTGTAATCAGCAACAGGCAGAGGCCAAAGGGCTTATGCACAGCGCGTAAGACTTTTATCAGCTTTGTAGAAGCAATTTTTCTTTTTGGGAAAAACCGCTGGCCCAGGCGGCGCAGCCAGTAAGGCGATGTAATGACAATAATCAAAAGCACATTGATGATACCCAGTATTTTATACAATCCATTACCCCCTTTTTCATTTATTCGACTATTTTCCCCACAACCGGCATCCTTGAGAGCACGGAGACACCATGAGGCGATTTGCCTTTAATGATCTCCGTAAGGTCCTGCCCGGCGGAGTATCCGTTATGCTCTCCGTCTTTCCATTTCGAGCTGTCGCTTACATCATAAATGACCCCGTCAACGGCGATATAGGCGGGATTTCCGTCCTTCCCGTCATAGGCGGCAAGCTCTTCAAGGGTGAGTTCAAGCTGAGGACTTTCTGTGGAGGCGGTCGTACCATCTGCCGGCTGCTGCCGGGCACATCCGGTACTCGCCAGTAAAAGTAAAACAACGATTACAATTAAAAAATTCTTGTACTTTTTCATCTCTGCTTCCTTTCGTTGATTAATTGTTGTCTTTAATGGCCCATAGACTTTTTAGTTGGAAAGGTTAGTTAAAGAAGATATCTGCCTATCATATCAAAATATGGTAATTATTTTATAATATAATATCATATAATGTCAAAAGAAGTCAATTGCCAAGCAATCGACTTCTTTTGACATTATATCTGGTCTTTAAGTATATAGTTAAAGATATTTCCTGTTCTTCCTCCAATAAAAGAAAAACGAAATTGAAAAAATTTATCACTTATGTTAAGATACAATCAAAGCAGCATCCTGATGCCAAAAACACGATTTGAGGCAGAAGGCTGGGCGGGAAATCAAATGGAGGAATGGTGATGGAAACCAGAATTGCAGTAATTGGTATTGTTGTAGAGGAAGAGACATCTGTAGAGTTACTTAATGATATCCTCCACGAATACCGGCAGTACATCATTGGCCGTATGGGTATCCCTTATCCGAAGAAAAACGTCAGCATCATCAGCATTGCAGTGGATGCCCCTCAAAGCATTATTTCTGCACTGACGGGCAAGATCGGAAAATTAAAGGGAATCAGTTCTAAAACGGCTTATCAGGGGACGAAAGGCAGTCCCAGGGAGTAAGGAAATTCACAAAAACTGACGGGAAAGCAGATGCTGACCCAAAAGAAAGGAAGTAACACTATGTATGATCCAAAATCGCTGAAAGCGGAAGAATTCATTTCTCATGAGGAAATTCTGGAAACTCTTGATTATGCGGAAAAAAACAAAAGCAATACGGAGCTCATTGACCAGATCATTGCCAAGGCAGGTCTGAGAAAGGGCCTGACTCACCGGGAGGCGTCTGTGCTTTTGGCCTGTAACATTCCTGAAAAAATACAGGAAATCTATGATCTGGCAGAACAGATCAAAAAAGACTTCTACGGAAGCCGCATTGTCATGTTTGCCCCTCTTTACCTTTCTAATTACTGTGTCAATGGATGTACCTACTGTCCCTATCATTTAAAAAACAAACACATCGCCAGAAAAAAATTGACTCTGGAGGAAGTGGAGAAGGAAGTTATTGCCCTTCAGGATATGGGACACAAGCGACTTGCCATCGAAGCAGGAGAGGATCCTGTCAACAATCCCATCGAATACATTTTAGACTGTATCAAAACCATCTATTCCATCAAGCATAAAAACGGCGCCATCCGTCGTGTCAATATAAACATTGCCGCAACTACGGTAGAAAATTACCGGAAGCTGAAAGAGGCGGAGATCGGAACCTATATTCTCTTTCAGGAAACCTATCATAAGGAAAGCTATGAAAAGCTTCATCCCACAGGACCGAAACACAATTACGCATACCATACCGAAGCCATGGACCGGGCTATGGAGGGCGGCATTGATGATGTGGGGCTGGGAGTTTTATTTGGACTGGAGCTTTATCAGTATGAATTTGCAGGTCTGCTGATGCATGCCGAGCATCTGGAGGCCGTTCATGGAGTAGGCCCTCACACCATCAGTGTGCCCCGGATCAAAAAGGCCGATGACATTGATCCGGGCGCTTTTGACAATGGAATCGATGATGAAATATTTGCAAAAATCTGTGCCCTGATCCGCATTTCCGTTCCTTATACCGGAATGATCGTTTCCACCAGAGAGAGCCAGCAGGTGAGGGAAAAGGTAATCCGCCTGGGAGTGTCCCAGATCAGCGGCGGCTCCAGAACCAGTGTAGGCGGTTATCAGGAGGAAATCCGCCCTACCGATACAGAACAGTTTGACGTATCAGACCAGCGTTCCTTAGATGAAGTGGTTCACTGGCTGATGGACATGGGTTACATCCCATCCTTCTGCACCGCATGTTACCGGGAAGGCCGTACCGGAGACCGCTTTATGAGCCTTTGCAAAAGCGGCCAGATCCAGAACTGCTGTCAGCCCAATGCACTTATGACCTTAAAGGAATATTTAATGGACTACGCCTCCGAGGATACGAAAAAGATAGGCGAGGCCCTTATTGAGGCAGAATTAAACCACATCCCCAAGGAAAAGGTCCGTTTCATCTGTGAAGAGCATTTGGAAAAAATACAAGATGGAATCAGGGATTTCCGTTTTTAATATTTGGGACTGACAGAAAAATGAGGTGATAAGTATGGGACTGAATGAAACACCATCTTCAGAGCGGGTGCACATCGGCTTTTTTGGCCGCCGCAATGCGGGAAAATCCACCGTCGTCAATGCGGTGACAGGACAGGAGATGTCCGTTGTATCAGATATAAAAGGCACCACCACAGACCCTGTATACAAATCCATGGAGCTTCTCCCCATAGGCCCGGTGGTCATTATCGACACCCCTGGCTTTGACGATGAAGGCGCCCTGGGAGAAATGAGGGTAAAAAGAACAAAACAGATTTTAAACAGGGCCGACTGCGCCGTGCTGGTGGTGGACGGAACCCTTGGAAAAACAGAGGCTGATGAGGAACTGCTGCGGATATTTGGGGAAAAGAATATTCCTTATATCGTAGCCTATAATAAATGTGATTTAACAGGAGAACAGGATTTTTCAGACGGCCTTTCCGTCAGCGGGGAAAAGGGCTTGTTCATCCATGAATTAAAGGAACGGATCGGAGTACTTGTCAATACGGGAGATAAGGAAAAACGGCTGGTAGGGGATATGTTAAAGCCTTATGATCTGGTAGTCCTGGTCATTCCCATTGACAGTGCGGCGCCCAAGGGCCGGATTATCCTGCCCCAGCAGCAGGTCATGAGGGATGTTTTAGAGGCAGGGGCAATCTCGGTTGCAGTACGGGATACGGAGTTAAAAGAGACTTTCAAGCAACTTGGGAAAAAGCCTGCCCTTGTCATTACAGACAGCCAGGCATTTGAGCAGGTGAATCAGGACACGCCGGAAGATGTTCTTCTCACTTCCTTTTCCATTCTGATGGCAAGGTATAAAGGCTTTTTAGAGGATGCAGTGAAAGGGTCGGCGGCTTTAAGCGGTTTAAAGGAGGGGGATAAGATTCTCATTTCCGAAGGCTGTACCCATCACAGACAATGCGATGACATCGGCACCGTAAAGCTTCCCCGCTGGCTTAAAGAGTTTACAGGAAAGGAACTGGTCATTGAAACTTCTTCCGGGCGGGAATTTCCGGAGGATATTTCTTCTTATCAGCTGGTCATCCACTGCGGCGGCTGTATGCTCAATGACCGGGAGATGGAATACCGGAGAAAATGCGCGGCAGATGCCGGAGTTCCTTTTGTTAATTACGGCATTGCAATTGCACACATGAAGGGAATATTAAAAAGAAGTGTAAAGGTATTTCCTGATTTGGAGAAAATCCTTCCCTGATAAAATCCTTTTGACATTTCCTCCTCTCCTACGGTATAATATGAAGGTTAAAAGATTGGGAGTGGAGAAAAGATGGCAAGAGAAAAGAAATCCAGTCTTTCTGAGGTAGCGGCGGATTTTGTCCGGGAACAGATTCTGCAGGGGAAGCTGGCTCAAAAGGAAAAGATTGTTGAAAATGAAATAGCAAACCAGCTTGGAATGAGCCGTGGGCCTGTAAGAGAGGCTTTGAAGCAGTTGATGTATGAAGGATTCCTGGATTATGAAACCAATAAGGGGTATTCGGTTTCCATGCTGTCTCCCAAGGATGCTTATGAGATATTTTTCCTTCGCGGAAATCTGGAGAATTTGGCTCTGGAGCGGTGCTGCGGACGTATTTTAAGCGATTCCATATTTCTTATGGAGGATGCAGTGCTGGCTATGAAGGCGGCTGTGGCGGAAGATGACATGGGAAAGATGATTCAGTATGATGAGATTTTTCACAAGCAGATCATAATATCCGGACAGATGGACAGGCTGACCAGTTTGTGGGAGACTTTAAGCCCCTTAAACGGCGCTATGTTTTATACCATCAAGCAGATTAATGAGTACACAGCAGAAAAGAATTTGTCTCTTGATTCCAATGACGGGTCGGAGAGCAGGCGGGGCAATAACTATTTGGAGCATCAGTGGCTTCTGGATATTTTAAGACGGAATAATCTGGAAGAGTCAAAGAATGCCATTAAAGCCCATTACATTGCAAGCGGAGAGCGTATTTACCGCATTGGGCGGCAGATGAAGAATCAGGATATTTTTTATAATGGATAAAGAAAGCGGAGATGAAGAATCAAAAAGATTCTTTCATTTCCGCTTTGTTGATTTAAAAAGGCATATCCTGAATTTTTCTGCAGATATATTCCATTTCCTCCACGCCGTAACGCTGGTCGCAGGGAAGGGAGAGCACATGACTGTAGATATAATCTGCCTCCCCGCGGCCTGCGGTATCTACCATGGGTCCCTTGGGCCAGTAGGCGGTGGATTTAATTCCATGGCCGGATAAGTAAGCTTGTACCATATCCCTGTCCTTTGCATATACCGTAAAGTGGCTTGGCACCGTTTCATCAGGCAGAGCGGGAAATACGATGGTGAGCTGGGGATGGCCTGGCATATGGTCCAGCAGATATTGATAATTCTTGCGGCGCTGTTTTTTCAGATGGTCAAAATCATAGCGGCGGAGAATGGATTCAGACTCCTCATCGCTTCCATAGCTGTCAAAAATACGCCTCAGCATCATTTCCGCATCCCAGAAGGAAGCATTTAGCTGCTCCATGGCATGGGGGTCTGTCTGACCGCTTACGGCGGACATCAGTTCCAGCTTTCCTTTCATGGAAATGCGGCGCAGAGAAAGGTGTGCTTCCTCCGGCCTGTGAACCGGAAGGGAAAAAGTCCCCTTTCTTTTGCAGGCAAAGCCCCCGGCAGGAACGCCGATCCACTTTCGCAGGCTTCCCACCACATAGTCACAGCAAGGGTCAATGCCGTTGCCGGAGAAAATGGAGTGGGTAGTATCTTCTATAATAATAACTCCCATTTCAGAGCACTTCCTGATAAAGTCCCTGTCATAATTGCAGAAACCGTAATAGCCGCATAAATTAATGACACTGATGCGTTCTAAAGCTGATTCCTCAAATATAGGGGTCATATCTTTTGTTACATCGTAAAACAGGAGTTCATATCCAGCCTTTAAAAATGGGTCCAAAACTGTTTCGCAGGTGTAAATGGGCACATAGGCGGTCTTTTTTGTATCAGTGAGAGCAATATCCATTAAGGCATAGTAATTGGCGCACCTGCCTGACATAAAAAAGCCCAGGCTTCCCCCCTCCGGACAAAGGCTTTCCCAGAAATGGTTTTCAGTTTCAAGCAGCGGTTCATAGGGAAAAAATCCACCTATCTGTTTCATGTTGCAGTACCTCCTGAGCAATTTGGTTTTTTTGTGTGTACGTCATGCAAAGACATTCTGATGCGGCATAAAGACAAATATATCACATGAATGGTAAAAAGCACAATAGGAAATGTTTACGAAATATATGCATTATAATTTTTAAACAAATATTGTTGACAATATTATTGTATTGTTTTATAATCGGAACGAAGCAAAGGAGTTTCAGCATCCTTAGGCTTCTTTTTTATTTTGCTTTGCCTGATTAGAGGCAAGGTTGAAAGAAAATCACCTGGATATGCTTACATATCCGTTTGATTCATCAGTATACAAATACGCGAAGAATGGAGAGAGAGAAATGTACAAGTATGTATTAAAAAGGCTGCTTATGCTGATTCCGGTTATTATCGGTGTGACGTTCATTGTCTTTTTCGTTTTGAACTTATCACCAGGCGATCCTGCGGCGATTATTCTGGGCGACCAGGCTTCGGCAGAAGCTCTGGCTATGAAGCGGGAGGAACTGGGACTTAATGATCCTCTGCTGATCCGCTACGGACGTTACATGTTCCATATGGTTCAGGGAGATTTAGGCACCTCTTATAAAAACAACTTAAGCGTCTGGGCGCAGGTTATGGAACGCTTCCCCAACACCGCAGTGCTGGCAGTGGCTGGAATCCTGGTGGCCATCCTCATTGGAATCCCCACGGGAATCATTTCCGCTAAGAAACAATACTCTGTGATGGACAATGCGGCAATGCTGTTCTCTCTCGTCGGTGTGGCTATGCCAAACTTCTGGTTCGGCTTGCTGGTAGTTATTATTTTTGCTCTGAATTTAGGCTGGCTTCCTTCTCAGGGAATGGGAGAGGGCATTGTACCTCTCATCAAAAGCCTCATACTTCCTGCAATTACCTTAGGAACAGGTTCTGCAGCCATGATCACCCGTATGACGCGTTCTTCTATGCTGGAGGTCATCCGGCAGGATTACATAGATACAGCCAGAGCCAAAGGCTTATCTGATAAAAAAATCACCACCCGCCATATGCTGAAAAATGCCATGATCCCCATTATTACGGCAGTGGGACTTCAGTTTGGAACCCTTCTTGGAGGAGCCATGCTGACGGAAACCGTATTTTCCTGGCCGGGCCTGGGACGTCTTATGGTGGATTCCATCAAATCAAAAGACATTCCTCTGGTTCTGGGTTCCGTTATATTTCTGGCAATTATGTTTACGGTAGTTAATCTGGCTGTAGACATTATATACGCCTTCGTAGAACCGAGAATCAAATCACAATACAAGAGAAAGTAGGTGCAGCTCATGGGAAAGAAACATCTGATTGCTGCAGAAGGAGCGGGCAGCAGCCGTTCCCTTTGGGGAGAGGTATGGCGCAGATTTAAAAAGAACCGGATGGCCATGATAGGCATGTATTTTATCCTGGCGCTGGTGGTTATCGCCGTTGCCACCATCCTTATAGATACATTCACAAGAAACTCAGTTTACTTAAATTATGTGGTAAAACAGGACTTAAGAAAACGCCTTCAGGGACCCAGCATGGCTCATCCCTTTGGATTAGATGAATTTGGAAGGGATATGTTTCTGCGCATGTTATGGGCAGTCAGATACTCCTTATTCATGGGAACAGTGGCTATTATCATTTCCTGTATCATCGGAAGCCTTTTAGGAGCCTTTGCAGGATTTTACGGCAAAACTGCCGACAACGTCATCATGAGATTGATGGATATTTTGCTGGCCATTCCTTCCATGCTCTTAGCCATTGCGATTGTGGCGGCTTTGGGAACCAGCATTACCAATGTATTAATTGCCATTGCAATTTCTTACGTTCCTACCTTTGCCAGAACGGTCAGGGCTTCGGTACTGACGGTGAAGGATCAGGAGTTTATTGAAGCGGCCCGCGCCATCGGCTGCAGTGACTGGCGGATTATCATGAAATATGTGATTCCCAATTCCATGGCACCTATTATTGTACAGGTGACCCTGGGAATTGCCGGAGCCATTCTTTCCATTGCCGGACTTTCCTTCCTGGGACTGGGAATCCAGCCGCCTACTCCTGAATGGGGAGCCATGCTGTCCAATGCCCGCAGCTATATCCGTGATGCATGGCACGTGACGGTAATCCCCGGTATGGGAATCATGTTCACCATCCTGGCTCTTAACCTGGTGGGAGACGGACTGAGGGATGCCCTTGACCCAAGGCTGAAGAATTGATAGGTATGAAAGGACGGATAGTCATATGGCAGATAAACCATTGTTAGAAGTAAAGGACTTAGTCATCCATTATAAAACCGATGACGGAGTGGTAAAAGCGTTAAACGGAGTTAATTTACATATAGGTGCGGGAGAGACTTTAGGTCTGGTAGGCGAAACAGGTGCAGGAAAAACCACTCTTGCCAAGGGCATTATGAGACTGATTCCCAATCCTCCCGGAAAGATACTGGGCGGAGAGGTGCTGTTTGAAGGACAGGATATTTTAAATCTTTCTGCTGCGGGAATGGAACATGTCAGAGGAAGGGAGATTTCCATGATCTTCCAGGACCCTATGACTTCCTTAAATCCGGTTTTGACCGTTGGAGAGCAGATTATGGAAGTTATTGAAATCCACAATCAGGAGCTGTCCAAGACAGAAGCCAGGAAATGGGCTGAAAACATGCTGGAGCGGGTAGGAATTCCGGCAGAACGGTTCGGGGAATATCCCCATCAGTTTTCCGGCGGTATGAAGCAGAGGGTGGTCATTGCCATCGCCCTTGCCTGCAACCCCAAGCTGCTGATTGCGGACGAGCCTACCACGGCTTTGGACGTTACCATCCAGGCTCAGGTGCTGGAAATGATATACAAGCTGAAATCAGAAAATAACACTTCCATGATACTCATTACCCATGATTTGGGTGTGGTTGCCCAGAACTGCGACTATGTGGCGATCATTTATGCCGGGGAAGTGGTGGAATACGGCACTTTAAGAGATATTTACAAAGATACGAAGCACCCGTACACAGAAGGGCTTTTCGGCTCTATTCCCAGCCTGACAAGCGATGTAAAGCGGCTCCAGGCCATTGACGGCATGATGCCTGACCCCACCAGGCTGCCGGAGGGGTGTGTATTCTGCGACAGATGCAAGTATGCGGTTCCTGAATGTTCCCAGGCTCATCCTGAGATGGTGAATGTCAGCGGCACACATCAGGTCCGCTGTATCCGCTGCCGCTGAGAAAAGGAGATTGACATATGCAGGAACAGAAAAAAGAAATATTGCGGGTCGAACATCTGAAAAAATATTTTACAACTCCAAAAGGAACTCTTCATGCAGTGGATGACGTGAATTTTTCCATCCGTGCAGGTGAAACCTTAGGTGTGGTAGGGGAGTCGGGATGTGGAAAGTCTACCATGGGGCGGGCTATTCTGCGGCTTCATGAGCCTACAGAGGGAAAGGTGTTCTTTGAAGGGGAAAACATACTGGATTACAATAAGAAACAGATGAAGAAGCTGAGAAATGACATGCAGATCATCTTCCAGGACCCCTTTGCTTCCTTAAACCCAAGAATGACAGTCGGCGAAGCCATAATTGAGCCTTTGCTGGTCCAGGGCATTTATAAAGCCAATGACAGGGCCGCTATTATGGCCCAGGTAGAAAAAATCATGGATCTGGTAGGTCTGGCAAAGCGCCTGGTAAATACATACCCTCACGAGCTGGACGGAGGAAGGCGCCAGAGAATCGGAATTGCAAGAGCATTGGCTGTAAATCCCAAGTTCATTGTCTGTGACGAGCCGGTATCTGCCCTTGACGTGTCCATTCAGGCCCAGATTTTAAACCTGATGCAGGATCTTCAGGAAGAGCTGAATCTGACTTACATGTTTATCACCCACGATTTATCCGTGGTAAGGCATTTTTCCAATGATATTGTGGTTATGTATTTAGGACAGATGGTAGAAGCGGCTCCGGCTAAGGATTTGTTCAGGAACCCGATGCATCCCTATACAAAGGCACTGCTGTCAGCCATTCCTGTGCCTGATCCGGACTTTAAGATGGAGAGAATTCCCCTTAAGGGGGAACTGACCTCCCCCATCAATCCGGAGCCTGGATGCAGGTTTGCAAAACGTTGTCCTTATGCCATAGAAGCCTGCACAAGCCAGGAAATGGTGTTAAGGGAAATGGAGCCAGGCCATCATGTAAGCTGTCTTATGGTACAGCATATTGGATAAATTCCGGCAGGCAAATGCCTGAAACCGGTCTTTATAGAGGATTACACCAACTCAAAGAGAGGAGAATGTTGATTATGAAAAAAGCATGGAAAAAAGTTATGGCATTGTCCCTGATTGCTGCCATGGCAGTAAGCGTTGCCGGCTGCGGAAATTCAGGACAGAGCACAAATGCCGGAGGAACAAAGACTGAGGCGGCTTCCCAGGGAGGAGAGACAGGAGGAAGCGGTGGGTACAAGGATACCGTTGTCTGGGCCCAGGGTGCAGATGTTACTTCTCTTGACCCTCATCAGGGAAAGGAAACTCCGGCTGTTCAGGTAACAGACCAGATCTTTGACACCCTGACCGTAGTTGATGCGGCTACAGGCGAGTTAAAGCCCCAGATTGCAGAAAGCTGGGATCAGGAATCTGATACATCTTATACCTTCCATATCCGTAAAGGAGTAAAGTTCCACGACGGTTCTGAATTAAAGGCAGAGGATGTGAAGTTCTCCCTGGACAGAGCCATTGGTTCTGCGGCTGTTTCTTACATCGTTGACTTTATCAGCAGCGTAGAAGTGGTTGATGATTACACCGTGAAGATGGAGTTAAAGGCTCCTTATGCACCGGCTCTCAGAAACCTTTCCGTACCCTTTGCTGCAATCGTGCCGAAGGCAGCAGTAGAAGCTGGAGAAGCTGCATTCCAGCAGAATCCCATCGGCTCCGGCCCATATAAGTTCGTTGAGTGGAAACAGGGCGATTCCGTTACTTTAGACCGTTTTGACGACTACTACGACGGAGCGGCAGAAACACAGAAGCTGGTTATGAAGGTTATTCCTGAGGCAGCACAGAGAACCATTGCCCTGGAAACAGGAGAAGTGGACTTAGCATATGATCTGCTTCCAAACGATCTGGAAAAGGTAAGAAGCAATTCTGCTCTCCAGTTATTTGAAGCTCCATCCCTGACCTGCTTCTATATTTCCATGAACATGAACAAGGCACCATTTGACAATCAGAAGGTAAGAGATGCCGTCAACTACGCTATTGACCGCCAGTTGATCATCGATACCATTGCCAGCGGTTCCGGTGAACCGGCTGACGCCATTATCGCACCAGGCGTATTCGGATACTTCAGCCCGGGCGCATATGAGTACAATCCGGAAAAGGCAAAAGAGCTTCTTGCAGAAGCAGGTTTTGCAAATGGCTTTGAAACCAGCATTTGGGTAAATGACAACCAGACCCGTGTGGAAGTGTGCCAGGCAGTTCAGGCCATGCTTCAGGATGTGGGAATCACCTGCAGCATTGAAGTAATGGAGTTCGGAAGCTTTATTTCCAGAACAACTGCCGGAGAGCATGACATGGGATACTTTGGCTGGGTAACTTCTACCACAGATGCTGACTACACCTACTATTCCCTTGAGCACTCTTCTCAGCAGGGAGCAGCCGGAAACCGCAGCTTTATCGCAGATCCTGAAGTGGACAAGTTAGTAGAGACCGGAAGAACCAGCACAGACGAAACTGTAAGGCTGAAAGCATACGAAGACCTGGCTGTGAAGTTAAAAGAAATCAACAACAATGCACCTGTTTATTACACCACCATTACTGCAGGCGCCAATGCCAAGGTAGAAGGTTTCGTGATGGACCCAATCGGATATCACAAGCTGGATGATGTAAAGGTTGCAAAATAAGTGAAATAAAAGGAGAGAGATCATGAGGTTATCGAAGATTACATGGCCGGCAGCAGAGCGGTATTTTAAGGAAAGTGACATGGTCATTCTTCCAATCGGAAGTACAGAGTGCCACGGACGTCACGCTCCCCTTGGAACTGACACCCTGGTGCCGGACAAGATTTTGGATCTGATTGAGGAGAAAAATGACAACATCCTCATTGCACCCATGATTCCCTACGGAGCATGCCAGTCCCTGGCTGATTATCCGGGCACCATCAACATTGATCCTGATGTGCTTTACCAGTATGTATACCAGATTGTAGACGGGCTTTACAGCCACGGCGCCCGCAAGATTTTAGTGCTTAACGGACATGGGGGAAATATTAAAACCATCGAGCGTGTGGGTCTGGAGTTTGATAAAAAGGGTGCTATGGTGGTCATGCTCAACTGGTGGCTTATGGCCTGGGATATGAAACCGGAGTGGAAGGGCGGACACGGCGGCGGCGAGGAAACTGCAGGAATCATGGCAGTTGACCCGTCACTGATCGATATGAGCCAGATTGACCTTCCTCTGGAAATGACTGATTTGACAGAGAACCTGGTTGCAACAGGGTTCCGCACCATCCGATTTAAAGGGGTTGAAATCGAAATATTGAGAAACACCCCCAAAGTGACGGACAATGGCTGGATCGGACCGGATCATCCCAATACAGCCACTGTGGAATGGGGCCGGGAAATGGTTCAGACCACAGCCGACTATATTCTTGACTTAATTGAGGAATTAAAGAAAGTTAAGCTGTAATTGATACAATGGTTTTGACATATGGAGGAAATCATGGCAGATATAAAATTAATTGAAGCTTTGACCAATGCCTTTGGCCCCAGCGGCTTTGAGGATGAGGTAATCCGGGAAGTAAAGAACTGGTGCCAGGGTCTGGATGTGGAAAATGACGCCATGTACAATGTGTATGCATCCATGAAAAATAAAAAAAAGGGCCGTCCGGTGATTATGCTGGACGCCCACTTGGATGAGTGCGGATTCATGGTCCAGTCTATTCTGGAGAACGGGCTTTTGAGCATCCTCATGCTGGGAGGCTTCCATCTTACCAGCCTGCCTGCTCATTCCGTTCTGGTGAGAACCCGCTCCGGGAAGCTGCACAGAGGAATCACCACTTCCAAACCGGTGCACTTTCTCACACCTGCCCAAAGAAATGACAATTCCCTGGCTATTGAGGACATCCTGGTAGACGTGGGAGCCAGCAGCCGGGAAGAGGCAATGGAGGTTTACGGCATCCGTCCGGGGGACCCTATTGTACCTGATGTAAAATTTGAACATCATGAGGAAAACGGCATTTTGTACGGCAAGGCTTTTGACAACCGCTTAGGCTGCGTCAGCATCATTGAAACCATGCAGGCTTTAAAAGACGAAGCAGACCAGTTGGCAGTAGAAGTGGTAGGCGCCTTTGCCGCCCAGGAAGAAGTGGGCACCAGAGGAGCAACTGTAACAGCCCAGCAGGTGCAGCCGGATCTGGCTATTGTATTTGAAGGCTCTCCGGCAGATGATTTCTTCTTTAGGCCCGGCATCGCCCAGGGCTCTTTAAGAGGCGGTGTCCAGATCCGTCATATGGATAACAGCTATATTTCTAACGTGGAATTTATCCAGTATGCCCAGGAGATTGGCGACAAGTATGGAATCAAATATCAGGATGCCGTGCGCCGGGGGGGAAGCACCAATGCCGGGAAGATCAGTCTGACAGGCAAAGCTGTTCCTGTTCTGGTGCTGGGAATTCCGTCCAGATATGTGCACAGTCATTATAATTTCTGTGCTGCAGAGGATGTGGATGCCGCTGTTAACATGGCAGTAGAGGTTATCCGGGGATTAGATGCAGAGAAAATCGATTGGATTATGAGGAAAGATATCTGCAGGAACTGATAAAAAAGTGGGATTTGTACCTTTGTTTCAGGAACAAATCCCGCTTTTTTTATTGACTTTTCCGGTTCCATTGTATATACTTATACAAGCTTGTGACGGTGTAGAAAGAGTATTCTTTGTGCCGTCGTTTTTTGTTATGAAACTGTTTGATATTGACGAAGAATATCTAAAACTGGGTGTAAGGTTACAGACGGAATTGGCTTTAAGACCAGGAATAAAAAGAAAAGAGAACGATTATGAAAGTTTATATCAGTGTTGATTTAGAAGGCGTTTCAGGTGCAACATCCTGGAGTTCTACAAATTTAGGGGATATTGAACACGGACCTATTGCCAGAGAGATGACCCTTGAAGCCGTGGCCGCCTGCAAAGGCGCTGTTAAGGCAGGTGCTACAGAGATTTATATTAAGGATGCACACGATTCAGGCCGCAATATGGATTTATCTATGTTCCCCAAAGAAGCGAAGATCATATTCGGCTGGGAACAGTCTCCGGCATCTATGGTCTGCGGACTGGACAGCAGCTTTGATGCCCTGATGTTTGTGGGATATCATTCCCCCGCAGGTTCTAACGGCAATCCATTGTCACACACCATGAACAGACGCAATAATACAGTGAAATTTAACGGTAAGATTGCTTCCGAATTTCTCATACACGCTTACTACGCCCAGTCCCTTGGCGTGCCTTCTGTGTTTATCAGCGGAGACAGAGCCCTTTGCGGCCACGTACATGAGTATGACCCTAATATCACGGCTGTAGCAGTGAAGGAAGGCCTGGGAAATGCCACCATCAACCTTGCTCCCGAGCTGGCCCAGGAACAGATTCGTGAAGGTGCTTATGACGCTCTTATGAATAAGGATAAATGCCATTTGGAGGTTCCGTGCCCCATAGAGCTTGAGATCAACTTCAAAGACCATTTTGATGCATTGCGGGCATCCTTTTACCCGGGAATGAAGATGATAAATGATTATACAGTTTCCTATACGGCGAAAGATATGAAGGATCTTATGACGGCAAGGATGTTCGTATTGTAGGAAGCAGTGATTTATCTTTTATGTAAAAGTACACAATTTATATGTATATAAATTAGTAAAAACATTAGAAATTTTAAAATCAGTTGCATTCATCAGTAAATAGTGATATATTGTACTCAGTTGGTTACAACTAAATAGTAAAACAAGAAGACGTGTTACTGGTAATGCAGGCAAGATCGGATTGGGCGAAGGGTGATAAGACTCATTATTTTCTATGGTCTTATGATCCGTACAGCTTGATCGGGTCTTTTTATTTTGTCATTCCGGCCGGATGATGAGATAGAAAACACTTGAAAGGAGTTTGGAATATGAATTATAATCAAACAGCCAAGGACATTTTGGAACATGTCGGCGGCTCTGAAAATGTAAAGGGACTTACCCATTGTTTTACCAGATTGAGGTTTGAGTTAAAAGATTCAAAAAAAGTAAATAAAGAAGTGATTGAGCATCTGGAAGGCGTCATTTCAGTGGTGGAAAGCGGCGGACAGTTTCAAGTCGTTTTGGGAACAAAGGTGACCAAGGTTTATGAAGAGATCATTCCCATGGTATCACTGGCCGAAACTCCCGATGACGGAGGGGAAAAGGGTTCTTTGGGAAACCGGATTCTCATTGCCGTTTCCACCATGTTCACTCCTATGGTTCCGGCTATTGCAGCTTCCGGACTTTTAAAGGGCTTCCTGACCATTGCGAGAATTATGGCTTCCAAGCAGGGGCTGGATATTACCACCAATCAGACTTATATTCTCATTATGGCTGCCACAGACGCATTGTTTTATTTCATGCCCATTATCCTTGCCTATTCCAGTGCAAAGGTATTTAAGGCAAATGAATTCATTGCCATGGCTCTTGGCGGCACCATGTGCTACCCGGCAGTGGTTTCCCTGATGACAGGAGAAGCAGATGTTGCTATGTTCGGCATTTCCATCACCAAGGCAAGCTATGCTTCATCAGTAATTCCCATCATTATCGGGGTATTTATTCTCTCTTATATACAGAAGTTTTTAGAAAAAGTGATTCCGGAAGTGCTGAAGATTATTCTGGTTCCCGGTTTATCTCTGCTGGTCATGGTTCCTGCCACTTTTATGGTATTTGGACCCATCGGTATTTACATCGGAAATGCCATTAACTTTATTTACACCGGAATGATGAATTTAAGCCCTGCCTTATGCGGCGCATTCATAGGCGGCATGTGGTGCGTATTCGTTATTTTCGGAGCGCATAGAGCCCTGCTTCCCATCGGTATCAATGATGTGGCCCAGTTTGGACATCAGAATCTGCTGGCTTTTGCCGGTGCGGCAAACTTTTCCCAGGGCGGAGCGGCTCTCGGTGTTATGTTAAAAACAAAAAGCAAAGATTTGAAAACCGTTGCAGCTTCCGCCTCCATATCCGCCTCTGTCTGCGGCATCACAGAGCCTGCTATTTACGGCTGTAACCTGCGGTTGAAAAAGCCTATGATCTATGCCATTATCTGCGGCACCATCGGCGGAGCCATCATGGGAGTGGGAGGCGTGTACGGCGATGCTTTTGCCAATAACGGCGTGCTCACCTTTGCAACTTATGCAGCTTTTGGTATGAAAAGCTTTATTTATTATCTGATCGGCGTTGCAGTATCATTTTTTGGAGCAATGGGACTTACTATGCTTTTCGGTTTTGACGATATTCCTGGAAAGACAGAAAAAACTTCCGGTTCAAGGGAATCATCCGGCCGGACAATGACAGAAGAATCCGGTCAGCCTCATGATGCTTCCGATATCATCTCCAAAGCAGACGTATTGATCGGTTCCCCGGTGGAAGGTGCGGCAGTTTCCATGACATCGGTAAATGATGAGGTATTTTCCTCTATGGCATTGGGAAATGGAATTGCCATTGTGCCGGAAAAGGGTGAGGTTGTAGCTCCTGAGGACTGTACTGTGACTCTGGTATATCCAACCCTTCATGCTCTGGGGCTTATGCTGGACAATGGGGCGGAGATGATCATCCATGTGGGAATCAACACGGTCCAGTTAGAGGGAAAGCATTTTAAAAAGTATGTGGAAGAAGGCACTCATGTCAAAAAAGGGACCAGGCTTTTGTCCTTTGACTTAGATGCCCTGAAAAAAGAAGGATATGATACGGTGGTTCCCATTATCATCAGCAATAC
>NZ_DAIOXM010000033.1:0-40741 GCF_036758025.1 Lacrimispora sp. | reverse complement strand
AAAGAGATGCAGCTTCCACCTTTTTCTCCTGCCAAAGATTCATGGCATGCTCTCTGGCAGGCTCCAGCTCCTCCAGCCTTTTCCGATCCACAATGCGGGCTTCCATGATTTTCTTTAGCTGAACTTCCGCTTCTAAGGCTTCCCGTTCTTCCTGCTCCACGGAGTTTAACAGCTTTCGGAATGTCTCCAGTTCCGACCCAAGTTTCGTATTTAACTGTTCCTGAGAAAGAGCATTTCCAAACCATTTCAGAGCCTCTTTTTTAATCTGTTCTTCCTGGTGACGGCAGCTCTCCACCGCCAGGACGCCCGTCTCTGCTGCTTTAGCCCGCCGTTCCTCTGCCTGGTTTCTCTCTTCCTTTGCCTGTTCCACCTCATCCTGGGTGACCGCCCCCTTGGTCAATTCTGCCTTATGAGGATGGTGAATAGAGCCGCAAACCGGACAGGCCTGTCCTTCTCCCAGCTTCTCCGCCATAATTCCGGCCTGCTGGGCCAAAAAGTCCCGGTACTTCTCATTGTATGCAGCTTCCGCCCGTTCATATTTTTCCAATTCAATGACAATCAGTTTTTGAATTTCTTCTTTTCTTACAGTATCCTTTTTTAAGTGTTCCAAAGCCAGGGCAAGCCCCTCTAAAGCCTGCTGCCCCTCCGCTGCACGAATCTTCTTCTGTCTGATTTCCGGCAGATGGCGGGACTTTTCTTCCAGCATCTCCTGAGTCATCTCAGCAGATAAAAGGCGATCCTTTACTTTTACCAGTTCCTCCTCCAGTTGCTTCAGATGAATTCCGGCTTTCTCTCCCTCCAGCCGCTTTCTCTCGTAAGCTTCCCAGCCAGCCCTCCACTGTTCATACAGGGGCATGGATTCCTCCAGCCTGGCAATGAGAGCAGAAAGCTCCGGAATTTCTCTGGCTGAACGCTCTTTGCTTTCCTCCGCCTCTTTTCTGGCGTTTATAAAAGTCTGGCTTAACCGTTCCAGCTCTTTTTCCAGACCAGCCAGCTTTTCCAGAGAGATTTGATATTCTTTCTTTTTTTCAACATAAGCATGTTCCGGCACTCCTGCCCGGTCTGCCTGTCTGGCGGCATTTAACCGCTTTTCCAGTTCCTGCCACTGGCTTTTTTGAGCCTCCAAAGTCTTTAAAGCGGCGGCGGCCTGCTCCAGACCGGTAAAAAGCCGGTTAATCTCTTCTGCCCGGCTCAGCTGGCTTTCTGCCTGGGAAAGAAGCTTTCCGCCCGCCTCTTTTTCTTCCCCAATCCGGTCCTCTCTCTCCTTTATCTCGTTTATAATTTCTTTTAAAAAGTCCCTGATTTCCTCAGCCTTTGTTTCCTTAAATCCCAAAAGCTCCTGCCATCTGTCTTCATAAGTACTTCCCTCTAAAAGCTGTATGTTTTTAAGCTCATGGAAACAAAGAAGCCGTTTTTCCTCCAGCCTTCCATATATCTGGCTGTTCTTCTCCTTCAGCTTCGCCTGAATCCGGCTGTATATTCCCGTGTTGAAAATTCTGGAAAATATCTCCTTCCGCTCTCTGGAAGATGCGTGAAGAAGCTTTAAATAATCTCCCTGGGCAATCATGGCGATCTGGAAAAACTGATTCTGATCCACACCAAGGATTTCCTGTATCTTCTGGTTGATGTCCCGGATGCTGCCCGGATATTCACTTCCGTCAGGAAGGAGGAGGCTTACCTTTGCAGGAACCGGAACGGCAGAATATTCTCCGTTCTTATTCCTTCTCTTGCTGATCCGGGTATAGGCAGGGCTTCTTGTGACCTCATAGACCTGCCCCCTCTGAGAAAACCTTAAGGTGACATAAGTCTCCTCATCTTCCCCATACTGGCTGCGCATCATAGAAGGCTCCCGCCTTTGTCCGCTGGACTCGCCGAACAATGCAAAGGATATGGCATCAAAGATCGTAGTCTTTCCTGCTCCTGTATCCCCTGTAATCAGAAATATTCCATGACCTATTTTTTCAAAATCCACCGTTTCCGTTCCACCGTAGGAACCAAAGGCAGACATAGTAAGGTAAAGCGGTTTCATATGCCCTCATCCTCCTTTGCTTCCTGCACGATCCGTTCCATGGCTTCTTCCTCTTCCTTTGTCATTTCTCCGCCCCTCACTGCCTTATAAAACTGGCGGAACGCCTCCAAAGGCTTTAAGACCGGAACCTCCTCAGCCTGTTCCATCAGTTTTTGTCTTGTCCGCCGGTTGTCCACCCGGATTTCCAGAATATGGCTGTACACTTCCTCCAGCCGTTCCCTGACACGATAAGGCTCTTCTTCATCCGTAAGAGTAATGCTGACAAAATCGCGGCGTGTCTCTTCCACCGCCCTCTCTAACAGCTCCGCCAGACTTCCCCGTTCTTTTCTCACATCCTGAAGCCCTTTTAAAGGGAGAAATTCCAGTTCCGGCTCCTCTCCCTTTCTTCCCAGCGTTACCACTGTCACAGATTTTTTATGAAATTCTTCGCTGACTGAATATTTATAAGGTGTTCCGCAGTACCGCACCCGGCTGCTGCCCACCTTCTGGCTTCCATGAATATGGCCCAGGGCAACGTAATCAAATTCAGGCAGAACCGACACATCCACCCGGTCCAGCCCTCCAGCCATGATAACTGCCTGCTCGGATTCACAGGTTTCCGGGTCCCTGCCCCCTGATCCATAAAACTGATGGGACAGCAGGACATTCCGCTGTTTTAAATCGATATGCTCCCGTTCCAAAACAGCCTTCACAGCACTTTCATACCCGGAAGGCTGGTTTTCTTCAAAAAGGGGCCTTACATATCCGGGCTTTAAAAAAGGAAGAAAATAGAAATTCACCGGGCCGTATTCATCCTCCAGAACTATCTTTTTCAAATATTCCTCAGGACTTTCAGGCAGAAATGCGGATAAATGGATAGAATGTTTCTCCAAAAAAGGACTTGCATAAGAAAGCCGTTCCGGAGAATCGTGATTTCCTGCAATGATCAGAACCGGAATCCGCGGCTTTATTTGAGAAATAGATTCCAGAAAATTGCTGAATATGGTATATGCCTCTCCGGAAGGCGCTGTTTTATCATAAATATCGCCGCAGATTAAGATTGCATCCGGCTGTTCTTCAGACGCATAATCCACGATCTGTCCAAGAACTGCCTCCTGATTGGCTCTTAAGCTGTAGCCGTTTAATTGTTTTCCAATGTGTAAATCAGATAAATGAAATAGTTTCATGCACTGCTCACTCCTTTTAGGACTGTATCATAAAGTATTCCAATCATACCATAATACAGGCCCTGTGAACAGGCATAATTTTCCTGGCAAGTCAGGGCTTTGCCGGTTTATTCCTGAGCATTTTGAACCTCAATGATTCTGTCCAGCACATCTTCAAGCCCCGGAGTGAAGCTGGTTCTGACGATTTCTTCTTCCTCTTTCGCCTTCTCCATTTCTTCCGGTGACATTTCAATGACAACGACTCCCAATTCATCCAACTGCCTGCGCAGTGCCTCTTCCTCGGCTTCAATCTGCTCTTTATTCCACTGGGAAGCCATCCGCCCGGCTTCCAGCAAAATGTTCTTATCTTCCTCACTTAAGGCATTCCATTTTTCTTCTGCCATCAAAACGATTCCAGGGCTGAAAACATGCTGGCTCAGCAGATAGTAAGGGGCCACCTCATAAAATCTGCTGGAAATATAAGCAGGCAAAGGGTTTTCCGCACCATCTACGACCCCTGTCTCAATCGCCTCATAAACCTCGCTGTAGGGCATGGGAACAGGCTGTGCTCCCAGGGCAGATATGGTATCCATCATCAAAACAGATTCCTGAACACGGATTTTCTTATTTCTAATATCCTCCAGTCCCTTGATCTCCCTTGATGTAAACAGATTACGGGGACCTTCATCAGTATAGAACAGCCCTACCATCCCTGCGCCGATCTCACTTCCCTCTGATAAAAAAGCCCTGCCCAGTTCTTCATCCTCCAAAACCCTCCACATTCCTTCACGGCTTTCAAAAATGTAAGGAAGACCAAACAGGTTTAGATTTCTAAAACCATATCCGGTCAACTGACTGGTATTTCCCCTGTACATATCAACCTGTCCCCCTCCCCGCTGAAGTACATGAAGGGAATATTTTTCATCGCCCAGGGCATCATTGGGATATACTTCAATCTTAATGCGGCCGTCAGACAGTTGATCCACGTATTCGGCAAATTTAAGACCCACTCTGGCAATGATATTTTCTTCCGGGTTAACTTCTCCATATTTAAAAACCAGTTCCGGCTCCCTGGAACCGGATTGCGTAGCGTCTGCCGCTGCCTGGGCCGCGTCCTCACTGCTTTCTGCAAGGGTGGTTTCTGCCCTCTTCTTTCCGGCAGAATCCGGGCCGCAGCCGGTCAAACTCAATGCTACAGCAATAATAACAGGTAAAATCATTGATTTTTTCATAATGATATTCATTCCTCCCAGTCTGATTAATCGTTGGATGCTGCCAAAAGCAGTCTCTCACAACTGATATTATGAAAACAAGTTTTCATAATCGGATGGACGGTGCTAATAGCGGCACCTTTTATAAGAAGTTAAAAATCAACTTCTCATAAGCCATATTATAACCAGAATGGAGTCTTTTATTGTAATTAGAAATGTTTTATATAGAAAGGTCACTGTTCCATGCACTGCATAAACCGTTCCCCATACTTGTCATACTTAAACTCTCCGACTCCTGATACTGTCAGCATCTCCGTCTTTGTCTTCGGCTTTACAGCACACATATGTACCAGAGTCTTGTCAGAAAATACGATATAAGGCGGAACCTTTTCCTCTTTTGCAATCTCTGCCCGCAGCCTTCTCAGCTTTTCAAACAATGCCTCATCCTGCTCTGTCAGCTCCACCCCGGCCAGCTTTGGTTTCTTCGCTTTTTTAACTGTTTTCTCCCTTAATGCAGGCTCCTGTTCCTTTGCCATTTTCATCATAACGGGCTCATGGCTTTCCATAAGCTTCTCCGAATCAGCCGTCAGCTTTACAATGGAGTATTCATCATTGGTCACTGTTAAATACTCCTTCAGCATCAGATGATTCACAACCTGCCGCAATTTATAAGAAGGTGTCTTAGCCAGGGCAGCGTAATAAGGATTGGTGTCCATCCGGTACTGCCGGATTTTAGCCGTATTGGCTCCATGAACCGTATCAATGATCACATTTACCCCATACCTTTGCCTGCTGGAAGATACACATCCAATCAAAGCCTTTGCAATCTCCGTCACATCAACAGTTTCAAATTGAGTCAGGCAATTTACACAATTTCCGCAGTAATTAGACCCATACTCCCCAAAATACCGCAGAATATAATCCCGCAGACACTCATTGGTAAAGCAGTAATAGGTCATCTTCTTAAGCCTCTCCCGGTCACGTTCCGTCACAATCCTTCTGGTGAGATCATCCAGCTCCTGATTGTCCTGGTTATTGTCAATAAAAAACTGATTCATCACCACATCCTGCCCGCTGTAAAACAGGATGCATTCTCCCGGCTCCTGATCCCGGCTGGTCCGTCCGATTTCCTGGTACAGCTCTTCAATGCTCTTAGGCATATTATAATGAAGGACAAATCTGACGTTGGACTTATCAATTCCCATACCAAATGCATTGGTTGCAACCATGACCTGGTACCGGTCAAAGATAAAGTCATCCTGGTTCTGATGCCGCTCTTTATCACTTAAGCCTGCGTGATACCGTGTTACGGAAATTCCATCTCTCCCCAGCCGGTCACATACCTCTTCCACCAGCTTTCTGGTCTGACAGTAAATGATCCCCGACTGGTTTGGATGAGTGTCAATGAAATTCTTCACCGCACCATACTTATCCTTTGGGGCCTGCACACCCAGATATAGATTGGGCCGGTCATAGCCGGTAGTCACTACCTCAGGCTCCCGGAGCATAAGAATATCAATGATATCCTCCCGGACCTCCCTGGTAGCAGTGGCTGTAAATGCACTTACCACCGGGCGCACGGGAAGCTGATTGATAAAGTCCACGATTTTTAAATAGCTTGGACGAAAATCCTGGCCCCATTGGGATACGCAGTGGGCTTCATCCACCGCCACCATGGCAATCCTGGCATTCCGGGCAAAATCCAGGAATTCTTCTGTCACCAGACGCTCCGGAGCCACGTAAATGATGGGATATTTTCCTTCTTTTGCAAATGAAAGAGCCTTATGATACTGGCTGGCTGTCAGAGAGCTATTTAAAAAGGCCGCAAAGACCCCCACCTGGTTCAAGGCTGCCACCTGGTCCTTCATCAATGCAATGAGAGGGGATATGACCAGAGTGATCCCTTCCATCATCAATGCCGGTATCTGGAAGCATAAGGATTTACCCGAACCAGTGGGCATGATTCCAAAAGCATCCCGTCCCGACAAAATGCTGTCAATTAAAGTTTCCTGGCCTTCCCGGAAACTGTCGTAGCCAAAATATTGTTTTAGTATTTGATTTTTGTTCATGAAGCTGTTTTCTCCTTAAATTTGTGATAAATGTTTGCCCGAAAAGGCTTAAAAAATAGAAATGGTTTTCGTAATCCCCAGAAAAGGGTTGGAAATGATTCTTGAATTACATAAAAAACAATTGATCAGAAAAAGCTGTCCGGCTCCACCTGCAAAGAGATGGAGCCATCCGCTCATCCTGTTATTGCATAATTGCCAAAAGGTCCTGTCAGCCCCGGGATCTAAGTCTGAATTTTCTCACTTCTTCACGCAAAGCTTCCGCCTGTGCGGACATTTCCTCGCTGGTAGCGGAGTTTTCCTCAGCAGTGGCTGCATTGGTCTGAACCACGGCGGAAACCTGACTGAGTCCCTGGTTGATCTCTACGATGGCAGTGGCCTGCTCCGCAGATGCATCCTCGATTTTAGCCATAAGATCGGTGACCTGTCTGGCATTGATCCCCAGTTCCTGTAAAATCCGGGCAGTTTCTCCTGTAAGCTGTGCTCCCCTGGATACGGTTTCAACAGATCCCTGAATCAGCTCTGTCGTCTGTCTGGCCGCCTCTGCTGATTTGGCCGCAAGGCTGCGGACCTCATCTGCCACAACAGAAAAGCCTTTTCCAGCTTCTCCTGCACGGGCAGCCTCAATGGCAGCGTTTAAAGCCAGGATATTGGTCTGGAATGCGATATCTTCAATTACTTTTGTGATGTTGGTGATCTGGCTGGAAGAAGAGCCTATGTCCTCCATGGCGGCGGTAAGCTGTTCCATGTGCCGGTTGCCTGCGCTGACTCCCTCGCCTGCTTTCTCAGAATACTGGGCAGCCATTTTGACGTTGGACGAATTTTCCGCAGCCTGTTCTGCAATTCTGCCTATGGAGGCTGCCAGCTCTTCCACGGAAGCCGCCTGCTCTGTGGAACCTGCTGCCAGAGCCTGAGCGCCGCTTGAAACCTGGGAGGATCCGATACTGACTTGTTCGGTGGCATTATTGATGGTATGCATGGTCCGGTTTAAGACTGCAACCGTATGTTCAATGGTTCGTTTAATAAGGGCGAAATCACCTGGATAATCGATATCTACATGAAACTGTAAATCTCCCTGGGATATCTGGGTGAACTTCTTTATGACATCTTCAATGATAATGCCCTCCTGATTATTAGATCTTCGGATAAGCTCTGCCATCTGCCCCATTTCATCCCGGCTTTCATAGGAGATGTTGACTTGTTTGTTGCCTTTGGAAATCTCCTTATAGACTTCCACGATCTCCCTGACCGGAGTCAGAATGGATTTTCGGATGGCTGCGATGATGATTGCTGCCAGCGCAAGGGATACTGCCATGCAGGAAATGACCAGGATCCATGCTGCTCCGATGGAGGCCTGGGAATCGGCATTCTGCTGTACGGCCCTGACTGCTGCCGTTGCGGAAAAACCCAGCAGGATGTCCATTGCCTGATCAATTTTCGGTTTGTATTCCTCACGGAACAACTCCATAGCCTTCGTCTTATTGGTTCCTGAAGGGTTTGAAACCAGCGCGCTGATCTCCCCCCTCTTGGCGGCGGCTTCCTTTATTACGGTGCGCAGGTTTTCAATATCTTTGTCACGGTCACGGTTTCTCTGATTATTTTGGTAGGCATCCAGTTCTGATGCAACAGTCTTTCCATAATCGGCGGCCAGGTCAAAATGCTCCTTGGACACCTGGGCATTGTCTGTATCAATTCCTTCCAGCAGATTGTAAAGAATTGCCTGCATACTCACCTGCATACTCCTTACATGCTCTGCATTAGGCACTGTATACGTTCTGTACAGGCCGATCTGCCGTCCAATGCTGCTGATGCTGTACAGGGAGATGGCAGCAGACAGCACCATCAATACCAGTACAATTCCAAATCCTGCAGTCAATTTCCTGCCCACTGTCAGGTTTTTCATAAAGCTGTCTTTTCGGGTCCCGGTTCCAAGCGCACTCTTCATAAAGGTACCTCCAAAATAGAATTATAGTATTCTCAATGCCTTTTATCCTTTCCTATAATTTACCACAAAAAACGACATTTTTCAACATATCCCTTATCCCCGCAAGAAAAAAGGGGTTCTATTCCACCCGGTTTCTGCCAAGGGTTTTTGCCTGGTATAAATTCCTGTCCACCAGCCTGATCACGCCCTCGGCCGTAAGGCATCCGTCGTCTCCGCAGACCCCATACACTCCGAAGCTGCAGGTCACCTTAATGGCATTTCCATCGATCAGAAATTCCTTCTTTTCTATCTCCGCCCGCATCCGTTCCGCCACCTTTCTGGCAGTTTCAAGGTCTGCTTTAGGCAGACAGATGAAAAATTCCTCTCCGCCGAATCTGGCTACCCAGTCTCTGTCCCTGCGGACGTACCGTTCCACCTCCCTGGAAAATTCTTTAAGCACAGTATCTCCGGCCGGATGGCCGTATGTGTCGTTTACCTCCTTAAAGAAGTCAATGTCAGCAAAAACAACGGACAACGGTTCATTCTTCAAGGAAGCATTCCGCAGGTCTGCCGGAAGCCTTTCGTCAATATATCTGCGGTTATATAACCCTGTCAGGGAATCCCTTACTGCTGCCTGGCTCATAAATTCAATCATGGATAAGGTATTTACTTCCCCTTCACTGCTCTTTTTCCCGAAAATCATGTTTTTTGAAGCATCTTTAATAAGCTCTATGATCAGCCGCCTTCCATTCATCATAATAGGAACTGCTGTGATCATAAAAACCTGATTGTTTTTGTATTCCACTTTATAAAAAATATCGTTCTCATTGTATGCCCTCATGGAAATACAATTTTGACACATCTGGCCTCTTTCCCAGAAATCAAAGCATGCAGACTCTGCCTTAACAAATCTGTTTTCTTCCGATTCTATCACTGCTTTTTCTACCGGGTCGACAATCCGCATAATATCATAGGTCTTTTCAAAAATCTGCATTTTATCAATCAGCGGTTTATACTCTTTCAAACTCATATTCATCCCCTTGCTCATCAGCCTCTTCTGTCCCCTCTGCTCAGCTTAAATTTCTCAACTTCAGCCTGCAGCGCCAAAGCCTGAGCGGACATCTCCTCGCTGGTTGCAGAATTTTCCTCGGCTGTAGCTGCGTTGGTCTGGACTACGGCAGATACCTGGGAAAGGCCCAGCTTGATCTGTTCAATGGCCTCTGCCTGTTCCACAGAGGACTGTTCGATCTTTGCAATGCTCTGTTCCACCTTTTGAGCACTTTCTCTGACATTGTGCAGAACCTGTGCGGCATGGAGAGCGATTCCGGCTCCTTCCTCCACTGCTTCAGCCGAATGCCGGATCAGACCTGCCGTCTGTTTTGCCGCTTCTGAAGATTTTGATGCCAGATTCCGGACCTCATCGGCCACAACTGCAAAGCCCTTCCCCGCCTCGCCGGCCCGGGCAGCCTCAATAGCCGCATTTAAGGCCAGAATATTGGTCTGAAATGCAATATCTTCAATTACCTTGGTGATGCTTGTAATCTGCCCGGAGGAATCACTGATCACTGCCATGGCCTCTGTAAGCTTTTTCATGAGGCTGTCGCTTTCGCTGACTCCTGCTCCCGCCTCTTCCACGTATTTTGCTGATAATTTGACATTAGAGGAATTCTCCAGAGCCTGCCCGGCTATTTTTTCTACCGAAGCACTCAGTTCCTGGGCCGAAGCAGCCTGCTCTGTGGCTCCTGCCGCAAGGTCCTGGGCTCCGCATGAAACCTGATCGGAACCGGTACTCACCTGCTGTGCAGCCGTATGGATGAGAGAAAGAGTGGCTGAAAGATTGCTGACGGAATCACCGATAGCTGTTTCAATCCGCTTAAAATCACCGATATAAGGCTGGGCAGGACCGGTAGTGAGATCGCCTGCAGCAATCCGCTCCATATTTCTGGTAATATCCTCCACGTAGAGAGAAAGAGTTCTGATGGAGCTGTCAATGCTGCCGGAAAGCTCTCCGATCTCATCCCTGCTATTAATAAGGGGCGTTTCCTCGGTCAGATTGCCTTCTGCAAGCAGCTTCATCCGGTTTGTAATCCGGATAAGAGGATCTGCAATCCTTCCTGCGAATAAAACCGCAATCCCAATGCCGCAAATCAGCATAACAATGGAAACCGCCGTCAGAGAAAAGCCGACTGTGCGGATGGAGGAGGTCATCTCTTTAATAGGAGCCACTGCCCCCAGATACCAGCCATTGCTTCCGGCCACCGGAGAGTGGTAACAGATCCGTTCAACACCTGCATAGGTATAAGTATCCACACCGACAGCCCCTGTGATCATCTTAGAATACACCTTTGCTGCCGACACATAATTATTATCTGTTTTTGACATCTGGATAAAATTCTGCTGGTTCTGGACAAGTTCCGGCCTCATATTGGCGATCATGGTTCCGGTACTGTCTATCATGAAAACATTTCCTGACTTTCCAACCCGCAAATCTGCAATCAGGCTGCTTAAATACATTCCGTCAATTCCCGCAACCAGAACATTTCCGCCCATGGGAGTATAGATCTGGCTGACAAAAACTCCGTTGCTGTCAGCGGAAGGGGAAGTGATTACAGTTTCTCCTTCCAAAGCCTTGTTAAAAAGCTCCTGGGAAACCACACCGGTTCCTGTATATCCGTCAGGCCCCTTTGCAATCGTGCCGTTCTGGCCGGCAACAGCCAGATACAGCCAGCCGTTCTTCTCTGCAATGCCCTGTAACTCCGCTACAGAAGCTGATGAAAGATCAGATTCCGCCTCACGTTCCAAATCACCTGTCACATCCTCTATTTTCCCCGAAATAGCCAGATCTGCGACAGCGCCCAGAGACGCCAGGTCAGCCTCCACATTTTTCAAAATCCCCTGATAGCTGGTGAGCAGGCCTGTGACCATATTAACAGCCGTTAACGCTAACACCAAAAGTCCTGTAAAAAGGATCAGCTTCAATTTAATAGAAATCCTCTTTTTCTCTTTCCCTTTTCTTTCCATCGTAAACCCTCAACGCTTTCCTAAAGCGGTTACCGCTTCAATTTTTCTCTTGTAAACCATTCTTCAACCTTATCCGCATCATTTGGCCGGGCAAAATAATAGCCCTGAATATAGTCACACCCCATTTCCTCAAGAAGCTGTTTCTGCTCCGCTGTCTCCACTCCCTCAGACACCACCTTCAGATTCAGCCCGTGAGCCAGCTCTGTGATGCTGCGTATTACCTGATTCTCTGTTTCCCTTTCCATGGCCTTTCCTAAAAATGACTTGTCAATTTTCAAAACATCAATGGGCAGAGCCGTCAGGTAGTTAAGAGACGAATACCCTGTTCCGAAATCATCCAGGGCAATGCTGATTCCAAGGGCCCTGAATTTTTTAAGGGTTTCAATGTTGTCCTTTGAAAATTCCAAAAGAACGCTTTCTGTGATCTCAAGCTCCAGCCTGTCCACCGGAAAACCGGTTTCATTTAAAACATCCTTTACAAAGTCATAAAAGCTTTCATTATGAAGCTGGTATGCAGAAATATTGACAGACATTTTTCCAAACTGATAGTCCTTGTCAAGCCAGGATTTTCCCTGAATACAGGCATTTTTCAGTATCCAGTTCCCCAGGGGGATGATCAGTCCCGTGTATTCTGCCACTGCAATAAATTCAAGGGGAGAAATCATGCCCAACTCCTCAGAATGAAGTCTTGCCAGGGCCTCCACGCCTCTGATCTGGTTTTGCCGCAGATCCTGCTGGAGCTGGTAATAAATAATCAGGCTGTCCCTGTCCAGGGCCTCTCTGATGCATGCCTCCACATTGGACTTTCTGATGATGTCATCGTGCATCTGGTCATCGTAAATACAGTATTGGTTTTTTCCGCTTTCCTTAGCCTTATTAAGGGCTGTATCAGCATTGCGCAGCACATCACTTGCTGTTTGTCCCGATTCAAAGCAGTGAACCACGCCTATGCTGACAGATAAATAAACCATTTTTTTCATCAGGGAAAAGGGATTATTAAAGATGCGGAGAATACTCTGGCAGAGGGCTTTCACCTCTTTTAAATCATCGTAGTTTCGGATCAGGATCAGGAACTCATCTCCGCCGAACCTGGCTACCAGATTTTCCGGCCCTGCGATCTGTGTCAGTCTGCTGGCTGCCAGATTCAGAAGCTGGTCACAGACTTCCAGGCCCAGAAGATCATTGTGGTTCTTGAAGTTATCCAGGTCAATCATTAGAATAGAATATCCGCCCTGCTCCTCCATGCCTTTCAGCGTATCCTCAAGAATCCTCATAAACCGGACCTTGTTGGGCAGTCCCGTCAGCATATCGTAAAATGCCATGTATTCTATCTTTGATTCCCTTTGCTTGCGCTCCTCAATATTGGACACTGCCCCGGCAATTTTATTGGGAATACCGGATTCGTCAAAATAAACCTTTCCCCGGTTTAAAACCCAGGTATAGCTGCCGTCCTTGTTTTTTATGCGGTATTCCTTCTGAAAGTCCCGAACCTGGCCTTTTAAACACATTTCAAAGGTTTCCATCAGTTCCTGGTAATCTTCCCGGTGAATGTTCTCCTCCTGGATAATGGCACCAAAGCCCTGCCCTTTCAGCTCATTTCCCGTAATGTCAAGCCATTTGTCTGAGGTAATGACTTCATTTGTAAAGAGATTCCACTCCCAAAGCGCATCATTGGCGCTGGCAAGAGCCAGGGTATAGCTTTCTTTCAGCTTTTCCAGTTCCTTATGAAGACTGGCCAGATGCTGAATATCCTCATCCTTTTTGAAAAGGTCCGCCTGCAAAAAGACGAGGACTCCCACCAGAAGAAGGACCACCAAGGGTACGAACCAGATGACTGCTTCTCCCCCCTCCGGTATTGGTTCCTTCCACAGGCTCACCAGCCAGTAATTATCCATGACCGGAACCCGTATGGTGTGTACCGGTCTGCCTTTTGCACTGGAGTCCTGCCGGATCACCCCGCCCTTTCTGTCGTAAATGTTGATATGATAGGAAGAAGGAATCACTCCGTCAATCATGGTGTTTATGTAGGATTTCAAATCAAAGACAACTACGAAAAAGCCGTCAAACTGCTCTTCCTTATAAAGAGGATACCGGATAACCAGCCCAAGAATATCCTCCGTACCCTGAAGGATAAACGGGTCATTGACTGTTGTGATCCTTTGCTTAATGGCCTTGTCAATGGCCTCCTCCACCTCCGGACGCCCTTTTAAGGAGGCCCCCAGGGTATAAGCATAAGCATCGGGAAATACCATGTCTGTAATGGTATTCTTATCTTTATGCTGAATATAGAGGATATCAGGATTCTCTTTTATATATTGAGACGCCAGAAGATTGAACTTCTCCTTGTCAATATTGTGATCAATTTCGTAGTTATAAGATAATGAGGCCAGAATGCCCTCTGTTATGGAGACGTGCTGCTGCACAGAATAGGAAACGGATTGGCCGATGCTTGAAATAAGATAATTATTCTTTGTCTGCTGATAACGCAAAAGGAGGAACACAATGGTCACAAAAATCACGGACATTGTCACTGCCTGTAAAGCAATATACCTGAAATATTTACTTTTCATCACATCTCTCCCCCCCCCAGTGCTTAAACAGCACCGCACCTCTCCGGATATGCACAAAAGGCAATCCACTATACAAAAATACAGCAGATTGCCTTTTTCTTATACTCAATAATGCAGTATACTTTTGCTGCATAAATGTTTTATTGTATTGGTTCCGATTTTCCCTGTTAAAATATTATCACAACCCATCTGTCACCTATAATTTACCATAAATTGCGATATATTTCAACACATTATAACACCGGAACCTTATCCTTAATATATCATGAGGGCCGTTCTGTTTCTTTATACAGGCAGGTGCGGTTGCGCCCGCTGTTCTTCGCTTTGTACAGAGCGGAGTCCGCCTGGATCAGCATATCCTCCAGACTGTGAGCGCTTCCGGCTGGCGAATGTGCCATTCCAATGCTGACAGTGACCTTTAAATTATGATCCTGACAGGGAATTGAGGTACTTTCAATGATCTTGCGGAGTTTTTCCACCAGAAGAACCATTTTCCCCGATGAAATATTTTCCAGGAGAACAACGATTTCCTCACCTCCATAACGGCCTGCAAGGTCATTCTTGCGGAAATGGCCCTTCACAATAACGGCGATGGTTTCCAGCACAATGTCACCGCAGGAATGTCCGTAAGTGTCATTTACCAGCTTAAAGTGATCCAGGTCAATCATCAGCAGTCCGTAAGAATTGTTTTCTGAGTTGTCCTCACCCAGCCTGAAATTGGCATGATCAAAAAAGGTGGCCCTGTTGTAAATATGCATCAAAGGATCAAAGGTGGCCTTGCCGTACAGCTGCTTCAACTGGTTTTCCTTATCCGTAATATCGTGGAACACAATGCAGATACCGCTGTTTTTGCTGTTCTGCAGGATCTGGGTCTGGGTTATTTTATAAAACCGCATTTCCCCGTCTATCTGAAGGGATAATTCGCTCTCCCGTTCAAACCGCTTCACCTGCTCCATGGTTTCACCGGGATGGAGTGTGTTCAGTTCAGGAAAGAGCTGCTTGGCCGCCTGGTTTGCATCCAGAAAGGTGAAGTCCCTGCCGCAGACGATAAAGGCATCGGTCATGGATTCAATTACCTGGGCCCGGGCTAAAGGCACCACATTCAGCAGATTCTGAATCCGGACGGAATAAAGAAGCAGGGCCGTGGAAACGGAAACCGCAAAGGGATTTAAGTCAAGCCTGAGATAATTGTAGGAAAAAGTGTGGTAAATATTGACCACAAGCGGAATCAGAATCGATACCAGAAGGCAAAGGTTCTGATGCCTTTGCAGTTTGCCTCCCCCTTTTAAATTTTTAAAAATACGGTGCAATGTCAAAGAAACCAGCACAAAATTATATCCAGTGGCGATATAACTCATGGGGCCGGCATATCCGTGACAGTTTGCAATGAAGCCGTCACGGAAGTATTCAATATGAGTGTAGTGCAGCTTTACCAAAGGAAATGCCTGAATCGTAAACACGTTAAACACCGGGAGGGCAAAGAGAAGGATGTGCACACGGTGGCTGAACCGCTTTTCTCCATAGACATCCCGTAAAAAGAGATAATTCAGTATTACAATAAAGGGAGTCCCCATCTTCTGCACCCGGACACCCATGAAAGCCGCCTCCAGTGTGGGCGAAATGATTTCCAGAAGATATCCCGCCGTATACAAAAACGTACAAAAAGATGAAAAGATCAAAAAAAAGGCCCGTTCAGAATTATAATTCGCAACAGCATATACCATCAAAACGACGGAAGCTATGACTGCAATAAGCATGAACCAAAAATACATATCCATAAATTTTAAACCTCCTTTTTGGCAGTCACATAAATCATGGGAGCAAAGACTTATGTAAGTTCCCTGCCCTTATTCAGCAGATTCACCATTTCCTCCCGAGGCAGAGGTTTGCTGAAATAATATCCCTGAATCATATGGCAATTATGCTTTTTTAAATACATCAACTGGTTTTCTGTCTCCACACCTTCTGCCACAATGGAGAGGCCCAGCTTGCGTCCGATCATAATAATCATGCTGGTGAGGGAGGTTCCGTCACTGTCATTTAAAATGGTGTCTACAAAAATTTTATCAATTTTCAGTGTATTAATGGGAATGTGGGTTAAATAGCTGAGAGAGGAATACCCTGTTCCAAAATCATCAAGGGCGATCTTGATTCCCTTTTCCCTCAGTTCCATCAGCTTGTCCTTAATCCCCTCATAGGACTCAATGAGCACCGATTCTGTAATTTCCAGTTCCACATGTTCCGGTTCCACACCTGTCTGCGAAACTATTTTTATAACCTTTTCCGTAAAATCCTGCTGCATTAACTGAATAATAGAAACGTTTACGGAAACGGACAGTTCAGAGTATCCCTGGTCATGAAGCTCTTTTAAAAATTTGCATGCATTTAATAAAACCCAGTCGCCAATGGGATTGATTAAATTCGTCTCCTCTGCTATGCTGATAAATTTTAAGGGAGAAACAGAACCCAGATTTTCATTGTTCCACCTCAGCAGCGCTTCCATAGCGTGAATCCTGCCTGTCTCCAGGTCTACCTGGGGCTGATAGGAGAGGCTGAATTCATTGCGCTCCAATGCCCTTCTCAGTTCGTTTTCCAGGATCATCCGCTCCTGAAACTTCATATCCATATCCCGGGTATAGAAAATATATCGTCCATGGGCAATTGATTTTGCTTTATACATAGCCATATCCGCACATTTTAAGAGAGTATCCACATCATTTCCATGAATCGGGTACAATGCAATGCCTAAAGATACAGTGATATTTAACGTACATTCAGGCAGCTTAAAAGAATCGCTGAAGGATTGAATCACCGATTCTGCAATGGAAGTGATTTCATCAATGAATTCATACTGGTGAACGAATACAATAAATTCATCCCCGCCGATTCGGTAAACAGACCGGCTGCTGCTTGACAATTCCATCATCCGTTTGCCGATTTCCGATATCAGCTTATCTCCGCATACATGCCCTAAGGTATCATTTATGTATTTAAAATTATCTATATCAATAAACATCAAAGCCTTTTTCTCTTCCGGACATCCGGCCAGTTCCCGCTTCACCTTCTCATAAAATGCAGTTCTGTTGGGAAGGTGTGTCAAATAGTCCTCGTAGGCAAGGCGCATCAGCTCATCTTCGTACTTTTTCAGCTCGGATATATCCGTATGGGAACCGGCACTTCGTATAACTTCACCGGTATCATTAAAAATCAGTCTGGCTTTTGACAAAATCCAACGGTAACCGCCATCCTTGTAACGCAGCCGGTATTCACAGAGATAATTGGGATCCCTGTTGATCCGGTTTTCCTCCAGTTTCTGAAAAACTTTTGGAGCATCCTCCGGATGGATCAGAGACGTCCAGCTTTCATATTGCAGCAAATCCTGCTTGCTGTAGCCGGTGATCTCAAACCACCGTTCAGAAAAATTTCTTTCTCCTTGTTTTTCATTCCATATTCCATCATTTGCAGTCTCTGAAATCAGCCTGTATCTCTCTTCGCTTTCCTTCAGCATCTCAATTTGCTTCTGCAGATTCCGCTCCGATGATGTCAGCTTTTCGTGGAAATCCCTCATCTCTTTGTAGTAATTCAATAACTCAAGGTTAATGGATTGTATCTTCAAAAACGATGCTTTAATCAAAAAATACAGCATAACGGCGGTGATCATCACATAAAACCACCCCTTTGCCATGCTGAAAACGGATACCAGATCCTTATTGGCAACAAAATTAAGAAGAAGCCTGTCGGAAAACAGTATCCACAAAATCCCTATAATTAAGTATAAAGAAGTGATTTTTAAAGCTATTTTCTCAGGCTGTATCTCGTCGGGACAATCTGCGGTGCGCACAAAGGCACCGGGGAAGTAAAATCTTACTATACTTTTTTTATTTTTTTCTCTTTTGTCCATACCATACCGCCTTTCCATACCACGGGCATGAGACTTTCTGACAAAGCCTGCGCCGATCCTTCCCCCTGCACTTACACTTATTATTATATCGGCTCTTTTCGGTTAAATTGTAATAGTACGCAAGGTCATCCTAATTATACCAATAATTCGGCAAGAAAGATATTCCTGCTTTACAAAATATGTAAAAAGTTGTCAGCTATTTTTCCAGTTTCTTTTCACACCATTCCGTCAGCACACATTCTCCGCACATAGCCTTTCTGGCCGTGCATACCGACCTGCCATGATAAATCAGCTGAAAATTAATCCGGTTCCAGTATTCTTCCGGCAAAACCTTCTGCAGCTCCAATTCCACTTCCACCGGATTTTTCCCTGATGCCCAGCCCAGGCGCCGGGAAATCCGGAATACATGGGTATCCACCGTGACTCCGGGAATTCCATAAGCATCTGCTAAAAATAAAGTGGCGGTCTTCCTCCCCACGCCGGCCAGTGTCAGAAGCTTGTCAAGATCCTGAGGCACTTCACCGCCGTATTCCTCTGCAATCTGGGTGCAGCATTTCTTCAAATTCCTGGCCTTGTTCTTATAAAGTCCAATGGAACGTATGGCGTCTTCAATTTCCTCCAAAGGCGCTTCCGCCATCTGCTCCACTGTCTGAAAACGCTGGTACAGCGAAGGAAGAGCCTCTTCTACCTGCTTATCCGTACTTTGGGCGCTGAGCATAATTGCCGCCAGAAGCTGCCAGGGCTGCTGATGGTAAAATCCATCCTTTGTTACGCCGTAAATACGGTCTAAGGTTTCCAGTATGTTTTTAACCTGTTCTTTTTTCATTGGTATCATCTCCTGTTTTATCTTCCTGTCTCACCCGGTTCAAACAGGCGGAAGGTTCCGTATTCTCCGTCATATCCGGGACTCCACTCCACTTTTCCCTCTCTCAGCCGGCTGATTCCCTCAGAAATTAAACCGCCTGCAGCCCAACTGATTTCCTCAAGGGGAAGATTTCTTAATATATGAAATTCTGACCCTAATTTCTTCACCATGGATTCATACTGGCTCTGAACCTTTTTGCTTGCAGTAGAATATCCCATACAGGCCGCAATAACCTCAGGCAGAGGAATCAGTTTTTCAAAGTATTTTCCCTCCCCGGGCCCTTCTCCTTCCTTTCGGTCAGCCAACTGCTCAATCCGGTGAAATACCCCGGTAGTCAGCTTCCGCCCGCATACGGGGCACTTGCCCTCATATTGTTCTGCCTCCTCAGGAGAAAGACAAAGATTGCATTTTCTATGGCCGTCATAGTGGTATTTTCCCTCTTCCGGGAAGAATTCAATGGTTCCTTTTAACCCTTCCCCCTTTTGAACTGCGTTCCAAAGGCCGGTATAAGACAAATCGATATCCATAAGATTCCCCTCTCTCCCCAATTTGGCCGGAGAATGGGCATCGGAATTGGATATAAGCTGAAAACGGTCCAGAGCAGACCATTTACTTATCATGGACGGGTCCGAAGAAAGGCCTGTTTCCAGAGCATGAACGTAAGGCGTTAAATCCTCAAAGCACTCCTCAATGGAATCAAAGCCGGAAAATGCTCCGAACAGGGAAAAATGCGGCGTCCAGATATGAGCCGGAATATAAATGGCCTGGGAACACGTTTCCAGGACAATTTCCAAAAGGTCACGGCAGTCCAGTCCCAGAATGGGCCTGCCGTCTGAATGAAGGTTTCCTATGGCTTCCAGTTTCTTTGCCAGTAATTCAGCCTCTTCCAGACCTGGAAGAAGGATGATGCTGTGAACCTTTCTCACCTTCCCATTTTTCTTGTAAATAGAACTTATTTCTCCGGAAACCACAAACCTGGGAGCAGGAAATTCCGTCCCGTAGTCACTGTCTCTGAGAAATTCTTCTTTTAATCTATAAAGCCCCTCTTCTGCGGGAACCATCTTTTCCTTTAATTCCTCCCGCCAGCCCCGGTGGGTAAAATCACCGGTTCCTAGAATGTCAATTCCTTTTCGCCTTGCCCACAAATCTAAATACTCCGGGGTGCAGTCCTTGCTGGTCGCCCTGGAATAGTGGGAATGGATGTGTAAATCTGCTATATACATAAATACCACCTGCTTTTGTCATTTTATGTTTTATTATAGCGTTTTCAGGAATGGCGTGCAAGGCGCAAACATTTCCTTTATTTTATAAACTGTGCCTGATGAAATTACATTGATATGGAGCACATGAAAAAAGCACATAAGCCATACAGCTCCTGTGCCTTTCAAATTTTATTTTTATTACTGCTCGGCAAATTAATCAATGATATCCATATCCTTGCTTGCTGTTTGGACTCCCAAATGGTAATTTTTCCACTTAGGATCTGTGTGTTTGCCTATTTCAGATAGTCAAAGGCGATTCTTGAGCTTCCGTCTTCTACATATATGGTTCCGCACTTTATAAACCCGTTTTTTTGAATCAGGTATTTCATCACTTCATTATTTTCGTGAGTATCGATTCTAAGGTGGGGGCTTTGTTCCTTGCAGTAATTGATGCATGTTGTAAATACGCCCCGTTCCGTCCCATCACTGGCGATTCTGTGGATTGTGCTATAGGGTGCAGCAGACCTCCAGGAACCGTTTTCTATGTAATCATAAGTAGGGTCATTTCCTGGCATAAAGGCAAATACTCCATGGATTAAGTTTTCATTTGTATAGACGTAGAGCTGTTGCTTTTCAATATCTTCTTTGAGCATTTCTTCAGGAGGGAAGGTATTCCCCCATTGGGATGGGTTTCCGTTTTCAGCCATAAACTTTCTGGCAATTTCGTATACTCTTAAAATTGAGGGCAAATCTTGGGGGGAGGCGTGTCTTATCATGTTTGTGTCCTTTCTTTTGTGGGGCAATGGGGTTTATGGTAAAAAATCCTGGGTGTTAATTGGGGGCTTTATTTACTGTGGTTTTTCATGATTACGGTCCGTTTTGAGTTATAAAAAGAAGGATTGGGATTCCAGATATTCCTTTAGGATAATCGCATGGTTAACCTGTGGGTCTTTTGCCCCATAGAGCAAGGTAACCATATTTTCTTTGCTTTGAAGAATAATCTGGCGGGCGGCAGCTTGTGCTTCAGCATTTGTGTCCAGTTCGGTGCGGTAAACCATGGCGAATCTTTCAAAGTTTTCTGCTTTATGCCCAAACCATGTCCGAAGCTGGCTGCTGGGAGCAAGTTGTTTCATCCAACCGTCTAAGTGTGCATTTTCTTTGGAAACACCCCGGGGCCATAAACGATCCACCAACAGGCGGATTCCGTCAGTTTCTTGAAAGGGGTCATAGATTCGTTTTATTTGCAATGGCATGTCAGGCGGTCACCTCTCTATCCTTTATTTCTATATTCCAGTGTATCCTTTTCAGAGCTTTCAAGTATACCTTAATCTCTTTTTGCCGTACTGATTACGTTATCAGAATTGATTTTTCAATACTTCCGCTAAGATGTATTAATTATAACATGACAGCTTATTTTTTTCGATATGGAGTTTAATAAAAATAAAAGCAAAAATGTGCCCATCATACAAATACCGGTGGAATGCCCTCTTATAAGAGCATTCCACCGGTATTTGTATGATGCAGTGATTCCTATTCCAAATCCTCCCCATTGGAAGCAATTACTTTTTTATACCAGTAAAACGAATCCTTCCTTCGTCCTCCTGGTCAACATAAGTTTTTATATCGATCACTTTTATTTTTCTTTGGCAATCATGATTGGGTTTTCAGGATTATCAAAACACAGTCCTTCACCATGAGTCGCAATAACTTTTTGATACCAGTAGAACGAATCTTTCTTAAACCGATCTCCGCTGCCTTTTCCAAAGTCATCCAGGTCCACATAGACAAAGCCATATCGCTTGCTCATTTCAGCGGTTCCCGAACTTACTAAGTCGATAGGTCCCCATGGTAAGTATGCAAATACATCGACACCATCTTTGATCGCTTCCCCAACAGCCTGAATATGCTGTTTTAAATAATTAATCCTATAATCATCATGGACCGTACCATCTTCGAATACATCTTCATAACCAAAACCATTTTCGGCAATCATGATCGGTTTCTGATATCGATCCCAATATTGGCTGATGGCATTATACATTCCTAATGGATCAATCGTCCAGCCCCAGGCATTTCCTTTTAGATAAGGATTTTCACTAATAGTTCTTGGATCCATCGTATTATTTTGGGAATCTAAGGTTCTGGAGTAGTAGTAGGAGAACGCTAAGAAATCCAATGTATTATTTTTGAGGAGTTCTCTATCCTCTTCTGTAATATTGACATGAATATCATTTTCCTTAAAATAGCGCAGCATATGTCCCGGATATTCTCCACGCAAAGGAACATCTGCATAGAAGTATTGACGACGGATCCTACGCATAGTAAATACGATATCTTCCGGTCTGCAAGTATTGGGATAATATGTACAATCTGCCAACATGATCCCAATCTTGATCTCCGGATTCAGTGCCTTCGCATATTTTTTGATTTCGGCATTGATGACAAACTGATTATGGATTGCCTGGTATTGATCTTCCACAAGATTATCTGTCTTATCTCTCAAAATCCCCAAAGATTTGAAGGAACAATATTGGATCAGATTCGTCTGATTAAATGGGATCCAACATTTTACCTTGTCAGCATATCTGTCCAATAATACTTTCGCATACCGTGTCATAAAGCCAATCAATTTGGGGTTTTTAAAGCCACCATATTCTGTCAGCAAATGAAGTGGGATATCATAGTGGAACATTGTTACGATAGGTTCCATACCTGCCTTCACGACTTCTTCGATCACTTTATCATAGAATTCCAATCCTTTTTCATTGGGTTTTGTTTCATCCCCCTTTGGGAATATCCTCGGCCATGAAATAGAGAATCGGAAACTGTTGAATCCCATTTCTTTCATCAATGCGATGTCTTCTTTATACCGATAATAAAATTCATTTCCATATCGTTTAGGATAATACCCATCCTGATCGGCTACGCAGGCTGCTAAAGTCGCACTTGTATGTTCATTCTCTACTAATTTACTTCTATACTTTTTTCTATCTAATTTTGAATTATATCTATGGATGTCCGAAGTCGAAAGCCCTCTTCCATCTACATCATAGGCACCTTCTATCTGGCAAGCCGCAGTAGCTCCACCCCACAGAAAATTTTCAGGGAAAGAAAACTGTTTATTTTCCATTTCTTCTACCTCTACTTCTTAATCATTTCTTTTATTCACGATCAGCTCATACAATTCAATCATTTTTTTAGTCGTACTTACCTCAGACTTAATAGTCATCAGATGATCTTGTGCATGTATGAATAAAAAAGATGGTTTATGCGGGATTCCTCTGGCTTCATTCTGAATGATTTCAAATTGTGCTTGATGTGCGTTTAAAATGCCATTGGACTCGGCTTCTTCTATTTTTTCATAAGCCTCTTTGAACTTTTCCTCCTTGGCCAATCGAAAAGCTTCATCTGCCGCTGTTTTTGCATTTCCAGCATGCAGAATGATCTGCATCGCCACAGCACTCAATTCATCATCTTGTTCCTGATCATCTTGTTCTTGATCCAATACTTCTTCATCTATAGCTTTCATCATGAACCTCCTCTTTCACTTAATATTTTTATAATCTACTCATTTATCGCTTCCTTCATTTCCAGCACTTCTTCCTGAATCTTCTGTTTTTCATATATTTTGAAAAATGGATACCAGATCGCAAGATACAACAGGAATAAGAAGATGTAGACAAATACTGCTCTAAAGTCCTCTGTAATCATAATACTGGATATAGGCGCAGGGATCTGACCGACTTGGATCATTTTTGACGGAATATTTAAGAAACCTCCGCGCATAGAGATCCAGATAACAACCGGCCCAACAATCGAATTGATCCATGTGGGAACCATCAGCAGCGGATTCATAACGACTGGCGCACTGTACATGATTGGTTCATTGATATTGAAAATAGATGGTACCAGCGTCATTCTGCCCAATGTCTTTAAATCCTTTGATTTTGAGAAGCACATCAGAATGTTCAATGTCAGCGTTGCACCCATACCACCCATTGTAATGAGTCCAGCCGTAAATACAGCTTCATTGGTAGCGATGTTTACAGCTGGCAGACCGGCTTCCACAGCCGCAATATTTGCCGCAATACCAGCCATGAAGATCGGTGTTTTTACACCATTCCACAGCCAGTGAGAAATTCCCAATGTATAGAAAAATGTCATTAAGAAGATAAGCAGTACAAATCCCGGCAGGGTCTGTCCAAATCCTTGGATGGGTGAGAATAACTGTAGAATCAATGCAAATAAGTCTATATCCAGTTTGAACACCATGAACACTGATAATCCGATACAAGTAAAAATAGGAACGATATTCTGAACCCATCCAATGACAAAGTCAGGAAGATTTGACTCACTCAACAATTCCCGCTTCCCAACAAAATTAAAGATCACCGAAACTATGTACCCGGCAACGATTCCCACGATGATCCCTGTCGGACCAAAACGGTTAAAACCAACACTGAATATGCCATCTTGATCAATCACTGGTTTAATGTACATGATGAATACGGATACTGCAGTCAGACCGGCATTGATCGTATATTTTGTATGTCCTAATTTTTCCATTGCCTGATTGGCTACCATGAACGCCGTTAATAATCCTAACATTCCAAAAGAGAATTTGATGATCCATGATAAATCTGGTAAGGCTGGTACATATGAACGAACTACATTATATAAGTGGATGATCGATCCTGTTAAAATAAACGGGATGATCTTCTGCATGGCACTGGACAATGTAGCGATCCAAGGCTTTTGCGCAAATCTATTCATCGTTGGAGCGAATGAATTACTCAACCAATCCATAAAACCATTCATAATATTTTTCATAGTTTTCTCTTCTCCATTTCATTCTATCCTTTTACAGCTTGTTGCTCTGATGGAGCTCAATAGCATATTCTACTAATTTTTCTCCATCCAATGCTCCATATACTTTTTGAGGAATAACACCGACTGCCACATTATAAGGCTTTGCCAGTTCTGCAAATTTTTCTTTGAATGTTTCATAGTGAGGTGCCAGTAACAAAACATGGATCTTAGGCATATGTGCAACTGCCTCGGCTTCACTTTTCGCTTCTATCTTTATATCCACTCCCTTCTTCTTTGCTGCCTTTCTTCCCTGCTGTGCTAAAAAACCGCTTGACAGCCCATTTCCACAACATAATAATACTTTTAAGTTCTCCATCCTGGTAGCTCCTTTCTCATTATAGGCGTCTGCGAAACGCCAAAACCCGCATCATTGCGGTGTTTTTTCTTTGCAAAAATAAAACAACTCCTCACTGGTTTATGGTAAGATACCTCTTATTTACAATATCAATTATCATAAAAAAGAAGAGAAAAATCAAATTGCGATTTGCACCCCTCCATGCAATCCGTCACTGATTTTTCTCTTTTCCACCAGCTGCCTTAGTACGAAGGAACCGTTTTCATCCAATGATTGATTTTAACGTGCTTTCAAACTCTTCATAGGATCTGCATTCCCGAAACAGCTCAATATTTGTTTCCTCGGAAAATATGATTACCAATGACTCATACAATTCCTTAAAAACATGATTGTCCAATTTATTAATGGCGATCATTAAAACCACGTATACCAGCTGGTTTTCCCACCGTATGCCTCTGCTGCAGATCATTACGGAAGCGCAGGTCTTATATGCGTTCATTTCAACGGAATGGGGGATGGCAATCTTACCAAATGCAGTGCAGGCGGCCTTTTCCCTCATCAGCACGCTTTCCCTGTAATCCCTGCGAACGTATTCCTTCTTATATAAATTATTTGTCAGCACATCGATTGCTTCCATTTTATCCAATGGACTATCGGATAAAAAAAACAATTCCTTTTCAAAGTAATCATTAAAATGCCTTGTCAGCATTTTGTTTTTCTTGTTGTTCAGGGAATTTTCTATTTTTTTCTGTATTTCCAGCTTATCGCCTGAGGTCATGAACGGGGATATGACGGCGGTCTCCCAGGCCGCAGACATTTTTACCCGCACTGTGGAAATGAGCAGGTCAAAACTCAATTCCTCCAGCTGGTGGGAATCCCGCACCGATGCGACAATGTTGATATCGCTGCTGAAATTGATCAAAAGCTCATTATACAGTCTGGATTCTATGTTCATGTAGCTGGGGCACAGCAGGACCACCCGCACCTTTGGGTTATTATTTTTCTGCCTTTCTATTTCACCGCCTATGTGCAGGGCTATAAATGCCACTTCATCCTGGCTGATATATATCTTATGCTTTTTTTTCAGCTGCAGGGATACGTATAAGGCCATATCAAATAGTATCAAATGCTGGGATTGGATGGATTCCAGCATGGGATTTTTTATATTGGTACTGTTGTTTGCCCTCAGCATAAGGTTTTTTAAGTGCAGCGCAAAGGGAATGATAAAATTTTCCGTGTCCAGATTAACGTCATACGCCTGCTGGATCAGATAGATCAGCTCCTTTGTCTCCTCCATAATCTCATTTCCCACCAGGGCCTGCACCTCCTGCATGCCTCCGGTGACAACAAAATTTGTGCTGGACTTAAATAAAATGTAGATTTCCCGTCTTTCTTCCTCATTAATGACAATAGAAAACTGCTGCTCCAGCCTTCTGCACAGCTCCAAAACGCAGCTGTTTTCTCCGTCCTTATCCTGGACTCCCCTTGCCACAGAAGGAATGGTCTTTCCTTCCTGTATCCGTTCAATGATGATGACCAGGTGAAGCAGCATATTTCTGAGAGCCAGATCATTGATGTAATAATCGTTTTTTGAAAATATGTGCTTTACAATGGGAAGCATGGAATCAATATCAATGTTCTTAAAATTGCTCTTTAAAATCTGTAAATCCACGTAATGGTTATCCACTTCTTCATATAAGATGTAGCTGAACAGCTTTCTGATGTTTTTTTCCGGCCCCTGCAGCTTGATCTGGTCCCTCTCTATTGCAAACTGGATATTAAAGCTTTTGAATCTCACATTCATTTTTTTAATATCAGCCTTCAGCGTGGAATCACTGACGTATAATTCATCCGCCATGACATAAAGGTCCAGGCTGTTGGTGTGCTGCAGGAAAAAAGCTTTGATCAGATAGGTGGACCTTTCTTCGTAGGTCTGAGGGATGACGATATTCTCCTGGGCCAACAGTTTTTTGGCAACCGGAACATTTAAGGTGTATCCGTTTTTATTGGATAGGATGGCTTTCCCTTTTCCGATTTCATTGATCTGGGAAATATATGTTTTTACGGAACGGATGGAGATGTTTAAAACATCAGCCAGCTGCTGGGATGTAAGTACCCTGGCCTTGTTTTCCATCATATAGTTAATCAGTTCTATCTGCTTGCTCTGCATATAATCACCCCGTTTAAGAACATTATAACCTATTTTTCCTTACTATAGGTTCTGCCGGCAAAATGCCTCCAGCTTATGGGCTGCCGCTTCCTCATCTTCCCCCTCAATGACGAATCTCACCGTTTCCGAACACTTTACTCCTAATGCCATAATGGACAATAACTTTTTTGCATCTGCCTTATCCCCATTTCTGCAAAGCATGATGCTGCTTTTACAGCCGGAGGCTTCCTTGGCCAGCAGGCTTGCAGGCCTTGCATGAATGCCTACGGCATCTTTTATGACATATTCAAATTCCCTCATATAATTTTTCCTTCTTTCTTATAAATAGTAAAGTCTTTTTTGTAAATTTCAAAATTCTTTTCCGTTATCAGACCTGTAATTATTATAATGGTACTTAAAATTCATTACAAATATATATTTGCACTCACCACGTGCAAATTTTATAAATATTGCACCCTTCCTTTAAGTATATCAGTAAAATCATTTCTTAGCAGCCAATGGCGAGGAGATTTTCGGGAAATAGGTAAATCCTCTAAAGGAGGTATTTATTCCTAAAGGGGGATTATTTTCATTTGACGGGTGGCAAACTCGGGTTATAACACGGCAGCTTACATTTTTCCATGTCTGGTTTAGAAAAATTAAAAATAAAAGCCGTGAAAGAGATTCATAGATAGATCGGATAACAGGAATGTCTACGAAGCGTAGATTGTTTATCGGGCATATAACCGTTAGAATATAATCGATGTAAACAAGGGGATACAAAAAATCAAAAAATTGCTGAAACAGTATTTAGATTTAAATAATGATGCAAGGAGAATACGAAAATGAACAAAAACATTGTAATGACTGCGGACGGATACGACCGCATAGATGGCAGAAATGCTTATCAATCAGAAATAAAAAGGCTGACTTTGGGGGCTCCTGTATTAGAAGAAAATAAGAAGATGCAGATTGCGGCCCAAATCTGGAAGGAAAACAGTGATGGTCAGTTGAAAATGGATACAGAGCTGCCAATCCATCAGATACTTGACTTGATGATTTTTTTAAGCCGCACACTTTTATACTTTAAAGAAGCTTACCGGCTTCCTCTGCTATATGACCCTGAAAAACCTACTGTGGAACGTGTGGGCATACAAGGCGGCGTAATGCCCATTGCCGTTTGCACGGAAAATCTAAATATTAATGAAGACATTCAGGCATTTTCACAGGCGCTTAATGATTTGGGAGAAATAAATGGAGAGCGCCTGCGTGTGCTCACACAGATTTTAGAAGAAATGGAGTATTATTAAAATGGAGAATCAAATGCTTCTGTCTCCCCTCAGACAACTGACGGAGGACGAAAAAAAACTTGTTTGGAAAAAGCCGCAATCATATATTGAAAGTGAGGCGGAACGCCGAATCTGTGCTGAAATAAAACGAAATTGGCACAGGGAAGAAATGAAAATCACAAATATTCTGTTGGAGGGAGATGCAGGTTCGGGAAAGACCCAGCTTGCAAAGGCACTCTCCGCTGACTTCGGGCTGCCCTATACAAAAGTAACCTGCTTTGCAGATATGGATAAGTCCGATATCCTTGGTTCCATCCTGCCGGTTTTGCCGGAGGATGGCCATAGCGCAGGAGAAGTAAGCTATCAATTCTATCCCTCTGAAATTGTCCGTGCTTATGAAAACGGATGGCTGCTGGAAATACAGGAGCCTACTGTAATACGGGATGCAGCAGTACTGATGGCGCTGAACTCTGCGTTGGAGCCGGATGGCAGTATCAACCTTCCTACCCGCATCGTCCACCGGCATCCGGATTTCATTGCTGTGATTACAACCAACAGAGGATATAATGGGTGCCGCCCATTGAATGAGGCCCTGCGGGACAGGATTCAGCATACGGAAAAAATGGATTTACCGCCAAAAGCAGTTATGATGGAGAGAGCCGCCGCTAAAACAGGATATTCCAATGAAACAATATTATCTCTTTTAGCCGATACAATTATCACGCTGGACGAAACAGCCAAAGCCAATGCCATCAAAGGCGTAGCGGGTATGCGTTCCTACCTGTTTTGGATTGATGCTGTTGCAGGCGGAGCTGCGCTTCGTGCATCCATGTACCACAAAGTGATTTATAAAATTACAACTGATCCGGGAGAGATTTCTATTTTGGAACAGGCTTTATCTGTAAAAGGACTATTGGAACAGTTGGAGCAAATGGAACAGGTGCAGACACTTAGCCAGGATATTCAAAATTCTGAGGTAATGGAATTGCTTTTATCCGAAGACGGACAACATTTCGAAAGTAAAGAGGAAACGCCTGCCGATCCCAATGCAATGCGTCTGCGCAAATCCAGGGACAGCGAGGGGCATTCCGATCAAACTTCCCGTAACACAGCGGAGAAAACACAAAGCAGTGATAACGGCGAAGACGGTGCTGCCATTTATCACGAAATGGAGCCGGAGCGCCCTACAAAACAGCAAAAAACGGACTTCCGAAAAAGACTTAATCAGCAAGCCCGCGAAAGTGTAAAAGGAAGTATTCACCAGCATGTAAAACTGATTGTCCACCGGCCTGAAGCTGCTGAGGAAAACGAGATTGAATACAGGAAGCAGGTCTCTGGTCTGATGCCTGTGATCAGGGAACTGATTCAAAAAACAATGCCTCTTTTGGAGCACGAAACAGCAAGCGAATTTGCCGCAGTACAATTATACGGCACAAACTTTTGTGCAAATCGTATTGCCGCACAGGACTTCCGGTACTTTGCAAGAAAACGCCCTCCTGAGGAAGATCCTTCCCTTGCCGTGGCACTGCGCATAGACGAATCGGCATCCATGTCGGCCTTTGGCCGGTTGGATGCCGCAAAGCAGGCAGCCATTGCCTTATATGAATTTTGCCATGGCTGCAATATTCCTGTTATGATTTACGGCGATACTGCCGACCGTTCCCCTATGGAACAAATGTCACTTTACTCCTATGTAGATTTCGACAGCAAAGACCCTGATGAAAAATATTCTTTAATCAACATTCAGGGCAGAAGCAACAACCGCGACGGCATGGCCGTCAGAATTATTGCAGACCGTTTATTGGCGGCTCCCCAGAAAACAAAGTTGTTCATCAGCATCAGTGACGGACAGCCTAAAGCAATGCCGGATTATACGGGTGATTTGGCCGTTGCAGATATGAAAAAGACTTTGCAGGAATACAGGCGCAAAGGTGTTCTCTTTCTTGCCGCTGCTATTGGGCAGGATAAAGAAATCATCAGTGATATTTATGGAAATGAGAATACACTGGATATTACCGACCTGAAACAGCTTCCTGCACGGCTGGTTCAAATTATTGCAAGGTATCTGTAGTATGTATTGCAGCAATATATTGCTCTCCCCACTCACACATGGCCTCCATAATCGGATATAACGAACGTCCTTTTTCCGAAAGACTATATTCTACCTTGGGAGGAATTTGAGGATACTCTGTCCGGATGATCAGACCATCCTCTTCCATCTCCTTAAGCTGTGTGCTCAAAGTCCGGGGGGTGATTGTTCCAATCAAACGCTGCAGCTCATTATACCTCACTGCCTCATATTCTACCAGCCAGTATAGAATCACCAATCTCCACTTTCCGCCAATCATGGTAAGCGTATAGCCAAACGGCGTATCTGTCAGTAATTTGATTTTTCCTTCATATTGCTTCATGCTCATTAGTGATATCCTCCAGGATAGTATATGTTTAAAAAGACAGTACTTGTTTTAAGTAATACGTTTATTGTACAATAAATACACTATCAGGTAAAGGAGATTTTCTATGTCAGATACATTACGTTTAATAATGCCTCAATGGCAGGGTGGAAACAATCCCCCTTACAGCTTCGGAGCTAAGCTGCTTGCATGGCTTGCGCCGGAAGCTGGAAATATCCCACAAGTAGAAGTTCCTGTCATACCATATGACGGCTCAGAACTACCAACGGAAAATGGTGTATTTGCCCAAACATTCCTATTGCAGCAGCAGCGTTCAGCCCGAAAGATCATAGAAGCCCATCAGCCGGAACGAATCATTGTGTTTGGCGGAGATTGTCTGGTTTCACAGGCGCCATTTGCTTATCTGAATGAAAAATACCATGGTAAGCTGGGCGTATTATGGCTGGATTCACATCCTGATGTGTCCACACCTGAAATGTATATAAATGAACATGCCATGGTTTTGGGTAACTTGTTAGGCGAGGGAGATCCTGTTTTTTCCAAAGAAGTGAAAATGCCGCTCAATCCTGAATTGATCATGTACGGAGGTTTACGGGAGACATCACCGGAAGAAACAGAGATTGTCAGCCGGTTGAAGCTGAGAAAAGCCGGGCCCGAGGACCTGGCTGATGACAGCGGACCTGTTTTGCAATGGATTCAGGAGAAAGAAATTGAACACCTGGCAATCCATTTTGATATGGATGTGCTTGACCCGACACTCTTCCGTTCCCTGCTTTTCTCCAACCCCGACGGCACCCAGATTGATGCTCCCAGCGGTAAAATGACCCTATCACAAATATTAAAACTGATTGGCGATGTTTCCCAGCAGACCGAGGTTGTAGGATTATCTATTGCCGAGTACTTGCCTTGGGATGCTCTGAACCTTCATAATTTTATTGCCTCTTTGCCTATATTCAAGTAAAGCTCAACAGGATTGATGTGAAAATAAAAAATCAAAAAACCAGATGGATTCGATGCATACAAATAATGTGGCAGGCGAAAAAATCTGGTTTTTTGATTCTTTTGGGATAAATACTTTTTTGCAGCAAATAAAGTCACATATCATTTACATAGTCATTTTTTCTCCCTCTCTGCATCAAGACGCAAAGAGAAAAGGCCTGTAAATCCCAATTTAGGGCGTTTACACAAACCTCAGGATAGCGAGGACATCCCGATCAAGCCTTGCTTTCATGCGGTAAACATTAACCATCTGACATACCGGTTTATAGGAAATCAACTCATGCAGATGCAATGGTATTATTTATAAAAATAAAGAATACAGTGTATTATGCTATTTTGAATTTTAAAAGCTTTGGAGGCCAATATATGTATAATAATAACGGATGGTTTCAATCAAATGAAGGAAATCCACACTGTGCGCCAGGAAGACAAAACCAAAACGAGCAGATGAATCGTAATAAATCTCAATCCTCTTTCTCAGGTGCCTGTAAGAACAATAATCCAATGGCTGCCCCAGCACCCCGTTCAAACGTAATGGCTGCCAAAGCAGAGAACTCAGATGTTTCCCATTCCCAGACGGTAGGTGTGCGGGGCCCTGTGCTCGTGCAAGACACTGTTCTGCATGAAACCCTGGAAACCTTTGTATCCTCCACGAAACCGCCAAGACGTATCCATGCAAAAGGATACGGCGCTTTTGGGTATTTTTACACCACTCACTCAATGAGGGAATATACCAAAGCCGGATTCCTGCAAGCACCTAATCAACAGGTTCCGGTAGCAGTGCGTTTCTCTCTCGCTTCAAGCAATCAAGGAACACCGGACACTTCCAGAAATGTGCGGGGATTCAGCACCAGATTTTATACCGATGAGGGATTCTTTGACCTGCTCTGCAATCATCTCCCTGTCTTTTTTGTACGTGACGCAATTCGTATACCAGAGGTAATCGGCCACATGTCACCTTCACCCGTGAATAACCTTACTGACCCGGAACGGCTTTGGAGTCTGTTCGCTGAGTATCCAGAAGCAACGAATATGCTGATATGGCTTTTTTCAGATTATGGAACGGTCAAAAGCCTTCGCCATATTCCAGGATACAGCGTAAGTACCTATGTCTGGAAAAATGCACAGGGCGTTCGCCGCTATGTGAAATACCACTGGCTCCCGGTAGCAGGAGCGCAGTATATTGACCAACAGGAAGCTCAGTGGTTGGCATGCCAAGACCCTGACATTGCCGGACGTGACCTGTATGACACCATAGCAAGAGGAGAGACTGTCGAATACGAACTGCGGGTACAGTTGATGAACCCTGAAGATGAAAGAATACTTCCATTTGATCCTTTAGATGATACCAAGTTATGGGATGAAGATCAGTATCCCCTTTTACCGGTCGGGCGTATGGTTTTAAACTGCAATCCGGATAATTTTAATGAGCAGGTAGATAAATTAGCTTTTAACCCGGCGAATTTAGTTCCTGGTCTGGAATTTTCAGATGATAAGGTACTGCAGGGACGTACCTTTATTTACTCGGATGCACAGCGTCACAGATTGGGTCCTGATTTCCGTAATATCCCCGTCAACAAACAGCCGAACTGGACTCCTGCATCTATGGTATCCAGCGGAAACGGCAGATATGTCGCCGGTGAAATTATGCGTTCTGAAATCCCCAATCCAGATGATTACTCACAAGCAACTCAGAGATATGAATCTTTTTCTGCAACAGAGAAAAGGAACCTTGTGAATAATATTGCATCAGGACTTGTAGAAGCCCAGCCTAATACGCAGTGTATCGTATTATGGCATTTAGAACAAGTTTCTCCTGCACTTGCAGAGATGGTCAGAAATCAAATGTGTTCATATGAAAGTACAATGGGAAGATAGACGGCTGGGGATAGGAATGATGTATACCTGCCTGATTTAATAAAGCTAAAAACTGCTAAGACTAAACCGAGTACTGAGGGGTTTAGTCTTAGCAGTTTTTTTATCTTTATTGCACTAATAATCATACCATTCTGCCAATTTAAATCTACCGGCCAAGCGTAAAATACAAGCAAACAATAACTCCTAAAATAATTCTATAATATCCAAACACTTTGAAATCATGCTTTTTAATGTATCCCATGAGGAACTGTATCACCAGAATAGACACTGCAAAAGCTGTCGTCATACCCAGTACCAAAACAAACAGTTCTGCGCTTGTAAAAGCAAAACCAAATTTCAATACTTTAATTGCACTTAAGCCAAACATAACAGGGACCGCAAGAAAAAATGTAAATTCCGCTGCCGCAACTCTTGACACACCTATAAGCAATGCACCTATAATGGTAGCTCCTGAACGTGAAGTTCCGGGGATAATGGAAAGCACTTGAAATAGTCCAATCAGAAAAGCAGTGTAATAAGTAATGTCTTCTACTTTTGAAGTAGTTGGCAGCCGCCTTTTATTCCATATTTCGATGACAATAAAAGCGATTCCATAGAAAATAAGGGCCGCTGCAATTACCATTGGGGTTTGCAAATGAGCTTCAATATAATCGTCAAATAAAATTGTTATGACAGCTCCCGGAATACAGGCAACCACTACCTTAAACCAAAGCGAAAAAGTGTCCTTTTTAATAATAGGCTGGGTTTTATCGCTAAATTGAAATGGGAGCATTTTATTCCAGAACAAGAGGACAACTGCAAGAATTGCTCCCAGCTGAATGACAACAAAAAACATTTCTTTAAATGCTCCGCTCATATCAAGTGTAATAAATTCGTCAACGAGAAGCATATGTCCTGTGCTGCTAATTGGCAGCCATTCTGTAACACCCTCTACAATCCCAAGAAAAATCACTTTCAGAAATTCCACAAAATCTAATACCATTATTTCAAATCCTCCTTTTTAGTTTCAATCATATACTCCATACATATCAGTCCTTTCTAATTAGTTTGCCGGTTGCTCTAACCAGCAGGTTTATTATCGGCCCGGACATAAAAAGAAACAAGAAACTTATCTTCACAGCAGAAAAAATCTCCGACACGTTCCGTGTCAGAGCCTTATTTTCAAGGGTTTATGGTAGCTTTTATCTGGTTCTATTTTGCTTCATCAATAAAAATATCTTTATTACAAAAAGCAAAAACAGAAGCACTGTTACATAGGGTTCCCTGGCTGCGGCAAAAGAGCAGACCGCTGCAACACTCAAGGCAATGGAGTATTTCGCCGCCAGGTTGTTCCATGACTCTTTATCCAAATGAGTGAATGTAAGTCTGGCAATACCAAGCCCAATTATAGTGATGAAAATACACCAATAGATGATGAGATTTATGGTTTCTATTTGAGTGAATGACAGTAAATTGACAGAGTAAATATAATCCCCTTTTATTTCTCCATATAAGGGCAGAAACACAAACGCAATCGTCATCACGTCCAGCAGCCCACTGATAAAATTGTAGATCTTATTAAGGTTGGAGCGATTCTCTATTTCTGCAAGGTTTATTAGTTCCCCTCCTGACAGCAATTCATCAATGGATACCGAGAAAAATTTAGAAATACACTTTAGGGACTCAATATTGGGATAGCCCTTGCCGCTTTCCCATTTCGATATAGCCGTTCTTGATACATATAATTGCTCCGCAAGCTGCTCCTGTGTGAGATTGTTTTGTTTTCTAAGCTGTTGTAATTTTTCGTTGAAATCCACGGAAGCCTCCTGTTCTGCTTACCAGCTTTAATCGCTGTTTCCATGTTATGTCCTTAGTGGAAGAGATATAAATAACGAAAGTATCAGCAGGTCTTTAATTATGCGTTATCGTTAATTATACTGATTATAACACGACAAATCTTATTTATGGATATATATTAATAAAGATAAAAGCTGCCAGCAATAAAACCCTCAGCGTACTGATGAGGGCTTTATTATTCATATTTTTTAGTTAAAAATACCTTCTCTGGTTTTATTATTATTGATCATTACCGATCAAATAATCTATAGTTGGTTTAAAATTTTGATATTCCATTTCTATATTATCCTATACTAATATTATCTCAGATTCATCGCCAGTGTATTAGCCGCCAGCATACCGCTGTATAAGGACCCCTGCATCCAGCCATGCTTTACAGAAGTATGTTCTCCAGCAAAAAATACACGGTTATTATATTCCGGTTCAAGAATAGCATTGGCAAAATTTATCTTTTGACCGGGAAGATTTACAGCAAATGCTCCTCGAAACCACTGCTGCTGGTTCCAATCTACAACTTTATAATATTCCACAATAGAATCTAAGAAATTCTCCGGCAGTCCATGTACCTCTTCCACATTTCTCTCAATCAGCGAAAACCGCCTGCTTTCGTTTTGATTCGCGACCCGTATAGAATCCTGATTTACATTATAAGATGCAATTAATACACCCGGTTCTAATGGTGAGCAGGATAAGGGCTCCGTACATTGGATATGGTCAGGGGGATATATAATGGACTGAATCGGCAAATCAGTAAAAGAGATACCTCCGTTCATGTTTCCATAGGCGGTATTTTCTTCCCAAAAACGCCGGTTACAGAAAAAGGCAGCCTTAAGGGAATCGGAGTAAAATAATTCCCGGATAGCCTGCATTTTTTGATTACTGAAAAATGGTTTTATATCTACTTCCCGTAATGTGGAGAATGGGATGGTGCAGATAACGTAATCAAATTCTTCATATGCATTTGTCATGTAAGTGCTATTATACCTTAGAATAACTTTACTTTCAGAGGAATTCTGATAAATGCCGGTTATATTATGACCAAATTTGATATCAACATTTCCAAGCAAATCCGGTGCAATATCATACTCGCTGGGATTGGGGGACATAAGCGAATTATAAAAAGCAAAAGGAAGATTAATCATACCTCCGGCTATTCGGTAAGTATTCAGATAATCCATGGAATATAATTCCTGCAGGGATTCACCGTAACTAGTGTTAAGCAGTCCTCCGGTCAGAGGGTCCACACTGGCTATTAAATTTATAGCATCCTGGCTTAAACCGCGCATCTCCAGTATCTGCCTGATGCTGGAGTTTATATAGAAGGAATACTCTGGCGAATACGCCGGCAGAATTTGCAGCAGTTCTCTCCGGATATCTGGAGACAGGCTTAGTAAGACAGAATCAAAGGCATAATCACTTAACGCTGGCCATGGCAAAGATTCTTCATAGTCAGCAAGATTAAATAAGGGATATAAATATTTCGTTATATTACTTCCGTCCCGCTCTCTCCGTATTCTGGTATTATGAACGTATATAAAGTTGTTAGGAAAAGGTGAAGTAAGCGGAATGGTATTCAGATGTAACAAATTTATATAATGCCAGGTTGTACCATGGGATAAAGGAATTCTCATAGCACCAAATTCTCCATAATACCGCCTGTCCTGATCAAAATAATATGTATACACCCTTCCACCTATGCGGTCTTCCATGGCATCATACAGCGTAACTTCTGCTCCAATTTTTCTTAATTCAAAGGCGGCGGATAAACCTGCCAGACCTGCACCTATTATGCCTACTTTAAGATTTTTATGTGCTCCGGGAGCAGCATAGGAGGTAATATCAGGCGGGGGATTTAATAGTTCAACTACATTTTCAAAATCTTCTGGCCGGCCGGCGTTTGTAAAAGCATTTCTTAATATTTCATATCTTGTCGAATCGCTTGGGTTTGTCAGATAATTAACGGTTTGATCAGACATATAAGGATGCCTTTCATCAACTCTCTTGTTGTAAATGTATTATCTGAATTTTGAAAATATACTTAAGGAAAATCAATTCGGCGGTAATTAAGCTATTTAGAGTCAAAAATAATTGTAATCATTCCAACTCAAAATAGTCCATTATGGACGTTTCACGGAATCCGCAGGACTTATATAAGTTGAGTGCCGTCGCATTCTCAGCGGCAACTTGAAGCATGATCTCAGTCGCATTGGCGGCCTTCAATTTTTCTACGGCCCCCAGTAAAATTGCCCGCCCAAAGCCCTTTCCGCGGTGCTCCTGCAATACGCCCAGCCCGTAGATTCCTCCAAGCCCATTCGTCAACTGCAGATGGACTTTTCCAACGATCTGGTCATCCTTTTTTGCAAGATAAATGGTCATGCCACGTTTTTCCTCATCTTCGGGGAGTGGAATATTCTCATTCTCTTCATCAAAACTACTACCAAAATAAATCACATTTTGACGGGCTATTTCAAAGGCATCTGCATTAGTGGCCTTGCTAAAGCTGATGTCACACATCCGCCTCTTGTTTACCTCAGCGGTGTCATCTTGCAGATACATCTCAAATTCTGAGACACTGTATGAAGCGCCGGATTTTTCTAAAAACGTCTGACCCGAAGCAGAGTTTCTGTCACACAATAGGAGCATACTGTCTGTATTTCTCCTTCTGCCCTCTGCAAGCGCTAATTCAAACAGTTTTGAAAAAATCCCCTGCCGCCGATAATCCGGATGTACCATCCCGGTAATCTCCAGAGGTGCCGATGTGCCTCCGAAAGCGGATATCCCGAGATACCCTGCCAGCTGAGCTCCGGAAAAGTACATGAATTCATTGATGTTATGAATGTGGGCCTTGTCAGCCCCATTTGCAGCATCACTAAGCTTATAGTCCAGCTCCAGCTTTAAGATGATTTGGTCTTCCTTGGAACAGTGCAATTGAAGCAAATGAATCAAATCATACTCTTCCTGGCAAAGGCATCCGCTCAATTTGATCCATGGGTCATTTATTGTTTTATTCATAGGAACTCCTTGTTTTAATCATACTGATACTTTTCTTCGGCATATCATAATGATACAACTACGTAAATAAATAACTTGTCATAGATAAGGAGCCCATCATGCAACTGTTATTATATGTAGCTACTTGATCCTCTTCATCGGAGGCACCAAGGATGTATAAAATTGGGTTAAAATGATCCGGCATAGGCACGGCTAATTTTGCTGCCTCTCCCAAGCTCAGATAATTAATGACATTTTCATGGTTTCTATTTTCAATATTTTCTTTCACAAAATCATCAAACTGATACGCCCAATCAAAACCTCTATCCTTCATTCCCCAATCAATCATTCGCAGGTTGTGCACAATATTTCCGGTGCCAAACAAAAGAACACCTTGCTGCCTTAAAGATTTTAAATCCTTACCGATCTGATAATGAACCTCCGGCGGTGCGGAGGCATCTATACTGATCTGAAAGACAGGGATATCCCTTTCGGGATACATATGGACCAGAACAGACCAGGTGCCGTGGTCAATGCCCCAGGAATTATCGAATACACTTTGTTTACTGATTAAATTTTTTGCATTCTCCGCAAGTTTGGGATTGCCGGGGGCATGATATAGAACTTCATATAGCTCATTGGGAAATCCGTACATATCGTAAATAGTTTTTGGATTTTCCTCATTCATAATCTTTGTACCTTTTGTATACCAATGCGCTGAGATTGATACGATTGATGTAGGTTTAGGTACTTTTTTCACCATTTCCTTCCAGCTTCTCGTATAGGGGTTATCTTCTATTGCGTTCATAGGCGAACCGTGGCCTACAAACATCATCGGCATTTTAGACATATTATCAACTCCTTATCTATTGGGATTTTTATACACTTAATTATACGTTGGACTTTGGTATCGATGCAATAATCTCCGCATGTATAGAGGCTGCAATTGAGATTCTGGGAGGGTATAGTTTAGTTCTAACAGAGAAGCTTTATCTGACAAATATATATGGAAGCATACCACATAGATATCCGTTTGCTGCAAGGGCTATTGGCTCTGCTCTTGTTTTCCTTCAGTACTTTCAGCTTGGCTTGATTGCTTTTCTTTTTGCTCTTCAAAGTGAGTAATAATATCCTCCAGGATGCTAAGCAGCGTGGCCATTATTGGAATCGCAGCGAGCATACCAAGTACACCGGCAGCCGCACCACCAATGCTTACACTGATGATGACAAGCAGCGGACTGATGGAAAAGGAGTTGCTCATAAGCTTAGGCTGTATGATATTTCCGTCAATCTGCTGGGTAATGAGCAGAATCAATAAGGCCAGAAGGCTAACCGGAACGCTTTGAGAAATCATCACAACAAAAAATGCCACCACTGTCCCGAAAATAGAACCAAAGTAAGGAATGTAGTTTACAAGTCCCAGCATGATGCCCAAAATCAATGCGTATTGGGAGCCTAATAGAGCAAGCTCAATCCCCACAAGAGTTCCGAGAATACAGCCGTCGATTGTTTGTGCGTAAATATATTGCTTACAGCTTAAATTCAGTTTGCTGGTATAGCAAATAGTCCTTTCATATACGGAATTAGGAGTAAATGCCTTTAAAACACGGTGCAGAAATGCTTTGAATCTGTCCTTTTCCATCAGCGTATATATGGATGATATCAGGATAAGAACTATTTTGAATATACCGGCAGACACACCTACAATGGCATTAAAGGAGGTAAGGAGCTTATTAAGACTGAAATTGTGCATGTCAGGCAGCAGGCTTTTCATACTTAGTTCAAGATTGACGGGCGAAATATCGTTAAGCCTGTCCAACAATTCCTCCGCTGTTTGATAATACCTGTCAAAGTTTTTAATAAATAAAAGGATACTCTCATACGCCGCAGGAATAATCATGCGAAGCACAACGTAAACCAAAAAGAACAACAGGATATATACGATACCGATGGAAATCCCTTTCTTATTTTTTTGCAAGAAGTTGATTTTGGTACGGGTCAGCAGACTCTGTATTCCGTTGCAGGGAATGTTTAGTATATAGGCCAATAGAAATCCATAGAAAAAAGGAGAGAATATCTTCGCGAAT
>NZ_DAIOXM010000032.1:0-49031 GCF_036758025.1 Lacrimispora sp. | reverse complement strand
ACCGAAAGGAGTGATTGTATGAAAACAGAGCCGGTTATTGAGAACTTTATAGAGATTGATGGCAGGGATGTTTTGATAGACACTCTACCGGCTGAGGAACGCAAAAGAATTGGGATTCTGATTCAGGACAAAATGATGGAGTTGGCTGGATACAAGAGAAAGAACGCCTCCGGCTAAGGCCGGAACCAGCGGACAAGCTTGTGAAGTAAGGAGCACCCTATGAAGAAGTATAAAAAACTCAGATGATTTTGACGATGGCAGCCGTCCCCCGCTTGACAATAAATCGGTACAAGCTATATATGTATAAATACATTACATATGTTTGCTTAAACTTCTCATTTACCCAGGGCGGTCAATTCCGCCTCTTTTCTTTTTTAGATAATATTTTTTCTATAAACCGTCCATACTATTATCGAGGTGATAAGCATGGAAAAGAACAAGCAAAATCAGGAATCTGAAAAAGATATGGCTAAGGAAGTTAATACTTTCAACAACCACTGGGCAACGGGACAGTTCTTGGGGCCAAACACGCTTAGACATGAAAAGAGCAGAGAGATTTACGAGGAGAAGGACAGCGAGTAGCTGTCTTTTCTTTTACCAAAACGAAAGGAAGTGAGCCTGATGGCAGTCCTTCTTGCGAATAAAACATTCCATTCCGGACTACACTATGGGTGAGGTGATAATATGGATAAACATGATCTGGAGAGGCAGGAACAGAAGAAGTCAAACAAGTCATTCAACAGCATAACGGAAAAAATGAAACCAGAGAACCAGAACCAAACCCACAATTCTATTCGGGAAGGTATGGGGCCAAACACAAAGAGAAAGCCAAGTTAAGCATCCGATGGGTGCTTTTCTTTTATCTAAAAACAAACACGATCGAGGTTGGTGATTGGTGGCTGAAATAAGGGCTTGAACTTAGAATTGGCTCTTGTCTCCTATGATGAGTAGTATAAGAAAAATGCTAAAGGCAGGCCAGAAGCAGAACTGAAAGAACAGATGATTAAGATCCGGTCAGCGGACAGGCGCAGCTTAGACGATACAAGGAAATTCTCGGGTAGGACGTTCCCAAAACACTGGATTCTTTCCCGAAAATGACGTATAATAATGATAATAAGAAATGGAAGAGCGTGCAGGCATTGTACCGAAAGACCAATTCTTACAACGAGATAATCCTTAAAGAACCGGGCATTACCGCTGATCTAACAAAGATATCTAAGGACACAGGGGTAGCTATGGTGGGACTGGATCGCCGGTTAAAAGAAAAAGATTCTTTCCTGCGAAAGGTATACACAGACAGTGATCATAGCTTGGATTCGCAAATTATTAAAGATACCATTAATTCAACCAATGATGTCATCCGATATACTTATCAAAGCAGCCCTTTAACCCTGTCACAATCTTATAAGAGTGTATACAAGCAGATGAATGACAAGGGGTATAAGATAGTAAAAGTAAAAAACACCTGGCTTGACAAGCGGTCTACATATAAGGGTGTTAATTGCGTCTTTGAATCACCTGAAGGTCAGAGATTTGAAGTACAATTTCATACGCCTGAAAGTTTTAATTTGAAAAACGGAGAAATGCATAATCTGTATGAGGAAGCCAGGAAGGACACCACAAGCCCGGCAAGAAGGGCCGAGCTTAATATAAAAATGTTTGAATTGTCATCCCAGTTGGAGATACCCGCATATATAGATCAAGTGAAGTAGGAGGACTCATGGAAGACTTTTATTTTGTATACGGCTATGATAAGAGCAAGAAGAAGGCAAGAAGGCTATACCGGTTTATTGGTGGAGAGTTTGAGCGCTATGATAGGGATTCGGAAAAGTGGAAACCATCTCCGGAACAGTGCTGTATATTTATAGGCGAAGATTGGGAATATGATGAGGTGACGGCAGCGGAGGCAGAAGAAATAAAAAATATGTTAACTATTTAATGCCACTGGCTGATTTGCCGGTGGTATTTTTATACCCATTTTAGCTTGTCAATCCAGATATAAATTGTAGAAAGTATGGAGAAGTTATATAATGAGTGTATAGATAGGATTTAAAACCCGAATTGATTGAAACAATCCTTGAAGCCTTACAAAAATTCGACAGGTTTTATAATGATAGTATGCAAAGCCTTATTTACCAAGACAGACAAAAAGCCATACGACAAATTAGACAACTTATATAGTAAATTAAAAATGTGAAAGAAGGTTTAATTATGCTTGAAAGAATACCAACTACGGAAGAAATGACCGCTTTAATCGGAGAACCTTTGTATGAAGTGTGGACAAAATTGTGTGCCATCATTGATGAAAAATATGATATGGATAAATTATGGAGTAGTGGCGGAAAAGCATGGACGTATGAATATAAATATCGCAGAGGCGGTAAAACTCTTTGTGCATTATATGCGAGAGAAAACATTGTCGGTTTTATGATTATTCTTGGAAAAGATGAGAGGAATAAATTTGAAGAAAACAGGGGGAATTATTCCAAAGAAGTACAGAAAATTTATGATGACGCAAAAACTTATCATGATGGAAAATGGATAATGTTTGAACCAACTGACGATTCCCTGTTTAATGACTTCATTGAACTTTTGAGCATTAAGAGAAAACCTAACAGAAAGTAGCAATTTCAGAATAATAATTAAATACTTTGCAGCAATCATTCTGTTAACAAAAGAGACTAGATAGAAGGTGAAGAGGTAAGAAAAATGGAAGATCTTCTTGGTGTTCCAGAGTCTTAATTTGTATACTGAGTTTTAGGAGTCCGGAGGACCTGATGGAGAAATGGGAGCCTCCATGCGCTATCTTTCCCAGAGATACGCAATGCCTTATAAGGAGTGTAAGGGGCTATTGACAGATATTGGAACGGAAGAACTTGCACATCTGGAGATCGTTGCTACTATTGTCCATCAGCTCACCAGGAACTTAACACCGGAGCAGGTGGTGGAATCTGGTTTTGGTCCATATTATATTGACCATACCACCGGTATCTGGCCTCAATCAGCAGGGGGAATTCCTTTCAATGCCTGCGAATTCCAGTCAAAGGGAGATCCCATTACTGATTTAGTGGAGGATATGGCGGCAGAACAGAAGGCTAGGAGTACTTATGACAATATCCTGCGTGTCGTAACAGACCCTGACGTCTGCGATCCCATCCGCTATCTGAGAGAACGGGAAATTGTTCACTTCCAGCGGTTTGGTGAAGCATTGAGAATTACCCAGGATAATCTGGACAGCAGGAATTTTTATGCCTTTAATCCAAGTTTTGATATTAAAACAAAATGCTGAAAATGATCAACACAATTTATGGGTCATATATACGCTGAGAAAGGGTAAACTATACTCTTTGTCAAGGAAAATAAAAAAGGGGGCGGATTTAGATATTGATATCTAAATCGGCCTCCTTTTCAGTAAGGTTTATGGTCTATTGTCTTATATGTATAGAATTCATCCGGTGTCAAATGATATAATTTGAGAGCCTGTGTTGATTATATCTTTTTGGACACTTTTTGCATTATTATCTTAATTTATCGCACGATCACACATCTGCTTATCTGCAGGTACTGACCGTTTTCAACAGTCATATAAGTTATTCCTAAGAAGTTATCATTGGCTATGATATTATTAAGCCCTCCGCTGGAACTTCCGAGCACTGCACAATAACCGCTGTATTCTGAACCGCTTTGCAGCTTATACTCTCCGGCAGGAATGTGATATCCAACTTTGAACATATTTCCTTTGGTGTAGTCGATTTGTGAAACTTCACTGATGGGTGATAATGTTCCGTTGGTTAATTTCAAATACTGTCCGTTTGTTACAGTCACAATGGCATTATAGGAAAAGTTATCGTTGTCAATAATACTTTCGAAATTTCCACTGCTGTCAGAAGCGATTTCATAATATGCACCAAGATCACTAGTGGAGAATAATACATATTCGCCGGCAGCGATATCCGTACCGACTTTATATGTGCCTGAGCCAATGACCGTTGAAGGAGAAGATGTAACGGTGCTCAACTGAACAGATGTACTTGCGCCGGAGTTATTAACCCATGCCCCGTCTGCGCCAACGTAGTATCCGTCAGGCGTTGTGGTATTGGCAAGCAAATATCCAGATTCATTGAAGTAATAGGATTTGCCGTCAATTGTCTGCCAGCCTGATTTTGTATAGCCTCCATCGTCGTTCTGGTACCACCAACCGGTGGTGTCTTGCTTCCATTCTCCGGCAAGGACCGCGGTGCTCATAGCTGCAGATAGGATAGCGGTTGCAATTAATAATTTTGTCTTTCTCATTTCATTGCCTCTTTTCTTTTGTTTTTATTAAAAAGCCAATGGCTGTTTAATTTTAATTCCGATAACCCTTTGGAATGTTTTGTGTAATTTCAGAAGCATTCTTTGATGGAACCGCTTGGCATGCCAATACCGGGCAGTTTTAGAATTTTGTTAAGATGGATCTTAGTGCTGCCATAGTTTTTATAACTGACGGACGGCTGCCACGGCTGATCATTTATTCAATTCTTTTATAATAATATCAGAACTAGAAGCTGGTAAAGACAATATATATTTTCATATAAATTAATTTGCAAACTCTGTATGTTTTGCTTTCCATTTTTTCAAGGCAATACTCAACCAGAAACCATAAATACCTAAGGTTACAATGCACAGCAAAAGCCACTTAATCCAGTTTCCAAATAATTGAGAAGCTGTTCCGGTAAAGCGTAAACGGCGTCCTTCAATGACGGTGTGTTTTATCTCCCAGTTATAAATCATACAGCATGCCCAGGGAAAGCAAATTCCAAAGGTGCACATCGTAATGAGTGCCCCCAATAGGTTCCAGCCGATTAATTGGAGAAGACCTCCGTCAAAATAAGATTCTTGTGCTCCCATACTCTTTTTTCCTCTTTTCTTTTGTCTTAATTAAAAAGCCATAGGCAATTTAATCTCTTTCAATAATCCCTTCCATAAAGCCATTGTGCTTCAGCCCGCTGAAACATATAATCATTTCCACGTTCCCGTCTCAATTCTTCAAAAAAAGACATGCGTTCTTCGGTTTTGGAAGAAAGATTCGTTTGGCTTTTTTGTGATATCTCCTTTGCCTGAATTTTAGGAAAGAAGATATTTTCCAGCTCTATTTCCGGCTTTGACGGTTTTCTGGTTGTTTGGCAAATATACTGAAACCATATTTTATAATCTGCAAAGGCGTTGTTGGAAGCCCTGGCGGATAGATTGAAAGCGCTGCGGATTTGCTCGGCACTTTCGTATCCATATTTATGTATTAAGATTCTGGGAGCCAGCAGATAACTGGTGAAGTAATCTACGATATTTTCGAATTCCTGGCTCGTGGATGGGATACCCAATATATGGTGGCCTAACTCATGCATTAAAGAAAACCGAATCCGGCTTGAAAGAATTTTTTCATTATAAGCAACGATTCTGTTCCATGAAAAGGCGTCATTGGTGCATAGCTTACACATCTCATATAATTCCTGATTCTTCCCCCTTAAATCGGTATAACTATACAGCTTGAAATTGTAGTGTTCCAAAACTTTTGAACAATCGATAGGGAAGGTCTGGATGCTGCAATCTTTGTAAACTTTAAAAATACCTCTTAGTATTTTCTCCCTTATTTCAGGAGACAGATCAGTGTAACATAAAATATTGCGCAAATAAATCAGTCCTTAATTGTCGATTTCGGACAGAAGCTGTATTAAGCGCATTTTTTGTTCTACGGATAAGGCCTTTCCATTCCTGGCAACCAGTTTTTCAAAATCAGCATAAGAATGAGAGCTGCTTTTCGTAGTATCCTGGGCAGACAATTCTTCTAACTCATCCACTGTAATACCCAGTTCCCTGCACATTCTGATTACGACATCGACGCTGGCCTTACCAATACCTGTTCTATTTAATATTGTGTATAAGCTGGTATATGGTATATCGCATTTTTCTGCAAAAGCCCTCAGACTATATCCCTGTTCTTTTATAAGTTGTTGTATAATTTGCTCTCTTTCCATGTTTTCACCTCTTTCCAAGTGACTTTATTATATATGATTTTGCAAATATTGTAAATAGAAAAAGACGCAAATGCAAATAAAATCAGCGTGAAATGGTGAAATATATTCTCAAATGAAAATATTGTGCTTGACAATGGTTGCATATAAGAATATAATACAGGAAAGATATTCGCCAGTGCGAACATGAAAACAGGAGGTGATGAGGTGTATCCCAATTTACTGACAACTATGAAGGTGAAGGGAGTAACTTTTACTCAAATTGCGGATTTACTTGAATGCAGGTATCAGACGATAAGTGAAAATTTTCAGGGTATTACTGAAAAAGGCATTTACTTTGATGATGCTAAAAAAATATGGAAAGTATTTTTCCCTGAGTATGATTTCATCTGGTTGTTTAGAAGAACAAAAAGTGAACCTCAATAACAAACGTATGTTCGATAGTATTAATATACCATTATCAAATATGTGTGTCAATCAAAAAATCTATGAGGGATGTAAGGGACTGCCAGAAGAAGGAGAGTCAAAAGATTTTGCAAGAAAGGAATGGTGGTACATATAAAATCAGCAGTAAAAGAAAGGCGTGACATAGTTACAGGCCGGTCATGTAAATCCTGCCGGCACCAACCCCATTGCCCGGAACGGAGCCGAAGGTATGTCTGCAAGGATTATAAAAAGAGAGGATAATGTACTCAGAAACAAAAAAACGACTGGGATAGGGACTGGCGGACAAGTTGGGAACCGAAGCATAAAGGAGGAAATCAAGATGGAAAAGAGCCGAACTCTTGCAGTGGCAAGAGCATACTGGTCTTTTTAGATAGATATTTGAGGATTACAAAAAAATTCTTCATACATTAATGTTACGTTAAAATTCGAAAAGATTAAGGCAGGTGGTACTACCTGGGAGCTGACGGAGCCATGGTCAAGGGCCTGCAAGCAGTTGATAGCAAATGGTATTATCTGGACCAGGACGGTAAGATGGTTATGCAGCCAATAACACTCACCCCGGATCAGAATGGGGTATTGCAACATAAAGATCCTACGGAGTAAATTATGAAAACCTTCCCTAATCACGTATAATGATCCTGTAAAACATCTTATAGGAGGAAAATTAAATGATAACTTACAACAAGCTATGGGACACGATGAAAGAGAAAGGTGTAAGCCAATATCGCTTGATAAAAGACTACGGCGTCAGTGCAGGTCAGATTGGCCGGTTAAAGAAAAATGGATATGTATCCACCCACACATTGGAACGGTTATGTGAGATATTAAAATGCAATATAGAGGATATTGTACAATACATATCTGAGCAATAAAAAAGGCGGCACACATTCCGGTCCCGCCCATTACAGATATCTTCTAAGAACAGAAGAATTAGTCCGTCTGGAAATCATGGCCACTATCGTCCATCAGCTCATCAGGAACTTAATACCGGAGCAGGTGGTAGAATGCCCAGGAGTCATTTTTTATAAAACTCCTGGGCTTTTTATAATTTATAAGGAATTTCTGAAATAGTAAAATAATGCTGTTTTTTAATGCACTTCCAGAATTAGTACAGAAACAAAATAATGCTCATACCTAAAAGATAAAAAATATAACCTCGAAGTCCTAATGCCAGAGGGGAAAGCGCTGTTTAATGAAATTCATGCGAGAATACATTCAAATGCTATTTTATTATCCTCATGACGAAAGATGAAAGAAGCAAATCTGGTAATATGATTAAAAAATAAATTATTTTCGACAAATTTTGATATAAATATTATAATGCATGGTCGAAAAAAGATAAAATATATATACAAAATAAATAACAATAAACTTGAAAAATATGGAAAAATATGATAAAATATACAATGGTACAATGGGAAGAATTTTTATTTTCAAGAAAATAGGAGGTTAATGGTGTTATGGGTAATTTGAACTTATTTCTAATCATTTCCATTCTGGTTTCTGTTCTTGCGTTTGCGTTTGCGGTGTGGTTGTACCGCTGGGTATCTGCGCAGCCATCTTCGAATCAACGGGTGAAAGAGGTTGGAAGCTACATCAGACGGGGGGCAAACACATTTTTAAAGAAAGAATACATTGTTTTATCAAAGTTTTGTGCGGGAGCTTCGCTTCTGATTTTTCTGTTTCTTCCTGCGCCCCTATGGAGCGGAGGTTCGGTTTTAGGTAACCTTACCATTGTTCTGGCGTACATATGCGGAACTGTTTTTTCTGCTATTGCAGGTAAAATAGGAATACAGGTAGCTACCATAGCCAATATGAAAACTGCAGAAGCTGCGCAGTTCGGCGGCTTAAAACCTTCTTTTCTGTCAGCCTTCCGTGGCGGAGCAGTTATGGGAATGGCCGTAGTGGGGAGCTCGCTTTTAGGCGTGACTCTTGTTATGATGGTCACCGGAGACTCCGTAGCCCTGTTGGGCTTCAGTTTTGGTGCCAGCTCCCTGGCTTTATTTGCTAAAGCAGGCGGCGGTATTTTTACAAAGACTGCGGATATCAGTGCAGACCTTGTTGGAAAAGTTGAGCTTGGAATCCCTGAGGATGACCCCAGAAATCCGGCTGTAATTGCCGATAATGTAGGAGATAACGTAGGCGATGTTGCCGGAATGGGCGCGGACTTGTTTGATTCTAACGTGGCTTCCACAGTATCTGCACTGGTTATGGCGATTGCTCTGGGCAGAAAAATGGGAGTAGATTATGCAGCTATGGTATTCTGCTATGCTTCTCTGGGACTCTTATCTTCCATCATAGGAGTTATGGCCGCCCGAATGGGAAAGAATGGCGATCCTACCAGGGCTCTTAACATGAGTACCTATATTACCACGGGTATATTTGCTGTACTTACTGCTGGAGCAACAATTGTGTTTCAGTTTGACTGGCGTATTTGGGGAGCGGCAGCGATAGGCTTGTTTGTTGGTGTCATTATAGGAATTACCAGTGATTACTTTACAAACGATAATAAGAAGCCTGTACAGAATGTAGCAAAGGCTTCTGAGTCAGGGCCTGCATTCACCATTCTTTCCGGTGTTTCCTATGGTTTCTTAAGCGTGCTGCCTGCCATGGTGGGAATCGGTATTTCTGCCTTGGTTTCCTATAACCTTTGCGCTTCCATCGCTCCTGGTGACCCTACTGCAGGAATGTTTGGAATTTCTATGGCCGCAGTTGGAATGCTTTCCATCGTCGGCATGATCATTTCTAATGATGCTTATGGACCAATTGCCGATAATGCCAGAGGACTTGTTGAGATGGGAGATCTGGGAGAAGAGGCACTTGAAATCACAGATTCACTTGACAGTGCGGGAAATACGGTAAAGGCAGTGACAAAGGGATTTGCCATTGCGGCAGCAGGCTTGACCATTATCTCTCTGCTTGGTGCATTTATGAGTGAGGTAAACGACGCAGCCGGCACTACAGTGCTGACTGGGTTCGATATCATCAATCCTACGGTATTTTTCGGGATGCTGGTGGGCGCTTCTGTTCCGGCTATTTTCTCTTCTATGCTGATGCTCGGTGTAGACCGCAATGCGCAGAGAATGGTAGCGGAAATCCACCGTCAGTTCAGGGAAATTAAAGGACTTAAAGAGGGCAAGCCGGGAGTGGTTCCGGAATATGACAAATGCATTGATATTGCTACCGATGGTGCCTTAAAAGAATTGATTCCTGCCGGACTGGTCAGCATTTTTGTGACCATGGCAGTCGGGTTTATAGGCGGCGTTGAATCCGTGGGAGGATACCTTGCAGGCAACATTATCAGCGGTCTTCTGCTTGCATTGTTTATGAGCAATTCAGGAGGACTGTGGGATAATGCAAAGAAATACATTGAGGCCGGAGGAAATGGAGGAAAAGGAAGTGAAGCCCATAAGGCGGCAGTAGTAGGAGATACGGTTGGCGATCCTTTTAAGGATACGGCAGGTCCATCCATCAACACACAGATAACGGTAGTTTCTTTGGTGGCTTCTTTGATGTCTTCCTTGTTTTTGGCATTTTCCCTGTTTTGATCGATAAAGACAGGATTCAATAAGATTATGGCAGCTGTAGTACACAGGCTATAAAAACCGGTATCAGGACATAAATCCTGGCACCGGTTTTTTTATGTTATTCTTCCTTTTTATTCAATATATTCTTATATAGTATTCGTCATTTAAGGTCAAATGCAAAGGTTACCGGGAGAATAATGTTTTGTCCCCGCACTGGCAATGGCAGCCGGCGCTACGCCCTGCTCTTTATGAAGCTTTTTTATCACACTAACCAATGAAACAGCGCAAAGCTATATCATCAGCAAAAATCGCTTTTAAAAGGAAAGAGAAACTCCGGAAGACCGCTGACGTAGGGGGCAATATCATACTGCTGATAATAGATGACGATGCCTTCCGGCTTTAAATAAAATCCTTTAATATTGAAGTTTCCTCTTAAAAGAGCGGCATAATCGTCAAAATACATGGAAGGAGAAGTTTTCAGCTGCTCCTGTATCTGCTGCTCCATGCTTGTGAAAAGCATATCAATAAAATTGGGATTATCAGGAAAGAAACTGCTCAGTTCCTTCTGCTCCCCAGTATCAAAGTCCCAGGTCTGGGAATCCCGGACAGTATTGCCGTGAGCTCCTCCTAAATAACTGTACTGGTCTGTAAAAAGGCTGACAATGCAGCAATCATTGTAGGTGATTTCATAGACGGACATAAATTCATAGCCGTGAAATGGAAACTGGTTACTCTGGACATACTGTGCCTGTTCCAAAGCCTGGGGGTAAAGGACGGTGCGGCAGTATGTTTCTTTATTTTTAGCCTGAAATGCATAAAACCGGTTGATGCTCTGCACCGCAGACTGGCTGCAGGTTGAGGTGAATTCAGGATAGTGGATGGTATAGGTCAGAACAGGAATGTCCCGGTAAACCATGACATCTGACCGGGTCTTTTGGGAGATTGTCTGCATGGAAGCCTCATCAATGGAACTGTTTCCATAACATATGCAAGATGTCAGGTAAATATGAGCCGAGGGGATGCGGACAGTCATATTTGGACTATAGACAATCCGCAGAGGAGATAGACGTAAAAATTAATGAAGTAATATCATAATAAATTACAACAGAGGTTGAACTGTGATTATGTTTCCGGTATGATGAATTTATATACTGTTTCTGCTTATGAAAACTATTCTTTGCCTTGGTTTAAGGGCCGAATGAGGAGAGCATGAATGAATAAATTAATGGGTTTTTATGAGTTAAAAGCTATGGGATTGCCTGCGGTAGACTGGAAGGAGTATTCTGGTCAGGAAAGTCTGGATTCAAGTATGCTGTGGACAATCAGATGTGCCGTATATAAGGGAAATGATTTGAATTTACCCAGATTAGTTGGAGCAGAATCCCATAAGGCAATAGAGTTTGCGGACAGCCTTAAAAAGAAAATAGGTGATAATGGCATCGTTATTTTTTATCCGTATTTTATTGCTGTAAAAAGTGGGACTTTAAATGTTTTTTTGGATAAAATTGTAATAGAGGCAGTGAAAGAAGATTTGTGGAACCTTGTTACTTTTTCAAAACGGGATGTTACGATCATAATCAGAGATAAAGACAAGGAGTATTACGGCAATGCAGAATTCCTTTCTGAAGAAGAATTGCAGAAAATATTAAAACATGTTTCGGAAATAAGGAGGTGCTTTAAAGATGAATTGACCTGCGGTTCAAGTATCATGCTTGAATGGAGTTTTGCCTATAATTGTGATATTCATAGGAATAAAGCAGGAGAACAGTATCTCGTATTTTATGAGGCGAGAACAGTATAATTCGGGAAGGAGGCCGTCTATATGCCTTTTTATTCAGAAAAGTTTCCTTTACCCGATTGACGCAGGTTGACGATACTAGTAAAATAATAAGCAAATACACAAGAGAATGGGGCATTATTTATGGAGCATAGAAATAGCATTTTGATAGATACACTTCCGGAACAGGCTATTTTTGCCCTGGATATCGGAACCCGCAGCATCATTGGCATGGTGGGAATGCCGGATGGGGAAAGAATTCATATCGTTGCCATAGAAAGAGCCGAGCATACAAAACGGGCCATGATTGACGGACAGATCGAAGACATTGAGCAGGTGGCAAAGATCGCAGGGCAGGTAAAGGAAAAGCTGGAGAAAAAGCTGGGCTGCAGGCTGGACAAGGTTTGCGTGGCGGCAGCAGGAAGAGCTTTGCGCACGGAGAGTGTCACCTATGAAATGGAGCTTCCCAGGGCGCAGAAGATTGACGCGGAATCTGTAAGCCGCCTGGAAGCAGGGGCTATCAGTGAGGCAGAAAAATCATTTATGGACAGGGAAGGCAGGGAGTCGGACCGCCAGTTCTATCTGGTTGGCTATACTGTGAGCCGGTATTATCTGGATAATTATATGATTTCTAACTTGATTGACCATCACGGCAGGGTATTAAAAGCGGACATTATCGCAACCTTCCTGCCTACAGAAGTGGTGGAAAGCCTGTATGCTGCCATGAATAAGGTGGGACTTGAGGTAGCCAGCCTCACATTGGAGCCTATTGCAGCAATCAATGCGGCGATTCCCCAGAATATCCGTCTGCTGAACCTGGCTATGGTGGACATTGGGGCCGGAACCTCAGATATTGCGGTCTGCCGGGATGGAAGCGTGACCGGCTATACCATGGCAATTCTCGCGGGTGATGAGATCACGGAAACCATCATGAAGGAATATCTGGTTGATTTTGACACGGCAGAGAAAATCAAGTCAGAGATTGATGAAGGGGAAGAGCTTCATTTTACCGACATCCTTGGATTTGAGCAGGTGATTACCAGAGATGCGATTTTTGAAAGCATTCAGGATGCTTCCTCCAGGCTTTGCGAAGAGATTTCTGCAAAGATTATAGAAGTGAACGGAGGTGCGCCCTCAGCAGTATTCCTGGCGGGAGGGGGCAGCAGGCTTTCCGGCTTAAGGGAAGGGATTGTAAAGCATTTAAACATGGATCCTAAGCGGGTGGCTATTGCAGGCAATAATTTTAAGATCAATGCCTTTTCTGAGGAGTACGATCTTGAAAATCCGGAGTATGCAACTCCTCTTGGAATCGTTATTTCAGCGGGATTCAATATTGTAAATGACAGCTTCCGGGTCATTTTAAATGACAAGCCGGCCAAGCTGTTCCGCAGGGGAAGCTTTACGGTTATGGATGTACTGATGATGAACGGTTACAATTATCAGGATATGATCGGACGTTCCGGACAGAATCTGGTGGTGACTGTAAATGGGAAAAGAGTGGTGTTTTACGGAGAAAAGGCGGAGCCTTCTGTTTTGAAGAGAAACGGGGAGGATTCCCAGCTTTCTGATGCAGTAAATGGAGAGGACAGGCTGTTGTTCATTCCTGCAAAAAGCGGAAAGAATGCTTCTGCCACGGTTTCACAGGTGGTGGATTTCGGAGAGAATATCAAGGTTTTTGTAAATGATGAGGAAATTTCAGCGGATAGGATTTTAAAGACAGGGGATGTGATTGTTACAGAAGAGATCGAGGATGAGGCAGAGGAATACTCCTGGCAGTTGGAAGAAGACTTGCCGGAGGAATATTCCTGGCAGATGACGGAGGAAGCGGCAGGGCAGTTTTCCTGGCAGATGGGAGAGGAAGCACCAGAGAAAGCATCAGAGAAAGCTTCCCGGCATATGAGAGAGGAAGCACGAGAGAAAACTCCTCGCAAGACGACAGAGGGTATGCGGGGAAAAGCTTCCCGCCAAACAACAGGGGATATATGGGAAAGAACCTCCCGTCAGATAAGAGGAGAAGTGCCAGAAAACACTTCCCAATATCCGACAGGAAAATCCCCGGAGCAATCCATCACACAAACAGATTCATCTCTTCCTCCAAAAAAGGAAGAAACAAAAAAGGGCCCTGGAAGCGGAAAAATCACATTTTTTCTCAACGACAGACCATTAACCCTGCCCTTAAAATCCGATGGACAGCCCTACTACCTGATGGACATGCTGGAGTATTCCGGTCTGGATTTTAAGAATTTAACAAGCCAGGTTATGCTGGAGGTCAACGGGGAAGACGGATATTTTCAGCAGGAATTACAAGATAGGGATAGAATCATGATTTATGAAACAAAATAATGACTAAATGAAAGGCACATTGTTTGGCGAATATGCTTATTGTAAAAATGGCCCGAATGTGCTAGCCTATATATAAGCATTTAATTTGTATACAGATTTTATAGTTTGCATACAAACTTCAATGCGAACCATAAAATAGCTGACCACTAAAAATCAAGCAAAGGAGAATGAATCATGAATCAGGACTACTTATTAAACCAGTTTTCCCTGGAAGGAAAAGTTGCATTGGTTACAGGCGCTTCCTACGGCATTGGCTTTTCTATTGCAAAAGGCCTTGCAGCAGCAGGTGCGGTCATTGTTTTTAATGATATCAAACAGGAATTGGTAGACAAGGGAGTTGCCGCCTACAAGGAAGAGGGAATCGATGCCCACGGCTATGTATGCGACGTTACCGATGAAGAAGGCGTAAATGCCATGGTTGCTCAGATCGAAAAAGAAGTAGGTGTTATCGACATTCTGGTGAATAATGCAGGAATTATCAAGCGTATTCCAATGTGTGAAATGACTGCTGCTGAGTTCAGACAGGTGATTGATGTTGACTTAAATGCTCCCTTTATTGTGGCAAAGGCAGTGATTCCTTCCATGATTAAAAAAGGCCACGGAAAGATCATTAACATCTGCTCCATGATGTCTGAGCTTGGCCGTGAAACCGTTTCCGCATATGCGGCAGCAAAGGGCGGCTTAAAGATGCTGACCAAGAACATTGCTTCCGAGTACGGCGAATTCAACATCCAGTGCAACGGCATTGGACCTGGATACATTGCAACACCTCAGACAGCACCTTTAAGAGAGACTCAGCCTGACGGCTCCAAGCATCCTTTTGACCAGTTCATCCTTGCAAAGACTCCTGCAGGACGCTGGGGAGAAGCAGAAGATCTGGCAGGTCCGGCAGTGTTCCTCTCTTCTGATGCTTCTAACTTTGTCAATGGTCATATTCTGTATGTTGACGGCGGTATTTTAGCTTATATCGGCAAACAGCCTAAATAACGATTTATAGCCCGGCCTTGATGAAAAATGGTGCCATGATGTCTGCTTTCAAGGTAGAGGTCATGGCATTATTTAATTTTCACCCGGGCATATCTGGCAGGGAGAACAGTGAGGGTACGATGGAAGGAAAGAACAAGATTTATAAAAACCGCGGCGAGCTGGTATTTGAAACATTAAAACAGGAAATCCTGGACTTGGAATTAAAGCCCGGCCAGATCATAAGCGAAAATGAAATCTGTGAGAAATTTGGCGTATCCCGGACTCCGGTCAGAGAAGCGGTCAGAAGACTCCAGGAACAGGGATTCGTCAATTCTGTGCCCTATTCCGGCACACAGGTAACGCTTTTGAATCTGGATAATATTAAGCAGATGATTTATATGAGAGTTGCGGTGGAAACCATGGTCATGCGGGACTTTATGGAAATTGCAACACCCCTCTGGCTGGAGGAGGTCCACCACATGATTCGCAGCCAGGAGGCCCTGATCCAGGAAAAAGGATTTGAGCCGGAGCAGTTTTACCGCATGGATGCGGATATGCACGCAGTCTGGTTTCGGGCTACGGGAAAGAGAAAGCTATGGGACATGATCCAGGCCCAGCAGCTTCACTACACCAGGTTCCGGATGCTGGATTTTGTTACGGAAACAGATTTTACAAGAATTATAAAAGAGCATACAGAGCTCTTTGAACTGATGGAGAAAAAGGATATTAAGGGCCTGGAACAGGCATTGAAAGAACATCTCTATTACAGCACCAAGAGGATGAAATACCAGATAGAGGTGGAATATAAGGATTATTTTGAACAGGAAGAAGAGGAGAACTGAACATGGCTAACGTATCGATTACTGTAAAAAACCAGGCCGGAGAAATTAAGGCATCTGTCCGGGAAGAAAATCAGGCAATCCTGGTGATAGAAGGAGAGTACCAGGAGGGAGATTCCATTGTCTTTGGAACGGATCAGACAGAAGCTTATTACGTGGTAAGAGTGGATGACTGCATGGATGAGTCATTTGTCTATATTACAAAACCCGAGGTGGTTTATGATATTCCCTTCGGAGAGAAAAAGATTTCTTATAATCCCAAAGCATTTACCGGGGAAAGGCATTATCTGACCATCCGAAAGGCACATGACTATGAAACGGAAGTCTACCGGAATCTTGCTGGAAACGTCATGGATCAGCACGGAGACAGGGGCTGTTTCCCCCACGCCTTTGCTAATGTGGAAACAAGAGGGGAAGCTGTTTTTGCAGCCCGTAATGCCATTGACGGGGTTCTGGCAAATGAATCCCATGGAGCATGGCCCTATGAATCCTGGGGAATCAACCGTCAGGATGATGCGGAAATGACCCTGGACTTTGGACGCCCAGTGGACTTTGACAAGATCGTTCTTTATACACGTGCAGACTTTCCTCACGACAACTGGTGGGTAAAGGCTGTTTTCACCTTTTCTGACGGAACCTGTCAGGAGGTGGAAATGGAAAAAAGCGTAAAGCCCCATACCTTTACCATTGAAAAGAAAAACATCACCTGGGTGAAGCTGAGCAGATTAATAAAAGCCGATGATCCTTCTCCATTCCCTGCTCTTACCCAGATCGAAGTATACGGAAAAAATTCCTGATATAAATATGGAAATTCCTCTTTTCCTTTTTGCTATATTCAGGTAGAATATAGGAAACAAGCATAAATGCCATTATGCCCAAAACCATGGGCAAAAAGGAGGAAATCGGATGGAACTTTTGTTTTTGGAGCCGGTTTTTAAAGAAGCCATTTGGGGAGGCACCAGGCTGAAGGAGGCATTTGGATATGACATACCAAGTGACACTACCGGAGAATGCTGGGCCATCAGCGCCCATGAAAACGGAGAATGCCGGGTTGCAGGAGGCCCGTATGACGGACGCTCCCTCAGCAGCCTGTGGAAGGAAAATAAATCCCTGTTTGGCGGTTATCCGGGAGATAAGTTTCCTCTTCTGGTAAAAATTATTGACGCAAAAGAGGATTTAAGCATTCAGGTTCATCCCGACGATGCCTATGCCGGTCTCCATGAAAACGGTTCCTTTGGAAAAACAGAGTGCTGGTACATTTTAGACTGCGCTCCGGCTGCGGAAATCGTGATCGGACACCATGCAAAGGACCGGGAAGAAATGGAAGCCATGGTAAGAGATGGGCGGTGGAAGGAATTTGTCCGCACCCAGTCTATTAAAAAGGGAGACTTTTTCCAGATTGAGCCCGGATGCGTCCATGCAATTAAGGGCGGTACCCTTATTTTAGAAACTCAGCAGAGCAGCGATATCACCTATCGTCTTTATGATTATGACCGCCTGTCAGATGGAAAACCCAGACAGCTTCATACAGAGCAGAGCATTGCAGTCATAAAAGCTCCTTTTGAAGAGGATAAAACCACACCGGAGAGGACAGAGGAGGAGGGAGCGGTCCGCACTCATCTGGTAACCTGTCAGTTTTATTCGGTGGATAAATATGAGATAGAGGGCTTATTTGCGAAGAAATTTCAAAAATATTTTACCAACGTAAGCGTTATAAGCGGAAGCGGTTTGGTAAACGGCATTCCGTTAAAAGCAGGACAGCATTTTATTATACCGGCAGACAGCGGGGAGTGCAGATTTGAAGGGACGATGACGATCATCTGTTCCAATCCGGAATGAGGCAGGAGGAGAAGGATATGAGACTTGGAGCATTAGAAGCAGGCGGTACAAAAATGGTTTGCGCCATAGGAAATGAAAAAGGTGAGATTTTCGAGCGCACTTCCATACCGACGGAAACACCGGAAATCACCGTTCCAAAGCTGATTGAATATTTTGCGGACAAGAAGATCGAGGCCCTTGGAATAGGCTGTTTCGGTCCCATTGACTTAAACAGGAATTCTGATACATACGGCTATATTACCACCACGCCTAAGCTTATCTGGGCCAATTATAACATTGTAGGGGCATTCCGGGAGGCCCTTAATATTCCCGTAGGCTTTGATACAGATGTAAATGGGTCAGCGTTGGGAGAAGCCACCTGGGGCATTACAAAGGGCCTTGAAAACAGCATGTATATTACCATTGGAACCGGCGTGGGAGCGGGAATCATCACAAACGGAAAACTGCTTCACGGCATGCTCCATCCGGAGGGCGGACATCTGCTTCTGGCAAAGCATCCTTTGGATTCCTACGAGGGCCGCTGCCCTTACCATAAGACCTGTCTGGAAGGACTTGCTTCAGGTCCTGCCATAGAAGCCCGCTGGGGTAAAAAAGGCGTGGAGCTGGCTGATAAAAAGGAAGTCTGGGAGCTGGAAGCATATTATATCGGACAGGCTTTGGCAGATTATATTGTGACCCTTTCTCCTCAGCGCATTGTACTGGGCGGAGGTGTGATGCATCAGGAGCATATGATGCCTATGGTGCGGGAAGAAGTAAAGCGTCAGCTTAACGGATATTTGCAGACAAAAGAGCTGGAAGACATAGAAAATTATATCGTTCTTCCCAGCTTAAATGACAACCAGGGGATTATGGGAGCCTTAAAGCTTGCTGTGGATGAATACCAACTGGAAAACAAAGGATAGTTTCCATTTTTCTCCTAATGAAATTCCATTTCCTGTATGTTATGATATGTTTTGTAACAGAAACGTAATAATTATGTAACAATACAGGAGGATATTACCATGAAGAAGTTACCAGTATTTGTATTAGCAGCAGCAACCGCAGTAATCGCATCCGGTGTTCCCATGACCGCTCAGGCAGCAACCTGCCCGGTAAATGTAAGCAATTGCTTTTCATCCAGCTTCTGCGGACAATCCGGAAATATAAATGATATTTTAAATCGTCTTGGGTGTACGCAGGGGGCTGCATCCCAGAACAAGAACAGCAATTGTTCTAATCTTAAGGGGGCTTTCACAAACAACGGATTCCAGTGCAGAACCATTTCTAACTGCAGGAGATAAGAACCATAAAAAACAGCCATAAAGCAATATTTGCTTATGGCTGTTTTTGTGTCAGAGGAGATTAATTTCCCTTGTTTACGATTTCCTCCAGTACATTGATTAAGTCGTAAATGGTATTAATCTGAACGTTCTTTTCCAGGATCTCATTTTTTAAGTCAATGGAAAGTGTTTCAAATTTAGCCTGGACTGCAGGAGCTATATAGGACATGGTCATCACCTCAAAATTATGGTGTGCAGTCTTAAGGCTGTTTATGCGTGCAAATTTTGTTTTTTATGTAAATAATATTTTTTTAGGGCGGAAACCAGAAGGATATGGTTTCCGCCCTTTTGAGGTATTATACTTGTGATCAGGCAGTTTACAGAAGTTTTCATGAAAGCGGACGGACGAAAACGGCAGCGCAGAATGAGTTGTTTATCATTGGCAATAAAGCAAAGCGGCGGCTATGCGCTGCCTGCCCTTTATGAAGCTGCTTTTATGATCTGTTCTGTAATAGTAGTATATGTAATATTAAAATAAGTGTGAACAAGCAGGCGGTGTGTCACATTTGTCTGAATCCTCGTCCTTTAGGCTGCGCCGAACCGCAATGGCACCCAAGGCATCGCTTAATAAAACCATGTCTGCCGCCAGCAGGCCCAATTCATCGTCATTAAGGCAGCTTGCAATCTGGCAGGCCGCTGTAGCAATAAATAATATATCACAGCAATCATTCATCATATCACCCATGATAAGTATATGGTATGGCTGTGATTTTATGCCGGAGAGAGGGGGAAATGAGGAGATTTTTAAGGACTTGTGAAAAGGAGGGCGCCGGCAGAATGGGGGAACCCTGCCGGCTGGAGTATGAAAAAGTTTAGTTAAAAGGATATTACCTATAACACTTATTAATATACTAAGGGCGTGTGTAGAAAAGTTGTAGAAATTATAAACATTTTGTAAAAAGGGGAGAGAAATAGAAAAGACACCGGAAATTCCGGTGCCTTTTTCTGTTCGTGGAGACAACAGGGCTCGAACCTGCGACCCTTTACACGTCAAGCAAATGCTCTCCCAGCTGAGCTATGTCTCCATAAAGGAATTGTACCTGAAAATGGAAAAAAAGGCAAGGGGATTTTTGTTTTCGGATATAATTATTTCTTGGCTTGTGATGGAAATCTGCCAAAAAATAAAACAGATTATATGCCAGTTCAAAATATGATGGAAACACATAATAAAATCTTTGAAATAAAGAAATAAATCTTTGTCAATAACTTTTTTATGAAAAAATAAACAAAAACCAAAGATAAAAACCTTTAAAACAGAATTTAAACTTGTGAAATAGTAATGAAAATCTTTGAAAACAAAAAATAGAATTGACTAATGATGATAATTTGATTAGTATGTAGGTATAAACAAATGGTTCTGAAAGGAAAGTGAGAACCAGATGTTTTTCGGCCGAAACAATACAAAGAAATGTAACGTAGTGGAAGAAATGGAGGAAAAGCAATGAAAGCATTAGCAAGGTATGGAAAAGAATTTGGTGGCTACAGACTGATTGATGTTCCGGAACCGGAATGCGGAGAAGAAGATCTGATTGTTGAGATTAAAGCTGCAGCAATCTGCGGAGCAGACATGAAACACTTTCAAGTGGAGAATGGCTCAGATGAATTTAACTCAATCCGCGGACATGAATTTGCCGGAGACATTGTGAAAGTTGGCTCAAAGGTAAAAGACTGGAAGGTTGGACAGAGGGTTGTGTCTGATAATACAGGTCATGTATGCGGAGTCTGCCCGGCCTGTGAATCAGGTGATTTCCTTTGCTGTGAGTCAAAAGTAAATCTTGGATTAGACAATAACCGGTGGGGCGGCGGATTTACAAAATATTGTGTCATTCCAGGCGAAATTCTGAGAATCCACAGACATGCAATCTGGGAAATCCCGGAAGGCATAAAATATGAAGAAGCAGCAGTTCTTGATCCAATCTGTAACTCCTATAACGCAATGGCTCAGCAGACACATTTTCTTCCAGGACAGGACGTTGTAGTATTTGGTACAGGCCCCATCGGATTGTTTGCAGTACAGATTGCCCGGATCATGGGAGCTGTTAACATTGTTATGGTAGGTCTGGAAGAAGACACAAAGGTACGTTTTGGTGTTGCAAAAGAACTGGGCGCTACCCATTGTATCAATGGATCAAAAGAAGATGTGGTTGCCCGCTGTACGGAAATCTGCGGAAGAGACAATCTTGGACTGGTGCTTGAGTGCTCCGGTGCTAATATTGCATTAAAGCAGGCTCTTGAAATGACAAGACCAAACGCAGAGATCGTTCGTATTGGTATGGGATTCAAACCATTGGAATTTTCCATCAACGATATTACCTCATGGAATAAGAGCATTATCGGACATATGGCTTATGATTCCACTACCTGGAGAAATGCGATCCGCCTTTTAGAGTCCGGAGCCATCAAGGTACAGCCTATGATCACACACAGACTGGGACTTTCTGAGTGGGAAGAGGGATTCCAGGCTATGGCTGATAAATCTGCGATCAAAGTAATCATGACCTATGATTTTGAGGATTGAGATATGGAAAGAAAATTGATGATCGCACCGTCGGTAGGGTGCTGCGACCTGTTTCATGTAGAAGAGCAGATGAAGATTATCAATGAGAGATCCGACTATCTGCATATGGATATTAAAGATGGAGTATATGTGCCAAGCTATGGCATCGGGCCGGATTATCTGGATTATTTAAATAAGCATATGGAAAATTTAAAACCCATGGATGCCCACCTTATGGTAGCCCATCCTCAGCAATATCTGGAGACATTTGCCAAAGCTGGTGCTGCATATATTACACCTCATACCGATTGTATTGAAGGGGATGCCTTTGTGACGATCCACAAAATCAAAGATTTGGGCTGCCAAGCCGGCGTTGCTTTAAGCCCATCCGTTCCCCTTTCTACAATCGAATACTACCTTCCTTTACTGGACAAGGTAACCATCATGATCGTAGATCCAGGCATTGCAGGACAGCCGGTAGATCCCCAGATGTATGTTAAGATCAGACAACTGGCACAGATTCGAAAAGAGAGAGGATTGAACTTCCTGATCGAAGCAGACGGCTCCATGAACAAAGACCTGTATCGCCCTCTTTATGAGGCAGGGGCAGATATTGTGATCATGGGACCTCCCGCTCTTTGGAATAAAGACCCGGATTTTGAAAAAGCCTGGGCAATCATGGAAGAAGACCTTGAAACCGAATTAAAAGGTGCCGCACGAAACATTTAAAATTAGATCAAATAACATAACACTTATGGAATTGAGAGGATAAAAATGAATAAATCATCAGTAAATATTGGAGCAAGACTTGACCGGCTTCCAAATTCATCATGGCATGTTAAAATGTGGCTGGTAACAGCATTTGCACTTCTCGTCTGCTGGTCAAACGGTATCGGCGGTGCAGTACAGAATATTCTGTTAAATGAGATTCACTGGTTAGAGAAAGGAACCAAGCTTCTTGCAATGTGGGGGATTACATATACAGCCGGACAGTTATTCGGCGCATTGCTGGGAGGGCCCATCGGAGATAAGATCGGCCGTAAGAAATCTATTTTGTTATATGAAGTATTTCATATTATCGCCATGATCGGCGGAGCAGCTTCACCAAACGTAAATGTACTGTATATATTCCGATTCCTGCAGGGTCTTGGACTTGGAGCACTGTTAGTCGTACTGTTTGCAGGATTCACCGAGTATGTTCCGGGAAGAAACCGCGGTACATGGTCAAGCCGTACTTCATTTATCGGTAACTGGGCACATCCGATCTGTAACGGTATTGCACTTTTAGTAGGATCTATGGTTGCCAGCTATGCATTAAACTGGAGAATTCAGTACATGATTCCTTCTGCCCTTTCCATTATTGCAAGCATATGGGTATACATAAAGTTCCCGGAGTCACCAAGATGGCTGGAATCACAGGGAAGATTAGAAGAAGCAGACAAGATCATGACAGCGATCGAAAAAGAAATCGAACAATCCATGGGAAAACCCCTTCCTGAAGTAACAGAAGAGCCAAAGCCAGTCAAGCAGCTTCCTTACTCTGCACTGTTCAAAGGAAAACTTCTCCGCAGAACTATCGTAGGATCTTTGGTACTGATCGGTATGAATACCATTCAGTATACCTTGATGAACTGGATGCCTTCCATGCTTTCCTCTTTGGGATACAGCACAAAGGATTCACAGTTTATGACAATGTTCGGTCTCTTTGGAGCTCCCTTTGGAATCTTTATTGCCTCTCTGATCATGGATAAGATTCCGCGTAAGGTAATGGGGGTAGGACTTCTTGTCCTGATGGCAATCCTGGGAATTATCACAGGACAGCAGACAGCCATGGGCGCGCTGATTTTATGGACCTTCCTTCTTAATACGGTTATTTACATGTATGTATGCTATGCATCAGCAGTGTATGTGCCGGAGATGTGGCCCACATCAGCAAAACTTTCCGGTTCCGGATTCAGTAACGCAATGGGACGTGTAAGCAATGTATTCTTCCCATTCCTTGTAACATACGTAGCAGCAAGCAGCTTTGGAGCAGGCGGAGTGTTTGTACTGATCTCCATCGTGGCAGTTATCATTGCAGTAGGAATCTTGTTCCTTGGTATTGAAACAAGAGGAGAATCTGTAGAAGATATCGGTAATGTAGACTAATTAAAATAGGGGCCGGCATGATGGCTGAAAGGATTCAGCCGTCAGCAGCCCCTGCAATATAAGGAGGATCTGAAATGAAAAATTCAGAAGCAATATTGGTGACACCGAAGAAGTTTGAAATTCAGGAATGCCCGGTTCCGGAACCAAAGGACAATGAAATTTTAATGAAGGTTGAATATGTAGGTATGTGCGGCTCAGATATTCATGGATTTGAGTTTGGCCCCTTTATTCCGCCGAAAGATCCAAACCAGAAAATCGGACTGGGACATGAAGTTGCAGGGGAAGTAGTAAAAGTTGGTTCTAAGGTGACAAGATTCAAAGCCGGAGATAAAGTGCTGATCGAGCCAAGTGTACCGGACGGAAAAAGCGATTACTGCCGCAGCGGTCATTACAATATCTGCCCCAGCGTTGACATGCTGGCAACGCAGCCTCACTACAAAGGTGCCCTGTGTGAATACATGACCCATCCGGAAGAATGGACTTATCATATTCCGGAAGGAATGACAACCATGGAAGGTGCACTGGTAGAACCGGCAGCAGTTGGTATGCATGCAGCAATGCTGGGCGGAGCAACAGTCGGAAAGAGCATTGTAATCCTTGGTGCCGGAGCCATCGGTCTTATGGTATTACAGGCTTGCTTAAGCCTTGGCGCTACAGATATTACTGTGGTTGATGTGATGCAGAAACGTCTGGACCTTGCTTTAAAATTTGGTGCCAAGAGAGTCATCAATGGAAAAGAAGAAGATACGGTAGCTGTTCTTCGTTCACCGGAACTTTACGGCGATCATGGAGTGGAACTGGTATTTGAAGCAGCAGGTTCTCCCTTTACCGTAAATCAGGCAGTACGAATGGTAGCCCGCGGCGGAAAAATCATCATGGTTGGTACACAGTCAAAACCGGTAGAAATTGATTTCTTAAAGATTAACCGTGAAGTGACAATTCAGACTGCATTCAGATACTGCAACAATTTCCCCCAGACAATTGAAGCAGTTGCAACGGGAAAAATCAATGTAAAAGACATGGTAACAGATATTTATGATTATAAAGATGTTCAGAAAGCCTTTACAGAAGCAATTGATCCCGTGAAAAAGGCGGATATGGTCAAAGGCGTTGTCAAAGTAGCTGAATAAAAAACGTTTTTTAAGAAGAGGAGAAAATTATGATTTCAGATATCAGATATTGGGAAAAGAAAGCAAAAGACGGACATTATGCAATTCCTCATTTTAATGTATGGAATGCAGAAATGTTAATGGGAGTTATTGATGCGGCAGAAGAGCTTCGGGCTCCGATCATCATCTCCTTTGGTACAGGATTTACGGGAAATACTTCCTTTGAAGATTTCTGCTACATGATGGAATCCATGGCGAAAAAAGCGACTGTTCCGGTTATTCTTCACTGGGATCACGGACGCAACATGACAATTCTTCAAAATGCAGTAGATCATTGCATGAATTCTGTTATGCGTGATGCTTCCGCTCTCCCTTATGAAGAAAATATAGCGGAGATCAAGCGATGCGTAGATTATTTCCATGCATACAACATTCCGGTGGAAGCGGAACTGGGGCATGTGGGAAATGAAACTGTTTATGAAGAAGCACTGTCAGACTACCATTATACAGATCCAAAACAGGCAAGAGATTTTGTGGAAAGAACAGGCTGTGATTCTTTGGCAGTAGCCATCGGAAATGTACACGGAGTCTATACTTCTGAGCCAAAACTTGCCTTTGATATTTTAGAGGAAGTGGCAAATACCGTAGATGTACCTATCGTACTTCACGGAGCTTCCGGTATTGGTGATGAAGATATTAAGAAAGCGATTTCTCTTGGTATTTCCAAGATCAACATTCATACAGAGCTTTGCCAGGCTGCTATGGAAGCAATCAATGAGCATAAAGATGAACCGTTTCTGGCTGTAGAGCGTGCCGTACGTGCAGCAGTGAAAGAACGTGCCATGTGTAAGATTAAATTATTCGGAGATGATGGAAGGGCTGATGAATAAAGTGAGTAAAGAAATAGATGTAATCATTATTGGAGCGGCAATCGTAGATTTGCCACTGAGACCGGTCAGCAAAGACGTCTTTGATGTTGCATCTTATCCGGTAGACGGTATAGCCATGACCATTGGTGGAGACGCATTAAACGAGTCCACCATTATCACCAGATTAGGGCATAAAGTTGCATTGATGAGCTGTATCGGTGTTGATGTGCCGGGAGCCTTTGTTCTTGATCACTGTAAAAGAAATCATATTGATACCACTTACATAAAGCAGGATCCCAGCCTTGATACTTCTATCAACGTTGCTCTGGTGGCTGCAGACGGAGAGCGTACGTTCATAACGAACCGTCAGGGAAGTCTGTGGAAATTCAAATATGATGATCTGGATATGTCCGCATTAAAGGATGCAAAGATTCTTTCTTTTGCCAGCATTTTCAACAATCCCTTATTTGACAATAAGGCAATGGTCTCTGTTTTCAAAAAGGCAAAAGAGGAAGGCATGATGATCTGTGCAGATATGATCAATCCCCGGCTGAATGAGAAGATCGATGACATTGCAGAGGCCTTAAGTTATGTGGATTTCTTCTTCCCCAACTTTGAAGAAGCCAGTGCGCTGACAGGGGAAAACGAAGAGGCAAAGGTTGCCGACAAGCTGTATGCCTACGGCATAAAAAATGTCATTATGAAAATCGGCAGGAGAGGTTGTTATATCCGAAATTCTGAGGGTTCTATGATCGTTCCTGCCTGCAAAGGCGTGACGGCAATGGATACCATCGGAGCCGGCGATAATTTTGCTTCCGGTTTCATTACCGGTTTGCTGGAAGGTAAAGATATCCGGGAATGCGCAATCTATGCAAACTGTACAGCGGCAGTTTCGGTTCAATATGTAGGTGCAACCGGCGGCGTAACAGACAAAAAGATCGTAGATGAAATGCTGGCAAAATACCGTGAAGACTATCAATAACTTCCTTTAATTGAATGGATTAAGAAAGGAATATGGCAATATGAAAACAATGAAACTTGGTAAGACGGGAATCAATATCTCAAGAATCGGCCTGGGCACATGGTCCATCGGCGGCGGCTCTGCCTGGGGCGGGGATCACGATCTTCAGGAAGTGGTAAACACCATCCGGGAAGCCCCCAAAGCAGGTGTAAACTTAATTGACACCGCACCGGGGTATAATTTTGGCAACAGTGAAAAAATCCTTGGAAAAGCGTTGGAAGGTATGAAACGTGAGGATGTTGTCATCATCACCAAATGCGGAGTTACCTGGGATCAGGAAATGAAGGGCGATCTGTTTAATGTTGTAAATGGGATTCAGTTATACAAAAACTTAAATACAGCATCTGTGAAAAAAGAAATCCAAGAATCTTTGGAGCGCCTGGGAACCGATTATGTAGATGTATATATGACACATTGGCAGGCAATCGAAGGAACCGAGTACTTTGTGCCCATCCAAAGGACTATGGACTTATTAAATGAGTTAAAAGCACAGGGTAAGATCAAGGCAATCGGTGCTGCAAACGTAGATATTCATCATATTGAGGAGTACTTAAAATGGGGTCAGCTTGACATTGTACAGGCTAAATACTCTATTTTGGACCGGGACATTGAAAAAGAGATTATTCCCTGCTGCCGTGAAAATGGAGTTACCATTCAGGCGTATTCACCACTGGAAATGGGTCTGTTATCAGGAACTATGCCAAGAGATTATAAGCCGGTAGGTGCTCAGATTCCAAAGAAATGGTTCCAGCCGGAGAATATGCAAAAAGCTATGGATATGATGGATCAATGGAAACCTCTTTGTAAAAAGTATAACTGTACTGTTGCAAACCTGGCTCTTGGATGGATTCTCGCACAGGGAGATTTCTTAAATCTTTTAAGCGGAGCTACTACTGTAGCACAGATTGAAGAAAATGTAAAATCAGCAGAGATTGAATTGGATCCGGCTGATGTACAGTATATGCGTGAACTTGCAGAAGGGCTGGAAAAGTAAAAACCGGGATGAAAAGCTCCTCAGAATATTGGAAACATGTAAAAAATGTTGAAAAAAAAGAAAAAACTATTTAAAACAACATTTTTATGTGGTATTATAGAGGCATGTTTACAAATAAAAATGAGGAGCGAGTATGTAAATGGCAGCAAAAGATAGATTAATAGCAATAAAAGAAAAATTAAGAGCAGAGAATAAAGTTGTAGTTTCTGAATTAAGTAATCAATTTCAAGTAACGGAAGAGACCATTCGACGGGATTTGGATAAGCTGGAGAGCGAAGGTGTTCTTACAAGAACCTTTGGAGGAGCAGTCTTGAATCATGGGACTCAGGGGGAAGGGATACATTTCTATCGGCGTGCAGCAATTCATCTTGCGGAGAAAAGGAAGATGGCAAAAGCATTTGCTGATATTCTTGCCACCAAATTTACCATTGCTGCTGATGCCAGCAGTACGGTTATGGAGGCCTTGAAGTTACTTCCGGACAGCAGTGACGTTACCGTCCTGACAACATCCACAGAGATCTTTCGTGGGTTGGCCCATTCAAATATCAACGTGATTTCCACAGGAGGAATCTATAATAAGAATTCACTTTCCCTGAGAGGACAGATTGCAATGGATAATATCAGAAAATACCACGTGGATATTCTTCTGATCAGCTGCAAGGGTGTTGACCTGGAGATGGGAGTGACGGATTCCAATGAGGGAGAAGCGATTATTAAGAAGGTTATGGTAGAGAAGGCATCAGAAGTTGCATTATTTGCGGATCACTTTAAGATGAATAAGACTGCCTTTACTCATTTCCTTGATTTGAGCCAGATTGATTATTTGATTACAGACCAGAAACCGGATGAAGAATGGATTCGTTTCTGTGAGGAAAACCATATACAGCTTGTTTATTAATTCGTGTCACTGGATGAGAGCTCTTACAGGTGTTGCAAGAGCTCTTTTCTTTTTTCAATATCATAATGGGGTGACAAAAATGAAGCAAAAGTCAGGATCTTTTTTAAAGTATTTTGGGGTGGTTCTCTTTCTGGCGGTATTGATCGGCGGATGTGCAGGAAATCAAAAACCGGAGCAGGAAGGGGAAAATGGAAATGGCGGGCAGGTAACAGATGCTCCTGGGAAAAACAATCAAGACACAGTAAAAATCGGGGTATTACTTCCTATGAGCGGAGCCCAGTCGAAAGCGGGAGCAGAAGTAAGGGCGGCTATGACTATGTTTGCGGATATTATCAATGAAAGCAGAAGTGATATTGATATACCGCTGGCTGAGTCAGAAGGCCTTCCCAATCTGGGCGGAAAAAAGGTGGAGCTGGTGTTTGGCGATTTGAAAACAGTTGATACTGCATTGTCGGAAGCGGAACGTCTGATTACATCAGAAGGTGCAGTGGGAATTGTAGGATTGTTCAGCAGCGCCAATACAAAGACGGCAGCAGTGGCCACAGAAAAATATGGTGTTCCTTTGATTTCAGAAGGGACCTCTCCTACATTGACACAAAAAGGATACGAATATTTTTTCCGTCTGTTCCCTGACGATACCATATACGTGGAGGATACCTATCAGTACCTGATGGAATTAAATGAAACACAGAATGCCAATATCAAGACCGTGGCCTTTGTTTCAGAGGACACAGAATTTGGAAAAAACATAGCAAACGTGCAAAAAGAGTGTGCTGAGAAATATGGGTTTGAGATTGTGGAAAATATCACTTACAGTTCCAATGCCACCAATTTGATCAGTGAATCTTTGAAGTTAAAGAAATCAAATCCAGATGTGGTAATGATGTCCTCCTATATTTCGGATGTTATTTTATATATAAAAACTTTCAAACAGCTTAATTATATGCCGAAGATGATCATGGGACAGCGGGGAGGTTTCATGCAGAGTGAACTTTTTACTGCCTTGGGGGAAGATGCAGAAGGATTATGTTCCACCAGTGCATGGGCTTTGGATTTACAGATTCCGTTGGTGGGGCAGATCGGTGATCTGTATCGGGAAGAGTATTCCAATGGAGTGGATTTAATTCCGGATGTGTTAAAATGCGGAACTGACCTTTATATCCTGTGTCTAGCCATCAATCAGGCAGGCTCTACAGAAGCAGATGCCATTAAAGAGGCTATGTACAATCTGGATTATCCTATGGATAAGCTGTTTATTGCGGGAACGGGTTTTGAATTTAATGAGGCTGGGCAGAACATGGCATCCACTTCTTTGATCTGCCAGATTAAGGACGGGAAGTACCAGACCGTTTATCCTAGTGAAGCCAGGGCTTATGAGGGATTGTATCCGTTGCCGCCATGGGATGAAAGATAAGGAGGAAAAGGTATTATGGTAATTCAATGTATTTTTGAGGGGTTGGTCATTGGTTCTATACTGGCGCTGATCGCAATGGGGATTGCGCTGATCTGGGGTGTCATGAATGTACTTAGCTTTTCCCAGGGGGAATTTTTGATGATAGGTATGTATATTACCTTCTTTTTAAATCAAAAGTTTGGTCTGGATCCTATTTTTTCCATTCCCCTTGCAGCCATTGCCATGTTTATTGTTGGAGTGCTCATTTACAAGAGTTTGATACAAAGGGCATTAAAGGGACCTGTTCTGTCCCAGCGTCTCGTTACCTTTGCCTTAAGTATGGTGCTGGTAAACGGTATGCTTATGCTGGCTACCAGTGAATTTCGAACCATTCCAAAAGTTCTGTTTACAGGAACCATTGATTTTGGATTTTTAGTAATCAGCAAGGAAAAGCTGGTTCCCCTGATTGTTTCTGTGACTGTTACCCTGCTGCTTTTCTTTTTTATGAACTGGACGAAAACGGGAAAAGGAATCCGTGCTACTTCCATGGATAAAAATGCCGCAGAACTGGTGGGAATCAATATCGAATTTTCCTATACATTGGCCTTTGGAATTGCAAGTGCCATTGCAGGTGTAGCCGGATGCGTTCTTTCCTATTATTATTACATTACCCCTACTTCCGGTTCTTCTTTCCTGCTGTTTGGATTAATTGCGGTTGCCCTTGGGGGATTTGGCAGTATTTTTGGGGCTTACGTAGGCGGAATCCTCATGGGACTTGTGGATGTGTTTGCAGGAGTTTATTTCAACACAGCTTTTAAATATGTGGCAGTCTGTATTTTATTCATGCTGGTAGTTTCTTTCAGACCGAAAGGATTGTTTGGTAAATAGCAAAGGAGAAGGAGGAAAAATGAAGAATTTTATACATTCAAATAGTCAGTTTATGATAAGATTTTTAATCGGCTTATTGGCAGCCGCCCTGCTCCCGCTCTTTATAAAGACACCTTTTGCAGTTCATGTTATGATCCTGATTTGTATCTGGGCCATTTTGGGAATGGGCTGGAATTTTATCGGCGGATATGCAGGACAGGTTTCCAATGGACATGCCCTGTTTTATGGAATCGGAGCATACTCCTGTGCCATTGGAATGAAATCTTTTGGTGCAACTCCCTGGGTTACCATGTGGATTGGAGTTGCAATTTCCGTAGGTCTGGCATTTATTCTGGGAGCATCCCTGCTCCGGTTAAAGGGACATTACTTTGCGGTGGCTACCATGGCAATCGGAGAAAGCGGACGTATTATATTTTTGAACTGGAGTGCTGTAGGAGGCGCTACAGGCGTTGACTTCCTGGAAAAAACAAAACCTGCCTGGTACACCATGCAGTTTACCTCAAAATATCCCTATTACTACATATATTTAATCTTTGTAGCTATCATTTTGATGCTTACAAAAGTATTGGATAAGTCCAAATTCGGTTATTATTTAAGAGCCATCAAAGCAAATGAAGAGTCTGCTCAAAGTGTGGGAATCAACACCTCCCGCTATAAAATGCTGGCATTTGTGCTCAGTGCAGGAGTCGTGAGCCTGGCGGGCAGCCTGTATGCCAACTATCTGCAATATATTGATCCTCTGGTGGTGATGCCTTTGAATGTATCTCTCATGATCTGTCTGGTTGCTGTTATGGGCGGCATCGGAACGGTGATCGGGCCTATGATAGGAGCCATTGTGCTGACTGTGATTTCAGAATATACCAGGGCAGCCTTTTCTTCCATCAGAGGATTTGACCTGTTCTTGTACGGTACTTTAGTTATTTTGATCGTTATATTTTTACCAAACGGGTTGGTTTCCCTGTTTAAACGCAAAAAGCCAAAAGTTTTGACACCTCTGGAAATGGAGGGGAAAATATAATGAAAACCATATTGGAAATAAAAAAAGCCACAAAGAAATTTGGCGGTCTGGTTGCCAATGAAGATGTAAGTTTCTCTGTACAAAAGGGAGAAATTGTTGGTGTGGTAGGTCCCAATGGGGCTGGAAAGACTACTTTATTTAATTCCATCAGCGGAGCCCACTCCTTAACCTCAGGAAATATTATTTTTAACGGCACTGATATTACAAAGAAAAAGTCCTATAAAATATGCAAATTGGGAGTGGGAAGAACCTTTCAGATTCCTCAGTCCTTAAATGATATGACGGTTTTGGACAATGTACTGGTGGCCTCTCTTAACAGGTTCAAAACGGTGGAAGAAGCCAAAACCCACACGGAAAAAGTGATCGCCATGTGCGGACTGGCTGCCTTTATTTATATGAATGCGGGCGACTTAAATGTCATGCAGAAAAAAAGACTGGAGATTGCAAGGGCACTGGCCACTCAGCCCACCCTTTTGTTATTGGATGAAACCATGGCCGGCTTAAGCGGCGTGGAGCGGAAAGAAGCCATCAACCTGATTCGGCGGATTCGGACTTCAGGAATTTCTATTTTAATGATTGAGCATGTCATGGAAGTGGTTATGAGTGTTTCAGACCGGGTGATAGTTCTGACCTCAGGTAAATTGCTGGCAGAAGGAACACCGGAAGAAGTAACTGGAAATCCGGAAGTGATACGTGCCTATTTGGGCGGAAAAACCATTTAAACTATTTGCAAAGGAGGCAAACGTATGCTATCAGTGAAGAATCTGTGCGCAGGATATGATGGAACTCCCATTATCAGCAACTTGTCTTTTCAAGTAGAAGAAGGGAAGATTGTCGCCTTATTAGGCTCAAACGGAGCAGGAAAAACAACGGCTTTACGCAGTGTTGTGGGAAAATTGAAACCTTCCTCCGGAGAGATCTTGTATCAGGGGAAATCTATTTTGAATGTTCCTGCCCACAAGATGGTGGAACTGGGGATTGCCATGGTACCGGAAGGCAGACTTTTATTCGGCAAGATGTCTGTGGCAGATAATCTGCGTATGGGCGCCTACCGTATCAAAGACAAGAAAAAGATTCAGACACGGCTGGAAGAAATCTATGAGATTTTTCCCAGAGTAAAAGAACGAGAACATCAGCTTGCAGAAACTTTGTCAGGAGGAGAACAGCAGATGGTAGCCATCGCCAGAGGGCTGATGAGCCAGCCTAAGCTGCTGATTTTAGACGAACCCTCGCTGGGCCTTGCTCCTAAGCTGGTGGGAGAGATGTTTGAATTTATAAAGAAGATTAATCAAATGGGACTCACCATTATTATTGTAGAGCAAAATGCTACAGATACCCTGCAGTTTTCGGATTATGCATATCTCATTAACCACGGTGAAAATGTGCTGGAGGGAACTGGAATGGAACTGCTCCATAATGAAAAGGTGAAGGAAATTTATTTGGGAATTAATTAAAAAGATGCCGTTTCTGTCTGACACTTATGTAATGTGGGGCGGGAACGGCTTGTTTAATGGAATATCCGCAATATCTAAAGTTATATTCGGATATAAGGGACAAAAATAGATATACTTATTTTATACTATAAAGTAAGGAGCTGGTTGATATTATGATAGAGACAGATACTGTAAAGCTATTACGTGAGTGCGACGCAGGGATAAAAATGGGGATTAAATCCATTGATGAGGTGTTGGAATATGTTTCTGATAACAATTTAAAAACGTATCTGATTGATTGCAAAAATAACCATGAAGAATTAGATGAGGAAATTCATTCCCTTTTAAATGAATTTCACGACGATGGGAAGGCACCCAACCCAATGGCTAAAAGCATGGCGTGGATAAAAACAAATGTTAAGTTAGTTATGAATGACTCAGATCAAACCATTGCTGATTTGATGACGGATGGTTGTAATATGGGTATAAAATCGCTTAACAAATATTTAAACCAGTATAAAGCGGCCGACGAAAAATCTAAAGATATTACAAAGCAGCTTATTGGATTTGAGAAAAAGCTGGTTGAGAACATGTGTCAATTTTTATGAGTAAGAATTTAAACGTGTATCATCCAGAGATGCATGTTTAATTACATATTGTGCATGAAAATAAGATAAGTTGAAGGAAGATGGTGTGATTAAGCGGTGCGATTATTTTCCTGAATGGTTGAAGAACTGTTTTATATGAGAGACGGCCCAATAGCCTTCAGCTTGCTGAATAATCATTAATGATAGTAAACGTTTATATATGGTATAAATTTGAGAATAAGTTAAATACTATATAAAAAGTGTATTTGGAGCAATGATGAGAGTAAATAAAAGATTGACTAGGGCATTTAAAAATGCTGCAAACATATCAATTGATGAAAATTCTAAATTTATATTTTTCAGTGATTGCCACAGAGGAGATGATAGTGTATCTGATATGTTTATCAGAAACCAGTCCGTATTTCTGCATGCTCTGAATTATTATAATAAAGAAGGTTATGTCTATGTTGAGGTAGGCGATGGCGATGAACTATGGGAATATAAGAATTTCAGTGTTATTCGTCTTGCGCACACCGATGTATTTACTGTAATGAAAAAGTTTTATGATTCCGGAAGGTTTATTATGCTATATGGGAATCATAACATTTATCTGCGGTCAAAACATTTTGTTAAAGCCAATTATTATCAATATTACGATGAATACAATCAAAAAACTGTAGATTTGTTCAAAGGATTAGAACCAAAGGAGGCTTTGGTCCTTCATTATAAAAACAGCGGACAGAAGATATTTGTTCTTCATGGACATCAGGGAGATATTATGAATGATCAGCTATGGTTCCTGTCCATGGCGCTGCTTCGCTACTTATGGAGATATCTTCATCTTGTGGGTTTTGATAATCCCACAAGTCCTGCCCGTAATTTATATAAAAGGCATAAAATAGAACGGATATATAGTGAATGGTTAAAAAAGAAAAAGACTATGATGATTTGCGGGCATACTCACAGACCCAAATTTCCAAAAGCAAACGAACTTCCATATTTTAATACAGGGTGTTGTATTCGAACACGAGGGGTATCAGGAATTGAGATAATAAATGGTGAAATTTTAATGGTTGACTGGAGAGTGGCCGCCGATGAAAATGGAGGACTCCAGATCCTTCGTACTGTGACCAGGGGGCCAGAACCAATTGAAAAGTATGATAGATCTTGTAAAAAGTAAATATCGGATACCAGAGCAATTAATATAAAGATGATAGGTTATTTACTATCGTCTTTTTCTTTACCATATGTTCGTCACGTTGTATTTTGTCAATATAGATGATTAAACGACTAACCGTAGGATCATCAGATAGGATGATGTCATTGGGGGTGTATTCAAACGCACGACAGACTTTTTCAAGAGTGTCGAAAAGTTCTGGACCATTAGTTGACTATGTGAAGTCTGATGCTGAAACTGATTATAGGGAATTAAATCTGAGTGATGGATAGATTTTTAATGTGGTAAATAGAATGCTGATTTGTTTGGATAATTATTAAGATATATTATAAGATCACAAGAGATTTATTATTGATCATCATCAATTCAGAAACGGTGTTGAATATTAGACTTCTTTTTATTATTTAAAACCTTAAGAATTTATCAGTAAGGTCGATAATAAATATATAGTATTAAAAAAAGAAATATGGGGGTAATAAAATGAATGAAGAAAGTTTAGAATTAGGTAGTGGTATTAAAATCTGGAGTATCCTTTGTATCGTTTTTAGCGCTTTTACTCTTATTGTCAATTTTGCAATAGGATTTTATGATTTGGCAGTAATAGGAGTTGCTATCTGTGCAGCTTATATACTCTTGCTAATTAAGAAAAGAAAGATTGCGTATTATGCCATTGTAATTTGTACAATAATTATAATGGTTCTAAATGTGACAATACATGATATTAATATAATAATTTCACTTACCGGTTTATTAAATCCCATTATTACATTTGGTTTTCTAAGAAAGTACTGGAACCAGATGGAATAGGTTGACGCTCATAGACGTACTACTAGATCTGTTTAGCAGAAGTCACAATATACATGTCTAACCTGTATACAGAGTAGAGAATATTGAAGTTATTTTTTCAGAAGCAACTATCTTAAATGGTGGTTGCTTTTTTGTTACGTATTAAACAGTCTTTTATGCAAAACTATTTGAACGAGATATTTCAAGGAAGAAGGGAGAAAAAGAAGATAGTTCTGGCGAAGTGGTTGAGTATGTAAAATCTGACTCAGAGGCTGGCTACAGAGAACTGATTTTAAGTAATGAAATAATTGACATATTCAAGAAGATTAAAAAAGATAGTAAAATGTTTTCTGAATATATATTTGTAAAAGAGGATGGGAGTAGAGCAGAGAAAATGGTTTTTATACATCGGCTCGAAAAGGCAGAGTTAGCATTAGGCTGGGACATACAACAACAGTTACAACACTAAAATATATCTTCAACCTATTCAGGGAAAGTGAAACAACCAAAAAGGTCAAAAATCTTTCTATTTTGCACACGAATAAGAGTTGCCTTCAGAATAAGAGTTGCCTTCAAGTATCTTCAAATGACGATGTAATCTTGAAATTAAAAAAGGGCTAAAACCCTTATTTTATAAGGATTCTTGCCCTAATGCAGAATCGGAGTAACAGGATTTGAACCTGCGACCTCTCGGCCCCCAGCCGAGCGCGCTACCAAGCTACGCCATACTCCGTTTGTCTCACACGAATGATATTATAGCAGAAAGTTTCGGATTGGTAAAGTATATTTGTTGAAAAATTTTAAAATATAGGATATTATGGTAAAGACAAGTTCATTTTGAGCAGAAAATAGGTGAAAATAGATGAAACCAATTGTGAGCTTTGATGTGGATATGACTCTGCTGGATCATAAAGACTGGAGAATACCTGCCAGCGCTTTGGAGACAATAGAAAAGCTGCGGGAGAATCATATTATCGTTATAGCGACAGGGCGGGATATGGATTCTGTATATAGCACAGAAATCCGGGATGCGGTAAGGCCTGATGCCATCATTCATCTCAATGGAACCAAGGTAACAGTGGGAAATAAACTCATTTATGAACACATGTTTGATAAACAGCTTTTAAAGGAAATACTGGCTTATACCAAACATACCCCCTACAGCGTTGGGGCCACCATTGAGGACAGGGATTATTACGTTAATCCGGAAGTTATTGTAAGGCATGAAACAAGGCTCTGGGGAGAATGCGGAAGAATATTTGATGATCCGGGGAAACTGATGGAATTGAACGTCAGAACCATGGCCTACATCGGGAATGAGCATGGAGCAAGGGCAATGGAGGAGCAATTCCCTGAAATCCAGGTACATATGTTTGCAGATAAAAAAGGAGCCGATGTGGTGGAACGGAAAGCTTCCAAGGCCATGGGACTTGTAAGGCTCTGCGAATATTTCCAGGTGCCTCTTTCTGAAACAGCGGCATTTGGAGACAGCATGAATGATTATGACATTGTGAAAATGGCTGGAAAAGGAATTGCCATGGGAAATGCCATGGAAGAATTAAAACGGGCGGCAGATTATGTGACGGATGCCATTGACCGGGATGGAATTAAAAAGGCCTGTCTGCATTTGGGTATGATCCGTTAGGAAAAGGCCAAAGCCCAGGGGAAACGGGGAGGAGTCAAATGGCAAAGCATTATGATTTAATTGTGATCGGCGGAGGGCCGGGCGGATATACTGCGGCTTTAAGGGCAGCAGGACTTGGTCTTAAGACTGCCATTGTGGAAAAGGAGAAGCTGGGGGGAACCTGTGTCAATAAGGGCTGCATTCCTGCAAAGGCGCTGCTTCATGCTTCCAGCATTTTTGATACGCTTCAAAACAGTGATGAATTCGGGGTGTCTACAGATTTTATTTCTTTTGATTTTAAAAAGATGCAGCATTACAAAAAACGGTCTGTCAAGGCATACCGGAATGAGATAAAAGAGCTTATATCGGCTGCCGGGGTACAGGTTATTTGCGGAACAGCCACCATACGCCGGGGGCATACTGTTGAGGTGAACGGTCCTGAGGGAAAGGATTATTACAAAGCGGATAATATTATCATTGCCACAGGTGCAAAGCCGGTGGTTCCCAATATACCGGGAGCAGACCTTCCGGGAGTGCTGACCAGTGACCGGCTTTTGACCTCAGAGGTCTGGAATTATGACCGCCTTACCATCATCGGCGGAGGGGTGATCGGGGTGGAGTTTGCCACTATTTTTAATGCTCTCTGTTCCAATGTAACCATATTGGAAAGGGGGCGGCATTTGCTGGGCCCCATGGATGGCGAGGTTTCCCAGGCTTTGGAAGGCGAGATGCGTAGAAAGGGAATTTCCGTATGCTGCAATACGGTGATTAAGGAAATACGGGAGGACTCGAGTCAGGGGCTGGTATGTGTGTTTACAATGAACGGAGAGGAACAGACTCTTCGCTCCGGACAGATCGTCATAGCTGCGGGACGGGCTCCTTACATGGAAGACCTTATTGGCCCTGATGTGGATTTTCAAATGGAAAACGAATATTTAAAGGTAGATTCTAATTTCTGCACCAGTGAGCCGGGGATTTATGCCATAGGTGATGTGGTGGATCATAAAAAGCTGGCCCATGTGGCTGCCGCCCAGGGCACTTATGTCGTGGAAAAAATAGCGGGGGTAAAGCATACTATCCGCCTTTCCGTGGTGCCAAACGGCATGTTTGTAGAGCTTCCGGTGATTCCGGGCTGTATTTACACAGAACCGGAAGTGGCTTCTGTGGGGCTTACAAAAGAAGCCGCCAGCGCCTGCAACATGAAAGTGGGCTGCGGACGTTATTTAATGAGCGGAAATGGGAAGTCTATTATTACCAGGGAGCAGAGCGGTTTCATTCATCTGGTCTTTGAGGAATATTCCGGGACTCTTGTAGGTGCTCAGATCATGTGCCCAAGAGCCACCGATATGATCAGCGAAATGGCCACTGCCATTGCAAACGGGCTGACTGCAGAGCAGCTCATGCTTGCTATGCGGGCTCATCCCACATACAGCGAGGGAATTGCGGAAGCTATACAAAATTATTTAGAAACCAAAGGAGAAATCAGGGAATGATTCAGGACAGATTGGAGCAGCTCAGAAGTTTGATGGAAGAGCGCCGTATAGATGCTTATATGATTCCTACTTCAGATTTTCATGAATCTGAGTATGTGGGAGCTTATTTTAAATGCAGGGAGTTTGTGACAGGCTTTACCGGCTCCGCAGGAACGGCTGTTATTACGAAAGAAGAAGCAGGATTGTGGACCGATGGACGGTACTTTGTTCAGGCGGGAAAACAACTTGACGGTTCCAGTGTTACTCTACAGAAAATAGGGCAGCCAGGGGTTCCCACTGTTGAGGAATATTTAGAACAGGTTCTGCCTGAAGGCGGGTGTCTGGGCTTTGACGGACGGGTGGTTAACTGTCAGATGGGACAGGCTTTGGAAGCGCTATTGGAGGAGAAGAATGTAACTTTGGCTTGCCAGGAGGATTTGGTGGATGTTATATGGAAGGACCGTCCTTCTTTATCAGCCCAGCCGGCATGGATTCTGGAAGAAAAGTATGCAGGAAAATCGTCTGCACAGAAGATAGAAGATTTGAGAACCCAGATGAAGAAGGAAAAGACTGGGGTTCATATTCTTACTACGCTTGATGACATTGCATGGCTGTTAAATATCCGGGGAAATGATGTGGAGTGCAATCCGGTGGTATTGTCTTATGCTATGGTAACCTTGGAGCGCTTTTATTTATTTATCAATGACCAGGTGTTAAATGAGGAAGTAAAGACTTATCTTAAGGGATTAGGAGTTACGGTTTGCCCTTATAATGATATTTATACGGCAGCAGGGCAGTTGAGAGGGCAGAAGGTTCTTTTGGAAACTGGTAAGATCAATTATGCTATTTATAAGAGCATTGATGATTCCAACAAGATTATTGACAAAATGAATCCCACTGTTATGGCAAAGGCTATGAAGAATCCGGTGGAAATTGAAAATATGAGAAATGCCCATAAAAAAGATGGAGCAGCTGTGGTGAAATTTATTTACTGGCTGAAAAACAATGTGGGTAAGGAAGTCATCACTGAGGTCAGCGCACAGGAGTATTTAGACAGGCTGCGTTCAGAACAGGAAGGGAATTTGGGAATCAGCTTTGATACTATATCCGCCTATGGAGCCAATGCGGCGATGTGTCATTATAAGGCGGGTAAAGAAAATGATACAAAGCTGGAGCCAAGAGGACTTTATCTAGTGGATTCCGGCGGGCAGTATTATGAAGGAACGACTGATGTGACAAGAACTGTTGCATTGGGGCCGCTGACAGAGGAAGAACGGGAGCATTTTACACTGACGGTGATCAGCATGCTGCGTTTGGGAGCGGTGAAGTTTCTGTATGGCTGCAGGGGGCTTACTTTGGATTATGTGGCTAGAGAACCATTTTGGAGCAGAGGAATTAACTTTGACCATGGAACAGGCCATGGAGTAGGATATCTGCTGAATGTTCATGAGAGGCCCAATGGAATACGCTGGCGCATGGTTCCGGAGCGGCAGGATAACTGTGTTCTGGAGGAAGGAATGGTTACATCTGACGAGCCGGGAGTGTATATTGAAGGCAGTCATGGGGTCCGTACTGAAAATCTGATTGTGTGCAAGAAAGCGGAAGCAAATGAATATGGGCAGTTTATGGAATTTGAGTTTTTGACTATGGCTCCCATTGATCTGGAGGCCCTTGATCGGTCTATTATGACGGATAGGGATGTGGAGTTATTAAATGATTATCATAAGGCAGTTTATGAAAACCTTTCTCCTTATCTTTCTCAGGAAGAGGAGTTATGGCTGAAGGAAAATACTAGGGCAATTTAGGGGATGGAAACAGGCAGAACCGGAGTGTGGCGGTTCTGCCTGTTTTTGAGATTTCGGTGTTTTGAATGTAAATTGATTTGGAGATGTATTGTCTGTGTATTTATGAAAGATCCACCAGGGTGTATTCATAACCAATAGCAGGAAGGATCTTGTCCATAAGATCTTTAGTTTTGAACTTTATGCTGGAGGTATTGATACAGGGATGGCAGCCAAAATATTCATGAGAAAGAATGTCTTTATCAATCAGCAGCCTGACCTGATGGTCTTTATCATTCATAAGTCCTAGTACGGAAACTGATCCGGGAGTAATATCTAAATATTTCTCCATAAATTCCGGTTCTGCAAAGGAAAGTCTGGCAGAGCCGATTTGTTTTGAAAGTACGGCTGTGCGGAATTTTTTCTGTCCGGGCATTAGGAGAAGGTAAAAGTCTGTTTTTTGGGTGTTTCGGAGAAATAAATTCTTGCAGATGTCAATTTCCAGAAGCTCATCAACTTCCCGGCATGCTTCCATGGAAGGGAGGGCATCGTGGTCTAGTCTTACATAGGGGATGTTAAGTTGATCCATTAGGTCGTAGGATTTAATTTCCTTGGGAAGCCGCCCGGAGATATCCAAAGGGCGTCCGGAGTATATGGTTTTGTCTAGATAGAAGGTGTTTTGTTCGGTATTCATGATGTTAAACTTCCTTTTGATCTTTTTAGGACTTATTATAGCTGAGTTGTGGGAGATTGCAAGGGTTTTTGGAGAAAAGAGTGGAATTATGGGATTTTTATGGGATTATGGGAGATGGTGTGGTGTTTGAGAAGGAAGAAGAAATTTTGTGGTTTTCTGGGGAATAATGTATTATAATAGGAGTGAATATGGAATTAATGGATAAGCGGCGGATTAGTTTTGCTGGAAAATGATTTTGGTGAAATGCTGCTTATTTTTATGTGATAAGATAAAATTTATAGTGGAAAAGAATGGAGAGAGTTGATGATAGATAATAGGATAAAAAAAGAGAGATTTCGTGATGATTGGAAGGGGAAGAAGAGTAGTGGGGAGAAGGAAGGGAAAGTGAAAGAGAATTACAGTGCGAATGACAGGGCGAAAAAAGGTGTGAAAAGCGGTACGAAAGATGGTATGAGAGATGGTGTGAAAGGTGGTCCGAAAGACGGCACGAGATATAGCGTAAAAGGTAATGCAAAAGACGGTTTAAAAAGCAACACGAAAAACAGTATGAAAGATAGTATGAAAAGTGGTCCGAAAGACGGCACGAGATATAGTGTAAAAGACAATGCAAAAGACGGTTTGAAAAGCAGCACGAAAAACAGTATGAAAGATAGTGTGAAAGGCGGCACGAAAAACAGTACAAGGTATGGGGCGAAGGATAGCGTAAAAAGCAGTCCAAGGGCGGGATCAAAAGACAGTACCCCAAATAGTCCGAAAGATGGTATGAGAAGTAATTCAACCGGTCAAAAAAGGCATGAGGAAGAGAATGGCGGGAAAAGGTTTCAGAAACGTTCTTCAAAATGTCCAGTATTTCATAAGTGCGGTGGATGTCAGATTTTGGATATGCCTTATGGAAAACAGTTGGAGCAGAAACAGAAGCAGCTGGAGAAATTGCTGAAGCCTTATTGCAAGGTAGAACCTATTATTGGGATGGAGAATCCTTATCATTACAGGAATAAGGTTCATGCAGTTTTTGATCATGACAAAAAGGGCAATCCTATTTCCGGTGTTTATGAGGCTAATTCCCACCGAGTTGTTCCTGTGGAGTCTTGTTTAATTGAGGACCAGAAAGCGGATGAGATCATTGGAAGCATTCGCGGAATGTTAAAATCTTTTAAAATCCGTACTTATGATGAGGATTCAGGGTATGGTCTGCTTCGTCATGTGCTGATACGGAGGGGATTTTCTACTGGAGAAATTATGGTGGTTTTAGTGACGGCTTCTCCTATATTTCCTTCTAAAAATAATTTTGTAAAGGAACTGAGAAGGCAGCATCCGGAAATCACCACAATCATACAGAATGTCAATGGACGGGATACCAGTATGGTGCTGGGTGATAAGGAAAATATTTTGTATGGAAAGGGATATATTGAGGATATTTTATGCGGCTGCCGTTTTAGAATTTCCTCCAAATCCTTCTATCAGGTGAATCCAGTACAGACGGAGGTATTGTATGATCTGGCTATTAAGGCTGCTGGGCTGACGGGAAATGAGCGGGTGATCGATGCTTATTGTGGAATCGGAACCATTGGGCTTGTTGCAAGTAAATATGCAAAAGAGGTTATTGGGGTGGAATTAAACCGTGATGCAGTCCGCGACGCAGTTGAAAATGCCAAGCTTAATGGAATTAAGAATGTTAGGTTCTTTTGTAATGATGCTGGCAAATTTATGGTGAATATGGCGGAGAATGAGGAGCATGTGGATGTGGTGTTCATGGATCCGCCCAGAAGTGGGAGCACAGAGGAGTTTATTGAGTCGGTGGCAAAGATAAAGCCGGAAAAGGTGGTATATGTGTCTTGCGGGCCAGAGACGTTGGCCCGGGATTTGGGGTATTTTAGGAAGAAAGGGTATGAGGCGAAGAAGGTGTGGGGAGTGGATATGTTTCCGGGAACGGAGCATGTGGAAACTGTCGTACTGCTGGGGAGGAAAGCCTAGTAAATCAAAGGGTTTCGAGGCTTTGGGGAGGATATGTAGATGTGCTTTTGTGATTGGTTGAGGAGCAATATGTTTCCGGTTACCGTGGTGGGGTAACCGGAAAATTAACGTTTTGGCAAAAGGTTTAAAGTCTGCGAAATAAGCACTTGATTTTTAGTACTGAGAAATAAATCAGGATTTGCGGATTTTTATACGAAATATAATTTGTCAGGGTATAGAAAAGGTGAAGATAATAAAGAATGCGCATTATTATTAGCTTTGAAGAAAGTGGGATAAATGAAGGAAAAGTTAGTGAAAATCTAAATAATGCAAAAATGTACTTAGTGACAAGAGGTGAAATTGATGATGATTAAAAGTTCAGTTTGTAAAATCGAACTGTTTGATTTGCTGCGAACCGAAAGTTTTAGCAGATGAATTAAGTATTTTCTATGAGCAGTCATTCACACTGTCAAATAAAGAAAATTTTACAATAAAAATGGAGGTTCGGATTATGAGCTTAAGTAGTAATGTAAACGAAAAAGCTGCCCTTATATGGGCGATTGCAGATAAATTGACAGGAGTTTATAAGCCACATGAATATGGCGAAGTTATTCTTCCTATGACAGTAATCAAGCGTTTTGACAGTATTCTTGCTAACACCAAAAGTGCAGTGCTTGATAAATATGAAAGTGTAAAAGCATTACCTATGCGAGATGTGCTTTTGCGTAAAGCATCCGACCACGCATTTTATAATACAAGCAAATATGATTTTGATAAATTGCTTGATGACCCGGATAATATCGAGGCAAATTTCCGTGACTACCTGAATGGGTTCTCAGAGAATGTACAGGATATTATCCAGAAGTTTAAATTTGATGGTCATATTACAACTATGGCGAACAAAGGAATCCTTTATATTGTCATAAAAGAATTCACATCACCAAAAGCTAATCTTCACCCAAGTGTTATTTCTAATCTTGAGATGGGATATATTTTTGAGGAAATTATCAGAAGATTCTCTGAGGCACATAACGAGGATGCAGGACAGCATTATACTCCTCGCGAAGTAATTGAACTGATGGTAAATATCCTGTTTTATGATGATAATGATGTACTTTCAGGAAATAATGTAGCAAAAACAGTATACGACCCTGCCTGCGGAACTGGCGGTATGCTTTCTGTGGCTGAGGAATACATGCACAAAATGAATGCCTCCACAGAAATAATGGCATTTGGGCAAGAATTAAATGACCAGACTTATGCTATTTGTAAAGCTGATATGCTCATCAAAGGAAATAACGCGGAGTTCATCAAAGATGGCAACACACTCTCAGATGATCAGTTTGAAGGGCAAACTTTTGACTATATTCTTTCTAATCCTCCATTTGGTCGTGAGTGGAAAAATGAAAAAGCTAAAGTAGAAAAAGAGGCAAAGCTTGGTTTCGCAGGAAGATTTGGAGCAGGGCTTCCTGCCGCAAGTGATGGACAGATGTTATTTCTCATGACTGCTATATCTAAAATGAAAGATACAGTACAAGGTGGAAGCCGTATTGCAATTATACATAATGGGTCTCCGTTATTTACAGGAGATGCAGGAAGCGGTCCCTCTGATATTCGTAAATATATTTTAGAAAATGACTTGCTTGAGGCTATTATTGCTCTGCCAAATGACATTTTCTATAACACAGGTATTGCCACTTATATTTGGGTACTTTCTAATAAAAAAACTGGTACGAAGCGTGAGGGCAAGGTTCAACTTATCAATGGTAATGGATTATATGAAAAACGTAGAAAGGCACTTGGTAACAAACGTAACGATATACCACCTTCTGCAATCAATGACATTACGCAGATTTATGGCGATTTCAAAGAAAGCGAGATTAGTCAGATTTATGATACCGAAGATTTTGGCTATACCAAGATTACTGTTGAACGTCCATTAAAAGATGAAAACGGAGAAATCCTGTTAAAGAAAGGCAAGAAACAGCCAGACACCTCTCTTCGTGATACTGAGAATGTACCTCTAAAAGAGGATATTGAAGCATACTTCAAGCGTGAGGTTCTTCCTTTTGCACCGGAGGCATGGATTGATAAGAACAAATCAAAGGTTGGATACGAAATACCTTTCACACGCTATTTCTATAAGTATGAAGCACCACGCAGTTCTGCTGAAATCATGGCAGAGATTATGGACATTGAAACCGAGTTGGACGGAGCCTTGGCAGAGGTGTTTGATATATGAGAGAGATGAAAGACAGTGGTGTTTCTTTCATAGGACAAATTCCTGTTGAATGGGATATCACAAGAAATAAGAATGTATTTGGTTGTTCAAAACGGCTTGTTGGAGAAGCATCTAGTAATATTCAATTGCTGTCTCTGACTACAAGAGGTGTTAAAGAGAAAGATATAAATAACCCCGAAGGAAAATTGCCTGCAAGCTTTGATACATATCAGTATGTATATAAAAATAATATTGTAATGTGTTTGTTTGACTTAGATGTTTCTGCGGTATTCTCAGGCATTAGTCCTTTTGAGGGAATGATTTCTCCAGCATATCGTGTGCTGACTTGCAAAGAAAATATGGTTCCTAAATTTGCTGATTATTGGTTCAGATATGTTTCTGATGGAAGAAAATTTAATCATTACGCAAAAAATATTAGGTATACATTGAGTTATGAAGACTTTTCGGTTCTTCCGATTGTTTTCCCGCCATATCAAATTCAAGAGAACATTTGTGACTACCTCGACTGTAAGTGTGCAAAAATCGATACTATCATTGAGCATGAGCAAATTGAGATTGAAAAATTGAAAGAATATAAGCTGTCTGTTATTAACGAGACAATTGTAGATGTTGATGGAGATAAATGTCATTTAGGATACATTGCAACGATGAAGAACGGATTGAACTTCTCGAGTAACACTAGTAATCAAAAAATCAAATTTCTTGGTGTCGCAGATTTTAAAGATAACTTTGTTCTCAATAGTGAAGATATGTTCTCTGATGTAATTATTGATAATGATATTGCAGATGATTATTTATTGAAAAGTGGAGATATTATTTTTGTGCGTTCTAATGGTAGCAAAGCCCTTGTTGGACGTAGTATTATGGTTAAAAATATTGATTTCCCGCTTACCTATAGTGGTTTTTGCATTAGATTTCGAAATACTCGAACGGATATTTTTAACGATATGTATTTGTTGTTTTTTTTTAGAAGTCCATATTTCAGAAAACAACTTGAAAAATACAGTCAAGGTTCTAATATCAGCAATATAAATCAGGATTTATTGTCACAAATATCAATTAATATTCCTTCAATGGAAGTTCAACTACATGCTGTCGATAGAATCACAAAGCTTTGTGACAAAATAGATTCTGCCATTAACCACAAGCAGGCAGTTATAGATAAAATAAGCGAATATAAGAAATCTCTTATTTATGAGGTTATTACGGGAAAGATGGAGGTGTAATTATGAATTTTCCTATATCTGAGAATGAGCAGATAAAAGACAAATAGAAAAAGCATTTGGGACAAACAAAGGAAGTAAAATAGATACCAATACTTATCTTTGGATTCAAGACACATTGGATTTCAGACCAAGAGAAAAAAGCAAAATACTATCAAGGCGAGGATGTAAATTGCGATAGTCAGTGATGTTCTAGGTGTATTGGGTGGCTTGATTTCAACCATAATTTCTGTGATAGGAGGAAAGTGATATGTCGGATTTTGATGTAAAAGAAAAACGATTTGAGGAAGATATCGAAAGCTATCTCAGTACAGAGGGGGGCTACACTATAGGCAATCCCAAGAACTTCGACCGCAAGCTGGCTCTAGACAAGGATACATTTATTTACTTTATTAAAACAAGTCAGCCAAAGCAATGGGAACGCTATGTGAAAATCTATGCAGCTGACAGCGAAAAACAAATTATAGACCGTTTCTGCCGAGAGGTAAAAATGGTCGGTCTGCTAAGGGTTATGCGTCAAGGCTTTATTGATCGTGGTATTAAATTCCGTGCAGTGTTCTGGAAACCAGAAACAAGTATCAATGAAACAATTGCGAAGCAGTATGATTCTAATATCCTACATTGTACAAGACAGCTACACTATTCTTTACAGAATGAAAACAGCATAGATATTGTGCTTTTCATCAATGGTATCCCTATTGTATCAATGGAATTGAAATGCCAGTTCACAGGGCAAGATGCAGCAAATGCCATTTCACAATATAAATTTGACCGTACAGGTAATGATGCGATTTTCGAATTTAAAAATCGTATACTTGTACATTTTGCTGTTGACCTTACAAACGTGTATATGACCACTCGCTTACAAGGTGGTAAAACATATTTCCTGCCGTTTAATCAAGGTAGTAACGGAGCGGGCAAAGTTGGGGGCAAAGGTAACCCAATAAACCCGGATGGCTATGATACAGACTACTTATGGAAGTCAGTTCTATGTAAAGACCGTTTGCTTGAAATCTTGCATAAATACTTACACTTGCAGGTTATCAAAGATGAGAAAACAGGTGATATCAAAGAAGAACGCATGATATTCCCGCGTTATCATCAGCTTGATGTTGTTACAAAGCTGCTTGCAGATGTAAAAGAAAATGGTGCGGGCAAAAATCATCTGATTCAGCACAGTGCGGGATCAGGCAAGTCTAATTCAATTGCATGGCTTGCACATCGTTTGAGTGGCCTACATGATGATAATGATGTTAAAATATTCCAGTCAGTAATTATTGTTACTGACAGGCGGGTTCTTGACAGCCAACTACAGAATACGGTATATCAGTTTGATCATGTGGAAGGTGTTGTGCAAAAGATTGATAAGAATGCCCAGCAATTAAAGGAGGCCATCGAAGCAGGTACTGGTATTATCATTACCACATTGCAGAAATTTCCTGTTATTTATAAAGAAGTGAAATCCGGCAATAAACGTTTTGCGATTATTATTGATGAGGCACATTCTTCACAGACAGGAGACGCAGCAAAAAAACTGAAACGTGCATTGTCGGATACGGAAAAGATATTTGAAGAATATGCTGAAATGGAATATGAAGAAGAAGCGAAACGTAAGGATGATGAAGATAAACTTCTTGATGAACTCGCATCTCAAGGTATTCATGATAATCTATCTTTCTTTGCATTCACAGCTACACCAAAGGATAAAACCTTACAGCTGTTTGGCTGGTGTGATAAAGAGGGAGAATATCATCCATCTCATATCTACTCTATGCGACAAGCTATTGAGGAACGTTTTATTCTTGATGTATTACAAAATTATATGACCTACAAGATGTATTATAAAATTACCAAGAGTATCGCAGATAATCCGAAATTGGATACTACTGCAGGTGTTAAAGCGATACTGAATTATGAATCTCTGCATCCGCATAATATTTCTCAAAAGACTTCCGTTATATTGGAACAATTCAGAAATGTGACAATGAATAAAATTGGTGGCAAGGCAAAAGCAATGATTGTCACACCATCTCGTTTACATGCAGTTAGGTATCTTCATGAATTTAAGCGTCAGATACAGGAAAAAGGATATATCGACCTAGATGTGTTGGTTGCATTCTCAGGAGAAGTTGATGACGATGGAGAGAAATACACAGAAG
>NZ_DAIOXM010000031.1:0-50560 GCF_036758025.1 Lacrimispora sp. | reverse complement strand
GCAGTCATGGAAGGAGTCAAATCCTTTGCCACGATTACGCTTCCCTCAGGAAGGGCTGCAATGTCCACCGAAGATACTCCCATAAGGATTTTCTGCATGCGGGTTTTAATATCACGCATATCCGTGGCCCTCTGCTGCATCAGCTCGTCCCCCATGGAAGCAAAGGTATCCGCGTAAGTATTGCAGACGTTTTCAATGGCATATTCACTGTTAACGCTCTCCCCTGCAATAATGTTTTCAATTTCTCCCATGAGAAACATATCTGAAAAAAGAAGCAGATGGCCGTTTAATATTTCAGCTTCCTTAGGCCCTACTCTGGTAGCCAGATCCTTTGCCAGAACCTCTGTTTCTTCAATGGCCTGCTTTACCGCTGCCTGAAAACGGACTTTTTCCGCTTCAGGATCTGCAATGGTCTCTTTTTTAATCTTTAACTCTGTCTCCTCCACCACGACAGCTTTTCCGATTCCGATTCCCGCAGATGCACTGGTCCCTCTCATCATAATGTATCTCCTCCTTATTAATTAAATTAATGACTCACCTATTCACCCAGGCCTTCTTCAACAGCCTTAACCATGGCTGCAAGTGCCTCTTCTTCGTCTGCTCCCTCACAGACAAAGGTAATCTCATCGCCGCTTTTTACACAGGCGCCCAATACACTAAGCACGCTTTTGGCATTGGCAGTGGTATTTTTAAAACAAAAATTCACTGTGGATTTAAAATTCATGGCTTCCTTGCAAAGAATTCCTGCCGGCCTTAAATGCAGACCGGTAGGATTCTTAATAACAACTTTAGCACTGACCATCCTGAATCCCTCCGTTTTTTTCATCACTATCCTTTTTAGAGGAAGTTTATTTATTGAGTCTCTTCCTCTGTTCCAGAGGATTCGTCTGACGGCTCCTCTGAGGACCGTTCCTGACTCCTTCCTGTAACCGTAACATTGAAAGGAGTAACTGACGCTAATTCAAATCCTTCCGACACTTCAAGCTTCAAAACACCTGGATGAGTGCCGGGCCCTTGATTGGTTAAGTCTATGACAGCCTTTAAATCCTTGACTTCCAAGGCATCCAGATCCTCTGTCAGTCCCCTTATGGTAACATCCACGGAATCCTTATCAAAGGCGTATTCATAATCTGCCGATGCGCCCTTCTGAGCCAGCTCCTCCGGGTCTAAGGTAAAGGTTCTGCTGGTGAGAGGCTCCACCTTAAGAGTTACGGTAATATTTTTGTATTGATCCCTAATAGAAGTGTTTGGCGGCAGGTACTGGCTTAAATCCAGTTCCACTACTTTATCCTCTGTGGCATCTTCAATGCTCAGTTTATCGGAAACGACAGATAAAGAAGACAGGGTAGCCAGTACAGATTTGGTTCCTACAACAGGAACTGACTTTACTTCACTTTCCACTCCTGTAAACCGGTATCCCTTTTCCACCTGTCCGAAAACTTCAAAATTAAGAGTCAGGTTCTTGGCCTTCAGTACGGACACGTTATAATCAACGCCTTCGGTGTTGACAGAAACCTTGCTGCCTATATCCGGCAGCTTGTTGCCGTTGGCATCATAAAAAACAGGAACCGTTGAGCCGCTGAAATCAGCGGTCTGATTTTCTATATCGATTTCCACCCCTATTTTATTAATCTGTCCGATGGCAGACTCCGGCCCTTCCACGGTCACACTGTCCGGAGACAAGCTGACCATGCCAATGTCATATCCATCCGGCTTTTCTCCTGTCGTATGAACCGCAAGATCAAACACCTTACTCTGGAGTTCCTCTGTGTCAACCCTAATCACCATGGGCCTTGCCGTAATGGCATCGCTTTTTACCAGATTCTCTTTATCTCTATTGATCTCCACAGTAACGGGAATCGCTCCCGTCACATTAAAATCCTTTAAATCCACATAAGCGTGAAAGTCCTGCGCCCTTATGAGGGAACGGTCCCTGGTCCTCACCTGATAGCTGACAGTGACCGTGTCCTTCACTAATTCGTAGGTCAGATTAGAGTTTTTCAGAACCTCCTCATTGCGCACTTCCACATTCACCTGCTGGGAATCATTGATGACGGGGTTTGAAATGTTGACCACCGCCATCCAGACCGCAAAGGCCAGGGCCAGGGAAGCAACCTTAAGTCCAAGGTTATTTAAGAGTTTTTCCTTCATTCTTCCGCCTCCCTTTTAAAATCCGGAATCTGCTGCCTTCCTCCTCCGCCTGTTTTACACCTGACAGGATAGAGCGGAGCATATCCGCATCTGCAATCCGTCTCAGTCCGCCTTCCGAGGCAACAGTCACCCGACCGGTCTCTTCCGATACCACGATGGTGATGCTGTCGCTGACCTCACTGACGCCAAGTGCCGCCCTGTGTCTGGTGCCCAGCTCCTTGCTGATGGACATGTTGTCAGACAAAGGCAGATAACAGGTTGCTGCTGCCACCCGGTTTCCCCGGATGACCACCGCTCCGTCGTGAAGCGGCGTATTATGTTCGAAAATATTGATGAGGAGCTGACTGCTGACAATGGCTCCCACTTCAATTCCGGTACGTTCTATTTCTTTTAAAGAATCATTTCTCTCAATTACGATCAAAGCGCCTGTCTTGACCTTAGACATCTCAAAGGTGGCCTTTGCCAGCTCGTTGATGGTCTTGTCTGTAAAGGCAGAGCTGTCCCTTCCGTCATCAAAGGTCAAAATCCCTGTAAAGGGATTTTTGCTTCCAAGCTGCTCCAGCGCCTTGCGGAGCTCAGGCTGGAAAATCACAATGGCCATAGTCACGGCAGGAGTTGCAATCTTATTGAGAATCCAGAAGATGTTGTCAAGCCGGAAAACATATGCGAACAAATAGAAAAGGAGAATCACCACAATTCCCTTTAACAGGGTCCACGCCCTGGTGTTCATGATCCAGGTCAGCAGCTCATACAGCAGAACAGCTATGATAATGATTTCAACCAGATTTGTTTTTGAAATCCTGGGCAGAAAAGATACCCAGGAGTACATTCCATCTAAAAAATCTGCCATAATACCCACCTCCCTCTCATTTCTTCCTACCTCTGCGGTCTTTGGAGTTTTCTGGCATTAATTTTTTGAACCTTTACGTCAGGGGTTTTGACTGTAAGTTTTGGAACAGCCTTCACATAATAATAGTAATCGTCATCTTCAAACTGGACGTATTCCGTCCTGGAATAATCCACTGCAAAGACGAAAAATGTATAAATGGCCGCAAGAACCATGGAAACCAGCACTCCTGCTAAAAGTCCAAGAACTGATACGGACACGGTGGAGGTGATATCTCCCATAAAAATCACGCCAAGCTGGGTAACAGTGCCGCCTGCAATGGCAATGATCCAGGCGTAATCTACAGATAAATTTCTGATGATGACCACGATTACAAGGGCCAGCACGAATGCTGCAATCATGATCAGCATTTCTTTATTTGCCATAAGGCTTCTGATGATCTGCATGAATTTTTGCACTTCATCCTGAGATAAATCATTGGTAAGGACTCCGGCATTCTGCTTCACATAGAGAAGGGCATAGTAGATAAAAACGCCGCAGCTTACGGGAATGACAGAAATGGCGCTTCCTGAAAGTCCTGCAATCAAGGGGATTGCATAGGGAATCCTGAAAAGGAAACACATGGGTGTCAGTATCAGAAGATAGCTGTCTCCGGGTTGGAAGCCATAATACAAAAGTCCTGCCGCCAGAACAAATACCAGCATCACCAGGGTAATCTCTAAGGAGATTCCCCATAATTGGGCCAGCATAAATAATGCAGCCATAAAGGAAATGGCTCCATAAGGCAGAAAGGAACACACCAAAGCCAGAACCAAAGGAACCAAAGGCTCTGTCAGAGGTGCCGTAAAACCAATATTATTATTTATAAGGAAAAATGTCATACCGCTGAAAATGAATTTTATCACCGGCGTGATATAAATATCAAACCTGGCGTAAAGTTCCTTCAGCCTTTCCTTCAGCACAAGGAGGCCCATCATGATGTCCGCCCTCCCTTTGTCCGTTTTACCGGTCTGGAAGTTCCTCCATACCGTTTGTCCAGCTTTTTCAATTTGCCCAGGTAAACCTTTACCCCTCGGCTGGCATATTCGTAGCGTTTTAAATAAACATAGGCGCTGATAAGCAGATAGACAACCAGGCCTGCGCAGTAAATGGTACCGATCCAGATTCCGGCCTGGGTCAGTTTTTCAGGTTCTAAGTTGTTCAGCCAGTATTCCATGTGATATAGCCCCCATAGACTCAGGCATAAGGCAAAGCTTAGGGTGTAGCTGAAAAAGGAGCGGAACAGCTTGCTGCTGATGTAGTCGCTTTTAAAGTACCGGGCCGCAGGCAGGATCTTTTTTCCTTCATGCTTTTCAAACATGGCGAGGTTTGTCATGATTTTGATTTTTTCTTCGCTAATCATGGGATCTCCTTTATTAAGTGAGTCCGCAGGACAAACAGGAATCCTGCGGGGCCGCAGGGCAGCCAACAAATCCGCAGGATTTGTTGGCTCACGGGCATTCGCCCTATGAATCAGGACATAAGAAATTTTTCTTATGTGCAAGCACAACGAAAAATCTCTCACGCCCTGATTCACCCTGCTCATTGCTTTCGTGGATATTATAGCATACAACTCCCCACTTTGCGACCCCAATACAGAATTTTTATTTTTTTGTAATAGTTCTTATTCGTACCGCAATGCGTCAATAGGATCTGCCTTGGCCGCTTTCTGAGCCGGGTAAATTCCGAAAAATAATCCCACCAGGGCGGAAAAACCTACTGCTACCAGGATGACGGCCGGCTTTATGACCACTCCAATACCAAACAAAAGGCCTCCTGCCATCACCAGCCCTGCCCCTGTCAGAACCCCCAGGATTCCTCCCAAAGCAGATAGTATGGCCGATTCAGTCAGAAACTGGATCATAATATCCCTTGTTTTTGCTCCCAAGGCTTTCCGGATTCCGATTTCCCTTGTTCTCTCAGTGACGGAAACCAGCATAATATTCATGATCCCGATTCCTCCTACTAAAAGAGAGATGGCTGCAATACCGCCTACTGCAGCGGACAAGCCGCCCATAACCGCATCCACAGTACCCATTTCACTGGCTGCTGAAGAAAAGGCAATATCCTCTTTGTTCCGGTTCTTGGTCTTTGCAAGATAGGCAGAGAGCTTATCAGAAAAAACCTTCATATCCGTGCCTTCCCTGGCAAATACTCTGACTCCGAAAAAAGTATCATTTGGCCAGGTCAGCAGGGTATCCGGCATATATCCTGCCCTGGTTTCGCTTCTTCCTGCCATAATGGCCTCAAAAGGACTTTGATCCAGGCGGTAAATGCCTACTACATGGTAATCATCCGTACTGCCGTAAATGGTGGTGCGGAAGGTTTTTCCTACGGCATTTTCTGTGCCGAATAACTCTTTGGCCCCATTGGCCTCCAGCACAACATTATTTTTCCTTCCTTTTATATCAGCTTCATTTAAGTTCCGTCCGTAAACAATATTGATTTCATGCACGGCAGAGTAGTCCGCATAAATGCCCTCAAACTGATATTTGACCTTATTGCGTCCATAGAGGGCTTCCGCATTAACTGATGCATTGCTGTCAATGTAAGTCAGTTCATCTCCAAATACTTCTTTCATTCTCTCTGTCTCGTCAAGGGTAAAATAATCGCTTTCCCGCATACCGTCTCCGTCTGCCGGCCAGACGTAAACATAAGCCAGAGTCATGCCCACATTTTTATAAAGATCCGATACCATGAAACGCATGGTATCTCCAATTGACACAATGGCTATGACAGAGCCAATGCCTATGATGATCCCCAGCATGGTCAAAAAAGAGCGCATCTTATTGGCCTTAATGGCATGAATAGCCATATTCATATTTTCCAGCAGCATGACGCCCTCCTTTTACTCATATCTCAATGCTTCAATGGGATCTGCCTTAGCTGCCTTGGAGGCAGGGTAAAGGCCGAAGAAAATTCCCACCAGAGCCGAAAATCCCACTGCCAGGATGACCACGGAAGGCCTGACGATTACAGTCATCTGAAACATAGCTCCTCCGGCTTTTACAAGAAGCACTCCCAGCAAAATTCCGGTCACTCCTCCGCATAGGGACATAAACGCGGATTCCGTCAGAAACTGAACCATAATATCCATTGTCCTGGCTCCCAATGCCTTCCGGATTCCGATTTCCCTTGTTCTCTCTGTGACTGAGACCATCATGATATTCATAATGCCGATCCCTCCCACCAGCAGGGAAATGGCAGCAATTCCGCCTACTGCTGCTGACATGCCGGAAAGACCCGAGTCCACACTTCCCATCTGGTCCGCTACGGACATGGTCCTGATTTCCGATTCCGGCCTGTTCTTTAATTTCGCCACATACCTGGTCAGTTCTTTCAGAAAGGAAGTCATATCAACCCCATCCCTGACATAAAAATTCACGGTCTGAAACATATCCCCAGGCTTTGTAAGCACCGTATCCGGCAGAAATCCCGACTGGGTCTGTCCGTTTCCCATCATCATAGCCACCATGGGGGATAAATCCTTACGATATACGCCCACCACCGTATACTCCTGAGTGTCCTTATTTATGGTCATGCGGAAGGTTCTTCCTGCACAATCGGATGTACCGAATAACTGCTCTGCTCCTTTGTCTTCCAGAACCACATTCCTGGCTCCGCTTTTTATATCCCCTTCATTGATGGCTCTTCCGTAAATCATGTTTAAGGGCTGGACATCCGTATAGTTGGAATCAATTCCCTGGAATTGAAACTTCACTTTCCTGCGCCCGTTGACAGCCTCTGTTTCCGCATAGGAATCGCTGTCAATGTATTCTATCTTATCCTGGTATATATCCTTAATGCGGCCCATTTCCTCTCTGGTGAAAAGGTCGGTCATCCGGAAATCCTCCACCTCCCAGGACACCATGACAATGGCCCGGTTAAATCCTACATCCTTATAGGCATCGGCAAAAAGATTCCTCATGCTGTCACCTACGGACACAATAGCGATAACCGCTCCAATGCCTATGATAATCCCCAGCATAGTCAGAAAAGACCTCATCTTATTGGCCCTTATGGCATGAAGAGCCATACTCATATTTTCAATCAGCATGACATCTCCTCTCCCTGTTTTGCGTCCTCCCCGCTTTCCTGGCTTTTGGGAACATTGGAGATGTCGCTTACCAGTTCCCCATCCCGAAACCGTATGATCCGTTCCGTAAATGCCGCAATGTCCTCTTCATGGGTCACCACCACCACTGTAGCCCCTTCCCTGTGAAGTTTGGAAAACAGCTCCATAATCTCCAGAGAAGAAGCCGTGTCCAGATTTCCCGTAGGCTCATCAGCCAAAATGAGAGGAGGTTCATTGGCAAGAGCCCTGGCAATTGCCACCCTCTGCTTCTGTCCTCCGGAAAGCTCGTTGGGCATGTGTCCGCATCTGGTTCCCAGGCCCACCCGCTCCAAAAGCTCCAAAGCCCGTTTTTCCCTTGCCTTTTTTGAAATATGGGCATAAGTCATGGGCAGCTCCACATTTTTTAGAGCAGAAGTTCTGGAAATCAGATTAAAGGACTGGAATACAAAGCCGATCTTACGGTTACGGATGGCAGACAGGTCATCGGGAGGCAGATCCGCCGTATCAATGCCATCCAGGTAATAGTGCCCCATAGTAGGCCGGTCCAGACAGCCTAAGATGTTCATAAGCGTTGATTTTCCGGAACCGGACTGTCCCATAATGGCAACAAATTCCCCTCTTTTTATGGTCAGGTTGACCCTTTTTAATCCCAGCACCTTGATGGAGCCTGTATCATAAATCTTTGCCAGATCCACCAGTTTAATCAAATCCTCTTTTACATTTTCTGTTATGTAGGCCGGAAGCTTATCTTTCATTTTCCACATAGCGCCTCCCCCTTACTGAAGCTGAGGGGCCACAATCACTGCCATACCGTCAGTCATCATGGGAGAAGGTGTTTCAATCACCTGCATCCCTTCTGTAAGGGCTCCCTCCTCTTTTGGCACGATTTCCGCTTCGATGTCACTTTCCACTCCCGTTTCAACGGGGATGTATTTTACTTTATTATCTTCTACCGCCGCAATGACCATACTGCCGTCAGGCTGCTGGATCACTGAGGAAATGGGAACCACCCATGCCTGCTCCGCCTTTTGAAGCTCGATCCTGGCCTTAGCCGTAATTCCGGCAATGAGCCTGGTATTCTGGTCTATGATGCGGATGGTGGTGGGAATGACCCGTTCCGTGGAGCCGCCGCCCTTTTCTTCACCTGTAGGAGAAATGGCCGTGACCTCTCCCCTTACGGTTTCACCGTTTAAAATATCGGCGTTGATTTCCACCGGCTGTCCGATTTCCACCTTGCCTATGGAATACTCACTTACATTGATCTTCATTTCCAGCACATCCAGGTTACTGATAATGAACATGGGTTTATCGTCATCGGTTTTATCTGCAAACCGGCCCACTTTACAATTGACCCGCACCACTGTCCCTGATATGGGGCTTGTAATCCTGGTGTTTTCCAGTGCCTCCTTCTTCTGTTCCAGCTCAAATGCAGCCTTTTCGATCTGCAGGGCATAAGATTCGTTGGCAATGGGTCTTCCATCTTTTAATGGATAGGAGTTCATCTGTCTTTGGGCATCATTCATGGCATTGGAAGCTGCCTCCAGATCAACCTGGGAAATATCGCCTCCCTGAAACAGAATAAGGGACCGGTCATAACTGGCCTTTGCGGTCTCAAAATCCTGCCTTGCCTTTGCATACCCGTTTTCTGCTTCCAACTGGTTATCGTTATAGGTGCTGACAGCCAGATCATAACCGTTCTGGGCAATATCCACCTCTTTTTTTACATCCTGGTCATCCAAAGTGGCTAAAAGCTGGCCTTTCTCCACCCGGTCCCCTTCTTTGACCGGCAGCTCCAGAATCTCCGCATGGAGGTTGGAAACCACTTCCACGCTGTCGGTTCCCTGAACAGGGCCGCTGACAGAAAGCATTTCCACTACCTGGCCCTTAGAAAGAGGGATGGTGCTGACCATGACCGGCTTTGCACCTCCCCCTGAAAAAATCCGAAGCAGGAGTAAAACAGCTCCCAAAACTCCGGCTCCTGTGATAATCTTCCTTTTTCGGGTCCACTTTTTTCCCGTTTTCTTCTTTTTCTTCTTTCCGCCTGGTTCCTCTGTCATCAGGCTCTGCAGCTCCATGTTAAACTCTTCCTCAGACATGGACTCTGCCTCCTGATCTGCAGCTTCGGTTTGATCAAATTCACCTTTCCTGCCTTTCCATATACGCATCTTTTCTTCCCTCCTGTATGATGACAGCTTATGCTTTCTTTCAATTATAGCAGGTCTTCATAATAATTTTCCATACGAATTTCTTATAACTTTCTAAATATTCCTGTTATTACTGATAAAACAAAAAAATGTGCCGTCAAATTATGACAGCACATTTTCTAAGACTTATTGTTCAGATTCCACGATGCCTAAGGAGGTATCTCCTTTTCGGGCCTTTTCCATGAGAAGGGAGGTCATCTTCTGAAAGTTCCCTCCGGAAACAGAAGCTCCGCTTACGGTATCGATTCCCTGATCACTTTGGGCGGCAAGGAAACTGGCGGCGTAAGCCCGTGTATAATGGTTGGGGTATGTACCCTTTTTGGAATCCATGTTGCGCATATAAGCAATGTCCCAGGATTTGATAAATCCGCTTGAATTCCTTGCATTGTATTCAACGGTTACTATTTTGCCGTTGCTGATCCGGATGGTGACAAATTCTTTCCAGCCCTTGCTGTATTCCGACATTTCTGCGGTGTAATAGCCATCCTGAAGGCTGTTCCCTCCCTTTTTGCAGCCGTTTATGAAAAATACCAGCATAAAGGCCAGGAGGATTATGAGTATGTATTTTCCCCGTTTCATTCTGCATCCCTCCCTTCTGCGTCAGAGCGGAGACGGAAGCGTCCTGACATTTCCTCAAGGCTCTGGGCCTGCTGTGCCAGATCTCCGCTTAAGGAAGCCACGTCGGAACTGGATTCCAGGTTCTGGCGGGCAAGCTGGGAGATTCTGGTTATATCGAGAGACGCATTTTCCAGGCTGGACTTCTCATTTCCCACAAGTCTTGCTAAGTCTTCCGTTATCTCATAGGTCTGTTTGGACATACTCGTCAGTTCGTTTAAGAAACTGGCTGTTAAGTTGGCATACCTGGAACCTTCTTCAATGGCTTTTTGGGAATGCTCAATCATTTCAGCCGTGCGCTTGGAGGAATCCGCACTCTTTTCAGCCAGATTACGGATTTCATTAGCCACCACTGCAAAGCCTTTTCCGGCTTCCCCTGCATGGGCAGCCTCTACGCTTGCGTTAAGGGCAAGAAGGTTGGTCTGGAAGGCTATTTCCTCCAGGAATTTTGCAATTTTCGTTATTTCAGAAGCATTGTGACTGATGTTCTTCATGGACTGGAGGGTGTTTTCCATGTGCTCATCCCCCATTGTCAGCCGTTCCATGGACTGCTCCATCAGTTCCCGGGCAGTTCTTGCGTGTTCATCTACAATGTTTATATCCCTGGATATGGAATCCGTCTCCTCCAAAAGCCGGTCAATGGAAGATGACTGATGGCTTGAGGAGTCATTCATCAAAAGGGCGCTCTGGGATACCCTCTGGGCTGCATGATTTAAGGCTTCCGCTGACCGCTGCAGATCGTGAATCAACTGGTTTAAGAAGTCGGTGATGCTGTGAATAGAATCCTTCATAACCACGAAATCACCGGCAAACTGATTGCTGACGCTGACATCTAAATTGCCGGCTGAAAGCTGTTCCAGGGCATTTTGAAGCTGTAAAATATATCCGCTCACCCGTTCCACCGTATCCTTTAAGGAATTGGAAAGAGTCTGGGCTTCGTCGTTTGTCATCATCACTTCCACAGGGCTGGTTAAATCGCCTTCCGCCAGCTTTTGTATCCGTCCGGTCACATTCCCCAAGGACTTGGAAATCTTTCCTGCAAAGCGGGCAATGAACCATATTGCAAGGAGGGTCAGAGTCAGGGTAGTTCCTATATTGACCAGAATGGCCGTGTTGACAACGCCGGTAAAATCTGATTTTGGGGTGATGATAGCCAGGTACCAATTGACACCTCTTACAGGCGCATAGACAACCAGGGTGTCCTCTCCATCTAAAGATACGGAGGCAGAACCGATCCTACCCGTTTTCATGGTATCAAACACGCTTAAAAGCTTTGTGTCATTCTTATAAAGGGAATAAATATTTTCTCCCTGTCTGATAAACTCCTTATCCGGGTAAGCCATGACCTGTCCGCTTTCGTTCATCACAAAGGCATGGCCGCTGTAGCCGATATGGATGCTGCTGATTACATCGTCAAGCATATCATATTTGTAGCTTCCCACCAGATAATAGGTATTCTCTTTTTCCGTGGTAATGGGCATCCCCACAGATACCTCAAGCCCATCTTCACCGGCATATGTGTCCCCTATTACAAGGTTATTGGTCTCCTGCATCGTCTGAAACAGCTTGTCTCCGGAAATGTCGGAAGGACTGTTTCCCTTTCCTGTGTACAGCTTCCCTTCTTTTGTGTAAAGGGCAAGCCAGATAAATTCTATTCCTGATGTGGCTTTATCGAGAACCTGCTGTTTTTCCGAAATAGTCGCCTCTTCAGAGGACAGTTCCTTATTTTCCCCTATCATAAAGATGCGGTCTGCCATGATATGTAAGTTGCTTTCTATGCTTTTTGAAGCTGTTTTGGCAAAAGGCACAAGAGTTTCCTCCAACGTGACATTTGTCAAAGACATTGCAGAGATGGACAACACAATGGTTGTGACCGCTGATATAATGATGGTGACAATCAATGTATTTAAAATGATTTTCTGACGAATCCCTTTTAAATTCATAGCTCCTCCTTTGTATTGTTACAAAAATAATTTATTACCTATAAAATAATATAACCGATTTTGGGCAAAAAACAATACTTTTGTCAAAATTTGTCATTTTATTGACAAAAAAGCTCAAATAATACCGAAATAGAACATTCCACTGTCTCTTCCTCCATCAGGCTGTTGCTATTTTTATTCATATATGTTAGGATAGCAATATTTAAAAAAATCCAATGCATTTACTGGAGGCAAACATGAAACACACTCTAATGATTATGTTAAAAGGCTTTATGATCGGCTCATCCATGAGCGTTCCCGGCGTCAGCGGCGGAACAATGGCAATCCTGCTGGGAATTTACGACAGACTGATTCATGCTATCAGCAACTTTTTAAAGGACATTAAAGGAAATACCATTTTCCTTTTTAAATTCTGTCTGGGAGCAGGAATCGGAATCGGTTCCCTGGCATTTTTGATTCAGTGGCTCCTTGAAAAATTTCCCTTTGTAGTTTCATTCTTTTTCCTGGGAGCGGTAATCGGAGGAATTCCGGCCCTTTATCAAAAGACAAAGGAACGGAAATTCAGCCTTTCTTCCCTCCTCTACTTTCTGCTGGGCCTTGGCATTGTAATTTCCATCGGCTTTATACCGACAGGCAATTTTGATATTGTTTCCGGCTCCGGCTTCATTCACTATGCAATGATCTTGGTGACAGGAATCGTAATTGCGCTGGCCCTTGTCCTTCCCGGAATCAGCACCTCCCACATGCTTCTGGTGCTGGGAATGTATGATACCATGCTGGCCGCCATCACCCGGTTTGACGTTCTATATATCGGGATTCTGGGCATTGCCACCCTGATCGGCGTATTTTTAATCACAAAACCGCTGGAATTTTTAATGAACCGTTTTCCTCATTCCACCTACTGTATGATCATCGGCTTTGTTATTGGGTCCACCTCTGAAATATTCGGTGAAACCATACTGCCGGCAATCCCGGTCAACGCTTCTATGTCCTGGTGGATTCCCTCCCTTGTTCTGGCTGCCATTGCCTTATATCTGGGTGGTGCAGGAATCCTGGCTTTGTCAAAGTACTCCAACGACTGAAACATTTCATCTTTCTTGTCCATGGTTTTGGGACATAGGGGTATGCTCTCAGGGCGCATCATCAAAAGAAGCATGGCTTCCGGACAAAAGTCCGGCCGCCATGCTTCTTTTTTGTCTATTCTCCTTCTTCCATCATGCCGTATGCCACCAAAGGATCCCCCTCTTTGATTCCCATGCCAACAGTCTGATAGAGAATAATTCCGTCATACTCTCCATAATAAGCCTTTTTTAAATCTCCCCACACATCCCTGATTTCTCCTAAAAGCGCACCGGAAGAAAACTGATCTCCTGCGTTTAAGGCAGGATACCAGAATCCTTCTGTCTCAGCTTCTATGTACGTGGCCTTGTTTACTTCTGACTGGCTGACTGTATGGACTTCTTCTCCCTCCAATACCTTAAGGCGGATCAGAATATTCCTGATATCCTGTTTATAAAGCTCCACCTCTTCCCTGGTAAATACTCCGCCGCCTCCCCTTTCCAATAAAAGAGAGGGAATGCCGTGAGCACCGGCGCAGCCGCAGGCTCCGATTAAAGACCCTGACCTGGCACGAACCGCCATATCCGTTGCTTTTGCCATATTTTTAGAAGCTTCTACCACATCTTCACTGGCTCCTCCCGGGAAATAGAGAAAGGGCATCACCCGTTCACTGGTATCCCCTGCGTGTATGTCCAGAAAGTAATCAGCCTTGGGGTAAAGCTTATTTACCATAGTATAAGCAATCCGCTCCGATAAACTGCCGTCTTCTTTTCCGGGAAACATCCGGTTTAAATTCCTGCCGTCTTCCGGCACCGTAAACCGCACAAAATCCTTAAAGGCGGAAGGGTTTGCAACCAGAAGAAAAATCAGGTTTCCTTTTACATCTTCCGGCTTTATTTCCCTGGACAGCTCCATGGCAGTCTGGATTCCAATATATTCCGCCCCATGGATTCCTGCGGAAATGAGAACCGTTGGCCCTTCTTCTTTTCCGCAGATCAGGGTCATGGGAAGCTTTGGATCATGTTCTCCCACTTCCAGCATTCCGTTCTTCTTTTCCCCCGGTTCCACCTGATAATTTCCTATATGCAGACTCATTCATACTCCTTTCCTGAGAACCTCTTCAAACAGCCTGTTCCCAGCCATCTTTTTTATCAGCTTCCAAATCCTGAATCTGGTCAAAATCCATGACAGATTCCAGTAACCTTTTCGCATAGGGATGGGTCACTCCGGCAATGTCCTCCACATCCCTGATTTCCGCCACTTTCCCCTGATACAAAAAGAGGACGCGGCTGCACAAATAAGTGACTGAGGTAAGGTCATGGGTAATAAAAACATAAGTCAGCTTTCTCTTCTCCTGAATGTCCTTTAAAAGGTCCATAACCTGAACCTGAGTATGGGCATCTAAGGAACTGATGGCTTCATCAAATAAGATGATCCTTGGGTTTACAGCAATCGCCCTGGCAATGCATACCCGCTGAAGCTGGCCGCCGCTCAGTTCATGGGGAAAGCGCTCGGAATAGCTCATATCCAGCCCAACCAGCTCCAGCAGCTTTTCAAGCTCTGCTTCCCTCTCCAGCTTGATCTTTTCCCTTCTTTCCCGCACCATCAGGGATTCTCCAATTAAATCTCTGACCCGGAATCTGGGGTTGGCGGAGGTGGTGTAATCCTGAAATACCACGCTGATCACAGTCTTTTCCTTTTTTCTGCCTCTTCCGGTAAGGGGCATTCCATCCAGCTCAACACTTCCCTTGTCCGGCTTTAAAAGCCCGCAAAGAACTCTTCCCAGGGTGCTTTTTCCGCTTCCGCTTTCTCCTAAAATCCCCAGACACTCCCCTTCCTTCACTTCAAAGGAGACGTCAAACAACACCTGCTGCCGCTCTTTTCCAAACACGGTCTCCTGATTTTCCTTCCGGAAACTGACATCAATGTGCTCTGCCTTTATCATGCCTCCTTCACCTCCATTCCCTTCATGGCATACCGGTATTTCTTCATAACAGCCTTTCTCTTTTCCACCAGCAGTCTGGTATAAGGGTCCTTGGCCTGTTCCATGATCTCCTGGAAGGTTCCCCGGTCAGCCACCACGCCCTGGTTCATCACCAGAACGTGATCCGCAATCCGGGAAATAACCCCTAAATCATGGGTAATAAATATCATGGCTGTTTTGGCTTCTTTTTTAATCCGTTCAAATTCCTTCATGATTTCAAACTGGGTGATGGCGTCAATGGCCGTGGTCGGCTCATCGGCAATCAGAATATCCGGTTCCATGGACATGGCTAACCCAATCATGATTCGCTGGAGCATGCCTCCGCTCAGCTGGTGGGGATATTTTTTCAACACTTCCTGCGGATTTTTAATCTGCATGGTTTCCAGCACTTCTATGGATTTCTCGTAGATTTGTGCTCTGGGCAGATTCAAGTGTTCCTGATAAGTTTCTGCCATCTGGTCATCAATCCGGTAGAGAGGGTCAAAACAGGTCATGGGATTTTGTAAAATCATGCAGACTCCCTTTCCCCGAATCCGTCTCAGCTCCTCTTTATTCTTTTTCAGCAGGTCTTCTCCCCGGTAAACGGCTTCCCCTGAAACAGAAAAGCTCTGGTCCAAAAGCCCCATAATGGCCTTGCTGCTCATGCTTTTTCCGCTTCCTGATTCTCCCAGTATGCCAAGGCACTGGCCTGAGTACAGGGCAAAATCCACCCCTTTGATAATGGGCTGGACCCGTTTTTTATAATGAAAATCCACTTTTAAATTCTTCACTTCCAGAATAGGGGTCATTAAATCTGCACCTCCTTCGGGTCCAGGGCATCTCTTAAGGCATCTCCCAGCAGGTTAAAAGCCGCCACTACCACCACAATGGCAACTCCCGGCGCAATCATCTGTATGGGATTTGTGGTCATGACATTTTTCGCCTCATTGAGCATGGCTCCCCACTCCGGAATAGGAGCCTGTACTCCAAGTCCCAGGAAAGAGAGGGTAGAAATATTAAGGATTGCCCAGCCAATGTCCAGAGTTGCTAAAACCGCCATTTCCGATGCAATGCTTGGCAACAGGTGTCTTGCCAGAATAAACCGTTCCCCGGTTCCGATGCATCTGGAATAGAGAACAAAGTTCCTGTCTCTGTATTTCATTACGTTGGTACGGATCATTCGGGCATACCAGGCCCATTTGATCAGCACATTTGCCATGATTACGTTGCGCACGTCAATACCCAGAAGGGCCACTACGGCAAATACCATGATCTGGCTGGGAAAGGACATCATCACATCCACGGACCGCATAATGATTTCTTCCACCGGTCCCCGGAAATACCCGGCCAAAAGGCCCAGAATGGTTCCAAGACCAATGGTTCCTATCATGGTCACAAGGGAAAGAAACAGGGTGGGACGGATTCCGTAGATCATTCTGGACAGAATACACCGGCCCAAATGGTCTGTTCCCAAGGGGAACTGGAGGCTGTAGGGGGCAAATTTGTTTAATATATCGTTTTCGTATGGATCATTGGGGGCCACCAAGGGGGCAAATATACCCAGCAGCGCCACAATTCCAAGGAGGCACATCATAATAAGAGCCATTTTGTTCTGAAATAAACGCTTCCACATATCAGGATACCTCCCTTCTCAGTCTTGGGTCAGCGATACACTGGATAATATCAAATAACAGGTTAAACACAACAAACAGGGTTCCGATCAGCAGAACGTAAGTCTGTATGACCGGATAATCCCGGTTAAAGATGGAGTTGATACACAGCTTTCCAAGACCGGGCCAGGCAAATACATTTTCCACTACAATGGTTCCTGCCATTAACTGAGGGATGCTCATACCAATGGCTACAATACACGTATGGAGAGAGTTTTTCAAAATGTGCCTGACCAGAATATTTTTCTGCTTCAAGCCTCTCACATTGGCATACAGCACATAGTCTTCCTTCATATTTTCCAGCATGTTGTTGCGGATGAGGCGGATGTAGGTGGAAATATAGGTCAGGGAAACGGTAAAGGCCGGTAAAAGCAGATGTTTCCAACTTCCGCTTCCGCTGGTGGGAAGCAAGTCCATCTTGATGCTGATGAGCCATATCATTAAAAGCCCGATCCAATAGGCAGGCATGGCAGTGGTCATAAACACAATTCCCCGGACAATCCGGTCAAACCAGCTGTCCTTATACACGGCGCAGAAAAAGCCGATGGGAAGGCTCAGTACAATGACAAAGACCAGAGAAGCAGAAGCCAGTACTGCAGTGGCAGGCAGACATCTCTGAATTTCTCCCAGAACGGTTCTGGCCGGATTGGTGTAGCTAACCCCAAAATCCAGACGGAGGCAGTCTGCCAGCCACCGGAAATAGCGGACCATATAGGGATCATTTAACCCCAGTTCCTCCCGGACCTGTGCAATGGCTTCCTCAGTAATAATAGGCGTCTGGCGCACACGAAGGGCCACCTCTGCCGGGTCAGAGGGGATTAAGTTGATAAAAACAAAACACAAAAAAGAAATGCACAGCAAAAGCGGAACAGCCGATAAAATCCGCTTTACAATATAAGCTTTCATAGGAGGTCCTTTCCGAAAAAAGCATGCCTGTCCTGAGATTTAAGGACCGGCATGCATGTTTTCTTGTTTCCTGATTTCCCTCTATTCGAAATACATCTGGGTAAACGGCACCTCATACTGAGTCTGGGTGAAGCCTACTCCCTTTAATGAAGAGGTACTGATGGCTTTGTTGCACTCAAAGGTCAGAGGAATATACACGGCATCCTCATGAAGTCTGGTGAGAACAAAGGTGTAAAGTTCCTGTCTTTTGGCTTCGTCAGTGGAAACCAGAATATCTGTAATAGCCTGGTCGATTTCCGCTTTGTCATCCAGTCCAAGCTGGGCTGCGTAATCTCCGTACACCGGCTGTCTCATAGCTGCCAGTGAGGACTGAGGATCATAAGGGGTTCCCCAGCAGATATTGAATACCATGTCAAAATGTCCTGCCTTCATATTATCACGGTAAGACTGTTCTTCTTCTCCCTTGATATCCAGCTGGATTCCCAGCTTTCTGTATTCAGACTGAAGGTATTCTGAAATAGTTTTTTCTGTAACGCTGTCACTGTTGTAGAGCAGGGAAAGAGCAAGAGGAGTTCCGTCTTTTTCCCTGATACCGCTGCTGCCCATTGCCCAGCCTGCTTCTTCCAGCATAGTTCCTGCTAAGTCAGCATCATATGCATATGGCTTCAGGTTAATATTGCAGTAAGGAACAGTTGAGGAAAACAGGGTATCAGCAGGAGCTTCCAGTCCGTAGAAAATACCGTCGGAAATGGCCTGGCGGTTGGTGGCGTGCTGAATAGCCTGGCGTACAACCTTATCCTTTAAAATAGCATTGGAAGTATTTAATACAATCTGTCTGGTGGATGTGGGATCTGATAAGGAAACCTGGAAATCTTCACTGTCCACGTATTTATTCACTGCATCAGCATCGATCATGTTCTTTCCGAATATGAGGTCGATTTCTCCTTTTTCAAGGGCCAGAATTCTGGTCTGGTTGTCCGGGATTACTTTTACCGTAATCTTTTTAATGGCCGGCTTCTCTCCCCAGTAGTTTTCGTTGACTTCAAATACTGCATATTCATCTGTAACGAAATCTGTCAGAACGTATGCACCGGTTCCTATGTATTCATTAACGCCATCCTTTGTGCTGCCGTCTTTCATGGCCTTAGGGGAAATCATGGCAAAGGGCCGTGTCACTCCAAGCTCTGTCAGCATGGGATAGTAAGGCTCTGTCAGTTCGATCACAAAGGTTTCGTCATCAGGAGCGGACACTCCTACCAGAAGGTTCATCATTTCCAGCCAGGTGTGGCGGTCCTTGTTCTCAATGATAGCATCGAAGTTGGCCTTTATGGCATTGGCATCGCATACCTCTCCGTCGGAGAAGGTTACGCCCTTACGGATCTTAAAGGTATAAACCTTTCCGTCCTCGCTCACTGTCCAGCTTTCTGCCAGGCAGGGCTCATAGCCTTTGTCTGAAATAGTTACCAGGGTTTCATAAAGCATTTCCTGGGCATACATTTCTCCTGCATACAGGTGAGGGTTTAAGTCTCTGATATCTCTGTAATTGACAAATACCAGTTCATCTTTCGCTTCTGCCCCGCTCTCCTGCTCTCCGGCAGATGCTTCTGCCTGTACGGAAGTGCTCTCTTCCTTTGATGGGGCGGCGGAATTTCCGCAGCCTGCTAATATTGACGCAGCCAGAATGCCTGCCGCATATAATCCAAAAAGTCTTTTTTTCATGTCAGCTCTCCTTTTGTTTTTGACTATGGATCATAATAGCACAGTTAGTCTAGACTTACTAATACCAAATCGGAAGAGGGCTGTTATAGCGATTCGTTATAACTAACTAATTTTTCGATCAGCATTTTGCTCTCTTCAGACAGCTCATCCTTTTTGCGGTTCACATATCCTAGCGTGAGAAAATGCTGGCAGTTGTTTACTTTTAACGCTTTTATTCCCTGGTTTTCATAGTCTCTTGATACCAGATCAATTCCCATGCAGCATACGTCCGTATTTTTAAGCAGGTTGTGGATCATGTAGTCGCTGTTGGTATAAAAAGCGGTGTTTAAATTTTCTAAATGGGCGGCGCCTCCGCTGATCTTTTCAATATGATTCTCTATGGCAAAAAAATCTTCCTTTCCCTGCATAAATTTAAGGTCGGTTAACTCGGAAAAGTCAATGCTGTCCCTGTTGTAGAGAGGATGTTTGCTTCCTATATAAATGCAGATTCCCCGCTGGAAAAGGGGATGGAATTCCAGCTTTTTATGACCGATGATGTGGCGGAAGCAGCAGATTTGATCTTTGGCAATGTAGACGATGCCGATTTCAGATATATGATCTGCTACATTGTCTGTAATTTCCTCTACTACTCCTTCCCTGTATTCCAGTTTCAGTTCGTTTTTCTTACCTTCATAAATCTCCGCCATAAATCTTGCAATAAGGCTGCTTTGATAACCGGATACACTGAAGCTGCGGCGTGTCTGCTTCTGCGCCATGGAAAGTATGATATCAGAGCTTTTTAAAATAGAAGCTGCATGGCCGTACAGCATTTTTCCATGCTCCGTAAGCTCAATTCCCCGGTTGTTTCGTTTGAATAACTGCACGCCTATTTCCTTTTCAAGGGCGGCTATTACCTTGCTTACATTGGGTTGGGAGGTGTATAGTCTCTCGGCTGCCCGGTTTAAACTGCCGTGGTCGGCGGTTGCAACAAAGTATTCTAATTGCTTGATTTCCATTTGTCTTTTTGTTCCTTTCTGAACTCTTGGCGGCCTCCTGGGTTGGAATGGAGGGGTGTAGTTATGGGATTATTGGATATTGGGGCGTTATAAGTAATAGAAAGAGGCTTTACAGAGGCGATGGGTGCTAATCTCCTCTGCAAAACCTCTTCTTATATTTCTATCAGCCCTGAGGATTACTGCCCGAAGGCAATAGGGAGGGTTGGATTTTTTTGCTGGTTTTCTTGGTTGGTCTGTCGGTTAGATTTCTCTAACAGTTTTAGTTTATCAATAAAGAGTTGGTTTGTCCATGAAGTTAACGATAATTTTTATCATCAACTCCCATTTTTCCCGTTTCATATTTATATGCCCAATTGAATTTCAGTGCTTTATCTTCTTTCGGTGCTGTAAGTGGATTCCAATGTGTCCGATTCCCAGAATCACAACAGAAATCAAAAGCCAAATTACTTTCCCATACACACCAAGCAGAAAAAACGCGGCTACTGGTAATGTTGCACCGGCTACCGGAACACCCCAAATGCTGCTGTAAAAGTCCCATAAGGTCTTTTTGCTTTTAAAATATCTAATCCACCATGCTTCATACAAGAGCATCAGTAGTACTGCGGCAATCAGCCACAGCGTCCATGTTGACCACGGGCGAAGATTGAAGTCTGAAAAAATGAGGGCAGTGCAGGTAACAAGAATCTGTCCAATGCGTTCAAAAGCCACCAAAATTTCACTTTCGTTTTGAGAATCATACTCCTTAGGCTGATGCCTTGTCCATATGAGGTTAGGGACTATCAGCATCAGCAAGAAAATCAGACCTATATAAGAAAAACCGAAATGTCCCATACTTATCCCCACTAAATTAAAATTGTAATTTCTGTTTGGTTACAGTTCTCACTTCCATATCTTTCTTACAAATATTGAACTAATAGAAAGTATTACAAATATAAGCACAACATTTATTGCCATATCCATGAACCAGGATTTAATTGACAATATTTCTACTATCAAATCTGCTAAATAAAATGCAATGAAAATACCAAAAAAATCAATTATATATTCAATAATTTTTACTTTTTTTCTATTTTTAACTTCGCTTTTAAAGGTATTCTTTAAAAGCTTTTTATTTAACTCTTTTCTTTCCTTTTCATTCTTTTGCTTATCCATTTTTCGGCCTTTCTTTCCCGTGACAAATCCCGATTTAACTTCCCATTATGCTCATAATGGAAAATGCCATAAGATATCGCTGCCTCCATTACCGGCTGCCTCCTCCGCCTCCTCCGGAGAAACCTCCTCCGCCGACTGAACTTGCTCCTCCGCCGATCCCAGACGTGTTATTGGTTGGAGATGCAGCGCTGGAAATGTGATTTGTCATATTCATGAGGTATATCATGGTGTAGGCGTTGTAGCCGTACATGCCTGTAAAGGTATCAAAATATGCAGGGTCAAGAGCTTTCATGCTTTCCAGGACATGCTCTCCCATGCCAAACAAGATAGCAAACACAAGATAATCCCCCCAAAGTTCTCCATGAACTGACCTGTCTTCACTTTGCCTGCGCAGTTCTATCAGGTATTTCCGGAACCCCAGCAGTTTGACAGCATGCTCAAACCCAGATGCAGTAAACCGAACAGTGCCCTTTGTATCCGTTGCCGCCGCACCTGACAGGATTAATGCTTGATCGCCTTCACTTTTTACTTCTGCCGCCCATGCAGTGAGCTTCTCATAAAGCGCCTTCGCTCTCTTTCCGATGTCAGAGGTCCAAAGAATGCCGTCACGGTCAGTGTTGTCGGTTAAGATTTCATACAGCTCCCGCTCCACCCCTGGGTCCAGTATTTTATCCAGGCTAAATACAATGACTTCTTCTTGACTCCTTTTTTTAGTTCGCTCGTTTTCCCGCTTTTCTATGCGGATATAACCCACCTTCTGCCAGCGGATAAGATACGCGCTCATAAGCATTTCACTGGAAATGCCTTTGCGCAGCAGCAGCATTGCGGAATATACAGCAGGAATGCTGCTGCCAAAAGGAACCGACCAATTTAAATCTATTTGTTTCTGTCTTGGAAGCCGCATGACTGTGCCGTCTGCCAGTTTATATTGTGAAGAATAGAAAGTGATTAAAAGAACGGTCACGGCAATAACCGAACCTATAGCAGCAAGAACGATATACAATGCCGTATTAGAGTTTATATTTTCTGCAGATTTCTGCAACTTTTCAAAAGAGATGTCGGCTGCGGGGGCCAGCGGGAACAAGCTTCTGTCAAAGCGGCACAGTACATTTACATAGTCTCCGCCATCCAAAGCTTCAGAAGAAAAAACATTAAGGCTGTCGTCGCTTCCAATCTCTACTTCTCCTGTAAAGCCATATGCCCAGATCCGGGCGTTGTTTTCCGTCAGACCTGTATCCACCATCCGAATTTTAATATAAGCTGATTCCGGAGCACTTGAAAGTTCCGATATAAACTGATGATAGAATCCTGCATAGTCACCATAATCCTTTACCAATCCATCTACGGTATACCGGATGGTATATTGATGGTTGCCATAGCTGCCAATGCCCCAACAGAGTTCATATCCATCGGAGGTTTTCAGGATGCCGCAGGTACCGGACTTCTCCTCTCTGGAGAGCTTTGTGTTCCAGACATCCAGGGTTTTGTATTGGGTTCCCGACTCGTCCCATACAGTCAGGGAATGGACGCTCATCCCATCCATGTTATTCAGAGCCTTGTAATATTCCGTACCGCCGGATACACCGCGCACATCCCAGATCTCAGTTATGACCGCAGAGCCGTCACTCTGAAGAATGACATCCAGCTTAATAGACGGTATCCCATCCTCTTCTGCAAATACTGAAACTGCACTCAGGATGAACAGTACTGTGAACAATACGAAAAAAGCGAGCAATCTTTTTTGTTTTAATTTCATTAGCCATCTCCTGCCTTGTTGATATGAACAATAAGTTATTGAAATTCCCATTATATAAATAATCCACAGTTAAAAATCTCCTGATAAATTCCTATTTACCCGTTCTGCTTTTTCCATTTTCTAATTTTACTTCTAAATGTCTTAAATGGTGCAACAGTGTTTATGTGAATCCATTTCCAGATTGGCCAGTTAGCAGGTGTTGAGGAAGCCCATTTTCTGCCGCCAGACTGAAAAAGTTCTGCATCCGTGTAGCTTTCTGCCAGGTTGATGATTTGCTGTACTGTTTCTCCAAATATACTTTTTAAATCCTGCAAGCTGTAATTTTCATATTGTTTATAGAAGCTGTCATATAATCCGCCAAGATTGTTCCACTTATAGTCAGCATGGGGAGTTGCCACCGTATTTCCTTGCAGTTCTTGTTTTTCCCAATCAAGAATAAGATTAAGCCATCCTAATTGATAAGCTATCATTTGTGCAGGAGTCCGATCAACATCATCAACCAATTTGTTTTTATCTGCTTCTGTAACAGAGGAAAATTCATCAATGAATAATTGGGCCCGCTTTGATATTTCATCAATCAATTCTTGTTTATCTTTGTATTCCTGCATATTGCACCGCCTTCAAATTATAATTTATTTATATTAATTTTATCCAACTCATTACAAGCTCTGTTTCGCCGGTATGTTCATCTGTCTGCTCATTTAATACAGCAAAGCCTTCTCTTATGTAGAATCTGACCGCCCGGGAATTCTTTTTATAAACCTGCAGTAACAATTGGGTGCTGCTTTTCTTAACGTGATCAAGCAACGCTTTTCCTATCCCTTGGGATTGACTGTTTGCATCAACAAATATTCCGGCAATATAATTTTCTGTCAACCCAATAAACCCCAGAACTGCATCTCCTTCTTCATAAACAAATATTTCTGCATCAGGTAACACCTTTTCAACTTGCTTATAATTCTCCTGCCAGTAATTCCGGCTAATAAAATCGTGAGCCGAAATATTCGATTCCAGCCATATTTTCATGACCGCTTCTAAGTGATCAATTTTAAACCTTCTAATCATACTTACCTCTTTTTATAAATACATGTATTTCAAGGTTGCCCGGTAAATCGGAATTTAATTTAATATTACTTTATAATATTGGTACGCAAATCTCACAATGGTGTTGTTTTATCATCTGCATTGCATAGCGTTCCATAATAAGTCTTCTGCCATCAAATTCATAATTTCTTTTACCTAACTCCGAAAATATCTCCAGCCATGCTTTTTGCACCCCATCTGCGGTATGGCTTATTTTAAATACACAATACGTTCCGCCCATGATTTTTCCAAAATTAATAGATTCATCGTCAGCCTTAAACTCATCCGAAACAACGAAACATGTATCATAACGGCAATTTTCAGGCTCTGTGAATTGAGGATTATCTCGGACTATTCCTAATATAATTGAATCTTCATTAAATAAGTTCTTCTCTCTTGCCCAGCTTTTTAATTGTTCCATTATCTGCACATTCTCTGAACCGTAGGAGCCTGTTCTTCGTATATAAGCGATTTTATATGATGGTATCATTTCAATACTGACATTCATAACTTACCTTCTTTTTTAATAGAGTACATCGATGTCTGAATTCATCATATAATGCTTTAAAATGTATTTCAACTTATTTTTTAAAATTGTTGCATTGAACTCTCCGTACAGAAATAATTTCCGCAATTTTCGGTAAACTATTCTCATCGGAGGTGTTCACATGAATATGAGCTTTGATGCGGTTTATTATGAACCAGGAGTGCTTGATTATCAGTTGGGACTGGAGTTGCAGAGCAAATATGCAGACCTGCCTTGGATATCCATAGAGAATCATAACCATATACCGGAAATGACTGCGTCACCCAACCAGGACTTTCCAAGACTAAAAAATCATTTGATCATAGGGACCAGAAAAACCCATCGGTACGTCCCCAATCATAAGGTTTCAGATTGGCTTGTACCCTATACGTCCTCAGGCTGCAAAGCCATGTGCCTATACTGTTATCTGGTCTGTAATTACAATAAATGCGCCTATTTGCGGTTGTTTGTCAACCGCGAGCAAATGCTGGACAGGCTGCTGAAAAAAGATGCCGGGGCTCCGGCTCCCCAAACCTTTGAGATTGGCAGCAACAGCGATTTGCTGCTGGAAAATACAATAACAAATAATTTGATCTATACAATTGAGCGTTTTTCCCATGAAGGCCGGGGGAGTCTGACATTTCCGACAAAATTTGATATGGTGAATCCATTGCTTAACCTTGACCACAAAGGGAAAACCATATTTCGAATGAGCGTGAATCCGCAAGAAATAATACAACGCATAGAACTGGGAACCTCCCCGCTGCACGCAAGAATCCGTGCCCTTAATGCCATGGCGGAAGCCGGATATCCAGTTGGGCTGCTGATTGCTCCCGTGATACTGCTTCCGGACTGGAAACGCATGTACGGAGAGCTGATTGATCAACTGGCAGATGAACTGAGTGTTAAGGTCACACAAAATGGCTTTATAGAAATTATATTGATGACATACAGCTTCGTGCAAAACGCGATTAATACAGATGCATTTCCAAATGCCATACAGCTTCTCGACCGGGAAACAATGACCGGGCGGGGGCGGGGTAAGTATTCTTACCGGAATGATATACGCGCGGAGGTCGAATCCTTTTTGCGGGAAAGGCTGTCACGGCAGTTAAAAAACATGCCAATATTGTATATTTCATAATACTGCGCAGACGGCTTCATAACATGCTGCTTTGTGTTTTGACAAGAAGTATCACATGCCGCCCCATTTATGAATCAGATCATAGGAGATGCAGGTGGGACGTCCTGTCCTGGATTCTTTGACGATCTCCGCATCAATATGGAAGGTTTCCTTAAGGATTCCGGCGGTCATGACTTCCTCCGGCGTACCGTGCTTGATGATATCTCCGCAGCGGATGGCAATCATATAATCGGCAAAGCGTGCGGCAAGATTGAGATCATGGAGCACCATCACAATGGTGCAGCCCTGCTCCCGGTTCAAGCGGTAAAGAAGCTCCAACACTTCCAATTGGTAGGCCAGGTCAAGGTAGGTAGTGGGCTCGTCCAGTAAAATCAAATCGGTCTGCTGGGCCAACGCCATGGCAATCCATACCCGCTGCCGCTGACCGCCGGAGAGATTGTCTACCTCCGTGTTTTCATGTTCAGTGAGTTTTGTGACCTCCAGCGCCCAATTGATAATCTTCCTGTCCTCCGGTTTTAGCTTTCCGAAGCTCCGCTGATGGGGAAAACGGCCATAGGCCACCAGCTCACCCACGGTCAGCCCCGCCGGGGCCTGGGGGGATTGGGGAAGAACCGCCATCTTCTTCGCCACCTCCTTGGTGGAAAGACGGGTAATGTCGTCCCCATTTAAGTACACCATGCCGTTTTTCGGTTTAAGGATGCGGCCAACGGCCTTGAGCACCGTGGACTTCCCGCACCCGTTGGGCCCGATGATGGTTGTAATCTTTCCTTGAGGTATCTGCATATCCAGGCTGTCTACAACCAAGTGATCCTCGTAGGCGACAGCTAAGTTTTCTGTTGCAATACTGTTCATTTTATTCAGCTCCTTTTTGCTATTGCTTGCTTTTGGCCAGCAGGTACAGGAAGTAGGGAGCGCCAATAATAGCGGCCATAATCCCTGTGGGAATCTCCGAGGGCTGCACAATCACCCGTGCTATCGTATCCGCCGCCGACACCAGCACCGCACCAGTGAGCAGGCAGACAGGCAATAATATTGAATGCTTCGGCCCAACCAAACGTCTTGCCAGATGAGGGGCGATCAGCCCTACAAAGCTGATACTGCCGCTAACCGCCACACAGGAGGCAGCCAGCGCCACCGACGCTGCCAGGAGCTTTCGCCGTTCCTTTTCCACCGGCGCACCCAAGCCGTACGCCACATTGTCTCCAAGATTCAGTACGTCCAGCACCCGGGATTTTGTCAGTACATAAGGAACCAGAATCACCAGCCACGGCAGCAACGCCAATACAAACTGCCAGTTGCTGCCCCAGATACTCCCAGCCTGCCATGTGGCGACGAAGTTATATTGGGTTTCGTCCAGCTTCACCACCAACACAGTAGTCAGAGCAGAAATACCCGCTTGTACCGCCACACCGGTCAAAATCAGACGCATAGGCGCTATACCTTCTCCCTTTTTATAGGCCAATGCATAAATGATGACGGCCGTCACACCTGCTCCTGCCAGTGCCAGAAAGGGCAAGGTGAACACCGACAGAAAGGACTGTGTACCCCAAAACATAACATAGAGGATCACCATCATTCCAGCTCCCGCATTAATCCCCAGCAGTCCGGGGTCTGCCAGCGGGTTCCTGGATATCCCCTGAATGATACATCCGGAGAGAGCCAATCCCATTCCCACCAGCATGGATACCACAATTCGGGGCAGACGGAAATCAAATAAAATTAAGGTTTCCTTGGGGGTGCCTCTGCCAAGCAAAGTGCGCAGAGTATCCATAGGAGACAATTTGGCATATCCCGTATTCATGCTGACGATAAAAGAAATGGCCAGCAAAGCCCCGCATCCAATGACAATGATCATATTTCGAAGGACGATTTTCTTTTTGTATACTTCATTTTTCTTCTGTATGTCCTCCATTACAGCGCCCTCCTTTGCCTGCGTGCCAGATACAGGAAGAAAGGCACGCCAACCAGCGCAATCAATGCACCAATGGGGGTTTCAAAGGGCGGATTGATTATCCTGGCTCCTAAATCTGCCAACACAACCAACAGCGCCCCCAGCACCGCTGAGGAAGGAATGATCCAGCGGTAATCTACGCCGACGAGATACCGGGCAAGGTGCGGAATGACCAGGCCGACAAATCCCACCGCACCCACGATGGACACCGATACACCTGCCAAAATCAGCACAATGACCGAACAGAGTACATTGACCATAACGGTATTAAGCCCCAGCCCCTTTGCCGCCTCCTCTCCCAAACTAAGAAGGGAAATGCTGCGGGAGAGCGCCATAGCACCAAGCAGTGCCGCCGCAACCAAAGGAGTCATTATTTTGATCTGCTCCCAGTTGGAGCCAGCCACACCGCCTGCTGTCCAAAACATAATACCCTGTGCCACATCGAAATACAGCGCAATGCCCTGGCTTAAGGCAGCCAGTAAAGCACTGACCGCAGCGCCGGCCAGCACAAGCCGCATGGGAGCTGCACTGCCCCGGCCCATGGAAGCGGCACCGTTGACCAGCACCATTCCCATAGCAGCTCCGAGGAAAGAAAATAGAATGATTTGCATATATTTCATGCCGGGAAAGAAAGCGAAGCATAGGGCCAGAGCAAAACCCGCCCCGGCATTCAGTCCCATCAGACCTGAATCAGCCATAGGATTTCCCGTTATTCCCTGCATGATGGCTCCCGCAACGGCAAAGGATGCGCCCACCAGCGCGCTGGCAATAACACGGGGAAGCCGTAAATCTATTACGATCAGGTGATGGGTATTTTCTGCGCTAAAATGGAACAGGGCGTTCCATACAGAGGAAAGCGGAATTTCTGCCGCTCCCTTGGTAATAGAGAACGCCATGAGCAATGGCAAAATTCCGCTGCCTATGAAGATGATGTGCCAAGCCACCCAAGCACGGCACTTTGATTTTTGATTGGTTTCCTGAACCAAGGTTTCCGGTTCCTTTTGACGATTCATGATATTCTCCCTTTGCCGTTATCTTGCCTGAATCAGTTGTAACGGCTGTTACATTTAGTTTTCTTCCTTAATGACCGGGAAGCCCAAAAACCGACTGACCATACGGTTTTTGGGCTTCCAAAGTACTCAATCATGATTCTGCTTGGAAAACAGTGTAAATTCTTACTCTTCTGTCATCAAGCGCTGAATCTCATCTATAGACCATACGAGGGATAAAACATCCCCTGCTGACAGGCGGGAACCCAGCTCATAAACACGTCCATTTTTTACGGCGGACAATTGCTTCCACACTGAGTTGTTAGTTGTTTCCGCTATAAACGCTTCATCTGCATCAGACAGCTTGGTTATAAAAATATAATCGGGATCATATTCAGGCAGGATCTCAAGAGAAAGCTGGAAAGTCTGCTGGGAAGCGTCTGTCTGCAAATTTGAAATGGCGCCGGACGGAACGTCCAGATCCAGATATTCATAGATAACAGGGAATGTGCTGGAGGGGTAGGTGTACATACTCTTCTGATAGAACTGGATGACCATGGCGGTTTCCCCAGCCTGAACCATACCGCTCAGGGACTCCTTGACCTCATCAAGATGAATTTTAAACTTGTCCTGCCAGTCCCGGGCTTCTTGCGTTCTGCCGGTCAATTCTCCCATGATCTGAAGGTTTTCCAATGCATTACCGTACCACGGGCCAACAACAGTAGGCGCAATTTTTTCCAGGGATGCAAGCACCTCGGGAGAGGTAACCCTTTCTATATTGGGAGTAATAATCAAATCCGGGGCCAGTTCTGCAATCTTTTCAAGATTCAGGGTTCCGGCAGCACCCGCACCAATTGACTCAATGCCCTTTTTCTGGTCGTCATCCATATATTGAAGCCATCCGTCTGCCCCGCCTACAGGTGTTATACCCAGAGCAACCAGCTCGGCAACCATATTGACTGTGACGATTCTTTCCGGGTATACGGGAATTTCCACGGTTCTCCCGGTTTCATCGGTATACATTCTGGTATCCGGCTTCTCATCATTTAGCACCTGGGAAGAGGATGTGTTTTGTGACGCAGAAGGTGTACCAGTTGCGGCTTGTTTTCCGCAGCCAGCGAGTATACTGGTGAGTATTACAAGTGAAAGCAGTAAAGCTATCATTTTTTTCATATAAAAACCTCCATATAGTTTGCTTCGGCTAACCATTAACCATATGTTAGTTTAGCAAAACCATATGGAGATTTGAATGTCCATATCATTAATATGCATGTCTATTTTTACAGTCATATGATTTTTGGAAATAGCTTGGCGGAATTCCATATTTTTTCTTAAATTGCTTGCTGAAACTGAATGCATCAGAATATCCGACCGTCAAGGCCACATCTTCTACACCGATTCCCCCAACTCTTAAAAGTTCGGCTGCCTGGCACATTCTGCAGTTATTGAGATAACCTGCAGGTCCCACCTCCGAGTATTTGCGAAAGACATAATGAAGCCTGTTTTCCTTAATACCGAAGTGCCGCGCTACAGAAAGCATGTCCAAATCCTGTGTACAGTGATCCTTGATATATGATGCAATCTGGCTGTATAAGGCGTGCGCATCCATATCCCGGTCGCTCATAGTATTCGAGAAAATTTCATACAGAATATTATAAAACATACTATTTGCACGCAGCCGATACATTTTCTCATCTAAATTTTGATTCATGTGCATTTGAATGAGTTGCTTGTTTATTTCCGGCGATTGATATGTATTTAAGCTGTACCCGCTTGTTATATCATTTGCATAGGGACCCAAAATGTCATAAGCTATGATAATAATATCCCATTCATTTTCCCCCAGTGTAGCATACTCATGCCAGCAGTTGGGTCCACCGTGAAATACTACGTTATTTTGTGCGATTCCCTTGGCATCGTTAAACTGCATTCTACCCTTGCCTGATAATGTAAATATTAAACCGTAATGTTCATCAATGGTAGGCCCCTCGTAATTGAATCCGGGTTTATGCTGCATTCGGTAGATGTTTTGTACAACAAGCCCGGCGTTGTTATATAAATCAAATATTTTTTGTCTGTCCATACTTGTTCACCTCTAAGTAGGCTGTCAAATTCATTAATTGTTATTTTAAAACCAGAATCTTAGTTAAGGTTGACTTTGTGTGATAATAGGTCCCAAGCCAAGGAGCTGCCGTATGGCTTCCTCCATTGCTTCACATAAATTTATTTTAATATTGATTCCCCCGCAAAATAATCATCTTGGTGCATATGCCGGACTTTTATCACAAATAAGCCGTTTGGTTAGAATCAACTAACTACAGAATACCATGATACCATGTTTAAATGGAAAGTTCAAGAATAACCCCTTGTCACGGAAGTTAAAGACTATGCCAATATTGTATGTTTCATAACACTCCGGAGTTCATTTTCCTATGATATTCTCCGGAGTATTATGTCCAACCAATTATCTGAACAATTTAAAATGAGAATTGTTTATGCCTTGCTCCTTTTTTGCTCCTTTTTTAATGAATTCACGGCTCAATTGTAAATCGAAATGCAACCCTTCCGATTCTCGATATTTATTTATTGACAAACGATAAATCAAGTGTTATATTAACAATATAATCTTTTATGGAGGTAGTTTATGGCGTGTGTAGCTGCTACGGTATTATGAAGAGCCGCTATTCTAATAGGATCAGTTGCGCCGGCATTTTGTGTATATCTGCCGAGACAGCTTTTCTTTGGATATGAGCCGCAAATTCCATAAGTATCATTCTACCCATTTTGTCCACGGGTGGATTGACGGCGGTACTCATAATAGCTGCTATTGTTGCTTTAATTTATGTGCTTCAATATCTGTTTCAACAGGCTATTGATAACAAAGTTATGAATGATGGTATTGTCTGACGAAAATATTATGAATGTGTTAGAGGTGAACAGTATGAAACAACGTATTTCCACAATTTTTCTTAAAATTGCACTTATGATTATTGGCCTTGCTGTATTCGTATTTTGTATATTTGCGCTTCCTGTTTTCGCAAATAATGCAGTGAAATTTGTACCTGATACAGCTTTTTTCAAATATCCATTTTTAATCTGCATGTACGCTGCAATGATAACCTTTTTCTTTGTTATATACCAAGTCATCATATTATTAGGCTACATTGACAGAGGCATGGTTTTTTCCGACTCGTCGATTAAGGTATTAAAGTATATTAAAATATCAGGAATAATTATTACAGGGCTATTATATATAGCAGCGTTACCTGCAATATATCTTGTGGCACAGATAGAAGATGCTCCTGGTCTTATCGTAATCGGATTTGGATTTGTTTCAGTTCCGTTATTGATGTCAGCTTTTGTTGCAGTAATGCAGAAACTATTACAGGAAGCCGTAGACATGAAATCTGAAAATGATTTTACGGTTTGAGGTGTCTGAATGGCAATTATTATTAATATTGATGTAATGCTTGCAAAAAGGAAAATGAGTGTAACGGAATTGTCTGAAAAGGTGGGCATAACACTAGCCAATCTTTCTATATTGAAGAATGGAAAAGCAAAAGCAATTCGGTTTTCCACACTCGAGGCAATTTGCGAAGCTTTGGAGTGCCAGCCGGGGGATATACTTGAATACAAGGCAAGCGAACCCGTGCAGAATGTATCAAATCAACCGTAATTCTATGAAGATGAATTTATTCTCTATGAAATAACGAAAATCGGCATAGCCTAGTGTGCTATGCCGATTTCCCCATGAAATATTTTCTCAGCTCACCGGCCTTAATAGGCTGGTTACTCCGTTTCAAATGCCCCACTGTTTCATATCTTTGCCTTCGTAATTAAATCATTCAGCACTGCTTTTTCATTTTCCAGGCTTTTATCATTAACACCGAGCATAGCAGTCAAACTGCCCATGACATGCTCGATCTGGATTTTAGTATTCTGTACCTGAGCTTGGGATTTATTAATTTTATCCAGCACTGCCCAATCTGCAAACAATCCATCCAAAAAAAAGTCTGCAAAGCCCAAAAATCCTCCAATACCGACCTGCATATCTGCGGAAATCTTTACATCGGTCAGTTCTGTTTCAAAGCGGCGCAATTGTACCTGCAAATGCTCAACCTTCCGCTGGGCTTCATCCAGATGACCGTGCTTTATCATATCCGATAGAAACCCGCCTCCTATCAAGTCCCAAGTCCCCCACCCTTCCGCACTATTAAGGCTGGAGAGAATATTATCCGTAGTCTCAAGCGCTGTCTGACCGGCACTGAGCGCCTCTTGGATTTCTTTGGCCTGCCCCTCTAAATAAGAGATACGCTCCTCAACCCGAAGAATTTCCTCAGCTTCTTTAGTGCCGAGAGATTTAACAGCCTCCAACTTATCCTTCACGATCTGATCATATTGCTGCTCGCATTGGCGCAGTTCATCAAGTTCCGCCTCGCAGCGCTTGATGTCTTCCTCAACCGCATAAAGTTCATATGCAGCAACATCATACTTCACGCTGGCAGCGTAGGCCTCTTCTCGTTCTTTGTCCAGCTTTTCATCCATTTTGCCAATGACTCCATAGAAGAAGGCGGTTAAACTATGGCCTTCCAGGTGTTCAACATCGGCTTGTTCGTCCAGCTTACATTTTTTAAGCTCATCGACTTTGGCACTCAAAGACTCCCTCTGAAAATATAATTCTTTTAGCTTGGACTCTTTGTGCTTTTTTTGTTCAATTTGCAGCCGAAGACACTGCATTTTTTCATCATAATACGCCACTGGGAGCTCCTTTCGATTCAATATCCTCCGGTTGATTAAAATGCGTCTGTTCCAACGCAGTCTGTATGCTTGATTATACCCAATATCGCTATAAAGCACAATCCCATTGCTAATGCACTTGCTCAACCACGTGATTGCTTGTATACAGTTTATAGACCTTTTACATAAGCAATTATGGAATCTATGGTTTGCTTATCTTCAAAATTCACTTTTGAATTATATGTATCAAGAAATTCCTTGTCCTCAGCTTCCCGTTCGGATTCAGGCTTTTTTTGAATCATGCTTTTCATCATAGCCATCATAACTTTATGGACAGGGCTGAGTTTTTTGTAATCAATTCCTCCGCGAAGGTGAAAAAATTTTGTTTTTGCCAGAAGTCCTGGCGTAAAGTTTTTATTTATAATGGTACTGTAGTCTGTCGTATGGGGATCAGCTAATCCAACGGTAAACACAATAAGATTGTTGCAGGGATTATGAGTAACCAGTTTTACACCCGCTATGCCGCCTGCATACAAACCGCCTCCATATATAACAACGTCGTATTGGCTTAGTGTTTTCGCTTTAACCGTTTGAGATGGAAATAAATCTGCATTCAGCGCAGAAGCAATCCATTCAGCATACTTACGGGTTGAACCGTACTTCGATGTGTATGCCACTAATATTTTTTTAGACATTTGCTGTTCCCCCATTTACGTTATCCAGATTTTCAAATATTTTCATTAATGAGCTGCTTAAACCGGCGATCTCCTCCATACTCATACCAGAGAACATACCGTCAATAAATTGTTCTGCCATTTGTTCATTCTCTTTGTCCCACTGCTCGCATTTATCACTTGCTGTTATCCGCATGGCTCTACCGTCTTTCTCATCGCTCTGGATTTTCACAAAGCCCTTTTCAACCAGCTTCATAACAAGCTGCTTTGTATTTTGGTGAGACGTATCGCAAGCTGACGCAAGTTGTTTTAGCGTGGGCGGGTGTTCAAATAATCCCAGTGCCAGAATTACAAACCATTGCTTGGCAGTCAGGTCTTTCATCTGCGAATCCATTTTACTTTGAAGACGATTCGCCACACGAAACAGATAGCCAAACACCAGTAGTCTTTTATCCATCGTATCGAAATCATACATTGGCATACCTCCAATATAAGTAATATATTCCCTATATAGGTATTATATTACCTATTACTTTCCTTTGTCAATAAATATATCGGAAAAAGACCATATGCCCTATGGTAACTCTTTCAAAGTATCTTTTACACAGTCGATAAATCTTTTCGTTGCCGGGGAAGCTTCCTTCAGTGAGGGCACTCCAATGCCCAAGGAGATGAAATGCGGTGGATCAAACGGCAGCGTGACGACGCTGCCACCCCATTTTTGTATAATAAGACGGTTGTTAAAGCTGATACCAAGCCCTTCCTCCACCATGCAATAAGTCGTATATGCATCTGCTGTAGAAAACCGGATATTCAGTGAAAGCTGCTCATCCCGTACCAGTCTGTCAATATCAGTGTCCTGATTCGGCATTGTGATGATAAATGGTTCATTTTCAAGTTCACGGATCGGGAATGCCTTCTGCATCGCCTTAGGGTGTGTTGGAGGTATCCACACCAACAGTTCATCCTGCCGAATCGGTATCCAATCACACAAAGTTTCCTTTGAAGGCTCGGCAGCAAAACAACAATCTACAGACTTCTCATTGAGCCATTGTGTCATTTCACGGTTGCCGCCCTCTTTCATATTGATTCGCACGTTGGGATACATCTGCTGAAACCTTTTGAAAATTGACGGCAGCCAAAGAGCTGAGACGCTGTAATAACTGCCAATGGTCAGTGTTCCGCTTAAAATTCCCCGAATGTCAGTACCGATCTCAGATGCATATCTATGGGCACGTACAATCTCCCGGAAAGCCGGAATCATGGCTTCACCGTTAGCCGTTGGTGACACACCTTTTTTAGTGCGGACAAATAACGGAAAGCCAATCTCATCCTCCAATGAATTAATCATTCTTGTAATACCAGGCTGAGTGTACCCCAGTGCCTTGCCAGCAGCTGTCAGACTGCCGTAGTCTATGGCGGCAAGAAATGCCTCACATTTGGTACTATCCATATCATTTTCCTCTCTTTATATATGATGATATGTTATGACACATATGCTGATTTGCAATTTGTGTCATGGATAAAATGATTGTACAATTACATTAATGACATGTCAAATACAATATGAAGGAAAGATAAAATTATGGATACATACGCAGACAAACTGTCTTTTTCATCTGATTACATGGAGGGTGCCCATCCCTTCATTATGACACGCTTAAGTGATACCAATTTGTTAAAATCCCAAGGATATGGAACTGATTCGTTTTCTCAATCTGCCAGGGATAAAATCAGAGCGGCCTGCGGCTGCCCGGATGGCGAAGTGCATTTTCTTATGGGAGGTACTCAAACCAATGCAACGGTAATTAACGCGGTGCTGAAATCCTATCAAGGCGTGGTTGCGCCAAATAGCGGACACATCAGTGTACATGAAGCCGGGGCAATTGAATTTGGCGGGCATAAAGTGCTGACCCTGCCGCAAAAGTTAGGAAAGATTACAGCAGATGATATTCAAGAGTTGCTTTCAGATTATCAAAATGATGAAAATCATGACCATATGGTCATGCCCGGTATGGTTTATCTCTCTCATCCGACAGAATATGGGACACTGTATTCTCTTGAAGAATTGCGGTCAATCAGTCAAGTCTGCCGGAAAAATGGTCTTCCTCTTTATTTGGATGGCGCACGGTTAGCTTATGCACTGGCCTGCCCGGAAAACGATGTCACCCTTCATGACCTGGCTGAATTATGTGATGTGTTTTATATGGGAGGGACAAAGTGCGGCGCATTGTTTGGAGAAGCTGTCGTAATTCCTCAAAAGAATTTCATTCCACATTTTTTCACCATTATGAAACAGCACGGCGCACTTCTTGCCAAGGGAAGATTGTTGGGTATTCAGTTTGATGTGCTGTTTACCGATGATTTGTATCTGCATATTGGAGAACCTGCAATTATTGCAGCTGAGAGAATCAAAGAAGCCCTTCTTTATCAGGGCTATCAACTCTATTTTGAATCTCCCACAAACCAGTTATTTGTTGTAATGGAAAACACCAGGATAGCAAAACTTACCCAAAAGGTTGAACTTGGATTTTGGGAAAAGTATGACGATACTCACACTGTCGTGCGTTTTGCCACCAGTTGGGCAACGAACAAGGAAGATGTGGAGAAGTTGCTGAAAATCCTCGCTGAATAACCTCTCTTCACTGAAATGCATACAGTAAAGTCAAATTGAACAAACTCGCTGCGTCATGGCCTGCTAAAGCTGAGATGCAGCGAGTTTGTTCAATTTTAATTTATTGGTTAGAAAGCCAGCTTAAAATCATGATTTGGCATGGATTAATTCACTGCAAAGGAATTATATGATTCTTTCAGCGCAGAAAGCAGCCTTTCCCCACTCATATCCTGAATGGAGTCCAATGCATTTGTAATCCAACCAATGGAAACCTGATGTTTTTCGTATTTGTCAAAAAACCGGTCAGCAATGTTATCATATTCTTCTGCACTAATCTCTTTTCCATCAGCGTCAGTATAGGTGATTTTACTGGAATTGGGATCAGAATAAATTGTTGACTTATATGCCAGAGGCGTTTCCAGTAATTTCCCTTCCTGAAGGGAAATCGCACGCTTATTTTCATAATATTCTGCTGCACCGTTTTTAAGAAGGTCATCAAAAATATAATAATAAGCATTGGAGCCAGGATCATAGAAAACTGGAACGGACTCCACCATAATATCTGCCTGTGAATCCCCTTCCTTTGTTTCTGCTTCACAAAGTTCTATCCCGTCAAATTCTCTGTTGACTTCCCATATTTGATGTATGAGTAAAATCCTGTCCCTTGAAGAGATGAAAAAATAATCTCCAGTCTGCCGTTATGATCTAAATCCGTAACAGCGAATCCGGAAGCCCCATCCTCCGTATTGTTCAACCATATTGATGAATTTTCTGCAATTATATGAAGCTGGTTTTCGATTGACTCTTTAGTGGGAACATCGCTGCTTATTACCGAAGCCGCGGAAGTATTATCAATTGCTTCTTTATCGTTATTATCATTTTTTTGACTGCCGGCACAGGCTGTAGCGAAGAAACACAAAGCCATTGTGAGTACCAGCATTACAGTTCTTTTCATTCTACAGATTCTCCTTTTCCAATACATATACGTTTCAAATTTCTATCCGTCTGTTTTCGATTATGCTCATAACCTGCATCAAATATGTTTGTATTTATCATTAAATACTTTCATCACAAACTGCTTAAATGCATCCGGCGAATCGACATCCTTTTTTCGAATAAGACAAGCTTGATTTGCAGTTAAGTAAAAAATGAAATAGTCCTTGCTCTCTATTACAGAAAAAAACTGAGTATACTTTAATTCACCTGTAGATTTGAGCAAATCATTCTCCATAACCATCTTCTCATCATAGAATTTCAGAATATTCAGTGAACCAAAGGTTCCAGTATTGTCTGAAGTAACACGAATTTTATTTTTCCTTTCTACCTTGAAACATACCGTAACAACAGCCAGAACAAACAAAAATATCCAAGATAAGGTTATTGCAATCCAATTTAAAAGGTGTAGATTCCAGTTAATTAGAATACTGCCTGCAAATGCAATACTTGCTATCATGGGAATGACCATCTTGTTTCTGCAAAAGGTTGCTAAGTATAAGAACTTTCGGTAGTCTTCTTTTTCCATAGTCGTTCTAATAATATATTTTATTTCATCCATTTTACATACCACCTATAATACTCATATCTAAAAGAGTTTAGACATGTAATACTCATCAATATACTCACCGTCTATAATCATTGATTGTTTCTTTACTCCCTCAACAACAAACCCTCTTTTTTCATAGAGATGCTTTGCAGCTTCATTTTGGCACATAACTGTCAGTTCAAGCCGGGTAATATGATTCTTCTTTGCCCAGTTATCCAATTCAATAAAAAGTTTTGAACCAATCCCATGGTTCTGATATGCGGCACGAATCCCTGCGACGATATGCGCTGAATGATGTACTCTTTTACATCTGCCTCTTTCTGCTGAAAGATATCCAATCAATTCACCTTTATTTTCAGCTACTAACAAGAGATTATCTCCATGGACGGACTTATAAATGACATCTTTTACCCGTTGTATATCTTTTGATCTTTCACCTGGCTCGTACATCATATATTTTGTTTCAAAATCGAGAGCATACATCAGTTGCCATACTGCTTCAGCTTGATTTTCAGCAACCGGGCGAATTATAATATCCATACCTACCTCCTATTATGTAAATAATCTATATTGCAAATTTACACTTGTTTTTGAAGCCAGGATACCAGCATGGAAACACAGTCATCATAGGACTCAATTCCGGCAGTGACACCATTTGACTTTAAGTACTTATCATATATTGTTGTGACCGTTTCAGTAGCGGAAGTTTTATGGCTATTCCAGTATGCATTGTTTTCTTTCCAATCCTGAAGGACATTGGCATTAAGTGTTGATGTAATCTGCCGGCAAGCGTATGGATCAGCCTTATTCAAGTCATCTATCAGATGAAGAAGACCAAGTAAATAACCCGAATATTCATATACAGGGCTGCCAGATGTGATACAAGCAGCAATAGCGGAGAAATTAGCTTCTGCCTCAGAATTGATGCCGCGCTGGTGTGCCATTTCATGTGCAATTGTTACAGGGAGGAAGGAAGCAGGTATATCAACATTAATATTCATTTCTCCGGTCAGAGCAATGTAAATGCCTGAAAATCCACTGGCACTCATAAATTTCGAGTACATCATCGCTTTAGGGGGAGTGTTCCTGCCATTGAGTGCAGGAAATTCCTCTACAATGTTCACATAGAGGTCTTTGTCGGGTGTAAAATAAACTTGTCTGTCCTCATTAAAACGATTGTTTTCATCGCGTACTACCTGGGTGGACAACTCATTGGCTTTTTCGGCAAAAAGTCTTGTAACGTCTGTAAGCTGCTCTGTAGTAATGCCGCCGGAGTCAAGGTCTATTTTTTCTATAAGACTTGTACCGTGATATCCTGCATCCCACATCCAAAAATGCGCAGCTACTATGTACAGCGCGAAAACAATAGTTATATAAAGCCCGCGTCCCAGATCTGACAGCCGATGCGGACATCGTATCAAAATAACGACCGCTTTCACGATAAAATACAGTGTCCATAGTATGTAAAGTGTGATCAATACTTCTGCCAGAGAAAAGTATTGAAATGGGCCGAAAGAGGTGACCTGTGCTGCCGCGGCACTGTATGGCAGGGAAATGTTCATTAAGACCCAATCCATGGTATGCTTTCTATTATTGAGTATGTAATATAGGATGATTAAGGTAATCGGCGAGGCAAGCAGGATATAATGCCAAATGCGGTACAATAGACTTTTTTTCGTTGTTGGCTGCATCTTGATTTCCTGCTCCATAACGCCTCCCTGCAACGGAGTATCAAATTTGAATTCCATATAGCCTCTCTTTCCTGTGCTTTGTGTATTTTCTCTTATGGCAGGATATGCAATAATTAGAATGTCAAATTCCTGTTTATCGGCAAACCCATGACTTTGTAAATCATTCGGCGGACAATTTTACACACCCGCGGTATATTTTCCTATGGGTAATTAAAAGCCGGTAAAACTAAGTGTACTCTCTTTTACAATCGCATAAATTCCAAATTGATATTGTTAAAAATTTCTTTTCTAAGCCTGTATTGTATTACAGACACTGCATTATCCAAAAAAATCCATCAATTTATTTAGAATCATAGCTTCATCCCAGCTTTTTTTTATAGCATTTGTTTGATGTGATAATTTTAAATTTATTATACCATCATTTTTATAAAAAGACATAGCTTTCATCAGTAGGAAAGTTATGCCTTTTTTTGAAAATAATGTAAAAATGTTTAGGAATAATAGGATACTGCTCATAACCCACCGACAAGTTGAAATATAACCCTTACATCGGTTTTAAATTCTTATTAAGTCTATCAATGATTTTCTCTAATCGAGTTTGGCGTGTTTTATCGGTTTTTGCGTCAAGATAAAAGCCAGTATATGTCTTTTGTATAGATAAGGGCATAGCTAACAAGTTGGTAAATGCAGGTTCATATTGCTGGATGATTTGTTTGAATGCCTGTATTTGTTCATCACCGATACTAACGCGTCCGGATAAATCCCATGTACCGTTTTTCTTGGCATTTTCAATGGCATCCAGGCCTTGCTGGGTCATTCTTCCTTGCTCAATAAGAGATTGCGCCAACTTTTTGTTCTTATCAGACCAATTGCTTTTAGCTGTACGGCGTGCAAAATATTTCTTGTATTTCGTGTTGTCAAGGCTTTGCATCTGCCCATCTATCCAGCCAAAGCAAAGAGCTTCTTCCAATGCTTGGCTGGCTAAAATGGTCACTGGCCCGCCCCTTTTACCAATAAGCAGCCATATTCCATCGTTATCGGCACTGTGTTTATTCAGCCAATCCCTAAACGCTTCTCTATTAGCAAATTCTAAGACATTACTCATCGTTAGCCTCCCGAATGCGTTATATTTATTGTATTGCAACGTTTGATAAATTGCTGTTTATCCCTATAATATCATAAATGTTTCATCAAACATGCCATGCTTTCCCAAGCAGAGAAAGACCTATCTTCCCCTTGTGAACTGATCCCCATAATTTTAGATTTTTAGGTCTAACTTATTGAGGTCACATCATTGGCGAAAGATAGGTCTTTCTATCACTACTTTCTTGCATTAAACCCGCGCAGATATTGCTCCGGCCATTGGTATTCAACATTCAAATCACGGGCAGTGTGCAGCACCCAATAAGGATCACGCAAAAGTTCCCGGCCCAGAGCAACGAGATCTGCACGCCCTCCGCCCAAAATCTCTTCCACCTGATGCGGGTCAGTAATCAGACCAACTGTAACTGTAGGCAAGCCTGATGCCTGTTTCAGTTCTTCTGCAATTTTCACCTGATAGCCCGGGTAAATGGCCGATGGCGGTGTTGGCACAACCCCGCCTGTGCTCACATCCAGCACATCAATATACGGCTTCACCAGTTCAATAATCCTGGCCATTTCCGCTGGGTGCATGCCGTCCGGTTCGTAATCCTCTGCTGATACACGCAGCAAAACAGGTTTTTCAGCAGGCCAAACCACATGTACTGCCTGCAGTACTTCAATCAGCATACGGCAGCGGTTTTCCGTTGAGCCGCCGTAATTATCTGTGCGGTGATTGCTTAAAGGTGACAGAAACTCGCTGATCAGATAACCATGGGCACCATGAATTTCAATCGCATCAAAACCGATTTCAGCCGCCCTTGCAGCAGCACTCCGAAATGCATTGACTGCATCGTGAATATCCTCTTCCGTCATCTCATGGGGCATAGGAGAATTCTGATCAAATGGAATGGCACTGGGTGCGTAAATCGTTTTTTCCTGTGCTCCGCATTTGCGGCCTGCATGATTGAGCTGAATCGCCATCTTTGCACCTTGCCTCTGGCATGCAGCGACGATTGGCGCAAGCGCCTTTGCCTGTTCATCATTCCAAAGCCCCAGGCAATGGTCAGAAATACGGCCCCAGGGAAAAACACCGGTAGCCTCCATAATAATCAGCCCCACTCCGCCAACTGCACGGGAAGTGTAGTGGGTAAAGTGGAATTCATTTGGCATGCCATCGGTTCCGGCACTGTACATACACATGGGAGGCATAACGATCCGGTTGCGCAGCGTCATGTTTTTTATTGTAAATGGGTTAAATAAATACATAGGACATTCTCCCTTCTATCATAGGATTTGACAAAATAGTTTACTTCATACTGTCCATTATATCACGGCCATGTATCACGTACAATGGAGAAACGACCAAAAGCATATGGTAACAATCTTTAAATCTGCTGTTGACCAATCCCCATAACACAATGGCCTCAAGCTTCTACAGAAATTGAATCTTAAAAAGCGGCTCACACTTTTATAATGCATAAGGGGCAGTCACCTGCCCCTATGTTTCTCTTTCTTCTTCTGCTGTCTCAATTCAAAATGCCGCTGTTTTTCCGATTCACGCTGCTCCCGGTTCAAAATCTTTCGTTCCGTTTTCATCTGATCCTGCTGTAATTTCAAAGCCAGCTGCGATTTCGTACCTATACCAACATTCTGTACCTGCTTGTGAACCTCTCGCTGTACTCGTTTCGGATTACGGCAAACTTCTTTCACATCAGTTACCACATCCAGACTAAATCGCAGCCGGTAGTAATTTTTCAGAACAAAATCATGTACCTCGTAATCTTTTGGCTCTGCACCAAATGTAACTTTACAAACTGATAGCCTTCCCTCAGACATGCGTTCAAAAACACCTATCCAGAATGGTTCCTGAAAAAACACGGTCAATTTACTCGTTACCTTATCCATAATAACGCCTCCTTAAAATTGTATTGCACAAAGAACGGACGACCCAAGGAGGGAGGGTTACTTACACCTAAAAAGGTGCGGCTGGACTACCTACCAGCTCTGCAAGATGATAACTTGCGTTGTGTTTTTATCTCTGCTTCTCAATTTTAGCACACGATATAACATTTTTCCACTGATTTTAGGGGGAGGGTATTTAAGGGTAAAATCAACATGTAAATATATTGTTTTATTACAGCAAATAGCTGTCGCTCAGCGATTTATCATCACTGAGCGACAGCTATTTTAATATTTTTATCATTCAAACTTAGTGCCTAGAATCATTTCCTAGATACATTTGTTTACCTTTCGGTATTTCTGCTTACTACTATTTGGCTTATCTGGTATTGTCATCTCAATATAACCTAGTTCCAAAGCTGGTAATAAATAATTATCTCTAAACGTTGGCCTATGCTTTAATCCTAATAATTCCATAAGTTCCTTCGTAGAACACTCTTGTTCACCAAAAACCTTTAACAGCTTTTCAACCTGTTCGGTAACTTGTTCGGTGTCTTCTATCTCACATAATGCATCATAAATAGCTTTCAGCAGAAACTCTATGAATTTTCCCGAATCAGCACTATGATCACACTCTCCTAGTACTTTATAATATTCATCCTGTCTCTCCCTAATTAATGTTTCTATTGGCAGCCAACCAAACAGCGATTTCCATTTATACAGCAACAATGTCTGCCACATTCGCCCCATCCTGCCATTTCCATCTGCAAATGGATGAATAAACTCAAATTCATAATGAAATACACAACTTTTAATTAACGGATGTACATCTGCGTTCTTTGCCCAACCAACTAAATCTTTTATCAGATGTGGCACCTGATTTGCAGACGGTGCCATATGAACTAACTGTTTTCCAGCAAATACACCTACACCACCACTTCGAAATGTTCCTGCCTCTTTTGTTAATTCATCCATCAGCACCTTATGAGCTAGTAGCATATCCTTAACTGAATACGGATTCATTTCCAAAAGTTTGTTATATGCTTCAAAGGCATTCTTTACCTCACAGATTTCATTTGGTGGACCCAGAATCCGTTTCCCATTGATAATATCAGTTACCTGATCCAAGGATAAGGAATTATTTTCAATAGCTAATGAGGCATGAATCGTACGGATACGATTATCTCTTCGAAGTCTTGAGTTATTATTCATATTATCATTTATTGTGATTTTGGTTATTATTTCAGTAATAGCAGAAATTAAATTTACTGTCTTATCTGTTATTGTATATGGTGGGACATAACCTTTTTCGCTCATATCTTTCCTCACTTATGCTAAAATTAGCACTTGCATGAATAAACAACATGCTCTTTCCTACTTGTACATTATTATACCGTACAAGTCTTGATAATACTACTATTTTCTTAATTATTTTAATAGTAACTATTTATTAAATAGAAACCTCTCACTCAAACTCAATACAGTATTATAAACTTAACGTACACATATGCTTATTTCCGTTCAAACTGTTGTCTCATTCCGTATAAAATCAATGTCAAATTGTCTTTTGGGGTGTCATTTGGGTGTCACTTTGAAAAAACAGAAGTCCGGGAACCCGCATAAACACTGGGTATTCCCGGACTTTTTTATTTTTGTGCGTTATTCAAACTCAATCGTAGCCGGCGGCTTCCCAGTGCAATCATACAGCACCCGGTTCACGCCCTTTACTTCATTTACAATTCTCCTTGTAGCCGCTCCCAGTACTTCCCAAGGAAGCTCCGCAGACTCAGCCGTCATAAAGTCAGATGTCAGCACTGCCCTAAGCGCAATAGCATAATCATAGGTTCTCTCATCTCCCATGCATCCCACAGAACGCATATTAGTCAATGCTGCAAAGTACTGTCCCAGTTCCTTATCAACTCCGGACTTCCTAATTTCTTCCCTATAAATAGCATCCGCCTCCTGAACAATTTTAACCTTCTCAGGAGTAATAGCGCCTACAATGCGAACTCCCAGTCCAGGACCCGGGAATGGCTGACGGTAAACCAGATATTCCGGAATACCAAGCTCCAGACCTGCTTTTCTTACTTCGTCCTTAAACAGAAGTCTCAAAGGCTCAATAATTTCTTTAAAATCAACATGCTCCGGAAGTCCGCCTACGTTATGGTGAGACTTAATAACCGCAGATGTTCCCAGACCGGACTCAATCACATCTGGATAAATGGTTCCCTGAACAAAGAAATCAACTTTTCCGATCTTTTTGGCCTCTTCCTCAAATACACGGATAAATTCTTCGCCAATAACCTTACGCTTTCTCTCCGGATCTTCTATACCCGCTAATTTATCATAAAAACGATCCTGCGCATTTACACGGATAAAGTTCAGATCATAATGACCATCCGGTCCAAATACAGCCTCAACTTCATCTCCCTCATCCTTACGGAGAAGGCCATGATCTACGAATACACAGGTAAGCTGTTTTCCAACTGCTTTTGCCAGCATAACTGCTGCTACAGAAGAATCTACACCGCCGGATAATGCACAAAGCACCTTGCCGTCTCCGACTTTTTCCTTGATTGACTCAATGGAAGCCTCCACAAAGGAGTCCATCTTCCAGTCACCGGAACATTTGCAGACATTGTAAACGAAGTTAGAAAGCATCTTCACGCCTTCCTGAGTGTGCATAACCTCAGGATGGAGCTGTACTGCATAAAGTCCCTTCTCCTCACATTCCATAGCTGCAACAGGGCAGGCAGGGGTATGGGCGGTGATGGAAAACCCTTCCGGTGCCTTCTCAATATAATCCGTATGGCTCATCCAGCAAACAGTTTTAGAGCTGACGTTTTCGAAAAGCTTGCTGCCCGCTTCCACATCAACCTCCACTTTTCCGTATTCACTGACAGGAGCTGTGGAAACCTTGCCATCCATCATGTATGCAATTAACTGGGCGCCATAGCAGATTCCCAGGATGGGGATTCCCATATTAAAGATTTCCTTTGCACAGCGGGGAGACTCATCTTTATATACGCTGTTTGGTCCGCCTGTAAAAATAATTCCTTTCGGATTCATTTCCTTAATCTTGTCCAATGATAAGGTATAGGGATGGACCTCACAGTAAACATTGCATTCTCTGACCCTTCTGGCAATCAGCTGGTTATATTGTCCGCCGAAATCCAGAACGATAATCATTTCTCTTTTCACGGGTATTCCTCCTAATATGATCTTCAATGAATATTGCAATTTAGCTTTGGGTTTCATTATATTCTACTTCCCATAGCTTGACAAGTATTTTCTCGAAATCTGAAAAAAGATGTCGAATCTCACCAATCCAGCCAATTACTCCAGATATTTTTTCACATAATATCCTGTATAGGAAGCGGGAACCTCTGCCACCTCTTCCGGTGTGCCCTGGGCAATGACCCTGCCGCCTTTGTCTCCGCCTTCCGGTCCGATATCGATGATATAATCAGCCGTTTTGATCACATCCAAGTTATGTTCAATGACAACCACCGTATTTCCGCCCTCAGACAGCCTTCTTAAAATCTCAATCAGCTTATGAACATCTGCAAAATGAAGTCCTGTCGTCGGCTCGTCCAGAATGTAAATGGTCTTTCCAGTCCCCCTCTTGCTCAGCTCCGTAGCCAGTTTGATTCTCTGGGCCTCACCGCCGGAAAGCTCTGTAGAGGGCTGTCCCAGCCTGATATAAGAAAGCCCTACATCATTGAGGGTGGATATCTTCCTTGCAATGGAAGGAACATTTTCAAAGAACTTTAAGGCTTCTTCCACTGTCATATTCAAAACGTCATAAATACTCTTTCCCTTATACTTCACGTCAAGGGTTTCCCTGTTATACCGCTTTCCGCCGCAGACCTCGCAGGGAACATATACATCGGGAAGGAAATGCATCTCAATCTTAATGATTCCATCACCGCTGCAGGCTTCACACCGTCCGCCCTTTACGTTAAAGCTGAACCGGCCCTTGGAATAGCCCTTGGCCTTTGCATCAGCAGTAGAGGCAAACAAATCGCGGATCAAATCAAATACACCCGTATAGGTGGCCGGGTTGGACCTTGGAGTCCTTCCGATAGGGGACTGGTCTATGGCAATGATCTTGTCAAGCTGCTCTGTTCCCTCAATCTTCTTATGCTTTCCAGGAATGGTTCTGGCCCGGTTCAGCTTCTTTGCCAATGCCTTGTAGAGAATCTCATTGACCAGAGAACTTTTTCCTGAACCAGATACACCGGTCACACAGGTCATAACGCCCAGAGGGAAGGTCACATCAATATCTTTCAAGTTATTTTCAGCCGCTCCCTTTACAGTCAGATAGCCAGTCGGCTCTCTTCTCTCTTTTGGAACCGGAATCTTAATCCGTCCGCTTAAATAGGCGCCTGTAATGGAGTCCTTATTTTTCATAATCTGCTTTGCATTTCCAACGGCCACTACTCTTCCGCCGTGCTCCCCTGCTCCCGGTCCGATGTCCACGATATAGTCAGCAGCCATCATGGTATCTTCATCGTGCTCCACCACAATCACGCTGTTTCCTAAATCCCTGAGATGCAAAAGGGTTTTCAAAAGCTTATCATTATCTCTCTGATGAAGACCGATGCTGGGCTCATCCAAAATATAAGCTACTCCCACCAAACCTGAGCCGATCTGGGTAGCCAGACGGATTCTCTGAGCCTCTCCTCCGGATAAGGTTCCTGTGGCACGGGTCAGGGACAAGTAATCAAGTCCCACATCAATGAGGAAGGAAACTCTGGCTATGATCTCCTTTAAAATCTGGTCGCCAATGGCATGCTGCATAGAAGTCAGATTCAGATCATCCATAAATTCCCGGAACTTCACTATGGACATATTGGTAGCTTCATAAATATTTTTATCTCCTACCGTAACGGCCAGAGATTCTTTTTTCAGTCTCATGCCGCCGCAGGAAGGACAGGGAGTGATCCGCATAAAGGATTCGTACTCTGCCTTGGAGGACTCGGAATAAGTTTCCCGGTATCTCCTTGCCACATTCTGAACCAGGCCTTCAAAGGCCACATCGTAGACGCCTTCTCCCCTCTGACCCTTGTAGTGGACTTTCAGTTCCTTTCCATTGGTTCCGTAAACGAGCACATCATGTACTTCCTTGGGATAGTCCTCAAAGGGAGTATCCAAACGGAATTTATATTCCTTTGCAAGAGCCTCCAAAACCGCCCGGGTATAGCTGCCTTTATCTGTGCAGGACTGCCAGCCCAGCACCACAATGGCACCCTGGTCAATGCTTAAACTCTTATCGGGAATCATCAGCTCTTCGTCAAATTCCATCTTATAGCCAAGTCCAAAGCAATCGGGACACGCGCCAAAGGGATTGTTGAAAGAAAAGCTTCTGGGCTCCACCTCATCCACACTGATACCGCAGTCAGGGCAGGAAAAGCTTTGGCTGAAGTTGATAGGCTGTCCATCCACCACATCCACAGTCATCAGGCCGTTTGCAAGCTCCATGACCGTCTCAATGGAATCGGTCAGACGCTTTTCAATGCCTTCCCGGATGGCAAGGCGGTCTACTACTACTTCAATATTATGCTTGATATTTTTATCCAGCTTGATTTCTTCAGAAAGCTCATAGAGGTTTCCGTCAATGCGGACTCTCACATATCCGCTTCTCCGGGCATGCTCCAAAACCTTGGCATGCTCTCCTTTCCGCCCCCGCACTACAGGGGCCAGAAGCTGGATCTTAGCCCGCTCAGGCAGCTCCATAATCTGATCCACCATCTGGTCAATGGTCTGCTTCCTGATCTCCCTGCCGCACTTGGGGCAGTGGGGAATGCCGATTCTGGCATAGAGAAGTCTCATATAATCGTAAATTTCTGTAACTGTACCAACCGTAGAACGGGGATTGCGGTTTGTGGATTTCTGGTCAATGGAAATGGCCGGAGACAGACCTTCAATGCTTTCCACATCAGGTTTTTCCATCTGGCCTAAAAATTGACGGGCATAGGATGAAAGGGATTCCATATAACGCCTCTGCCCTTCGGCGTAAATGGTATCAAAGGCCAGAGAGGACTTTCCCGAACCACTGAGTCCGGTTAAAACCACCAGCTCATTCCTTGGGATCTCTAAGTCAACGTTCTTTAAATTGTGCTCATTGGCGCCTCTTATCTTAATATACTGTTTTGCCATACTATCTATACTCCTGTAATAAACTGAGATCCGGAATCTCACAAACTCCTAATGCGGGCCGGATAAGGCCCGCATTTTTATCACTCAGTGATTGTTTTCCCCCATTATAACACACTTGTTTTCGCATTGCAAACACTTGTTCGAAAATATGTTTTCCAATTATTACCCCCGTACTTCGGGCACAATGGTATATTCCCAGGGTGCTTCCTATTTATGGATCAGGAAACCAGAATCTATTTTCTCACAATTCCTCCCTCACATCCATATCCCACTGGATTTTACTTCCCTTTTCCGTCTTTTTCACCAGAATCTTTTTCCCGATCTGCTCTTTTAATTCCGTCACGTGGGAAATGATTCCAATGAGCCTCCGCTCCCCGGCCAGTTCCTGAAGAATGCGGACTGCCTTAAGTCTGGATTCTTCGTCAAGGGAGCCAAAGCCCTCATCAATAAAGAGAGCATCAATGGACACATTTCCTGCTGTGCGCTGAATGATGTCCGCCATTCCAAGGGCCATGGACAATGCCGCCAGAAAGGATTCTCCGCCGGAAAGGGTCTTCACATCCCGGATCTTGTCCGCATCCATGCTGTAAATATCCAAATCCAGCCCCACCTCCCCCTGCTTTCCAAGGGAGTCCAGCTCCCTGCACTGCAGAAGGAACCTGCCATCGGTCATCACCTTCAGCCTGCTGTTTGCAGCCTGTATCATTTGGTTAAAATACTGCCGCTGGACATAGGTCTGAAAATCCAGGCTGGCAGAGCCGGTCATTTTCCCATTGGCAGTCTGAAACAGGGTGTGGTACAGGCGGTATTCTTCATTCAGCTGCTCCTGCTCCTTCCAGAGCTTCTTTAAATTTTCTTCTGCCTGAACAGCCCTGCTGAGGATTCCGGTAATCCTGGCTTCTTCTTTTTGAAACTGCTTCTGTTTTTCCCTAAGCATCTCAGCCTGCTCAATCCATGGACCGGTTTCTACCTTCTCCCGGCCTGCTGTCTGCTCCCGGTACTGGCTTTCAACGGTGCGGGCTTTTAACAGGTCATTTTCATAACGGTTTATGCCTTCCTCCCACTGCTTTCTGGTTTCCGGCGGCTGTTTTGCGCTGCGGTATTCTTCCTCTGAGGAAAACCCCAGCTCCGATAAAGCCAGGCAGTAAGATTTATATGCCTCTTCCATATCAAGGCGGACCGCTTCCCCGTTTTCCTTCTGAGAAATCATACGGCCCATCATTTCCTTTTCCATTTCCGAAGCACGGCGGAACCGCTCATCTGCCTGTTCCCCCGCTTTACCCAGTTCTTCCCTTCTTTTTTTGCATGCTTCCAGCTTTCTTACAGCTTCTTTTTCATCTATTTCCGGAAGACGGGCTTTAAAATGGTCT
>NZ_DAIOXM010000030.1:0-51310 GCF_036758025.1 Lacrimispora sp. | reverse complement strand
AAGTTCGTCCTATACGATAAAAACCCTCCGGGAGGATCGCACTGCGGCGGTAGGGGTGGATGTCGCTGAGGCGACCCGCCGCAGGCGGAGAATACCGCAAGCGGGATTCTTTCTTGTATGATCTACAAAAACAGCTCCATAATGAAAACAACAACGCAGGCAGTGATGGAAACCTGGATCAGGCTTTTTCTTTTAAAGGCCAGAATCACTGCCGCCGCCAATGCTCCCGCACCGGACCACAGGCTTTGGGTAGAAGTGATAATAGCAGGAAATGTCATCACCGACAAGGTCACATAAGGGACATAATAAAGGAAAGACCGGATAAAGGGATTTTTTATTTCTTTCCGGATCAAGGTCAGGGGCAGAACACGGATCAGATAAGTAACCGCCGCCATGATCAGGATGTAAAGATAAATTCGGCTATTCACAAGAAACCTCCCCCCTATCCGGAACCGGGAACAGACAGGCTGCCAGTCCGGCTATTCCGATGGTCAGAATGATCAATTTCAACCCTGAAGAGACTCCGGCCAATACCGGAATCAGGGAAAACAAAAGGCTGCACACCATGGAAAGAAGGATTACACCTGCCAGAATTTTATTATCCCTGGCCGGTGGGATGATAACTGCCAAAAACATTCCGTAAAGGGCGATGCCCAAAGCGCTTAAAACCCTTTCAGGCAGCAGGCTTCCGGATACAGCTCCTGCCGCCGTTCCTAATGTCCAGCCTGGAATGGCAGCCAGAAGCAAGCCGTAAAAGTACCATGGACTTAATTCCCCGGACTTGCAGACAGAAACACCGAAGACCTCATCCGTCACCCCATAACTCATGATCAGACGGTGGAAAAAGGGAACTCTATGGTTTAGTTTCTGAGACAAGGAGCAGGACATCAGACTGTAGCGTAAGTTGATCACAAACTGGGCTGCAGCCATTTCAGCAAAAGATGCTCCTGTTGTTATAATTCCCAGTCCGGCAAACTGCCCTGCTGAGGTCAGATTGGTAATGGACATGACAACAGACTGCCAGATTGACAATCCTGCATTTAAGGCCATAATCCCAAAAGTAAAAGACACAGCAAAATATCCCAGGCCAATGGGAATTCCATCCCTTACCCCGGATTTTAATTGTTTTATGGTGGTATTCATAATATCCTCCCTGACAGGACACGATTGTCCCTATAAATCTATCAAAGATAATACCATGGTTTTCCAGATCAGTAAAGCCGATGTTCCAGACAGCAGGAGATGAAAAAAATATTGACCTCATATTTGTTCCGTGGTATAGTAACAGCAGTATATTCAGATAGGAAGTGTGTGTTTGTTAATTGTATCGGAACATGGAGCATAAAGCAGTTGCATAATGAGAACAGGGATTCTATGAGGAAAGCGCCCCGCTTTTCCTCTGTTTTGTGTACCTGTTTTGCCCATGAGGATACAAGATAGACAGATGAGGTTGAGAGCCTGTAAGACGTCAATTTGTAGTCTTGCAGGTTTTTTGTATATAAAAAAGGAGAAACCACATGAATCACACATTTCAGATTTTAGAATTTAATCATATTTTAGAGAAATTAAAGGAATTTGCCCACACGGAAGCTGCCGGGGAGAGAATAGAGAATTTATGTCCATCCTTAAATGAAGGAGAGGTACGGAAAAGTCTTCGGGACACGACTGAAGCCAGGACCATTATTGACCGGATGGGCCTTCCCCCTGCAGTCAGCATGAACGGCCTGCAGGCAATTATTCATACCACAAAACAGGGCGGCTGCCTGTCTCCGGAGGAATTGGAGAACACAGGAGTTATGCTTACGGGAGTAAAACGGTTTAAGGAATTTTTAAACCGATGCAAATATCTGGAGCTGGGGCTGGCCTATTATGAGTTGGATTTAGACCCTTTGGAGGATCTGGCACGGGAAATATTTGAAAGCGTCAGAAACGGCAGAGTGGAGGATAGTGCCAGCAAATATTTAAAAGGAATCCGGCAGGATATAGCCAGGCTGGAAGAGAAGCTGCGGACAAAAGCAGAATCCATTTTGAGAGGAAATAAAAAGTATTTTTCTGATTCCTATGTGACCTTCCGGAACGGCAGAATCTGCCTCCCGGTGAAAAAAGACTATAGAACATCGGTTCCAGGCAGCGTGATTGACCAGTCTGCTACCGGCTCCACCCTTTTTATTGAGCCGGCTGCCATTGCGGGACTCAATGAAGAACTGGAGCTTTTAAGAATCGGCGAGGAAAATGAGACGAGAAGGATTCTCTATACCCTGACCGCAGTGGTAGAAGAAAATATGGAGGCTTTGGAAGCGGATAAACGGCTCCTTGAAAAGCTGGATTTCCTGTTTGCCAAGGGAAGCTTAAGCCTTTCCATGGAAGGAATCGAGCCCTCTGTCAACACGGACAGAATCATGAGAATTGTAAAGGGACGCCATCCCCTTATGAACCCGGAAACCGTGGTACCTCTTGATTTTGAACTGGGAAAAAGAGAACGTGGAATCGTCATTACAGGCCCCAATACAGGGGGAAAAACTGTGTCCATCAAGACAGTGGGCCTTTTCTCCCTTATGGCCCAGTGCGGACTTCATGTGCCTGCTATAGAAGCCGATCTTTGCATGAACAGCCAGATTCTCTGTGATATCGGAGACGGGCAGAACATTACAGAAAACTTATCCACATTTTCTGCCCATATCACCAATGTGATGAAGATTCTTCATACAGCCGGTCGGGAAAGCCTGGTGATTCTTGATGAGCTGGGTTCCGGAACAGACCCGGCAGAGGGAATGGGAATTGCCATCGCCATACTGGAAGAGCTGCAAAACAGCGGCTGTCTTTTCCTGGCAACCACTCATTACCCTGAGGTAAAGACTTATGCCAAGGAAGCGGAAGGGATCACCAATGCAAGAATGGCCTTTGATAAGGAGACCTTAAAGCCCCTTTACCGGATGGAAATCGGAGAAGCAGGAGAAAGCTGCGCCCTTTTTATCGCCCAAAGGCTGGGAATGCCGGAATCCATGATAAAGAGAGCTGAACTCTATGCTTACGGCAAAAGGGAGAGTTTACAGGATCAGGGCCCGGCTGCTGCGGCAGTTTTCCCCACAGGAAAGGGCAGCAGGGAAAAAACACAAGGCGAATTTGCCCAATGTGCAAAGAGAAAGGGCTCTGGGGAGTCTGGTCCCAGAATTGAAAAGCAGAAAAAGCCTTCAGGCAATAAAAATTCCATGAGGGAAAAGTTTGCCGTCGGAGACAGCGTTATGGTCTACCCGGATAAGAAAAAAGGTATTGTATGCATGCCGGTCAATGAAAAAGGGGTGCTGCGGGTACAGATGCCTGACGGGAAAATCTGGATCAACCACAAAAGGGTAAAGCTTTTGGTGGCGACAGAGGAACTTTACCCGGAGGATTACGACTTTTCCATTATTTTTGATACAGTGGAAAACAGAAAAGCAAGACACAAGATGGGAAAAGGACATCAGGAGGGCTTAACCGTTACTATAGAATAAGCCGTTTCTCCTGAAGTCTTTCTATACAGGAAGATGGAGGTAAACGTATGGATCAGGAGAGAAAATTAAAAAGAGACATCGAGGCATTTCTGCCCTATAATGAGCAGGAAGAACGGGATAAGGAGCTGCTGCTTCAGTATTTATCATCAGGGGAAGATGTATTTATCAGAGAAAACAGGGGCGCCCATTTTTCGGCATCAGCCTGGGTGGTGAATCATTCTCGTGACAAGGTTCTTTTGGCCTATCATAATATCTATGATTCCTGGGCCTGGACCGGAGGACACGCAGACGGAGAAAGAGACCTTTTGAAGGTTGCGGTCCGGGAGGTCATGGAGGAAACGGGAATTACAACTGTAAAGCCGGTTATGGAGGATATTTTTTCTCTGGAAGTGCTGACGGTAGACGGGCATGAGAAAAAGGGCGTTTACGTTTCCTCCCACCTTCATCTGAATGTGACCTACCTTTTGGAAGGGGATGACAGGGAAGTTCTTCGCAAGAAGGAGGATGAAAACAGTGATGTGGGCTGGTTTGGTGTAGATGAGTGTCTGAACGTGATTAATGAGAAGTGGATGAAGGAACGGATTTACTCAAAATTGTTGGCTAAGGGGAAGGAAATAAATTATTAACAGAAAATTGACAATTATTTTCCGATTTGCTGTTTTATTTTTCCTGATTATGTTTTATAATAGAGACAGCTAATAAAGGTTTTGCCAAATTAAACAGTGAGGTGGTAAATATGAAAATTGTTTATGCAATCGTCAGTTCTGATGACGGAAACCGGGTGACTGATGTGCTGAATGAACACCAGTTCAGCGTGACAAGACTTGCAACAACGGGCGGTTTCTTGAAAAAGGGCAATTCCACGTTAATGATCGGTACTGAGGACGAACAGGTAGATGAAGTCATTACTTTGATTAAAGATACATGCGGGAAGCGCCAGAAGATAACCAGCAATGTTCCTACGCCTAACATCGCCTCTGTTTCAGCCGGTTATATTATGATGCCTGTGACAGTGGAGCTTGGAGGAGCGACCATATTTGTCACGGATGTGGAACGATTTGAAAAGATTTAAGAAAAAGGAGGGGGATTGCAGGGCAATCCCCTTTCCCGATAAATAAAAAGAAAGTAAAGAGAGGGGTATTGGTGAAATTGGACGAGGCAGCAAAAAAGAAACTGGTGGCGGAAGCCTATGAAGCCCAGAAAATGGCTTACGTTCCTTACTCGAATTTTTGTGTGGGAGCGGCTCTGATGGGGAAAAACGGAAAGATATACAGAGGCTGTAATATTGAAAATGCGGCTTTCTCGCCTACAAACTGCGGCGAGCGGACGGCATTTTTTAAGGCGGTTTCAGAAGGGGTGACAGAATTTGAAGCTATTGCCGTTGTGGGCAATAAAAAGGGGGAAAAAGGAGAACTCTGCTCTCCATGCGGAGTGTGCCGCCAGGTAATGGCGGAGTTTTGCGACCCTGACGAGTTTAAAGTCATTTTAGGGGCAGGGGAAGAAACGGCTGTATATTCCTTAAGGGAATTGCTCCCCTTGGGATTTACGAAAAAAGATCTGGATTCTGAATAATAAGATGAATTTCCCCTAAGGGAAAAGTGAGTACTCCCCTGGGGGTTAGTAAAAGATAAGGGAGGTTTCGTGTGGCATGAGGATGTATGATGTCATTGCAAAAAAACGTAACGGAGAGCTTCTGACGGAAGAGGAAATCCGTTTCATGGTGGAGGGCTATGTAAAGGGGGATATTCCGGATTACCAGATGTCCGCTATGCTGATGGCTGTTTATTTAAAAGGAATGAGTGATGAGGAAACCGCAATTCTTACAGATGCTGTGGCTCATTCCGGAGATATGGTGGATTTATCACGGATTGAAGGCATTAAGGTGGATAAGCATTCCACCGGAGGAGTGGGGGATAAAACCACCTTGGTAGTAGCTCCTATGGTGGCTGCCTGCGGCGTCAAGGTGGCAAAGATGTCGGGAAGAGGTCTGGGACATACTGGGGGAACGGTTGATAAGATGGAAGCCATTCCGGGTATGAGGACAACCTTGACAGAGGAAGAGTTCTTCTCCGTAGTCAATTCCACGGGGCTCTCTGTCATTGGACAGTCAGGAAATTTGGCTCCGGCAGATAAAAAGCTTTATGCTCTTCGGGATGTGACTGCAACAGTGGATAGTATTCCTTTGATTGCTGCTTCTATTATGAGTAAAAAGCTGGCAGCAGGAAATGACTGTATTTTATTGGACGTAAAGACCGGCAGCGGAGCATTTATGAAAACCCTGGAGGATTCTATCACTCTGGCGGAAAAGATGGTGGCAATTGGGGAGCATTCAGGTAAGAAAACCATGGCTTTAATTACTAACATGGACATCCCTTTGGGAAGTCTGATCGGCAACAGTCTGGAAGTTATTGAGGCAGTGGAAACTCTTCAGGGAAAAGGCCCTGGAGATTTGACTGAGGTTTGTTTGAGCCTGGCAGCAGGCATGCTCTTTTTAGCCGGAAAAGGCTCTTTGGAGGAGTGCAGGGAGATGGCGGAGAAAACCATTGCAGACGGAAGTGCTTTAAAGAAGCTGGCTGCCATGGTAGAAGCCCAGGGAGGCGATCCGGCAGTGATCACAGACCCTTCACTCTTTGCCAAAGCACCCTTTGAAAAAGAGGTAAAGGCCTTAAAGAGCGGTTATATCACCCATATGAATACGGAGCAGTGCGGAATTGCTTCCTCTCTGTTAGGAGCAGGAAGAATTACCAAGGAGAGCCAGATTGATTATACGGCAGGAATCGCTCTTAAGAAAAAGGTGGGCCAGCAGGTGGAAGAGGGAGAGACGATTGCAGTACTTTATGCTTCCAAGAGAGATCTCTTTGCCGATGCTGAACATGAACTTTTAAAGGCTGTTACCATCGGCGGGCAGAAGCCGGAAGAGGAGCCTTTGATTTACGCCAGAGTCACCGGTGCAGGTGTGGAGCGTTTGGTGTAATAGAAATAAGGGATAAGGTGAATTTGCCCAAAGGGCAAAGAGAGGCCTCCCCTTGGGTAAAAAGGAAGGAGATAATTTAAGTAAATAAAATTATAGATAAATGTGTTTATTGGTGTCATAATGTGCTCATAAAGGATAAAAGAGAATTTTATTATGAACACATCAAATATCACAAACTACAAACCTAAAGATTTTGCAGAATTGTTAGGAGTATCCGTTAAAACATTACAGCGTTGGGACAGAGATGGAATATTAAAAGCAAATCGCACACCTACTGACAGACGGTATTACTTATGACCAACATTTACAATTTAAAGATATACAAACAGAGAATGATACAAGAGACATAGTTATTTATGCGCGAGTTTCCACAAAAAAACAAAAAGATGATTTATATAATCAGGTGGAATTTTTAAAACAATTTTGCAATGCAAGAGGAATTATAGTACACCAGTGCATTGAAGATTTTGGGAGCGGACTAAATTATAATCGAAAAAAGTGGAACCCACTTCTCGAAGAGGTGATGGAACGTAAAATTGGAACAATAATTATATCAAGCAAAGATAGATTTATACGTTTTGGATATGATCGGTTTGAAAAGTTCTGTATGAAATTTAACACTTCTATCATTGTTGTAAATAACGAAAGTTTGTCACCAAATGAAGAACTGGTTCAAGACATTATATCAATCTTACACGTATTCAGTTGTAGATTATACGGTTTAAGGAAATACAAAAATCAGATAAAGGAAGATGTTGATATTGCTAAGGAGCTACAAAACAGAAATAAAACCAACAATGGATCAAATTCAAATAATAAATAAGACCATTGGCACTTGTCGGTACGTCTATAACTTTTACCTTGCTTATAACAAAGAATCTTATGAAAAAGAAAAGAAGTTTATATCTGGTATGGATTTTTCAAAGTGGCTGAATAACGTATATTTGAAAGAAAATCCTGAATATTCCTGGATAAAAGAAGTGAGCAGTAAATCTGTTAAACAAAGTATTATGGATGCGGACAGAGCATTTAAAAGATTTTTCAAAAGACAAAGTAAGTTTCCTAATTTTAAGAAAAAGGGGAAATCAGATGTAAAAATGTATTTTGTTAAAACAGATGTAAAGGTAATTATTCCATGCGAAAGACATCGAATCAAAATTCCTACTCTTGGATGGGTGAGAATTAAAGAGAAGGGCTATCTTCCAACCAATCCAGACACTCATACTATTAAAAGCGGTACTGTTTCTTGTAAAGCAGGAAGATATTATGTTTCGATACTGGTAGAGGAACAAGAAAAACCACAATCAGAATTAAATAATTTCGGCATAGGAATTGATCTTGGTGTCAAAGATTTTGCAGTGTTAAGTAATGGAATTGTTTGCAAAAATATAAATAAAACAAACAGAGTAAAGAAACTGGAAAAACAATTAAAAAGAGAACAACGCTGTCTGTCGAGAAAATACGAAGACGATAAAATGCGAAAAAAGAAAGGAGAAGCTACTAGACAGAATATCCAGAAACAAATAGCCAAAATACAAAAACTTCATCATAGAATAGATAATGCTCGGACTGATTATGTCAACAAGTGTGTAAATGAGATAGTAAAAACCAAACCATCTTATATCACGATGGAAGATTTGAACATATCAGGAATGATGAAAAACAGGCATCTTTCAAAAGCAGTCGCTTCGCAGAAGTTTTATGAATTTAGAAGGAAGATGGAAGCAAAATGCAGAGAAACAGGAACACAATTAAGGATTGTAGATAGATGGTATCCATCAAGCAAACTTTGTCACAAATGCGGTTGTATCAAATCCGATTTAAAATTATCAGATAGAGAATACATTTGTGAGTGTGGATATCGTGTAGATAGAGATTATAATGCAAGTCTTAATTTGAGAGATGCTAAAACCTACAAAGTTGCATAGAAAAGCAAGCGTAGGTATGTACCGATGGCTAGTCGGGAATTTACGGCTGTGGACTATACAAGAACCTATGAGTAGATATTGATTAATCAAATCGAAAGCATATAGGATGAAACAGCAACAATCTCGATATGGATATATTTGTCCATATTTTGAGTAGCAGAAACAGATGACGGATTTAGAAATGTTGGGTTATGTAGATCACACCCTGTTAAAGGCATTTGCCACATGGGAGGAGATAGAGGAACTTTGCAGTGAAGCGGTGGAGTATCACACAGCTTCTGTCTGCATTCCACCCTGTTATATCAACCGGGTCAGAAAGGCTTTTCCAGGCTTAAATATCTGTACGGTAGTGGGATTTCCTCTGGGCTACAGCGTGACGGAATCAAAGGTGCTTGAAACTGAGAAAGCCATTGAGGACGGGGCCGCTGAGGTGGATATGGTGGTCAACATCAGTGATGTAAAAAATGGTGATTACAGCAAAGTGGAAAAGGAAATTGCAGAGCTGAAAAAGGCCGCAGGAAGCAATATTTTAAAGGTTATTATTGAAACCTGTTATCTGACAGAGGAAGAGAAAATTGCCATGTGCAAGACGGTGACAGCAGCAGGGGCCGATTATATCAAGACTTCCACCGGATTTGGAACCGCGGGAGCAACGCTCCAGGACATTGAATTATTTAAAAAGCACATTGGTCCTGATGTAAAAATTAAGGCAGCCGGAGGGGTTCGGACCCTGGAGGATTTAAAGGCTTATATTGATGCCGGATGCAGCCGTGTGGGCGCAAGTGCGGCGGTTAAGCTGGCAGCACAAAAGAAAGATTCTTTATAAGCAGTTTAAAGCTGCTTTCATCTGTTAGCACTGCATATTAATAATAAGATATGCAGTGCTATATTTTTAAATAAAGTTTGGTAAGTAAAGAGAAACCGACTTGTCAGGTTGAGGTAAAAACAATGATTATTTTAATTGCAGGGGCTTCCCATGCAGGAAAAACCGCATTGGCACAAAGGCTGTTGGAAAAGTATAAATATCCATACTTATCCATTGACCATTTGAAGATGGGACTGATCAGAAGCGGTAATACAAAATTAACACCGGAAGATGATGGGAAGTTAACAGAATATCTCTGGCCTATTGTGCGGGAAATTATAAAAACAGCAATAGAAAATTATCAAAATCTTGTGATTGAAGGATTGTATATACCTTTTGGGTGGAAAAATGATTTTAGTGATGAATATTTGAAAGAGATTCAATACTATTGTCTGGTCATGACAGAGGAATATATCAGGTCCCATTTTTCGGATATAAAAAAATATGCTAATACGGTTGAAAACAGAATTGATGATTCCTATTGTACCATGGAATCAGTGATCCGTGAAAATGCTGAAAACTTTCGACTGTGTAAAAAATATAACTGTAACTATATTTTGATACGAGATAATTATGAAGAGGATATTAATTCTTTTACATTCGATATCCTGGATTAATGATAAAGCTCAGAGACACTTCATGCTTTTTAAGTATAGAAATTCATTACTTATAAGCATTTGATATTTAAAGATTTGTGACTTAAAATAAATTAAAAATCAAATAATAGAATCTGCTGGAAAGGCTGAAAAATCATACAGGAGGAATTTAATTATGTTAGGAAATTTCACTTATTCAAACCCGACAAAGCTTTATTTTGGCGAAAATTCATTGGATTATCTGCGGGAGGAGCTGCAGAAATATGGAAAAAACATTCTTCTGGTTTATGGGGGAGGCTCCATCAAAAAGAATGGCATATACGATCAGGTTGTTGAGATTTTAAAATCATGCGGCAAGGAAATTTTCGAAGATGCCGGAGTTATGCCAAACCCAACCGTGGAAAAACTCTATGAAGGATGTGAACGCGCCAGAAAAGGAAGCGTGGATTTGATTCTGGCTGTTGGCGGCGGTTCTGTATGCGACTATGCCAAAGCAGTTTCGGTATCCGTTCATTGCAAAGAAGACCCGTGGGATAAATATTATCTTCGCATGGAAGATGTGGATAATGAAATTGTCCCGGTAGGTTGTATATTGACTATGGTGGGAACCGGTTCAGAGATGAATGGCGGTGCTGTAATCACCAATCAGGAACAGAAGCTGAAAATCGGTCATGTATTCGGCGAAAACGTATTTCCTAAGTTTTCAATTCTCAATCCGGTATACACCTTTACCCTTCCCAAGTATCAGATGGTGGCTGGTTTTTACGATATTATGTCACACATCCTGGAGCAGTATTTTTCCGGTGAAGATGACAACACTTCCGATTATCTGATGGAAGGCCTTTTAAAGTCTCTGATTCACAGCTCTAAAATTGCAGTTAAAAATCCAGAGGATTATGAGGCCAGAAGCAATATTATGTGGACAGCCACCTGGGCACTTAATACGCTTGTGGCTAAGGGAAAGACAACAGACTGGATGGTGCATATGCTTGGACAGTCAGTGGGAGCTTATACCGATGCGACTCATGGTATGACGTTATCGGCTGTTTCCCTTCCTTACTATCGACAGATCATGCCTTATGGACTTCAGAAATTTAAACGGTATGCAATCAATGTCTGGGATGTCCAGCCGGAAGGCAAAAGCGATGAAGAGATTGCAGAAGAAGGTCTGTCCCGTATGGAAAGCTATATGAAAGAAATCGGGGTGGTTATGAATATTAAAGAACTTGGTGTGACAGAGGATATGCTGGAAGGTATTGCAAAAGGCGTATTTATTCTGGACGGAGGTTATAAGGTATTGTCCAGTGATGAGGTTTTACAGGTTTTAAAGGATAGTATGGGTAATTAATATAACAGGGGCTATCACACTGGCTAAAAATTTAGCAGGGGATAGCCCTCTTGGGAAGCAGCCCATCTAAGGTGAAGCCTTGGGTACTTTGCAGAACTGTGACTTATCAGCCTTTTACGCATTTGCTTTCTTTCCATGCTTCTATCAGTTCTTGGGTGACAGGTCCGCATTTTTTCTTCCAGGTTTTGTTTTGCCTCTAATAATATTTCCTTTCTTGAAGCCTTAGTTGACTCCCCTTTTAAGGCCAATTGAATGTATTCATGAATGGATTCTAAGGGAACCCGCCTTTTTTAAAACGCATGGCAAATTCAATCCAGTGCAAGGACATCTCATCATAGCTGCGGATGCCGGAGGGGGTTCTTGGAACTTCCGGGATCAAACCGATTCTTTCATATGATGCTGTCAAGTAGGGACTAATAATTTTTAACACATTCTCGGCAGTAAATTGCCGTGAGTTTTTCACGCTGTTTCATGGAATTCCTCCGTTCCGTACTGTAAAATATCCTTTATGAAATCATCACGGCATTTCCAATATTTAATTTTTTTCATAGTACTGCATCGCACTTTTCAATAGTCAAAGAAGCATTCTCGTTTACTTCGAAAAGCAGACAAAATTACAATGTCTCCTGCAGATGATCACCCATTATTTTACTGATTCTGCTTACTTTGTTTTAGATGCTCTAATCCCCATGTGTTCATTTCATCTAAAATTGGTCTTAAAGATTTTCCAAGTTCCGTGAGTGAATATTCAACCTTTGGTGGTACCTCCGGATAAACCTTTCTGCAAATTATCCCATCAGCTTCCAGTTGCCGAAGCTGTTGTGTAAGCATCTTCTGGCTTATGCCATTAATTCCTTTGCTCAGTTCAATGAATCGTTGTGTACCATTATTGAATAAATTTCTCAGAATGAGCACTTTCCATTTATGACCAATCAAGTTGACAGTATGTTCAATGGGACATAATTTATCACACGGCATTATTATCACTCCTATCAATTATTGTGTTATACTTACTGTTTGGTCAGTATATCACAAAATAGTGCCTTATTGCAAAAAGTTTACAGTAATATTATAGTGATCTTACAGCAGTACAATTCAAATCAATCAGTTTTGGTTTAAATTGTTAATGATAGCTGAATACTATTTCAAAGAGGAGTAAAAAGTAATGGAAAAAATTAACATTGGTGATATTCTTGAATTTGCGGTTAAAAAAAGTGCGCGTAAGGCAATATTCAAAAAGGGGAAGCTGGATACAGGACTTTTGCTTTATGCTCCAGGGCAGACAACACCTGATCATAAGCACTCTGATATTGATGAAGTCTTTTATGTAGTTTCTGGTGAAGGTACAATCACAATAAACAATGAGAAAATGCTTGTGAAAGAAAATGACATCATTTTTTCGCCGAATGGGGAATCCCATGGATTCAATAATTCCAGCTCCGCTAATTGGGTTGTGTTGCAAATTAAAATTGACGTTTCCTAAGAAGATTAAACAATGTTTATTTAAATTATGAATGAATGGGAGGTATTAATTCATGTTTACACGAATTGACCATGTTGCATTTTCTGTAAAAGACAGACAAAAGTCGATTAATTTTTATGAGAAAAACTTTGGGTTCAAAAAATATTTTGAACATGATGTTCCCGGTGTTCCCGGTCTTGAGAAGGTTGTTTATCTTCAATTGAATAATACTGTACTCGAGCTCGAGCATTGGACAAATGAAAAAGAGAATAAGGGGTATCATTTCTGCCTCATCAGCGATAATTTTGATTCAGATTATCAAAGGCTAAAAGCGGTAGGAATTCCTGTCGTAACTGAGCCTCACATTCCTGAACCCAGAACACCTCAGGAAATTGGTTGGAAGAGAGTTGTCTTTCAAGGGCCTGACGGAGAATCAATTGAATTTCGGGGATAGCATTTGCCCTGATTATTTCTAATAATGTATTAGATTTCCTTTAAATTTGGTGTATATAATTATTTTTTCAATCCATTCAGCCGAATCTCAAAATGATTCCTTTCATTTTCACAGGAAAACAGGATATTCGATTGAAGTACATTTTTAAATACAAGAGACAAAGACGCCTTTGAGCTGGACAATTCCTGTTTATCCAAAGGTGCTTTTGTCTATATGTATATCATTTATTATCAAAGTATTTGGTTAGCTTTTAACTGGGAATTCATCCCAAATATTCCCTACCTATTTGATAATAAGACTTTGAAAATTCTCCTGTTATTAATTAACGCCAATGTACAGAGAATCCCATGATTACTTGACTGTTTTGCAAAGTGATGAATTATTTATGATGATAACAATTTTAATCATTACGTGCTGATTAAACATCGCAAGCAGGGCCTTTGTGTCCACAAAGGCTCGCTGCGCTCATGCCTTCCTCCGGTCGGAATGGCTCCGCCCCAAGCCCCGTCAGACCTTCTCTTTCGCGTTTGCCTGTTAAGCACCTGCTGCGCGTTCCTTCGGGAATGCTTTTTACATGCTGGAAAAGGAAGAAGTGGGGAGTCTGCCGCCGTCTGACGTTAGATTTCCTTTCTGAATTAGAAAATAGGACTATACTAGTGAGACCCTTTGTTTTTTTTGTTCCTTTGGTATAGTCCTATTATATCGCCATCTTAGTAACGCAGATTATCAATGGATATGCCTGTTAACTCTTACGCTTCTTTTATTGTCATATGCGGTCACTCCTTAGTATTAGTTTGGATAGCTGCTATTGTCATTATTATAAACCATTTAGCAGAATCCAGGTCAGATGTGTGTATAAATCTATAAATGACAGCAGCCGCTAATATAAAAAGATTGACGGCTGTTTTGTATCATACACAGATTGTTTTTAAGAAATTCTTTCAGATAATAGCTGTGCGCCTACCCCAATATTGTCATCTTTATTTACCTTAAGCAGTACAATGAATGCTTGTTCCGGTACATTCATAATTTTTGATGCTGTGTTTGTAAACTCCTTTTCTCAAGCTCTTTTGTTTCCGTATTGTCAATATTCCTGTTTCTCATGCTATGGTTCTGCCCATTTCATATGCCTGCTGGGGATAATCTGTTGTTTCGAGGACTTCTTTTGCCGGACATCCTTTCGCGAACAATATACCTGCATCCTGCCAATTCAAAAAGCGCAGCATGGCTTCATATGTTTTTTGGAGCCCTTCAAAGGTTCCATCATCTGCTCCGTAGGCTGCTGTAAAAAGCATGGCTTTTTTATTTCCTGACAATTTTGCATTGTTAGCATGAAAACGGTCGGCCACCGCCTTGATTTGGGCAGACATGGTATAGTAATAAACCGGAGTTACAAATACTATTATATTCGATTCCAGCAGTTTACCATTCAGCATATTCATGGAATCCTTATGTACACATTCCGATTGGTGGCTTGCACAATATTTGCATGCAAGGCAGGGCTTTACATCCTCAAATGCCGCATCAAAACGATATACCTCATGCCCGGCATCTGCAGCTCCTTCAATGAATTTATCTGCCAATAGGGCAGTGGTGCCGTTCTTATGGGGGCTTCCTGTTATCACTGTTACTTTCATAACAATTATCTCCTTTTCAAAACATTTTTTTGTGCATCAGCTTTTCTGATAGATTGACTATAAACCCTTAATTTGACTTAAGGTCAAGAACTTTTTGCCTTACATTTTTACATGATGTTAGCACAAGTGTTTTTATGGGGTAAAATGAAAAATAAATTTCTGTGAAGTATTTTTATAAGAACTTAAAATATTGAAAAGGGATTTCCGGTTTGAAGTGCCCCTTTCAATACTTTTGTGCTCTTTATAATTTAAGGGGCGGCCTCGATGGTAATGGTTCCCTCCAGCAAGTGAATCTGCTCACTGCCGGAAGCCGCCTGTCCCAGTTCATATAAACTGCCGTTTGGACTATAGCTTCCGAAGAACATGACAACATCGGCCCATGGTTCGTAATATGCCAAAGTTCCTATTCCCCCCCAGCCTTTGGTGTATCACTGACATCCAGTGCTTTCGGAGGATAGAAGATTTTTTCATTGTCGCTGTAATCCTGAACCGCCAAAGACAGTGGGAGTTGTTCATAAAGTTCCTTTGCAGCCTTTGAGTCATTTAATTGAAAGGTGACCACATTTTTTCCGTCACTAATTTGAATAACTGGCTCCGACACTGTTTTTTTCTCAGGTTGAGAGCTTTTCTCAGAGGCAGGCAAAGCAGACGAAGCCTCTGTACTGCCCAGCGTAGTATTTGGCGATAATGAAATTTCTCCCTGTAAAGCCTTGCTATCAGGTTCTTTGCTGCAGCCTGTCATTATAATTAAAGTCAATGTAAACACAATGATTAAAATTCGTTCTTTCATCCCTGTTCTCCTTTTACCAAGCATAGGCTTCCGGTTTTTCTCCATTCTGCTATTCTGAGCATAGTTTGTTTCCTTATCCAAACAAATCAGCTCACTTTGTCTTATCCTTCATGGAATAAATCAAATAATCCAGACAGTATAACTGTTTTTGATATTCATGGATTCTGTCCAGAAGAGAACATCTGTGGCAGGAAAGCAGATACAGTTTCTTCTGCCTGTCTTTAAGCTGAAAGAAATCATCTGCAAAGTCTCTGCTGCACCCTACATCCAACAGATTTCTAAGTACTTTTTCATTTTTATCATCTTCCGTCATATCATCACCTTCCTGCCTGGTATCATTGGTTCCATAACTTTTTAACTCTTTCCATGTCATATTATATTCCTTAGAAACAAATATATAAAATACTTATATTTAATGTTTAATCATGCTTGAATAGTATAATTGTTTGTGATACGATAAATTATATGAATCATAGGGAGAGGGGAGGAAAAACTTATGGATATAAGAGTGCTTCGTTATTTTTTAGCTGTTGCCAGAGAGGAAAATATCTCAAATGCTGCAAAAAACCTTCACGTAACACAACCCACACTTTCTCGCCAGCTTATGGAATTGGAATCGGATTTAGGCGTGAAACTGTTTTTGCGCAGCAGCGGAAATCGGACCATTACATTGACAGAAGAAGGAATGCTGCTCCGTAAACGGGCAGAAGAAATATTGGACTTGGTAGAAAAAACAGAATCAGAGCTGGTGGCACCGGGGGAGAGCATCAGCGGCAATATACACATCGGCAGCGGTGAAACCCATGTGATCAGCCTGCTGTCCAGAGAAATCAAAGGAATCCGGGAAGAATATCCCGATATACACTTTCACTTTTTCAGCGGAAATGCGGACAATGTGACGGAACGGCTGGATCATGGTTTAATTGATTTCGGAGTTTTGGCCGAGCCGTCTAATATTTCAAAATATGACTCGATTTCTCTGCCTGTTGCGGATACGTGGGGACTTCTCATGCGGAAAGACCATCCTCTTGCGGAGAAAGATGCCATTGAGGCCAGCGATTTATGGGGGATTCCTCTCATCAGCTCAAGTCAGCGGCTGACCAGTCAAGCGTTTTCAAAATGGCTAAAGGATGACTACGAAAAACTAAATCAGATAGCTACCTACACCCTTCTTTATAATGCATCTCTTCTGGTAAAGGACAATATTGGCTGCGCATTGTGTCTTGACAAGATCATCAGCACCTCGGAAGACAGCGAACTTTGCTTCCGGCCGTTAAAGCCTAAACTGGAAGCCCGCTGGCATATCGTCTGGAAAAAATATCAGGTATTTTCAAAAGCGGCGGAAGTTTTCTTAAAGAGACTGCAAAAAGAATTTGCCGGATAGTTTAAGCGCTAATATAAATAAGATCAGTAAAACCGTTCAGTACGTTTTTAACGCACCGGGCGGTTTTTGATTTTCTAAAGTGATGCCTTTTAAGCATAAAGTAATATTTAATATAAGTATTTTATAGAAGAGTATGGGTTCCATATAATAAAAGTATAAAAAAGATTCAATATTGAAAGTGAGGAAAAATGACGTGGAATTAAAAGACTTTTTAGATCATTTAAATCGTGGACTGGCCGTTACTGGAGGATCGGAAGCCCATCTATTTATGCATAAGGTGAGTCAGGAAGCATTGCGGATTACATCGGAATTAAACAATACCTATCATACGCCGGAAGAAATCCGCAGCATCATGTCAGAATTGACTGGAAAGCCGGTGGATGAATCCTTTGCCATGTTTCCACCCTTCTATACGGACTGCGGAAAAAATATCACCATAGGCAAACGTGTATTCATCAATGCGGGGTGTAAATTTCAGGATCAGGGCGGCATTACCATTGGTGACGGTTCCCTGATTGGGCACAACGTGGTTCTGGCTACTCTCAACCATGACCTTGCCCCGGAAAACCGCGGCACTATGCACCCGGCCCCTATTGTAATTGGGAAAAATGTGTGGATTGGCTCTAACGCAACAGTCCTTGCCGGAGTCAACATTGGCGACGGAGCCGTTGTTGCGGCTGGAGCCGTAGTGACAAAAGATGTTCCCGCAAACACCATTGTGGGCGGTGTTCCGGCTAAGTTCATTAAAAAAGTCAATTAAAAGTTTTTGTAAATACATGATATTGACTTAACCTCTTTTGATTGGTATACTTTTCATATTAATATGAAAAGCATGAATAAGAATCAAGGAGGTAAAGAATATGTCCATGCCAAAAGGAAAACACATATTTGGAACGGTAAAGGTGGGTGAACGGGGGCAGATAGTAATTCCAAAAGAGGCAAGAGAGTTGTTTGACATAAAACCGGGAGATACCCTGTTGGTATTAGGGGACGAGGAACAGGGGATTGCTATTGCCAAAGCAGATGTTATGAAAGAGGCTGCCATTAAAATACTGAAAGGCTTGGGAGACTTCAAGCCATTTGACAATGTCTGACGCAGGTCTGGTTTTATTGATCATTGCCCCAGTTGGTGATTTGATTATTCCTTTTATTCTTGCGCCCTTTTATAATAAATACAATCACATGACAATGGTAATGAGTCTATTGGGAAATCGGAATTGCCCGCTGCATTTTATATATAACCTTTGGTTAGTATTGGCTGGCGTTATGTTTATGATTGGCAGTATAAAAATGTATGATATATATTCATCTTTTTCTAAACCTCTTTCGTTATGGCTTACTCTGATTATATTACTTTATGCTATAGGCGCTTGTATTTTATCAGGAATATTTTCCGTTGGAGAAACGAAGGAACTAATTACTATTTCGCAAAAAATACACGGATACGGGGCTGCTTTAGGTTTTTCTCTTTTAACCTTTTCCCCCATGGTAATCGGTATAATATTTATTCGGTCAAACCAGCTTTTGCTTGGGATTGTATCACTGATATTCTATGTTTTTGGGCTATTATTTTTTATCCTGTTTATTATGGGAGATAAAGAAAGATTTGCTGAGACACTGCTCACTAATGAAGGGTTATGGCAGCGGTTGAGTCTGCTGTGTATGTATACACCGATTGTAATGATTGCTAATTATAATATTCTGTTTATATGATGAATGCAGAGGTGATACAATGAAAAACAACAGAAAAACGGCTGCTTTGAAATCAAAATCAAAGCAGCCGTTTTTCAATAATTAATGATAAATCTTCTTCTGCTCATAAATCGGTTCGCAGGTCAGATTCACTCCTAATTTTTTAAATGTCTTAATATCTACATTAGAAAGAAGCACAGAAGTATGGGCATCGCACCCCTTCAGCCTGGGAAGCTGTTCCAATGCTTTTTGTGCATTGGGATCAGTGGCAGCGCAAGTGGACAGCGCAATTAAAATCTCATCCGTATGAAGCCTGGGATTCTTGCTGCCAAGGTAGTTGACCTTTAATTTCTGGATAGGCTCAATGGCGGACGGAGAAATCAGGTGAACGTCATGGGGAATATCTCCCAGAACCTTAACCGCATTTAACAAAAGAGCGGCGGAAGCGCCTAATAAATTGGTGGTCTTTCCGGTGACAATGGTGCCGTCCTCCAGTTCCAGAGCAGCAGCCGGAGCACCTTTTATAAGAGCCAGGTCATTGGCAGCCTTTACAGGTTTCCTCATGTCAGAGGTGATTTTTGCCTGCTTCATCAGAAGCTCCAGCTTATAGACCTCGTCCTTGGAGCCCATGTCCCTTGCCAGACGGGTAAGAGCCTGATAATACCGTCTGATGATCTCCTGCATGGAGGCTTCCCTGCATACAACATCATCTACGATGCAGAAACCAGCCATATTCACTCCCATGTCAGTCGGTGATTTGTAAGGGCATTCCCCATAAATACCTTCAAAAATAGCACTTAACACAGGAAAAATCTCCACATCCCGGTTGTAATTAACGGTAGTTTTGCCGTAAGCCTCCAGGTGGAAGGGGTCAATCATATTTACGTCATTTAAGTCCGCAGTAGCGGCCTCATAAGCCAGATTCACCGGATGCTTTAAAGGAATATTCCAAATGGGAAATGTCTCAAATTTAGCATATCCGGCCTTGACTCCCCGCGTGTTTTCATGGTAAAGCTGGGAAAGGCAGGTGGCCATCTTTCCGCTGCCAGGTCCCGGTGCGGTTATGATCACAAGAGGTTTTGTGGTTTCTATATAATCATTTCTGCCGTATCCTTCGTCGCTGACAATAGTTGCGATGTTGCCGGGATAGCCGTCAATGATGTAGTGGCGGTATACCTTGATTCCCATTTTTTCCAGCTTACTTTTAAATAAATCTGCAGCCTTTTGTCCGGAATACTGGGTGATGACAACACTTCCCACATAAAGCCCTTTATCCGTAAAGGACTGGATCAGGCGGAAAACATCAACATCATAAGTGATTCCAAGATCATGGCGGATTTTATTCTTTTCAATATCGGCGGCATTAATGGCAATGACGATTTCAGCCTGGTCTGCCAGCTGCATCAGCATCCGCAGCTTGCTGTCAGGCTCAAATCCGGGAAGCACCCTGGAAGCGTGGTAATCATCAAACAGCTTTCCGCCGAATTCCAGATAGAGCTTGTCTCCAAACTGGCCGATTCTCTCCTTGATGTGTTCTGACTGCATGGTTAAGTACTTTTTGTTATCAAATCCGAATTTCATTTGTCCCTCCGGTTATAAAACCAAAATTTGCTTTTTTCAAAAATGTGTTGTGTCAGCCAAATAATTAATGGCATGGCTGAACCATAACGTTAATTGTATCATACTAATTCTGAAATTACCATGGATTTTTTCTTTACAATGGACTCTAAACGTGTTAAAACCTTCATTAGGTGAATTTGCCCGAAAGGCAAAGAAAAGCCCCTCTGGGGGTTAGGAAGATTGGAGGAAAGATATGTACAAAATAGGAAGAAACGATCCCTGCTGGTGCGGCAGAGGCGCAAAATATAAGAACTGTCACCTGGCTTTTGACCAGAAGCTTGAAAATTATGCCATTATGGGCGTTGAGGTTCCTGAGCGGAATATGATCAAGCTGCCGGACCAGATCGAGGGAATCCGCCATGCCGGAGTCATCAACAATCAGATTCTTGATCTGGTGGATGAATTTATCAAGCCGGGCATCAGCACCGAAGATATCAACACCCTGGTTCATGAAAACACCATCAAACTAGGAGGAATCCCCGCCCCCCTGAATTTTGAAGGCTACCCTAAAAGCGTGTGCACCTCCATCAATGAAGTGGTCTGCCACGGAATTCCGGACCCGGGGCGGATTTTACAGGAGGGGGACATCGTCAACGTGGATGTGACCACCATTGTAAACGGATATTATGCCGATGCCTCCCGGATGTACTGCATTGGAAAGGTGTCCCCTGAGGCGGAAAAGCTGGTCAGAGTGGCAAAGGAAAGCCTGGAGCTGGGCTTAAAGGAAGCCCGGGCCTGGAGCCATTTGGGAAATGTGGGAGCCGCCATTTCCGAACACGTCTATGCCAACGGATATACAGTGGTACGGGAAATCGGAGGACACGGAGTAGGGCTTGATTTCCATGAGGAACCCTGGGTAAGCCACATCGGCACAAGGGGGACTGACATGCTTCTGGTTCCGGGAATGATCTTCACCATTGAACCCATGGTAAACGCAGGAAATGCCGATGTCATTCACGACGAAGAAGATGGCTGGACCGTTTCCACAAAAGACGGAAGCTTATCCGCCCAATGGGAATATACAATTCTGATCACAGAGGATGGGCCTGAAGTGCTTGCAAGGTAAGAAACGATGAAGGGGTGGCAAATGCCGCCCTTTTTTTGTGCCGCAGAAAAAATAAAGATGAAGGCATAAAAAGAAAAAGAACTTTGAAAATAAAAGGACTGATGTTAATATTATCATAAGCGGATTATGAAAACAGTAAAACAGGAGGACGAGTACAATGGAAACAGGTAAGGAAAACACAGGGGGCAGCAGGAAGTACAGGGCCGTATTCAGCGACATTGACGGCACCCTCTTAAACAGCAGCCATCAGGTCACCCCGGATACCGCAAGGGAGATCCAAAGGCTGGAGGCCCAGGGAGTTCCCTTTGTGCTGGTGTCGGCACGTATGCCGGAAGCCATGTTCACCATTCAGGCCCAGGCTGGAATCAGCAGCCCTATGGTGTGCTACAGCGGTGCTTTGGTGGTAGGGAAAGACGGAGAGCACCTCTATAGCTGCCAGATGAGCTTAGAGGAAGCTGTGAAGATCAAAAACATGCTTGATGAGGAGTACCCCTCCATTTGCTGCAACACCTATGGCGGAAGCAAATGGCTGGTGGATAACGACCAAAATCCCTGGGTCATGAGAGAGGAGTCCATCACTACCTTAAAATCCAGTGCAGGTGATGTGGAAAGTACCTTTGCAGAGGCCGGAGGAATCCATAAATTTCTTCTCATGGGAGAAGGCGAGGAGATTATGAAGGTACAGGAACGGCTTCATAAGGACTATCCTCATCTGACTGTGGCAAGATCAAACGAGTATTACCTGGAGGTCATGAATGGGGCGGTAAGAAAGTCAGTGGGCGTGGAATTTCTCTGCGGTCATTTCGGGATTTCCATTGATCAGGCCATCGCCTTCGGAGACGGACACAATGATATGGATATGCTCCGGGCGGTGAAAACCAGCTATGCCATGGCAAATGCCCCCAAAGAGGTTCAGGAAAGTGCTTCCCGCATCACCCTGGACAATGACCATGAGGGGCTTCTTGCAGGGCTTAAGGAATGCTTTGGAGAAGATGAGAATTAAGAACGCAGGAAAACTCCCGGCCGCCGGTTACGGCGGCTTTTGCTTGGTCTGAAAAGGAAAATACAAATTTTGTTGGAAAATTTTACAAAATGTGTTAAAATATTAAATATTTATTACAACAGACCTTAAACCATAAAGAAAGTGAACGGGAGTATTATGAAAAAATGGATTTTGGCAGTGGTTGTATGCTCACTGGTGGCTTCGGGCTGCGGAAGGCTGAAAGGCCCTTCCGAACCGGAAGAACAAGACAGTAAGACGGAAGAAACCCAGCCGGCTACAGAAGAAGAGGAATTAAGCGTGATTCTGGAGGTTCCGGCAGGACAGGGAAAGAAGCCGGTCAAGGTAAAGGGGATTTATATTTCCGGCTATATGGCAGGTTCAGAAGGATTTCAGGATATTTTGAATAAAATCGAAGGAACTGAAATCAATGCGGTGGTCATTGATGTGAAGAATGACGACGGCAGGATTACCTTTGCCATGGAGGATGCACCCACGGTCAATGAGATCGGAGCAACGGAACGGTATATCAGGGATATTGACAAGCTGATGGCGGATTTAAAGGCCAGAGGAATCTATACCATTGCCAGGGTGGTGGCGTTCAGAGACCCTTATCTGGCTGAGAAGAAACCGGAATGGAGCTTGAAGAACAAAGACGGAAGTATTCATAGAGACAAGCAGGGACTGGCCTGGGTCAACCCCTACCGGACAGAAGTGTGGGACTATCTGGTGGAGGTGGGGACTGAGGCCTCAAAAGCCGGGTTTGATGAGATCCAGTTTGATTACATTCGGTTTGCCACCGACAGCACTATGAAGAACGTGGTCTTTGATGAAGCTGATAAAAAGGGGCGTTCCAAGACCGATGTAATTACGGAATTCGTGAAATATGCTTATGAAAAGCTGTCCAAAGAAAATGTGTTTGTATCTGCCGATGTATTCGGAACCATCATAGGAAGCAAGGTGGATGCCGATACCGTAGGACAGATATATCACGATATGGCAGCTCATTTAGACTACATCTGCCCCATGATTTACCCCTCCCATTACGGAGACGGCAATTTCGGCATCGACCATCCGGATACAGAGCCTTACCGCACCATCAGGGGAGCCTTGCAGATGTCCAGTAAGGACTTGGAGGCTGCCAGTGTGGAAGGGCAGCACCAGGCCATTGTGCGCCCATGGCTTCAGGATTTTACAGCTTCTTATCTTAAGAATTACATTCCCTACGGCCCAAAGGAAATCAGAGCCCAGATTCAGGCGGTCTATGATGCTGGATATGAGGAATGGATTCTTTGGAGTGCCTCAAACCGCTATACCTGGGATGGCCTTTTGACCAAGGAAGCAGGACAGGCAGAGGCAGAGGAGCTGACCCGCACCATAGAGGCGGCCAAGGCAGCGTCAAAGGCTCAAAAAGAAGCGGAAGAAGCATCCCGTGCCCTGGAGCAGTCAGAAAAAGAAACGGAAGAAGAGTCCGGAGATTCTTCTGAAGCAGAGGTTTTCCAGCCTGCAACCCAGGCCGGTGAGAAACAGCAACAGGAAACAAATAATCAGGTAAGGCCGGAAGAAACCCTGCCTGTGGAAACGAAAGAAATAAAGGAAACTAAAAAGGAAGCCAGGACCAAGCCTCCCGTAGTCATTGTGACTACAGGAAGTGCCGGGAACTAGGAAGTGAGGAAAGCCATGGAACAGGGAAGGCCAAAGCCAGGGGAATTTTATAAGCATTTTAAAGATAAGATGTATCAGATCATAGCTGTTGCAGCTCATTCAGAAACAGGGGAAGAAATGGTGGTATATCAGGCGCTGTACGGCTCCTTTGGCACCTATGTCCGTCCCTTGCCCATGTTCATCAGCCCGGTGGACCGGGAAAAGTATCCCGATGTGGAACAGGAATACCGGTTTGAACGGGTGGAGATGCCCCAGGCAGAGCCGGTGAGTCCGGCAGAACCGGTGAGCCCGGCAGAACCGGTGAGCCCGGCTCCGGTGACGGAGAATAGGGAAAATCAGAAATCCAATCAAAATCTTCTTGCATTTCTTGACGCAGACACGTATTATGATAAATTGGAGGTTCTAAAGGAGCGTAAAGATAAATTTTCTCCGGAAGAGCTTCTGGCTATCTGCGAAATCATGGAAGTTGGAAGAGCAGATTCTGAACCGGAAGAAAAATATTATGCAGTGGAGCGTTATCTGGAGCTGCAGAATAAATACGATGGAACAAGGTTGAGGTGAGCATTTAAGTGGATCACACCGAATTTAATATAGAAGAAGAGTTAAAAAAACTGCCGTCCCAGCCTGGCGTGTATATTATGCACGACAGGCGGGACGAAATTATCTATGTGGGAAAAGCCATCAGCTTAAAAAACAGGGTCAGGCAGTATTTTCAGAGCAGCAGAAATAAAACGGCAAAAATTGAACAGATGGTATCCCGGATACACCGGTTCGAATACATTATAACAGATTCGGAACTGGAAGCCCTTGTTCTGGAGTGCAACCTGATTAAGGAACACCGCCCCCGCTACAACACCATGTTAAAGGATGACAAGACCTATCCCTATATTAAGGTGACGGTGTATGAGGACTACCCCAGAGTCCTTTTTTCCAGAGACATGAAAAAGGACAAAAGCAAGTATTTCGGGCCTTACACAAGCGCAGGAGCGGTTAAGGACACCATTGAGCTGATTCATAAGCTTTACAAAATAAGAACCTGCAACCGGAACCTGCCAAGGGACATCGGAAAGGAGCGGCCTTGCTTAAATTACCACATCAAGCAGTGCGAGGCCCCCTGCCAGGGCTATATCACCAGGGAAGAATACGGAAATTCCATTAACCAGGCTCTGGATTTTCTGGGAGGAAAATACGGTCCTGTCCTTCACATGCTGGAGGAAAAGATGCAGGCGGCATCAGAGGAAATGGATTACGAAAAGGCCATTGAGTACCGGGACTTGTTAAACAGCGTCAAGCAGATTGCCCAGAAGCAGAAGATCACGGACAGCGGTATGGAAGACCGTGATATCATTGCCATGGCAAAGGATGAAAAGGACGCGGTGGTACAGGTATTCTTTGTACGGGAAGGCAGGCTCATCGGAAGAGAGCATTTCCATGTGAACATTGCCACGGCAGAGGATAACAAACAGATTCTGACCAGCTTTGTGAAACAGTTTTATGCAGGAACTCCTTTTGTACCCAAAGAACTGTGGATTCAGACCGGACTTGAGGATGAAGCAGTCATAGGAGAATGGCTTTCAGCCAAAAGGGGCCAGAAGGTGAAAATCGTGGTTCCCAAGAAGGGCCAGAAGGAACGTCTGGTGGAACTGGCGGAAAAAAATGCGGCCCTGGTTCTCTCCCAGGATAAGGAAAAGATCAAACGGCAGGAGCTTCGCACCATCGGCGCTATGAACGAGGTGGGAGGCTGGCTTGGACTTCCCGCAGTTAAACGGATTGAGGCATTTGATATTTCCAACATCAGCGGATTTGAGTCCGTAGGCTCCATGATCGTTTACGAAGATGGAAAGCCCAAGCGGAATGATTATAGAAAGTTTAAAATCAAGTGGGTCAAGGGAGCCAATGATTATGCTTCCATGAGGGAGGTTTTGACCAGAAGATTTTCCCATGGCTTACAGGAGGCAGAAAGTTTAAGGGAAAAGGGCGTTGATGAAGAGCTGGGAAGCTTTACCCGTTTCCCTGATTTAATCATGATGGATGGAGGACGGGGGCAGGTAAATATTGCTTTAGACGTTCTGCGGGAGCTGGACCTTTCCATTCCGGTCTGCGGCATGGTAAAGGATGACAATCACCGGACCAGAGGACTTTATTTCAACAACGTGGAAATTCCCATTGACAGGCATTCCGAAGGATTTAAGCTGGTTACCAGAATCCAGGATGAGGCCCACCGGTTTGCCATTGAATACCACAGAAGCTTAAGGAGCAAGGGACAGGTCAAGTCCATTTTAGATGACATCCCTGATATCGGACCCAACCGGAGAAAGGCGCTGATGCGCAGTTTCAAAGGTCTGGAAGCCATAAAAGAGGCCACCATGGAAGAATTGGAGGCCACTCCGGGCATGAATGCCCGTGCGGCAAAAAGTGTTTATGAATTTTTTCACTGACACAGAACATCCTACTTATAGCTTTTCAAAATGGAAAACCTGTGTTAGTATGACTTATAGAACGTGCTGTTTTTTGGCACCATTCATTGGATTGTGAAAAACGGATAGAGAAAAAGGAGTGATTCCCCATGCATGGAGTAGTCATTACAGAGTTGATTGAAAAGATGAATCTCCGGAATATGACACCGGAGATTGATGCAGAAAAGATTGTGCTGAGCCACCCGGACGTCAACCGTCCTGCTTTGCAGCTGGCTGGATTTTATGCCCATTTTGATAATGAACGGGTACAAGTCATCGGATATGTGGAACAGGAGTACATCAGGCAGATGACCCATGAGAGAAAGCTGGAGATGTATCATAAGCTGCTGTCCAGCCAGATTCCCTGTATGGTATACAGCAGAAGCCAGGACCCTGATCAGGATATGCTGGATTTGTGCAACCACTACGGTGTGTCCTGCCTTGTATCGGATAAAACTACCTCTGATTTAATGGCTGAAATCATCCGCTGGCTGAAGGTGAAGCTGGCTCCCTGTATCAGCATTCACGGAGTTTTAGTGGACGTATTCGGCGAAGGCGTACTGATCATGGGAGAAAGCGGAATCGGAAAAAGCGAGGCAGCTCTGGAGCTGATTAAAAGAGGCCATCGCCTTGTAACTGATGATGTGGTGGAGATCCGCAAGGTCAGTGATGAAACCCTGATCGGAAGCGCTCCTCAAATTACTAAGCATTTTATTGAGTTAAGAGGCATAGGTATCATTGACGTGAAAACCTTGTTCGGTGTGGAAAGCGTAAAGGATACTCAGTCCATTGATATGGTAATTAAGCTGGAGGACTGGGACAGAGACAGGGAATACGACAGAATGGGTCTGGAAGAACAGTATACCGAGTTCTTGGGAAACCAGGTGGTGTGCCATGCTATTCCAGTCCGTCCGGGACGTAACCTTGCTATTATTGTGGAGTCCGCTGCCGTCAATTACAGACAGAAGAAGATGGGGTACAATGCGGCTCAGGAATTATATAACCGCGTCCAGGCAAACCTTTTAAGAAAACAGGATAGTTGAGGTGTCTGATGACTGGATTTTATGAAAAGCTGGTGAATGCGGCTGATAAGGACCATGTGAAGCAAAATGAAAGCATGGGAAAACATACCACATTCCGGGTAGGCGGTCCTGCCGCCTGCTTTGTGACCCCTTCTGACGGTAAAGAGCTTGCAGCTGTTATCGCTCTCTGCCGGCAGGAAAACATGCCTTACTTTATACTGGGCAATGGAAGCAATCTTCTGGTGGGAGACAAAGGCTTTGACGGAGTGATCATTTCCATGGCGGATTTTTCCGTCTGCCAGGCAGATGAAAAGACAGGAATTTTAAGGGCCGGTGCAGGGGTGCTTTTATCAAAAATATCCCATGAGGCTTGCCGGGCCTGCCTGACAGGCTTTGAATTTGCCGGAGGCATACCGGGAACCTTAGGAGGGGCGGTCGCCATGAACGCCGGAGCCTACGGCCATGAGATCGGAGAGGTTCTCCGTTCTGTACGGGTGCTGGCACCGTCTGGGGAAGAGCTGGAATTGTCTGTCAATGACCTGGAATTAGGATACCGGAAAAGCTGCATCATCCCCAGGGAGTATGTGGTGCTGGAAGCAGACATTTGTTTGGAGACGGGAGATCAGGAGGCCATCCGCAGCAGGATGGAGGATCTGGCTTCCAGAAGAAGGGAAAAACAGCCCCTGGAATATCCCAGCGCAGGAAGCACGTTTAAGAGGCCGGAGGGATACTTTGCCGGAAAGCTGATTGAAGAAGCCGGACTGCGGGGCTTTTCTCTGGGAGGAGCCCAGGTTTCGGAAAAGCACTGCGGATTTGTCATCAACAAAAATGAAGCCACTGCAGCGGATGTCATTGCCCTGTGCGGGGAAGTCAAAAAAAGGGTGTTTGAAAATTCTGGTGTGAAACTTGAAATGGAAGTAAAGACGCTGGGAAAGTTTTAACAGTGCAAAGGAGGCAACGTGAGGCTGGTCATTGTGACAGGCATGTCGGGCGCAGGAAAAACCCAGGCCCTTAAGATGCTGGAGGATATGGGGTTTTACTGCGTGGATAACCTTCCCATCCCTCTGATGGAAACCTTTGCTGAGCTGACATTGAACAACCAGGGAGGCATCAGGAATGCGGCTTTGGGAATCGATATCCGAAGCGGAGAGGATTTATCGGTTTTAAGCAAGATATTTGATGAATGGTCCAGGAAACGGCTGCCTTTTGAGATCCTTTTCCTGGATGCAGGAGATGAAACTCTGGTCAAACGCTATAAGGAAACCAGAAGGGCTCATCCCCTTGCAGCCGGTGGAAGGATTGACAGCGGAATTTTAAAGGAACGGGGAAAGCTGGCCTTTTTAAAGGAAAATGCGGATTATATCATTGATACCAGTAAACTTCTCACCAAAGAGCTGAGGCAGGAGCTGGAAAAGATTTTTGTAAACAGGGAAACTTACCAGAATCTGTATATCACCGTCCTTTCCTTTGGATTTAAATACGGGATTCCATCGGATGCGGACCTGGTATTTGACGTCCGGTTTCTGCCCAACCCCTACTATGTGGAGGCGCTGCGGCCCAGAACCGGAGAGGAAAAGGTGGTGCGGGACTATGTAATGCAAAATGGGACCGCCGGGCTGTTTTTGGACAAGCTTAATGATATGCTGGATTTCCTCATTCCCAATTACGTGCTGGAAGGGAAAAACCAGCTGGTTATCGCCATTGGGTGTACAGGCGGAAAGCACCGGTCCGTCACCATTGCCAATGCGGTTTACAACAGGCTTAAGCCCAGGGAGGAATTTGGGATTAAGATGGAACACCGGGATATTGATAAGTGATTTGAAGATATGCCGGGAACAGTATAAGAAAAGGATGGTCCGGATATGTCATTTTCTTCCAAGTTAAAAGAAGAACTCTCCAGGCAGATCAGTCCGGCAAGACATTGCCAGATTGCGGAGATGGCGGCTATTATAAGCCTTTGCGGGAAAATAATCATATCAGAGGATGACCGCTATACCATAAAAATTCATACAGAAAATGTGGCAGTTGCAAGAAAGTACTTTACATTATTGAAAAAAACATTTAATATAAGTACGGATGTGTCCATTCGAAGAAATGCCTATTTGAACAAAAACCGCACCTATACGGTGACGGTCAGGGAACATGAAGAAGCCTTAAGAGTCCTTCATGCCACAAAACTCCTTAATGAAAAAGGAGAAATCGGGGAAAACTTAAATACAGTACAGAACGTGGTCATCCAGCAGTCTTGCTGCAGAAGAGCGTTCATCCGGGGAGCATTTCTCTCCTCAGGGTCTTTAAGTGATCCGGAAAAATTTTATCATTTTGAAATCGTATGTGCCACAGAGGACAAGGCCATGCAGCTGAAGTCCATCATTGCAACCTTTGACTTAGAAGCTAAGATTGTAAAGAGAAAGCGGTATTATGTGGTTTATATAAAAGAAGGAAACCAGATTGTGGATATTTTGAATGTGATGGAGGCTCCGGTGGCTTTGATGGAGCTGGAAAACATCAGGATTTTAAAAGATATGCGCAACAGTGTGAACCGGCAGGTGAATTGTGAGACTGCCAACATCAATAAAACGGTATCGGCTGCTGTAAAGCAGATAGAAGATATAAAATATATCAGAGATACAATCGGTCTGGACCAGCTTCCTGACAATTTGAGTGAAATTGCCAGAGAAAGGCTTGAAAGGCCGGAAGCGACATTGAAAGAGCTTGGAGAAGCTCTGGACCCTCCTGTGGGAAAATCAGGAGTGAACCACCGACTCAGAAAGCTCTGCGACCTGGCAGGGCGGATGCGTGAAGATGGTGGAGTGGAACAGGTCCGTTCATAGGATTGAGGAGGATAATTATGGTAAAGAAAACAGTCACCATTGAGCTTGCGTCAGGTTTGGAGGCGAGACCGGTTGCCATGCTGGTTCAGGTTGCCAGCCAGTATGAAAGCAACATTTACGTTGAGATGGAGTCTAAAAGAGTTAATGCCAAGAGCATTATGGGCATGATGACATTAGGACTTTGTGCGGGAGAACCGATTACGATTACAGCCGATGGCTCAGACGAGGAACAGGCCATTGCTGAGATCCAGAAGTACCTGTCTAATCAGGAATAATAAGAAAAAAAGATACTGCATTTATGGGGCGGGGATTTCCATTTGTTTACAATGGGGCTCTGCCTCTTATACGTCAGATAGGAAAGGAGACAGGAATAAATGGCATTTACACATTTGCACGTTCATACGGAATACAGCCTGTTAGACGGCTCCAGCAAGATCAAAGAGCTTGCTGCAAGGGCAAAGGAGCTGGGCATGGACAGCATGGCAATTACAGACCATGGAGTCATGTATGGTGTGATTGACTTTTACAGGGCAGCCAGAGAGGCGGGAATAAAGCCCATTATAGGGTGCGAGGTGTATGTGACATCCGGCTCCAGATTTGACAGAGAAACAGGAAGCGGAGAAGACCGTTATTACCACCTGGTTCTTTTAGCGGAAAATAACCAGGGTTACCAGAACCTGATGAAGATTGTGTCCAAGGGCTTTGTAGATGGCTTTTATTACAGGCCCAGGGTGGACTATGAGGTATTAAGGGAATATCATGAAGGAATTATCGCCTTAAGCGCCTGTCTGGCAGGAGAGGTGCAGAGATTCATTTCCAGGGGCATGTATGACCAGGCAAAGGAGTCTGCTTTCCGCTATGAGGAAATATTCGGAAAGGGAAATTTCTTCCTGGAGCTTCAGGACCATGGAATACCTGCCCAGCAGTCCGTAAACCAGGGCCTTCTCCGGATGAGCGGGGAGACTGGAATTGAACTGGTGGCCACCAATGATATTCACTACACCTTTGCAGAGGATGCCACGCCTCACGATCTGCTGCTTTGCATCCAGACCGGAAAAAAGGTAACTGATGAAAACCGGATGCGCTATGAAGGCGGACAGTATTACTGCAAGTCTGAGGAAGAGATGAGAAAGCTTTTCTCCTATGCCTTGGAGGCCATTGACAACACTCATAAAATTGCAGAGCGGTGCAACGTGGAGATTGAGTTTGGAGTGACCAAGCTGCCCAAGTATGAGGTGCCGGAAGGTTATGATTCCTGGTCTTATTTAAACAAGCTCTGCCGGGAAGGCTTTGAACATCATTATCCGGAGGCAGGCCAGGATTTAAAGGAACGGCTGGATTATGAGCTGGAAGTCATACATACCATGGGATACGTGGACTATTTTCTCATTGTGTGGGATTTCATTCACTATGCCAGATCCCAGGACATTATTGTCGGCCCGGGGCGTGGGTCTGCGGCAGGAAGCCTTGTTTCTTACTGTCTGGGAATCACCAACATTGATCCCGTTCCTTATAACCTGCTGTTTGAGCGTTTCTTAAATCCGGAACGTGTATCCATGCCCGATATTGATATTGACTTCTGCTTTGAACGGCGCCAGGAAGTCATTGACTATGTGGTCCGGAAATACGGAAAGGACCGGGTGGTTCAGATCGTCACCTTCGGTACTCTGGCTGCAAAGGGTGTGGTGAGGGATGTGGGAAGAGTTCTGGACATGCCTTATGCCCGCTGTGACGCCATTGCAAAGATGATTCCAAGAGATCTTGGCATGACCCTGGAAAAGGCGCTGAAACAGAGTCCTGACCTGCGAAATGCCTATAATGAAGATCCTGAGGTAAAGTATTTAATCGATATGTCCATGCGTCTGGAGGGTCTTCCCAGGCATACCTCCATGCATGCAGCCGGAGTAGTCATCAGCCAGGCTTCCGTAGATGAATACGTTCCCCTTTCAAAAGGTGCGGACGGAACCATTACCACTCAGTTTACCATGACTACCCTGGAAGAGCTGGGGCTTTTAAAAATGGACTTTCTGGGCCTTCGTACCCTGACTGTTATCCAGAATGCAGTTAAAGCCATAGAGAAAAACAGAGATCTGGTTTTAGATCTGGACACCATTGATTACAACGACAAGGCTGTTTTGGATTCTGTCGGAACCGGAAGGGATGACGGCGTGTTCCAGCTGGAAAGTTCAGGCATGAAAAGCTTTATGAAGGAGTTAAAGCCGGAAAGCCTGGAGGATATTATTGCGGGAATCTCCCTTTACCGTCCCGGTCCCATGGACTTTATTCCTAAATATTTGCGGGGAAAGAACGACCGGACCTCTATCACCTATGACTGCCCCCAATTAGAGCATATTTTAAAACCTACTCACGGCTGCATCGTGTACCAGGAGCAGGTTATGCAGATCGTAAGGGATCTGGCAGGCTATACCATGGCCCGAAGCGATTTAGTGCGCAGAGCCATGTCAAAGAAAAAGACTTCTGTCATGGAAAAAGAGCGCCAAAACTTTGTTTACGGAAACCCGGAAGAAGGAGTAGCAGGCTGTGTTTCCAATGGGATTGATGAAAAAACAGCCAATCACATCTACGATGAGATGATTGATTTTGCCAAATACGCCTTTAACAAGTCCCATGCGGCGGCTTATGCAGTGGTTTCCTACCAGACCGCTTATTTGAAATATTATTATCCCCAGGAATTTATGGCAGCTCTTTTAACCTCGGTCATGGACAATGTGTCAAAGGTTTCAGAGTACATTTTAAGCTGCAAGCAGATGGGGATTTCCATTCTTCCTCCGGATATTAACGAAGGGGAAAGCGGGTTTTCCGTATCAGGTAAATTTATCCGCTACGGCCTTTCTGCCATTAAGAGCGTTGGAAAGTCAGTGGTGGAGCTGATTGTGACAGAGCGGGAGCAGAACGGGATATTTCATGATATGGAGGATTTTATTGACCGGATGAGCAATAAGGAGGTCAATAAAAGGACTCTGGAAAACTTCATCAAATCAGGTGCTTTGGACACACTTCCGGGTACCAGAAAGCAGAAGCTTCTGGTTGCACCTGAGCTTTTAGAGCAGAGAAGCAAGGAGCGGAAAAATACCATGGAAGGGCAGATCACCTTGTTTGATATTGCAGGAGACGAGGAAAAAAGCCGGTTCCAGGTCACATTTCCCGATGTGGGAGAGTTTCTAAAAGAAGACCTTCTGGCCTTTGAAAAGGAGACTCTGGGCATCTATTTAAGCGGCCATCCTCTGGAAGCTTATGAATCCACCTGGAGAAATAACATTACTGCGGTTTCTGTAGATTTTCTGGTGGATGAGGAGACGGAAAAGGCCAATGTGGCCGACGGCTCCTATGTGACCATCGGAGGCATGATTACCGGGAAAACGGTGAAGACTACCAGAAATAACAAGATGATGGCGTTTATCACCTTAGAAGATCTGGCAGGATCTGTGGAGGTAATCGTATTTCCCAAGGACTATGAAAGCAAACGGGAGCTGTTTGTGGAGGATTCCAAGGTGTTTATACAGGGAAGGGCTTCCATCGGAGAAGACCCGGTTGGAAAGCTGATCTGTGAAAGAGTGGTGCCCTTTACCCTTCTTCCCAAGGAGCTTTGGCTGAAGTTTCCCGATAAAGAGGCTTATATGGCGGCGGAAAAGGAAATCTTTGAGGACTTAAAAGACTCAGAAGGCCATGACTGCGTCATCATTTATCTGGAAAAAGAAAGGGCCAAAAAGGTCCTTCCATCCAACCGCAATGTGGATGCAACGGGAACTCTTGTTGATGCTTTGATAAAGAAACTTGGTGAAAAAAATGTCAAGCTTGTAGAAAAAAAACTTGAAAAGATTGGCAAAATGAATTAGAATAACATCTGTATGAACTAAGATAATCTCAATATTGATATCCATAAATCAGGAGGAAGCTACTATGGCAAAACAAGTAAAGACGATCGGCATATTAACCAGCGGCGGTGATGCTCCGGGCATGAACGCTGCAATCCGTGCTGTTGTCAGGACTGCAATCCACAAAGGCCTGGAAGTTAAGGGAATTATGAGAGGATATGCAGGTCTTCTGCAGGAAGAGATTGTGGATATGAACAGCAGAAGTGTATCCGATATCATCCACAGAGGCGGAACCATTCTTTATACGGCCAGATGCCAGGAGTTTACCACTGAGGAAGGCCAGAAAAAGGGTGCCGAGGTCTGCAGGAAGCACAACATTGACGGCATAGTGGTGATTGGAGGAGACGGTTCCTTCCGGGGTGCCGGAAAGCTGTCTGCCCTTGGAATTAATACCATCGCACTTCCCGGAACCATTGATTTGGATATTGCCTGCACTGATTATACCATTGGCTTTGATACGGCTGTCAATACGGCCATGGAAGCCATTGACCGGGTGCGGGATACATCTACCTCCCATGAGCGCTGCAGCATTATCGAGGTAATGGGGCGTAACGCAGGCTACATTGCCCTTTGGTGCGGCTTTGCAAACGGTGCAGAGGATATTCTTCTGCCGGAGAGGTATGACGGTGACGAACAGGCCCTGATCAACCGGATCATTGAAAACCGGAAGAGAGGAAAGAAGCATCACATCATCATCAATGCCGAAGGAATCGGACATTCCACCTCCATGGCAAAGAGGGTTGAGGCTGCTACAGGCATTGAAACCAGAGCTACTATCCTGGGCCACATGCAGAGAGGCGGAGCGCCTACCTGTAAGGACCGTGTCTATGCTTCCATTATGGGGGCAAGGGCCGCAGAGCTTCTTTGTGAAGGCAAGAGCAACCGTGTGGTAGGATATAAGAATGGGGAATACGTTGACTTTGATATCCAGGAGGCACTTAGCATGACCAAGGACATCCCTGACGACCAGTTCAGGATTTGCAAGATGCTTGTGCGGTAGGCTGTCTGGGTGTATATGGATTGATGTTATAATAAATTTCAGAAAAAGCGTGATACCCCGGAGATTTTGTTCTCTGGGGTGCCACGCTTTTTTGTATTGTGTATGAAAGGTTTCTGGAACGTATTCAGAAGCATTCCAGCCAGGTCTTTGCCAGGGAAATCCAGTTCTGGCACTGAGGCTCTATATATTGTCCATCCTCTCCGGAAACTTCTCTGGTTGCAAGGGACAGTCCGTGGCAGCCGGTGGGATAGATATGCATTTCTATGTTAACTCCATGGCTTGTTAATGCGTCTGCCAGGAGAAGACTGTTCTTTACAGGGACAGAATTGTCGGTGGAGGTGTGCCATAAAAAAGTCTTGGGTGTATGTATTCCCGCTTGATGTTCCAGGGAAACCAGGCGGCGAAGGGACTCATCCCCCGCTTTTTCTCCCAACAGGTTTTGAAAGGAACCGGCATGGCAGCCCGGTCCTGAGGTAATGACCGGATAGGAGAGAATCATGCCGTTTGGACGAATGGATTCCGGATCTGAATTTAAAGGGCCGTAAAGGAATTCCTGGTTCCAGTATGCCCCCAGACTGCATGCCAGATGGCCTCCGGCTGAGAACCCGGCCACAATGATTTTACCGGGATCGATCTGCCATTCCAGGGCGTGGGACCGGATATGGGACATGGCCGAGGCCAGTTCCATCTGAGGGTAAGGGAAGCAATCCGGTGCTGTGCTGTAGCGGAGAATGAAAACGTGGCAGCCCATGGATAGAAATTGGGCGGCAACAGGCTCTCCTTCCCGGTCTGACAAGCGGCCGTAGCCGCCTCCCGGACAGATGACTACTGCGGGGCGCAGGCGGTCAGGGGCTACGGAGATGGAATCCAGAAGGTAGGCAGTTAAAGAGGCGGGAGGAGTCAGCTTTTTTTGCCCGGCCTGTTTCTCGGTGATTAATATTTCCAGTGTGAATTGTTTCATGATGATTTTAGCCTTTCATGGGGATTTTATTTGCTGTAAAATACTCTTAAAACAGAGTATAGCTTAAAATTTTTTCTTAATCAAGACAAAGAGGAGTTTCAAGAGTATTTGACAACAGACACATTTCCGGTTATGCTGATAGCAGTCTGTAAAGATAAAAGCGAGGAGAGGAAAACAAATGGATGTAATTGAAAGGTATATCAATGAACTGATGGAAAAGAGCACGCCGGACCGTCCGGTATGGAACATTGAGAAGATTCTTCAGGGAGAAAAGGCGGGCTGGAATTACATTGACGGCTGTATGATCAAGGCAATTCTGGAGATGTACGCCATAACCCAGGATTCGAAATATCTGGAATTTGCCGACACATTTATTGATTTCCGGGTGAAAGAGGACGGCACCATTGACGGCTATGATGTGGATGAACTGAACATCGACAACGTCAATGCAGGAAAGACCCTGTTTGAACTTTACGACCTGACAGGAAAAGAAAAATACCGGAAGGCCATTGACCTGGTCTACAGCCAGATTGAAAAAATGCCCAGAACCAAAGAAGGAAATTTCTGGCATAAAAATATATATCCCAATCAGGTATGGCTTGACGGGCTTTACATGTGCCAGCCTTTTTACATGGAATATGAGGCCCGGTTCCATAACAGGAAAAACTGCCCCGACATATACAGCCAGTTTGACAGCGTAGTAAAGCACATGCGTGACTCTGAAACAGGACTTTATTACCACGCCTACGATTCCTCCAGGGAAATGTTCTGGTGCGACAAGGTGACGGGCCTGTCCCAGAATTTCTGGCTGAGAGCCTTAGGCTGGTATTCCATGGCTTTATTGGACACCATGGACAAGGCAGGGAAAGAGGATCTTGAGCCTTTAAAGAGAATGGAGGAAGCCTTCAAGGAATTAATTGACTCCATGATCAAATACCAGGATGAAAGCGGCATGTGGTATCAGGTAGTCAACTTAGGAGGCATGGACAGAAATTATCTGGAGACCAGCGGAAGCGCCATTTTCTCCTATGCCATCTTAAAAGGAGTGCGTCTGGGCTATCTGGATCAGTCCTATGAAGCCTATGGGAAAAAGGCCTTTGAGGGAATCTGCCGTAAATACCTCAGTCTGGAAGAAGGAAATATGAGCCTTGACGGAATCTGTCTGGTGGCCGGACTTGGAGGAAAGGACCGGAGAGACGGGACTTACGAGTACTACATGTCAGAGCCCATTGTAAAGGACGATGCCAAGGGGGTAGGCCCTTTCCTTCTTGCCTACACGGAAATGAGAAGAACCGGCTGGGAATATAAGGGATAAAAAAAAGGGGATTGGAATGCTGCCAAAAAGCATTCCAATCCCCTTTTTTTATCCGCTCAAGCCTTTACCCGCTTAAGCTGCTCTGTACATATTTTCTGGGAGAGACTCCCACCTTTTTCGTAAATGCCTTGAAAAAGTTGCTGTAATCATTAAAGCCGCACATGCTGTAAACTTCATTGACGCTGTAACCGCCTGATAAAAGGGTTTGTGCCAGCTCAATCCGGCGGGAAGTGATGTAGGAATTGACAGTGGTGCCGGTGTCCTTTTTAAACAGCCTGCAAAGGTAGGAGGTGCTCAAATAAAAATGAGAGGCGATTTCCCCAATGCTTAACTGTGAGTCGATGTTGTAGTGAATATAGGTGATGATATCTGACACCTTTGTATTGGAATAGGTCCGGTGTCTTCCAAGTTCTTCCCCGGAAGCCGCATCGGCAGTCAATTTTGTGAGGAACAGCATAAGCTGGGAAAAGACGGAGCGGTCCTCCACATCCTGCCCAAACCCTCCTTCTTTTCCAAGCCTGTTGACATAATAGGTGAATCTGCGCTGCTGGTCTGGAGTTAAGGACAGGCGGTGGGAAAACTGCCTGGTCCGGTGTGTGAAGCAGTAAGTGAGATCCGTCTGCTCTGTAGAGATGCTTTCCAGATAAGAGGGATCAATGAAGATAGCCAGTATTTCCTGGGAGACAGAAGAATCTGTCTGAATGGCTTGATGCTTCTCATTCTGGTTGATCATAAATAAGTCTCCCGGTTTCACCCGGTAATTTTTATCCCCTATGAGAAAGGTGCTTCCCCCTCCTGGAGAAAAATAGAACTCATAGCAGCAGTGACTGTGCCTGCCAGTCACCCCTGTCTGCTTATGGGGCTGGACAATGGAGAAGGAATGAGAGGTCATACACTGGTCAATGCCTTCGGAATATGAGGTAAGTACTTTCATAAATCTCAATCTCCTTATCTGATGATATAAAAATAATAACATAGGAGGTCAATATTTGCAATGTTTTGTGCCATATTTGAAATGAATTATATAAATATTGATGTTATAATAAATGAAAAGCGTGGTGTAAGCGCTTACGCAGAAGGCGGAGCATGAAGAAACATAAAATGCTGATACCTGCTTTAAAAATCCCAAAATGGGTAAAAGAAAAAAGGAGAGAGAGAAATGAGAAAAATCAAACAGTGGACAGCTATGAGCTTGGCGGCTGTTATGGCAATGTCTTTGACTGCATGCGGCGGCGGCGGCAGCACCGGCGGAGCGACTACCGCAGCAGCAACTGACGGCACAACTGCGGCAGCAGGAGAGACAACTGCTTCCGGAGAACAGGTGGAGCTGACATTTTCCTGGTGGGGCGGAGATTCCAGACACGCCGCAACAGAGGAAGCAATTAAAGCGTTTGAGGAAAAGTATCCTAACATAAAAGTAACTCCTGAGTATGGCGCATGGACAGGCTGGGAAGAGAAGCAGTCCTTGAACATCTTAGGCGGCAACAGTGCTGATGTCATGCAGATCAACTGGAACTGGATTGAGTCCTACAGTAAGGGCGGAACTGCTTTTGCAAACCTGGAGGACTACTCCGATGCTCTGGATTTAACTCAGTTTACACCAGAGAGCCTTGAGCTTTGCAAGGAAGACGGAAAGCTGATGGCAGTGCCGATTGCGTTGACAGGACGTGTGTTCTACTGGAACAAGACAGCATTTGAAGAGGTTGGAGTTGATATTCCTACTGACTTGGATTCTCTCTATGCAGCAGGCGAGGCTTTCCAGGCAAAAGATCCTGACATGTATCCTTTAGCACTTGGCGAGTATGACCGTACTATTTTAATGGTATACTATCTGGAATCCAAGTACGGCAAGAACTGGGTAGAAGACGGCAAAGTAAATTATACAGAGGAAGAAGTTAAGGATGGTATGGACTTCATCACCAGCCTGGAAGAAAAACATGTCATTCCTACCATCGCAACCATTCAGGGCGATATGGCTGACTCTCTTGATAAAAATGCAAAATGGATTGACGGCAAGTATGCGGGCATCTTCGAGTGGGATTCCGCTGCATCCAAATTCAAGAGCGCATTAGAAGGCAGCGTTAACAAGGCAGGACAGGAATTTGCAGTAGGCGAATTCGTTAAGATGGGCGATTACAACGGCGGCTTTACCAAGATTTCCATGGGATTTGCAGTTTCTGCCAGTTCCAAGCATCCGAAGGAAGCAGCTATGCTGATCAACTTCCTGTTAAATGAGGAAGAAGGCGTTAAGATTACTTCTACAGAAAGAGGTATTCCTTGCTCTACAGCAGGCTTAAAGATTCTGGAAGAAAATAACCTTGGCGATCCTCTTACCATCGAAGCAAACACAAAGGTTATGAACTACAGCAAATTCGTTCTTGACACCAAGTTCGAGCACAACGACTTAAAGGCCAACCCTGACGGTGTTTACTACAAGGTATTCGGCAAGTTAAGCGCTGGCGAAATCGACTCTACACAGGCTGCTCAGGAACTGATCAAAGGCGTTACAGAAACTCTGGAAGGCTAATTCAGCCCTTCATAAACATCACTTATATGAGCCGCCGGATTCTTTGGCGGCTCTAAAAAGAAAAAGGCAGATAAAGCGATGGAATGCAAAAGTAAGAAATTAACACCATACCAGCTCACGGGAGCCATGCAGATGTATGAAGCCACCGGAGAGGAAATCTATAAGGATTATGTTATGGCCTGCTTACATGAACCGGAGGCCTTGGGGGATGGAGAAGATCTCCTGCCGGTACAGGATAGCTTAGCTTATTTTTTTGCCCTGAAACAGACCGGTCAGGAGCTGTACAGGCAGAAAATCGAAGCACTGATCAGGGAAAAGGAGTGGACGCTGGATTTCCTGCCCTTTGTTACGGCATATGAAACCAGCTTTAACAGAAAAGAACATTATAATGAAATTGTGGCTTATTTTCGGAAAAAAAATGGGTTTACGGGAACGGATCTGGTGGCTCTTATTGAAACAATCAGTCAGATGTCAGAAGAGATCTATGAGTACTACAGAGAGTTGAGAGATTTATTTAAAACGGTTATCAGGGGGAAAATCAATTATCTCCCGGATTCTCCTGAAAAGCTGGAAACCGGTTATTCTATCCTTAAAGCATGTAATATGGGTGTGCTTCAAAAGGAAAAATACAGCGGGTACGGAGAACTTGTGTGGAAAACTATCGCAGACAGCTACGATGACAATACATGTGCTGGATTACAGGAAATGCTCAAGGCACAATATACAATACTTAAAAAACAGGAGGTATAGCAGTATGAAGTCAAAAGGTATCCGCAAGGTATTGGCAGACAATGCAGGATTCTGGTTCGTCTTACCGTGGCTGATCGGATTTATACTTTTTAAGGTTTATCCCTTCGCCTCATCCTTGTACTACAGCTTCACAAACTACGACTTGTTCAGCGGCATCACAAAAGGCGGAATGATGAACTATGAGAAGATTTTTACGGACTCTGATATCAGAAGGGCATTTGCAGTCACCTTCAAATATGCCATTTTGGATGTTCCGTTAAAACTGGCATTTGCATTGTTCATTGCATATATTCTGAACTTTAAATTAAAGGGAGTGAACTTCTTCCGTACCGCTTATTATATCCCTTCCATACTGGGCGGTTCCATTGCCATCGCTATTTTGTGGAGAGCAGTATTTAATACCGATGGTCTGATCAATACGGTTTTAGGCGTGTTCGGCGTGGGAAAGATCAACTGGATGGCAAGTGCCAACGGCGCTATGGCTGTTATTATTCTGTTGAGGGTATGGCAGTTCGGTTCTGCCATGGTTATTTTCCTGGCAGCCTTAAAGGGAGTTTCCGAGGATTTATATGAGGCAGCCTCCATTGACGGAGCTGGAAAATGGACCCAGTTTTTCAAGATTACGGTTCCCCTGATCACACCGGTTATTTTCTATAACCTGATCACCCAGTTATGCCAGGCATTCCAGGAGTTTAACGGACCGTTCCTGGTAACAAAGGGAGGGCCAAACGGAGCCACCACCCTGATCTCCATTTTGATCTACAACAATGCATTCCTTCGTCATAAGATGGGAATGGCAAGTGCACAGGCATGGATATTATTCCTCATTGTCATGACCTTTACTGCAGTAGCATTTGTAAGCCAGAAAAAATGGGTTTACTATTCAGATGAGGACGGGAGGTAAATGACATGACGAAAGAGACTAAGAGAAAGATCAGTACAGCAATCCGCTATACCTTGCTGATTGCAGTAGGTTTCATTATGGTATACCCTCTCATATGGATGATAGGCGCCACTTTTAAAACAAACTCTGAGATTTTTACCAGCGCCTGGTTCTGGCCTAAAAAGCCTGTAACCGACGGCTATGCCAATGCATTTGTAGATTACGGCGGAAAGATCAACCTGATCAAATCCATGCTCAATACCTATAAAATAGTCGTGCCAAAGGTTATTTTTACTGTAATATCCGCAACGATCACAGCTTACGGCTTCGGACGGTTTGAATTTAAGGGAAAAGCCATTCTCTTCTCCCTTATGATTTCTACCCTGTTCCTGCCTCAGGTAGTGCTCAATGCTCCCCAGTACATCATGTTCAACAAGTGGGGATGGACTAATTCCTACCTGCCTCTGGTGATTCCCGCCCTCTTTGCAGGCGATACTTATTTCCTGTTCATGCTGGTGCAGTTTTTAAGAGGCGTTCCAAAAGAGCTGGAGGAGGCTGCCAGAATTGACGGCTGCGGGTCCTTAAAAACCCTGTGGTATGTGATTGTGCCTATGTTAAAGCCTTCCCTGGTATCTGTTGCTTTGTTCCAGTTCATGTGGACTTCCAATGACTTTATGGGACCATTGATCTATGTTTCCGATATGCAGAAATATACAAACTCCATTTACCTGCGTATGTCCATGGATGGTGATGTGGGATTCCAGTGGAACAGGATTTTGGCTATGTCCTTAATCTCCATTATTCCCTCCCTGATCGTGTTCTTCTGTGCACAGGATGCCTTTATTGACGGCATTGCGGCAGGAGGAGTTAAAGGATAATAAAAAACGGGCGCAGTATTTCATTGCTGCGCTCTTTTTTATATAGTAAAATAGTTTAAAGAGGAAAACTTTGCAGATGAGATTGGAGTTCATATGGAATTAAAAGTGATATATAAAACGTCCCGGTCTGTAACCATTGAGACAGTGACAGAGCAGATTTATGAATTTGAAACAATGGGGAATATCCTATTGAACGAAGAAGATTTTGGGCAAACAAAGCAAGTGGTCTTCACTTTGTTTGACTTAAAACCGGATACAGAGTATCATATTTGCCTGGAGAGAGACGGAGAAAAGGCAGAGGCTGATTTTCACACAGATTATGAGTTTGTGACCTTAAATGTAAAGGAGACCGGTGCAAAAGGAGATGGCATTCAGGATGACACCCACTTCATTCAGGCGGCTATCATGGCCTGCCCAAAGGCCGGACGGGTACTGATCCCAAGAGGAAAATACCGGATTACAAGTTTGTTTTTAAAGAGCCATTTAAGGCTGGAACTGGCTGAGGGAGCGGAACTTCTGGCTGATACGGACCGGTATAAATATCCCAGGTTTCCGGGAATGATTGAAAGTTATGACGAAAAAGATGATTACAACTTAGGAACCTGGGAGGGGAATCCTCTGCCCATGTTTGCAGGTATCATAACGGGAATTGATGTGGAAGATGTGGTGATTTATGGCCGGGGAGTGATCGATGGACAGGCATCCAGGGAAAACTGGTGGGACAATGTACGCCAGATGAAGGTGGCCTTCCGTCCCAGAACCGTATTTTTAGAGAGATGCAAACATGTGGTTCTTCAAGGTTTTTCTTTAAAAAACAGCCCTTCATGGGTGCTTCATCCTTATTTCAGCCAGGATTTAAAGTTTTTGAACCTGGATGTTAAAAACCCCGCGGATTCCCCCAACACCGACGGTCTGGACCCGGAATCATGTAAAAACGTGGAGATTCTGGGACTGCATTTTTCCCTGGGAGATGACTGCATTGCCATTAAGTCCGGAAAGATTTACATGGGCCGCAGATATCAGACCCCTTCGGAGAATATTACAATCCGCCAGTGCCTGATGGAAAACGGTCACGGTGCCGTTACGGTGGGAAGTGAAGTAGGCGCAGGGGTGAAAAACATCCATGTGGAGCGCTGCCTGTTCCGCCATACGGACAGGGGGCTGAGAATCAAAACCAGGAGAGGCAGGGGAAAGGATTCGGTTCTTTCTGATATAACATTTGACCACATCCATATGGATCATGTAATGACGCCTTTTGTTGTAAACAGCTTTTATTTCTGCGATCCTGACGGAAAATCCGACTATGTGCAGTGCCGCGAGCCTCTGCCGGTGGATGAACGGACTCCGGAGATCAACCGGCTGTATTTTACCAATATTAAGGCGGAAAACTGCCATGTGGCAGCCTCCTTCCTTTACGGGCTTCCGGAAAAGAAGATCGAACGGATTGAATTCAGGAACGTGGATATTTCCTTCGCAGACCAGGCAAAGGCAGGGGAGCCTGCCATGCTTTCGGGAGTTGGAGTGTGGAAAAAGAAAGGCTTTTGCATCAGCAATGTAGACACCCTGATCTGTGAAAATGTGAAGATTTCCGGTCAGGAAGGGGAAGCCTTTGAACTGAGCAATATTGATCATTATGAAGTGAGATAAAGGAGGAGTTCATATGCAAATCGGAATCCGATTACACGATGTAGCACCGGGAACTATGGAGGAACGGGTGAAAATTGCCCATGACCAGGGATTTACCTGCGTCCATTTGGCACTGTCAAAGACAGTAAAGGAGCATTCCGTGGATAATTCTGCACTGACACCGGGCTATGCCACATATCTGCGCAAAATGTTTGCCAAATACGATATGGACATTGCAGTGCTGGGCTGTTATCTGAATCTGGCCCATCCGGACCCTGAGGAGATTAAGAAGATTCAAGAGCGGTATTTCGCTCATCTGCGTTTTGCTTCCATATTAGGCTGCAGTGTGGTGGGAACAGAGACAGGAGCACCTAATGCGGAATACCGTTATGAACCGGCCTGCCATAGTTCAGAGGCCCTTGAGACGTTTATTAAAAATTTCACCCCTGTTGTAAGATGTGCGGAAAAATTCGGCGTAATTATGGCCATTGAACCGGTATGGAGCCATATTGTTTACAACTCCAAGCAGGCTTTAAAGGTGCTGAAAGCCATTGATTCTCCTAATCTGAGGATCATTCTGGACCCGGTAAATCTCCTTTCCGTGGAAAACAGCGAAATTCGTGAGCAGGTGATTGGAGAGGCCATTGAGGATTTAGGGCAGTATACCGATGTTCTGCACATGAAGGATTTTGTCATTGAGGGTGACAGAGTGGTTTCCAGTGCGCCGGGAACCGGTGTAATGAAGTATGACAGGATTCTGGAGTTTGCAAGGAAGGAAAAGCCTTATATTCAGATGACCATTGAGGACAGCAAGCCAGATAATGCGGAGTGGTCCAGGAAGTTTCTTGAAGATTATCATTGATATAAAGTTTAACGATTTTCCCGGGAAAGGTATTTAAGAAGCCTTCCCGGGAATTTTATTATTGTCTGGTTGTACTGTTTTTTTCCTTTTTTTAATGCATTTTTTTAAAAATAAAACGTCGATAAATGTGGATTTCCATGTTATAATGAAGCATGATTTTGCCTAAAAATGAGCAAGCTTATATCCTGTCTCCATGAGGTAAAAATATAAATCCCACAAAACATAATATAATCTATAGAGGAGCAAAACAGTATGAACCCAATCATCCAAGTTAAAAACTTCACCAAAAGATACGGCGATTTTGTTGCCGTAAATGATATATCTTTTGATGTGGAAGAAGGCAGTGTATTCGCTTTCCTGGGTCCAAATGGTGCTGGAAAGAGCACGACAATTAATACGCTGTGTACCATATTTGAAAAGACATCAGGATCACTTTTGATTGATGGAAAAGATGTTACCGCACAAAAAGGTGAGGTCAGGTCAGCCATAGGAGTGGTGTTTCAGGATTCAACCCTGGATGCAAAAATGACCATTGAAGAAAACTTAAAAATGCACTGCGTTTTTTATAATATCCCCAACAATGAAGTAGAAGAGCGCATACAATTTGTTTTAAAGCTGGTGGATTTGGTGGACGAAAGAAAAAAGCTGGTAGCAGCCTTGTCCGGAGGAATGAAACGGCGTGTGGAAATTGCCCGGGGGCTGATTCACTATCCCAAGGTTTTATTTCTTGATGAGCCGACAACAGGGCTTGACCCTCAGACCAGGGCCCATATATGGGAGTATATTATTAAGCTTCAAAAGGAAAGAAATATTACAATTTTTCTTACAACACATTATATGGAAGAAGCAGAAATATGCAATAAAGTTGCAATCATCGACGGCGGCGTTATTGTGGCTCATGACACTCCTTATGCTTTGAAGAAAAAGTATACAAGGGACAAGGCATATATTAATACAAAAAATGAACCAGAGCTTGAACGCCTGCTGGAAGAACATGATTTAAACTATGTAAAAAAAGGCGGTTATTATCGAGTGGAGGCCGAATATCTGGCCGGCTTATTGGAGGTTCTCAGTGTTCATAAAGAATACGTTACCAATATAGAGATTAAAAAAGGCACATTTAATGATGTTTTTTTGGAGATAACAGGCAAAAAGATTAGAGAGGAAGCTTAAGATGAATACTGTGCTTGCATTGTGGAAGAGAGGCCTGAAAGCCTTTGTGAGAAATAAAACAGGGCTTGTTTTCTCGCTGATATTTCCCTTTTTCTTTGTTTACGTATTTGGTGCTATATTTAAAAATGATTTTATTGAAAATCCTATTTCCTATATGCTCTCCGGAGTTATCATAACCACAGTGTTTGAAAGTGCACTGAATTTAGCCTCATCAACGGTTGACGACATGGTCAGCGGGTTTATGAAAGAGGTGCTGGTTTCTCCGGCGAAAAGGGTTGCTGTTGCAATGGGCCAATTACTGTCTGCGGCTACAGTCTCTACCTTACAAGGGGTATTGATACTGATAATAGGGTTATTTATCGGAATTAAGTTCACCTCCTGGACTACCCCGTTATATGTTCTTCTGTCAATGATTTTTATCGGCATCGCTTTTTCCGGTGTTGGGCTGTTTTTGGCAACTAAGGTTCGTAACGGTCAAACCTTCCAGATTGTAAAGACCGCCGTTACAATGCCTCTTACCTTCCTTTCCGGGGCCTATATTCCTTTATCTATGCTGCCCGGTAGCCTTAGGTTTGTTGCCTATGTAAATCCTATGACGTATGCTACTGCATTTTTCCGCATGATTGTTTTGGAAAAAACCAACCTTTCCATTGCTGAACTCAGGAATGAAGGACTGGTAGTTGATATTTACGGCTTCACAGTTACCCCATTTATGACTTTTGCGGTCATTTTAATCATTGGTTTGGTGTTTTTACTGTTATCCACCAATTCATTCGTTAAAACAGATTTCTCCCGTATGAACAGAAGTGCAACTGATGCCAATGAGCTCTGGGGGTAATGGATAAAACAAATATAGCTGTGCGGCAAAGGCCGCAAAAAGGGGGCATTGCAAAAATAGCAACGCACCTTTTTGCCTCTAAAAAGCGAATGGCAGGTTCAGGAGAACCTGCCATTCAGAGTATAATAAGATATGACTAATAAATTAATATACCAAAGAGATCATACCGAATTATCAGGAGTTTATCAACTAAAACTTCCGCTGGAATTAGGTGGATTAATACCTGAAGATAATTCTGTCCACCCACTGAGCCACGAATTGGAGAAATTGGATTATACAAAGCTTTACCTGGCTTACTATGCCAAAGTCAGAAATCCGGCAGTGGCCCCCCAAAGATCATGTTTAATATATTAATCTATGCTTATCCTCAAACCATTTATTCTTCCGGAAAAATAGAAAAGGCCTGTCGCCGGGATATCAACTTCATGTGGCTCCTTGCCGGTCAGAAGGCCACGGATCATACAACCATCGCAAGATTCCGGATGTGAAGACTGTAGTGGCTGTAAGCACTGGGAGAAATGTACGAAATCAAAGAAGAATAAGAAGCTGTATGTACCAAAGTTTTTTATAGAGAAGCAGAAAAGGTCATATGAAAATATCCGCACCGAAACAGGAATCCGTTACCGTGTAAACCGTTGGATCCAGGTGGAAGGAGCCTTTGGGGTACTGAAAAATAACTATGAGTTTCAGAGATTTCTGCTAAAAAGGAAAACCAAAGTAAAACTGGAGATTCTGCTGTTGTGTTTTGGGTACAACATCAATAAACTGCATACAAAAGTCCAAAATGAACGGCTAAAAAACTATCTGTTTGAAGTAAAATCATCATAAAAAGTCCTCCAAGAAGGCAGGGCTGTTAAAGTACGCAAAAAAACACGAGAGTGACTGATGAAATCAGTCATCTTGTGCTTTTTTAGGTTAAGGAGCTGTTGGGCTTTTAGATCATGCTTTTTGCGACACCCTCATGAATTCGTACTGTTTTTGACTAGCATATTGTTCATTCCCCTATTTTTGCTTTTTATTTTATATTATAACTTTATATTGTGAAAAAGTAAATAATTATTAACTTTATTTTAAAATTTAAAAACGTTATTGACAAAAATGTTATAACGGTATATTATCATTATATAATTTTATAAAATAAAAACATTTTAAAGATGAAGTGTGCGATTTTACAGAGTATTACGAGTGTTTAAATCATAAAGAGAGGAAAAGGTTAGATGCGCAATAAAAGAAAGTATTTATTGATAATTGGTATTTGTGCAGTTATTTTTTTAGCCTATGCATTACTTTATGCAAAAAAAATCAGAAACAATGATACACATACGATAACAATTAATGAAGTTCGATTTGATTCCATAGGAGGTGTGATAAACTTTACAGTTAAAACAGCAGAAAAGGAACAAAACTATGAGCCACGGGTTTTTCTGGACGGTATGTCGTGTATTGTTGATTTGAGTTCTGAGGCTGAAGGAACCAAGAGTTATAATATGTATTTTGTAGATGATGAAAACAGTAAAGATGCCGTTTTGTTTTTGGATGAAGTAAAACAAAGTGAAATAGTGTTAAATGTCACAGACGAATTAAGTTATTACAAGAATGAAAAATATGAATTTGGTATTTCTGAAGTTTCAGGTTACATAAAGGGAAGTCTTTCTGATGAAGAAATTGAAATTACAATAAACTATAAAGATGGTAGTACGTATCCTGTCTATTCTACAACTCAAAATTATAGTAATGAATTACCAGTAATAACATTTCCAAATCACAAGGATTTAGATGCATCGTTTTTTTGGCTTAATAACATCCAATTAGAACAGATTGAATCTGTGGAAGTTAATGGACAGAAATTGATGCTATCTAGTGTATTATATCGATGATATTTAATACCACATGTGTTAGCTTTATATGCCAGCACCTAAATATCCAGGGTAAAGATAAGCTAATTTAATCCTTGTATCAGCTGCTCTAAATTGCCAGCATATGGTGTTCGCATTTTTATTCCTTTGCGTTTCCTACATGATTAGTTCCTAATGCAGAAAGGAAAGCTTATTAATTCTCAGGGATAAGCATTGACGTATCATCAAATTCAATTCGATTTCAGCTATATTTAACCAACTGCCATGTTTTAGAGTATAATGGATTTCCAGGCGTTTTATGATTCTGCGGACCTCTGATGCCGTATACCGTTTATACAAGGAGTATATAATTAATGTGGTTAATTAAAATAATCTTTAGGAATTTATATAATATCTTTAGTTTCTATAATAAAAAGCCAGTAGGACTCTTAAATTTAAGAGGAAATTCCTTTTGCTTATAAAACCGTCATTTCAGCAAGCAAAAGTGATTTTATAATCGTTTCAAATTAGGTGTTTAAAGAAAGGAGATATAATCTATGAAAAAAATTAAAAAATTAGTTTCAATAATAACTACTGGTGTATTCGTATTAAGTATGAACATTACCGCTTTCGCCGCTCCTAATAATTCTGGCAAAGGACGCATTTCAGATATGACAATCTCTGAAGTTGTTACATATCTTGAAAATAGCGGCGGTTCTATTGATCCGACATTCTTAGATATTTGCCAAAACATTATCAAACTGAAAGATGATGGAATGGAAAATTCAGAAATACTTATACAAATCGAAAACAGACCTACTACTTTTAGCTTGTATGAACAATGGGGAAAGCTCACAAATTCAGAAAAAGGTCTAGTTGTACTATATCCAAAAGAAGCTCTTGCAATTCAAGGAAACGCTAACAAAGCAACTAATAGTACTATTTCCGTCTATGGTCGTAATGGCAATGGTGATATGACAGACGCTTACCGACACGGATACTGGAATGCTTTAAACGCTCGTGATGTTGGTAAACTAGTAGCGGAGTTATTTGCAACGGCGCACGAAGACATTTCTGAAGCAGAACTTAATAAAGTCACCAATGGATTTACAGGTCGACAACATAAATCAATGGATTTACACAATAACGCTGTGGGACGTGGTGTTGTAAATTGGAATGATTTGTTTACATCTGACAGCACAATGTCAAACCGAATTCTTGAAAAGATTACTACAAACCATATGGTTATTTTGGTAAAATAATTATGATACAAAAAAGAAAAACTTTCATTTCTTTAATAGTTATTTTATCCATATGTTTACTAAGTAGCTTCATTTTTTTTAATAAACAACATGACTCAAATAATTCTCTACTAACGATTTTAAAAATAACTGACCTGGAAAGTTATCTAAAGCAACACGATATTACTTTTCCAGCTACAAAGAACATACACCTTTATAATTTAGACGATACAAATATTTTAATTATTGACAATCGAAATTCCGATTATAGTTTATATATTAACTCAAGTGTTACTGCCAAAATAAATGACGGTATATTAACAGTAACAGTAAAAGATTCAAATGCTATTTCGGAAACTGATATTTCTGGTGTCTATGGTGTTATCATTCAATGTGATGGCCCTATTGCCAATATCATAATACAAAAAGAACATTAAGATATTTGAAAAATGTTAACCGCTCTTCTTGGTTAGCAATGTTATATAGTATGATGCTTGTTCCAGCTTCTGTGACGATAAATAATCTTAATGAACAGCCTAAGTTGAGAATAAAGTTAGGTCGCATAAAGTACACGGCTACAATAGAATTAAATTCAAGCGAAAAACACCTGAAAAATTCTATAATCTTCATTCAGAAACTAACTATAATTTTAAATTTGTCACACCAAGCGAATATAATGTTATTTGCCACGGGAAATTTTTAAAAGAATAAATAGGCGCTGATGAGGGACATTATAAAAGTTGTCCCTCATTTTTACTGTTTATATAAGGTATCGTAACTAATAGTATACTTAACTTATCAAATGGGGAGTACTAATTTATAACACCCAAACGGTCAAATATGTAAAATTCAAAAAATATATACCATCAAAAGTAGTTTTAAAATATGTAGCGGATGGAAATTTGTGGGCATATAACTTTACTGGCTTATCTACAAGCAAGGTATATTATCTGTACTTTAGTGCACCAGATTCAAATAATCGAATTTATGCATATGGTGGAGTATCTTATTTTGCTCAATTATATTAGTAAAGTAAATGAATAGAATAGACAGGACTTTTTGTTTAGTAAATATGTATATTGTGGCAGGTTCTTTGAAAGTTGCAATAGCATTGTTGGGATATTTAATGTAACGAACCCAAATATTTCCGACACCACGACCTTTTAGCCCATTCATAATGGACAGCCTGTGAATGGCATAATAAAAGTACCCACTTTTGGCGGAGAAAATTCCCCACCTTG
>NZ_DAIOXM010000029.1:52634-53145 GCF_036758025.1 Lacrimispora sp. | reverse complement strand
CCATTCAGATGAAAAACAGAAATAGCAATACGTTATTTTATGTAGCGCTTACTTTGGGATGAATGGTACCGTAGCCTTAAACATAAATTAACAGAAGCATTAGGATACGAAATTGGCGAACCCGAAGAAGGCTATGATTTTAAATATTGGGAATAGTAACAACTTCCAATTTACAGAAGGTTAACGAGGAGGGAGTTCTCATGGCTTATGATGTAGACGCACCTGAAGCATATATAGCGCATTTACCGGAAGAAAAAAGACAGCCGGTTGAACTGCTTAGAAAAACTATAAACGAGAATCTTCCCGCAGGTTTTGAGGAAACCATGCAGTATGGTATGATAGGATATGTGATTCCACACAGTCTGTATCCTGCTGGCTATCACGTAAATCCACAAGAGCCTTTGCCCTTCATAGCTCTTGCTGCCCAGAAAAACTATATTGCCCTATATCACATGGGACTCTATGCCTTTCCGGATGTGCTGGAATGGTTTACAACAGAATATTCAAAGCG
>NZ_DAIOXM010000029.1:0-52624 GCF_036758025.1 Lacrimispora sp. | reverse complement strand
TAAACTGGATATGGGTAAAAGCTGCATCCGGTTTAAAAAGCTGGAGACGATACCTTATGAACTGATTGGAACTCTTTGCCAAAAGATTACGCCGCAGGCTTATATAGTAAAATACGAAATGAGATCAAAAAGATAAGGGAAACAGGAAAGTTTGCATCTGCATTTACGTTATCGTTTGGCGGCAGATGCAGCCAGAACTTATTATGATAAAGCACTGTTAAATCATAAGTTATATTTGAAGCTGAAAGAGAGGTTATAACTATGATAGAATTGGATACATTCAAAAAACTGTTGAAAGAATATGGAGAGTGGCTTCCTTTATTAACCCTTGACGAATTTTTTAATGGTAACACGATTGAAGATTCCATTGCTCCAAATCAATGGGGCTATGGCCGCCCTTCGCTTGCTGAAATATGGGAGGTTCTGCATAAAGTCGAATTAATACCAAAGATGGCCTGGGTTCGAGTTGTCCTCCATGATGATACGGAAATCGAAGAATGTGATGGGAAAGAAATATTAAATCTTTCCGGAGATACAATCGCGCTCTGCACAACTGCCCAACCTGCGGAAGTAGAAAAATTGGTAAATTGCGAGTGGTTATGCTCTGATGGGGTAATTGCAATAAAGGACTCAGAATTAAATGTTTTTTCACGCATTCCACCTATTCCAGAGGGGTTTAGATGTTTAGAAATTGTATGGGACTAATCTGATTATAGTGAAATCCATATTGTGTCAAAGTAGTAATTTATCGGAAAGTTTTAACAGCGGATTTTATAATGTGTTATTAGCAGAATAAACATTTAATTTAAGGAGATTAACCTATGAAACAAACAATGCCAATTTGTACACCTGATTTATCATTACGGCCACTTAGTCTTTCTGTAGATAGGACAATACCATTTCCAGCCCATGTATTGTACCGTGTTTGGACTGAACAGTTTGATCTATGGTTTGCAGAACCAGGTTCAGTCCTAATGAAAGGAGAAGTCAACACCGTTTTTTACTTTGAAACAGCCTTTGAAGGGAAGCGCCATCCTCATTATGGCCGTTTTCTTCGACTTGTGCCTGACCAACTGGTCGAACTTACATGGCTGACAGGTGCTGACGGAACCAAAGGCGCCGAAACTGTTGTGACTGTGGAATTAAAAGAAATTGAGAGTGGAACAGTATTACAATTAAATCATGCAGGGTTTCCAGATGAAGAATCAAGGGACAAGCATGAACAGGCATGGCCGCTGGTTCTTGCCCAACTGGAGGATAGGTTGAAAAGTTGCCCAAGTATATGAAGCATTTATCAACCCTTCCATTACTACAAAGTTTTGGTTTACTAAAAGTAGTGGAAGGCTTGAACTCAATAAGCAAATCCAGTGGGATTGGGAATTATATGATTTATCTGTACGGGTTAGTGTAAAAGAAATTGAACAAAACTATTTCACTCTACCTATTTTGCAAATAAAGAGTTGGTTGGAGATGGCAGCGGCAGCGGTAAGATGACAATGGGGAAGCTTTCTGGCGTACTGAAGTGTATAACTAAGAATTCCGATGTTGTCGGATTCACAATAGCAGAATTTCTTCCGTTTGATGAGCATAAACTGCACAAAATGTTTCGGGCATCAAAATATTTAGTGTTTGCTTACTATCTCGAATTAATTAGTATTTTAAATGAAGCTAATAGAGTAGTTGGTGGGAATGCCACCTATTTATCACCGCCCAAATTAAAATCATGATAAAAAAAGGGATTAGATACTAAAAACAGTATCAATCCCTTATCTTTATTTATTCACAATATTTTCAGCTGTCCCGATATTACAGCGCCGCATCTCTTCGGTGGAACAGGCTGATTCCAATTCCAGTCAATATAATTGTCACAATATACAGCACCAGCGGTGCGGCCATTGGCTGGGTGGCTTTTAACGGTGTAATCCAAGAGAAGGGGGAAAGGACATAGAGTACTTCGGGAATCTGTTGCTGCTCCCAGAAGATCTCCATAAGGAGAAATAGAGTGAGCACGCCATAACTGATTCCGCTCATCCATCTTGGCATCGTACCGAAAAGCAACAGGGCGATACCACCAATAGTCCAGATTGCCGGAATCATCCCCGCCATTTCAAAGAAAAGCCTGGAAAGCGCTGTGCCGTCCCCGGTACCGATTACCGCACCTAAGCCGGCGCAGAATCCAGAAATCAACATAATAGCCGCCGAACCACCGAAGATGTAGACCATATGGCTCTGGACCAACCTTTCCCGCTGTACTGGCAAAGATAATAATGTTTCGCCTTTTGCTGTCTCTTCCTGGCGAAGAATACCTGCCGACATCATCACATAAACAGAGATCAGCATCCCGAAAATATACAACATCAGAGATAAAAACGCCCGGTCTATACCGCCCAGCCGCTCAATCAGACTTGTCAGAGCATCCGCTGAGCTGACGGCGTTCACCATCAAGTAACTGGCGTAGCCCATGGCGAAGGAAAAGATTCCGTAAAAGCAAAACCATGCGAGAAACAGGCTCTTTTGCGTGCGCCAGGCAAGAGCAGTAAGATTACAAAGCCCCGGCTTTGCAAAAGCTCTGCCCGTCCGTTGGGGCACAAGTCCCGCACCAACATCCCGATGTGCCATCAACCACATAGACAGAGCCGCCAGAGCCGCACCCAACACAAGCGGAATCAAAAGCACTATGAAATGCTCTCCGGCAAAAGGCCGTACCAACAACGGCCATTCCAGCGGATTGAAGTAAGCAAGAAGATTTTGTCCGCCGCTCACATTCCACATAATATGCAGGCCAAACAGTGCTCCCAACAGTCCAAAGGACATCCCCCGTGCCGCCGTGGCACTTACAAAGAACTGCGCGGCTGTTCCTGCCAGAATCCCCAACACAGAGGCAGATGCAAAGAAGCCCAGGCAGTGGGCCAGTGAACCCATAACCTCCAGACCAAGTGCAACCATTGTAAATATGGTCAGCACTGCCGCAATGGCATTAGTGATAATCATATTTACTAATGCCGCCGTCAAGGTTGCAAGGCTGCCGGTAACATTGGCTTCCAGCAGCTCCCGCGTGCCTTGCTCTTCGGACAGCCGGGTGTGGCGAATCATGTGGATCATACTGAAAATCCCGCCTAACAGCACTAAAAACACTTTGGTACGCCAAGCGACAAATCCGTCCACTGAAATATCCAGCAACGGCCCGTGCATAGCATTTGTCAATGGATCAATGAGACTGACACCCATCTCTGCCAACGCGCTCTGCGTAGGGAACAGCACTAGCGACGATATGGTGTTAATGGCCACCCATACTCCGGGTAGCAGCAGCCAGACAAATGTGAAGATGCGGTTTTGCCGCAGGTATAGCTTGGTAAGAGAAAGTGTGCCGTGAAAATATTTCTTCACGTTAATCGCCCCCTTTCACGATCCTTCTTGTAATAGTTCAAGAATAATGCTTCCAATGTAGGTGGTTCTTGTTGATGGATGAGTGCTTTTAGTTCTTCCATACTGCATTCTTTGATCATTTTCCCTCCACGTATGACGCCGATCTGGTCGCAAACGGCTTCCACCTCCGAAAGAATATGGCTGGAGAGAAACACTGTTTTTCCGGCATCCTGCATCTCCTTGACGCACTGCTGGAATATGCCCTCCATCAGTGGATCAAGACCGGTTGTGGGTTCATCGAGGATAAGCAGCTCCACATCGGATACAAAAGCTGAGATCAGTGCCACTTTCTGGCGGTTGCCTTTGGAGTAGGTCTTGCATTTTTTTGTGGGATCGAGATCAAACCGTTCAATAAACTGCATCCGGCGTTCCTTAGAATAGTTACCCCGCATCCGACCGAGAAAATCGATGACCTCACCGCCGGTCATGTTATCCCAGAGCTGTACATCGCTGGGTACATAAGCCAAACGCTTGTGCAGTTCCACCGAATCCCGCCAAGGGTCGCCGCCCAGCAGCTTTACTTGCCCGTCATTCTTTTTTAGCAAGCCAAGCAAAATACGGATGGTAGTGGATTTTCCTGCACCATTGGGGCCGATAAAGCCGTAAATACTGCCCTGGGGCACGGAAAGATCAAGGCCATTCAGGGCGGAGGTCTTGCCAAACCGCTTGGTTAAGTCATGTATTTCGATAGCAGACATATCATTTTCCTCCTTTACTGTTTATAGAAACATTTGCGCAGCACTTCCAAATACTCGTCAAAGTCAGCGTTGAGAGCCTCAATGTTGATGTCTACCACCTTTTTCTCTCCAATCAATTCGAGTGAACGGTTGCCGTAGTTCTCCAGCGCCCAACTGATGAGGTCTCGGATTTTGCTGGCTGGTACGTCCTGCCGGAACAAAGATGTATCTAAATTGCCCAGCAGGCATTCATAGCCATACTTTATCATCTTTTCAAGCAGCTCTTTCAGATCGGCAGCGATTTCGGGTGACTTTTCCACGGTCAGCCGCTTGATGAACTCGAACATCGGGGGGTAGCGCTGATAAACCGCTCCCTTGAGCATGGCGGCCCGGCGGTAACGAATGAGCAGGTCGCCGCTGCAATGGCCAATCTGCTCGTAAAATTCCCTGCTGACCACCTCAAATACATAGTCACAAAGGAAGAAGAACAAATCTTTCTTGCTCACAAAGTAGTGGAACAGAGCTCCTTTTGAGATGCCTGCCGCCTTTACCATTTCGTTGGTGGAAGCCAGATCATAACCTTTTGCAGCAAATTCCAGCAGGGCCGAATTTATGATAATATCCCTCTTTTCCTCTTTTAGTCCGATGAAATTTTCATGCATTGTTACCACACTCCTTATATATGGATTGACCACACTGGTCGGTGATTTCAATATAACACAACCGACCAATGTGGTCAATATCAAATTTCTAACAATTGCAAAAAAATTGACAAAGCAATCTACAGAACCGGTGATTAATTATAAGAGGCTGAAAAAAGTAAAAAAAAACAAAGGCAAAGGAACTTCTGAAAATGGTTAAGGCTAAGGCTTCCAGTGGGTTGGGGATATTAGCCTTACTAAATTAAGCATCGAAAAATACAGGTTGCCATGTTATAATTAGTATATCTTTTATATAGAAGTATATTGATGTGAAAAATTTGCAATTATAACTGTACATGCTACAATAAAGGAAGATCATAATTTGGAAGAAACATTTTTCTGTATTAAATATATCAGGATTTTAAAATACACTTGTTGAGGTGAGTTGTGATGTTTAATTTTGGAAGGCAAACATATATTTTTGATTCGTGTGTTAGACAAGGTTATGGTCAGTTGAAGAATAAGGTTCTTGTTGGTATTTTGTGCATTTGTGTACCATTATTGACAGCAGGATGCAGCGCTGACGCAGACGATAAAGTGCAATCTGAGAATAACGTGGAAACAACTGTTTTATCCGAAGATAATCAGGAAGAACATATAGAAGAAAATGAATATTATGAGAAAGTGATATCAGCTGCAAGAGAATGTATCGTAAAGAAAGAGGAAGAAATACCGTTGGAGTATGGTTTTAGCACTGTTATAAAAACAAGTGGGGCTGATGAAACACTGGGATATTTAATAGAAGATGTAGATGGAAACGGAGTCGATGAGCTGATATGGGGAGGAAATACAACGGATCCATCACTTAGTGATCCGTGGAATGGCGTTATCTATGGCATGTATACAATTTCTGACGGAGATCTTATTCATGTATTAAATGGATGGGAGCGTAACAGATATTACTTCTGCGAGAATGGGATGATTGCAAATGAAGGTGCCAGCGGTGCTGCGAACTTTAGCTATTCTTATTTTAACTTTTATGGATCAGAGCTTCAATTAGTGGAATCAGTTATTTATGATGGGACGAAAGATAGGGTTAATCCATGGTTTTATTCAACGGTGTCGGAAGCTGATGCGAAAAATGCAGAACCAATCAGTGAGGAACAGGCAGGAGAAATTATTGGAAAGTATGTTTACGAACATCCAACATTTATTCCGTTTATAGAGGAAAATTAGTATTGCAGTGGGGAGTATCCCTATATTTAGATACACAAATACCAATTTATCGTTGGGATAAAATACTTTACGGATTTAATAAGTATCAATAGGAGACGTGTTATGCTGGAGAAAGCAATATATTTAATTACTGGTGTTATGGCATCAGGAAAATCAACAGTTGCAGAACTGCTCGCTTCAAAAATTGAGAACTGTGTACATTTGCACGGTGATATATTTCGTACAATGATTGTATCAGGTCGTGCAGAGATGTCCGCACAGCCATCTGACGAAGCAGTTCGACAGCTGCATCTGCGCTATCGCTTGGCTGCAGAAGCGGCCAGAACCTATTATGATAACGGATTTTCCGTTGTTATGCAGGATAATTACTACGGCGAAGAACTTCCCCGCATGTTAGATATGCTGGGGGATCGGAATGTTCATGTAGTAGTGCTTTGCCCAAATGTGGAAACAGTAAAGAAGCGTGAGGCGTTGCGGGGAAAGGTTGGATATATCGGTTTTACGCCGGAGGCTTTATATGCGGACTTTGTGAGGGAAACTCCTAAAATTGGATTTTGGCTCGACACCTCAGAACAGTCACCGAAGCAATCGGTTGAGGATATTTTGTTACACTTCAGGGGGCAATAGAATTGGAAAAACAAATCTCAAATGTTTAATAGTATTTATTTAGAGAGAGTATGGAATGTTTCCTTTTTAATATTTTATTAAAGAATCATATGAAAGGTGTGATATTGTGAAGATATATATTTCATCAGATATTGAAGGCATAAGCGGAATTACTGCTATTAATCAGGTATTACCTGGGGAGCGGGATTATGAGAGATCAAGAGAACTTATGACTCAAGAGGTTAATGCTGCTATCGAAGGAGCAATTGAGATTGGTGCAACAGAAATTGTCGTAAATGATCTTCATAGTGCCGGAACTAATATACTTATAGAATCTTTGAACAGTAAAGCCCAATTAATTATGGGTCCATCTCATAAGGGTGCAATGTTGGAAGGACTAGATTCATCGTTTGATGCAGCAATATTTATAGGCTATCATTCCAGGATGAATACAAGTGGTGTTTTGAGTCACTCTTTTCATGGAGGTGTTATTTCAAATATAAATATAAATGGTAAAGATGTTGGAGAGTTTTATATGAATGCATGCGTTGCAGGTCATTTTAATGTTCCGGTTGTTTTAGTATCAGGTGACAACATTCTGGAGCAGGAAGTAAAAGACGTAAATTCTCCAATTGAATCAGTTGTAGTTAAAACATCGTATGGAAGATATGCGGCAAAATGTTTAGCGCCATCCGTAGCATTTGAAAAAATAAAAGAAAAAAGTAAAGTTGCTTTGATGAATGCAAGGAATATCGACCCTGTAAAAATACAAGGGCCAATTGAAATGAGAGTTACTTTCCTTAACAGCGGTCAGGCTGAATCCGCATCAATAATGCCTGGAACAGAACTTATCAGTCCCAATATTGTATCATATAGTGGAAAAACAATTATTGATATCTATCGGGCATTAACAGCCATGATAAAAATAGCAAACAGCAATTGATATATTTATTGATATTGAAAGGCGCAAACCGCTGATTTTTTGATGAGTACTGATTTTACAAATCAAATACCGAAGGATATTCAGGATTCGGAAAAAAGAGATTAAGAAAAAATATGATGGAGTCCAATATGAAAATCGGATTAATACAAATGCCAGTTACAAGGGATAAAGAAAAGAATCTTTCATATGCTGTACAGAGCATTTACGAGTGTACCCAACAGGGTGCAGAGTTGGTCATACTTCCTGAAATGTTTATGTGTCCTTATTCCAATAAGGATTTTCCAGTCTATGCTGAACAAGCAGGAGAACAGACATGGAAAACGTTGTCTGATGCGGCAAAAAATAACGGTGTATTTCTTATTGGCGGAAGCATGCCAGAAAGAGATGGAAACCAGATATTCAATGCTTCATTTGTATTTAACCCTAACGGAAATGAGATAGCAAGACACAGAAAAATTCATCTTTTTGATATTGACGTTAAAGGCGGTCAGAGCTTTAAAGAATCTGATGTTTTTTCTGCAGGAGACAGCATTACTATGTTTGAAGCTTTCGGTATCAAAATAGGTCTTTGTCTCTGCTTCGATATGCGATTCCCTGAACTTAGCAGTATTATGACATTGAATGATGCGCAAATGATCGTTGTTCCTGCTGCTTTTAATATGACGACGGGTCCTGCCCATTGGGAACTTCTATTCCGCCAGAGAGCAGTTGATAACCAATTATATACTATTGGTGTAGCTCCTGCCAGGGATGAAAATGGTCCTTATATTTCGTATGGAAATTCTATTGTGGTTTCACCATGGGGAGACGTTGTCTACCGTGCGGATGAAAAGCCAACAACAGCCGTGATTGACTTTGATTTGGAAATGAATAAAAGTATCCGAAATCAATTGCCTCTTTTGAGTGCAAGAAGAACAGACCTATACAAAGTTGAGGAAATATAGACTATACTATAGGTGTCTGAAAATAACAAATTCCAATGTGAAGTACAGATTATTCATATTTGATGAAAGAAAATAGGTGAATGCTATGGTTGAAACAATATATTTTGCAGGTGGCTGTCTATGGGGTGTACAAGCATTTATCAAAACACTAAACGGTGTTATTAATACTCAAGCAGGACGAGCAAATGGTCACTCAAATACTCTGGAAGGCGAGTATGATGGTTATGCTGAATGTGTAAGAACAGAATTTGACCCTGGAATTGTAACTGTTTCTCAACTAATGGATTATTTTTTTGAGATTATAGATCCTTACAGTGTGAATAAACAAGGGAATGATGTGGGGAAAAAATATCGCACAGGTGTATACAGTAAAGTGCCTCGACATTTGGAAGATGCCAAGAATTATATAGCAGAAAGGGCGGATAGGGAAAAAGTTGTAGTGGAAGTCCTGCCACTTATGAATTATGTCAAAAGTGCAGATGAACATCAAGATAGATTAGATAGGTGCCCTAATGACTATTGTCATATTCCTAAAGAGTTATTACGTAAATATTCATAACTAACTATTATGGGCATAATGGGAAGCAAAACGGAATTTCATAACGAATAGAAGATATATATATTTATGGAAGATAAAAAGGTAGCGGTTGTAACAGGTAGCAGTATGCAGAGTATGGGATACGAGTCAATTGTGTGTTGCCGGGGCCAATTAATACCCCTCTTTTACAAAATAATTTTGACTTTTGAGAAAGCTAAATATTGCTTCAAGATTTGTTACCGGAAAGGTGGGATGATAAATGGAACTTAAAAAATTAAATGACAGGATATTTTATTATCCACATCAGCAGGAAACAGACCGTCCTATGCTGGTTTATTTAAAAGGTGAAAAAATCATGATGGCTGTTGATGCAGGTAATTCAGCAGATCATGTTGATGAGTTTTATAGTGCGTTAGAGTCTAAGGGATTAAAAAAACCGGATTTTACAGTTATAACCCATTGGCATTGGGATCACACGTTTGGAATGCACCATATTCACGGGCTATCTATTGCTCATAATAGAACGAACGAGTTTTTAGACATCGAAAGAGCCAAACTATCAGACAATGAATATGTACAATTTTTAAAAAAGGATGATGAATGTCTCAATAGAGAGTACGGAGATAACAAAAAAATTGTTGTCGTACGATCAGATATTCAGTTTGAAAAAGAACTTACTATTAATTTGGGTGGAGTGACTGCAAGGATTTTTCATGCAGAATCACCCCATTCCGAGGATACTGTGCTTATTTATGTACCCGAAGAAAAAATATTATTTTTGGGAGATTCGACAAGTGAGGATTTCTTTAATGATTCTTATATGGACAGAGATAAATTAGATAAGTTGATAAATTTGATAGAAAGTACTGATTGCAAATATTGTATTTTAGGCCATGCAGAACCGCTAACCAAAGAAAGATTACTGTATTATTTGAAATCGTTATAACTTTTGCTGTAGGAAAACCTGCAAATCCCAATTCGTAAAGAGAAATAATAAGTGGAACCAGATAAAATAGTTTCTGCTTAAAAAGTTGTTGAAATCTTCTGAGTTTTCCTATCTGAGCTTTTCTTGGCACTGCATCGGGACACCGATATAATTTTGACAGGTGATGAAAATGACAATGCAACAACCTTTGCCAGATATGAATATATCCCGTTATTATTTATCAAAAATCAGTGGGATATCATGGCCGACCCTTGCAGATATTTATTCTGGAAAAACCAGGCTGGACCGATGCAGTGTGGGAACACTTTCAAGTTTGGCCAAGGCCCTTAGATTATCTATTCACAATTATTCCCAAACTCATGATGTTCCCATCGCTTACCACAAGGCAGGATATTCTAAAAAAATGTGTGAAGAACGCACCGCTGGCCTGCTTTTGCCAGTTTTATAAATGAATACTTGACTATAGCTTTTATCAACTATATAATCCTTTAAAAGGGTGGTGAGGGAATGAGATTGGTTTTCATAAATAGCAGTATAAAAAATAACGAACATTCCATCTCTGTTTTTATAGAGTAAATTTCTGGCAGTGGATAACTGTATATTTGATGGTATATAGTGTTAGAAATTACTTATCCAACAGAGAAAGGATGTTATCAAATGAATAATAATGTAGTTACAAGATTATCTTCATCAGGGAGAATAAGCAAAGCAGTGGGGAATTATACCCATATAACAAAAATAGATCCTAATGCAACGTTTTATACATTTTCAGGACAAATTGGAGCGGATTTAGACGGAAATATTCCGGAGGAGTTTAATCAACAAGTAAAAAATACATTTATAAATATATCAAACCTACTTAAAAGTATAGATTTGAAACCGGATAATGTTATAAAGGTAAATATATGGTCAAAAGAAGAAATCGATTGGGATTATTTCTATAAGATTTATTGTGATTTTTTCGGAGAAATTCCCCCCTCTATGACAATTGCTTATGTAAATGCTTTAGGTTTGGAGGCAATAAAAATAGAAATAGAAATATGGGCTGCGGGTTAATGAGGAAGTACACCTTATATAAATTTGATAAAGGGAAGTACAGAAGATTTTACATGACTTCGGAATGACGGTAATGCACTTTCGTGAATTATATGGAATAGTATGTGAAGGCCATGCGTCCTGTAGAAATTAAAAATAAGTTTTCATCGATGATTACTTAAATACAATAACAAAATAAAAAAGGAAGTATTGGTAAATAAAGACTGATACTTCCTTTTTCATTAATAGCAGGAAAAGGTATATTTTCAACTGCGAGGATGTGTCTTTTTATCATCAGATATAAAGTATGGTTCATGTTTTTGGAGAACGAAAAACATAGTATTTTATTTTTCTAAAGATCTATATGCAATCATATGCTCTGCAACTATATGTAATCACTACCCTATAACCGGCTTCTGGAGAATAGGAAAGATAATTTCAAACAGACTGAATCGTATAAGGAATCTAATATTCCCATATGTTTGATTATTCATGTTATAATGAGAATATTAGGGCTGTCAGGCTGGAAAAGAATATTAGAAAAATGGGAAGAAACAAAGCTGGAAAAGGCAAAAAAGGACTGTAGATATCATAAAAAGGAGGGGAAAAGATTTGAGGAATATCTCCAACATCGAATTTCATACAGGAAGTAAAGAAGAATTATTACCTGATTTTGTATCCAATTTTCAATACATTGCTTCTCGCGTTGAAATGGATAAATATATCGATCCTTTCGTACCCTGGCACTGGCATAAAGCAGTAGAACTTTTTTATATGCAAAGCGGTGAATTAGAGTATTATACCCCAAAAGGAAAAATGGTATTTCCAGCAGGCTCCGGCGGAATGGTCAATTCCAATGTACTCCATATGACAAGACCTCAGGCGGAAGCAAATGGAACTGTTCAGCTTTTGCATATTTTTGATACTTCTTTTATAGGCGGCGAGCTGGGAAGCCGGATTGAACAAAAATTTATTTCACCAGTTATTACGGCTCCGCAGGTAGAAATCATAGCATTATATCCTGATAATCCCATACAGGCAGAGTTATTAAATACAATTTGTGAATCCTTTAACCTTTCTGAAAGTGATTTTGGATATGAAGTAAAACTGCGAACGGCTTTGTCTGAAATATGGCTCCATCTTCTTACCATATCTCTCCCTTTACTTGAGAAAAAGGGAGATTACAATAAAATAAATGATAAAATAAAATTGATGATGATATATATTCATGATCATTATGCAGAAAAAATTTCAATTGCGGAAATTGCCGCTGCCGCCTTTTTCAGTGAACGTGAGTGCTTTCGGGCGTTCCATGATTGTCTGCATATGACACCGGTGGAATATATAAAAAATTACCGGCTGCAAATGGCATGTAATATGTTATCAAAAGGCCGGGAATCCATTACATCTATCAGTCATGCCTGCGGATTGGGAAGCAGCAGCTATTTTGGTAAAGTGTTTCGGGAACATGTCGGCTGTACTCCCTTAGAGTATCGCAAGAAATGGCAGGATAGTGATATACAAAGGCAGAAATAGGATATTTATTCAGAAGAGATTGCACTATAATGATATTTGTATAGGTGATAGGCAATCAAAACAGCAAACTCATTGCAATCACCATATAAACTTTTTTTGAATGGAGGGTGTGCAATGGTAAAACTAAAAATCTTTAATATGAAAAACTTTTTAGAAACAGTAAATGAGTGTTCCGGAGTGGTCAATCTATTGTATCCGGACGGAAGTGAAGAAAATATTAACAAAAAATATGGTATTCAGAATGAGTTGCTGCAAAAGCATAGGGAAAATAAAGGCTGTCTGAGGCTCTCATTGAGTATTCCAACGATAAAAGACTATTTTAGTATAGTATATTTCACAATTGGAGACTGCTAAGTAGTAATTTGAAACACTTCGCAATAAAGGAGCTTGGTCATTTTGCGGGTCAGGCTCCTACTATATCAAAAAGGAATTAGAAATATAAAGTTAGATAGTGAAAAAGCAGAATTTGAATTAGAAAAGGCAGCAAAATCTAATCCTGGGCTTTGGATAGACCATTCCCGCTACGTTGCAATGGCTTGTAAAAATATAGCGCTGCATTGTAATAACCTTTCTGATGATATGGCATATACTTTAGGCTTATTGCATGATATTGGACGATATGCCGGAGTAAGCTCAGAAAAACACCTGATAGACGGATACCGTTATTGCATGGAGCGTGAATGGGAAAAAGCGGCTCAAATCTGCATTTCCCATGCGTTTATGATACAGGATATTGATACCTCTATTGGCGAATTTGATGTGAGTGAAGAAGATTATCAGTTTATGAAGCAATTCATAAACAGTGCAGTATATGATAATTATGACAGGCTGGTACAACTATGTGATGCGTTAGCACTGCCAACAGGTTTCTGCATTTTAGAAAAACGGTTTGTTGATGTAACAATCCGTTATGGCCTCCATTCTGCTACCATAGACCGTTGGAAAAAGATTTTAGAAATAAAGTCTTTGTTTGAAAAGAAAATAGGCTGTTCTATTTATGACTTGCTGCCGGGAGTCGTTGAGAATAGCTTTCGATAGAGGGAATATTATGCAGTATGAAGAATCAGAATTTTTAGAAACTGCCAGCAAAGATATATTAGATACAATTTCCCGTGCAAGAGAATTAACAAGAACATATTATTTTACTGATTATCAAGATTCAGAAAAAAGAAATACGATTCTTCGGGAATTGTTAGGTGGCATGGGAGAGAATATTGCAATCGACGCACCATTTCACTGTGATTATGGATATCAAAGGCTGTAAATAACTGTGGGAATTGTGCGATTCAAGGTGAAAAGATTTATTATACTAACAGCTATGATCATGGAACTCTTTACAGTATGAATATCAACGGCAGTGATAACCGTAAACTTAACAACGATTGGACGCCGTGGTTTTATGTATCCTGTGACCGAATTTATTACCAAAATGGAAATGAAGAGAAAATCTACAGCATAAATACAGTGGAATGCTGTCAGCCAATTTCACAGACAGTCTCAACATTCGGGATAATTTATGGCAGGATTGGCATATCAGTCCGAAAAAACCATAAAGGAGAAGATTAGATGGTATATGAATGCATTTCGGCACCAAAAGGCTTCCTCTATCACTTTACAAAAAGAATGCCTGGACAATATTTTTGAGATGACAGCATCCGACGCTTCGATGACCGGGAGCATTGGTTATGCACGCCACTCAATAGCATCTTTCATACTTTTTCTTGGTCTGGCAAAAGGGATTTCGTCTGCATATCCTACGGCCATCGCTGCAAAAAGTTCTCCATCAACGTTTAACCAATCGCACAGTTCCCTATATGCGAAATAGGTATCACAAATCCATAAGCTGCCCAAACCAAGTTCGGTAGCAGTAAGTGTCATGTTCTCAATTGCAGCGCCTATTGATTGAGCATTACAGATTTCATAAATGCGTTCTTCGGGATTCAAGAAAGAATGGATATCTATTCCAAGTGAATTAACAATAAAAATAATAATAGGCGCCTGCTCCATGATTCCTAAAGTATATTCCGCACCGCTGAGGTACTGTGCGCTTCCCGGAAGAAGCGGGTATTCTTTTTCCCGCTTTAATCCTTTACTCATAACTTCAAGCATATCCTTCTTTGCACTGCCTGTCACTACAATGAATTTCCATGGCTGACGGTTTTTTGAGGATGGTGCAAGCATTCCCGACTGTAAAATTTCCTCTATCATAGGTTTAGGTACATCTATACTTTTATATTTCCGTATGCTGCGTCTGTCTATTATGGCTGGTAACATTTTTGTCCTCCTTTCCTGCAATCAAATTTCTGCTTTCTGCTGTTATACCGCAAGGCGCCATTGATTTCCACTGCTCTTATGCAAACATTGTCTGGATCATACTAGGTATGTAGCGGGCAGAGAGCGGTTGCATCATTGTTTTGATGTAACCGCTTAATTTTATAATTAGTGAGGTTTTATCTGGTATATGGTTTAAGGGTGGCTCGGAAGGTATGCTCATAATCTCACTTAAAATTAAAATTGCAAATAATATATTCATTCAAAAACGAATCATAAAGTGCTCCCCATAAAATGTTTTCTTTGTAATAATACAGTTCTTTTTTAGATAAATCAACGATGATTGGCATTTCAAAGGCTGACCAATGTTTGTCTGGTCTTTTTGACACAAAAGATATCGCAGATGGATCTATGCTTTCCGAAACTAAAATACTGTAACTAACAACCCCGTTTTGAAAACCTCTTGGGAGGCCTTTTTTATTTTTACACGCATATTGTAAACATTTTCCGGTGTAGTTTTTTATCAACTTCTCGTCAATCCTATCGGTATAAGCTGCAAATGAAAATATTTTCAACTTTGTTGCAATCCATTTCCATTTAAATACTTCCTCATAAATCACGAGAGTATCTAACCCACTGATATTTGCCTGTTTTGTATTGATAAAATTGGTTTTAACCTGTGAAAAATATTCCTGATGATCCATTTGCATTACCTTCCTGTTATATAAATTTGCTTCCAGAGCGTAAAAGTTTACTATTACTCATATCAAAAGAGTTATTCTATAGTAATATAGAACAAGTTTACCACAGTAAAATAAGGCTTTCAAGTTACTTACTATAAACAATGAAAAGCCGGAGGTAATTCTGATGGCCAGTGGCTCAGAAGTTTCACTGGCGGTAGATACAAAGAATGTAGGAAATAGAATCTTATCCGGAACATCCAGTTGAGTTAAGTGAAGTGTTGCGCACAAAAATTGCATATCACAATTATGCGCAACTGGTGGCGCATCAATTACGCTTAATACAAATTGCACATAAGAAAGAGATCTTTTATAATAAACGTATAAAGGTTGAATAAATGTATGCGCGCATCCAACTTTTAAAAAGATAAATAAGGAGAGTTAGCAGTGAGGGGAGATATTGTATATAAAGAGCTGATTCAGCTGGATATCGAGGCGGAAAATACCGATCAGGTATTTGAGTACATGGCCGGTAAGCTTGAGGAGATGGGATTTGTCAGGCCGACATTTCTGGAAGCGATTAAGAAGCGGGAGAAAGATTATCCCACCGCTTTGGGGATTGAACCCTATGCAGTTGCAATTCCCCATACGGACCCGGATTGTATCATTCGTCCTTTTATTGCACCGATTAGATTAAAGAAGCCGGTGAAATGGAGGGAGATGACCGGCACGGATGTCATGTATGATGTGAAATTTGTCTTTATGCTTGGCTTTCATAAAACAGAAGGTCAGGAAGGTGCCGATGCGCATATTGAGCTGCTTCAGATTCTGGTTCAAAATTTTCAGAATGCAGAGCTGATGGATAAGCTGGATGCAGCCAAAAGTGTTGATGAATACAGAAAGTTGATTTTATCTATGGATGGATTGGAGGAATAATATGAAGAGAGTAATCGTTGCTTGTGCAAATGGTGTGGCAACATCCCAAGCCATCGCCAGTAAAATAAACCGTTTATTGAAAGAGAAAAAAGTGGATGCAAAGGTCGATGCGGTAAATATTAAATCGCTGGATACGGAAATTAAAAACTGTGTGGCATATATCACTATTACAAAATTATCCAAACAGTATCCGGTACCGCTCATCAACGGAATTGCATTTCTGACAGGTGTCAATATGGAAGCGGAGCTTGAAAAGCTGCTGGAAGCTTGTAAATAGGTTGAGGGGAATAGAAGAATAAAGGAGAGGGAATGATATTATGCAAATATTAAGTAATGTTATCAACTTTTTATTAGGATTGGGAGCACCGGTTTTTGTTCCTATTATTATGATTATTGCCGGTGTTCTGGTCGGCATGAAAATCAGGGATGCGCTGTCTTCCGGCATCACGCTTGGAGTTGCATTTACTGGTATGAATCTTTTGATTTCTTTCATGAAAGAGGCGATTACACCTGCCGCACAGGCGATTATGACAGCCACCGGAATCTCACTGCCGATTGTGGACGGTGGCTGGAGTACCATGGCGACTATATCCTGGGCATGGCCATACGCTTTTCTAATGTTTCCGGTGTTGATCGGTGTGAATATTCTGATGCTGGTATTAAAGAAGACCAATACCATCAATGCGGACCTATGGAATGTGTGGTTGAAAATATTCACTGCGGTTGCAGTAGTTTCCATAACAAAGAGTGTGCTTCTGGCGTTTTTAGTTGCGGCAGTACAGATCATCCTGGAGCTGAAATCTGGTGACGCCCATCAGCATAGAATCGAAAAACTGACAGGTATTCCAGGTGTTACATGTACTCATACAACCCTGTTTTTTGGAGCGGTACTTTACCCATTTGCACTCATTTTGCGAAAGATACCGGGGCTTAGCGGCAGCTTTGATGCAGATCGCTTAAAAGAGAAGTTCGGCATCTTTGCCGAGAACCATGTAATGGGATTTTTGCTCGGTTGTTTATTCGGTATTTTGGCGAGATATAATCTGGCGGCTATTTTAACACTAGGTGTGAAAGCGGCCACTTCTATGACCCTGTTTCCGGTAGTGGCAAAATATTTCATGCAGGCGCTGTCTCCTATTTCAGAAGCAATCAGTGCCTTTATGAATAAGAAATTTGAAGGCAGAACCTTGATTGTAGGACTTGATTGGCCGATTCTCGGCGGATGCAACGAGATCTGGCTGGCAATTCTCTGGAGCATTCCGTTTATGCTGATATATTCCATGTTCCTGCCGGGAAATATGATTCTTCCGTTTGCCGGACTGATGAGTGCATCACTGGCCCTGCCGGCATTTCTGGTAACAAAAGGAAACCTAAAACAGATGCTGATTCTCTGTATTATTGGCGCACCGGTTTTTTTATGGGTAGGAACGGCATTTGCACCGTTTTTAACGGAGCTTGCCATGGCGACCGGCAGCATTGATTTGAAACAGGGAGAGCTGATCAGCAATAGTCTGATTAACGGACCGGTCTTTACATACGCCATCTCCCATGTCTTTCAGGCATTAAGTGGAAATTATGTGCCGCTTGTTGTTCTGGTTTTGTGGTTCGTTGGTTTTATTATGTATTATCGTGAATTAATGGCAGAAGCGAAAGCAGATTTAGAGAATCAGTCAGAATAATATGTAATTTTTAATATTGAGAGGGGTTTATGTATTTGGATCAGAGAAGTTATACTGTGCTGAGAACAATCGCGGATAATCCGGCCATCACGGGGAAAGAGCTGGAACAACAACTGCAAATGTCCAGAAAGCAGTTAAGCTATGATATGGAGAAAATCAATTATTATCTGGAGTCCAGCGGGTTTGATCCAATTACAAGAATGAAAACCGGAAGGTTTCAGGTTTCGGTTCGTGTGATTGATGAATTTCGGTCAGAAACAGCCGGGCACCCCCAACTTGTATATAATTATTCAGACGAAGAGCGGTCATACTTCATTATTTTGAGGCTGCTTTGCCGGGAAGAGGAGTTATCCACCTACCATTTTACGGATGAACTGCAAATCAGCAAAAATACCCTGATGACGGATATGAGAAAGATTCAGGAACGGATTAAAAGCCAGGGCCTTTCCATTATTTATACAAGGAAAGACGGCTACCGGCTGGAGGGCGAGGAGTACCGCAAGCGGGCACTGATGATCGATGACATCCGAAAAATTCTATCTATTCCCGATGGAGAAGAAAAGCTGATGAAGCGTTTTAAGATTTTGGATGAAGATATGGCCATGCTCCGGCTCAACGTCAGTGAGGTGGAAAAAAATCTGGAAGTGCATTTTACCGATGACCGGGTGGAAGAATTGCCGTTTATTTTATACTTTATTATGTTCCGAATCAGAAACGGGCACCTGTTGGACCGGCTTCCGGATTTTCATGGGGTGTCAGGAAACGCAGCTATTCAGGGGACACAGGAATATGAAGTGATGGCAGACTTCGCCCATAAATACCAGATCAGATCGGTATTTGAAATTATCTATTTAACGATCCAGATTCAGGTGTCAAATATTAACAGTAACCGTGGGGAAGAACGGGACATTGGTGAACGATTGCTGAATGTGGCAAGTATTATCATTCGTAAGTTTGAAGAAATCAGCTGCATCCGTATCCAGGAAAAGGAGGAACTTTTGAATGCATTGTTACAGCATCTAGGACCTGCTTACTACCGGATCAGGTATCATTATCATGTTCAGCCGGATATTACAGAAATGGTTCTTCCCCAGTATCAGTATCTGCATGAGATGATAAAAAAGGCTTCCAAGGCATTTGCACAAATGCTGGAGGAGGAGATTCCGGATAAGGAACTGGTATATATTACAGTTTTATTCGGAGCATGGCTGCGCCGGGAAGGGAGCCTTCAAAATATTGGTGTCAGAAGAAAGGCAATCGTGGTCTGCACCAATGGAATCAGCGTCTCCAACTTCCTCTTTATCACTCTCAGGGAATTGTTTCCGGAGATTGAATTTATAGAGTGCATGTCAGTGAGGACTTTTAGGGAGTATCAAAAGGATTACCAGATTGTTTTTACAACAGTCAGGTTGGAAACGGAAAAGATCCAGTTTATGGTAAGTCCGATTCTTTCCGGAGAGGCCAGATACGCTTTCCGGAAAAAGGTGATGCAGGAACTGGAAGGTTTTCAGGTGAATCCTATTGATACCAGGGAGCTGATGGGAATTATTGAAGCACATGCCGAAATTAAAGACTGGGAAGAGCTCCTGCGCAGTCTGGGGAAGTATTTTAATCCTGTACAGAATGATAGAGTTGTCAGGAAAACGATTCGAAATTATGATTTAAAACTGATTGATTTACTGACAAAGCAAACAATTCAAATCAGTGAAACAGTTTTAGAATGGAGAGCAGCGATCCGCAGCGCAGCGGCACCACTGCTTGCATCGGGTAAAATCATATCAAAGTATGTGAACGCTGTCATCCGGCAGATTGAGGAAAACAATCCGTTTATTATGATTGAAGATGGCGTCATTATTGTTCATGCCGGGATTGAAGACGGTGTGATCCAGATTGGTATGTCCTTGATGATATTGCCGCAGCGCATCTCAATTGATGGATATATGGAGGCAGATGTGATTGTGGTTCTGGCCACTCCCGATACAACTTGTCATTTAACCGCCTTATATCAATTGTTTCATGTGCTGGAAGAAAAGGATACGCTTACTGCTATCCGGAATGCCAGGACAGCAGCAGAGGCTGCCGGATTGATAGCTGGGTTTCAATACAAAAAATAGATTCGGAGGAAAAGATTATGTCATCAAATATAAGTAAAGTAAAGCAGGATGTTCTTTGGGGCTGTAAAATGATGGTAGAAAAGGGATATGCATTGGGAACAGCCGGGAACATCAGTGCGAGGGTAGAAGGCGAAAATTTATTTGTGATTACCCCCACGGCGATGGCGTATACTTCGTTGACGGAAGAGGACTTGGTGGTGGCAGATATGGAGGGAAATATAGTATCCGGAAAGTATCAGCCTTCCATTGAATTTTCTATGCACCTTGGAATTATGTTGCTGAGGCCGGAGGTAAATGCAGTGGTCCATACTCATTCCAAATATGCGACGGCAGTCAGTGCTATTGATGGAATTAAAGAGGTTCCTACCATGGATATTGAAGGTGTAGTATATTTAGGCGGAGAATTGGAGGTTGCACCGTTTGCACCTCCAGGCTCCAAGGAATTAGCGCAGAATGTAAAAAACACCATTGGAACCAATGCCGGACTTATTATGGCTAATCATGGCGCCATCGGTGTCGGAGTTACAATGGAGGCTGCCATGATCGCAAGTGATAATGTAGAACGTGCCTGCGAAATGTATCTGCCGATTCTTGCTACAGGGATGAAGCTGCGTGCATTACCGGAAGATTATATGGAAATGACTAGAAAACGCTCTTTACTGCGCCGGAAAGTAGTAAATGAATAGGAGGGTGTACGGATGGCAAAAAAAGTTGCAGTGATTCACACCAGTATGGTGACTTATGAGAGCTTAAACAGCATGATTCGCAATATCATGCCGGAGGTTGAAGTCATGAATATCGTGGATGACCGTCTGCTTCCCGATGTGAGAGCAAACGATGGGCTGAATGAGGATATTGTCAGGAGAATCTGCGGATACGGAATGCTTGCAGAGGGTGCAGGAGCCAATTTAATTCTCAATGCCTGCTCTTCAGTTGGAGAAGCTGCCGATGTGCTCCGGAATCTGATTTCTATCCCCTGCCTGAAAATTGATGAGCCAATGGCGGAGCTGGCCGTGGAGCAAGGCTGCCGGGTTGCTGTATTTGGAACCGTAAAAACCACTTTGGAGCCCAGTACCCGCCTGATCCGGAGGACAGCTTGCGAAAAGGGAAAAGAGATAACTGTGGATTCTTATCTTTGTCAGGAAGCTTTTGAAGCCCTGACAATAGAACGAGATCAAAACAAGCATAATGCTCTGCTGAAAAGATTAATCCGGGAAAAGGAAAAAGATTATGATGTACTGGTTCTGGCTCAGGCAAGTATGGCAGTTTTAATTCCGGAACTTAAGGATATTGAAAAACCGATCTTAAACAGTCCGGATTCCGGAGTACAAAGGGTAAAGGAAATGCTGGAGGCGCTGGAGGCTTATGAAGGCTGAAAATACAATCCGGTTTGGCTGCGTGGCAGATGATTTTACAGGAGCTTCCGATGCCGCATCTTTCCTGGCTGAAGAAGGAGTCTCAACCATTTTATATAATGGGATACCAGATCCTGCAACGGACGTCCATGAAGCGGAAGCTGCCGTAATTGCCCTAAAATGCAGAACGCAGGAGGCAGCAGGTGCAGTAAGTGATGTGATAAAGGCTTTTCGCTTTCTGAAAAAGAGCGGTGCAGGACAACTATATTATAAATACTGTTCGACCTTTGATTCAACGGAGCAAGGGAATATTGGTCCGGTTTTAGATGCCTTGCTTGAGGAATTTGATATACCGTTTACGCTTTTATGTCCCTCTCTGCCGATAAATCAGAGGGTTGTTAAGGAGGGGATTTTATATGCGGGAGGGAAGCCTTTGGCAGAAACTCATATGCGAAATCATCCACTCACACCCATGCGCCAGTCCAGAGTCAAGACGCTGATGGAAATGCAGAGCCGCTATCCTGTATTTGAATTGGGAGTTGAGCAATTAATCGGACGGCAGGAAGATTTAAACACATACATACAAGAGCTTATGAGAGCACACAGCCACTTTTATCTTGTTCCGGATTACTATGATCAAAATCATGGATATCGGATTGTGGAACTGTTCGGGAAGCTTACGCTGCTGTCAGGAGGTTCTGGGTTAATGGAGCCTGTTGGAGCGGCTTTGGCAAGTGAGAATAAAGTAACCAAAAGAAAAAAGGTGCCGGAAAAAAACGGGTACTCCGGACAGGCAATCTTATTGGCAGGAAGCTGTTCCGATATGACCTTGAGGCAGATTAACGATTTTAAAAGCAAAGGCGGAATAGCCTATCAACTTCATCCTTTAGTTTTATTAAACGGCTCACAAACGTTTCTGGATGTTCAGGATTTTTTGACCAAACATCAGGAGGTTCCGGTTCTGATTTATAGTTCGGCGGAACCTGATGAAGTGAAACGTGTGAAAGCGACCGGAGAGGAAGGTGTTGCCAGGCTTTTGGAGTCCACAATGTCGGAAGTCGCAGCGTATGCTCTGGGAGTTGGAAGGACTAAAATTATTGTGGCCGGCGGTGAAACATCCGGTGCAGTCACGAAACGACTGGGTTTTTCCTCCTACCATATCGGAAAGTCAGTAGCTCCGGGAGTACCGATTATGATTCCACTCCAGAACGAAGCAATCAGATTAGTCCTTAAATCAGGAAACTTCGGTCAGGAAAATTTTTTCTGGCAAACTTTGAAGGAAATTTAGTGAGGAAAAAACTGCTTTTAGAGTCAGCTCTGTATCGTGGCCGGAGATGTAAAAATTCGGTGGTGTACAGAGCTGATTTTTTTATGTGCAGAGGAAAATCACAAGCAAAGGGGACGGTGCAGAAATCATTTTTGAAGAATATGCACTGCAAATCCCCCGATTTCTTCTTTGAAATAAATGACTATCATGTTTCCCTCACTAAATTTGGCAGAGGATTCATTAAATTCATAACCCATGGCCTCAAAATAATTTTTTGCACGGATAATAGAATTGGTTGCAATGGCGATATGGCCGTTTGTGCCAAGGTGAGGCGGTTTCATGCATTCCAGAAAGGTGCCGGCATAGACGGAACTTGGACCCGGGTCTTTTGGGAACCCAAACATCGTTTCAAATACTCCGGCTGTTTTTTCGGCTTCCTCACTGCTGCCGCAATTGATACCGATGTGGGAGACTTCAAACCCCATCATGTCACGGACAGACTCTTTTGCCATACGTTCTATTCTGTTGAATTCTCCCGCCTGAATCCACTCCTTCTTTGCAATCTGGTTGTTGGAACAGGCGAAAATATTATTAAGTTCCAGGTATGATTCGGTATCTTTTTCGCAGATACTGCCTTCCGGAATAAATCCTATGCTGGGATAAAGCCGGGACATGGTTTGAATCGTATGGATGCCGTCTGTAAGACTTTCGGGGAGAATGCTTACTGCCCCAAGTCCCAGGGAAAGTGCGGATTCCACGTGTGCTGAGCCGGAAACTCTTGGTATTATCTCAATGTTCCGGTCCTTACAATACTCTATGACGGCCGGATCAAATATTGGGCTGGTGATAAAGTGCGCACCTGCATCGATGGCAAGGCAGGCTTGTTTAACGTTTGTAACTGCTCCGGAACCAACTATCATCTGAGGAAACGTTTTCATGATTTCACAAATAGCTTCGCCGGTAGTTTCGTCACAGAAATTTATTACCACACAGGGAATTCCTCCTTTGCAAAGAGCATCTGCAAGGGGGAGAGCATTGCGGGCATCATCGAGCATAGCAGTTGGAAGAATTCCAATTTTTTGGATTTCGTTTAGAACGGTATTCATAGAAGAGTTCTCCTTTTGTTTTGATTATGTTGACATATTAACTCAATAGTATATAAAAATATATAAATTTCCTGATATTTTACTTATACATTATACTCATATTAAGAATGGCGTCAAGTAAAAAATGCTAAAAATAAGAAATATGAAATCTTTTTCATACGTCAAATAATATAAAAAAAATTTTTTATCATGTATATTGACAGGGAAAGTAAAAAGATGTATTATATTTTTGTAATTAAAGAATGAATATTTGAACAAAATGACAAATATAGTTCTTTAATTTTTTTAGAAGCCGTATGAAAACGTTAACATACAGTGCTTCTGACAAGAAAATTGTCCAAATGGTACAGAAAAAACTGGGGGAAAGCTTTCTATGCAGACCGCTGATTCCTCCAAAAGAGAAAAGGAGAAGAGTACATGAAAAAGGCAATAGCAATTATCTTTACCGGATTGATGGTATTCAATCTGGCCGCATGCGGAAGCAACCAGAAATCTTCACCAACAGCTTCTACTACTGCAGCAAATGCAGAATCCGGAAAAACGGAAGCATCATCAGGAGGAGCGGCAACAGACGGCGAAATCGTAATTGGCTGTCTTCAGGACATTACAGGTGCGACTTCCAGCCTTGGACAGATGGTTCAGGCAGGAGCTCAGTGGGCTGTGGATGAAATTAATGAATCAGGGGGAATTAACGGAAAGAAGCTGGTCATGAACACCTATGACACCAAGGCAGATGTAACAGAAGCGATCAATGCATACACAAAAGCAGTCACTTCTGACAAGGTTTCTCTTATTGTAGGGCCTCCTGTGGCAAATATAGCGCTGGCCATCAAGGAAACTTCTGAACAGTACGAAGTTCCGGTAATGGGTCTGGCCTTGGATCCCAGCGCACAGTTAAAAGCAGACGGAACTCCTTATAAGAATATGTTCTGTTTTCAGCCAAACGCAATCCAGCAGGGAACAATCATGGCAAAGTACGCTATGAAGAACGGCTTTAAAACATTCGGTGTCATCTATAATGAAAGCAATGCCTATTCACTTTCTCTGAAAGATCCTTTCATTGCATCGGTTGCAGAAGGGGGCGGAACAGTTGATGAAAAACAGCAGATTGCCTACAACGCCAATGATACGGATTTCAAGACACTGCTGTCTCCTATTGTGAGTGCAGGCGTTGATGCTATTTATGCGCCCAACTATACAAAGGACCTTGTAAACATTGTTACAGCAGCACGTGCCCTTGGATATGAAGGTGCAATTATCTGCGGCCTGGATGCCTGTCCGCCATTTAACACCATGCTTGGCGGAAGCAGTGATGGAGTATACTGCATCAATAACGTAGATGATACAGATCCAGAGCTTCAGAAGATGATAGCAGCCGTTAAGGAAAAAACCGGAGTAGAAGCTACCAACAAGTTTTTCCTTGGATATGACATTGTAAAGATTGCTGCTAAGGCCCTGGAAGAGACAGGAACAGACGATCCGGCTGCTCTGCGGACTGCCATTGAAAATGTAAAGGATTTTGACGGCCTTACAGGAAAAATTACAATCGATCCTGAGACTCATATGACAACCGGTCTTGAAATGGTTATGTTTACATATGAAGGAACTACACCAAAGATGTTAGAAAGATTCGGCGCAGATAATTAAGCGTTTGAACAGCTTTTGAATGGATGGAGGCATATCATGTCATTGCAGATTATAATCAACGGCCTTGCGACGGGCTCCGTCTATGCGCTGATTGCGACAGGCTTTTCACTGATATTTAATGTTTTGAAGTTTTCCAACTTCTCTCACGGAGCTACCATGACGCTTTGCGCCTTTGCCGGATATTTTCTGGCAGCTTCAAAGGGACTGGGATTGGTTCCCACAATACTCATAGCTGTGGTTACCGGTGGATGTGTCGCACTTTTTGGAGAATTTGTGGCATTCCGCCGCATTATACAGCGTAACAGCTCTTCTGTATATTATTTCGTTTCTTCTATTACATTAGGAACGCTGTATGAAGGACTTGTTACTGTAAAGGTAGGAGCGAATTTTTACAATTATCCTCAGTTCTTTGAAAAAGCAGCAATTAAGTTCGGCTCAGTTGTTGTTTCCACATCAGATCTTCTGATGTTTTGCAGCAGTGCCGTTGCACTTCTTGTGCTGGCTTACATTATTCAGAAAACCAGGATCGGAAGAGCCCTCAGAAGTGTCAGCTTTGACAGGGATACCGCCAATTTAATGGGAATTGATTCCACGCGGATTATTCAGTTCACATTTATGGTTTCAGGCGCTCTGGCCGGACTCTCAGGCGTATTTCTGGGAATTAACTACACCTTGTATCCGACTCTGGGCAGCCTGGTAGTAAAAGGATTTATTGCTTCGGTAATCGGCGGACTGGGAAGTCTGCCGGGAGCCATCATTGGAGCTGTGCTTCTGGGGCTTATTGAGACACTGTTAATTGGTACTGTGGGTTCAGGCTACACCCCGGTATTTACCTTCCTGATTATGCTGGTATTTTTGCTGGTTCGTCCATGCGGAATTGCCGGATGCAACATCCAGGAAAAGGCGTAGGGGGTACTCACAATGGTATTATACACAAATATTTTCACACAGATATGCATTACCCTTGTGGCGGTTGCAGGTGTATATGTGCTGACAGGGCTGACGGGAATGTTCAGCCTTGGACAGGCAGCATTCATGGCAGTTGGAGCTTATGTATCCGGTATTTTTGTAGTAAAACTGGGTCTTCCTTTTCCCATTGCCTGCATTGGAGCGGTCGTGATCGCAGTCGGCATTGGTTTTATAGTGGGAATTCCTACGGTTCGGCTGAGGAAGGATTACATATCTCTTGTTACCCTTGGATTCGGAGAGGCCATTACTGCTCTCCTTAACCGGACAACCAAGCTGACAGGCGGTGCCTCCGGCTTTATCGGTATTCCGAAGAAAACAACTACACTTCTGGCATTTGCTTCCGCACTTGTTGCGATCCTGCTGGTAAACTGGTTTAAAAAAAGCAAATACGGACGCCAGTGTGTTGCGATCCGCGGAGATGAACTGGCAGCAAAGGCTATGGGAATCAACGTAGCCAGGATCAAAATTACCGCATTCTTATTAAGTGTTGGTTTTACCGCTTTCAGCGGCTGTCTGTATGCTTTTTATATCACATACGTGGACCCCAGTATTTTTGGCTGGAAGAAGAGTGCTGACTGGGTAATTATGGTATTCTTTGGAGGCGTAAACAGCCTGACAGGTTCTATTTTAGGAGCAACCATCTTAAGTGCCCTGCCGGAAGTACTGAGAGGGCTTGCAAATTACAGAAGTATTATTTATGCAATTCTGGTTCTTTTGATTATCAACTTTAAACCTTCGGGAATCATGGGTGAGTATGAGCTTCCGGATTTATTCAAAAGAAGAAAAGGCCGCGCGAAATTGCAGAAGGAGGAAAACTGATGAGTCTGCTGGAAGTTAAGAACATTTATAAAAGCTTTGGCGGAGTAAAAGCCATTCAGGATTTTTCCATCAGTGCGGACAAAGGGGAGATTCATGGAATCATAGGCCCTAACGGAGCCGGAAAAACAACTATTTTCAATGTGATTTCCAATGTCTATACCGCAGATCAGGGAAATGTGATTCTGGATGGCAAGGATGTGACTAAAAAGGAGCAGTATCTCGTTACGAGAGAAGGAATGGGACGTACTTTTCAGAATATCCGTTTATTTAAGGGGCTTACAGTGCTGGAAAATGTCATGTGCGCCTTTGATCCCCAGGCAAAATACTCTCTTATAGGAGGCCTGCTTCCTACTCCAAAACGCAAAAGCGAGGAAAAGCGGGGAATTGAACTTTGTGAGCACTATTTGGAAATGGTAGGCATGGCAGATTATAAAGATGAAAGGCCGGAAAATCTGGCCTACGGCATGCAGAGGCGTATTGAAATTGCAAGAGCCTTAACCTGCACTCCTAAGGTACTGCTTTTAGACGAACCGGCAGCTGGACTGAATCCCACAGAGGTTCAGGAACTGACAGAACTGATTTCAACCCTTTCTAAGGATATAGGATTTGCAATTCTTTTAATTGAGCATAGACTTGAAATGGTTATGAGCATTTCCCACGTTATTCATGTCCAGAACTTTGGAAAGACCATTGCAGTAGGCACTCCCGCCGAAGTACAGAGAAATCCGGAAGTAATTGAGGCGTATTTGGGAAAGGAGGAGAGCTGACATGGCAATGTTAAAAGTAACGGATTTAAGCGTCTCCTACGGACACGTCAGGGCACTGAAAAATGTCCATGTAGAAGCGGACGAAGGACAGATTGTCAGCATTATCGGCTCCAACGGAGCCGGAAAAAGCTCCCTTCTGCGTACTATTTCCGGTCTGGTAAAACCGGTGAAGGGAACCATCGAATTTCTTGGAGAACCCATACCGGCCAAACCCAGCAAAATCGTTGCAAAGGGAATTGTGCATGTACCGGAAGGCCGCAGAACTTTTTCGGGCCTTACTATCCGGGACAACCTTCTGGTAGGAGGATATTTACATAGCAGAAAACAGTTGGAAAAAGATATAGAGGAGCAGTTTAAACGGTTTCCTATTTTAAAGGAGCGGGAGCATCAGTTTGCCGGAACCCTTTCGGGTGGAGAACAGCAGATGCTGGCCATCAGCAGAGGGCTTATGGAACACCCTAAGATTTTGCTGTTGGATGAACCAAGCCTGGGGCTTGCACCGATTATTGTAAATCAGATTTACGACTTAATTAAAGAGATCCGGGATTCGGGAATCACTGTACTTCTGGTGGAACAGAATGCGAGAAAAGCTCTTTCCATCTGCGATAAAGCGTGTATTCTTGAAAACGGTATCGTTAATATCTGCGGAACCGGAGAGGAACTGCTAAAGTCTGATGTTGTAAGAAAGGCTTATCTTGGTGGGTGATAAACTGCATGAGGTAAGGACAGGAGGATAAGATGATACGTCAATGGAATGAAGAGTCTCTCGATCACCGTAATACACTGCTATATGCAATGGGAATATCGCCGGAGGATGCAAAAAGGCCTGTGATCGGGTTGGTTAACTCGTGGAATGAGATGAATCCGGGGCATTTCCCTTTTAAGGATGTCATCGCAGAGATGAAGGAAGAAATTTACAAAGCAGGAGGGCTTGCTCTGGAGCTTCCCATAACCGGTATCTGTGACGGAATCTGCTCCAATACACCGGGAGACCGGTATACGCTTCCGGCCAGAGACTTAGTATCAAGTGAGGTAGAAACCGTAGCAGAATTGAATATGCTGGAAGGCATGATCATTATGGCGACATGTGATAAAGTGGTTCCGGGCATGGTTATGGGAGCTTTGAGAGTAAATATCCCGACCGTCATGCTCACAGGCGGATATATGGCGGCGGGCCATTATAATGGAAAAATGCTGACACTTACCCATACAAAGCAGGCTTATGCAGCTTATGTTGCAGGTGATATGAGCGAGGAAGACTATAAGGGAATCGTGAGGAATGCCTGTCCGACTCCAGGTGCCTGCCCATTTATGGGAACAGCCAATACCATGTGCGCCATGGCTGAAGTCTTAGGATTTTCTCCTCACGGCAATGCCAGCGTCCGCAGCCAGACACCCCAGTGGCATGAGATGGCAAAAGAGGCGGCTAAAAAGATTGTGGAGGCAGTGAAAGAAGAAAAGCGTCCCAGTGATATTATAGACCAGAAGAGTTTTGAAAATGTGGTGCGGTATATGATGGCAACCGGCGGTTCCACCAACAGCCTGCTTCACATTCCGGCCATTGCACGCCAGATAAAATGTGACATTGTTCCGGAAACCTTTGATGAAATCAGCCGTGAAGTGCCGGTTATCAGCACAATTTACCCTAATCACCCCACTTACACCATGGAGGAGTTTGACAGAGCCGGAGGGTTGGGGGCTGTTGTGAAAGAGCTGGCTGCTGCGGGAAAATTAGATACCTCAGCAGATGGAATGTTTGGAACAATAGGCCATAAAGCGGAGCTTGCCGAAAATAAAGATACAGATGTCATTCATCCGGTAGAAAATCCAATCCATGAACAGGGAGGCCTTGCCGTTCTTCACGGAAATATCGGTACGGACAGCGCCATTGTCAAATTCAGCGCCGTAGATTCGGCAGCGTGGAAGTTTTCTGGACCGGCAAAGTGCTATGATTCCCAGGATGATGCCTGGAATGCCATTTTAAAAGATGAGATTGTGGCTGGAGACGTTGTGGTTATCCGGTATGAAGGTCCTAAGGGAAGCCCCGGAATGCCTCATATGGAAACCTTTATGGCTGCTGTTTTGGGAAAAGGGCTTGGAAGCAAACTGGCGCTGGTTTCCGACGGCAGATTTTCAGGAGCAACGGGAGGTCTTGCTATCGGACATGTGAGCCCGGAAGCCTATGAAGGGGGAAATCTGGCCCTGATTAAAGACGGTGATATGATTCATATAGACATTGAGGCCAGAACACTGTCCGCAGAAGTGACAGAAGAGGAATTTGCAGAGAGAAAGAAGGGCTTTAAGCCTGTTCACAAACCGGCTTCCGGTTGGTTAAACCTTTACCGCAAAAACTGTACCTCAGCACACCGGGGTGCAACTGTGTACTGGGAAGATTGATTATAAATTGGCAGCATACTGAAATCCCGTGTATATTCTGGCAATATGTGATAAAATCAATTCAAAAGAATCCATATTATGGAATTTACATATTGAGGTGATTAGGATGACAAATATTAAGATGGTTGCGGAATTGGCAGGTGTTTCAGCCACCACCGTATCAAGAGTTTTAAGCGGAAAAAGTTATGTAAGTGACGACACCCGTGTACGGGTTATGGAGGCCATCCAGAAAACAGGATACAGCCCTAATGTTATGGCAAAAGGACTGAAGATGGGCAGGACAAACACCATTGCACTTATGCTGCCGGATATACAGAACCTTATATTCCCCATGATTACTCGGGGAGTAGAGGATACGGCAAGGAAGAAAAATTACACAGTCATTTTATGCAATACGGATGAGAACAGCGGCGTTGAAAAAGACTATATTTCTACCATGAAATCCCGTCTGGTGGACGGATTTCTGGTGGGTTCCATGCTTCCAAACTCAATTCATATAAGAAATCTCCGTGCCGAAGGATTTCCTCTTGTACTGATAAACCGTTTTTATGCCCAGGATGAGGGGAAAATAGATATTGTGTCCATAGACAACTTTAAATCAGCTTACAATGGCGTCCGGTATTTAATCAGCTCCGGGCATAAAAAAATCGCCTTGGCACTGGGAAGAGAAAACCTTTACTTGTATAACGAGCGTTACCGCGGATACCGGGCGGCGCTTAAAGATCATAATATTCCTTATAATGAAAATCTGGTTATGAGGGAGACAACGGGAAGCGATAACTTTTACAGCATGACACAGGCTTTGATGAGTTCAGAAGACAGGCCGGATGCGATTTTTGCAACCAGCGACCCGAAAGCATTTGTTGTTCTTCACGCCCTTCATGAGATGGGAGTTCGTATTCCCCAGGACGTCTCAGTTCTCAGCTTTGATAATGTAACTCTTTCGGCAATGGTGGAGCCGCCCCTTTCCACGATAGCACAGCCGTTTTACGATATCGGTGTAAGGGCGACCAATAACCTGATTCACCAGATTCAGTATAAAGGTGAAAAAGGTGTGCTTCCGCAGCCCTTAAAAGAGATGTTGGAAACAGATTTGATTATACGGGCATCAACGAGATAGGAGAGATATTTATGGGAAACCGCTGGGGGATTAATCTTTGGAACTGGGTAAATGAGCTTGGGCCACAATGCACAGGACTGACTGAAAAGGCTTTTAAAATGGGATTTACAGCAATAGAGCTTCCCATGACTGTTTCGCAGCTCCCTCCTAAACTGGCCGATGAAATCCATTCTCTGGATATGGAAGTGAGTCTTTGTGCTTCTCTTGGAGCCGGGCGTGACCTTTCCAGTTTTGATGAGGCGGTTCGTCAGAACACAATGGAATATATGGTTGGCTGTCTGAAATCTGCAGAGGCTGTTTCTGCAAAGGTGTTTGCCGGCCCTCTTTACACAGGAGGAGGAAAAAGACACTGGCTTTCTGAGGAGGATAAAAAGAGAGAATGGGAGCTTGCGGTGACAGGAATCCGCAAAGTTTCCGCAATTGCAAAGGAATGCGGAGTCCGGCTTGCCCTCGAACCATTGAACCGGTACAGAACCAGTGTGGTAAATACAGCGGACCAGGCATTAAAGCTGGTTTCTGATATTGGAGAAGAAAATGTAGGTGTACATTTTGATTCCTATCAGGCCGGAATTGAAGAAGACAGCATGACAGATGCCTTTGAAGCTGTATTGAAGGCGGGAAAACTGTACCATTTTCATGCTTGTTCCAATAACAGAGGAGTTCCCGGACAGGGATTTTTTCCATGGGAAGATTTGTGGAATCTGATGCGTACATACGATTATAGAGAACATATTACCATGGAGACATTTATGACCGGCGGCTTTGACGGGGGATGGATTGAGCCTGGAAAGAGCCGGGATGAAATTGCCGAATCAGGAATCCGTTATATAAGACAGCATGACTGGCATTAAAAATAAGGAGACTTAAGAATGGCATCACATGAAAAATTTAATTATAAGACACTGGCTGAGGTGAAAGAGAAAGCAGAATCTCTCGGTGTGAACATAAAATTCAGCGAAGATTTATCACCGCTTCACAAGGAAGTAAAAGTAGGAAAGCGGGTTGCGCCCAATGCAATTGCAGTTCTTCCTATGGAAGGCTGCGATTCCAATCCGGACGGGTCACCCTCTGAACTTGTGGAGAGAAGATACAAAAGATTTGCGGAAGGCGGAGCAGGACTTCTTTGGTGGGAGGCTTGTGCAGTCGTAACGGAAGGCCGGGCCAACCCTCTTCAGATGATGATGACAAGGGAGAATATGGCTCAGTTTCAGGCAGTGCTGGAGCGCTGCAACCAGTCAGCAGTTGACCGCAATGGAATGAAGCCTCTCAATATTTTGCAGCTGACACACTCCGGACGGTATTCCAGGCCGAAAGGCCATAAAGGGGCACCAATTGTTCCTCAGCATGATCCGGTTTTAGACCCCAGAGTGGGACTTGCGGCAGATGGGCCGGTGGTGACCGATGAATATCTGGACAATTTGACAGGTCATTATGTGGAAAGTGCGGTTCTCGCCAAGGAAGCCGGTTTCGATGGAGTGGATATAAAAAACTGTCACCGTTACCTTTTAAGTGAACTGATTGCAAGCCACACCAGAGAGGGAAAATACGGCGGAAGCTTTGAAAACAGAAGCCGGTTCCTCCGCCAGACCATCCGGGCAGTCAGGGAGGCAGTGGGAGAGGACTTTATTATAGCCTGCCGCTTTAATGTATTTGACGCCCATCCCTATCCCTATGGCTTTGGATGTGATAAAGAAGATATGTGGAAATTCGATCCCACAGAGCCCATGGCTTTGGTACGGATGCTGGTGGAAGAAGGCGTTGACCTTTTAAGCAATTCTGCAGGAAATCCCTATTATATTTACCCCCAGGTAACAAGACCCTTCGACTTGTCCAGCATGGGAATTCCCACTCCGGATGAGCATCCTCTTGAAAGCATGGCAAGGCTGTTTGAATTTACCAGACAGATTCAGGAGGCGGCCGGTGATGTTCCTGTTGTGGGAAATGGCTACACATGGCTGCGCCAGTTTCTTCCCTTTGCAGGGGCGGCAAATCTTGCTGACGGAAGCTGCAAATTTGTGGGACTGGGACGTTCCAGCTTCGCTTACCCGGACGCACCCCGTGATATCCTTTTAAATGGAGAAATGAATCCCAGGCAGTGCTGCGTCACTTGCTCAAAATGCACTCAGATCATGAGAGACCACGGCAGAACCGGCTGCGTTATTAAAGACAGCAAAATCTATGCGGACTTTTACAAGGAGTATAGAGAGGAAGCTACAAAGCGTGAACGCAGTTTCCAATAAAGGAGGACCGAAACGTGAGTGTAAAAATCAGCAGAATTGGAAAAGTAACAGAGCCGGAGAAAGCGGTCATTGAGACAAGAGAAGTCATGTCTCCAAAACAAGGCCAGGTTTTAATTAAAATAAAATCCAGCGCCATTTGCGGCAGCGATATTCATATTTTTAAGGGAAAACATCCTTCAGCCCCTCTCCCCATGACCATTGGACATGAATTCTCCGGAGACGTAGCGGAGATAGGGGAAGGCGTTACCAGTGTGGCAGTGGGAGACCGGGTAACCGTGGAGCCCTGCATTGTCTGCGGAACATGTGATGCCTGTAAACATGGTGATTACGGATACTGTGAGAATATATCATTTACATACAGAAACGGCGACGGCGCTATGGCGGATTATATCCTTATTAATGAGCCATATGTATATAAGCTTCCGGAATATCTGACCTATGACACAGGGTCTTTAATTGAGCCGTTAAGCGTTGCAGCTCATGCAGTACGCCGGGCGGATATCTGCCTTGGGGAGACTGTTCTCGTTATCGGAGCAGGAGCTATAGGGATGCTGGTTGCCGCAATCTGCAGAAAAAGCGGAGCAGCAGAAGTGATTATTGCAGATCACTCTGATGAGAGGCTGGCAGCGGCCAAAAAGCTCGGTGCCACCATGACGGTAAACTCAGGAAAAGTCAATCTGGAAGAGGAAATTTTCAGAATTACCAATGGAAAAGGCGTCGATAAGAGCTTTGAATGTGTCGGACTGGAAGCGACATTTTTACAGGCAATGATGACACTAAAGAAAAATGGTATGGCTACGATTATCGGAATCTTTGAGAATCCTCGGATTAATATTCCTGCAAGCAGGTTTGTTACCCATGAAATTAAGATTCAGGGCGCCCAGGGATACTGCTGGGACTTCCCTATTGCTCTTAAAATTGCCAGAGAATTAGATCTTGAGCTTCTGATCACCCATCATTTTTCCCTTAATGATATTCAGAAGGCTCTTGAAACTTGCCTTGACCGGAAATCGGGCAGTATTAAGGTCCTTTTACATCCGTAAAAATACGGTTTAAGAGAAATATCCTGCAGGTATATACCTTTATGCCATATAAATGCAGGAAGAGATGAAAGGTGAAAAAGAAAGTGAAAAAGACAGCGATTGTAACAGGAGGAAGCCGGGGCATTGGATTTGCTATTGCCCGCCAACTGGGGCTTGACGGCTGTAATGTAGTCATCATGGCCACTTCTTCCGAATCTAAAAATAAAGAAAACCTGGATAAACTTAGAAACGACGGAATTGATTATCTGTATGTCCAGGGCAGCATGGGAGATTCCGAAGACAGAAAAGAACTTGTTAAGAAAACGGTTGAGAAATACGGAGCCGTTCATATACTTGTCAATAACGCAGGTGTTGCCCCAAACGTAAGGGCGGATTTGTTAGAGATGTCAGAAGAAAGCTTTGACCGGGTTATGGATATTAATACAAAAGGAAATATGTTCCTGACTCAGGCAGTGGCAAAACAGATGCTGAAACAGCCCTTGGAGGGAAAAAAACGGGGAACAATTATCAATATTTCTTCCTGTTCCGCCGTTGTATCCAGCATAAACCGGGGAGAGTACTGTGTTTCCAAAGCCGGAATATCGATGCTGACAACTCTTTATGCAGACAGGCTTGCGGGAGAAGGCGTTTTCGTCTATGAAATCCGTCCGGGAGTTATCGCTACAGATATGACCAGCGGTGTACAGGGAAAGTACGACGACCTGATTGGGCAGGGAGAATTCCCCATAGCCAGATGGGGAACTCCGGAGGACGTGGCCAATGCGGTCAGCGCCTTCTGCGGTGATAAATTCCTCTATACAACGGGAAATTATATTGATGTGGATGGCGGCTTTCATATCCGCAGGCTGTAATAAGCCCTGTTATTCTTAGGGAAAAGGTGGATGAGATGAAGGTAGAGATGTTTCATAAAATTCGGCTGTACCGGCTAAATACGGTTATCGTAGGAACTGGGGCAGCCGGATTCAATGCGGCGGACCAGCTATGGTCCTTAGGCCAGAAGGATATTGGAATCGTCACAGATCATGTAGGAGCGGGAACATCCCGCAATACAGGTTCTGACAAACAGACATATTATAAGCTGACGCTTTGCGGAGATGAACCTGACAGCGTGGGAGAAATGGCACGTACGCTGTTTGACGGCCAGTGCATGGACGGCGATATTGCTTTATGTGAAGCAGCTCTGTCGGCCAGAAGTTTTTTAAAACTGGTAAATTTAGGCGTTCCATTTCCCCAGAACAGGTGGGGGGAATTCGTCGGTTATAAGACGGATCACGATCCCAGGTACCGTGCAACAAGCGTAGGACCCTATACTTCAAAGCAGATGACGGAATGTCTGGAGCAGTCGGTCAGGGAAAAGAATATTGAGATTTTTGACGGGATGCAGGTGATCAGGATTCTCTCTAATGGGGAGAAGGTATACGGCCTTCTCTGCCTGGATTTAAGCTGCCCGGAGGACCAGGAAAGACGTTTCGTACTTTTTGCCTGTGAAAATGTGGTGCTGGCTACCGGCGGACCAGCCGGTATGTATGCGGACAGTGTTTATCCGGCCGGGCATTACGGCTCCAGTGGTCTGGCCTTTGAAGCAGGAGCTAAGGGAAAGAATCTGACAGAGTGGCAGTATGGAATTGCCTCCATTCATCCAAGGTGGAATGTGTCGGGCACTTATATGCAGGCTCTTCCCCGTTTCTTTTCTGCGGAAGAAGACGGCAGCGATGAAAAGGAATTTTTAACGGATTTTTTTGAAGACAGGAATATCATGCTCAGCAGCATTTTCCTTAAAGGCTATCAGTGGCCTTTTGACGTGAGAAAGCTATCGGGAGGAAGCTCTGTCATTGACATTTTGGTGTATCTGGAAAGAAGCCGCGGCAGGCGGATTTTCCTTGATTTTCGTAAAAATCCGGGAGGAGAACCAGTAGAATTTGAAAAGCTGGCTCCGGAAGCTTTTGAATACTTAAACAGGGCGGGTGCCTGCCTTGAAACACCTATTGAGAGACTAAGCCATATGAATATGCCGGCGGTGGAATTTTACCTTGGAAGAGGGGTGGACTTGAAAACACAGCCGCTGGAAATAGCAGTATGCGCCCAGCACAACAATGGAGGTCTGGCGGCTGATGCCTGGTGGCACACGGATGTGGAAGGACTGTTTGCGGCCGGTGAAGTCTGCGGAAGCCACGGTGTATACCGTCCGGGAGGCAGCGCTTTGAATTCGGGACAGGTAGGTTCTACGAGAGCTGCCCAGTTCATAGCTGCAAAAAGGCATGGAGAGCCTGGAGCAGGTCCGGGTTTTGAAGAAGCAGCCTTAAAAGCCCTTCGAGAAGCAGAAGAGACAACTTTTCTGGTCACTGAAAATAAAAAAGGAAAAACAGCAGTGAGAGAGTTCTGGAGAAAAGCTGCAACACGCATGAGCCGGTACGGAGCGGCAATCCGGAATCCGGAAAAGATTGAACTGGTCATACGGGAGGTTCAGGAAGAACTTTCAGCTTTTGACGATTTAGTCTGGACAAACGGAGAAAAAGAACTTTGGCTTGTCTTCCGGTTAAGAGATATGCTTATCAGCCAGTTTGTCTATCTTTCCGCTATGAAGGATTATATCAAGAACCAGGGAAAGAGCAGAGGCAGTGCCCTGTATACCGATTCCTGGGGACAGAAGCCGGACCCAAGGCTGCCGGAGGAATTTTCCTTCTGCCTTGATGACGGAAGCAGAGCTGACTTGATACAGGAGGTCTCTTATAAAGACGGGAAAGCAGAATTTGAATGGAGAAAGGTAAGGCCCATTCCTGAGGATGACAACTTCTTCGAAAACGTATGGAGACAATTCCGGGAAAATCAGAATATTTTTTAATAAATTACCTTTTCTAATAAATGAAAATAATGTTCCTTTAATAAAAATGGCACTGGTGGCTCAGCCCCAGTGCTAAAATAAATGTAGGTTTGCAAACCACAAATAAAAGCCATTTCATTATATAATAAATTCCAAGTCTATAAACCTATCATATTCAGTATTTAATATCAAATTTTGAATAATATTTTACTTTTTAATTCGTTTGACAGCCAGATTAAAATCCCTTTCATAGCTTGATCAAGTTATTAAAAACATCATAGGAATTACCGCTGCAGCAGGAATCGGAACAAAATTGCTTCTTGATAAAAAAAGACAGCATGAAAGAATTTCCACATATTTGACGTATATCAAAAAAACATGATATAATATAAGTTGCTGACAGAAACTATATCTGATGCATATTATAGAGCGGCGAGGATGACGGAATGAACCAGAACCGGGGCATTAACCAGGATGTGACACAGGAGATGAATCGGTCTCTCCTTTTAAAAAGTTTAAGAAGAGAAGGCGTATGCTCCAGGGCACATCTGGCGGCACTTACAGGACTCAAACAGGCGACTGTGACAAACATCATGAAAGATTTCCTGAATTGGGGAATCGTAAAAGAGGTTGGTTTCTTAAATGGCAGCAAAGGGCGCCGGTCGATTGGAGTGTCCATCAATCCTGACGGCTACCGCGTCATTGGCGTGCGGCTTGCGAGAAAGCATTACAGTGTGGGATTGTTTGATTTGACGGGTAAGGAGATTGTGAAGGAGCGGGTGGATTTCGAGCCGGAAAAACAGCCAGGTGCGGAAGAAATCTTAAATCAGATTGCGGGGCGGATGCGCCTGCTGATTCAGCAGTATGGAAAGGACTCTGTGCTGGCTGCGGGACTTGCAGTGCCGGGGCCTTTTATTGCGAAAAAGAACCGTATTGCATTAATAACGGGTGCAGATATATGGAAAGATATTGATTTGAAAGCTTTTTTTGACAAGGAGATGGATATCCCGGTGTTCTTAGAACACAATGCAAATGCCGGAGCCTATGCTCATATGTGGGATTTGAAGGACGCCTATCATGATGATATTCTGGTTTACATTGCCGCCGGTCAGGGGATTGGTGCAGGAATTGTGATGAATGGCAGAATCTACGAAGGAGCGCTGGGGACGGCGGGTGAGATTGGGCATATGACCATAGACAGAAACGGAAAGCCATGTGCCTGCGGAAACAGGGGCTGTCTGGAACGCTACGCCTCCTCCCTGGAGCTTGTAAAGGCAGTGTATGGAGAGCGGGCCGGTATGGAAGGCTGTAACTTTGAGGATTTGGAGCAGGGAATCAGAAGCGGCGATACAGTCTATACAGAGCATTACCGCAGGGCATGCGAGAGCCTTGGCGTGGGAATTATAAATATTGTCAATGTGATTAACCCGGACCGGATTATTATCGGTGACGATATGGCACGTCCAAATCCGGAATTGATGGAGCAGACCGTGCGGGAGACGGTGCAGAAAGGAATTCTGCCGGATGTCTGGGAGGCGCTTACCCTTTCCATCAGCACATACCAGGGGGACCCCATCTTAACCGGCGGGGCTATCGTGGCCATTGACAGGGTCTTTGACAGCCCGGGACAGTTTATATAGAATTGAATATTGAAATTATGCTGAAACAGCATTGAGGTCATGGAGCCTTTGCGCGAAAGATGACTTTGATGCTGTTTTTTTGATTGCCTGATTCAGAAAGTGGAAATAACCTATTGACATTTTCATAAAAAATGTTATTGTTTAATAGAATGTATTTATTAATTGAATTAATACATAAAACGAAAATAATATTAAGGCCAATGAAAGGAAGAAGAAAATGAAATTTTTTGTTGACACAGCGAAGGTAGAGGATATCAAAAAGGCAAATGATATGGGGATTATCTGCGGGGTAACGACGAATCCGTCACTGATCGCAAAGGAAGGCAGAGACTTTGTGGAGGTAATTCAGGAAATCACCTCAATTGTAGACGGACCAATCAGCGGGGAAGTAAAGGCTACGACCACAGATGCTGAGGAAATGGTCAAAGAAGGACGTGAGATTGCGGCAATCCATCCCAACATGGTTGTTAAAATTCCCATGACAGTGGAAGGTTTAAAGGCGGTGAAGGTTTTGACTGCCGAGGGAATCAAAACTAATGTAACCCTGGTTTTCAGCGCAGCCCAGGCGCTGCTGGCAGCCCGGGCAGGTGCTACTTATGTGTCACCATTTCTGGGGCGCCTCGATGATATTTCCCAGCCGGGAATGGACTTAATCCGGACGATTGCAGATATGTTCCGCATCTCAGGGATTGAAACAGAGATTATTGCCGCCAGTGTGCGCAACCCCATTCATGTGATTGACTGCGCCCTTGCCGGAGCGGATATCGCCACGGTTCCCTATGGCGTATTGGAGCAGATGACGAAGCACCCGCTGACCGATCAGGGAATTGCAAAATTCCAGGCGGATTATCGTGCTGTCTTTGGAGAGTAAGCTGGGAGGAGAGAAGATGGAGAATTATCTAGAATTGGAAATAACGGCAAATGAAATCCGAAAGGGGATTGTGACGGCAGTACATAGTGCAAAATCCGGTCATCCCGGCGGTTCGCTGTCGGCGGCAGATTTGTTTACCTGGCTTTATTTCCGGGAGATGAATATTGACCCGGAACATCCGGCAAAAGAGGACAGGGACCGGTTTGTGCTGTCTAAAGGCCATGTGGCACCGGGATATTATTCAACCCTGGCCCACCGGGGATTTTTCCCGGTGGAGGATTTAAAGACCCTGCGCCATACCGGCTCCTACTTACAGGGTCATCCGGATAGAAAGCATATTCCGGGAGTGGATATGTCCAGCGGTTCTTTGGGACAGGGAGTCTCGGCAGCGGTGGGGATGGCGCTTTCTGCAAAACTCAGCAAAGAATCATACCGGGTGTATACCCTCCTTGGGGACGGGGAGATAGAAGAGGGACAGGTCTGGGAGGCAGCAATGTTTGCCGGTCATAGAAAGCTGGATAATCTGGTGGTTATTGTCGATAATAATGGGCTTCAAATTGATGGTCCCATCCATGATGTCTGCTCTCCGTATCCCATTGACAAAAAGTTTGAGGCTTTTAATTTCCATGTCATCAATATTGACGGCCATGATTTTGCACAGATCGAGAGCGCATTTGAGGAAGCAAGGCTGACGAAGGGGATGCCGACAGCCATCATTGCCAAAACCTTTAAAGGCAAAGGTGTTTCTTTCATGGAAGGCTCTGTGGCATGGCATGGGACAGCACCCGATGACGGGCAGTATGAAATTGCGATGGCAGATTTGGAGAAAGCAGGTGAAGCGCTATGCCGGAGATAAAGGAAATGGCAGTAAAGAAGATTGCCACCAGGGAAAGCTATGGCAATGCACTGGTGGAACTGGGAGCAGTAAATGAGAGAATCATCGTATTGGATGCAGATCTGGCTGCGGCGACAAAGACCGGAATCTTTAAAAAGGCATTTCCGGAGCGCCATGTGGACTGCGGGATTGCAGAGTGCAATATGATGGGGATTGCCGCCGGTCTTGCCGCTACGGGCAAGATACCGTTTGCAAGCACCTTTGCCATGTTTGCAGCAGGCAGGGCCTTTGAACAGGTCAGGAATTCCATTGGTTATCCCGGTTTAAATGTAAAAATTGGAGCTACCCATGCAGGTATCTCTGTCGGCGAGGATGGGGCTACCCATCAGTGCAACGAGGATATTGCCTTAATGAGGACGATTCCAGGGATGGTTGTACTCTGCCCGTCGGATGATATAGAGGCAAAGGCAGCGGTAAAGGCAGCGGCGGAATATGACGGACCGGTTTATATGCGGTTTGGACGTTTGGCAGTTCCTGTCATCAATGATAGGCCGGATTATACCTTTGAGCTGGGAAAGGGAATTGTGCTTCGTGAGGGAACGGATGTGACCTTGATTGCTACCGGGCTTGAAGTGCCGGAAACCCTTGCCGCAGCAAAACGGCTGGAATCTGATGGGATTTCGGCCAGAGTCATCAATATACATACCATTAAGCCGCTGGATGAGGAGCTTGTCTGTAAGGCAGCAAGGGAGACCGGAAAGATTGTCACGGTTGAAGAACATTCAACGGTCGGCGGACTGGGAAGCGCTGTCTGTGATGCCGTATGCAGGGAATGCCCGGTTCCGGTAAAGAAAATAGGAATCCAGGATGTGTTTGGTGAGTCCGGACCGGCAAAGGAATTATTGCAGAAATATCAGCTGGATGAAATGGGAATATACCGGCAGGTGCTGGAGTTTGTCAGAGGATTTTAATAATAAAAGGGGATGTTTGCAGATATTCCAAAAGAAGATTAAAAGAGTGGGATTTAAAAAATCAATTCTGCCACTTTTCGGAGATTGAATGTTTATATTGAAACATCTGGAATATTGTAGTAAACTATAAATTGTGAAAATCTTGGTTTCAGTCAATCATTGTCTCCTTTTCGCAGCAACTTCTTATGATGGCCGTTCACAGGCAGGGAAACGCCGTAAGCAGTCCCGCCGTGAGGCAGCCGACATAATGTTGGAGTTGATTTATTCTGCCCAATATGTACTGTTTGACAGATGATTCTCTTCCCCCAAAACCATTACTACGGCGCACGGAACAAACTTTACAGTACCGTGAAACATGAGGAGGTGTAAATATGGATCTTCAATCATTATTGTATTTTAAAAAAATTGCGGAATTGGAACATTTCACTAAGGCTGCTAATGAACTTCATATTGCGCAGCCTTCATTGAGCCGGACAATCAATAACTTAGAAAATGAATTAGGGGTGGCGGTTTTTGACCGTGTAGGCAAGTATATTAAGCTGAATACGTATGGTAAAATACTGTTAGAACGAACAAACAGGGTTTTTAAGGAGCTTGACGGTATTACTACAGATATTGAGGAGAGTAAAAAAGATTTTGACACCACAGTTATTATTTCGCTGTCATCGGCATCAAAAATACTTCCTGAAATTATAATGGAATTTAACAAAATTTACCCAACGACTAAATTCAAAATTTTGCATGGGGATTATAAAACGGCATCAAATTCTGCCCATGATTTGTTTTTATACTCCACTGCTCACCCCATATTCGACCATCCTTGCGCATGTTCGCTGTTTAGAGAAGAAATTTTAGTTGCCCTGCCTAAAAGCAATCCCTTATCAAAGCAAGAAGCAATAAATTTGCATGATTTATCTGAATTGGATTTTATCTGCTTGCAAAAAGGCAAAAGTATCCGTACCATAACTGACTTTTATTGTGAAATGGTGAACTTTAAGCCAAAAATTATTTTAGAAAGCAATAGTCCGGAAACGGTGAAAAATTTTATTGATAAAGGGCTGGGAGTTTCCTTTACCCCTTCTATTACTTGGGGCAAAGTGTTGGGTGGTGATAATATTTCTTTACTTCCTGTTGCATTTCCCAGGTGTTACAGCTATTTAAACTTGACGTGGCGGGAGGACGATTACTTGTCTTCGTCTGCTAAGAACTTCAGGGACTATTTGATCCGCTATTTTGAAATTTCCGACAACTATGAACCGTGCTTTTAGCTAAGGCAAATGCACATGTTTTGACAATGATAACAAATTTATTATAAATTTATGACAGATTAAGTATTGGAAACAAAGAGAGTTTTGTGCTAAATTAAGTATGGCACAAAACTTTCTTTGTTTTTGCAAATAAAATTTTGTGAGTACTGACTATAAGTTGCCGAAAGGCGGAAGGGAATGGCTTTGTATATCAATGAAAAGACTACCGTATTTTATCAATGGAGAATTTAAAGAATCAAAAACAACAAAATATTTGGATGCGTTTGACCCCAGTACGGGAGAGGTGATTGCGCAAGTTCCCACTTGTACACCACAGGAGGTTGAAGAAGCAATAGCTGCGGCAAAAGCGGCCTATCCCGGTTGGTCCGGTACACCGGTTATCAAGAGAGTGCAAATTTTATATAAATTACGTGACTTACTGATTGAGCACATGGATGAATTAACCCATCTGGTGGCGACAGAAAATGGAAAGACATGGGATGAAGCAAAGGGAGACATTTTAAAGGCAAAGGAAGGTACAGAACAAGCAATCGCAGCGCCGTCCCTTATGATGGGTGAAAGCCTTATGGATGCGTCTTCCGGATATGACACTGTATTATACAGAGAGCCGCTGGGTGTATTTGCAGGAATCGTTCCTTTCAACTTTCCGGCAATGATTCCGATGGGGTGGATGACACCTATGTGTATCGCTTGCGGTAATACAATCGTATTAAAAGCAGCTACATTTACACCCCAGACGTGTATGAGGATTGCTGAATTATATAAAGAGGCCGGATTACCTGACGGAGTACTTAATATTGTAACTTGCTCCAGAAACGAAGCGGAAATCTTTTTAAAACATGAGGACATCAAAGGTATCAGTTTCGTCGGTTCTACAAGCGTGGGGATGCATATTTATTCCACAGCAGCAGCCAGCGGAAAAAGAGTGCAGGCTTTGTGCGAAGCAAAGAATCATGCCTTAGTTTTAAGAGATGCGCCTATTAAGAGGACGGCCGCAGGTATCATCAATGCATCATTTGGATGTGCCGGAGAAAGATGTATGGCATTGCCTGTAGTGGTTGTGGAAGAAGCAATTGCCGATGAACTGGTAGCGGAAATTGTGAAGTTGGCCTCTAAAATAAAAGTGGGTCCTGCCTATGATAAAGAATCAAACATGGGTCCTGTAATCAATGAGCCTCATATGAAATCCGTACTTTCCTGGATAGAAAAAGGTTTGGAAGAAGGTGCAGTGCTTGCGTTAGACGGAAGAGATGTGAAGGTGGAAGGTTTTGAGAACGGATTCTATGTGGGGCCAACCATTTTAGACCACATCAAACCGGAGATGACAATTGGAGACAAAGAAATATTTGGTCCCGTACTTTGTATCAAACGTGTGAAAAACTTTGATGAAGGTTTGGCGCTTATGAATCACAATGAATTTGCAAACGGTTCTGTTATCTTTACGCAGAACGGATATTATGCAAGAAAATTTGCAAGATACACAGATGGCGGCATGGTTGGTGTGAATGTTGGTATTCCCGTTCCTGTAGGCGTATTCCCATTCTCGGGACACAAGAAATCTTTTATAGGCGATTTACACTGCCTTGGAAAAGACGGCTACCGTTTCTATACAGAGACGAAAGTAGTAACGAGTCATTGGTTTGATGAAGAAGAGATCCATCAGACTGAAGTATCAACATGGGATGGAACCATATAAGAATTGCCGCTACATAAAATGTTAATTATAAATCAGATACATTGGTGACAGCTTGAAGTGCTCAGGGACATATGCCCCGGGCGCTAAGTGCAAGGATTTCAAGTATATTTCCCCAAATCCTTGCACTCGAACAAGCATAAGCAGATTATAAATATAAGCCATAAATAGGCTGGGAGTAAAAATATGAATAAAATGAGTATTCCTGATCTTGAAGCTACGGCTACCGATATCAGACGTCACATATTAAAGACAATTTTTAATGCAGGATGCGGTCATACCGGAGGCTCTTTATCTGAAGCTGATATTCTGACTGCCTTATTTTTTCGCATAATGAATATAGATACAAGCAATCCGAGAATGGAAAACAGAGATCGTTTTATCCTTTCAAAAGGACACTCAACACCCGGATATTATTGCACATTGGCTAAGCGAGGTTTCTTTCCGCTGGAAGAGCTTTTGACTTTTGATCAAGAAGGAACTATTCTGCAAGGACATCCGGATATGCACAAAACACCGGGGGTCGATATTTCATCCGGATCTTTAGGCCAGGGCTTATCCTTAGGCATAGGAATGTGTACCGGCAGAGATGCAAATAATCTGGATTTTTGTGTATATACACTCCTTGGCGACGGAGAATCTCAAGAAGGTCAAGTGTGGGAAGCTGCTATGTATGCAGGGGCAAATAAAACAAAAGGTCTGATCGGTATTACCGATTATAACGGTGTTCAATTATCGGGAGAAGTAAATAACATTCTCTCACTGGGTTCCTTAAAGAAAAAATGGGAAGCATTTGACTGGACTGTTTTAGAATGTGACGGACACTCTATGACAGAGCTTGTATCAACACTTGAACATGCCAAAAGCCTGTCAAAAGAAGGACCTGTTATGATTTTAGCAAAGACTGTCAAAGGTAAAGGCGTTTCATTTATGGAAAATGATTATCAGTGGCATGGCAAGGCTCCTAATAAAGAGGAATACGCCTTGGCTATAAAAGAATTGGAGAGATAAATATGAATAATATGGTTGCACCAAGAGTGGCTTTTGGAAAGGCTTTAGTAGACCTGGCTGATGAATACCCTATGCTTCATGTATTAGATGCGGATGTATGTACTTCAACACAAACACATCTTTTTAGAGAGCAATATCCGGAAAGATTTATCCAATGCGGAATTGCGGAGGCAAATATGGTTGGAATGGCAGCCGGAATGGCGTCTGTCGGCTGTATCCCTTTTGTTTCTGCTTTTGCTGTATTTTTAGCAAAACGTGCGGCTGATCAAATCCGTGTTTCGGTAGCATATACAAATTTAAACGTTAAAATTAATGCTGCTTATGTTGGCCTCCCCACAGGCAGAGCCGGAGCGACACACTCATCGGTAGCTGATATGGCACTTATGAGAGCTATGCCAAATATGACAATATTAAATCCAAGTGATGCTGTTGAAACTGCAGCGGCTGTCCGCCTGGCACTTGAAACACCGGGGCCGGTATATTTAAGAACGGTCAGATGCCCTGTTCCTACTATCTTTCCCGAGTCTTATAAGATGGAATTAGGAAAAGGTGTTGAGCTCATGGATGGAAAGGATGCTGCAATTATTTCAACCGGGATGATGAGTCCAAAAGCATTAGAAGCCGGTAAGCTGCTGCGGAAAAAAGGAATTAATGTTCGTGTTATTCATATGGGAACAATAAAACCGCTGGATGAAGAAATAATTGTTAAAGCAGCCAGAGAATGCGGAAGAATTATAACTGTTGAAAATCATAGCAGAATTGGCGGTCTTGGCGGTGCTGTTGCGGAAGTATTAACAGAAAAACAGTGTTGTCCTCTGCTTAGAATTGGTTTTCCGGATATTTTTCTTGAGTCAGGTGATGACGAAGCCATATTTAGTAAAATGAAAATGAATGTTCAGGATATTGCAGACAGAACAGAAGGCTTAATTAAAAATACCGATTAAAACCATCAACAATACAAGGAGGTATTTATGCGTATCGCAGTAATCAATGAAGTAAGTGCCAGGCAGAAAAACAGTGATATTATTAAGGCATTAGAAGGCCGGGGACATGAAGTTTTAAATTTAGGTATGACCGGAAATTCAGAATTGCCGGAACTCACATATATACATACAGGGTTAATGACAGCAATATTATTAAACTCTGGCTCAGTTGATTTTGTTGTTGGAGGATGTGGGACAGGACAAGGATATTTAAATGCTGCCATGCAGTTTCCGGGAGTATTTTGCGGACTGATTTCTTCTTCTTTAGACGCCTGGCTGTTCACACAGATTAATGGAGGAAATTGTATTTCTTTACCCTTAAATCAAGGTTATGGATGGGCAGCAGATGTAAATCTTCGTTTTGTCTTTGACCGGATTTTCAGCGTTGAAAGTGGATGCGGCTATCCTGAAAACAGAAGAGAATCACAGCAAAAGTCAAGACAGACTCTTTCACGTATTTCTCAAATTGCCCATAGACCGTTTTTTGAAATACTTGATGATATGCCGCAGGAAATTGTAAAAGCAGTTGCCGGCTTCCCCGGTTTTATCAGTGTCTTAGATAAAAAAACCCAAACTCTATTACAAAAATATATTGAGGATTAATGAGGATTAAGTATGAATGAAATAATTGAACAGAGAAGAAAACGTGCAAAAGAGATTAAAACTTACGGCACCTTGCAAAAAGCTGTAGAAGCAGGCAGTTTAAAACAATTTCAGGATATCAGTCTCAGTGAAGCTGTTGTTTTAGGCTTATTAAATCAAGGTGTCAGAACTTTTATAGGTATTTTTGGCCATGGAATGACAGATGTGGGAGAAGTACTGCGTATATACGAAGAAGAACATGCCATTAGAACAGTAAATGTCCGCAATGAAGTAGAAGCATCTCATGTGGCATCAATGCTTCGATGGAAGTATGATGAAGTTTCGGCAGTTTTTACTTCTATTGGACCGGGAGCGTTACAAGCTGTAGCCGGATCTTTAGTTTCATTGTCCAATGGCCTTGGCGTATATTATCTGATGGGAGATGAAACAAGCCATAGTGAAGGACCGAATATGCAGCAAATCCCAAAAAGAGAACAAGAGCTTTTTCTTCGTCTTTTTTCAACACTGGGATCTGCATATTCATTACATACCCCGGAAGCTGTTTTTACAGCTTTAAAAAGAGGTGATGCCACCGTCAACGGAGGTGTAAAACAATCACCGTTTTATATGCTGCTTCCCATGAATATTCAACCTAAAACAATGGAAAACTGCAATTTGCTTGAGTTTCCTCAAAAATCACAGGAGTCAAAAATCATAAGTACAGATTTAAATCTGTTTCATGCCGCACTGGAGTCTATCTGTCATTCAACCAGAATCACAGTTAAAACCGGAGGCGGAGCTGCAAATGTATCTCCTGAAGTATTAGAGGAATTTTTAGACCTGATCGATGCCGCATACGTACATGGCCCTCAGGTCCCGGGCTTATATCCATATTCAAAATTGCGCAATATGGGTGTTGGCGGCTCAAAAGGATCTATTTGCGGAAATTATGCTATGAATGAATGTGATTTAATGATTGTCATTGGAGCAAGAGGCGTTTGTCAATGGGATAGTTCCGGAACCGCTTATCGAAACGCAAAGAAAATCATCAATATTAATTGTGATTACGATGACTTAGGCCAGTATAACAATAGTGTACGTTTACAGGGAGATGCACAGGAAGTTATTCTGAAATTAATAGATATGGTAAAGAATGCCAAAGATAAATCATCTGACCCTGAGTGGTTAAAAGAGTGCATAAATAAACGGAACGAGTGGGATTCTTTTAAACAATTAAGATATGATAATCCTGTTTTAAAAGATGAAAAGTGGGAAAAAACCATTCTCACAGAGCCGGCTGCAATAAAGAAAGCAGTAGATTTTGCTGATATGCATGGATGCATTAAAATATTTGATGCAGGTGATGTTCAGGCAAATGGATTCCAAATTGTGACAGATGAAAAACCCGGGCAGACAATCACAGAAACCGGTGCATCTTATATGGGCTTCGCAGTTTCTTCCATGCTTGCTTTTGCACTGTCGGAAAAGAATGATTATCCTATGGCCTTTACAGGTGACGGCAGCTTTATGATGAACCCTCAAATTTTAATTGATGCAGTGCAGCATAAATTAAAAGGCATGATTGTCCTGTTTGATAACCGCCGCATGGGTGCTATCACCAGCCTTCAATACTCTCAGTATGACGAAGAATATAAAACCGATGATGCAGTGGTTGTTGACTACGTACAAATGGCAGAGTCTATAAAAGGTGTGAAAGGTTTCTATGGCGGAGAAACCATAGAAGAATTTGAAAATGCTTTAAAGCAGGCATATGAATATGATGGACTGTCCCTGATCCATATTCCTGTATATTACGGAAGTGATGAATTGTCCGGTCTTGGTGCTTTCGGAGATTGGAATGTTGGCAATTGGTGCGAAAGGGTCCAGAAACTGAAGCATGAAATTGGCTTTTAGAACTACATAGCAGATCCGTTTGAATTATTAGCAGCGGATGCAAATGCTGCCGATAAAATATATTATTAAAAAAGGAGATATTTTTATGAATTACGAGATCCCCGAAAAAATGAAAGCGTGGGTTTTAGGAAATCCCGATGAGCTTACACTCACAGAAAAACCTGTTCCCCAGCCCGGAAAAGCAGAAGTGCTTGTAAGAGTTGATGCAGTAGCAATCTGTGCAACAGACTTAGAGATTATTGAACGTGGTTCACCTGCTTTGATTCAAGGCGGTTTACCTTTTAATAAAGGGTTTACACCGGGTCATGAATACATGGGTACAATTGTAAAGCTGGGAGAAGGCGTTGATGAATATAAAGTCGGTGACAGAGTTGCTGTAGAAATTCACGCCGGATGCGGAAGATGTGAACGCTGCCGTGAAGGTATGTATACCTCCTGCTTAAACTATGGCAAAAACTACGAAGGCAATGACAAAGGTCACAGAGCTAACGGCTTTACAACAGACGGCGCTTTTGCTGAATATGCTGTTAACAATGTTAACACCTTATGTCATGTGGGAGACAATGTTACAGATGAAGAAGCAACACTGATTGTAACAGCAGGAACTGCTATGTATGGTTTAGATGCCCTTGGCGGTTTATTTGCAGGTCAGTCACTGGTTGTAACAGGTCCGGGTCCGATCGGTTTAATGGGAGTAGCGGTTGCTAAAACTTTAGGCGCCAGTCCTGTTATTTTGACGGGTACAAGAGACAGCAGACTTGAACTTGGAAAAAAACTTGGTGCAGATTATACGGTAAATGTCAGAAATGAAGATGTAGTTGAAGCAGTGAAAAAAATTACCAACGGTGAAGGCGTTCACTATGTACTGGAATGCTCGGGAGCTGCAAGTGCTATCAATGATGCTGCCAAGATGCTCAAAAGAGGTGGTAAAATCTGTTTAGCCGCCTTCCCGTCAAAGCCTGTTGAAGTTGATGTCGCAGCTTTAGTCCGCAATAATATTTCTATGTTTGGTATCAGAGGTGAAGGCAAGAGCGCTGTTCACAGAGCTGCTTCATTAATCAGTGAAAAATATTTTGATGCATCTTTAATACATACTCATACATTTGGTTTTAATGATTTGCTTACAGCGTTAAAATATTCAAAAGAAAGAATCGAGGACGCTATCAAAGTTGTTGTGAAGATACCGGGATAGGAGGATTCTTGCATGCTTCAATACAAAGACTATTATATGCCCAAATCAAAGGAAGATCTTTTCAGTTTAATGGAAAATAATGGGAATTCTTTTGATATCATTTCCGGAGGAACAGACCTTTATGCAAAAGAAAATAATTCTTTTCATAATCCGAAATTTGCTATTGATATAAGCAGCATTGAAGATTTTTCCATTATAGAATCTCGTGATAATTTTATAACATTTGGTTCCAATACCAGGATTCAGCAGTTTTTAGAAGATCCTGAATTAACTGAACATGTGCCTTTGATGAAGCATGCAGCTATTTGGTTTGCTGAACAACAAATACGGGAAATGGCGACTGTTGGAGGAAATCTGGCAAATGCTTCTCCTACCGGAGATATGATCCCGCCTTTATTAGCAATGGATGCAGTCATTCATACAATTATGAAAAATGAGAAGGGTATTTATAAAACAGATATACCCATTGCTGATTTCATTAAGGGAGTTGGTAAAACTTCATTATCTGAAGGCGAGATTATTCACTCAATTTCATGCCCTGTATTAAAAGATTATGGATGTGCATTTAAAAAAGTAGGGCTTAGACGTTCTTTATGTATTTCCACTGTAAATTCTGCTTTTTTAGTAAAAGCTGATGAAACAGGTAAATATTTTGAAGATGTCAGAATTGCGTTTGGAGGAGTCGGCCCGCTTCCAGCAAGATTAAAAGAGATTGAAGACAAGTTAAAAGGCAGCCTCATTTCAAAGGATATGATTCATGAAATGGTTAAATATATTCCATCGGATATTGTTCAGTCCCGAAGCAGAAGAGAGTATAGAAAAACGGTTATTAGAAACTTTTTGCTGGACGGTCTTTATGAAGCGCTTGCTGAAATCAATATTGTACTGAAATAAAAAATTAAATGTAAATGGCTATAACAAGCTGGACACCTATGAGTAGAAAAAGATGCCAATGGGCGATCCGAATCATCTCATCACCCTGCAGTGTGGTGAGATGGCTTGGAGAGCAATGTAACGGCTGTAATATTTCAGCCGCTTCAGAGCTTGTATCTGCCCTCGCTCCGTAAAAGTTAAGTGCTCACCTCCCTTGCGTTCTACGTTTTTAATGCTATCATTGGGAGCGCCCATAGTGATTTTCCTTCAACAGCTAATGTGTTGTAACTCTTAACTACCATCTTGGAAAATTACTTTGGATTTTTTTATTCAGTTGTCTATTTTTGTTTTACAATCAACCATTTGAAATTAAATATGATTTACAAATTATAAAGGGAGGAAGATTATGGATTCACAACTTGTAAAGATTGAAATGAAAATAAATGGAAGAAAAGTCTGTAAATATGTGGCTCCCTCCATGAGACTTGCAGATTTTTTAAGAGAAGAACTTCATTTAATCGGAACAAAAAAAGGATGCAATGCAGGAGAATGTGGAACGTGTTCCATTTTGCTTGATGGAGTGCTGAAAAAAAGCTGCATGATACCGGTGGTCAAAGCTGATAACTGTGAAATTCTAACCATAGAAGGCATTGGTCTTGAAGGATTAAGCATTATTCAAAGGTCATTTATGAAAGTTGGAGCTGTTCAATGCGGTTATTGTACTCCGGGTATGATCATGGCGGCAACATCTTTATTAAAAAAGAATAAAAATCCAAATAGAATTGAAATAAGAAGAGGCCTTAGCGGAAATATTTGCAGATGTACCGGTTATGCTAAAATAATAGATGCCATAGAATTGGCTCGGGATATATTAAATAATGAAAAAAGCATGGATTGTTTAGACTCAATTGTTCCGGATACTGACAAAATAATTGGCTCTTGTACAGAAAGAGTTGATGCCAGAGGTAAAGTGACAGGTGCCCTTGAATATGCGGCTGATATGAAAATGCCCAGAATGCTTCATATGCACCT
>NZ_DAIOXM010000028.1:0-57566 GCF_036758025.1 Lacrimispora sp. | reverse complement strand
GAGTCGGCATAGGCTGTGTCGTAGGCTGTGTAGGCATTGGAGTCGGCATAGGCTGCGTCGTAGGCCGTGTAGGCATTGGAGTCGGCATAGGCTGCGTCGTGGGCTGTGTAGGCATTGGAGTCGGCATAGGCTGCGTCGTAGGCTGTGTAGGCATAGGAGCCGGCATAGGCTGCGTCGTAGGCCGTGTAGGCATTGGCGCAGGCTGAGGAACATTGCTGCCGCCTCTGGGAACGCAGATTACCTGGCCGATAAATAAATTAGTGGGATTTACACCGGGATTTGCGGCCATGATGTTTTCCACTGTGGTCCGGAAACGCTGGGAAAGCAGCCATAGGGTATCCCCGGCTTCAATGGTGTATAAGCAGGTTTCTTCCGTGGAAGAGTTTATTTCATTGCTGTTATTGGTTTCCCCCGGAGTAATTGCCTGGGAGCGGAACCAGATGGGCAGTTCCGGAAGCCGGTATCCGGCCGGTATCCAGATTGTCTGGCCAATCATCATGTTGTTGGGATTCAAGCCGGGATTTAAGGCCCTGATGGTGTCTACAGTGGTGCAATAGCGCTGGGCAAGCATCCATAAGGTATCATTTCTCTGAATGGTATAGGTGCGAAGACCTACGGGACAAGGGGCTGTGCCGCCTCCTGAAGACCCGCCGGAAGAAGGCGGCGTAACCGGAGGACGGGGCCTTCTTGCGGGAATGCAGATGACCCTTCCCACTTGTAAATTGTTTGCAGTCAGGCCGGGATTGGCAGATGTAATTGCATCAATGGTAGTAGAATAACGCTGGGAAAGCAGCCACAGCGTATCGCCGGGTCTGATGGTATAAGAAAAAAATCCTACAGGGCAAGAAGCCATAATATGATTGCCTTTCAATAAAACAATTTGCCTTATGTTATGTTGAAAATATCGAAAAGTACCTGTCACACTTGGCCTTTTTTGATTTTTTTTAAATTATTTTTTTAGGCTTAAAATTTCCTTGTTTTATCAGGTGCAGGTGAACATGTCAATGCGGTTTAAGGAAATTCCGGTGTAGGACCAGCCGAATCTTCTGTCCCACCGAAAGCCTGCGACGCTGTTAAACCAGACCTGGACAGGAAAGAACCAAAATTCCTGTCCGTTGCTCAGCCATACATAAGTAAATCGTCCAATGCAGTTGTTGATAGAGCCGGGGCTTACCATTTTTGTTGCTCCGCGGGTCTGGGCATTTCTTTGAGGTGTGGCGGAAGGGGGAGGTCCCGCTGGCATAGCACCGCCCGGGCCTGTGTTTTGATTTGGAAATGGGGGCATAATTTCACTCCTTTATAATTGATGACATTAATATTATATGAGGCATAGAGGGAGTAGTGAGATGTGTTCAGGCTTATTACAGCAGGAACCGGTTATTTAGTTCCTGCTGCTTCCTCTTCCCGGTTATAAAATGACCGGCTGTATCTGTTTTCCTTCCAGTGCCAGCTCCAGAGTGTCGGCAATCAGATGGGTATGTGCGATCATGGAGTTGGGCTTCTTTACAGGATCATCCTGGCCGAAGGGAACGAAATAAATATTTTTCACATTAAACAATTCCCCTACATTTTTAAAATTAATCCCCAAAGCGTCATTGGTGGAAAGGGAAATGACAAGGGGCTTTGAATTTCTCAAGTGGGCCTTGGCAGCCATGAGAACAGGAGTATCTGTAATGCCGTTAGCCAGCTTTGCAAGGGTGTTTCCGGTGCAGGGAGCGATGAGAAGAATATCCAGATAGCCCTTGGGACCGATAGGCTCTGCTTCCTCCAGGTTTAATATGGGTTCATGGCCGGTTATGGCGGAAATGCGTTTCATATATTCTCCCGTATCCCCGAACCGGGAATTGGTGGTCTGGATATTTGTTGAAAAAATGGGGTAGATGTCTCCGCCTTTTTCCACCAGGGCTTTTACTTCTTTTTCTATTTTGTCAAAGGTGCAGAAGGACCCGGTAAAGGCCAGGCCGATTTTCATTCCTTCCAGTTTCATTGTAAGACTCCTTTATGATAGATTTTTAACAATACCTTGGAATAAGATTTCAGCAGATGTCTGAGGTGCATAAATTCCCGGCAGTCCAAGGCATAATTTGGCCCGGATATTCTGTTGTCTGCAAAACTCAAAATCAATGCCGCCCGGGGCCGAGGCAATATCAATAACGGTAACTTCCGGATTCATGGAGCGGATTAAGTCTTCTTCAAAAATAAGTGCCGGTATGGTATTGAAGATAAATTCATAATTTCCCATAGATGAATCCATGTCATGAAGAGACACGGTATCAAACCCCATGGAATTGGCTGAAGCAAGCTGGGTGTTTTTGCGGTCAGCTATGGTTACAGAGGCGTCCAGCCCCTTCAGTTTCAGTGCCAGGGTCTTTCCGCACCTTCCGAATCCTGTTACCAGGCATTTGCTTTTGTGAAGGCAGCCGGGACTTAGTTTGATTGCCTCGGCAATGGCACCTTCTGCAGTAGCTATGGTATTTTTTATGGTGACATCTTCCATGTCCATATAGTCAAAGCATTCAATGCCGTTCTTTTTTGCATATTCTTTTACATAGTCCGGAATGCTTCCTCCAAACAGGATGTGTCCGGGGGTTAAAAGGCTGAGAATGTTTCCGATTCCCAGGTCATCCATGGGATTAGCTGAAAAGAGGCTGCTTTTATCCCTGGTAAATGGAATGGGACAAAGTATAACATTGTGGTTTTTTATGGCTTCTTCCATGGAAAAAGAGGAATCGCTGCTGTCATAGTGAATGGTTGTCTTAAAACCGTTTCCGGCCAGAATGCGGCTTAAAAAAACCTGCCTGGAATCGCCGCCTAACAGAAGAAAATTATGCATAGGTTCATCACTCCTTATAATGGTTTTATATGACGAAAAGTTTGAATTGTGTATGGAAACAGGGAAAATATTGACATGGATTTTTCAATTTGTTTCAAGATTGAAAGAAAGATGAAAGGTATGAAACAGAAACCTTGCAGAAACAGTGAAACTGTAATAAACTCATAAAAGACAGGATCAGGATTGGTTAGTATGGAAATAGCAATGCAAAGTCCGAAAGGATATAATGATATCTGTAAAACTGCTTTTTAAGGGATGGTCTTTCCGTAGAAGAAAGGGGAAATATGATATCAAAATATGAATTCAACATCAAAGCAAGGGAGGATTTTTACCGCCGCCCTGAGAAATACCGAATCCCGCCTTTCCGGATTTACGGGAACCTGTATTTTGTAGGAAACAAAAGTGTGGGTTCTCATCTGATTGACACTGGGGAAGGGCTGATTCTCATTGATACCACTTATCCTTCTACATCAGCCATGCTGGTTCAGTCCATATGGGAATTGGGATTTAACCCTGGAAATATCCGCTGTATTTTACATACTCACGGCCATTTCGATCATTTTGGAGGGACGGCTCTCTTAAAAGAACTGTCAGGGGCACAGACGTATCTTGGAGAAGGCGATGCAGTTATGTTCCGGGAACGGCCTGAGCTGGCTTTGACAGAGGCAAGCGGATGCCAATATTTTGAGCCTTTCGTTCCGGACCGGATTATGAAGGATGGAGATGTGATCGTTCTTGGAAATACCAGCATCAGAATCGTTACCACACCCGGTCATTCTGACGGTACAATATCCTTTTTTACAGAGATTGAAGGAGACAGGGGCCGCCTGATTGCAGGAATGCATGGGGGTGCAGGCCTTAATACCATGTGCGGTTCTTTTGTTGAGAGGTATGGAAACAGCCATTGCAGAAGTGATTTTTTAAAGGGGCTGGAGAAGGTGTATGATGAGCGGGTGGATATTATGCTGGGCAACCACACGGGGCATAACCGGACGGTTGAGAAGAGGCAGTTTATGGAGGCTCATCCGGAAGGCCCTAATCCGTTTGTTGACCGGTCGGAGTGGAGGGGATATCTGGATTTTGTGAGAAACCGGTTTGAGGCTATGGTTCGGGAAGAGGAGGAAATGGATGTCGGGGATTGCATTGTTTGTGCCAAGCGATGAAATGTATGAGCAGGCACAGAAAATTTTAAAGGAAAAAGACAATCATGTGATCATTTTGAAAAAGATCAGGACGGAAGATGCGGTGACAGAAGCCCAGAAAGCTATTTCAGAGGGGGTCAATATTATCATTGCCCGGGGAAGGCAGGCGGTTGAAATCAAGAGCCATACCAATGTGGCGGTGGCGGAAATCGTCATGACGGCACAGGAGCTTGGGCTTTTGGTCATGAGGGCAAAGGGCATCGTGGAAAGGGACTGTCCCAGAATCGGCATTTTCGGCTGGGGGGATATGCTCAGTGATACTACCTATTTTAATGAGCTGTACCATGTTGATTTAAGGCGTTATATCTTAAAGGATTTGGAGGAATGGAGAAATACCATGGAGAGGGCCGGTGAAGATGAACTGGATATCATCATCGGAGGCGAAGCGGCCCTTGACGGGGCCTATCAGATGGGAATACCGGGGATTTACATGTCTTCTACAGGGGAAGCCATACGGGTGGCTCTTAAGAATGCGGAATCCCTGTATTATATGGCGGAGATTGAGCAGCACAATTACGCTCAGTTTTCCACTATTTTGGACAGCGCATTTAACGGAATCATCAAGATCAGTGTGGCAGGCAAAGTTCTTGTGATGAACCGGGCCATGGAGCAGATCCTTGGGTGTAATTCGGAAAAATGCATTGGAAAGCCTGTTGCCGGCCTTTTAAGCGGTCTGGATGAGAAGGCTTTGAAGCAGATTCTGGAAGGGAAGGCAGAGAATTATTCCACGTTTTTGACCCTTCAGGACCAGTCTTTGGTGGTATCGGCAGAACCCATTGTGGTGGGGAAGGGGATTGACGGGGCCATCATCTCATGCAACCGTTTGAAGAGGCTTGACATGAATGATAAGGATGTGAGGAAGGAACAGTATTTAAGGGGATATGTAGCTTATGGAACCTTTGATGATATCAGCAGGAATTTAAAGGACATGAGAAAGGTGGTGGAGCTGGCCCGGCTGTATGCCCAGTCCTCCAGCCCTATGCTGATTGAAGCCATATCAGGCCCGGAGCTGGATGCCGTGGCCCAGGGAATCCATAATTACAGTATGAGAAAAAATGGGCCTTTTATTATGATCAACATGGCTGGATTGTCCCAGGACCAGCAAATGAGGACCTTGTTTGGCAGCGGCAATGAGGGAACCGGTGAGCTGGAACCGGGAGCCATTGCAGAGGCTAACCATGGAACGTTGGTGATACAGAGCATTGACAAGCTGACCCTGCCTGCCCAATATAATCTGGCAAAGGTCATACGGACAAAACGTCTTATGAGAAGCGGCCGGGTTGAGGACACTTTAATGATTGATACCAGAATCATTGCCTGTACTGCCAAGAACTTAACGGAACTTCGCCGGGAATTCAGGTTTCGTTCTGATCTGTATTTTACCTTAAAGTCCCTTCGCTTAAAAATCTCCAATCTAAAAGATAGAAGAGAGGATGTGGAGTATCTGCTGAATCTGTATACCAGAAAATATATGGAACAGTATTCCAGGTATCATGTGATGACAGCCGGTGCTAAAAAAGCCCTTTTGGAGTATTCCTGGGAGGGAAACAGCATTCAGCTGGAAGCTTTTTGTGAACGCATGATTCTGACCGTGGGCAAAAGAGCTATTACAGAGGAATATGTCAGGGATCTTTTGGATGAGCTGTATCACCGGGATACCAGTATTTATGCAGCGGCGGAAGCGGAAGGGCCGGACGGGAATGGGGAGAGGGAACCGGATGAAAATCCGGAACGGACACTTTTGAAAGCAGTGCTGAAAAAATATAATGGAAACCGTATCCTCACGGCCAGGGAGCTGAATATCAGCACCACTACCTTGTGGAGAAAGATAAAAAAATTTGAAATTGATGAAAAATAGGGGATTGTATTCTTTCAAGCTGAAATGATTTTGCAACGAAAAAGAGCTGGATGAAATGAATATGGTAAAAAATGAAATGCGTGCATGAGGTGTAAATTATGCATGCATTTTCTAGGCTATTCTGTCACTTGCCCGGCAGGGAATATGCAGTTATACTTTGGCATATGTAAGAAATTCAGGCGGGGCCATGATGGAGGAACATATGAAAAATATATTTGATTTTCAAGACAACATTAAATTCGTAAAGGCGGTTTATTATAACTTTCATCCCATCCCGCTTCCAAAGCCATTTAAGGATGGAACAGGAGGCATGGGGAAAAATGCTCCGGAGCAGGGGTGTATGGAGCTCTATGATTCAGAAGGCGCATGTGCCCATTTAACGGTGGGAAGAAGCTTTGTAAAAAATATTCTTCCAATGATCTTAAACGGGGAAACCAAAAGCTACAATCAGTGGAGAGACACATTGTACTGGAAGATCAGAAATGCAGGCTTTCAAAGCGGTCAGGCCGTGGAAGTGGGGCAACTGGATTTAATGATGCTGGACATTCTGGCCCAGAGGGCAGGAAAGCCTCTTCACCGGTTCCTTGGAGCCAAAAAGGACTGGGCAGCAGCTTATAAGGGCGGAGGGTCCCTTCTTCTGGAGGATGAGGAGCTGGTAGAGGATATGCTGCGTTATAAGGAGGAAGGCTATCAGACTGTTAAATTCAAAGTGGGAAGCGATGACGGAACCAATATGGAACGGGATTTGAGGCGTATTGAAAAGGTTCGGAAGGCCCTCGGACCGGATATGGGAATAGCAGTGGATGCCAATCAGCGCTGGGAGGTGGAGGACGCCCACCGGTTTGCCGGGCTGGCAGAGCCTTATAGGCTTGCATGGCTTGAGGAGCCGGTTCATTCCCATGATATGAACGGGATCAAAAGGCTGAAAGAGATGGGAGTGCCCATGCCCATTGCCTTTGGAGAATCCATGAGAACGTTTTATGCTTATGAAACCTATGTGGAAAAGGGTGTGGACCATTTACAGCCTTCTATGGGGCGCATGAGCCGGATTGACGATCTCCTTAAGATCCGTGATCTGGCAAGGGAAAAGGGGGTGACCTTCTCTTCCGGAGGCAGAATCTATCTCAATGCGATCTTTGGATGCTTATATGAGGAGAATGAGAAAATCGAATACCATGAGCCCATCAGCAGGCCGGTGGGAGAATACACCTTATTCCAGCCTGAAGAACGGGGCGGAAGGTTTTACTGCCAGTCTGATATGCCGGGAAATCCTCAGCGCATGGATATTGAGAAGCTGGAAAAGCATGGACTTCTGGAAAGCAAAAGAGTATTTTATGCAGAAAAATAAAAAGAAATTGGAGAGGAAGGGCCATGGGAACACAACGTAAAAAAACGAAAACAATGAATATTCCAAGGTATAAAAATCCCCGTGATTTTGTAAAAAAGAATTTTGGCTTTCTGTTTATTCTGCCGTGGTGGATCGGATTTGCCATTTTTAAGCTGTATCCCTTTGTTGCGTCTTTGACCTACAGCTTTCATGAATATAATTTATTCCGTCCTGCGTCTTTTGTGGGCCTTCAGAATTACAGGGAAATCCTCAGTGATAAGCTGACCATGATGGCATTTGGACAAACTTTTAAATACGCATTTATTACAGTGCCTCTTGAACTGGCTTTTGCCTTGTTCATTGCCTACATATTGAATTTTAAGATCAAGGGTGTGAACTTCTTTCGGACTGCTTACTACATTCCTTCTATTTTAGGAGGTTCCGTATCCATTGCAGTACTGTGGAGGTTCCTGTTTAAGACAGACGGTTTGTTTAATATGATTTCTGCAAGGTTTGGTGCAGATCCATTTAACTGGCTGGGAGATCCGGGAGGGGCGTTCTTTGTCATCGTGCTTTTGCGGATCTGGCAGTTCGGATCGCCTATGGTTATTTTCCTGGCGGCATTAAAGGGAGTTTCAGCAGACTTATATGAGGCGGCCTCCATTGACGGGGCAGGAAAATGGAGACAGTTTTTCAAGATAACGGTTCCTCTTATTACCCCGGTTATTTTCTACAACTTTGTAACTCAGCTTTGCCACAAGTTCCAGGAGTTTAACGGTCCCTTTATCATCACCAGAGGAGGCCCTCTCCGCTCCACAACCCTGGTATCCCTGCTGGTTTATAACAATGCATTTAAGAGTTATGAAATGGGAATGGCAAGCGCCATTGCGTGGCTTTTGTTCCTGATCATTACCACATTTACGATTATAGCTTTTGTAAGCCAGAAATACTGGGTTTATTACGGTGACGAGGATGGGAGGTAGACGCAATGACAAAAGAGACAAGAAATAAAATCAACCTGTTTTTGCGGTATCTGCTCCTCATTGTAGTAGGAACTGTAATGGTATATCCTCTGATCTGGATGGTGGGAGCTTCCTTTAAAACCAATGCGGAAATTTTTTCCGGTATCGGATTTATTCCCCAGGCTCCTACTTTAGAGGGGTATGTGAGGGGCTTTAAGGGATATGAAGGAATGACGCTTTTGTACTTTATGGGAAATACATATAAGTTTGTGATTCCTAAGGTGGCGGTAACGGTCCTGTCAGCAGTCATTACTGCTTACGGCTTTGCAAGGTTTCATTTCATTGGAAAGAAGTTTTCTTTTGCGGTTTTATTATCCACCCTGTTTCTTCCTCAGGTTGTACTGAATGTACCTCAGTATATTTTGTTCAATCAGATCGGATGGCTGGATTCTTATTTTCCGCTGATCATTCCCTCTCTCTTTGCCGGTGATACTTATTTTGTATACATGCTGATTCAGTTTCTCAGAGGGATTCCAAGAGAACTGGAAGAGGCGGCAAAAATTGACGGCTGTAATGTGATGCAGACCTTATGGTATGTGATTGTGCCCATGTTGAAGCCCTCCATTGTATCCTGTGCATTATTCCAGTTTATGTGGACTTCCAATGATTTTATGGGACCATTGATTTATATAAATACGGTTTCAAAATATCCTGTTTCCATCTTTCTGCGCATGTCCATGGATGCCGATGTGGGATTTGAGTGGAACCGTGTTCTGGCAATGTCGCTGATCGCGATTATTCCGTCCTTAACTGTTTTTTTCCTGGCACAGAGATCGTTTGTGGATGGGATTGCAGCAGGCGGGGTAAAAGGTTAAAAACTATATAATTAAGAATTGAGGAGGAAGGCAATGAAAAAAAACAGATTCAGACAAGCTGCTGCCCTTGCAATGGCAGGAGTTGTGGCAGCATCCCTGGCAGGCTGTATGCCGACGGAGAACAGTAAGGCAACAGAGGGAACAACAGCAGCTGCCCAGACAGAGAGCGCTGGGAAGGGGGAATCGGATGAGGCAGAGGGTCTTATTGTGAACACCACTGACCCCATTACCCTGCGTATGAACTGGTGGGGCGGAGACAGCAGGCATCAGGCTACCTTGGAGGCCATCAAGGCATTTGAGGCAAAGTATCCCAACATCAAAGTAGAAGCGGAGTATGAATCCTTTACAGGCCATGAGGAGAAGGTGGCACTGTCTTTAAAATCCGGTTCCGGTGCAGATGTGATTCAGCTTAACATGGACTGGGTATTTAATTATTCTCCTGACGGAGCTATGTTTTTTGACTTGAATAAGGCGTCAGATATCATTGATTTAAGCGCATATGATAAATCTGACCTGGATTATTATACCATAGACGGAAAGCTGCAGTCGCTGCCTGTCAGCAATACGGGACGGGCCTTTTTCTGGAACACCACAAGATTAAAAGATGTAGGCGTAGAGATTCCAACCACACTGGAAGAACTGTACGCAGTTGGAGATGCGTTTGCCGCTTATGAAGACGGTACTTACTATCCTCTGATTTTAAATGAACTGGACCGTATGACCCTGATGGTATACTATTTACAGTGCAAATACGGAAAGCCATGGGTAGAAAATTATGAGCTTCAGTATACGGAAGCAGAGGTTCAGGAAGGTCTGGAATGGATCAGTCTTCTGGAAGAAAAACATGTAATTCCTACATTAAAGGTTCTGGCAGGAGATGGTTCTGAGCTGGTGGATACCAACCAGAGATGGATTGACGGACATTATGCAGGAATGTATATATGGGACAGCAACTTACAGAAATTTAAAGAGGCAGCCCCTGGCTTTGAGTTTGAAGTGGGCGATTACATTAAGATGGGCGATCACCAGGGCGGTATGATTAAGGCGTCCATGGTGTTTGCAATACCTGAAACTTCAGCTCATCCGGCAGAGGCAGCAGCTCTGATTCAGTTCCTGCTGGGAGAAGCCGAAGGCGCAGGAATCCTCGGTGACAGCCGCGGTGTGCCTGCAAATAAAAAGGCCCTGGAATCTTTGGATTTGTCAGCCAGTCTTGCGGCAGAAGCCAATGTAAAGGTAATGGAATGGACTACCTTTAAGTTTGACCCTGTATTTGAGCGGTCAGCCCTTAAGAACCCTGATGGAACTTATTATATGGGAATGCAGATGTTAAGCTATGGACAGGAAGATGCGGCAGGTGTTGCAGCGTTTATGGTAGGCGACATCAAAAAGCAGCTGGAATCAGCAAAATAAGTGTTTTATGCCGGGAACCCCATGTTTATATGGGGCCTCCGGCATTTTTTAATTCGTATAAAATTTCTCCATTGTTGCCAATAATTAGAAAAAGGTGTTATAATTGTTATGAAATAGATCTGAGGGGCAATTCTGAAAAGATTATGAAATTTCCTGCCGGAACATTGACTTTCCCCTGATACATTATTATAGTTAAGGCAAAACAGAGAGGAATGGTAGACATTGGTATGAATCGGTTTAGAGAGCATTTTATGCGGTTTATGATCGGAAGGTACGGCGCAGACAAGCTGGGACAATTTCTGATCTGGACGGCGTTTATTTTGATGGTGGTAAGAATGCTTATCAGGAATCCATGGATTAATACAGCGTCTTCCGTCTGTCTGGTATGGTGCTGCTTCCGTATGTTTTCTAAGAATATCGGAAAACGGTTTGAAGAAAATCAACGGTTTGAACGAATTTGTTTTCGATTTACGGAAAAATTCCGGAGATGGCGTTTTAAACTCAGCCAGATCAGGGAATACCACATTTATAAATGTCCGGGATGCGGTCAGAAAATCAGGATTCCAAGAGGGAAAGGAAGAATCAGCATTCACTGTCCCAAATGCAATACTGATTTTATTAAAAAAAGCTAAGAATATTTAAAAAGTTCCATAAGCGGGAAGGCTTGGGGAACTCATACTAATTATAGAAGGGAACGATTATGAATTTACAATTTAAGAGGCTGGAAGCCCAGGATATTGACAGAATAATTCCGTTTTACGGCTTACGGCCCAACAAGGCATGTGACAGTGTATACTTAGACAGTTTTATCTGGAGGGAGTACTATCATGTGCAGTATGCAATCAGCGATAACCGGGCGCTGCTGTTTTTAATGGAAAAGGACGGAGAACCCTTTTCAGCCATGCCCATGTGCAGGGAAGAAGATCTTCCCCATTATTTTCAGGAAATAACGGATTACTTTAACCAGGTTTTAAAAAAGCCTCTCCGCATTTATATTGCAGATGAGGATGCAGTTAAATATTTGAATCTGGATCCGGAAAAGTTTGAGGTCAGGGAGGAAGAGGATTTAAAAGATTATCTTTATGATGCCCAGGCCATGAGAACTCTTGCGGGAAAGAAGCTTCATAAGAAAAAGAATCATTTGAATTCATTTTTAAGGGAATATGAAGGACGGTATGAATACAGAACGCTTTACTGCTCAGGTCGGGACGATGTGTTGGAATTCCTGGACAAATGGTGGGAGAATAAAGTGGAGTCCCCGGAATATGAGCGTCAGCTTGAATATGAGGTAATGGGTGTCCACGATATATTGAAAAACTGCGCCATGCATCACGCCAGAATGGCTGGGATTTATATTGACGGCAAGCTGAAGGCATTTACCATTGGCACTTATAATGCCCTTGAAAAAATGGCTGTCATTCATATTGAAAAGGCAGACCCCAATATAAAGGGTCTTTATCAGTTTATTAATCAGCAGTTTCTGATTCATGCTTATACGGAAGAACTGGTACTGGTAAACAGGGAAGACGATGTGGGAATGGAGGGCTTAAGACAGGCGAAAATGTCCTATTACCCCATTGGCTTTGCCAGGAAATACGGAGTGATCCAGAAGGGCTTTTAATTATGATGAGGTATTTGAAGCAGGATGAGAAAATAGAAAGTAAGGCATTGTGGGCAAAGGTATTTGATGAGGATTCCCAAAGCTTTATGGACTACTATTATTCGGACCGGGTGAAGCGGAATAAGATTCTGGCTGCCTGGGATGGAGAACGGGTGGTAGCTATGCTTCACCGCAATCCTTATGATGTGGTGATCAGGGACCGCCTTTGGAAAACTGATTATATTGCAGGAGTGGCTACTGATCCGGAGTACCGGCATCAGGGATATATGAAGCGGCTTTTGCTCCGCTGCTTTTCCGATATGTATGTGGAGCGGATGGGCTTTAGCTTTCTGGTTCCTGCTGACCCAGCCATTTACCGCCCCTTTGATTATACCTATATCTGTGACCTGCCGTCTCAGGAGCTGAATGAAAAAGGGCTTTCCCAGCTCAGCAGGCGGGCTCTTGTGGAGCAGTCCGGACAGTGCAGGGAAGCGGCACGGTTTGCAGGCAGGCAGCTGGAACAGTCTTATGAGGTCTATGCCCTGCGGGATGAGGGCTATTACCGGGACTTGTGCCGTGAGGTGAGAAGCGATAAGGGCGATCTGATTCTTCTCTATACAAGAGACGAAGAAGAGCAGTTGGCCGGTATTTGGGCTTATTACGGTGAAACAGCGGAAAATAAGAGAGAGCTGATCTGTCTTCCTGACTATATAAAGGAAACAGGGCCGAAAAAGCCTGCCGTCATGGGAAGAATTATTCATTTAGAGCAGTTTGTTTCCGTGATCTGCTTAAAAGAGGATTGTCCGGCCAGTGAGATGGAGCTGCTTCTTGAGGTGAAGGATAACTTTATCCAGCAGAATGCAGGAATATACCGGTGGAAGCTGGATCACAATGGATCCTCTTTGGTCCGTGTGGAAGGAGATGCCGGGATCAAACCTCATCTGTCCATGGGAATCGGAGAACTGACCTCCTGGCTCTTTGGGTACAGCGAGCCGTCAGTACCGGAGGAGAGCATGGCTTTGGCAGAGCGTATCCGGCTTTTAAATGGAGTATTTTTTGATGAAATTACGTAAAGTTATTATAGAAGGTTTTGCAGAAAGAGAGGAACGACATCATGTATCATGCAGCAGAAGACAGATATGAGAAGATGGAGTATAAGCGTTGCGGAAGGAGCGGAATTCTGCTCCCTAAGGTGTCCTTGGGATTGTGGCAGAATTTTGGTCTGGAAAAGTTGGTATCAGAGCAGAGGAAGATTCTTTTAAAAGCTTTTGACATGGGAATCACTCATTTTGATCTGGCAAATAACTATGGTGCTCCTGCCAGGGGAAAAGCAGAGGAAAATTTCGGGGAGATATTAAAAAGTGACCTGGTAACCTACCGGGATGAACTGATTATTTCCACCAAGGCAGGCTTTGATATGTGGCCCGGACCCTATGGGAACTGGGGTTCCAGAAAATATTTAATGTCCAGCCTGGATCAGAGCTTAAAGCGTATGGGACTTGAATATGTGGATATTTTCTATCACCACAGGCCGGACCCGGAAACTCCTCTGGAGGAGACAATGGGAGCACTGGCTGACATTGTAAAACAGGGAAAAGCTCTCTATGTGGGAATTTCCAACTACAGTGAGCTGGAGGCAAGAGAAGCGATTCAGATGCTGAGAATTCAGGGAGTGTCTTGTCTCATTCACCAGCCAAGATACAACATGTTTGAGAGAGACGCAGAGAAGGGGCTGTTTAACGCTCTTTTGGAAAACGGAGCAGGCTGCATCTGTTACAGCCCTCTGGCTCAGGGAGCACTGACAGACCGTTACTTAAATGGTATTCCGGAAGGCTCCAGAGCGTCAAGGGAAGGAACTACGGTAGGCGGACGTTATCTTACTGACGATAAGCTGGCCCAGATTAAGGCGCTTCATGAACTGGCAGTAAAGAGGGGACAGACTCTGGCCCAGATGGCACTTTCCTGGGTGCTTCGGGAAGAAGCGGTGACCTCCGTACTGATCGGAGCCAGCAGCGTAAAGCAGTTGGAAGGAAATGTGGACTGCTTAAAGAACCTGAAATTTACAGCGGAAGAGCTGGAGCAGATTGATTCCATTTTAAAATAATTGGCAATTGTTAAAAAGGACTGTAAAAACGGACGGGGCAGGTGTATGGAATGATTTATGAAGTCGGAGATATTGTAAAGTTAAAAAAGCCCCATCCCTGCGGAAGCCAGGAATGGGAGATCCTGCGGGTAGGGGCGGATTTCCGTTTAAAATGCATGGGCTGTTCCCATCAGATCATGGTAGCAAGGAAGCTGGTGGAGAAAAATACCAGAGGATTGAAGTCTCCTGATGGAACGCCGAAGGCTTAAATGCTGTTGGTCAGAGAAATGCGCCGAAAAACACTAAAAAAATGCCGGAAAATAAGAATAATGCTTGCTTTTATAAAAATTTTCCGGTATAATATCATTTTGTGACATATTAAATCCTTGCTCCTGAAACTGAAATCAGGGGCCAGAGACCACAAGGAGGTAAACAAGCATGAACAAATATGAGTTAACCGTTGTTCTTAACGCAAAACTCGAGGATGAAGAGAGAGCAGCAGCTCTTGAAAAGGTTACAGGCTACATCACTCGCTTTAATGGCGCTGTAACTAACATTGATGAATGGGGTAAGAAGAGATTAGCTTACGAAATTCAGAAAATGAAAGAGGGATTCTACTACTTCATCAAGTTTGATGGCGATTCCACAACACCGAATGAGTTAGAATCACACATTCGTATTATGGAGCCGGTTATCAGATACTTATGCGTAAGACAAGAGGCATAATAGATAAAGAAAGCGTGATCGTATGAACAAAGTAATCCTTATGGGCAGATTGACCCGTGATCCAGAAGTAAGATATTCCCAGGGAGAGCGCGCTATGGCAATCGCAAGGTACAGCCTTGCAGTTGACCGGAGAGGGCGCAGGAATCAGGACGGCAATGAGCAGACTGCAGATTTTATCAACTGTGTTGCATTTGACAAGGCAGGAGAGTTTGCAGAGAAGTATTTTCGTCAGGGTATGAGAGTATTGGTTTCCGGAAGGATCCAGACTGGAAGTTATACGAATAAAGACGGCATAAAGGTTTATACAACCGATGTGATTGTAGAAGATCAGGAATTCGCTGACAGCAAGGGAGGATCCTCAGGAGAAGGCGGCGGTTATCAGCCCACCTCCAGACCGACACCTTCCAGTGCAATCGGCGATGGATTTATGAACATTCCGGATGGAGTCGAAGACGAAGGACTTCCATTCAACTAAATCTAACAGGAGGCAAGACCAATGGCATATAACAAAAATGATAAGGCTGATGGCGCTAAGTTTAGAAGAGGCGGCATGCGCAGAAGAAAAAAAGTATGTGTATTCTGCGGAGAGAAGAACGGCGTTATTGATTATAAAGATGTAAATAAGTTAAAAAGATATGTGTCTGAAAGAGGAAAAATCCTTCCAAGACGTATTACAGGCAACTGCGCAAAGCATCAGAGAGCGCTTACTGTTGCTATTAAGAGAGCAAGACATATCGCTCTTATGCCTTATACAATGGAATAAAGCGTTTTATCGCTTTTTTCTTCTTGTGTAGTACAGGCTTAAACAAATAATAAACAAATGGAAAGACCTTGCATGAAAATGTTGGGTCTTTTTTTATTTCATGATTTTGTGCGAATTTACATTAAATTTTGGTGAAATACTCCGCAGATTCTTTTGGGCTTTGGCGTTATAATGGCAGACCCGGAGAGGAGGAGTTTAGAGAGTTTTTTCAGCTGCTTAATAGGTAAGGTAAAGTGGGCTTATATAAGTTGTCACACCTGAAAAGATATGGTAAAATGCTGTCATGGAGCAATCATGTTGCAGGGTGTGCTGACCTCATCCTTATAGGATGGGGGTGATGCTTATGAAATTTGACTTTAAGGATTTAATGACTTTTGGTCTTTTTCTTCTGGCATTACTTACATTCGTTTTTACGTTTAGTAAGTAATACATAGCAAAAACCACCCTGATATACTTGACGGTGATCTGGGTGGCTCTGCTTCTCATATAATCGGTCAACCACCTTGTGGATGGTTGTTCCTCTTAACCGTATTATAGCATATGAAAAAGGATAATTCAATATTAGTAAAAATTATTTTGCGGTATAAAAACAAACTAAATCAAAATGAAAACGCACCCTGATAAACAACTTTTAAGATTTCTTGCAGTCGGAGATTAGGTCTGCTGATAGAAAGAGACTTCACATGAGAATGTGAGGTCTTTTTGCATAGTTAGTTATGAACAGCAACGTTTCTTTAAAAATATTCATCGGAATTTGCAGTCATGTTGTGGTAAGTGGTAATATAGTATATAATTGCTTATTAACAGGAATTTAATCATTGATGTTGCTGATTTCTATTCAACTTAGGAGACAAGCCATGAAGAATAATACAAACGTAATTCAGGCCATAGAAGAGTATTGCTTAAAGCATCCTGGAGCATATGAGACAAGGCCGTTTGGAGAATATCCAATCTGTTATAAAGTCATGGGAAAGATATTTGCACAGTTCAATCCGGAAGAAGGGTTTTATAGGATAACATTGAAATGTGAGCCGGATAAAGCGAGTCTTTACCGGCAGCTTTATCCGGATAGCATAGTGCGGGGGTATCACTGTCCGCCGGTTCAGCAGCTGTATTGGAATACTGTTAATCTGGATACGTTTTCTGATCTGGAAATGTTGTTTCAGATGATTGATGAAGCGTATTTTGCTGTTATCCATAAATTCAGCAAAAAGGCAAAAGCACAGCTGGGGAACTTATCTGAATTGGAGTTTCGGGATACAGATGGAGAAGACCGGGATTTTGAAATGCTTTGCATCAAGTTGGATTGTGCTCTTGATGAACTTGTTGGAGGAAGAATTCAAAGAAGTCAGTATGAACAGTATAACAAAAGAGACAGTATTCACGATGTGATTGTAGTATATGAGGAAGGAGAACCGGTTGCGTGCGGCTCTTTTAAAATGTATGATGAGGATCATGCGGAATTAAAGCGTATTTATGTGGAATCCTCCCATCGAAATACGGGTTTGGGAGCGGAATTGGTACGGAGATTAGAGGCAAAGGCAAAAATCAAAGGATACCGTTGGTGTATTTTAGAGACGGGTAAAATGCTGGAGGCGGCCTGTCATATGTATAAAAAGCTGGGATATAAGATCATGCCGAATTATGGGCAGTATGCGGATATGCCGGATTCCATTTGTATGGAACGAAAAATTTGATTGAGAGAGATCCATGAAAATTCCTCCTATTTATTTAAGCGTTTCATTTTAAATAATGATGAAAAGATGCTGAAAATTCTAAACTTTTTGTTGTGTATAAAAAATGCAAATTTGGTACAATATAATGGTAAATCCTTGATAATGGTAAAATCTCATATATGGTATCCTAATATTAATACAAGGATGCCTTTGTGGTTCTGGTAAAATCTAAAATGATTCACCGGATTATCAGGGAGATAAATGATTGCAAATGAAGTTACACATAAAATTTTAGAAAGAAGGAATTGATTATGGGAATTATAAGCTGGATCATCATTGGTGCTCTTGCTGGCTGGATTGCCAGTATGTTTACCGGAAATAACAAGACAATGGGTGCTTTTGCCAACATATCAACAGGAATCGCGGGAGGTTTGATTGGCGGATTTATCATGAGTATTTTGGGCGGAACCGGCATTACAGGGTTTAATATCTGGAGCCTGGTTGTTTCCGTTATAGGCGCAGTTATCTTGCTGTCCGTTATCAATGCATTTTCAAGAAGGCGGTCATAAGCTGCCTTCTGATTTACACAGATAAAAAAATGAGCATGAAGTATGCCGGATTCTTTTGGCAGCTTTTCATGCTCATTTTTTGTGAAATTTAAAATTGTTTTTTAACAATCCTTATAATAATTGTACTGATATTTTACCTCAAAGGGAATTCCCAGTTCTGCAAAATTAGCGGCAATCCTTTTCTTGTTCTCATCGTCTTCCATAATGTTAATGGTTTTAAAAATTCCGTCAACCACTTTAGAAAATCTTGATGCAGGGATTCCCACGGCCATTTCCTCTTTTCCCCACACTGTCATATGCCTTGTTCCGGTACACAGAAGAGAAATATTCATATCCTGGGTCACATAAGGCCTTGCGGAGCATTCCAGGCAGACAGCCTGATTCCCCAGCATATTAATATTTTTGGGCATGCCATAGGAGTAAGCGTATCCCTGTGTAATTCTCATAATATGATAGGGATTGGTTATAATCACCACCACATCCGGCCTGGCATCATATTTTTCCAGAGGCTGTACCAGCACCCCGTACATGGGCTTTGAGGAATAGGAAAGTCCAGCCCGTATTTCTGCGCTCAATTCCTGGCTGGAATACAGTCCCAGTCTGGCCCAGTTTTCACCGTGAGCATTTTTCTCGTCAGCCGGATTGATTCCCAGGACCCGTGGGCCGCTCTGACAGGAAAAGGAGCCTGCATGAGCCTTGATGCTGTGGCCTGCTGAAGCGCCTTTCACCATCTGGCAGTAGCGGATGGGCCTTTTAGGTAAAACAGCTTCTGTCTTTTGGAACTCAGTTTCCGCTTCAATCAGCTTTACCCCTACGGCCCTGCGGGTCAAATCCAGGGAAGCATATAATTTAGCGGTATCTTCTTTCCATTGATCATACATTATTCTTTCACCTGGTCGTCACTGGTATAGAATTCAAATACATTTGGAAATGCTTTGTTTATCTTTTCCTGAACGGTCTGATCCTTGAAGCACTCTGCAAAGGCAACAGCCCAGTCGGAAGCTGCGTCCTCTTCTCTTACAATGACACCCATAGGGTAGTTGATCATGGAATTGTCTCTTGCAATGTAAGAAGAAGCGTCCTTGCCTGAAGCGGCCATGTGGGTAAAGAACACACATGCCCCGTCTAAATCTGCCAGGGCAGTTACAGTCTGTCCCTGTTCCATTTCAATGATTTCAAGGTTTTTGGGGTTTTCAATAATATCGGCAACAGTGGCCTGTTTCTGTTCTGCATTGAGTTTGATCAGGCCTTCCTGCTCTAAAATCCTGAGAACAATGTCCTCATTCATGGCATCGTTCATGACCGCAATTTTTGCATTGTCGGGAAATTCTGAGATTGAGGCATGTTTTTCTGAGTACAGGCCGATTCCGGTATACATGGCGTATGGCTTTGTCATGTCAAGGGCTGCTCCGTTGTTTTCATTATAACTCATGACAAACTTCTTGTGCTGACCAAGAGCCATGTCTGTTTCGCCGCTTGCACAAGCTTCTAAAACCACTGGGTTGGCATCAAAGGTTTTGAACTCTGTTTCATATCCTTTGGCTTCAAAAATATCCTTGATGGCATCGTAGTAAACCTGGGAAATGGCGGTTCCTCCGATTACAATTTTCTTAGGAGTTTCCTTTTGGGATTCCTGGGATGCTGCAGGCTGGGTAGCCTCTGCTGTTTTGGGTGCAGCATCGTTTTTTCCGCATCCGGTCATTCCTGCGATTGCTGCCATGGCAGCCAATGTTAATAATAAAGTTCTCTTTTTCACTTTTTTTCTCCTTTTGTCAATTCAATTTGTTATATATCAATTTTCCCAATCCCTGGATCAGAAGAACCAATAGAATGAGGATTACAACAATAAAGTACATGATTGCATAATCAAACCGCTGGTAGCCATAGGTCAGTGCCACTGCTCCAAGGCCCCCGGCCCCTACGGCTCCTGCCATGGCTGTCATGTTCAGCATATTGATCAGCATGATGGTAAAGTTGGACACCAGGCTGGGCAAGGCTTCCACCAGCATGATTTTATATACAATCTGGGGCTTGGAAGCGCCGAATGCCTTAGCCGCTTTGATCAGCTGAGGGTCCACCGTCTGAAGGGAATTTTCTGTCATTCTGGTTGCAAATGGGGTACAGCCGATGGTGATTGCAAATATGGCCGCCTCTGTTCCGATTCTGGTTCCCAGCACCAGCCTGGTGAGAGGTGCAATGGCAACAATTAAAATCATGGTGGGAAATGAACGGATGATGTCCGTCACCTTCCCAAGGATATAATTTACCCCTTGATTAGGGGAAAGCCCATTTTTATCTGTCACGAACAAAATAATGCCAAGGATCATGCCAAAAAAAATGGATAAAATGGCGGAGACAAAAACCATTTGAAGGGTGGCGAAGATAGCCGGTACAATGACCGATGGAAAGTATTGAAATAAATAGGACCGTTCCAGCCATAAGGATATGGTGTTCATCAAGGTGCCCTCCTCTCAGCCCGGTAACTGATTCCATGGGATTGGAGATAGTTCTCGCAAATGAGCAGATCTTCCGTATCTACATTTATGGTCACATTGCCGTATTTTTGGTCACGGAATTGAAAAAAGTCTGAATCCACCATGGTATAGGGATTTTTCAGCAGTTTTCCAAGCTGCCACAGTAAGGTGCCGAAGGAAAGGTCCACTGTGAGGTTGACACCTGATGAGGGAATATGGTTTCTTTCACCTGTTCCCAGAAGCTTTTGCAGGGCAGGGGGCTTTTGAAGGAAAAGCTCTTTTACATCTCCCTGGGCTGATACTTCTCCCTCCTCCAGAATTGCCATCTTGTGGCAGAACTGCTGCACCACCGGCATTTCATGGGTAACCATGATGATGGTGATTCCCATTTCTTTCCGTATCTCTTCCAGCAGATTTAAGATGGAAGAAGTGATACTGGGGTCCAGGGAAGAGGTGCTTTCATCGGAAAGTATGTACTTGGGATTCATGGTAAGGGCCCGGGCAATGGCTACTCTCTGCTTCTGCCCGCCGCTCAGCTCTGAGGGCCTGGATTTTAACTTGTCCTTTAATCCCACCATTTCCGACAGTTCATATACTCTTTTTTTAATGTCGCCTCTTGGAACGCCCCAGCATTCCATGGGAAGGGCGATGTTTTGATATACATTTTTCCGGCTGACCAGGGAAAAGTTCTGGAAGATCATTCCCATGTTTTTGCGGAAAAGCCTTGCCTGCTTTTCTCCCAGGGCTTCCAGACATACGCTATCCACGACAATAGAGCCGGAATCATAAGAATCCAACCCGGCCAGACAATTTAAAAGTGTGGATTTTCCCACTCCACTGGGACCTGTAAGCCCGTATACCTGACAGTCTTCTATGGTCAGGCTGACGTTTTTTAAGACCTGCAGATCTCCAAAGGTTTTATTTATATTTTTTATTTCTATCACGGATGCACCTGTCTCATTTTTGTAGATTATTTTGTATCAGAATGTAAAAAATATGCAGTAAAAGTTGGTATTCCAAGAAAATCTATTCTATTATGCATTAGCCTTATATATTAGTCAAATCGAAATGTGCTATAAATGAAGGCTGTTTATAGACAAGGTCTATATGTGTATTTATTCCTGGGCTTCCAGTTCTTCAGTAACCACTCTTTTACTGGTCCGACGATTTTATTTGGAAAATCCGTCTTGGAAAAACAAGGAATATATAAATAAAAACATATGCGTTCCTCGAAATATATATAGAAGCTATCTTAAGTGCTGAACTAAAAAGGAATAACATACTTTACAAATATGTAAATATGTATTAAGATGCCAGATAAAATACTACGGGAAAGAAAATCGTGAATAAAGAAAAGAGTATTCACGAAGTTCAGGAAGTGTTTCCGGAAAGCAGGGTCCGGAAATTAAGAAAGGATGGATTGTATATGCAAAGCAAAGTGTTATCAGTTGAAAAAAATCATTGGGTAAATGCTGCTTCTATGAATTGTTGCTGTAAGACTGTATGCGTATGTATGAATACAGTCTGTTTCCCCATGCGTTATAATACCTGAAAGTTCAGCGAGCAGAGCCTGGCGGGTATTATAAGTACCCGCCTTTTTTGTTTAAAAATTTCGAAAACCATTCATATTGCATCGCAGACGGCAGAAAGGAGAAGCGAATGTTGTTAATGCTTCAGTATTTTCTTATTAACAGATATTTTAAGACCACTTATATGTGCACTTTTTGTGATTTTTGTAACTGCCGGAGAACTTAAACGAAAATGAAGAGGAGAAAATTGTTTATGAAATTAAATAAAAAGAGATCAATAGCTGTTCTTTTAGCTGCACTGCTGCTTCTGCCGGCTCTTGCCGGCTGCTCAAGGCAGGCGGAGGCCGAAGCTAAGGAGGAAGTAAAGGAAACATCAACCGGGACGGCAAGGGCAGAAACTTCGGAGCCCTTTCAATTGACGGTAGCCATAGACTCAGGAACCTTTGCCTATCCTTTCTGGGTAGCCGAAAATAAAGGCATATTCGAAAAGTACAACATAGAGCCGGAGTTCCAGACTTACGCCTATGGAATAGACACAGTAAATGCCGTTATTCTGGATCAGGCAGATATGGGAGAGGCCATGGATTTTGCCGCCATCAGCAGGCTGGGAGGAGAAAGCCAGCTTCAGTTTATCGCCTTTACAGCGGGAAACAAAATGGATGGAGTTCGTTTATACGTGCTTGAAGACGGAATTAAAGAGCCGAAAGATTTGGAAGGTAAGTCCGTTGTTGTACAAAAGGGAACTGTGAATGAATATATTTGGGAGCAATTATACGACCAATACGACATTGATTCTTCCAAAGTGAATCCTCTTTACATCAGCAGTACGGCAGTAGGTATGGCTTTGGTGAAATCGGGAGAAGCCAATGCCATCTGGGCCGGAGGAGAAATAGAGAGTCAGGTGAAAGAGTTGGGCGGTGTTTCCATTGGAGATTATTCTCTGATTAACTTTGCTCCCAGGGGTTTTATTACAGTAAAAAAAGATTTCATAAAAGAAAACCAGGAAGGACTTGGAAGGCTTTTAAAAGCTCTTGATGAAGCGTCTGTTTATATCAATGAAAATCCGGGTGATGCCGCAGAACTTATACAGGCGAACTTTGGCATACCCTCTGAAAACATTGAAAAGGCTTTAAAAAGCATTGAGTTTGACATACGGTTTTCCAATGAGGATTTAAACCAGATTGACAGCGTCACCAAATGGTCCATTAAAAACAAGCTGGTAAAATATGATTTTGACATTCGTGATTACATTAACCTGGATATCCTCAGAGAAGTCTACCCGGAACGGGTAACAGCCGGAAAATAAAAAGAAAGGCGGTAATTTATGGAGGCAGCAGAACAAGGCTTTATTCAGATTTTCCAGGTTTCCAAGGCCTACGATGCTTCAGACGGCCATACTCAGGAGGCGCCGTTTGTACTGGAAAATGTCAACTTAAAGATAAATAAAGGAGAATTCCACATCCTTTTGGGCCCATCCGGCTGCGGCAAGTCCACCCTGCTCAGCCTCATTGCCGGATACATACCCAAATCCGGAGGAAGTATCCGGGTGGGTGGAAAAGAGGTAGAAAAGCCGGGAGAGGACCGGGGTGTGGTGTTTCAAAATGCGGATTCCGCCGTCTTCCCATGGCTGACCGTTGGGGGGAATGTGGAATTCGGGCTTAAGATGAAAGGAATAAAGAGCAGGGAACGGCGCTCCATTTCCTCCAAATATATAACGCTGGTAAACTTGGAAGAGCATGTGAAAAAATATCCTAACGAATTGTCAGGAGGCATGAAGCAGCGCCTCCAGATTGCAAGAAGCCTTGCCAATGACTCTGAAATCCTTATTATGGATGAACCCTTCGGGGCTCTCGACGCCCATAACCGGCGTCTGATGCAGATAGAATTGGTTAAAATATGGCAGCAGACGAAAAAGACCATCATTTTTGTGACCCATGACATCACGGAAGCGATTCTTCTGGGTCAGCGCATCAGCATCATGTCAAAATCTCCGGAAGCTACGATTTATAAAATCTATAACGTGAGTCTGGATTATCCAAGAAACGTAACATCAAAAGAATTTAATAAATTATTTGAACAGGTACAGGGGCATTTTGACTATGGGCAGAACATTTAAAAAAGGAGGGCAGTATGGTAGAAAATATAGGAGCGGCCATTTTCGGTCAAAAGAATACGGTAAAAGATACCGTGCCGGAGAAAGCCGGCACAGGCCGGTTTGTTTACGGCAAATTACTTTTCCTGGCAAAGAAAGGCATACTTACCTGGGCTGTTTTATTTACGGTATGGGGGATTGCTTCATTGCTGTATACAGTTGACTTTCTTCCCAGCCCATGGGAGACACTTGCCGGGATGAAAGAGATCATGTTAGACGGAACCCTTGGCAAGTATATTTTAATCAGTACAAAGAGGGTCTGCTCCGGCTGGGTGCTTGGAATGGTGATTGGCATTCCTGCCGGAGTCATTATAGGACGGATTGAACTGCTGCGGCTCATTTTTGAACCGCTCATCGACTTTTTCCGTTTTATTCCGGCCATCGGATTTTTGACCCTGTTTCTCATGTGGTTTGGAGCCGGGGAGAAGTCCAAGGTAGTTCTCATTATGTATGCCACCATCTTTACTCTCCTCATTAACACCATAGCAGGTGTGCTGAGCGTGGAGATTCACAGGGTTGAGGCCGCCAGGTCCCTGGGGGCAAAGGAATGGCAAATCGTATTTTTTGTCATAATCCCATCTGCGGTTCCTCATATTTTTACAGGCATCCGCCTGGCTCTTGGAGGTGCATTTACCTCCATTGTTGCGGCTGAAATGCTGGCGGCAAAGGAAGGCGTTGGATTTTTGATTTATACCTCCAGGCTGTATTTTAGGACCGACTGGATATTTATCGGGCTTTTGGTTCTGGGACTGATGGGCTATTTGTCAGACCGGCTGATCCGGATGTTCGGCAAGGTGGTTCTTAAGCCCTATGGTATATATGACAATAAGAGAATTTAAATGAATTGTGTATTAACAACATATTATGAGCTGCCGGGTGCAGCAGAAGGAGTTTAGCATGGGAAGTTTATTAGATTATAGCAAGGAAGAACTGATTAAAGAAGCGCAGTTAAAAAACCGGATTCTGGTGGAAGGTTTGAGCTTTCCGGTGGATATTTTCAAAGATCTGGATGTTGGCGGTGAGATTCAGGAAACGGTCCATGTCTTGTTTACAGCAGATAAACACGCCCACAAGGATGTGGAGTTCCCGGCCTGTTTCCTGACTCCTAAGGGGAAATTCAGGGTAGGGATACGCTGGAATCAGGATAGTCCCCTGTCCATACGTTACATAGACGGCCAGTACCATGTTTTTGACCGCAATACTCCGGTTTTTGAAAATTTACATTTTGTCACAAGATCACCCTACTATAAACTGTCCGCTTCCGACGGAACCTCTTTCCGGACCATAGCCACCGACAACGGGCATGGAGCTTTGTTCGTATCTTACAGCAATGAATGCTCTCTAAAGGACAAAGGTCTGGACTGCTTATTCTGCAATATAAACACTACTAAATCCATATACGGAGACGCCCAGGGAATCAGCTGGAAAACCCCGAAACAGGTGGGGGAAGCCGTAGGGGCAGGCTACAGAGGGTATGGTTTCGATCATGTGACTATAAGCGGCGGATTTGTTCCGGAACGGCGGGAGGTTGAATACTATTTAGACGTTGCCGAAGCAATTCAGAACGCAACGGGCCTTGAGGATTTTAACGGAACAGCATGTGTGGGAGCACCCAAGGATCTGACGGTACTGGAGAAATATAAGGAGGCGGGATACCGTACCTTTGCCACTAATATGGAAGTCTGGAGCGAGAAGATGTTTGATTTAATCTGCCCGGGAAAGGCCCAGGAGTGCGGAGGCAGGTCAAACTGGCTGGCAGCCCTTAAATATGAGGTTGAATTGTTCGGAAAGTACCGTGTCCGTTCAACCTTGGTCTCAGGCATAGAGCCTAAGGAATCCCTCATGACTGGAATTGAATATCTGGTGGAAAACGGCGTAATCGCCCAGCCCAGCCAGTGGTATGTCAATGTGGGCTCCGCTCTGCAGGGCCACCGGACACCTGATCCGGATTGGCACTGGGAAGTATTTGAGCGGACCGTTGCCTTGTACCGCAAGCATGGAGTTACCTGGGATCAGTTAAGAGATGCCAATGCAGGATCAGATGCCGTACCCTTTGATTTATACCGTATTCTGGAGGGAATTGACGTCAAACGCTCTTATTCCAACTATCCTGAGCTTCACAAGGCAGTGTAAGCAATATTTCAGTATGGTACAGTTAATCAGTTTTATTTTATTCGAAGGAAGGATTGGGTCAGTATGAGTGATAAAATCGGCAAACACATTGCCATTTACGGAAAGGGAGGAATCGGTAAGTCTACCACCACTTCCAATATAAGCGCCGCACTGGCAGAGGCTGGTTATCGGGTGATCCAGGTTGGCTGCGATCCCAAAAGTGATTCCACCAATACACTGCGGGGAAATCATTATCTGCCTACGGTTTTGGATAGTATGAGGGGTGCCTCCCGGGTGCACTTGGAGGATATTTCAGCAGTAGGGTTCGGCGGAGTCCTTTGTATCGAATCCGGCGGCCCGGTGCCCGGCGTAGGCTGCGCCGGGAGGGGAATAAATGCCGCCGTCACCCTGCTTCAGGAGCTTCATCTTTTTGAAGAGTTTAAACCGGATTTTGTTCTCTATGATGTGCTGGGAGATGTTGTGTGCGGAGGATTTGCAGTTCCTATCAGGGACGGAATTACGGACCGGGCCTATGTGGTAAGTTCTTCAGACTTCATGGCCATCTATGCGGCTAACAATCTTTTTAAGGCCATAAACAAGTACGCTCCTACCGGAGGGGCGAAGCTGGGAGGCATTATTGCAAACGGACTTTCGGCAGGCTATTCCAATTCCATCGTCAATGATTTTGCTGAAAAGACAGGAACCACAGTAGCAGGCCATATCCCCCGGTCCCTGGTGGTTTCCCAAAGTGAGCTGTATGGGAAAACCGTTATTGAAGCCAATCCGAAATCAGAGCATGCAGATTTGTACCGCAAGCTGGCAGAGTACGTAGCGGGAAATGAAGAACTGGTTGTTCCAAATCCTTTGGGTGCGGCAGACCTTCGGGAGTGGGCAAGGCTCTGGGGCGATAAGATATACAGCTTAAATTCCGGCGAAGTATCGGCCTTTGAAGCGATCTAACATATACAGTTTTATGTAAAGAGAGGTAAAACATGGGAGTCAGAACACAACGAACCATTCCCGTCAGAGAAAAAAGAACGGCTGCCCTCAGCAATTATCATGGAGACTTAGGTCAGCTTATAAGCCATACCCAAGGTGAGATTGAGCAGCGGCTGCGCACATTTTCCCAGACTGGAAATGATGAAATTTTATATGCCCTCGCCATATTGGCTACCATAAGAGGCGCTTCGGTGGTGGTTCATGGCAGTGCAGGCTGCTCTGCGGCCTGGAAGTATTTCAACCGGATTCAGACGGCGCCCATTTATACCACCGGGCTCAATGAACGCAATACCATTCTGGGGGGAGATGATGAGCTTAGGAAAACCGTCCGTCAGGCCCTTGGGCATGGTGCGGCCGCAGTGTTTATCGTGGGAACGCCCGTTACGGCAATCAGTAATGATGATGTTTCCTCGGTCATATTGGAGCTTTCAGAAGAGACGGACGTTCCCATTTTGTTTATAAATACGGATGGATTTAAATCGAAAACTCCGGTTTCCGGCTATGATATTGTATTTCATGCTTTTTTACGGTATCTGATCCGTGACAAAGACAATCCGGAAAATAGAAAGCCTCCGAAAATGGAGTTTCTTAATCTCATCTCGGTTTCCGAATCCATACAGGATTTGACAGCTATAACAAAGCTGATATCCGCATTGGGAATCCGCTGGCATTTGCTTCCGCTGTTTTCTTCCGTAGATGGGATCCAAAACGCTTCCCTGGCGGCAGCTTCCATCGCTGTCAACCGGAGCGAGGGCCATTTGCTGGGTGAGGGGCTTCGGGACGATTTTGGCGTTCCTTATCTGGAAGCCGGTTATCCTGCTTCCCTGGAATCGGTCAGAGAGTTTTTAACGGTTCTGGGAACTGCATTTAAAGCGGAAGAAAAAGCCTTCGCGTTCATCCGGCAGCAGGAAGAAAGTCTGCAGGAGGATATTTTGAAGCAGCCCCTGGCAGGAAAGTCCTTTTTCCTGGAGCTGGAGGTTCATGCGGCGAAAAGCATTACCCAGCTTATCATTTCCCTGGGAGGGACTGTAACAGGCTATGTGTTTCCGTATGTGGATGAAAAGAACCGGGAGCAATTAAAGGAAATTGAATCTGTTTTGGCAGATGCCCATGTTTCTGGCCTGATTACTGCTGTCGTAGCAAACGGGCAGCCTTTTGAAATCGTAAATGCCTTAAGTAAATCAAAGCCGGATTATTATGTGGGCAGCGGTGAGTTGTCCCCTGTGGCAGCCGGGCTTGGGATCGTCCCATTTTACAGCGGACAGTTTCCACTGTGCGGATATGACGGGATACGGGCTTTTATTGACACGGCGGTTAAGCTGAAAAGCACAGGCTCCGGTTCCCTAAAAGATGTGGGTGCTGCTTCGGATTATTACAGGGAAGAGTGGCTTAGGCGGCGGGGAGACTGGTATATAAAGAGGGAGGTCAACTGAAGATGACACATGATTGTTTGCAGAAAGGGCGCTATGGCTGCGCTTTTCAGGGGGCCTTGCGCACTGCATTGGAAATTCCCGGAATTGTTCCTCTGGTGCATTCCAACGGGGGATGCGCCCTGCAGGGAAGCCTGTCAGACTATGGAGCAGGCTTAGGATACGGCTTCCACGGCGGTCCCGAAATACCGTCCACCAATGTACTGGAGCGCCATGTGGTATTCGGCGGCGGCTCCCGGCTGCGTGAGCAGATAAAAAATTCGGCAAAGGTTGTAAAAGCAAATCTTTACGCAGTTTTAAACGGATGTGAGGCGGCCATGGTGGGAGACGACATTCCGGCTATGGTAAAAGAAGCCGTCGGTCAGGGCATACCGGTTTTCGGAAGTGAAACGGCCGGCTTCAAGGGCCTGCCTCACGCCGGTTATGAAGTATTTATGGATAATCTCATAAGGGCATTGCCTCTGGTATCAGACTCAAAGGAAGCCGCTCCCTCCGGTCAGGGGATATCTGTTAACCTGTTTGGCATTATCCCGGGGGTGAATATTCATTTCCAGAACGACTTAAGAGAATTATCCTCTTTGTTAAACGGCATTGGAATATCATCCAATTATTTATTTCATGAAAATGGCTGGTCCCAGCTATGCCGTCTGCCAGAGGCATCTCTCACCCTTGTATTCTCCAGATGGGGTGTGCAGGCAGCCAGGCGTCTGGAAGAACTTTTCGGGGTGCCCTGGCTCCTGATACCGGATATTCCGGTAGGCCCTGACGCTGTGGGTGAGTTTTTAAAAACAGTGGGAGATGCTTTAAACCTGCCTTTGGAAAAGATTGAGGAATATACCGGAAAACGGGAAAGGGAATTCCGGCATATCTTTCAGCGGATTCTTGATTATTATTATCCGGAAGATGTCAGGAAGAACCTTACCGTTGTCTCCGATGAAAATTATGGGAGAGGCTATGGTAATTTCTTAAGCCGGTATCTGGGTGCGGATGACGTTCAAATCATCCCAGCCGATCACCAGGAGAACGGACAGCCGCCCCATACGCCCGGGCAATGGGCTGTCAGCTCCGGTTCCCGGTTCATTCTGGGCAGTTCTCTGGAAAGCAGACTTGGAGAGGAACTTAAGATTGCCAGCCTGGCGGTGGAGTATCCTCTTGAAAATCAGATCGTGCTGGGCTCTACATACATCGGGATTAACGGTGCCTTACGGCTTGCGGAGGATTATATAAGCGCAATTATCAAATATAACCGGAACCAGCAGCAGAGGTCGGCACAATTCCTTTTTGAATCGGATCTATTTGGAATTTGACAAACAGGTAAAAAAGGACTTGATGGAAATGAAGAGAAAAGAAGCAGCGGAAATTTCAGCAAGTGAATAAAAAAAAGCGAGGAAATGAAAATGGGAAAATTTTTTACATCAGAATCAGTAACAGAGGGGCATCCGGATAAGATAGCGGATCAGATATCGGATTCCATTTTAGATGCCCTCATAGCAGAAGATCCTTTTGCCAGAGTGGCGGTAGAGACTGTGGTAGCTACAGGGTTGGCATTGGTAGCGGGAGAAGTGAGCACTACTGCATACGTGGATATTCCGGAAATTATCCGGGAAACCGTCAGAAGCATTGGTTATGAAAAAAATATAGGCGGATTCGATGCAGATTCCATTGCAGTGCTTACTGCAATTGACAAACAATCTCCCGATATTGCCCAGGGTGTCAACCAGGCAATTGAGGCTAGGGAAGGTGATGACGATGATGACTCCATCATCGGAGCCGGGGATCAGGGCATTATATTTGGCTATGCAACCAATGAGACTCCCGAGTATCTGCCTCCTGCCATTTCATTTGCCCACCGGATAACCAAGCAGCTGGCCAGAGTCAGAAAAGAGGGAATCCTCCCCTATCTGCGCCCTGACGGAAAATCCCAGGTGACCGTGGAATTTGACGATAAAGGTGATGTTGCCCGTATTGATACGGTGGTGGTTTCCACTCAGCATTCAGAAGAAACGGCTCTGGAAACAATCCGGGAAGATGTTATAGAAAAAATCATCAAAGAGGTTCTTCCGGCCAATTTGCTGGACGCTGATACGAAATATTATATAAACCCTACAGGCAGATTTGTCATAGGCGGACCTCAGGGTGATTCGGGGCTTACAGGACGTAAGATAATTGTAGATACCTACGGCGGAGCAGGAAGGCACGGCGGAGGTGCATTTTCAGGCAAGGACCCGACAAAGGTGGACCGTTCGGCCGCCTATGCAGCACGCTGGATTGCCAAAACTCTTGTAGCCGCAAAAGCAGCGGATAAGGCGGAGATTGAGATATCCTATGCCATTGGCGTCGCCAGACCTGTTTCCATTGCTGTAGAGACCTTTGGTACGGGAAAGTATGAGGAAAACACAATCATAAAGGCCATAAATAAGGTATTTGATTTACGTCCTCAGGCAATTATCCGGGAACTGGATCTGCGCCGTCCGATTTACAGGCAGACCGCTGCTTATGGACACTTCGGCAGAACTGATCTGAATCTTCCCTGGGAATCCGTGAGTAAAGTGGAACCTTTAAAAGAAGCCCTGGAGTTTTATGCGGAAGAAGTACCTCATAATCAGGAAAAGTGATAAAGGAACCGGGATTTGAAACGTGTGCAGACTCTCTGCGGAACAAGGAGGAACATAGAACATGGCTGAAGCAGTATATGACAGGGATTGGAGAAAAAAGGAGCTAAGCCTAAGAGAAGTGATTGAAAAGTATCCTCACATCTCACCATTTATCATTATTAAGACGGATGTTCAAAGAAGGGGCGTCATTTTCACTGATGCAGCGCTGCAAAAGGTGAACCATAACATACACCAGACTGTACATAGAAATTTTGCAGGAGAAAAGTCTGATAACACACCGGTGTCCCTGATGCTTAGAGACGGCACAAGTGTATTAACAGGCGGTACTTACCGGGGAACTCCAGTGAAACGGGATCCTTTTGTAGTTGATGTAATAGATGGGAAAATTGTCTTGAGCGATGAGGGAGAAGTTTTCGAGGAGGTAGAATACTGGGAGAAACCGGAATTTTATGACAAGGTCACAAGAAGCGGGAAACCCATGTGGCAGATTGCCTGGGCCAGGCCCCAGCGCATTGACATTAACCCCAACCAGTTCTGCCAGTTTTGGGAGACGCCCGGTCATGGATGCAAATACTGTTCCATTGCAGCGGCATATAAATCCAGTGACAAGGAACAGTTTCTAAGTATAGATGACATAGGCGAGACGGTAGAAGAGGCACTGAAAGAAAAGGGCAGATACACCAGCATATTTCTCACCGGAGGAACCATTTTAGACGGAGAGGAACTGCTGGATAAGGAAGTGGATTATTATATTGAGATATTAAAACGGATTGGAGAAAATTTTGGTGGGAAACGGTTTCCAAGCCAGCTCATCGGCACTGCCTTTAATGAGCGCCAGTTAAAACGGCTGTATGAAGAAACAGGTCTGATGAGCTATACTGCAGATATTGAAATTCTGAATGAAGAAAAGTTTAACTGGATCTGCCCGGGAAAAGCTGCAAAGATTGGTTATGAAGAATGGAAGCAGCGTTTGTATAAAGCTGTTGATATCTTTGGCAGGGGATACGTTAATACAGGTCTTGTGGTGGGAACAGAAATGGCAGAGCCTTACGGTTTTAAGACGGAGGAGGAGGGAATTGAAACAATTCTGACAGAAGCAGAGGAGCTTTGCAGAAACGGAGTAAGTCCGGTGGGATGTGTCTGGACGGTGGCGCCAGGCTCTCTCTTCTTTAATCAGAAAAGCCCCTCTCTGGAATATTATGTGAGAATTTCAGAAGGCCTTGACAGCCTGCGCAGAAAATATGGCATTCATGTGGATATGGACAATTACCGCAGATGCGGCAATCATCCTGATACAGATTTATCCAGAGTGTAGGAGGAAAGAAAATTGGCAGTAATATTAAATGAAGAAATCAAAGCTTTGCTTTTAGAGAAAACCACCGTCAAGGCCATAGCCACCGTAGACCGTGAAGGCAATCCCCATGTTGCTTACAAGGGCTCCCTTCACATCAATGACGAAGGGAACCTGGAATTCTACGAACTCCTTGAATCTTCCCGGACCAATAAAAATATGGTGTGGAGCATCTGGTTTAAGAAGCCGGTGGCGGTTAATATCCTTGGATCGGATGGAACCAGTTATCAAATTAAAGGAGTACCCCGCAAGGCGGTTATTGCAGGCAGGGAATTCCAGCGTCATTACAATCTAATACAGGAAAAGCACGGGGATATGGATTTATCCACCGTCTGGATTATTGAGCCTGAGGAAGTTGTGGAAGAATCCTTTAAAAAGAGGAGAGCAGCAGAAGAAAAGGAACATCCGATATTAGGACATTTGGACCGGTGGCTCGTCAAATAAAAGAAAGTTGAGGAGAGTTTATGAAGAAAATAATAGCAGGAATTATGGCAGTATTTGCTGTGATTGGAATTTTAGGAGGCTGCCAGAAAGCTGCCGGGCAGGATCATGTTAAAAGTGATCTGGTTATTCGCCTGGCTCACCAGCCCGGACATACACAGCCTTTAATTGCCGGAGATCAGGGGTTTTTTGAAGAGGAATTTGCCAAAGACGGTATTACCGTCGAGTTGAAGCAGTTTGCTTCAGGACCTCCTATTATAGAAGCATTTGCGGCGGGAGAGGTGGATTTTGGCCTGGTGGGAGATCAGCCTGCGGTACAGGGAAAAGCAAACAATCTTCCTCTTAAGATTATCGGTTCCTATGGCTCTACGGAAAAGGGAAATGCGCTGATTGCATCTGCTGACTCGGGAATTAAAACACTTTCTGATATCAGGGGAAAGAAAATCGGCTATACTGCCGGAAGTGTGGGGCACCAGCTCTTGCTGAAATTCCTGGAGGCAGAAGGGCTGACTGTAAACGATGCGGAACTTCTAAACCTGTCTCCGGGCGATATCTATACGTCACTTGAGAGCGGTTCCATTGACGCAGGTGTCACCTGGGAGCCTTATATTACGAAAAGCGTATCCTCTGATGTGGCCGATGTGATTCAGGATGGAACCGGTTATAAGTATAATGTAAATGTAATTATTGCAGATGTGGCATTTCTGGAAGAAAATCCTGAAATATCTGCCAGACTGCTGAAGGTACTCAACCGTGCTGCAAAGTGGGCTGATGAACATGAGGAAGAGTCCCTGGATATTTTGGCAAAGGCCAGCGGATTGGATTCCTCTGCATTTGCTGCTACCTTTGAAAAATTTGACCGCAGCTTATTTTTAGATCAGAAAAAAATTGATTCCATTAAAGAGACTGCTGATTACTTAAGAAAGCAGGGAACCATACGGAGTGATGTGGACATAGAGTCGGTCATTGACCTGTCATTTTTAAAAGCAGCGGGAATAACAGAATAAAAGGAAATCATATGGAAAATTCGAAGAACAGGAATTACCAAAATAAAATCAGAAAGATGGCGGCAGGAGCAATTCTGCCAGTCATCTTTCTGGTATTGTGGGAATGGTTTGGAAAAACAGGCGCTATTAACCAGTCTATCCTTCCCAGGCCTTCCATTCTATGGAATACCCTGGTGGAAATGATAGGGACAGGTGATTTGCAGAAGCATTTGCTGGTCAGTATGATACGGGTAATTAAGGGTTTTTTGGCAGGTACTTTCCTGGGATTATTTCTGGGTGTTCTCATTGGCTTATCGAAAAAGGTCAATGAGTTATCAGCAGTGTTCATAGGTGTTTTAAGGCCTATACCCATTATTGCCTGGGTTCCTGTACTGATTCTCTGGATGGGAATTGATGAGGGCTCTAAAGTTACATTAATTGCCATTGGCAGTTTCTGGCCTGTTTTGCTCAATACTGTCAGAGGAATTCAAAATGCAGATAAGAAGCTGCTGGAAGTGGCTTATATTTTGGAGAAGAACAAAAGGCAGATACTCACAAAGGTCATGATACCCTCTGCCCTGCCTTCGGTTTTTACCGGTATCCGTTTGGGAATCGGAGCTGCCTGGTCCTGTGTGGTAGCGGCGGAGATGATAGCAGCAGCGAAGGGAATCGGATATTTAATTATGTATTCCAGAGAGTTATCCCAGCCTGATATTATGCTGGTCGGGGTAGTTTCTATCGGTATGATAGGGCTTATCATAGATGCAGCTTTAATCAGAATAGAAAAAAGGGTGCTGCGGTGGAATACAGCAGAAGAACAGGAGTGAGGCCGATGGAAGTCAATAAAAATCTGGTGGTTGACGGAGTGAAGAAATATTTCCGGATTGAGAGCGGTAATCTGGAAGTCTTGTCAGATATTAACATGGAAATTAAAAGCGGAGAATTTATCAGCATTGTGGGTGCCAGCGGCTGCGGAAAGAGCACCCTGCTTCGGATTATAGCCGGTCTTGAAAAAGCTTCTGAAGGCGAGACGAAAGTAGGGGAGCGGATTGTCCTTAAGCCCTCTGTAGAAACGGGAATGATATTCCAGGAATCCAGATTATTCCCCTGGCTTAATGTGGAACAGAACATAGAATTTGGTATTCATAAGCCTCTGCCGGAGAGGGAAAAGAAGGAATTGGTCAGGGAGCACATCCGTCTGGTGAATTTAAGCGGCTTTGAAAAATCTCTGCCAAGGCAGTTATCAGGAGGAATGCAGCAGAGGGTCAGCATTGCCAGAGCTTTAATCAACCAGCCCTCCGTACTGCTTCTGGATGAACCTTTTGGAGCTTTAGATGCCCTGACCCGGATCAATATGCAAAATGAAGTTCTTAGAATATGGCAGGCAGAACAGACTACCATGCTTCTGGTTACCCATGATATCGATGAAGCTATTTTCTTAAGTGACCGTATTTTTATCATGTCTAAGCGTCCCGGTATGATAAAAAAGATCATTCCGGTTTCCATGGGGAGGCCCAGAGACAGAAGCAGCTTTGACTTTGTAAAAATCAGAAAAGAAATCTATTCTGAATTTTTCGAGGACAGCGTTATCCCTGTTGAATATTACATCTAAGGGAAATGGACCGGGGCTTGCCTGAGGTTCTATATATGATACCGGATGGTCCGGTGAAATGGCCTGTCCGGTGTGGTGAGCCGGTAGCCGTCAGGCAGAATATTCATAACATCAGGAACATCCTGGGCTTCCAGTGCAATGGCACAGGAAGGGGAGGCAAAAGCACCGTTATACAAGGGGATGTTGTCCGTCAAAAATCCGCCTGAATAAAGGACCAGGGCAGGGGCATCGGTCAGCATCTTTAAGGTCAATCCTGTTTCACGGTCCCGGAGAATACAGGCTTTTTTCAGAGGCATTGTGTGATTGACGGAGCGAAGGGTTCGAAAGGCATGATTTTTATTGAGTATATAAGCATTATTATACCCCCTTCCAATCTCCAGTTGTTCCAGGTATACGGAACTGGAGGGGGAATGGGCGGCGGATTTTATTGGCCTGATACGGCGAAAATCAAATACTGTGTCTGCCACGGGAACAATATCCACAGGCAGATGATCCTGATCGTTTATACACACGCTGTTGGCGAAAATCTGAAGCTCCTGTTTCAGGGCGGGGCGGGAGAAATCCCCTGACAGATTCCAGTAAGTGTGATTGGACATGTTAATATAGGTAGGAGCATCGGTTTTGGCCCTGTATTCTATGGTAAGCCAGTTGGTGTCCTCCAGAGTATATCTGGTATAATAGACCCGATTGCCGGGATAGCCATCCAGGCCGTGGGGCTGGCTGGCGGACAACAGGATGGAGGCGGATTCCAAGCCGCAGGAAAAGGATTCCACCTGCCAGAGACAGGCAGACAGATTGTTTATGCCGCCGTGAAGCTGGCTGCTGCGTTCGTTTAAGGTCAACTGGCAGACATGCTGGTTTACAGGTAGGCGGCCGTTCCGGATTCTTCCTGCATTGGGGCCTAAGGTGGCGCCGGCATAGCAATTACAGCGTTCATATTGTTCTATATTTTCAAAGCCCAGGGTAATGGGCTTTAAGTTTCCGTTTTTATCGGTTATGGCAATTTTTTGAATGGCAGCTCCAAGGGCCGTAATGGAAACCACCATGCCAAGACTGGTGGACATGTGGTAGATGGTGTGCAAGCTTCTGTTTTTATCTGATAATTCTGTGGTTGTGATCTTCATATTTTTCTCCCCCATTTTAAAATAAGTATAATAGATTTATTTGAAAAGAAAAACAGGATGTCAAAAGAAAAGCAAGTTTTAACAATGACAGAGCAAATGAAAATAATGATGAGTGGAAAATAAGCGGTATAATAAGATTAGTGAATGGTTGCACAACGTGTGAAAGAAGGAGGGAGAGGGATGGGGAGTGTGCTGGAATTTCAAAGTATATCCAAATACTTTCCGGGAGTAAAGGCCCTGGATCAGGTTTCCTTTCAGGCCCATTCCGGAGAGGTGCTGGCATTTCTGGGGGAAAACGGAGCCGGTAAGTCTACGCTTTTAAAGGTGCTGAATGGAGATTACCAGCCTACCAGCGGGAAATATCTTCTGGATGGGGTGGAAAAGCATTTTCAGTCGCCCCATCAAGCCATTGAAGACGGGATTTCTGTCATATACCAGGAACGGCAGATTCTTCTGGAATTATCGGTGGCAGAGAATATTTATCTGGGAAGAATGCCTGTAAACAGGCTGGGGTTCATTGACAGCCGCAGGGCAAATGAGATGGCAGCGGGAATCATTAAGGACTTTGGGCTTCCCATCAGTCCATCTGTAAAAGTGAAGGATTTGAGCATTGCCTATCAGCAGATGGTGGAGATCATGAAAGCCTATTCCAGGGAGAATTTAAAGGTAATCTGCTTTGATGAGCCAACTGCCTCCCTCTCGGATTCGGAAATCGAATCCCTGTTTAAAATCATTGAAAAGCTGAAATCAGAGGGAAAGATCATTATTTATGTTTCCCACCGCATGGATGAAATTCAACGGATTACGGATAAGGTGGCAATTTTTAAGGATGGCCGCTATGTGGGAACCGTGGAAACGGGAAAGGTTCCGGAAGCAGAGATGATCCGCATGATGGTTGGGCGGGATTTAGGAGATATTTACCGGAATCTGGATAGGAATAAAAAGGTGGGAGAGGTCCTTCTGGAGGTTAAAGGTTTGTCCTCCGATTATGTAAAGGAAAGTTCTTTTACGCTTAGAAAGGGGGAGGTTCTGGGATTTTCCGGCCTTGTGGGGGCGGGAAGGACAGAACTGATGCGGGCAGTCATTGGAGCTGATTCTGCAAGGAGTGGAGAGATTTACCTGGAGGGAAAGAAAATACGCAACCGGTCTCCCAGGGAAGCTATGGAGCATGGAATTGTGCTGGTGCCGGAGGACAGAAAGCTTCAGGGGATCCTGTCTAATTTAAGCATCAGCCACAATATTAATATTTCCCTTCTGGATGCCAATTCGGGAAGGCTGGGATTTGTCAGCCGGGAAAAGGAAGAGAAGCAGGCCTTAAAAGGAATCCGGGATTTTAAGATTAAAACCCATTCTCCGGATAAAAAGATTGTGGAGCTTTCCGGAGGAAACCAGCAAAAATGCATTGTAGCCCGCTGGATCAGCACCAATCCCAAGGTGCTCATTCTGGATGAGCCCACAAAAGGAATTGACGTAGGGGCCAAATCAGAATTTTATCAGATGATCTGCAATTTTGCCAGACAGGGACTGGGGATCATCCTGATTTCTTCCGAACTTCCGGAGGTCATCGGGCTGTCAGACCGGATCATTGTCATGAAATCATTGAAGATCGCAGGAGAAATAAAGGCGGAAGAAGCGACGGAAAGCCGGCTTTTAAGCCTTGGCATGATTGGGGAGGTACAGGAATAATGGGGATCAATAAGAAAAGCGGATTAAAAATTAACGGTGACAAGATCGTATTGCTGGCGGCTATTGGGGCGGTATTTGCACTTTTTACCGCACTGAACAAGAACTTCCTTTCTGTCACCAATATGATCAACATTTTGATTGCGGCATCCCTTGTGGGGCTGGTTGCGGTGGGACATACATATCTGATCATTGCGGGACAAAATGACTTATCTCCCGGTTCTCTGGCGGCATTTTCCGGTGTTGTGGCGGCATTGCTGGTGGGCAAAGGGGTGCCTTTTGGGGCTGCGGTTCTGATCACCATTGGCTGCGGCATTCTGGTGGGGCTTTTTAATGCTTTTATGGTGAACCGGATTCACCTTGAGGCATTTATTGCAACCCTGGTGACCCAGTCCATTATCAGAGGCTTTGCCTATATTCTGTGCGGAGGGAAGCCGGTTTCCATCAGCAATAAGACATTTATCATCCTGGGAAGAGCCAGAATTTTAAACATTCCTCTTTCCGTGTGGATTATGGTGATCTGCATGGTTCTGTTTGGAATCATCCTTGCCAGAACCAAATTCGGAAGAAGCATATATGCCATTGGGGGCAGCAGGGAGGCGGCCAGGCTGGCCGGATTAAATCCCAGACGAATTATTACTACTTCTTATATTATGATGGGAATTCTCTGTTCCATCGGCGGCATTATTTTTGCGGCCCGCATGAACTCAGGCCAGCCGGCGGCCAATATAAACCTGGAGTTTGATGCCATTACTGCCGTTATCTTAGGAGGGGTTTCCTTTGCAGGCGGTGTGGGAGATATGGGGGGAACGATTCTGGGCATTATTTTGATCCAGTCCTTTAATACGGGACTGACCATGGTCAATGTTCCCAGCTTCTGGCAGTATGTAGCAAAAGGCGGTCTGCTTTTGTTTGCTCTGGCGACGGACTATGTCAGAAAACAGAAGAGGGAGAAGGATTTGCTGGCGGCGTCTATGAAGAACTTATAAAGATTCCAGGGGAAACCGTCAGGTTTTCTTAGAATAGATCAAATATAAAACAGGAGGGTTACACAATGAAAAAAACAACAGTATTGATGATGGCAGCAGCATTGGCGGCAGGATTGACAGCATGCAGCGGATTTTCAGATGAAGGGGCTGCCCCTGCCACCACAGGAGCGGAGACAACCAAGGCGGCGGAATTGGGAGAAAGTACGACAGGCGGTACGGAAAAGGGAGTCATTTACGGCATTTACAAGGCGGGGGACCAGACCTGGTTTATTGATGAGGGCGCGGCGGCCCAGGCAGTTGTGGAGGAACAGGGAGATGAATTCATTTATGTGGATGCAAAGATGAACCCTGAAGAATATTTAAAGGCCATTGACAATGCCATTGCCAACAAGGCAAAGGGAATTGTAACCTGCATTCCCGATCAGACCATGTCCCAGGCGGTTGTTGACAAGTGCAAGGAAGCTGGAATCCCCATTGTGGCGGCTGATGATGCCCTTCAGACCGATGCAGGAGATAAAATTGCTCCGTGGGTGGGAATCAATGCATATGTAATCGGAGAGGCAAACGGACAATGGCTGGCTGACTATGCCAATGAAAACAATCTGGCAGAAGACCCTGAATGCGGACTTCTCATCATGACCATGGATACGGTTTCTTCCTGCGTGCCCCGTGCTGAGGGAGAGTATGACAAATTCACTGAGGTAAGCCCAGGTTTTGCCAAGGAGCGGATTTTTAAAGCAGATTATGACGGAACCACAGAAAAAGGCAATGTTGCCGCTACATCAGTGATCACCGCCCATCCGGAAATTAAAAAGTGGCTCATAACCGGAGCCAATGAAGAAGGAACCATAGGAGCGGTACGGGCTTTGGAGAGTGCAGGCCTTGATAAAGATGGGTGTGTAGTAGGATTAGGCGGTTACCTGGCGAAAGATGAATGGAACAATAAGGGAGCTGACGGAACCAGCATGAAGGCAGCAGCTTACTTTTCTTCTGACTCCGTAGGAGCCGGCTCTGTCAAGGTTTTATACGATGTGATTGCGGGAAAAGAAGTTCCCATGGAAACGGCAGTGGATGCAGTGATCGTTACACCTGAAAATTACAAAGAAGTGATGGGCAAGGCAGCGGAATAAATTGCCTGAGAATGAAAAAGCAGCCTCTGCAATGCAGGGCTGTTTTTTCAGCTTCGGATGGAAAAACGGTACTCAGAAGGCGTGGTTCCTGTTACCTTCTTAAAGGTGGTGCAAAAGCTGCTTTCACTGGCAAAGCCTGTGCTGTAACAGATATCCTTGATGCTGGTATCAGAGGATTTTAAAAGAAACTTGGCATTGTTGACCCGTGCTGCGATGACGTATTCATGAGGAGAAAAGCCGGATTCCTTTTTAAATAATCTGCTGAAATAAAAGGGGCTTAAAGAAGCCTGATCGGATAAGTCTTTTAAGGTGAGGGGATCTGTCAGATGGTCGTTGATATAGGCAATGGTATCCTCAATGATGCTGGAGGAAATGTTTTCAGAATGTTCCATATCCTTATTGACCAGCAGTTCAGTCAGGATGTTGACAATGTAGTTATTAAGCAGGGCTTCTTTCACGGAAATGCGTTCCTTAAACTGCAGATAAATCTTGTGAAGATATTTTTCCAGGCGGTAGGTATCCCTTAAGGTGATGACAGGAGAACCGCCTGCCAGAATCGCATCATAATACCCTGGGGCAGCACTGCCGTCAAAATGAAGCCATTCCGCTTCCCAGCCTTTGGAAGTCCAGTAGGCGTGAGGTTCGTAACAGTTTAACAGGACCACCTGGTCGGCATGGGCATAAAAGGTCCGCCCTCCGGTTTCCACCTGGCATTCACCCTTGCGCATAAACATGATCAGAAAGCTGTCATAGGCGTTCCTGTGGAGGGAGTAACCGGGCTGATACCGGAATAAGCCCATATTAATGGGGTATAAGAAGAGGTTTTTTGCCTGAGTGCTGGGGGTATAGACGTAATAATCGGAGCCGGTCATAATGCCTCGTTCTGTTGAGAGCATGGAAGGGCCTCCTTTCCTTGTATGTGAAATCATTATAGAAAAAAAACTGAGATTAGTCAATTCTATGAGAGCAATTTTTATAAATTATAAAGCAACTAAATGTAATGAAATTAAAAGATATAGGTTATATAGTATAGGCAAGAACTAAAAAGGAGGCAGAAGATGGAAACAGTGAAGATATGGGAGGAGTCCATTGTCATTCCCACCTATGAAGCAGGCGAGGCGGATAAGAACCCCATGTTTCTTGAAAGGCGGGTTTACCAGGGAAGTTCAGGGAGGATTTATCCTTATCCTGCGGTGGAAAAAATATATGATAAAAAAATTGATAAAACCTATCGGGCCGTATGGCTGGAAAATGAGTACTTAAAGGTCATGATACTTCCGGAGCTGGGAGGAAGAATCCAGAGGGCATTTGACAAAACAAATCAATACGATTTTGTCTATTATAATCGGGTCATCAAACCTGCCCTGGTAGGGCTTTGCGGCCCATGGATCAGCGGAGGAATTGAATTTAACTGGCCCCAGCATCACAGACCCAATACCTGCTCTCCTGTGGATTACATGCTGATTGAACGGGAGGACGGATCAAAAACATGCCGCATCTGCGATGTGGATCAGATGTATGGAACAAAGGGAGAGGCCAGCTTTACCCTGTATCCGGGAAAGGCATACATAGAGATTAAAGGCCAGCTTTACAATCCCACGCCCCTTCCTCAGACTTTTTTATGGTGGGCCAATCCGGCTGTTCCGGTCAATGACCATACCCAGTCCATTTTTCCGCCTGATGTCCATGCTGTCATGGACCATGGAAAAAGGGATGTATCCCGGTTCCCCATTGCTACGGGAGTGTATTATAAGCATGATTACAGTGAGGGAGTGGATATTTCCCGCTATAAGAATATTCCGGTTCCCACTTCTTATATGGCGGAAAAGAGCGGGTTTGATTTCGTGGGCGGCTATGATTACCAGGCCAGGGCAGGAATCCTTCATGTGGCAGATCACCATATTTCACCGGGAAAAAAGCAATGGACCTGGGGGTGCGGGGACTTTGGAAAAGCCTGGGACAGGAACTTAACCGATGAGGATGGCCCTTATGTGGAACTGATGACCGGCGTTTATACGGATAACCAGCCGGATTTTACATGGTTAAAGCCTATGGAGGAAAAGACCTTTACCCAGTATTTCATGCCTTACAAGGCTGTGGGAGCGGTTAAAAATGCTTCTGTACATGCGGTAGTAAACCTGGAAACAACGGCAGATGAAATCCGGATCATTGCATATGGAACCAGGGAATACCCCAAAGCCAGGATTTTACTTACTTATGACGGAGATATCCTTCTGGATGAAACGGTGCTGCTTTCTCCGGTCCATACTTATGAAACAAAGCTGAATGTGGGTGTGGAGGATGAAACAAAGCTGAAGCTGCAGGTGCTGGAAGAAGGAAGGGAACTGGTTTCCTACACTCCCTTAAAAAAAGAGATTCCAAGGATTCCAAGTCCTGCCGAGGCGGCAAAGGAACCGGAGCAGATCATGACAAATGAGGAGCTGTACCTTACCGGGCTTCATATTGAACAGTACCGCCATGCAACCTACAGACCGGACCCCTATTATCTGGAGGGACTTAAAAGGGACCCGGGAGATATCCGCATTAATAATGCATATGGGGCCTTGCTTATGCGCAGAGGCTGTTTTGAGGAAGCGGAAGAATGTTTCAGAAAGGCACTTAAAAGGGCAACCTGGAAAAATCCCAACCCCTATGATTCGGAACCTTATTATAATCTGGGCCTGGTTCTTTTGTATCAGCGCAGGCTTGATGAGGCATTTGATGCATTTTACAAGGCGACCTGGTCCAGTGAGCAGCAGGAGATGAGTTTTTATTATCTGTCCTGCATCGAGTCCGGAAGGAGAAATTACGAAAGTGCCCTGGAGCTGGTGGAAAAGGGGTTGGTGAAAAATGCCCATAATGTAAAAGCCAGAGGCTTGAAGGCTTATTTACTGCGCAGACTTGGAAGGGTAGGGGAGGCTGTAAAAGCTATCAATGAAAATCTGAATGTAGACTCCTTTGATTACGTGTCCCGTATGGAGTTGGCTTATATAGAGGAAGAACGCCGGGAGGAAATACGGAAAGAGACAGGCAGGCTGACCAGGGGATTTCATGAGAATTACCTGCTGGCTGCCAGGCATTACGGGGAATTCGGTGCGTATGAGGAAGCAGTGGATGCCCTGGAACAATGCCCTGAGGATTGGCCCATGCTATATTATTATAAGGCCTATTATCAGGGGCTTATGGGGCAGGACCCGTCGGAGGCGCTGAAAAAGGCGGAAAGCTGCACCACGGATTACTGTTTTCCTAATAAATTAGAGGATATTATGGTACTGGAATTTGCTGCAGAGAAGAATCCGGAAGGGGCCAATGCCTGTTATTATCTGGGGAATTTATATTATGATAAGATCCAGTACCGGACTGCGGTGTCTTACTGGGAACGCTCTGCCCGGTTAAATCCTGATTTTTCTATTGTCTGGAGAAATCTTTCGCTGGCTTATTATAACAAAGAAAATGAAAGGGAAAAGGCCAGAGAAGCAATGGAAAAGGCTTATGGCTTAAACCCCCAGGATGCCAGGATCTTTCTGGAACTGGACCAGCTTTATAAAAAGCTGGATATGCCGGTAGAGGAACGCTTGAAACGGTATGAATCCAATCGGGAAGTGTTTATGAAGCGGGATGATCTTATGATCGAATATGCGACCCTTCTCAATATTCTGGGGCGTTATAAAGAGGCTTATAAGTTTATAATGGAAAACAGGTTCCACCCCTGGGAAGGCGGAGAGGGGAAGGTGACTGCCCAGTACAGCACAGCCCTGACAGAGCTTGCCAGGCAGTCCATGAAGAAAGGGGAATGGGAAGAGGCTCAGGAATATTTAAAAAAGGTGCTGGTGTATCCGGAAAACCTGGGTGAAGGAAAGCTGGAGGGGACTAAGGACAATCATATTCATTATTATCTCGGCGTTGTCATGGAAAACCTGGGAAGGCAGCAGGAGGCAGAAGGTTTCTTTGAAGCGGCCGGAGAGGGCAGCAATGAACCTGCAGGAATGATGTATTATAATGACCAGCCTGCGGATATGATTTATTACCAGGGGCTGGCAAAGGCAAAGCTTGGCAGGCTGACAGAGGCAAAGGCGAGGTTTCATAAACTGCTGGACTACGGGGAACAGCACATGTTTGACCGGATGAGGATTGAATATTTTGCCGTATCACTGCCAGATTTCCTTATTTTTGAAGATGACCTGGACAGGAAAAACAAAGCTCACTGCAATTATCTCATAGGGCTTGGAAAGCTGGGGCTTGGGGAATTGGAGGAAGCAAAAGAGGCATTGAAGGAAGCGGTCCGGCTGGAAGCCACTCATTTGAATGCCATACGGTATCTGGATATGGTGGGGAATACTGTTTGATAAGGAGAAACCTGAGAAGACGCATCAATAAGATGGAGGCTGTATAAATGGGCGAAAGATTAGAATAGTAAATCCGGGCTGATGTATTATGCACCAAAAAGGGGAGTTGTGGAATAACTGATTTTTCAAGTTATTTCCCAACTCCCCCTTTCTATTATAAAAGATGATTATAGAGGGCGTCTGCGGCGGAAGAAGATTACAAATAATAGTCCGGCTGACAGAAAAGCTGTACAACTGCCCAGGAGTATCCAGGCTGTTTTATCAAAGCCGGACGCAGAAGTTGATGCTTCTGCTGTAAAGCTTTGGTCTCCCCGGGGGGACATAGAGTTCATACCTTCCGGCATATTTTCCGGCATGTTGCCGGGAGGTCTGCCGCCTCTTTGAAAGCCGTCTCCGCCTTGGGCCTCCGATGGGGTGCTTTCTTCTCCTTCCTCTTTTTTGGTAGTGCTTTCGCCCTGTCTGCCTCCAAATCCGCCTCCCATGCTGCCAAGGAGGGATAGGTCAATATCTGATGCATCCACCAGTGCATCGGGGGCTGTGTTCTGTCCATCAGTGGTTGACGGGATTGTTCCATTAAGCTGTCCTTCAACACTCTGTGCTCTTAAAAGACCCAGCTCTTTCAGTTCTGCTACGCCGCTCTTATAGGAAGCGTAATCGTAAAATGCGGTAGGATCGGCTTCAATATAGGGCGAAATTAAGGAATCCAGGGAATCTATGGTCTGTTCAAACAAGCCGCTGTTAAAATATCCGTCAACGATTTCTGTTAAGTAGCTGTGATACAGTTCCAGATATTCGGGTACTTCCAGAAGCTTTCCGATCATGGGCCTCTCTTCCAGGCTTACATTGGAAACTGGTGTGTCAATGGGGAAGTTTACAACGGAGGAGGCATTGCCGGATTGGAATCCTCCGAAGGCCAGATTAAAGTCCCATGGAAGCATGGTGAGCTGGCCGTTTTCCTCATATAGGTAATAGTTGTGGCACATATTGGATACGTAACTGTCCAGATTGATAAGGACTGTGTGGGCGGCGAAGTATTTCAGGGTGGCTTCCACGTCTACAGCGCTTTCCAGGTCTTCGCCTGCATTTAATTTCTTAAGAGCGTTTATGACTCTCATAAAATCCTTGTCTGAGGTGTCGAAAACGGAGCTTTCAAATATGGTGGAATAGCTGGAAATTTCGTCATCTGTATATTGAAGGGTTGCACCGCCGGACTGTCCGCCAAAGCCACCGGGGCTGCCCTGTTCTCTTTGCAATGTGTCATCTGGAATGTTTCTGGCTGGCCTGTTCTCCGATGCAGGAGTGTTTCCAGGGATTATGTTCTCCGATGCGGGAGTGTTTTCCGATACAGGAGCATTTCCAGCAGTTACTCTTTCCTGTCCCGAAGTGTTTCCAGAGTCCGCATTTCCGTCTGATACGCCTTCCTGTGCCGGAAGCCGTTCCGGCCTCTGTCTGTTTCCACCGGTATTTCCTTCATTCCTCTGCCCTGAACCGCCCATGTCCATGCTTTCTGGTTTATACAGCTTTCCATGGTTGTTCCCATATACCCGTTTCGCATAACTGTCCTCCAGCACCTCCACGGCCAGGTAAAATCCCCAGGTTTCACCGTTGACGCTTATGTTGGAAAAGGTATAAAGAGGTGCTTCTACCCCCGCATAATCCATTAAGTCATAAGAGAGGTATTCCTTCATATAGGTAGAATCTCCCTGCATGTTATTCAAAGCAATTTTATCAAGCCCCATCCAGGTCTGGCCTGAAATATAATGGTCAAATTCTATTTTAAAGCTGTACCGGTCCGTTGTGTCATCCTGGGCAACTGTGCGCAGACTTGAATTGCCCTTCGGGCGAATACCCACATTTTCTATTTTTGTGCCGTTGATGACGACAGTAGCCGGTATGTATTCTTCTGCCGTGGCATTATCCAGCATATCAGCCCAATCATTCTCATCGGCAATGATCTGAACGTCCAGGATTTGGGTCTTATCCATTGCAGAAACATAGGGCAGTTCTGATGAACCGGAGAAAGTGGTTAAGGCAGACGGAAATAAATACACCCCTGCCAGAAGCAACAGGACAGCCGCCATGAGCAGTGCTGTGATTGCTCCTATCCATTTATGTTTTATCATGACGGCACCTCCTTATGACATGTAGTCGCCATTGTAGCTGACCAATGCGGCACTTTTTACCTGGGGAATGGCTTTGATATCTGCCATAAAGCGGGTGGAATTTCCAGTCAAACGCACCTCAAGGGTGAATTCCATGCCTGAATCAGAAATAGTCTTGGATTTAAGGCTGTAACGCTTTACCCCTGCCTTAATAATGTTTAAAATATCATTTTCCGGCTGAGGGCTTTCACTTTCAACAATGAGAATAAAAGGAGAATCTACGCTTTTCTTATTGACAAACACAACGAGGATTACGCCTATAAACAGGGAGCCCAGAATTGCCAGAGGCAAAAGCCCTGCGCCTAATACAATTCCTGCAGCAATGGACCAGAACAGAAATACAATATCAAGAGGCTCCTTGATTGCCGTTCTAAACCGGACGATGGACAGGGCGCCGACCATACCCAGGGATAAAATGATGTTTGACGTAACAGCCAGTATAATCAGGGTGGTCACTAAAGTGAGTCCAAGAAGGGAAACCCCGAAACCGGATGAATACATGACCCCGGTGTAGGTCTTTTTGTAAACAAAAAAGATAAACAGCCCTAAAATAAAGGCCAGCCCCATGGCGATTACCATGTCCAGGGCTGAAAAACTGGTGATATTTTCAAGAAAGCTTGACTTAAATAAATCGTTAAAATTCATATGATAATCTCCTTATCCGTAAATGCGGCAGGCCGCATATTTTGAAAATGCTTCCGTATGCCGCGTGTTGGTCTGAATCAAATCGCGAATCACATCAGGCAAAAAGCTGTCGTACTTTACTTCCAGCAGAAGCAGTCCCGGTTCCTGGGTGCTGAAGGTAGGTAAATCTTTCTGAAACAATCCGGTTGAATAAACTCCGGTCCGTATCTCGGAATCAAAGGTTACCCGCACATTTCCATATGGAAAAATATAGGCTTCCCGCCAGTAGTCCACCAGAGTTTTAGGCTTAAGTCTCTGAAAAGCCAATTTCCCATAAAATTCTGCCAGCAAAGGAGTTCCGGAAGAGAGCATCCAGGCGGTATCTCCTGCCAGTATCTGTTGGACCTGGTCTTTTGTCAGGGGTTCTGATTGTTTATTGCAAAGGCCATGGACCTTGCTTTTCTTTTCAAGGCGGATAAAATCACCGCTCCCGTTGTAAATTCGTATTCTGTATTTTTCACGGTTTGGCAGACCGTACAGTTTTTCTTTCAGCACTTTATCGTCATCGTTATCAAAGTACAGGCTGCGGATATGATAACGGCCATCCGCTCCTGCATTTGGATCAAGCCGGGCCACTGTCCTGATTCTCTGTCTCAAAGTTCGGTAATCCAGCATATTGATGGAATGCTTATATTCGTGCCGGTATTCTAATTGGTTCATGTTCTCACCTCCGTCCTGCTCCCATACTAAAGCCCCAAGCTTAATTAAAGCTTAATGGAACCGTGAACATTTTGTGTTCGGTATTTGTTTAAGCTTTGATTAAACTTGTTGAGGTAATATGGCATTGTAATATGTTATAATTACCATAAGGAGGAATTGTTTATGAGGATTCTTATTGTTGAGGATGAAAAACGCCTTGCAGAAACTCTTGCCGATATTATTACTGAAAATAAAGATACTGCCGATGTCTGCCATGACGGTCAAAAGGGCTTAGATCATGCCCTTTCCGGCATTTATGATGCTGTGATCCTGGATGTCATGCTGCCTCACATCAATGGCTTTGATATTGTCCGCTGTATGAGGGAGCAGGGAAATACTACTCCAGTGCTGATGCTGACGGCTAAGGGAGAACTGGAGGACCGTATCACCGGGCTGAATAACGGTGCAGATTATTATCTGACAAAGCCCTTTGAAACTCCGGAGCTTCTGGCCTGTCTAAAGGCAATTACCCGGAGGGGCGGAGAGATGAAGTCGGAGGAATTGACTTATGGGGATATTGAAGTCAGCCTTGCCGCCAGTGAGCTTATATGCAGAGGCCGTTCCGTGCGACTGGGGGCCAAGGAACTGGAGCTGATCCGGCTGCTCATGGCCAATCAGGGCATTTTGCTGCCAAAGGAGAACATTTACTTAAAAATATGGGGTTATGAGGGAGAGGCTGAGGACAGTATTGTGGAAGTCTACCTTTCTTTCCTGAGGAAAAAGCTGGATCACATCGGCTCAAAGGTAAAAATATCTGTGGTCCGCAGGGTGGGCTACCGTCTGGAGGTCAGAGAATGATCAGAAAGCTGCGGATTAAGTTTATATTAATTGTTATGTCCATTGTGTCAGTCATACTGCTGGCAATTTTCTTCACCATGATGATGACTACTCAGAGAAACAATGAAAGAATGAGCGAGGGCATGCTCCGCCAGGCTATAAAGACAGGCTCCTTTCCTTATAATGACGGTCCCCCTGCCGGTGATGCAAGACCTCTTCCCCCTGGAGGAGAGGGACCGGGCAGGCGTTTTCCGGTTCTTGTGGTTGACATAAAAGAAGATGAGAGCGTGTCTGCGGTGGTCAACCAACTGCATTTCATTGACCAGGAAGATGTGGAGCCTCTTGCAGAACTGGTTTTAACCAAGGAAGCTGATCTTGGCATTCTTCCGAATTATGAACTGCGTTATTTAAAGGAGGCAGGGGAAGGCAGCAGCAGGATCGCATTTGCGGACATATCAATGGAAAAGGAAATGATGAAGGCTCAGATTGGAAATTCTCTCCTCATCGGCGGGGCTTCCATGGCGGTATTCTTCCTGATCACCATTTTTCTGGCCCGCTGGGCGGTAAAGCCTGTGGAAGTTGCCTGGGACAGGCAGAAGCAGTTTATTGCCAATGCTTCCCATGAACTGAAAACCCCTCTGACCGTCATTTTATCCAATGCCGGTATGCTGCGGACAGGCAATTCCTTTGAGGATGAAAAAGCTGCCCGGCGGCTGGATCACATCCATGCAGAGGCCATGCGGATGAAGCAGCTTGTGGAAGATATGCTGTTCCTTGCAAGGTCTGATCATGGGGAGAGGAGCCAGGTGTATACTGCCGTGGATTTCAGTTACCTGGTAACCAGTGCTGTTCTTGTGTATGAACCTGTCATTTATGATGAGGAAAAGGAATTCTCCTATGAAATAGAAGATCATCTTTCAGTCATGGGTGATGAGGCCCGCTTGCAGCAGGTGATCCATATACTTCTTGACAATGCCGGGAAGTATTGTCCTTCCGGAGGAAAGATTGGCCTCGCTTTGGGGAAAGGGGAGCACAATACCCTTTTGCTGAAGGTTTCCAATGAAGGAACCCCCATTCCAAAGGAAGAACTGGAGCAGATTTTCCTGCGTTTTTACCGCCTCGACGATTCCAGAAGCAGTCACGGAAGCTTTGGTCTTGGACTTTCCATTGCCCAAAGCATTGTAAACGGACATAAGGGGAAAATATGGGCAGAAAATGACGGGAAATCAGGGAATCATTTTTGCGTATCTCTGCCTTTGGCATAACTTTTAACGAGAAAAGGAGAAGCTATGAAATATTCATTGTTTACTGTAAGTGTGCCGGAATTGACACCGGAACAGGCTTTAATAAAACTGAAGGAATGCGGATATGACGGCGTGGACTGGAGAGTGGCTGCCATTCCAAACGACCCGGAAATCTTAAAGGAAGAGCCGTCTTACTGGAGAAATAATCATTGTACCCTTGACATAGAAACCATTGATCAAAAGGCGGAGGAAATAAAAGCTCTCTGCCATCAATACGGCATTCATATTAATATGCTGTGCACTTACCTGACCTGCCGGGACAGCGAGGAGAGAATCGAGCGCTGTATGACAGCAGCAAAGAAGATGGACTGCGCCAGAATCCGCATCAATGCACCTTCCTATGATTTTAAACGGACTTACGGGGAACTGCTTGACGAGGCCATTGAAGGATTTGAAAGGGTGGAAACTCTGGCTAAAAAGCATGGAGTGAAGGTTGATTTTGAAATGCACATGAAAACCATTGTTCCAAGTGCCAGCGCTGCTTTTCGTTTGGCCTCCCGGTTTGATCCGGCTTACATAGGAGTCATTTATGATACGGGAAATGTGATTTATGAAGGGCTTGAAGAGTATAAGATGGCCCTGGAGATTTTAGGGCCATATTTGGACCTGGTTCATGTAAAAAATGCCAGATGGGTGAAAAAGGAAACGGAGGGAAAGGAAAAGTTTGTTCCTGACTGGGCTCCTTTTACAGACGGATATGCAGATTTTGAAAAGTTTTTCCAGGCACTGAAAGAGGTGAGATATGACGGAGTCATCACCTTTGAAGATTTTTCTCCTGCAGAGAGTCCGGAAAAAAAGATAAAAAACAATATTTGCTATATCAGAAGTATTGCAGAAACCGTAAATCATAAAAAACAGGACTAATGAGAAAATGTTTCAAAAAAGGGCTTGTATTTTTGGTTAGTCTATGCTAACATATAAACAGTTAGTAATAGCTAACAACATGTGAATATTCTATACATCAGACTAACCCTCTGAAATTATCTTTCATTGACCTGTGAGAGATTAAGACTCCTACAAAAGGGCCGCACCTGTAACCGCATAACAGGGGCGGCTTTTTTGCGTGGGTTGTAATAACGGGCCTGATAGGATATAATTGTGAAAGAATCACAAATCTGGAGGAAACATATGAAATCTTTAATTATAGCGGAGAAGCCGTCGGTAGCAAGGGATATTGCCCGGGTGCTTCAATGCAAAAAAAGCAATAACGGCGTGATCGAAGGGGAACGCTACGTGGTGACATGGGGCCTGGGCCATCTGGTCACTTTGGCGGACCCGGAAGATTACGACTCTAAATATAAGGAATGGAAGATGGAGGATCTTCCCATGATACCGGACCGGTTCAAACTTGAGGTAATCAAGCAGACCGGCAAGCAGTACAGCGTGGTAAAGTCCCAGATTCACCGCAGCGATGTGGGAGAGATCATTATTGCTACCGATGCCGGACGGGAAGGAGAGTTGGTGGCAAGGCTGATTTTAGAAAAAGCAGGGAATAAAAAGCCCATGAAGCGGCTCTGGATTTCCTCTGTTACGGATAAAGCCATTAAGGAAGGGTTTGCCAAGTTAAAAAATGGCAAAGATTATGATAACCTATACGATGCGGCCATGTGCCGGGCAGAAGCGGACTGGCTGGTGGGAATCAACGCCACCAGGGCATTAACCTGCAAATACAATGCCCAGCTAAGCTGCGGACGGGTGCAGACTCCCACCCTGGCTATTATTGCCAAGCGTGAGGAAGAGATCAAAAACTTTGTTCCAAAGCCCTATTACGGAATTGCGGCCAAATGCGCTAAGCCGTCCCTCACCTTTACCTGGAGGGATGAAAAATCAAAAAGTTTCCGTTCCTTTGACCGGGATCGGATGGAGGCCATTTTAAATAAGACAGAGGATCAGGGAGAAGGCGTGATCACTGAGGTGAAAAGCGTTCCCAAAAAGGTTTACTCCCCTCAGCTTTACGATTTGACAGAATTGCAGAGAGAGGCAAACCGCCGCTTTAATTACTCTGCAAAAGAGACTTTAAACATTATGCAGAGGCTCTATGAAAACCACAAGGTATTGACCTACCCCAGAACCGATTCCCGGTATTTAAGCTCTGACATTGTTCCTTCTATTAAAGAAAGGCTGGATGCCTGCGGCGTAGGCCCTTACCGCAAGCTGGCGGGACGGCTTATGAACCGGAAAATCGAGGCCAAGCCATTTTTTGTGGATGACAAGAAGGTATCGGACCATCACGCCATCATTCCCACAGAGCAGTTTGTCCAATTAGACCATATGACAATTGATGAGAGGAAGATCTATGACCTGGTGGTCCGCAGGTTCCTTGCCGTGTTGTATCCTCCCTTTGAGTATGACCAGACAGAGCTGACTTTGGATATTGGAGGAGAGACTTTTGCAGCAAGAGGCAAGGCTGTGACTGTCACCGGCTGGAAGGAAGTCTATGAGAATCAGGAGGAAGAGGATGAGGAACAGGAATTAAAGGAACAGACTCTGCCTGTTATGAAAAAGGGAGACAGGATTTCTGACCTCACCATTCTGATGACAGAGGGAAAGACAAAGCCTCCCGCACCCTTTAACGAGGCTACCCTGCTTTCTGCCATGGAAAATCCGGTTTCCTATATGGAGACAAGGGATTCCGGACTGGCTAAGACCCTGGGAGAAACCGGAGGTCTGGGAACGGTGGCTACCAGGGCGGATATTATTGAAAAGCTGTTCTCCAGCTTTCTGTTGGAAAAGCGGGGAAAGGACATTTTCATCACTTCCAAGGCAAAGCAGCTTCTGACCCTTGTGCCGGAGGACTTAAAAAAGCCGGAGCTGACTGCTGACTGGGAAATGAAGCTGTCGGAAATCGCGGCAGGAAAATTAAAACGGGCTGCATTTATGACGGATATCCGCCGTTATTCCGGGGATTTAATCCATCAGATCAAGTCCGGGGAAGGAAGCTTCCGCCACGATAACCTGACCAACACCAAATGCCCTGAATGCGGCAAGCGGATGTTGTCGGTCAAGGGAAAAAACAGCGAGATGCTGGTCTGCCAGGACAGGGAATGCGGCCACAGGGAAGTGGTGTCCAGAACAAGCAATGCCAGATGCCCGGTGTGCCACAAAAAGCTGGAGCTGAAAGGCAAGGGAGAGGGACAGATTTTCGTCTGCAAATGCGGTTATAAGGAAAAACTATCTGCCTTTAAGGACCGGCGAACCAAGGAAGGTGCAGGTGTGTCCAAAAAGGACGTGACAAAATATTTGAACAAGCAGAAAAAAGAGGCGGAAGAGCCTATCAATTCAGCCTTTGCAGACGCATTTGCAAAGCTGAAATTAAAGGATGATTGAGACTTAAGGAAAGGCCGGGAGGCGTTATGAGCATCAGAGTCATAGCTGTAGATAATTCAGAAGAGTTGTTGGTAAAAATTACAGGTATTTTAAAGGAAATGAATGGGGTGGAGCTGTGCGGTAGCTTCCCCGAAGCAATCGGAGCCATGCAGTATGTGAAGGAAAATCCAGTGGATCTGGTATTTTCCGATGTGGTCATGCCGGATATCAGCGGCATTACCTTTGCAGCCAAGCTGTATGAGCTTCCCAACCATCCCGAAGTGGTGCTGTTATCAGGAATTCCGGGGTTTTCTCTGGAAGCCTGGAAAATAAGAGCATATGATTTCATTGTAAAGCCTTATACCAGGGCTCAGATTGCAAAGGTAGTGAACCGGTTTGTCCGGGAAAACGAAAGAGCGGTATGAGAAATAGAGCCTGTTAAAAGGGCGTAAATCCGGCCGGATCATCATGTTAGACGATCCGGCCGGATTTTTGCATTTCATGTCACTGCAGTTTATTTATATTCTTCTAATATCTCGCTCATGTTTTCCTGAAGCTGTGCGGCAACCTCCTCTGCCGTACTGGAGCCATCTACAACCATGGGGTCCATTGCCTCATTGAAGCTTTCATTCAGATTCTGGAAAGGAACAGAAGTTTCATCAGCAGCCATCTTTGCGTCGATGGTGCCTGCTATTTCCATAAACAGCTTCATTTCATCCTGGAATGCCGTGAAATTTATGCCTTCTTTCATCAGGCTTTCTCTTACAGGGATAAAGTTTCCGGCTTCACAAAAGCCTTTCATCTGCTCGGCAGCCGTGAGGTATTCCACAACGATAGCTGCTGCTTTCGGATATTTTGTTTCTTTATAAGCAAATATGCCGTTTCCGCCCATGTCGGAACCTGTCTTGCCGTTTCTCTGAGGCATATAAGTCACTCCCCAGCCGTCAGGCATATTTTCCTGCATGTAAGAGCAGTGCCAGCTTCCTGCAAAATCAAAGGCCAGCTGATTTGCCACAAACATCATATTGGCAGCAGGAGTTGCTGTAAATCCTACATTGTTGATCAGGTCTTCTTTTCTCCAGGACTCATACAGCTTAAGAGCTTCCAGAACCTGAGGCGTATTCATGGTGATTTCTGTCTGCTCCTCGTTCATCAAAGCACCGCCGTTCATATAAATGAAGGGCAGATAGCGGTAACCGGAAGAGTTTTCCCATATTCCGGCCATGGCATAATCCAGGCTATTATCCTGCTTCAGCTTGCGGGCTATTTCAGTAAGTTCCTCCCAGCTCCATGCTTCATCAATGGATTTGGGAACTTCGATTCCGGAGCTTTCCAGCATCTTCTTATTATAAAACAAGGCGATTACATCTGTATGGTGCGGCATAGCAATCAGTTTGCCATTGTAGGTACAGGCTGCCCTGAATGCAGGAATAAGGTCGTTTAAGTTTTCTTCAGAAATATAAGGAGTCAGATCCAGCATGGTGTCGGTCTGTTTGAATTTTCCCAGCCTCTGATAGGTGTAGCGCATGACATCAGGCCAGTCATTTCCGGCAATTCTGGTGTCAAGCTGATCCCGGTATGTATTGGATGGATAGACCTGGGGCTTAATGGTGATCTCCGGGTGGTCCTTCTGCAGATTTTCAATGGCCCAGTCCCAGGCAGCCTTATCCGATTGGGAACCTTCCCAATATGTAATTTCGATCTCAGCCCCTTCTTCTGCCGTCAGCTCATCCGCTGCGCTTCCGGCTGATGTTCCCTCAGTCGGTGCAGCAGTTCCTTCCGATGCTGCCTGTGTGGTGTTCCCGCTGCCGGATGAACCGCATCCAGCCACCGATCCGGCTGTAAGCATAAGCCCCAGCCCAAGTGCCAAAAGTCTCTTTCCTGTTTTTTTCATTTACAATCCTCCTGTTTTTTATTATCCCTTAATTCCGCTGGAGGCGATTCCCTGTACAAACTGTTTCTGAAAAACAAGGAATACTATAACCACCGGAATTGTTGATATCAGTGAAGCGCTCATTAAATGATTCCAATTGACATACTGTGCACCGTTCAGCATGGAGAGGCCTAACTGCACAGTATAGTATTGATCCTTTGATACCATGATCAAAGGCCATTGAAGGTCATTCCATCTCCACATCACCGTAAAGATGGCCAATACGCTGATCAAAGGTTTGACGTTGGGCAGAACGATCTTTGTAAAAATGCCGAATTCCGTGGCACCGTCAATTCTTCCCGCTTCCAGCAGTTCATTGGGAATTTCCTCAATGAATTGCCTTGACATGAACAAACCGAAGGCTTCCGCACATGGCGGCAGGAAAAGGCCCACATAAGAGTTTCGGATTCCCAGTTTGGAGGCAATGATAAAGTTAGGGATCATTGTCACCTGAAGAGGAATCATCAGGGTGCTGAGAACGATCATAAAAAAGATGTTTTTTCCCTTGAAGTTATACTTGGCAAAGGCAAATCCGGCCAAAAGGTTAATGCAAATTGTGATTGTGGTGGAAATGACTGTCACAATGGTGCTGTTCTTATAATACCTTCCAAAGTCAGTGGTTTTAAGGGATTCCAAAAAGTTGCCCAGCATGAACTTGGACGGTATCAGCTTTGGCGGAAAGGCGAAGATTTCTCCTACAGGCTTCACTGCTGTGATAAACATCCAGTAAAAGGGAAACAGCGTGATGAGAGCCACGGAAAGTACCATACAAAAGGTGATGATGCCGTATACCCGTTTTTTCAGCTTCATGCTTCATCCTCCTTATTTAAAAATCTCACCGCAGTCAGTCCGGCCATTACCAGAAACAGGATCACGCCTGCAGAAGCTGCCCGGCCGTACTGATTTTTTACAAATCCCGTTTCATATATGTACATAACTAATGTCTTTGTGGAATTTAACGGGCCGCCTTTTGTCATGGTATACACCAGATCAAAGGAGCGGAAGCTGTGTATGATGCATGTAACCAATACAAATACATGGGTTGTACGCAGCAGGGGAAATGTAATATACCGGAATTTCTGCCACCCGTTGGCACCATCCATGACCGCTGCCTCATAATAATCCGAAGATATTCCCTGGAGCCCGGCAAGATAAATTACCATGTTATAGCCGGTACGCTGCCAGATTGTTCCGGCAACCAGCATCAGCATTGCGAACCTGGGATCATTGGCCCATTTAATGGACTTCATTCCCATGAGATTTAAAAGGTAATTGATCAATCCCACCTGATCCTGAAACAGCCAGGTAAAAACCATTCCCACCACAACCGTAGACACTACCGCAGGAAGATAAATAGAGGACCGGAAAACTCCTTTAAAAGGCAGGTTCGTATTCAGCAGTATGGCTAAGAACAGGGCAAAGGCCATAATCAGGGGCACTGTCATAAGGGTGTACATGACGGTATTCCACATGGTTTTCCAAAATACTTCATTGGTCAGCATACGCAGATAATTTTCCAGCCTTACGAACTTGGGGGTTCCTATGCCCTTCCAGTCCATTAAACTGTAATAAAAAGTCATAAAAATCGGAATGATCATAAACATCATAAACAAAATCATATTGGGAAGGATATATAGATAGGGCACTACCTTGATGTTTCTCCAGAAGGGTTGTTTTTTCATGTATGAATCCTCCATATTTTATTTAATGACATTTTATTGATTTCGACAATTTACCTGAAATTTTTGTTCAATTTGCCGTATAATTAAGCTTATGTTGCAATTGTTATAGATATTTTACATATTATAATCTTACATTTGATACTATGCATATACAATATATAA
>NZ_DAIOXM010000027.1:0-57895 GCF_036758025.1 Lacrimispora sp. | reverse complement strand
ATCCGATGATTCAAAAACTTTGCCGTTAACAGACAGCCTTCAATTATAAACAGAGGCTGTCTGTTTTTCTATACACCAACATATTTGACACTTACTATCAAAAACCGTGGAGACTTTCTTTTGACCTATCTGGAAGATGGCCGGTGCAGCCTGAGTAACAATCTTAGCGAAAATTCAATTCGTCCAGTAACTGTAGGCCGTAAAAACTGGCTCTTTTCGGACACTCCGGAAGGAGCGACTGCTAATTCACTCTATCTCACCATCATAGAGATGGCAAAGGCGTATGACTTAAATCTATATGAATATCTGAAGCTCTTGCTAGAGAATCGTCCAAGCAAGGGCATGTCAGATAACGAGATAGCAAAACTTGCACCTTGGGATAAAACAGTCCAAGAACTTTGCAAGAACAAAATGGAGTAAAATGCTTGCATTTCCGAATCCTAGCAATAGGGTCTGGAAATAAATTTTGAGCCATACCCCGAAATCACGCGCTTACTTTTTTTCCAACAGTTACCTGCACCTTTATCAACAGAATTAACAAACTCGACCGCAAGTGCCTCAAATCCACGATATCCATCTTTTATATTGCTCCAACTAAAATTCATATAGTTCTCCAACTTTATATTACTGGATAATCATATATTATCCTTTATTGGTAATTCCAATCTGACCGTCACTTAAAATCATCACAAATTCCCCCTATCCCTCTAAAACCTCAACTTATTCCGTGGATTCTTAGCCATCAAAATATCCCTCTGCTTATAAGCCGTCACATGCGTATAAATCTGGGTTGTAATAATCGAACTATGCCCCAGAATCTGCTGAATATATCGAATATCCACATCCTCCTCCAGCAGCAAAGTGGCAAAAGTATGTTGAAACATATGCGGAGTAATATGCTCCGTAAGCCTGGCCGTATCCGCATAGCGGTTAATCATAAACCTGACAGACTGCTCTGAAAGCCGATTCCCCAGCCGATTACAGAAGAAGAACCCCTCCTCCCGTATATCCTTCTGAAAAAGCTTTTGATAAGCAACCAAAGCATTCAACACCTGAACATTTGTTAGCAAAACGATTCGCTCCTTCGATCCTTTTCCGTATATTCGGACACTTCCCTGTTCCAAATCTATGTCCCTGCACTTCAATGAACAAAGTTCCGATACTCTCAACCCCGTAGAAAACAGCAGTTCCAAAACTGCCACATCCCGCACTGCTGACTTTTCCTGGTATTCGGACACTCCCTCTGCCTCCCGGTTCTCATAAGCCGCTTGAAATAATTTCTGCAGACTTCCCGTAGGAATGGTTCGGGGTAGCAGAGATGACTCCTGAAATTTCACCTTAATTTTAGAAAATGGATTTTCCGGCAGTATCTCTTCATATTCCCAATAAGAAAAAAATGCCTTTAAACTCGCTACCTTCCTCTTAACACTTTTCGGCTTATACCGTTTATGTAAATACGTTATATAATTGGTAATATAATTCCGCTTAAATGCCATATCATCCTCTTTCATATGCCCATAATACTGTCCCAAATCAATTCTATAGGCATTTATTGTTTTCTGATTGAGATTCTTTTGATAATGGCAGAATTCCATATAGTCCTCGATCAATTGCCGTAAGTTATTCATGAATCCTTCCTCCTGATGTAAAGTAATAGAGATATTATGAAGGATAATGATTCATTTGTCCAAAATTGTTTTATTTTCCATATTCCATATTTCACCATAAAATCTACTATAAATAACTCATAAAATAACAAAATCGAAATAAAAAAGGCACATCCCTAAAAAGATATTGATAAAATTTCAAAAAAAGCATAAAATACAAAGTAAATATGGAGGAAAAATATATGCGAGATCTTGTAGTACGTTTACAGTCTGTAGAATTAAAAAACATCAAAAATGTAAATAACGGAAAAATCGAAATGCCCAACACCTTCCGAAAAAAACCATCATACAAAAATCCGGAAATCTTAGGCTTATACGGCCAAAACGGTTCCGGAAAAACAGCGGTTGTCGATGCCCTATATTTCCTTCAACGCATCATGACCGGCAATGTACTTGACCCAGAGATAGAAGATTACATCGACGTAAAAGAAACCAACGCCGAAATAACAACAGAAATTGCCCTTTACACAGCAACGGAGATTTACGAAATCACCTACAAAGTCACACTTCACAACCCCCCTGGAGTCCGCGCAGAAATCTGCCGTGAAACCCTCAGCTGCGCAAAAACCACTTCTGAAGGAAGAAGCAATAAAATCGTATTCATGGACTACAACCGTGATGACGAAGCCATCTTCACCCCCAAAAAACGCTTGGACGAGTTAGTAGAAGAAAACAAGTCCTACAAAATGGATTTACTGGTTGCAAAGAGAATTGCAAAAAAGAGCAACTGCTCCTATATATTCGGCGAGAGCAGCAGAGAAATATTCCAGAGCAATTTTCATGGAGCCTTTCACGAATATTCCTTCATTATAATATCCCTGTTCCGTTTTGCCTTAACAGACTTATTTGTAATCCGCAACATCCATTCCGGTGTCATTTCAGCCAATTTAATCCTCCCCATGGCATTTCGGATTGAAGCCGGTGAAATGGCGGGAAAAGCCATAAAAGGTGATTTTTCCGTTTCTCTTGTCCAACCCACAGTGATTGATAAGGAAAGGAAAGAAGTCTTATACCAGATTGTGGAGGAAATAAACACAGTCCTCTACACCATTATCCCCGGAATGAAAATGGGGATTCGGGATTACGGATTGCAGCTTATGGACAGCGGAAAAGAAGGCATCAAGATCGAACTCTTATCAGTAAGAGACGGCATTGAATTTCCTATCCGCATGGAATCAGAAGGAATCATAAAAATAATCTCCATTCTAAATGCATTGATCCACGCCTTTGGTGACTATTCCGTATGCCTGGTCATTGACGAACTGGATGCCGGTATTTTTGAATTCATGCTGGGAGAACTTCTTTCTATATTTGATAAAAGCGCAAAGGGCCAGCTCATCTTCACATCCCACAACTTACGGGCATTGGAAATGCTGGAAAAAGAAAGCATCATGTTTTCCACCTCTAATCCCCAAAATCGCTACATCCACATGAAACACATAAAAAATTCCAATAATCTGCGGGATGTATATTTGCGAAGCATAACCCTGGGAGGCCAGAAAGAGGAAATTTATGCGGAAACGGACAGTTTAAAGATTTCCCGTGCTTTCCGAAAAGCAGGCAGGAGTATATGGGATGAAAAATAGGGAGAAAAAGGTCCTTCTATTCCTTGTGGAAGGTCCCAGCGACGAAGCTGCCATTGGTACAATCATCAAAGAGTATTTTGAAGCAGAACAGGTACAGTTTCTTGTAGTCCATGGTGACATCACAGTAAGGGATTATGTGAGCACCGATAAGATCCTTACCAAAATCAATGAATTAGTTAACAAAGTGAAAAGCATATACGGCTACAAAACTGCAGATTTCCTAAGAATTATTCACTTAACAGATTCCGATGGTGTTTTCATCCCCGATGAGCACGTACACAAGGCCAATGTGGAGAGCATTGAGTATTACGAAGACCGTATGGAAACATCTTCTGTAAAAAACACATTAGACAGAAATCACAGGAAAAAAGAAATATTATTTAAGTTACACAGAACAGGAAAAATAGGAACCATTCCCTACCGTATTTATTATAATTCCTGTAACCTGGAACATGTGCTTTTTGGTGACCAGAAGGATTTTACTGATGACCAAAAGGAAGAATTATCAGACGGCTTTGCAGAGCAATACGAAGGTCGTGTCAATGATTTTGTCAAATTCATTTCATCTTCGGAAATAGCTGTACCGGGAAATTATCAGGAAACGTGGAAGTACATGGAAGAAGGCTTAAACTCTTTGAAACGGGCTACCAATATGCATCATATATTTCAGGAGGCCCGGTAAATAAAAGAGCCTGAACTCCCGGATACCATTCCCCAATGCCATTTTTTCAGCTATATAAATATAAAATTTTTGTGAAAGTTTTCAGATACTGCGGATGGAAAATTATAATTTTCCGTCCGCAAATTCCTTTTTCTCCAAAATCAATAAATACCGGATCGGCAGATTCCCCAAAGAAAAAAGCCGGAATTTCTATAAAAACTTATTTTTTTCATAATCTTTTATGAAATCTTGTCGACATTACAATATGCATACCTATGGTATATATAGTATATCTTTGTGTTGATATAGATATATGTAGTATGTCTGCTTGTTTCATCGCAAGAATAAAAGCTTTTTTGTTAAAAAACGATAAAAGAATGTCGAATAATGCGATAGATTTTGCTTTTCAAATGGCTTAAAACAGCTTATAGTGATTACAAGAACAGCGATAAACTATTAAAATTCTCAGAACCTTGTAATAGGATTTGGAGATTTTGAAAGGTTATAGCAGAAAAAGGAGGGTTTTCTATATGACTGATGCTGAGAAGCTGCGGATTATAGAGATGGAGAATGAGAAACTGCTGGAGGAGAATATGAAACTCTACAAGGTGATTGAAAGGCTGAATCAGACACTCAACCGATTGATCGGACGTTACATATGCTCTGATAGGATGGCCTGAACCGGGGGGATATAACCGGGAGTGCCCGTCACTCCCGGTTATATCCCTGTAAGGCTGTCTCTTATTTAAAATGCTCCTTGCCATCAGAAGTAAGCCCTCTGCTTGCGCGGACCATTTCCCATATGGTCTGGTGCATCCATTCGATGGTTTTATTTAGTTTTTCATTTTCAATTTCCAGTTCGGTAATGCGTGCACCCATTTGGGCGATGATCTCTCTTTTATTATTTGTCTTATGAGGCTCCAGCAGGCGCTTTACATAAGGAGAAGATGACATAATAATATATGCGGAAAGCAGCTCGTCCCTCTCTTCACAAGACAAATCCATAAAGTCCTGATAGTTAAGATCCAGACACGTCATTTCTAACCGGCATTTGGGGCACACTGCATTCCGTTCAAGTTGGTAATATCCATAGTAGCCGCATTTGGCGCAGTAATATACGGATAGTTCTCTCATTGTTCTCCTCCTTTTTCGTATATGGTAAAAAATGGTCTACTTCTATATATATAACGTAAGATAAATTAAAATATGACGAAAAAAAACATAAAACATATAGAATATGTAACCTTATAGAATTAACGGAAAAATTATAAGAAATAATGCAGAAATACATAAAAAGTCCGCAGGCATAAGCGCCGCGGACTTTTTAAATTTGAACGGATGAATCTTTTGTATTTTATGTTATTTTTACTGAATGATACCGTTTGTATCTACAACAAATACTTTGCCGTTAGAATCCTTGTAGTCTCTGAAACCAGCACCAAGCTCTGGTTTTTCAGAGGACTTAGAGGTGGAAGATGCTTTCTGAACAGCGCCGCTGGTGTTTACCAGATAGTTGGTGCCGTTAAGAGTAACAGAAGCCATCTTTAAGTCAACGTCAGCTTCTTTTCTTAAACCGTACTCATAAACAGTGTTGTCCAGGATTCCGTGGTAGCCCTGTCCTTTTTTGCTTCCGGAGGTCTGGAAGTACCAGATCTCATTCTCGTCAGTATCTTCGTTGTAAATGGTCTGCTTGCCGGTGCTCATAGCGCCGTTGTCTGCGAAGTAGAAGTTAGCGATGGTATCGTTATCCAGGTTGACTACTTCCAGTCCAGTCTGCATTTCACCTTTTGTATTAAATCCATATTTCTGAGAGCTTATAGTAAATAATCCAATTCCTTTTTCAGCATAGTAAGGTGCGCCGTTTTTGAAGAAGAACCAATGAAGTGTGCCTTCTTCGCTAAGCTCTGAAATGCCTTCGATTTCTCTCCAGCCTTCTGCTCTTGCACCGCTTTCCTCATCATAATAGTGATATCCAGCTGCAGTATCTTTTGTATTTTCGGCCGCTTCTGATGGAGTTGCAGTTTCAGGAAGCTTATACCATCCGGTCTGCATTTCTCCATTGACAAAGGTATAGTAGGAACCTTCGATTTTCTTGTCCACCTGATCTTTGACCATGGCGCCGTCTTTATCGAAATAGTACCAGGAGAGTGGATCTTCTGCGTCCTCATCTGCGTTTTCAAGCTGGAACCAGCCTGTTTTCTGAGCGCCGTCATTTTCGTCGCCGAGATAGTAGGTGAAGTCACCGATTTCGACTTTGCCGGTCAGCATCTGGCCCTGCTCGTCAAAATAATACCCTTTGTCTTCGATTTTCTGCCACTTGGAGATAACGGCTTTACCGTCTTTTCCATAATAATGCCAGAAAACTTCCGGTGCGTCAGGGGAGTCCCAATAGTTGTCGTTGTTCACGGAAATCCACTGGTTGATCACTCTTTTTCCGCTTTCATCAACATAGTATTCATCAATTTCCTGACTTGTGGCAATTTCGCCATCCTCATCTAAATAGTACCAATCGTCGCCGTATTTCTTCCATGAATCGGTAGCGTAAAAATCGCCTTCTTCATAGAACTTTAAGGAACCGTTTTCCTCAACCCAACCGGTTGCTTTCGCATAAGCGGTTGCGCTTGTAAGGCCCAGTTCCGGAGCTGCCATGGCGATTACGCCGGCAGCGGATAATACAGCCATCAATTTAAAATGCTTTTTCATAAATATGTTCTCTCCTTTTTGCAATAAGTTTTATCGTGGCCGAAAATCCATCGTTGCATTACTCTGCGATTATAACCCATAGCCGAGATACAATGATAGTGTGGTTTCATGGCAAATATGGAAGGAGGTAACAGAACAAGAAAAAAGATGAGAAAACCCAGGGGTTTCCCCTTGCCGGCAGCCTAAAAATGGAAGAATACGCCTTCAGAAAGTAAGAAAACTTTAAATAGGAAAATAAAGGCTGGTATGATATAATTACAAAACAGAGAATAAACATCCCTTAAAAAGGAGATCCAAGCCATGAGAATGAAAGTATCCAACTATATTTCCCAAAAACTGGTGGATTCCGGAATCACCCAGGTATTTACCGTCACAGGCGGAGGCGCCATGCATTTAAATGACGCTCTGGGCCACCAGGAAGGCCTGCACTGCTTGTATAACCACCATGAACAGGCCTGTGCAATAGCCGCAGAGGCCTACGCCAGAATCCGTGGAAAGATAGGAGCGGTCTGCGTGACCACCGGACCTGGCGGCACCAATGCCATTACCGGAGTGCTGGGAGGATGGCTGGACTCCATTCCCATGCTGATCATATCCGGACAAGTACGCTATGATACCACTGCCCGCTGGTCAGGTGTAGGAATCAGAGCCATGGGCGACCAGGAATTTGATATTATAAAGTCCGTTGACTGTATGACAAAGTACAGTGAGATGGTCATTGATCCCATGAGAATCCGTTTTTGTCTGGAAAAGGCCATCTATCTGGCTCTTTCCGGACGCCAGGGTCCTGCCTGGCTGGACATCCCCTTAAATGTTCAGGGAGCTTATATTGAAACCGATGATTTGATCGGGTTTTCTCCTGAGAATTACGAGGCAGGCGGAGACGGCTGGGTTTCTGAGGCCGGCCCCAAAATCAGGGAAGATCAGGCAGGAGAGGGGGAAACCCGCCAGATTCTTCCGTCCCAGGTGGCGGACGATACGGTCCGGGCCATCTTGGACAAGATCCGTTCTTCTTCCCGCCCGGTGATCAATGCAGGAAATGGAATACGGATCGGAAAAGCTTATGAGGTGTTTGTCAGAGTGGCGGAAAAACTGGGAATCCCGGTGGTGACCGGATGGAACAGTATCGACTGTCTTCATGATGACCATCCTCTCTATACCGGCAGAGCCGGGGGAATGGGAGACCGCCCCGGTAACTTTGCAATCCAAAACAGCGATCTTGTCCTTTCCCTGGGAAGCCGTTTAAGCATCAGGCAGGTAGGGTATTCTTATAATACATGGGCCAGAGCTGCTTACGTGATTGTCAATGACATTGACCAGGAAGAACTGAAAAAACCATCGGTTCATGCTGATATGAGGGTTCATGCCGATGTAAAGGATTTGCTGGAGGCCATGGAAAGGCTCCTGGACTGCGAATACAAGGCCACCAGGGAGCACCCCTTATTTTCAGGAGGAAAAGGTCTGGATAACATGACCTGGAATGAGACTTGCCGCATGTGGAAGGAAACCTATCCTGTAGTGCTGCCAAAGCATTATATCGATGAAGGCAAGGGAACAAACGTCTACGCCTTTATTAAGGAATTAAGCTCCAGACTTTCCAAAAATCAGATCACAGTAGTGGGGAACGGCTCTGCCTGCGTGGTGGGCGGACATGCCTATGTGATCAAGGAAGGCCAGCGCTTTTTATCCAATTCTGCAGTTGCCAGCATGGGATATGATCTTCCGGCGGCTATCGGCGTCTGCATGACAGAACAGGAACAAGATGTCATTCTGGTGACAGGAGACGGCAGCCTCCAGATGAATTTACAGGAGCTGCAGACGATTATCCATCACCGTATGGCTATTAAAATATTCCTTATTAATAATGGAGGTTATCACTCCATCCGCCAGACCCAGAAGAATTTCTTCGGAGAGCCTTTGGTGGGAATCGGAGAGGACAGCATGGATTTAAGCTTTCCTGACATGGCAAAGCTTTCCGGGGCTTATGGCTATCCTTACGTGTCAATCCATAACAACGGGGAATTGGAACGGGGAATTGAAGAGACTCTTTCCATACAGGGGCCAGTCATCTGCGAGGTGTTTGTGAGCAGGGATCAGAACTTTGAACCGAAATCCTCGGCTAAGCGTCTGCCTGACGGGACCATGGTATCTCCTCCTTTGGAGGATTTATCCCCCTTCCTGCCTGATGAAGAAATGGACCGGAATATGATTATTCCCCGAATAAAGTAGTCAAATATTTCGCGGGAATAAAAGGTCAAAGGAATACGGAGGAAAAACGTTGAACGTTGTTGTAACGGGAGCCACCAGCTTTCTGGGAAGGAGGCTGGTGGACCGGCTTTTAAAAGACGGCAGCCAGGTGTTTGCGGTAGTCCGTCCAGGCTCAGGGAATTTAAGCAAGCTGGATGTAAACCGCAAGGGCCTGGTTTTAATTGAGCGTCAGCTTCAGGACTTGCAGGACCTTGATCAGGTCATTGGTGAGTCTTGCGGCGCATTTTATCATTTTGGATGGGACGGCTCAGGAAGTGAAAATCGAATGAAGGCGGACGTACAGCAGAAGAATGCAGAGGATTCTTTAAAAGCCCTGGAGGGAGCCAGACGCCTTGGCTGCAAGCGCTTTCTTTTCAGCGGTTCCCAGGCTGAATACGGAATTCATAAGGAACCTTTATCAGAGGAGACAGAGTGCAGGCCAATTTCTGAATATGGGAAAGCCAAGCTGGAATTTTTAAAGCGGGCTATGGAGCAGACGGAAAGCTGGAGACAGACGGGAATTTCTGACATGGAATACATTCATTCCAGAATATTCAGCGTCTATGGGCCTGGAGACCACCCCTGGTCCTTGGTGGAAAGCTGTCTGGGTGCCTTTGGAAAAGGAGAGTACATTTCCCTGGGGGAATGCACCCAGATGTGGAATTTTTTATATCTTGATGACTGTATCCAGGCGCTGGTGCTCCTGATGAATCAGGAAAGGGAATCCATTTCCGGGATATATAACGTGGCAGGACCGGAAAGTGAAAACAGGCCATTAAGGGAATACATCCGGATGATGTATGAAACCATGGGCTTTCACGGAAGCTACAGCTATGGAAGGCGGAAACCCAATGCGGAAGGCCCGGCTAATCTGATTCCTGATATCAGAAAGCTTCAGGAGGCCACCGGTTGGAAGCCTGAGGTGTCATTTCCGGAAGGGATAAAAAGAACAGGCTTGGGAGGTAACATGTAATATGAGAGACAGGAATTGTATTGTATGCGGCACATCTCTTGGAGAAAAGCCGCTGATGACCCTTGAGCATATGCCGGCTTCTGCCCAGGACATGCCCTCAAAAGAAGAGGTTGAACATGACAATGGTGTGACCCTTCATCTTCACCAGTGTGAAACCTGCGGCCTGGTACAGTTTGACTGTCAGCCGGTGGCTTACTATAAGGACGTTATCCGGTCCGGCGGATTTACTACTACTATGGTGGAGCTGAGAAGAAGCCAGTACCGTCATTTTATTGATACCTTCCGTTTGGAGGGAAAGAAGCTGATTGAGGCAGGCTGCGGACAAGGAGAGTTCCTTGGGGTGCTGAATGAATTTCCGGTAAAGGCCTGCGGAATTGAACACAGAGAAAGTCTGGTTCAATTAGCCAGGGAAAAGGGGCTTACGGTTTGGAAGCAGTTTGCAGAGGAGGGAGCGGTTTTAGAGCCTGGAGACGGCAGTATAACCGGCCCTTATGACGGCTTTTTGTCTTTTAATTTTCTGGAACATCAGCCTGAGCCCGTAAGTATGCTCCGCTGCCTTGCAGATAATTTAACAGAGAATGGAGTGGGCTTAATTACAGTCCCCAGTCTGGAATACATCCTTCAGTATGACGGCTATTATGAACTGATCCGGGATCATCTGGCTTATTATACCTTTGATACCCTTAAGTTCGCGGTTCAGGAGGCCGGATTTGAGGTTATAGAGGAAGAAATGATCAACAGGGACACTCTTTCCGTCCTTGTAAGAAAGACGGCAAACCCGATGCAAGCACAGGCAGAAACGGCCCGTCAAGGAAGAAATCCGGAAAAGGTGGATGTTTCGGGACTGATAGAAAGCCAGACTCTGATCGGAAGAGAAATGGAGAGCCTGATTGAAAACCTAAAGTCCCAGGGAAAGCGGCTTGCCGTATGGGGAGCCAGCCATCAGGGCTTTACACTGACAGCCACCACGGAAATCGGCAGGTTTGCGGAGTATATCATTGATTCCGCTCCCTTTAAACAGGGGAAATATGCCCCTGCCTCCCATCTTCCTATTGTGTCTCCGGACCATTATAAAAAGGACCCAGTGGAGGTTATTTTAATCGTGGCTCCCGGCTATACCAATGAGATTGCCGGGTCAATACGGGAAAAATTCGGCAATGATGTGGAGATTATGGCGTTAAAATCCAATCATCTGGAAAGGATATAGAATAAAACTATGAAAGCATTTGTTTTAATTGAACCGGGGAAGGTTGGCTGGCATGAGGCTCCGGAACCTGTCCTCACTCCTTACGGTGCGATCCTCCGTCCTCTGGCGGTTGCGCCCTGTTCTTCTGATGTCCATACCGTATACGGAGGAGGTTCCAGAAAGGCTCCCAACTTGATTCTTGGTCACGAGTGCGTGGGAGAAATTCTGGAAACAGGAGAACTGGTCCAGGATTTTAAACCGGGAGATGTGGTAGTGGTTCCTGCCATTACGCCGGACTGGCGGGCAATGGGAATTCAGGAGGGAAATTTTAAACATGCTTCCGCACCTTTTTCCGGCCATCAGCTTGGAAGAACGGCTCCCGGAGTTTTTGCGGAGAAATTCCTCATTCCTGATGCGGACACGACTCTGGCAAAGATACCGGAAGGGGTTACTCTGGAACAGGCTCTCATGTGCGTGGATGTGGTGACTACAGGTTTTACCGGCGCTGAATTTGCCGATATCAAAATTGGTGATACGGTGGTGGTTCTTGGAATCGGCCCTATTGGTTTGATGGCCATAGAAGGTGCCCGCCATTTAGGAGCGGCTCGGATTATTGCTGTGGGCAGCAGGCCTATTTGTGTGGAGCTGGCAAAGGAATTCGGAGCCACAGAGGTTCTTAGCTATAAGGTGAATCCGCCTGAAGGGCAAGGAGAAGCTCATCTGGAGGGTAAGGACAAAGATGTGGTGCAGCAGGTACTGGAACGGACAGGCGGTTTAGGCGCAGATGGCGTCATCATCTGCGGAGGCGGCGACGAGGTATTTGCCCAGGCAGTGGATATGGCCCGGTATGGCATTGGAACCATTTCCAATGTGAATTATTTCGGCGGAACCGGAAACCTGCCCTTTCCCAAGTTTTCAGGAGGAAGAGGCATGGCGGGAAAAACCATTCATACAGAGCTTGCCAAGGGAGGCCGTATCAGGATGGAGCGCCTTCTTAAGATGGTTCAGTATGGAAGAATCAATCCCCAGAAATTAGTGACCCACCAGCTAAACGGTTTGGATCAGGTGGAAACAGCATTGCAGATGATGAAAGAAAAGCCGAAAGATTTAATTAAAGTCATGGTTCGGATAGATTGGAAGTGAACAGATGAAGACAATCAGTATTGTGGTTCCCTGCTATAATGAGGAAGAAAATGTAGAAGTCCTGTATCAGGCGATTTCCAGCATATTTAAGAAGGAGCTGCCGGATTATGGCTACGAGCTCATTTTTATCGATAATGATTCCAGGGATCATACCAGAGAAAAAATACGCAGGCTTTGTTCCCGGGATGAAGGAGTCAAGGGAATATTCAACGCCAAAAACTTCGGCCAGTTCAATTCCCCCTATTATGCCATGCTTCAGTCCACAGGAGACTGCACCATTCTCATGGCAGCGGACTTTCAGGATCCGGTGGAAATGATCCCAAGGTATGTAAAGGAATGGGAAAAGGGCTATCGGATCGTCATAGGAATCAAGGAATCCAGCAGGGAAAATAAGCTGATGTACTGGCTGAGAAGCTGCTATTACAAGGCTATTAAAAAGCTTTCCGACGTGGAGCAGATCGAGCACTTTACCGGCTTTGGGCTTTATGATGCAAGATTTATCAGAGTGCTGAGAGAACTTGATGACCCCACCCCCTTCCTTCGGGGAATCGTGGCGGAGCTTGGCTTTAAGCGCAAGGAAATTCCTTATGACCAGCCAAAACGCCGGGCAGGAAAGACCAGCAATAACCTTTACCGCCTCTATGATGCGGCCATGCTGAGCATCACTTCCTATACAAAGGTGGGGCTTCGTCTGGCGACGATTTTTGGAAGCCTCTGTTCTTTTGCCAGCATGCTGGTGGCTCTTGTATACCTGGTTTTAAAATTGATGTACTGGGACCGCTTTCCGGCAGGTATGGTGCCTCTTTTGATCGGCATGTTTTTCCTGGGGTCCATACAGATTTTCTTTATCGGACTTGTGGGAGAGTACATCATGTCCATGAATGCCAGAATCATGAAACGGCCTCTTGTCATTGAAGAAGAGAGGATCAATTTTACAGAAGAGGATATGCTTCTTACGGCAGCATCTGTGGAGGATGAGGATCAGAGATGAAATATAAGATAGATATTGCACGAATCCGTGAAAATTCAATGATATTAAATGGCTGGGTGATCGGCAGGACAGAAGAGACGGAGGCAGAGTTTCAGGTCTTGGACGGCAGTGAGAATCCGGTTGAATTTAAGCTGGTTCCCGTCCGCAGAGATGATGTGAGCCAGATTTATTTCAAGAAAACAGTGGCAAGGGATCTTGGCTTTGACATCCGGATACCTTATATCCGGGAGGAAAATGAGGATCGGATTTTGGTCATCCATTGTGATGGCAAAACCGTAAAGGTGAAGCTCAATGCATCCATTCTGGAACGGCAGAACAGTTCTGCCCACAAAAGGACTGCCAAGCTGAAAAGCATGATGAACGCCCAAACCCTTTGCTCTGCAGTGGACTTCTGGAAGGAAAACGGCTTTAAAGCGCTGCTGTTAAAGTCCAGACACAAACTTCAGGGCATTGACAGTGATTACGATTACCCGGAGTGGTACAGCCTTACCAAAACATCAGAAGAAGAATTAGAAGCCCAGAAGAAAACAGTTTTTGACTATAACCCCAAAATGTCCGTAGTAATCCCCGCCTATAAGACACCGGAGCGGTTTCTGGCAGCTATGCTGGATTCCCTTCTGTCCCAGACTTATACGAAATGGGAAGTCTGCATAGCAGACGGAAGTCCTAAGGGGGAGAGTGTGGAACGGGTGTTAAAGCGCTACGCTTCAAAGGATGAGAGAATCCGGTACGTGATTTTAGGAGAGAATAAGGGAATCTCAGGAAATACCAATGCAGCTCTTGAAATGGCTACAGGAGATTTTGTGGTTTTAGCAGACCACGACGATACCCTGGCACCTGATGCCTTGTTTGAATGCGTAAAGGCCATTAATTCTGATCCGGAAATCGATGTGGTTTATACTGACGAGGACAAGCTGGACATGGATGGAGGAGAGTTGTTCGAACCTCATTTCAAGCCGGACTTTAACCCTGATCTCTTAACCAGCGTCAACTATATCTGCCATCTGTTTGTGGTCAATCACGACCTTCTTATGGAAGTGGGCGGTTTCCGGGAGGAATTTGACGGAGCCCAGGATTATGACTTCATTTTCCGCTGTACGGAAAAGGCCAGGAAGATTTATCATGTGCCAAAGGCATTATACCACTGGCGCTGTCACCAGAATTCCACTGCCAGCAACCCGGAAAGCAAACTTTATGCCTTTGAGGCAGGAGCAAGAGCCATTAAGGCCCATTATGAACGGATGGGCATTGGAGTGAAATCAGTGGAAAAGGGAGTGGATTACGGTATTTATCATTCCACCTTTGAGATAATCGGAGAGCCCTTGATTTCCGTTATTATCCCCAACAAAGACCACAGCGCTGACTTGGATTTATGTATGCGCACCCTCATTGAAAAATCCACTTACAGGAACCTGGAATTCATTGTGGTGGAAAATAACAGCACTGCCCCGGAAACCTACGATTATTATGAAAAGATCCAAAAGGAATTTGACTCTGTCCGGGTGGTGAAATGGGACCGGGAATTCAATTACTCTGCCATTAACAATTTCGGCGTTTCCTTTGCAAAGGGAGAATATCTTCTGTTTTTAAATAATGATACGGAAATCATCAATCCGGAAAGCATCCATGAACTTCTTGGCTTCTGCCAGCGGGAGGATGTGGGAATTGTGGGAGCCAGACTCTTATATTCCGACGATACCATTCAGCATGCCGGTGTGGTAGTAGGCTTTGGCGGAATTGCAGGCCACACTTTTATCGGCCTTCATAAGGCCGAAAGCAGCTATTTCAACCAGGCCATGTGCGCCAGAAACTACAGCGCGGTAACTGCTGCCTGTATGATGAGCAAAAGATCCCTCTTTGATCAGGTGGGAGGCTTTACTGAGGAGCTGCAGGTTGCTTTTAATGATATTGATTACTGCATGAAGATCCGCTCGATCAATAAGCTGGTGGTATATGCGCCTTACGCCCTGTTCTACCACTATGAGTCTAAATCCAGAGGTCTGGAGGACACGCCGGAGAAGGTGGAACGCTTTAACCGGGAGATTAAGAAGTTTTCAGAGCGGTGGCCGGATATTTTAAGAGAGGGAGATCCCTATTACAATCCCAACTTAACCCTGCGCAAGTCCAACTTCGCCCTGCGTGACCTTAAAAAGGAAAAAATCGGGGAACCTTACAAGCTTGAGGTGTGAGATGCAGAAAAAAGTGACCATCATTATTCCTAATTACAATGGACTGAAATTTATGGAACCTTGTTTTAAGGCCCTGGAAGCTCAGAGTGAAAAGAACTTTGAGCTTCTTGTGGTGGACAACGGTTCTTCCGATGGCAGTGTGGAATGGCTGAAAGAGCGGAATATTCCTTCTGTATTTCTCAAGGAAAACACCGGTTTTTCCGGCGCTGTAAACGTAGGCATCAACCGTGCCCAAACCCCTTACGTCATTCTTTTAAACAACGATACAGAGCCTGAGCCGGATTACGTCAAGGAAATGGTAAAGGCCATTGAACGGTCACCTGAAGTTTTTTCCGTCAGCAGCAAAATGATCCAACTTTATCACAAGGAGCTGATGGATGACGCAGGAGACATGTATAGCCTTCTTGGCTGGGCTTACCAGCGCGGCGTAGGCCAAAGCAGCCGGGGCTACCGAAAACCCTGCCAGGTATTTTCCGCCTGTGCGGGAGCAGCGATTTACCGGAGAGAAGTCTTTAAGGAAATCGGAGGCTTTGACGAGGACCACTTTGCCTATTTGGAGGATATTGACGTAGGCTACCGGGCAAAGATTTTCGGATACAAAAACATGTACTGTCCTACAGCCATAGTTTACCACGTAGGAAGCGGAACCAGCGGTTCCAAGTACAATTCCTTCAAAGTCCGCCTGGCTGCCAGGAACAATGTGTATTTAAACTATAAAAATATGCCCTTCCTACAGCTTTTTATCAACCTGGGGCCTTTATTGGTTGGGATGTTTGTAAAATATTTGTTTTTCAGGAAAATCGGCTTTGCTTCTGACTATGCAGAAGGCCTCAAAGAAGGTTTGAAGACGGCAGGAAAAACAAAGAAAGTGAAGTTTCGTTCCACTCATTTGGGGAACTATTTGCGTATAGAAGGAGAGTTGATTTATGGAACAATCCTCTATATTTGGGAGTTTTTAAAAAGAAAGCTAAAAATTTTCAGGTCATTTTAAGAATAATTTAATAGCAACATAGGGATTTATTGTGTATAATATCCACGAAAGCAATGAGCAGTGCGAAACGGGGCGCGAAAGAATTTTTTCGTTGTGCCCGCACATAAGAAAAAATTCTTTTGTGTCCTGTTTCATAGGGCGAATGCCCGTGAGCCGGTAAAGCCGCAGGCTTTACCGGCTGCACTGCGGACTTACGGGCAACACAAGCCCCCCTATGATTCACCCTCAAGATTTGGAAGGTCTTCCCACTATGATAAAAGACAATCAGAAAAAACTAAACGGATTCCACGTAGTACTGGACGCTTTAGTCCTTGCCCTGTCCTACTTTCTGTCCTGGGCGCTGCTTCTCGCAGGAAACCGCATATTCAGTCCCGGAAAAGGAGTTTTGGCTCCTCAGTATTATTTCGCAGTATTTCTCGTAATGCTGCCGGTGTATCTTCTGCTCTATGGCATCTTTAATTTATACACGCCGAAGAGAATCCAGGGGAAGCGGTATGAGTTTGCCAACATCTGCAAGGCTAATTTATTTGGGGTTTTGCTCTTTACCATGATTTTTTTTCTGGCAAAGAATAACCCCTATTTCCGTGAGTTCTCCAGAAGAATCATATTCTACTTCTGCGCCATCAACATCGTCCTAGAAACCGTAGAACGCAATCTCATCCGCTACACCCTCCGCTCCATGCGTTCCAAAGGCTACAACCAGAAGCACATCCTTTTAATCGGATACAGCCGTGCAGCCGAAGGTTTCATAGACCGTGTCCTGGTAAACCCTGAATGGGGATACCAAATCAAAGGAATCCTAGACGACACAAAAGAATGGGCAACCGGATACAAAGGAATCAACGTCATCGGAAAAGTAAGCGACTTAGATGAAATCCTGGACTTAAACTCCCTGGATGAAATAGCGATCACCCTCAGCATCACCGAATACGCCAGCTTAGAAAGAATTGTAGCCTCCTGCGAAAAATCAGGCGTCCACACCAAATTCATCCCAGATTACAACAACATGATCCCCACCAGGCCCTATATAGAAGACCTTCACGGTCTGCCTGTAGTAAACATCCGCCGTGTACCTCTGACCGACCCACTGAATGCCATGGCAAAAAGAGGGGTAGACATTTTAGGGGCTGTTTTTGCATTGCTTTTATTTTCACCTGTCATGCTTTTGGCAGCAGCACTCGTTAAACTGACTTCCCCTGGCCCTCTCATCTACAGCCAGGACCGGGTAGGCCTCCACAACAGACCATTTAAAATGTATAAGTTCCGTTCCATGGTGGTTCAGGCTCCATCCGAAGAAAAAACAAAATGGACCTCCCCCCACGACTCCCGTGTAACCCCTATAGGACGCTTCATCAGAAAGACAAGCATAGATGAGATGCCCCAATTTTTAAACGTCCTCCGTGGAGACATGAGCCTGGTAGGCCCAAGACCAGAAAGACCTCTTTTTGTAGAAAAATTTAAAGAAGAAATCCCCCGCTATATGATCAAGCATCAGGTGCGTCCGGGAATCACCGGATGGGCTCAGGTAAACGGATACCGAGGAGATACTTCTATTACAAAGAGAATTGAACACGACTTGTATTACATTGAAAACTGGACCCTGGGATACGACTTTAAGATTTTATTTCTTACGGTATTCAAGGGATTTATCAATAAAAATGCATACTGATACCACGACACCATTAGGATTGAGGATAAATAGATGAAAAATGAATTTGATGATGAATTAGACCGTGATAAGGTTGAAAAAAGCAGGCACGGTTCCTATTCAGAGCCAGATCCGTCCGATGCAGACTACTACCTGGATGACGATTATACAGATTCCGGGGAAGAGGAAGCGGGCGTAAAAAACCAGACATCAGGCCGGGGAACCGGCCATTCCCGGACTGGACCGGAAGGCAGCCAGGCAATGTTCAGAGGGCAGGAGCCCTCCAAAGCTGCCAGCCCCCGGAACCCTTCCGGAAAGGCTCAGTCTCAGAACTCTGCCCGCCCGAGGCAGGGAGGAGGACAGGAGTTGTCCCGCTCCCAGACCGCAGCAGGCAGTGTCCAGGGAATCGGACGTTCCGGAGCGCTGTCAGGGATCGGCCAAGGCTCAGCCCGTTCCAAAGGGCAGTCAGGACTCAGTCAGGGTGGCACCGGTTTCAGAAATTCAGCAGGAAATGGTCAGGGAGCGGCTGGTTCCCAGGCCTCAACAGGAAATGACAAGGGAGCAGCCCGTACTACGGCGCAGTCAGGAACCGGCCAGGGAACGGCTCGTCCCCAGGCATCGGCAGGAAGTGATCAAGGAACAACTCGTTCCAAGACAACGCCGGGAAGCAGTCAGGAAGCGTCTTATTCCAAAGCAATGTCAGGAAATGGTCAGGAAGCGTCCAATTCCAAAGCAATGCCAGAAAGTAATCAAAGAGCAGTCCGCTCTCAGGCATTGACAGGAAACACCCAGAGCACAGCCCGCTCCCAGACATCACCAGGAAGCGACCAGGGAACATCCCGTACCAGAGCCCAGTCAGGAAATGTTCAGGGAACAACCCGAACTCAGGCATCTGTAGCAAACACCCAGGGAACAACCCGCTCTCAGGCTTCCACAGCAAACACCCAGGGAACATCCCGCCCCCAGACACCATCAGGAATCGACCAGAACACATCCCGAATCAGACCCCAGTCAGGAAACGGTCAGAGCACAGCCCGCTCCCAGGCATCATCAGGAATTGATCAGGGAACCATTCGCCTTCCGTTATCTTCAGGAAGTGATTCCAGGGCGGCCCGTTTACAATCCTCCGCAGAAGGAGGCAAGAACGCAGCCAGCCGGTCAGGAGCCCAGACTGAAAAAAAGAAAAAAATCCGCCGCATCATAATTCTGGCGATTGCAGAGATATTTACTTTGGCCCTCATTTTCTCCTACGCCTATGTATCAAGACTGATGAACTCCATTCAGCGCCCTGATGATTTTGATGAAAATCAGGTTCGTAATGAAATCATGTCTCCGGAACAGAAAAAGCACATGACAGGTTACCGGACCATTGCAATATTCGGTGTTGACAGCCGGGATGGCAATGTGAATAAAGGTGCTAATGCAGACGTTATTATGATCTGCAACATCAATAGAGACACAGGAGAGATTCGCCTTGTATCCGTATTCCGTGATACATATTTAAATACCGGAGAAGGAAATGCCTACAACAAGATCAATTCTGCCTATTCCACCGGCGGTGCTGCCCAGGCTCTTTCAGCTTTAAATAAGAATCTGGACATGGATATCAGAGAATATGTCACCTTTAACTGGAAGTCCGTTGCCGATGGAATCAATATGCTTGGCGGCGTGGACGTTGAACTCACCAAGGCAGAGTTCAGTCAAATTAACGGTTATATTACGGAAACGGTGAAAAAAAGCGGAGTTCCTTCCGTTCATTTAAAATCAGCAGGAATGAATCACTTAGACGGTGTTCAGGCAGTGGCTTATGCAAGACTGAGAAAAATGGACACTGACTACGCCAGAACAGAGCGTCAGCGCCTTATAATCCAGAAGACATTTGAAAAAGCCAAAAAGGCGGATTTAGGACTGCTCAACAGAATACTTCTGATGGAAGTAGAGCAGATAGGAACAAACCTCACCTTCAGCGATTTTACAGAATTAATTCTGGATCTTAATAAATATCACATCGGAGAAACGGGAGGCTTCCCATTTACCCGCGGTGAAATGACCATAGGAAAGAGAGGGGACTGCGTTGTTCCCCAAACCCTGGAAAGCAATGTGCAAGAACTTCACAAGCTCCTGTTTGACAAAGAAAATCATGAACCATCTGATATGGTGAAAAAGATCAGTGCCAAAATTGCGGCTGATTCCGGTATGTATAAGAAAGGCTCCGGAGGAAAAGATGAAACTGTAAAGCAAACCACAGAAGCCTCAACGGAAGAAAAGACAAAAGATTCGTCAGAATCCTCTTCCGGAGAAACCACCGTCGGAGAAACTGATGAAAACGGCAAACCTATAAAGGGTACCGATCCTTCAGAAAGCAGTACCAAAGAAACAAAGCCTGGAGAAACAACAAAACCAGGAGAAACCAAGCCCACAGAGACGAGGCCGGGAGAATCCACTTCAGGCTCCAAAAAGCCGGGAGAAACAAAGCCCGGGGAGACAAAACCCTCTCCCACAGACAGTGCCCCAGAGCCCACCACAGCTCCGGACGGCCCGGGAACAGCTCCCACCACAGGGCCCGGCAGTCCTACTGCACCGGAAACTACCTCAGGCGGTCCCGCCGGCCCAGGCGAAACAGCACCTACTTCGCCTGCCCCAACCTCAGCCGGGAATACCGATGTCCCCGTAGTATCGGCACCTCCGGTCTAATAGTAAAAATTTACCCCGCAAAGATTCCTGTTTTGACAGCCATCTGATGCGGGGTTCTTTTATTTTCACATTTTTAATATATTTTTATCACAAATTGGTCACAATTCATTGGTAAACTTTCATTAACAAAGAAATACAAATATACATGAAAGGAGATTAAGCTTATGTATAACGAAGAAGATAACAACAAAACAGGCGGAATGAACCCTGGAGATTATAAAGAAGAAGCGATTACCACTAATTTTATTATGAGAGACCCTGATCCGGAGGAGTCCAGACAATCCCGGGAGGTTCCCCACTATCAGGAATACCAGTACCGCCAGACAGCACAGGAAAACTACTATTCAGAAGAACCGCCCAAAAGAAAGGGAGGTTTTGTAAAGAAGGCAGCCGGAATTGTGGCCGGAGCCCTGGTCTTTGGCGTAGTGGCCGGAGGAACTATGGTAGGAATCAACCTGGCCGCAGGCTCCTATATCAATAACAAATCCGTGGAGATCAGCAAGGTTGAAACCCTTCCTTCCGTAACAGCTCCTGAAGGAGCTAAACCTGCCAGCGCCGGAGGAAGTGCTTTTGCAGGAAATGATGTTTCCGCCATTGTAGATAGCTCCATGCCATCGGTAGTTGCCATTACCAGCAAGGTTCTTTATGAGAGCCAGACCTGGTTCGGCCCCATGCAGAGAGAAGGAGTGGGCAGTGGTTCCGGATTTGTTGTAGGAAAGAATGACGAGGAGCTTTTGATTGTGACCAATAACCATGTGGTGCAGGGCGCAGACCAGTTAAAGGTTACCTTCATTGATGAGACGGCTGTAGATGCAGCCATTAAGGGAACCGATGCAGACAGCGATTTAGCTGTCATTGCAATCCCTTTGAATAATATTCCCGCTGAAACCCTGAGCCAGATCGCCGTTGCCTCCCTTGGAAGCTCTGATGATTTAAAGGTAGGCCAGGGAGTGGTAGCCATCGGCAATGCCCTTGGTTACGGACAGTCCGTTACAGTAGGCTATGTCAGCGCATTAAACCGTTCTATCCAGACTGACAGCGGCGTCAATCAGGACTTAATTCAGACCGATGCGGCCATTAATCCGGGCAACAGCGGCGGCGCTCTTTTAAATATGCAGGGCCAGGTTATCGGCATTAACTCAGCCAAATATTCCTCCACAGATGTGGAAGGCATCGGCTATGCCATTCCCATTTCCAAGGCCCAGGATATTATTGACAATCTGATGACAAAGAAGACCAGAACCCAGGTTGCAAGTGATAAACAGGGTTATTTGGGAGTCCAGTGCAAGAATATCGACAGCGTCACAAGCCAGCAGCTTGGCATGCCTCAGGGCGTATTTATCTATAAGATCGTAGAAGGCGGAGCAGCCTCCAAGTCGGATTTAAGAGAAAAGGATATCATTACGAAATTTGACGGCCAGAGCATCAGAACCTATGATGACCTGACCAACATGCTGAAATACTACGAGGGTGGAACCACTGTAACCCTTACGGTCCAGTCCCTTGAGAACGGCCAGTATATAGAAAAAGAGATCAGTCTGGTTCTTGGAAGCAGACCCGTAGAGACCTCTCAGCAGTAATGACGGACAAATAAATGAATATATTAAGCTCCTCAATCCGTTTATGTAATGGCAGTACATGTAGAAATATATGTACTGCCGTTTTTTGTGATAATTCAAGAAGAAAACTTGCAAATCAGTGAAAAGCTGCGAAAAAAGCACTTGACTTTGAACAAACTATGTAGTAGTCTCTTTATAGTATTAATTACTATTATTAATTTATGTGAACGGATTAAAAATTTGGTATCTCCGTCCGATCATGGCGAGAGGGCCATAAAGAAAAAATACTTATGAGGGAGATTTATAAAATGAAAAACATGAAGATAAAAGCAAAGCTGATTGTAAGTTTTTCCATGGTAGTCCTGCTGTCCGTTATAGTCGGCATGGTCGGCATTTTCGGAATGCTGCGTATAAGCAAGGCAGACACCAGGCTTTATGAGGAAAACCTTCTTGGAACTGAAGCAATGGGTGATATGAACAACGCCGTAACTTCGCTGCGTATGCATCTCAGGTCTATGGCGATATACGGACCCGGTGACCCCCATTATACTGCCAGTGAACAGGCAATAAAGGAGATCACCAGTAAATTTGGAACGTATGAAGACAGTTATCAGGCAACCATATCCGACCAGGAGGATCAGAAGATATTCGATCAGATCAAATCCTTGTACAACGAGAATGTGCTGGGCCATGTGATTCCGGAGGTCAGCGCCGCCAGCGCAAAGAATGACATGGAGGGGGCCAAGGCGGCACTGGACGCATCTGCCGGTCATCTGGAGCAGTTGAGCGATCTCATCATGGACAGAGTGGAATATAACAGTCAGGCTGCAAAGCAAATAGCGGCCGGCAACACGAGATTAAGCTACACCATGATAATAGCTGAGATCATCATACTTCTCCTTTCGGCGTCCATCGCCCTGACTCTTGGCCTGTACATAGCCAATCTTGTCAGCAGGCCCGCTGTATTTATGAAGGATGTGCTTTCCCGTATCGGCACCCAGGGAGATCTGGAGTTTTCTGACGCCGAGTACAGGCAGACTGAGGAATACGCGGAGATTAAAGATGAAATCGGTGAATCTGTGGAGATGCTTCTCACAATGGTACGCCGCCTCGTAACAGTGGGTGAGGCTCTGGGAACAGTCGCAGGCGGCGATCTGACCTCTGAGATGCCGCTATTGTCAGAACGTGACACAATGGGGCTTTCCATTAACAAAATGGTCGGCAACCTCAATTCCATGTTTGGGGAAATAAAAACCGCTTCGGAGCAGGTATCGTCCGGGGCAGGGCAGGTGTCCCAGAGCGCTCAGGAATTGGCAACAGGTTCCAGCGAACAGGCCGCCGATGTCCAGGAGCTCACTGCTTCCGTCACCGAAGTGAGGCAGCAGGTGGATGAAAATGCGAAGCGTTCTGAAAAAGCTCTGGAAAATTGCAACACGGCTGTGTCCTTGGTGGACATCAGTATGGACTCCATGCGGCAAATGACGGAAGCAATGCAATCCATCGGCGAGAGCTCAAGAGATATTACCCGGGTCATTAAGGTAATCGATGACATTGCGTTCCAGACTAATATCCTGGCACTGAACGCAGCAGTGGAGGCAGCACGGGCCGGCCAGCAAGGAAAGGGCTTTGCGGTGGTGGCTAATGAAGTACGCAGTCTTGCTTCCAAGAGTGCGGAGGCTGCAAAAGAGACTGCCGGACTCATTGAGGGCAGTACACAGCGCGTGAACGAAGGCAGCCGGATCATGGACAAAACCAATGAAAGCCTGCAGGCCGTGAGCGTGACCACAAAGGAAAATGCTGATCTTATCAGGGAGATGTCAAAATCCCTGGAGAACCAGTTGTCCTCTATTGTTGAGATAAACCGGGGAATGGATCAGATTTCCTCCGTGGTACAGGCCAATTCCGCCACTGCTGAGCAGTCCGCCTCTGCTTCTGAGGAGATGTCGGCACAGGCAGTTTTGATGAACGGCATTGTTGAGCAGTTCAAACTGAGGCAATCCGCTTATAGTGAAGCCTATACCTTTGAACAGAGCAGCCCGGCACCCGCTCCTTCCTATGGAGACTTTTCCATGGCCTTTAGCAAGTATTAATCAAAGACAATCCTTAGCCTGCCGAATGTTCGGCAGGCTTTTTTTGGAGGTTTATGTTAATCTTGGGCCAGGAATGAAGTGTAACCCAGTACTGATTAAAAAAGTCTAAAGTGCCTGGCAATACTTGTACAAGGCTCTTAAATGAATTATAATAGTCTGGTACACAGTTGATTATGATACACAAAAGGAGATTACAGTTTGGACGATAAATATATTTCGTCTGAGGAGGAAGAAAGCAAAGCAGCTTCCGTCTCAGACGGTGATAAAAAGAAAAAAGAAGATGAGGAATACGAAAAAGTCTGCTACGTCTGCCGGAGACCGGAGCATGTGGCAGGCCCCATGGTTTCCATGCCGGTGGGCATGAATTTATGCCATGACTGTATGCAGAAGGCTTTTGATTCCGTAAGCCAGGGAGGATTTGATTTATCCAAGATCCAGAACATGCCTTACATGAATTTAAACTTAAGTGACTTAGGGAACTTAAACCCTCAGGATATAGAGATACCAAACAGACAGAAGATCAAAAAGAGAACGGCCAAGGAACCAAAGCCTGAGCTGGACCGGAAGGATATACCTGCCCCCCATATCATCAAGCAGAAGCTGGATGATTATATCATTGGCCAGGAACAGGCAAAAAAAGTGATTTCCGTAGCAGTTTATAATCATTATAAAAGGGTTTACCTTTCTGCCGGCCAGAAGGAAGCAGAAGGAGATGTACAGATTGAAAAATCCAACATCCTGATGATCGGTCCCACAGGCAGCGGAAAGACCTATCTGGTAAAAACCCTGGCAAAGCTTTTAGACGTACCTCTGGCTATCGCCGATGCCACCTCCCTAACAGAGGCAGGCTACATAGGCGATGATATTGAAAGCGTCATATCCAAGCTTTTATCCGCAGCAGGCAATGATGTGGATAAGGCGGAGCGGGGCATTGTATTCATCGATGAAATCGATAAGATTGCCAAGAAAAAGAGCACCAGCAGCAGGGATGTGAGCGGGGAGTCGGTCCAGCAGGAGCTTTTAAAGCTTCTGGAGGGCAGCACAGTAGAGGTGCCCGTAGGCTCCAATCAGAAAAACGCATTAACCCCCATGACCTCTGTCAGTACAGAAAACATCCTGTTCATCTGCGGCGGTGCCTTCCCTGATATGGAAGACATTATAAAGGAAAGGCTGAAGGAAAAGTCCTCCATGGGCTTTTCTGCAGAGCTAAAGGATGAGCATGAGAAGGATTCTAATATCCTGACAAAGGTGACCAACGAAGATTTGAGAAAGTTCGGCATGATTCCTGAGTTTTTAGGCCGTCTTCCCATAACCGTAACCCTGGAGTCTTTAGGCAGGGATTTGATGATCCGGGTCTTAAAAGAGCCGAAGAACGCCATTTTAAAGCAGTATAAAAAGCTTTTGGAGCTGGATGAGGTCAACCTGGTATTTGAGGATGATGCCCTGGAGTGGATCGCAGAGGAGGCTCTTAAGAAAAAGACGGGAGCCAGAGCTTTACGGGCCATTATCGAAAGTTTTATGCTGGATATTATGTATGAGATTCCCAAGGATGCCAATATCGGTTCGGTGGTTATAACGAGAGCTTACCTTGATAAAAACGGAGGTCCTTTTATTCAAATGCGAGGCTGATTGCCAATGTAAAGGATAAAAGTAAGGGTAAGGTGGAGATAATAGAAACAAAAGGAGGGATTTTATGATATATATGGGTCTTACTGCATTGCTGGCAGCCCTGGATCTTATTATAAAAAATGCCATTGAGGAACAAGATGAAGATAATTTTCCAAAAGAGCTGGAGGGGAGCAAGGGAAAGATTCTGCTTCATAAAAGCCACAATGCCGGTTTTCCTTTTGGCTATTTAAAAGAAAAACAATCTCTTGTACAAATGCTTCCTCTTGCAGTGGCTTCCTTTGTGGCAGGAATACAGGTCTGTCTGCTTCAAGGAAAAGGAAGACATGCAGAAAAGCTGGCTCTGTCCCTTGTTTTGGGCGGTGCTGCCAGCAATTTATATGACAGGCTGGTTCGCAGCTATGTGGTAGATTATTTCAGCCTCCAGTTTGGAAGGCTGAAAAAGGTTATATTTAACTTAGGAGATATCTTTATCTTTCTGGGAGCTGCCATTTTTGCAGCAGTGGAAGTAATCCGGGCATTTAAAGATCGATAAAATCAGGCGGCGTAGGCAGACTATGCTGCCTGATTTTTTATAAATAAAAAGGTGATTTCTCCGCAGAAGAGGAGTATACCAGATTTTATTAAAGCGGCTTCGGGACGGTCATGGGATGGATGTCCCCTTTACTGAGATACAAACACATACAAATAAAAAACTTAAATAATAAAAATTGTTGCAAATTATCTCTACATAGTGTAATATATATCTATGTAGAGATAATGAAGGAGGAGAGATGGCAAAGAAGGAGCTTAAGATATTAATTGGCCTCCATCGGGCTGTCAATTACATTGACCGGCAGTCGGTTCGAATTTTCTCAGAGTACCAGCTTACTATGGGACAATTTGCAGTGCTGGAGGCATTGTACCACAAAGGAGATATGACTGTGGGCCAGGTCCAGGAAAAGATACTGAGTTCCAGTGGAACCATTCCTCTTATTGTAAATAATCTTGAAAAAAGAGGATACCTGGTAAGAAAAACAGACAGCAATGACAAAAGGCGATGCATTTTGCACATTACAGAACAGGGGCAGGAGCTGATTGGTCAGGTCTATCCCCGGAATGAGGCCAGGATTATAGAGTTAATGTCCGGTTGGACAGAAGAAGAAAAAGAACAGTTGGCTGCTTTATTAAAAAAATTTGGAGAGATAAAACATGGAGAGGACAATTAAGAGACAGGTAAAAGGTTTTAAAACCCAGGACGGTGCAGGTGTGAATCTGGTCAGAGTATTAGGTCATAAAACCGTGGAAGAGTACGATCCTATTCTCATGCTGGATTCCTTTGACAGCACCAACCCCGACGATTACGTTGCCGGCTTCCCCTTACACCCTCATAGAGGAATTGAAACCATCAGCTATGTATATCGGGGAACCATGGTCCATAAGGACAGTCTGGGAAATGAAGATTCCATTTCCGATGGAGAGGTTCAGTGGATGACAGCAGGTTCCGGCATCCTTCATGAAGAGAAGCTGCCGCCCTCAGAGCGAATGCTTGGAGTCCAGCTTTGGCTGAATCTGCCGGCAAAGGATAAGATGACTGCCCCTTCTTACCACAGTATTAAGAACGCCGATATAGAAGAAATCCATTTTGAAAACGGAAAATTAAGGCTTCTTGCCGGACAATATAAAGAGAGCAAAGGATATGAAAGCAAATATCTGCCTCTTGACTACTACGACATCCACTTGGAGCCTGGTGCCTCCATTGTGATTGATACGGACCCTAAGCGGTCAGTTATGATTTTCACCTTATTGGGAGAAGCTATTGTTGGAGGGACACTGGTGGAAGAAAAGACAGCAGCAAAACTTACATCAGGCAGCCAGGTAGAGATAAAAAGCAGTGGTGCCCATACTCAGGTGCTGTTTGTCAGCTCAAAGCTGTTGGAAGAGCCTGTTGCATGGGGCGGTCCCATTGTTATGAACACGAAGGCAGAATTGCAGAAAGCATTTCAGGATCTGGAGCAGGGGACATTTCTGCAGAAAGAAATTTCATATGAAGACAAATAAAACTTTGAAATGATCAGGAGGATTTTTATATGGGAATAATAGAAGCGTTAGAAAAGAGAAGAAGCTATTATAATATTAACAGGGAACTTCCCGTTTCCATGGAAGAAGTGACAAAGAGAATTGAAACACTGACGGAGCTGGTGCCCGACGCATTTAACATGAAAAGCTCCCGCCTTGTGGTGGCCTTGGGAGAAAAACAGGATTTGTTATGGGATTCCATTTACGAGGTTTTCGGCGGTCAGATTCCTAAGGACAAAACTGACAGCTTTAAGGCAGGGGCAGGAACCGTTCTTTATTTCTATGACCAGGCAGTGGTAAAAGGCCTTCAGGACCAGTTCCCCCTGTATGCAGGTAATTTCCCGGTCTGGGCCCTTCAGGCCAATGCCATGCTGCAGATCAGCATTTGGAGCGGACTGCGGGAACTGGGAATCGGCGCTTCCCTGCAGCATTACAACCCGGTGATTGACCAGAAGATCCGGGAACTGTTTGACGTTCCGGAAAGCTATCAGCTCATCGCCCAGATGCCCTTTGGAGGCATTGTGGAAGAGCCGGGACCAAAGGAGAAAGAAGACATTTCTAAACGGGTCCGTATTGTGAAATAAATCAGAAAAGCAAGCGTACAATGGATCAGTACGCTTGCTTTTTCCTTTAACTGAGCATTCCCCCCGCCGTTCCGCTGGCAGCGCAGATGGCCATGGTGGTCAATATCTGGTTCACAGACCCGGTCAGCCCTTTGTTGAGGAAATAGGAAACACCTAAGAGCACCAGGAAGTAAGTAAGCCCCAGCAGAAGACCCCAGAAGAACCGTCTTTGCCGTATGCTTTTTCCCATTAAGATGCCGCCTAAAAGGCAGGTGATCACATAAACCGCATTGACTCCCAAGCGGATCTGACCTTCCTTCAAACGGAATCTATAAAGTGCGAAGGCCAGGACCACCAGCAGAATTCCGGTCAGTATGTAAGTGATGAGCAGGTTTCTGAGTGTGACCTGAAGCTTTGATTTTTCCATCCGATTACTCCTTATATCTTGTCTTATGGTTCAGTATATTCTATGGTATGGGAGGATATTCTAATCATTCCTATGAGAGGGGGAAATATCTTGCGCTGACCGAAAACATATGGTATAATCTCAAAGAATCAGGACATACAGGAGGTGTAAGTACATGAAACACGTGAAGACATTAAATTCCAGTACATTAAAAGAATCTATGAAAAAAGGCGGCTGCGGCGAATGCCAGACTTCCTGCCAGTCAGCCTGCAAAACATCCTGTACAGTAGGAAACCAGAGCTGCGAAAACAGCAACCGTTAGTTTAATTGAAGCAGCGGAGCGGATTGCAGATATCCGCTTGACAAACTGTATAGAACAACTGAAAGCAGGTAAGCAGATGCCCCTACGGTCCTATGACGGTAGGGGTTATTCGCTTGTCATCGTAAAGGAGAATATAAGTGATTCATCAATATATGAACAATGGCTTCCATATCGTTATGGATGTCAACAGCGGTTCCGTCCACTCTGTAGACCCGGTTATGTATGAGGCCGTAGAGATCGCCTCTGCCATGGTGCCGGATATGGAAGAGCCGGAAGCCCTTAAAAAAGAAGTGGAGGAAGCAGTCCTTGACCGTCTTTCTCCCAAGTACGGAGAGTCAGAGGTAAGGGAAGCCTTAGAGGAAATCCAGTACTTGATCCAGGCAGGAGAGCTGTTTACAAAAGATACCTACCACGATTATATCATCGATTTCAAAAAACGGGAAACCGTGGTAAAGGCCCTCTGCCTCCACATTGCCCATGACTGTAACTTAGCCTGCCGCTACTGCTTTGCAGAAGAAGGAGAGTACCACGGCAGAAGAGCCCTCATGTCCTTTGAAGTGGGCAAAAAGGCTCTCGATTTTCTCATTGCCAATTCCGGCAACAGAAGAAACCTGGAAGTGGACTTTTTCGGCGGTGAGCCTCTTATGAATTGGGAGGTAGTAAAGCAGCTTGTTGCATACGGACGCTCTAAAGAGGCAGAATATAATAAGAACTTCCGTTTCACCATGACCACCAACGGCGTACTGCTCAATGACGAGATCATGGAGTTCTGCAACCGGGAAATGAGCAATGTGGTCTTAAGTCTTGACGGCAGAAAAGAAGTCAACGACAAGATGCGCCCCTTCCGCAACGGAAAAGGCAGCTATGACCTGATCGTTCCCAAGTTCCAGAAATTTGCCGAGTTAAGAGAAGGGAAAGACCACTACATCAGAGGAACCTTTACCCGAAACAACATGGACTTTGCAAAGGATGTTCTGGAGTTTGCAGACTTAGGTTTTTCCAGCATGTCCATTGAGCCTGTTGTAGCCCAGCCTGAAGAGGAATACGCCATCAGGGAAGAAGACCTTTCCCGCATCATGGATGAGTACGACAAGCTGGCAGTGGAATACATCAAGCGCCAGAAGGAAGGAAAAGGCTTTAATTTCTTCCATTTTAATATTGACTTGACCCAAGGCCCCTGTGTGGCAAAGCGTTTGTCAGGCTGCGGTTCAGGAACCGAATACCTGGCTGTGACTCCATGGGGTGATTTATACCCATGCCACCAGTTCGTAGGCGAGGAAGAATTCCTTATGGGAAATGTGGACACAGGCGTCACCAAGACAGACTTAAGAGACGAATTCAAGCTCTGCAACGTCTATGCAAAGGATAAGTGCAGGGACTGCTTTGCAAGGTTTTACTGCAGCGGAGGATGTGCGGCCAACTCCTACAACTTCCACGGTAAGCTGACAGATGCCTATGACATTGGCTGCGAAATGCAGAAGAAACGGATTGAGTGCGCTATTATGATCAAAGCCGCTATGGCTGAGGATTGAGGCAGATTCATTAGGACGCAAAAAGAAGGGAATTGTAAATGAAATATAAAATCATTGCAAAGGATGGACGTGCAAAGCGGGCGGAGGTTACCACGGTCCATGGCACCATACAGACTCCGGTATTTATGAACGTAGGAACAGTGGCAGCCATCAAAGGGGCTGTTTCCACCGACGATCTGCGCCAGATCAAAACCCAGGTACAGCTTTCCAACACCTATCATCTTCATGTGCGTACCGGGGATAAGCTGATCAGGGAATTTGGCGGCCTTCATAAATTTATGAACTGGGACCGTCCCATTCTCACCGACTCAGGAGGCTTTCAGGTCTTTTCCCTGACAGGCCTGAGAAAGATCAAGGAGGAGGGCGTTTACTTCCAGTCCCATATAGACGGACATAAGATTTTCATGGGTCCTGAGGAGAGCATGCAGATTCAGTCCAACCTGGCTTCCACCATAGCCATGGCATTTGACGAATGTCCCCCTCACCCGGCCACCAGGGAATACATGCAAAACAGCGTGGACCGCACCACCAGATGGCTGGAGCGGAGCAAGGCTGAGATGGCAAGGCTCAACTCCCTGCCTGAGACCTTAAACCGGGAACAGCTTTTATTCGGCATCAATCAGGGCGGAACCTTTGAAGACATTCGGATCGCCCATGCAAAGACCATATCAGCTATGGATTTAGACGGATATGCCCTGGGCGGACTGGCCGTAGGGGAAAGCCATGAGGAGATGTACCGGATTTTAGATGAAACCGTTCCTTATCTGCCGGAGGAGAAGCCCACCTATTTGATGGGAGTGGGAACCCCTGCCAATATATTGGAGGCAGTGGACCGGGGAGTGGACTTCTTTGACTGCGTCTATCCTTCCAGAAACGGCCGTCACGGTCATGTATATACCAATCAGGGAAAGTTAAATTTATTCAACACCAAGTATGAACTGGACCACAAGCCTATTGAAGAAGGATGTCAGTGCCCGGCCTGCCGTTCCTACAGCAGAGCCTATATCAGACACCTTTTAAAGGCAAAAGAAATGCTTGGCATGAGATTATGTGTCTTGCATAATCTGTATTTTTATAATACAATGATGGAAGAGATCCGCGAGGCAATTGAGAACCATCGGTATGGAGAATATAAAGAGCAAAAGCTGGCAGGCATGGCAGCAGGCTCCAGGCCATAAAGGGCGGATTGATTATAAGGAGGACATGTTATGTTATCAGCAGTAAACAGCGGCAATATGGGCATAGGTTTCTGGGTAATTTATATCGTAGTGATCTTTGGCTTCATGTATTTTATCGCAATCAGACCGCAGAAAAAGGAAAAGAAGAAACAGCAGGAGATGTTTGCAAGCATCGCCATCGGAGACAGCGTTCTGACTTCCAGCGGTTTTTACGGTGTGATCATCGACATGACAGATGACACAGTTATTGTTGAATTCGGTAATAATAAGAACTGCAGAATTCCTATGCAGAAATCTGCCATTGTTCAGGTAGAAAAACCAGGAGCTTAAGAAAACAGGCAGGGCTGCCGCAAAAAGAAGATCAATCTTTTTGCAGCAGCCCTTTTTATGTCCTTTACTTATCATGATTTAAATACCGCCATAAAGTGGTTCTTCCGATGCCCAATTTTTTTGCGGCAGCGCTCTGATTTCCATTGCACTTGTCCAACGTGTATTCCACAATATCCCTTATAATAAAATGCAGGGGCTGGCTCAAATTTACAGGGCTTATGCTTTCGGACTTTTGTCCCGCCATAGGAATATCGCTTTCAAGACTCTTTGAAATAACAAACCTGGCTTCCTGTTCCAGAACCTGGCTCACCACTTCCGGAGTCACGTGGCTTGTGCCGGTTAAGGTGACGATCTCTTTCAGCACTCTTTGAAACTGTATGATATTAAAGGGCCAGTCATAGGCTAAAAGAAGCTCCATGGCAGGAGGCTGAATGCTGGCCACCTGTTTTCCCAGCTGCTGATTGAGCGTGTTCAGATATAAGGTGGCAGAAGAGGGGATATCCCTTTCCTGTTCCCGCAAAGACGGCATATGGAGCACATAGGCGTTAAGCAGGTTTGTAAAACGCATGGCAATGTGTGGAATGTGCTGTTTGTATCCGCTGGAACAGGATAAAATAAGCCTGTTTCGCAGATGAAGGTTTGTATCTGTCATAATGGACAGCAGATGGTGCTGCTTGGCCTCATCAAGACTTTCTATATTGCTGATATATATGGTATTCTTGTTCTCCATAAAGGGAGAATTATAATTGGAAACCAGGTAATTCCAGTTTCTGTCATTTAACAGGGAACAATCGATGGTAAACAGCGGATTGTTTTTATCCTGGCCTTTGGAATATAAAAGCATGGCCGCCTTGTTTTTTCCAGTGCCGATTTCACCTGTAATCATAACGGGAGTGTTTGTTTCGTTGATCTGAGCCAGTTTGCTTTGCAGCTCCTTTGAAGCATTTGTAGTGCTGTAAAAGCTGGAACTGTAAATTTCCTCTGCCTTGATCCGGTTTAATATCTTGATGCCGTATTTGGAATAGGTCATGGGGATGCCGGTTGGGTTGATATGACAGATATAGTACGGATTTTTCTCCTCCCCATAATAATGGCAGTGAACGGAATAAACAGTGCCTCTGGCATTGATAAAAAAGTCGGCATTTACGCAAGGAGAAGCATCTATTGCCTTATATATTTTCTGGAGAATGGACTCAGAGTCAGGCTGGGCATTGAAAGAAAATAAAAGCTTCTTTTTCGTATCAAAAACAACCGTATATGTTTCCGTGCTGGAAACTGTTTTTTTCAGAACTGAAATCTGTTCCAAATACTGTGCCTCATTTATATAATGCTTTACTGCATGGTCAATGGCAGTGTTCAGGCTGTCAATTCCCGTAGTCAATAGAATGGGAGTGATTCCCATAAGATTTGCATAAGGATAAGGAACCGTATCGCATACGATGGTTTCATATCCTTTTTCCTTTACCCCCTTTAACAGCTCCTTTACATTATCCGCAGAATGGACAGGGATAATTTCAATGGAGTATTCCATAAGCTCGCAAAGTGATTTTGCAATGGAGGTTAAGCCGTGGAAGCCTATGATGGAAAACGGGTTTCCCGTCGCTTTTGCCTGGCGGATACAGTGAAGCACATCATAATAGGAAATCCCAATATCAATAACAGGAAGGTGGGTTACGCTCCTGATCATATCGGCAGTATTTGCACGTGACAGGATGATATCGTATTCCTGTCCCATGGCCTGTACAATCTTTTTTCCTTCCTCCAGGTTGCCTTTTACGGCGGTAAGCTGGATATCATCTCTTTTGGAGGCCGCCTGCTCCATTAATACTTTCAAGCCCTCGTAAGGGGCAATGCCCAGAATTTTTATTTTACGGTTCATAAATTTCTCCAATAGTTCTCTGATGTAATTTTGTTTCAATATGAAACTAATTATAACATAGAGAAAACGGGTATGCATTAAGAATCAGCCTGTTTCCTATAATTGTTTCGATGTGAAACAAAAACTTAAAGCTAAAAAGTTGAAAGCCACCAGATTAATAGATAGAATTGTTTTAAAATGAAACGAAAAGGAGACTGTATGATGAAAACATTTCACTTACCCTATGGAAAGGAAACCATAGAAGCCAATATTGAGGAGGAGCACTTAGCCGGGGTCCTGGTATCCAGTCTGCATCAATATAAAGCGGAAAAGAGCCAGGAGGACCTTGTACAGGAATCCCTGGAAAATCCCATAGGGACTCCCAGGCTGAAAGATATGGTGACGGGTAAGAAAAAGGTGGTTATTATTTCTTCTGATCATACCAGGCCGGTTCCCAGCAAAGTGATTATGCCCCTTTTGCTGAAAGAAGTCCGTGAAGGAAATAAAGATGCGGATATTACCATACTGATTTCCACAGGCCTGCACAGGGGAACAACAAAGGATGAACTGGTAGAAAAATTCGGTGAAGATATTGTGGACCGGGAAAAGATTGTAATTCACGACTGCGATGATAAAGAAAACCTTGTTTTCTTTGGAAAACTGCCTTCCGGAGGAAATTTTTCCATTAACCGGATTGCAGCAGAAGCAGACCTGCTCATTGGAGAAGGATTTATTGAGCCTCATTTCTTTGCCGGATTTTCAGGCGGAAGAAAGAGCGTTCTTCCTGGAGTGGCAAGCCGTGAAACCGTTATGTACAATCACAATTCTGCCTTTATTGCCAGCAGGTATGCAAGAACCGGTGTGATCGAGGGCAATCTCATACACAATGATATGCTTTACGGAGCCAGAGCCGCACGGCTTGACTTTATCGTCAATGTAGTCATTGATGCGGAGCATAAGGTGATAAAATGCGTCTCCGGTGACTGCGACCTGGCCCACCGGGAAGGCCGCGGGTTTTTAAACAGCATGTGCCGGATCGATGCCGTTCCTTCTGATATCGTCATATCCACCAATGGAGGCTATCCCCTTGACCAGAATATTTACCAGGCAGTAAAGGGAATGACTGCGGCTGAAGCCACCGTAAAAGAGGGCGGGGTAATTATTATGGTTGCCAAATCAGTGGACGGCCACGGCGGAGAGGTCTTTTACGAAACCTTCCGGGATGAAAAAGATTTAAATAAGATGATGAAGGTATTTATTGACAGAAAGGCAGAAGAAACCATACCTGATCAATGGCAGTCCCAGATTTTTGCCAGAGTGCTGTTAAAGGCCCGTGTGATCTATGTTTCCGATGCTCCCGATGACATGGTCCGTGATCTGCATATGACACCGGCCCACAGTATGGAGGAGGCCATGGAAATGGCAAAAGAAATGGTGAAAAAAGAAGATTATCAGGTTACCGTGATTCCCGATGGAGTATCAGTCATTGTTATTGAATAAGCAGGAGGGCAAATATGAAATTTATTCTGATACCTGATTCCTTTAAAGGAACCTTAAGTTCCGGGGAAATATGTAATATCATAAAAGAGAAAATCAGCGTTCATTTTCCTGGCAGCGAAGTGGCAGCCATACCGGTGGCAGACGGCGGAGAGGGAAGCGTAGATGCCTTTATCACGGCTGTGGGGGGCAGGAAAAAAACAGTCACTGTCAAAAATCCTTATTTTGAGGATATGGATGCCTACTATGGAATGCTTTCCGATGGGGAAACTGCTGTTGTGGAAATGGCCTCCTGTGCGGGCCTTCCTCTTGTGGAAGACAGAAAAAATCCGAAGCTCACCACCACCTATGGGGTAGGCCAGCTGATTCTTGCGGCAGCAGAGGATGGCGCAAAGAAAATAATCATAGGCCTGGGTGGCTCCTGTACCAATGACGGAGGCTGCGGGGCAGCGGCAGCAGTTGGTGTTAAGTTTTATAATGACAGGGCTGAGACATTTATTCCCACCGGCGGAACCTTAAGCGCCATTTCCAGGATTTCCATGGATGAAATCAATCCCATTTTACAGGAAGTGGAAATTGTGACAATGTGCGACATCGACAACTCCATGTACGGTGAAACAGGAGCTGCCTACATATTCGGACCCCAAAAGGGTGCCGGCGAAGAGATGGTAAGAGAACTGGATCAGGGGCTTAAGTCCTTAAGCGCTGTAATAGAAAGCACCACAGGAAAAGATGTCAGTAAAATCCCAGGATCAGGTGCGGCCGGGGCAATGGGGGCAGGCATGGTGGCATTTTTTCATTCTGAGCTGCAGATGGGAATTGAAACCGTATTGGATACCGTCAAATTTGATGAAATCTTAAGTCAGGATTCTTACGTCATCACAGGAGAAGGAAAGCTGGATTCCCAAAGTCTCAGAGGAAAAGTGGTGATCGGCATTGCCGGAAGAACGAAAAAACACAATGTTCCTTTGATTGCCATTGTGGGAGGAGCAGAAGATGGGGAAATTGCCAGAGCATATGAGATGGGAGTGACGGCGGTCTTTCCTATAAACCGGCTTCCTCAGGACTTCTCAGTCAGCAGTAAGTTTTCGAGAGAAAATCTGGGTTACACGGTGGATAATGTTTTGAGACTATTAAAAGTGTAAGGAGAAGGGATATGAATATATTAAAGACAGTAAAGAAATTGCCGGGCGGGTTAATGGTAGTGCCCTTGCTATTAGGCGCAATTATCAACACATTTTTCGGAAAAAGCATATTAGGCATGACTGAAACCGGAGTGTGGGACTGGTTTGGGGGAACCTTTACGGAAAATCTTTTTAAGACAGGGGCAATGCCCATATTAGCGGTGTTTTTATTCTGCAATGCTACCACCATTGACTTTAAAAAAGCCGGTGTGCCCTTGTACAAGGGAGTGGTACTGACTGCCACCAAAGTGCTGACAGGAATTGTAATCGGCATTGTAATCGGCAGGGTTTTTGGCCCTAACGGTATTTTAGGTCTGGCTCCCCTTGCAATTGTTGGAGCGATTTCCAATTCAAACGGAGGATTATATGCCGCTCTTGCAGGTGAATACGGAGATGCAACAGATGTAGGAGCCGTCTCCATCCTGTCCATCAACGACGGTCCCTTCTTTACTATGGTGGCCTTAGGTGCAGCAGGCGTTGCCACAATTCCCATTACAGTACTGATCGGCTGTCTGATTCCCATTATTATAGGCTGCATTCTGGGAAACCTGGATGAAGAGATCAGGAAATTCTGTGAACCGGGAGCTACTATGATGATTCCTTTTTTTGCATTTCCTCTGGGAGCAGGACTGCATCTTTCCAATCTGTTAAAGGCAGGGATTCCCGGAATTATACTGGGGGTTGTTTGTACGCTTGTCACAGGCCTTGGAGGATATTTTGTCTACAAGCTTCTGAAAATGAAGTATCCTGAGGTGGGAGCAGGGATCGGAACGACTGCAGGCAATGCTGCGGCCACACCTGCGGCTGTCGCGACGGCTGACCCTTCCCTGGCAGCAGTGGCAGGAATTGCAACGGTACAGATTACGGCAGCCATCATTGTAACAGCCATTCTTTGTCCTTTGCTGACTTCGTATTTACATAAGGCAGAGGAGAAGAAAAGAGCTGGGGTTACTTCTTCAAAAACAGGATAAAAATAGGAAAGTGACAGGCGGGATATAATCCCCCTGTCACCTTTTTTTGCTTCATCAATGCCGGGCATGGGAAACAGTGTCCGGCATTGAACCTTTTTCATATGATTTAGTAGAGGATTAAATCCAGCCTCCGTCAAGGCCGATGATCTGTCCGGTCAGATAGGAGTTTTTATATCCAAGGTGGTAGACCAGATCAGCTACCTCTTCAGCCTTGCCAAGCCGTCCAGCAGGAATTCCGTCAATGAGGGAAATCAGCTCATCTTCCTCTAAAAACCGGTTCATTTCCGTATCAATGGCGCCGCAGGCAACGGCATTGACCTGGATATTGCTGGGAGCCAGTTCTTTTGCCAAAGCCTTTGTAAATGCATTGACCCCTCCCTTGGTGGCAGAATAGGCCACTTCGCAGGAAGCGCCGGACACACCCCATACAGAGGAGATATTGATGATCTTTCCCTGCTGCTTTTCTATCATTCCGGGGATGGCAAGCTTGCAGCAGTTGAATACGGAAGTTAAGTTGGTGCGGATAATCCGGTCCCAGGCATCGTCCTTCATATCCTGTAACAAACCGATGTAGGAAATTCCTGCATTGTTGACCAGGACATCCAGCGTGCCGAACTGCTTTCGGATCTGTTCAAAGAGTGCCTGGCACTGGTTCATGTCTCCCATATCTCCCATGTGGGCCAGACAGGATATCTGATAGGATTCCAGCTCCTTTTTCGTCTGCAGAAGGCGGTCTTCACTGTGGAGACAGTTGATGACCACATGATATCCCTTCTTTGCGAACTTAACAGCAATGGCTTTTCCGATTCCTCTGGATGCGCCGGTTATAAGTACTGTTTTTTTAGCCATAAAATCACCCTTTCCGTCAATAATTGATACCCTTATTTTATCAAATCAAGGGGAAGAATGCAATGGAACCTTGCATAGTTGAAGGGTGATGAGATATAATGAGGATAGAAGACCCAATATCAATATAAAAGAGAGAAGGTAGACGACTATGAATAAAATGTATGATGTTGTGATTATCGGCTCCGGTCCGGCCGGACTGACTGCCGCTGTTTATGGAAAGAGAGCGGAGCTTAATATGGTAGTAATTGAAAAGGAGCTTGCCAGCGGCGGCCAGGTTCTCAACACTTATGAAGTGGATAATTATCCCGGCTTACCGGGAATTAACGGATATGACCTGGGAATGAAGTTTCGGGAACACGCAGAGAAGCTGGGCGCAGAATTTGTCACAGATGAGGTGCTTCGGATTGAAACCTCTGAAAATGGATTTACCGTAGTGGGAGAAGAAAAGATATATCCCACCAAAACAGTCATCATTGCTACCGGTGCCCACCACCGGAAACTGAGTGTCATAGGAGAAGAAGAGCTTGCAGGCATGGGCGTTTCCTACTGTGCCACCTGTGACGGAGCATTTTTCCGCAACAAGGTAGCAGCCGTGGTAGGCGGCGGAGATGTTGCCATTGAGGATGCGATTTTCTTAGCCAGAATGTGCAAGAAGGTGTACTTAATTCATAGGAGAAACCAGTTACGAGGTGCAAAGACCCTGCAGACCCAGTTGTTTAATCAGGAAAATGTGGAAATTCTCTGGGATACGATTGTGGAAGAGATTGAAGGCGGTGATCAGGTAGAATCCCTGACTATAAAGAATTCAAAGACAGAGGAGACTCAGAAGCTGGCCGTAGACGGAGTGTTCATTGCAGTGGGAATCAATCCCCAGAGCAAGGCCTTTGATAACCTGGTGGAAATGGATCACGGATACATCAGGGCAGGAGAGGACTGCGAGACCAATATTCCGGGAATATTCGCAGCCGGCGATGTGCGCACCAAGCAGCTTAGACAGATTTCAACAGCAGTATCCGACGGAGCCAATGCCATTACCAGCGTAGAACGGTATCTGACAGGCAGCCATTGAAGAAAATAAAGAACAGCCAGGTGTCCGTCACCTGGCTGTTTTTCATAAAGTTTTTAAAATTCCGGTTCAATCAGTCCGTAAGAACCGCCTTTTCTCTTATAAACCACATTGACCTCTTCTGTCTCTGCGTTTAAGAATACATAAAAGCTATGTCCTAAAAGCTCCATCTGGACGCATGCTTCTTCCGTGTCCATAGGCTTTACTGCAAACTTCTTTGTCTTGACAATTTCCACACGATCATCTGCCTGGTATTCCTCTTCCATAAAAGCTGCGGAGAAGGAGGGGGTATTCTGCTTTTTATCGATCAGTTTATTCTTATATTTTTTCAACTGGCGTTCCAGGATCTCTTCTACAAGATCGATGGAAACGTACATGTCTGTGCTGGATTCCTCTGCTCTGATTATATGTCCTTTCACTGGAATGGTAACTTCGATTTTCTGCATATCTTTCTGCACGCTGAGTCTTACGATTGCTTCTGTAGCGGGGGCAAAGAAGCGGTCCAGCTTTCCAAGCTTGTCCTCAATTGCTTCACGAAGCCCTGATGTAACCTCAATATTTCTTCCTGTAATTGTAAAATGCATAAGTCTTCAGCTCCTTTTTCTTGAGATGGGTATAGTATACCACATTTTTAAGATTTGTTCAATCGTATTGGGAAAATTATAAGATAATTAATGGAAATTTTTTTATAAAATCCCTCGACTTATATTTTATCAATTTATTGAAAAACTATATATACACCTTGGAAAATGTCAAGGGAAAAAGGGATTTTTTCGTCGAAAAAGATAATTTTATGACAAGTACACAAAAATTGAAAGGTTTTCCAGGAAGAGGGGAAAAACGCGTATATGTGGAGAAAAACTGTGGATAATGTGGATAACTTGGTGTATAACTGTTTTTTTACAGAATTATGAGGGATGGGCGTGGGGATAAAAATGGGGGAAACATACACAATGGGTTGTGGATAATGTGGAAAGGTGAAAAATCGAACAGATTTTTTGTGCAATATGTCAGGTTAACCATAATTTCCCATCATTTGCCGAAGTTTGCCGGAGAAAAAGGAAGGATCTGACAAAAAAGGATTTGATTATTGCAAGAATGTTAATTTTTTATGAATTCATTGAATTAAAGAAAGGTTAGTGCTACAATATACAGGATTATATCGTGCATTCAGTAAGAAGAGTAGGAGAAAGAAACATGAACCTGGTTCAAAAAATATTTGGAACTCATAGTGAAAGAGAATTAAAATTGATCAATCCCATTGCGGATAAGATAGAAGCTCTCCGTCCGGCCATGATTGCCTTAACCGATGAAGAACTGAAAAATAACACAAAGCTTTTTAAGGAAAGGCTGGCAGCAGGCGAGACCCTTGACGACATTCTGCCTGAAGCATTTGCCACCGTAAGAGAAGCCGCAAAAAGAGTTCTTAATATGGAACATTTCCGTGTGCAGTTAATCGGCGGCATGGTTCTCCATCAGGGCCGTATTGCGGAAATGAAGACAGGTGAAGGTAAGACCCTGGTGTCTACCTGCCCTGCTTATTTAAATGCACTGGCAGGAAAAGGTGTTCAGATCGTTACGGTCAACGACTACCTGGCAAAGCGAGATGCGGAGTGGATGGGAAAGGTTCATGAGTTCCTGGGCCTGACCGTAGGCGTTGTCTTAAACTCCATGAATTCCGATGAAAGACGTGCCGCATACAACTGCGACATCACCTATGTAACCAACAATGAGCTGGGATTCGATTACTTAAGAGATAACATGGCTATTTACAAAGAGCAGATGGTTCTCCGTAATCTGGATTTCTGTATCATTGATGAGGTGGACTCCGTATTGATCGACGAGGCAAGAACTCCTCTTATCATTTCCGGACAAAGCGGCAAATCCACTAAATTATATGAAGTCTGCGATATTCTGGCCCGCCAGTTAGAGCGTGGTCAGGCTTCCGGTGAATTTTCCAAGATGGCTGCCATCATGGGAGAGGAAATTACGGAAAGCGGAGATTTCGTAGTTGATGAAAAAGATAAAGTTGTAAACTTAACAGAACAGGGTGTGGAAAAGGTAGAGAAGTTCTTCCAGATCGAAAACCTGTCTGATCCCAAAAACTTAGAGATCCAGCACAACATCATTCTGGCCCTTCGCGCCAATTATCTTATGTTCCGCGATAAGGATTATGTGGTAAAGGATGACGAAGTCCTGATTGTAGATGAGTTTACCGGACGTATTATGCCCGGCAGACGGTATTCTGACGGCCTCCATCAGGCAATTGAAGCCAAGGAGCATGTGAATGTCCGCAGGGAGAGTAAGACCCTTGCTACCATCACCTTCCAGAACTTCTTTAATAAGTACAACAAAAAGTCCGGTATGACCGGTACGGCTCTGACAGAGGAAAAGGAATTCCGTAACACCTACGGAATGGATGCTGTTGCCATCCCAACCAACCGCCCCATTGCCCGTATCGATCAGGAGGATGCGGTTTATAAAACAAAGAAAGAAAAATTCAAGGCAGTATGCGATGAAGTGGAAGAGGCTTACGCAAAAGGACAGCCGGTTCTGGTTGGTACCATTACCATTGAAACCTCTGAGATGTTAAGCGGCATGTTAAAGCGCCGGGGCATTCCCCATAAAGTGCTCAATGCCAAATACCATGAGCTGGAGGCCGAGATCGTAGCAGATGCAGGTATCCACAAAGCGGTTACCATTGCCACCAACATGGCAGGCCGTGGTACGGATATTAAGCTGGATGACGAATCAAAGGCAGCAGGCGGCTTAAAGATCATCGGTACAGAGCGCCATGAATCACGCCGTATTGACAACCAGCTCCGCGGACGTTCCGGACGTCAGGGAGATCAGGGTGAATCCAGGTTCTACATTTCCCTGGAAGACGATTTGATGCGTCTGTTCGGTTCCGAGCGCCTTGTAGGCATGTTCAATGCCCTTGGAGTGCCGGAGGGAGAGCAGATTGAACACAAGATGCTGTCCAATGCCATTGAAAAGGCCCAGATGAAGATCGAGACCAACAACTACGGCATCCGTGAAAACCTTCTTAAATACGACGAGGTCATGAACGAGCAGCGTGAAGTGATCTATGCGGAGAGAAGAAAGGTATTAGACGGAGACAACATGCGTGATGTCATCTTAAAGATGGTGACAGATCTGGTGGAAAATGCCGTTGACCTTACTATCAGCGAAGAACAGTCACCGGAAGAGTGGGATTTAAATGAACTGAACACCCTTCTTCTTCCTATTGTGCCTTTAAAGCCCATCACTCTTCCAGAAGATAAGAAGATCAAGAGAAATGAATTAAAGCACCTGCTGAAGGAAGAGGCTATCAAGCTTTACGAATCCAAGGAAGCAGAATTCCCTGAGGGAGAGCAGATCCGTGAAATCGAGCGTGTCATTCTCTTAAAGGTAATTGACAATAAATGGATGTCCCATATTGACGATATGGAACAGCTCCGCCAGGGTATCGGCCTCCAGGCTTACGGACAGAGAGATCCGCTGGTGGAATATAAGATGAGCGGATACCAGATGTTTGATGAGATGACAGCGGCCATCCGTGAGGATACCGTAAGAATTCTGTTCCACATCAAGGTAGAGCAGAAGGTAGAGAGGGAACCGGCAGCCAAGGTGACCGGAACCAACAAAGATGACAGCGGAGTGAGAGAGCCTGCCAAGAAGATGGAAGCAAAGGTTTATCCCAACGATCCTTGTCCCTGCGGCTCCGGAAAGAAATACAAACAGTGCTGCGGACGCAAACCGGCATAGACCGAAAGCAACTTAATGAAGTCGAGCCGAAGGCGAAGGCTGAATTTAGTGCGAGGCCGTTCACGAACCTTAACGAGCGATAGCGAGTTTAGTTGAGTGAACATACAATATAAAATGAAAGTGGGTGACACAGTGGTAGAGTTTGACCAGTATAAATACGAATTATCAACGTTTCAAAAACCATTAGTGGAAGTGAGGGATTCACTTTGACTTAGATAATAAGTTAAAGAGAATCGATGAGCTGGACAAATCCATGGAAGAGCCCGATTTCTGGGGGGACCCGGAGAAGTCTGCAAAGATCGTCCAGCTTGCCAAGAATTTAAAAGATACCGTTCAGGGCTACAAGGATTTGGAGCAGCAATACGAGGACATCAGCGTCATGATCGAGATGGGAAATGAAGAAAATGACCCATCCCTGGTGCCCGAAGTGGAAGAGATGCTGAATGAATTCAAGGAAAAGCTGGAGGAAATGCGCATCAACACCCTGCTGTCAGGGGAATATGACGACCACAACGCCATATTAAGGCTGAACGCAGGAGCAGGAGGAACAGAATCCTGTGACTGGTGCAGCATCCTCTACCGCATGTTCTGCCGCTGGGCAGAAAAGAAAGGCTTCTCCATCGAAGTTCTGGACTATTTAGACGGCGAAGAAGCCGGTATTAAGTCCGTTACCATTCAGGTCAACGGGTCTAATGCCTATGGCTATTTAAAGTCGGAAAAAGGAGTCCACCGCCTTGTGCGGATATCTCCCTTTAATGCGGCAGGAAAACGCCAGACCTCCTTTGTGTCCTGCGATGTAATGCCGGATATTGAAGAGGACCTTGATGTAGAGGTCAATGAAGAGGATCTGCGGATTGATACCTACCGTTCCAGCGGAGCCGGCGGACAGCACATCAACAAGACATCCTCTGCCATCCGAATTACCCATCTGCCTACAGGCATTGTGGTGCAGTGCCAGAATGAGCGTTCCCAGTTCCAGAACAAAGACAAGGCCATGCAGATGCTGAAAGCCAAGCTGTATATGCTGAAACAGCAGGAAAATGCAGAAAAGCTGTCGGGCATCCGCGGAGATGTGACAGAAATCGGCTGGGGAAACCAGATCCGTTCCTACGTTATGCAGCCTTACACCATGGTCAAGGACCACAGAACCGGAGCAGAAACCGGCAACGTAAACAGCGTTTTAGACGGTGCTCTGGACCAGTTTATGTATGCATATCTGCGCTGGATCAACACCGGTGCAAAGGTGGGGGACACGGAACTGGAATGATGCAGCCCGGACGGGAATCTTCTTGTATAGCCTTCGATTATCCCGCCGTCCTGAACAATTTCGTAAAATTAATAGAAAAATAGTTGCATACATTGCATAAATATGATAATATCTTCCCTATGTAAACAGATGTATTTCTGTTACGGACACAGAAGGGAAGATATTTTTTTATGGAAGAAAAAAGTAAATATTTTGTGGTAAAGCAGAAAGCTGTACCTGAAGTATTGCTGAAGGTAGTTGAAGCGAAAAAGCTGCTGGAATCAGAGCGGGTCATCACGGTTCAGGAGGCTACTGACCGGGTTGGGATCAGCCGCAGTTCTTTTTATAAGTATAAGGATGATATCTTTCCCTTTTATGACAATGCCAAGGGAAAGACCATCACCCTGGTGATGCAGATGGATGACGAACCTGGACTTCTGTCAGACCTGCTTCACGTGGTGGCGGTATACCGAGCCAATATCCTTACCATACATCAGAGTATTCCGGTTAACGGAGTAGCAACCTTGACCCTTAGCGTAGAGGTGCTTGAAACCACCGGAAATGTTTCCAAGATGGTAGAGGATATAGAAGAAAAGGATGGAGTCCACTACGTGAAAATTTTAGCCAGAGAATAAGGACAGAAACACCTTGGGGAAGTGGCAGAAAAGGCTGGCAGAAAAGAGGAGAATTATGATAAAAGTTGCTGTTATGGGCTACGGTACCGTTGGTTCGGGCGTGGTCGAGGTTTTGGAAAAAAATAAGGAACTCATCGCTAAAAAAACAGGCCATGAGATTTTTGTAAAATACATTCTGGACCTAAGAGAATTTCCCGGAACACCCATTGAACATAAGATCGTTCATGACTTCTCTGTCATTGAAAAAGATCCGGAGATTGCCATGGTGGTGGAAACCATGGGCGGCCTGAATCCGGCTTATCCCTTTGTAAAGGCCAGCTTAGAGGCAGGAAAGCATGTTGCCACCTCCAACAAGGCCCTGGTGGCGGCTCACGGAACAGAGCTTTTAAGGATTGCGGCAGAGCATAAAGTTAACTTCTTTTTTGAAGCCAGCGTAGGCGGCGGAATTCCCGTTATCAGGCCTCTCTACACCTCTCTTGCAGGTGAGGAGATTGAAGAGATCACAGGAATTTTAAACGGAACCACCAATTATATCCTGACAAAGATGGATAAGACAGGGGAGACCTTTGAAGCGGCACTTCGGGAGGCTCAGGACCTGGGCTATGCGGAACGGAATCCTGAGGCTGACGTGGAGGGACACGACACCTGCAGAAAAATTTCCATTCTAACTGCCATAGCTGCGGGACATGAGGTCAATTATGAGCATATTTATACAGAAGGGATTACAAAGATCACTGATGTGGACTTTGAATATGCCCAGGCAATGGGAACCTCTGTCAAGCTCCTTGGCTCCAGCCGGATGAAGAACGGAAAGGTCCACGCATTTACAGCTCCTGTCATGATCGGAAAGGACCATCCCCTCTATTCCGTAAGCGATGCCTATAACGGCATTCTGGTAAAAGGAAATATGCTGGGCACTTCCATGTTTTACGGAAGCGGAGCCGGAAAGCTTCCCACAGCCAGCGCCGTGGTTGCAGATATGATAGAGGCCCTTAAGAATCCCGGCCATCACGTGGAGATGGGCTGGGATGACCAGACTCTTACCGTTTCAGATTTAGGCGGTCTTTCCTTCCGTTATTTTGTAAGGCTGAAAGGTCTTGCAGATCAGCGCCGGAAGGAAGTGGAAGAGGTACTGGGCAAGGTGGAAGTGATTGAACTGGAGCATAAGGATGAATTTGCGGTTCTCACAGAAACCATGACTGAGGATGAGTACAGAGAAAAAGCGAAGCGGCTGTCAGGAATCAGACAGCGTATCCGCGCAGAACTGGAATCTGTATAACAGATTGATAAGCATGCAGTATAGCGGAATGGAGAGACATCGATGTTAGTAGTAAAAAAGTTTGGCGGAAGCTCCGTCGCAGACAAGGAAAGAATTTTCAATGCAGCAAAGCGCTGTATCGAAGACTATAAAAATGGAAATCAGGTGGTGGTGGTACTGTCGGCAATGGGAAAGACCACGGACGGCCTGATTGCAAAGGCTCATGAGATAAATCCTAATCCCCCTAAGAGGGAGATGGATATGCTTTTATCCACAGGGGAACAGGTCAGTGTATCCCTTATGGCTATGGCAATGAATGTTTTGGGAGTTCCCGCCGTTTCCCTGAATGCGGCTCAGGTGGCTATGCACACCACCTCTGCCTACGGCTCAGCCAAGTTAAAGAGGATTGATACAGAACGGATCAGACATGAGCTGGAGGCCAGAAAGATTGTCATTATTACAGGTTTTCAAGGGGTTAATAAATACGATGATATGACCACACTGGGCCGTGGAGGCTCCGACACTACAGCGGTGGCTCTTGCGGCTGCCCTTCACGCCGATGCCTGTGAGATTTATACAGACGTAGATGGAGTATATACCGCAGATCCCCACATAGTTCCTAACGCCAGAAAGCTTCCGGAGGTTTCTTATGAGGAAATGCTGGAGTTTGCGTCTTTGGGAGCCAAGGTGCTTCACAACCGGTCTGTGGAGATGGCAAAACGCTATGGAGTACAGTTGGTAGTCCGGTCAAGTCTGACCAGAGCAGAAGGTACCATCGTCAAGGAGGAAACAAAATTGGAAAGAATGCTGGTTAGCGGTGTGGCCGCAGATAAGAACGTAGCCCGTATTTCGGTGCTTGGTGTAAAGAATCAACCTGGAATTGCTTTTAAGATATTCAATCTTCTGGCAAAACACAACATGAACGTGGATATTATCATTCAGTCCATCGGGCGTGAGGAGAAGAAGGATATTTCCTTTACCGTTGCAAAGACGGATTTAAAAGATGCTTTAGATCTTTTGGAAAAGAATAAAGAGTCCATTACAGCCCAGGCTGTAACAAGTGAAGAGGATGTGGCAAAGCTTTCCATTATCGGAGCCGGTATGATGAGCAATCCGGGAGTAGCTGCCAAGATGTTTGAGGCTCTTTCTAATGCTAATGTCAACATTAAGATGATTGCCACCTCAGAAATAAGAATTACGGTTTTAATCCATGAAGAGGATGTAAACCGGGCTATGAGATCTGTTCATGACGCCTTTGACCTGGCGGATTAAAAGAGATGAAGGGGCTGAACTGGTTAAAACGGCTGCTGGGAATCGGTTTTTCCTGCCCGTTTCTTCTGCTGACCGGACTTTACTGTCCGGGCTGCGGAGGAACCAGGGCTGTCCGGTCACTGCTTCGGGGGGACCTGCGAATGAGTTTTCAATATCATCCGCTGGTCCTTTATGCTATCCTGGTTTTTGGATTCATGCTGGTCTGGCGTCCCCGTGACCGGAAAAAGTGGGAAAGATTTTTTATTTTGCTGGGAGCCGTTATTGTAGTGGTTAACTGGATTTTTAAAAATTATATGCTGGTTTTCTTAGGGGTGGATCTGCTTCCTGTCATAAAATAAGACTATTCCTGAGGTACGGAAAGGGCTTCAAGGGTTTCCCTGAAATGCCGCCCCAGTGGAGTGTCGCTTTCCATGATATCGTACATGAAGATGATGAAAAAGGTCATGAGGAGGCCGCATACTGTAGAAATGACAGACAGAATCAGGCCCAGCTGGGCCTGCTGGGTAAAGGGCTTGCCCTGCTTGGAATAGATAGCGCATGCGGTTCCCGCGATTCCTAAAAATAATCCGGCAGGCAGCTCCCAGATGCTGAATAGGGGAATACAACTGCTCACCAGACCGAAGCCGCCCAGGATTACAGACCAGGATGCGGCAGTGGCAGCAGAGCTGGGCGGGGTTTTATGATTATTTGGATTGGTGTTTTTATTTTCGTTCATGTGTAAACCTCGTGTGTTTTTTTGATTCGTTTCCTAGGGGAATTGGCATTTTCCCCCAGTTTGGTGCTTTCGTGAAGAGTGTAACACAACTCCCTCCTTCTGTCCAGACGGGTATTGCATAAGGGGGAGGGATGAATTATAATATCTCATGTATAAACTATGAAAACAAGGGGATCAGCATGGATATTATAAAGGCATTACAAGAAGAGCTTTCCATTGGACGAGGTCAGGTGGAGGCTGCGGTGAAGCTTATTGACGAAGGGAATACCATTCCCTTTATTGCAAGATACAGGAAGGAAGCGACAGGTTCTTTAAATGATGAGGTGCTCCGCAGTCTGGATGAACGGCTTCGCTATCTCCGCAACTTAGAGGAGCGCAAGGGCCAGGTTCTTTCTTCCATCAGGGAACAGGAAAAGCTGACACCGGAGCTGGAAAAGCAGATTTTAGAGGCCAGGACTTTGGTGGCGGTGGAGGATTTATACCGTCCCTATAAGCCGAAAAGAAGGACCAGGGCTACCATTGCGAAGGAAAAGGGATTGGAGCCTCTTGCAGATCTCATTATGCTTCAGATGGCAAAGGCACCTGTTATAGAGGCTGCCGCAGCCTATATTTCAGAAGAAAAAGGCGTTTCTTCTGCAGAGGAAGCAGTGGAAGGGGCAAAGGATATTCTGGCAGAACGGATTTCTGACAATGCAGAGTACCGCACCTACATCCGCAATGCCGTCATGAGCCAGGGAATTCTCCAGTCCTCTGCCAAGGATGAAGAGGCAGAGTCTGTATATGAGATGTATTATAACTATGAAGAAACCATCAAAAAGACGGCAGGCCATAGAATTCTCGCCTTAAACCGGGGAGAAAAGGAAAAGCTGCTCACCGTGAAGGTTTTGGCTCCGGAGGAACAGATTCTGCGTTTTCTGGAAAAGCAGGTCATTGTAAAGGACAACCCTTATACCGCTCCTATTTTAAAAGCGGTGGTTGAGGACAGCTACAACCGTCTCATTTATCCGGCCATTGAGCGGGAGGTGCGGAGTGAGCTGACGGAAAAGGCTGAGGATGGAGCAATCAGGCTGTTTGGAAAAAATCTGGAACAGCTTCTCATGCAGCCTCCCATTGTGGGCCGTGTGGTTCTGGGCTGGGACCCGGCATTCAGAACCGGCTGTAAGCTGGCAGTGGTGGATGAAACAGGAAAAGTTCTGGACACAGTGGTCATTTATCCCACAGCTCCTCAGAATAAGGTGGAAGAAGCAAAGGCCGTTGTGAAAAAGCTGATTAAAAAATATGGCATTTCCTTGATTTCCGTGGGAAATGGAACGGCCTCCAGAGAATCAGAAGCAGTGATTGTAGAACTTCTAAAGGAAATTCCGGAACAGGTTCAGTATATTATTGTCAACGAGGCAGGGGCCTCGGTTTACTCTGCCAGCAAGCTGGCGACAGAAGAATTCCCCAACTTTGATGTGGGACAGAGAAGTGCGGCCTCCATCGCAAGAAGGCTTCAGGACCCTCTTGCAGAGCTGGTTAAGATCGATCCCAAGTCCATTGGAGTAGGGCAGTACCAGCACGATATGAACCAGAAGCATTTAAGCGAAGCTCTTCAGGGCGTGGTGGAGGACTGTGTCAACAAGGTGGGCGTGGATTTGAACACGGCTTCCGCTTCTCTTTTGGAATACATTTCCGGCATTTCCAAAGCCATTGCCAAAAACATCGTGGTATACCGGGAAGAAAACGGTGCCTTTACTGGTAGAAGCCAGCTTTTAAAGGTTTCCAAGCTTGGGCCAAAGGCGTACGAGCAGTGTGCCGGGTTTATGAGAATCCAGGGCGGGAAGAATCCTTTAGACGGCACCAGTGTCCATCCGGAATCCTATGATGCTGCAAAGAAGCTTTTAGGAAAGCTGGGCTATGATTTAAAGGAGCTGTCTGAGGGCGGCTTAAGCGGAATCGGTAAAAAGGTCATTGATTATAAGGCTTTGGCTGCTGAACTGGAAATCGGCGAGATCACCTTGCGGGACATTGTAAAGGAATTGGAAAAGCCCGCCAGGGACCCAAGAGACCAGATGCCTGCCCCTATTCTGCGCACCGATGTTATGGAAATGAAGGATTTAAAGCCGGGCATGGTCTTAAAGGGAACGGTGAGAAATGTCATTGATTTCGGCGCATTTGTGGATATCGGAGTCCATCAGGACGGACTGGTTCACATTTCCCAGATTTCGGACAAGTTTATTAAACATCCCTTGGAAGCAGTCAGCGTAGGAGATATTGTGGAAGTGAAGGTCATAAGCGTGGACGTGCCAAAGAAGCGGATCGCTCTGACCATGAAGTTGTAAAAGAACAGTGCCAAAGGCCGCTGCGCAGGATTTGCGCAAGAAGGAGGACAACGTGGAAGAAAAGTTCCCGATTGTAATAGAAATAAAATTAACAGCAAAGGATTTGTGGAAATTTTCCCTGTATCATGCCTACTGGGGAAGTAAGGGGATATTTTCTGCTATTTTCAGCCTGGCCGCTGCTTATCTGCTGATAACCGCCTGGAGCACCAGCACTGTGGCTTACCGGATCATGCTCCTGGTCAGCGCCCTTATATTTACGGTCTGGCAGCCCCTTCTTCTCTACTATAGGTCTGTCAAACAGGCCAAAAATCCGAGGATTCAAAACGGAATGACGCTTTCCTTTGATGAGGATGGGTTTTTAGTTTCCCAGGGAGAGGAAAGCCTGCTCCTGAATTGGGAAAATGTCAAGAGGGGAGTGCGGATAGGAGATATGATCATCCTTTACATGGACCAGATCAGAGCCTATCTTCTTACTGATGGCTGTATGGCAGAAAAAAAGGCGGAAATCACTGAGCTCATAAAAGAAAAGCTGCCTCCCAAGAGGCGAAAGAGGATATGATGATGGTAATAGAAAGCCTGAGTCCGAAGGAAACCTTTGAACTTGGAAAAAAGCTGGGAGAGGAAGCGAAGCCCTCTTCCGTATACTGTTTAAACGGAGATTTAGGGGTGGGAAAGACCGTTTTCACTCAGGGCTTTGCATCAGGCCTTGAAATTGAGGGCCCGGTAAACAGCCCCACCTTTACCATCGTCCAGCAGTATGACGACGGGCGCCTGCCATTTTATCACTTTGATGTTTACCGGATCGGAGACATCAGCGAGATGGACGAGATCGGTTATGAGGACTGCTTTTACGGAGAAGGAGTGAGCCTGATCGAATGGTCCGGCCTGATTGAAGAGCTTCTTCCGGAAGAGGTCATAACCGTAACCATTGAAAAGGACCTGGAAAAAGGATTTGATTACAGAAAAATAACCGTGGAGGGATTATAAATGAAGATACTTGGAATTGAAAGCTCATCCCTGGTAGCCTCTGTTGCCATTGTAACGGATCAGGTGCTGACTGCGGAATACACGGTGAATTTTAAGAAAACCCACTCCCAGACCCTTCTTCCCATGCTGGATGAGATTGTGAAAATGACGGAAGCGGATTTGGAAACCATTGATGCAATAGCCGTTTCCGGCGGCCCCGGTTCCTTTACCGGCCTTCGGATCGGCTCTGCCACGGGAAAAGGCCTGGGCCTGGCTCTGGACAAGCCCATGATTTCCGTTCCTACCGTAGATGCCATGGCTTACAATTTATACGGCAGCGCCTATCTGGTCTGCCCTATTATGGATGCCAGAAGAAATCAGGTATATACCGGAATCTATGACAACCGCACCGGATTTTCCGTGGTAAAGGAACAGTGTGCCATGGATATCATGGATTTAATAGAAGAATTAAACGAAACCGGACAAAAAGTCATCTTTTTGGGAGACGGGGTTCCCGTATATCAAAGCCGGATTGAAGAAAATATGAAAACCCCCTTTGTTTTTGCCCCAGCCCACTTAAACCGGCAGCGGGCAGCAGCAGTGGCGGCCTTGGGCTCTTTGTATTATGAAGAAGGAAAGACAGTCCCTGCGGCCGATCATGGCCCTGAATACTTAAGAAAGCCTCAGGCTGAACGGGAGCGGGAGGAAAACGCTTTAAAGGGAGAATCCCATGGTTCGTGAAATGAGGCCGGAAGATGTTTTGAAAGTCAGTGATACCGAGCAGGCCTGCTTTTCCGATCCCTGGTCCCTGGAAACCATAAAAGAGGGAATAGAAAGTCCATTCGACACCTGGCTGGTTCTGGAGGAAGACGGAGCGGTGAAAGGGTACTGCGTTTTCCGCATAATTGCAGGAGAAGCAGAGCTGTTTCGCATCGCCATTCTGCCTGAATATAGGGGTGGGGGGCTGGCGAAGAAACTTATGGAGAGGCTGGCAGAATATTCCAAAGAAAAGGCGGTCACATCCATATTTTTAGAGGTCCGTGAAAGCAATAAAATCGCCATAAACCTTTATAAATCCTATGGTTTTCAGGAGGAAGGCATCCGAAAAAATTACTACCAAAATCCCAGTGAAAATGCTGTTATCATGAGAAATAACCTGATATGAAACATTTACCACTAAAAATAAGGGAGAACACCGTTTATAATGTAGGGGTATCCAGTATGGATGCCCTTTTTTCTATCCCTTGCCGAAAGCAGCTTAATGAAGACGAACCAACAAAAGCGTCAGCCAGTTTAGCTGAGTGAACATTCATCAGATGAGAGGGGAAAAGAATCAGGTCATAACTGGAAAGCGCGAAAAAGGAGAGCCTTGCAGGCATGTCATGATGCCAGGGAATGCGTGGGCAGAAATAAGGAAGCACTCTGCGGGTATCCCCTTATGTCCGAAAAGCAAGGACGATAAAAAGGAAGCACCCTGCGGGTATACCTTTATGTCCGAAAAAGCAGGGACGATAAAAAGGAAAGGTGAGAATAAGATGAGAAAGTACAAAAACGGAGGTCAGCTTGAAACGGTTATATGTAATTGCTGCGGAAAAAAGATCATCGTGTCAAAAGGAGTAGCCAGGGAAGGAATTATACACATCAGCCATGCCTGGGATTTCTTTTCAGAGAAAGATGGGGAAGTTCATCATTTTGATTTATGTGAAACCTGCTACGATGCCATGATTTCGGAATTCAGGATTCCAGTGGAGAGAGAAGAACAGCTGGAATATTTATAGTTGCTAATTGCCTCTTCTTTGTGTTATGCTTTTAGAGTTCAGCGGCGCAGCCAAATTATGAATGCACCGCGTACGTTCGCCAATACAGTAAAACTTGCTGTTTTTCTGTACCAACTCAAAAATCAAACTAGAGAAGAGGAAATTTTATGCTGGATATATGTTTGCTGGGAACCGGAGGGATGATGCCTCTGCCCTACCGTTGGCTGACGGCCATGATGGCAAGATGCGACGGAAGCAGTCTCCTCATTGACTGCGGGGAAGGAACCCAGATTGCCTTAAAGGAAAAGGGCTGGAGTCCCAAGCCCATTGATGTCATTTGCTTTACCCACTACCATGCCGACCACATCAGCGGCCTTCCCGGTCTGCTTCTGACCATGGGAAATGCCGAGAGGACAGAGCCTCTGACCTTAATCGGGCCAAGAGGCTTGGAGCGGGTGGTGGGAGCCCTGCGGACCATTGCTCCGGAGCTGCCCTTTGACCTGGAATTTATCGAGCTTTCTGAAAATCAGGAGCAGATAAAAGCCGGCCCCTATGTGATTGACGCTTACCGGGTAAATCACAATGTGATATGCTACGGCTATTCCATCTCCATTCCGAGAACAGGCCGCTTTGACGTGGACCGGGCCAGAGACGCCCAAATTCCCCAGAAGTTCTGGAGCCGCCTGCAAAAGGGAGAGGTTATAGAGGACGGAGAACGGACTCTGACTCCCGACATGGTCTTAGGACCTGCAAGGAGAGGACTGAAAGTCACCTACTGTACCGATACAAGACCGGTTCCTGTGATTGCAGAATATGCCAGGGAGGCGGATCTTTTTATCTGCGAGGGCATGTACGGAGAAGAGGGAAAAGAGGCCAAGGCCAGGGAATACAGACACATGACCTTTTACGAAGCTGCCAGACTGGCAAAGGAAGCTCAGCCGAAACAGATGTGGCTGACTCATTACAGCCCCTCCCTTACAAGACCCGAGGAGTTTATGGACAAGGTCCGGGAAATCTTCCCCCGGTCCAAAGCAGCCAGAGATGGCTGGACCCTGGAACTGGAATTTGATGAGGAATGAGGAAATGGCAATGAAGAAAAATCATACAGAAGAAGATGTTTATATACTGGCCATTGAAAGCTCCTGTGATGAAACAGCAGCAGCAGTGGTAAAAAACGGAAGAGAGGTCCTTTCCAACGTGATTTCCTCCCAGATCGCTCTTCACACGGTTTACGGAGGAGTGGTGCCGGAAATCGCCTCCAGAAAGCACATTGAAAAGATCAACCAGGTCATTGAAACAGCTCTTTCAGAAGCAAATGTCACCTTAAAGGACATAGATGCCATTGGAGTGACCTATGGTCCCGGACTTGTGGGAGCCCTTTTGGTGGGCGTTGCAGAGGCAAAAGCCATTGCCTATGCTGCCAAAAAGCCTTTGGTAGGCGTACACCATATAGAAGGCCACATATCCGCCAACTTCATCGAGCATCCGGAGCTGGAGCCGCCGTTTCTCTGTCTCATCGTATCAGGAGGCCATACCCATCTGGTCATTGTAAAGGATTACGGGGAATTTGAAATTCTGGGACGGACCAGAGATGATGCGGCAGGCGAAGCATTTGACAAGGTGGCAAGAGCCGTAGGCCTTGGATATCCGGGCGGCCCCAAGATTGATAAAGCGGCCAAAGAGGGGAATCCCGATGCCATTTCATTTCCAAGGGCTAAAGTAGAAGGAAATGTCTATGATTTCAGCTTCAGCGGCTTAAAGTCGGCGGTTTTAAACCACATCAACCATGGAAAGATGATGGGAGAAGAAATAAATGTTCCTGATCTGGCAGCTTCCTTCCAAAAAGCTGTTGTAGATGTACTGGTCAGCCACACCATGGCCGCTGCAAAGGAATACGGCATAAAAAAGATTGCCATAGCAGGAGGCGTGGCCTCTAATTCCGCGCTTAGGGAAGGAATGGCCCTTGCCTGCAAAAAAGCCAAAGCCGATTTCTATTACCCATCCCCCATTTACTGCACCGATAATGCAGCCATGATTGCCGTTGCCGCTTACTATGAATACATCAACGGAGCCAGGGCGGACTGGGATTTAAACGCAGTTCCCAATTTAAAATTAGGGGAGAGGTGATCCGATGAAGGGAAGAATAGCAGCAGTCCTTTTAGCAGCAGGAAAAGGGACCCGCATGGAAAGCCAGGTTCATAAGCAATACCTGGAGATTTCCGGGAAACCCCTTCTGTATTATACTCTCTGCGCTTTTGAGAACAGCTCCGTGGATGATATCATTCTGGTGACAGGCCGTGGGGAAATGGAGTACTGCCAAAGTGAAATCGTAGAAAAGTACGGCTTCACCAAGGTAAAAGCCATTACAGAAGGCGGAAAAGAACGATACCACTCCGTATACCAGGGACTGAAAGCGGTGAAGAACTGCGAATATGTCCTGATTCACGACGGAGCCAGACCCTGCGTAACGGCTGAAATCATCGACAGAGCTTCCCTTGGAGCCAGAACCTACCGGGCCTGCGTGGTGGGAATGCCGGTTAAAGACACTATAAAAATTTCCGATGAAGACGAATTTGCTTCCGTAACACCGGACCGGAGCCGCCTGTGGCTGATCCAGACTCCCCAGGCCTTTGAATACGGCCTTGTTCTGAACGCTTATGAAATGCTCATGTCATCAGAGCAGCATCAGGAGGGAATCACCGACGACGCCATGGTGGTGGAAACTATGACCAAGGAAAAAGTGAAGTTGATCCGGGGCGATTATTCTAATATTAAGGTCACTACACCGGAGGACTTGGAAATCGCAGCTTTATTTCTGCAAAACATCCCATAACTTCCTATATCCAGACAAATAATATTCAAATCCCGGCAGGCCCCTTAACAGGAGGCCTGCTTTTTTTTCTCCAGGCCTTGAATTCTCCAATGTTCATGAATTTGACAATTAAAATGATCTGTGCTAGCATGAAAGACATATTGCCTCAAAATAAGAAATAGATACAAAGGAAGACAGAAAGAACCGTGGATTAAAAGTACAGGGATGCTTTCTGGGTAAATGAATCAAAGGAGAGAGTTATGGGAAAGAAAGTAATAGGGACGATTCTGGCATTGTCAATTGCAGCTGTGGGGCTGTTCGGCTGCCGCAGGCTCAGGATTGAAGAACCGGAGAGGAATATAAGACTGACTTATGTGGACTGGGATGAAGGAATAGCCCTGACCAGCCTGGCCGCCGCAGTGCTGGAGGATAGAATGGGCTATCGGGTAGAACTGATTATGGAAGATGCTGATGCTGCCTTTGCCGCTCTTGCTGCCGGGGACGCAGATGCCTTTTTGAATGTACGTCTTCCAATCATCCACAAAAGCCAGGTGGAACAATACGAAAGCGACATGATAGATCTGGGTATTTCTTATAATAGTGAAGAAAGTGTTCATAAATATGTCCGGAAAGGGTTAGGATCAGATATGCCGGAGGTCGCATTGTTTCTAAAGAACTTTAAAGTGAATGAGGCAGAACTGAGAGATTTTATGAAGTCTATGAAAGAAGACGGCAAAGAACCCCTTGAATCAGCCCGGGACTGGATAAAGTTTAATACGGAACTGATTAACGGCTGGATTAGCGGGTAGTACAGCGGGATGATTTTGCCCGGAACAAGAGGTAAAAAGCAGGGCTTTTGGCCCGCTTTCAAGGTCTGAAAATATTAGCTTGAAAAAATTGTAAAAACATGTTGACAGAACAATCAAACAATGATAAACTATCCAAGTTGCAGCTCGTGAGAGTCGCAAAAATGAACTTATGAGTCTCCAAGAGATTTAAAGAAATAGAAAAAAGTGCTTGACAAAAGCATGGACTTCTATTAAAATGTAAAAGCACATTTGGAGAGGTATCGAAGTGGTCATAACGAGGCGGTCTTGAAAACCGTTTGTCCGCAAGGGCGCGTGGGTTCGAATCCCACCCTCTCCGTTGGCAGATTTTAAGCCGCTGAATAACATAAACAGCTACCTGCAGAAGTACCCAAGTGGCTGAAGGGGCTCCCCTGGAAAGGGAGTAGGCCGTTAATAGCGGCGCGAGGGTTCAAATCCCTCCTTCTGCGTTAACATCTGCTGATGCGAAAGTTTCAAACAGATGTATAGATGTACAAGCACTTTGAAAACAGAAGATTGAACAGTATGTAAAACCCTGAAAATTCTAATA
>NZ_DAIOXM010000026.1:0-73035 GCF_036758025.1 Lacrimispora sp. | reverse complement strand
AGACCATGTCAGCAGGCTACAAAAAAACCACCAATAACCGGATGGAGCTGATGGCAGCCATCGCCGGCCTGGAAGCCCTTACCAGGCCCTGCCAGGTGGAGCTTTACTCTGATTCCAAGTATGTGACAGATGCCTTTAACCAGCACTGGATCGACAACTGGGTGAAAAACAACTGGAAGCGGGGAAAGAGCGGTCCTGTAAAAAATGTGGACTTGTGGGAACGGCTTTTAAAGGCAAAGGAACCTCATCAGGTGACCTTTCACTGGGTAAAGGGACATGCAGGCCATCCCCAGAATGAACGGTGCGATAAGCTGGCTACCACAGCGGCTGACGGGGACGATTTGCAGATTGACGAAGGGATATAAAACTTACATATCTCTTACAATGTCTTACTAAATGTGAATTCCTATTTTCTTTCTTTTTTATTTGTGATATGGTAATTTCATCAAGTCAAGTCAGGTGATCATACATGAATAAAAATAGAGGAATTTGGATTGTAATCGGAAGCATTCTGGTTATCGGAATCTTGATAACCTTAGCTACGAATAATTTTGTAAAAAGTAAAGAAAACCTTCCGGATTCCGGTAAAGGGGCAGGGCAGCCGGCTGTCCTGTCCCAGGAAGCAGAGGAGTCCGGCAGTTATGGCGGCCAGCCGGAGCTGTTTTCACTGGAACAGGCTGATGCCCCCCAGGAAGTTTCCGAAGATCAGGTCATAGCAGGAAAAGAAAGGCCTTCCACGGAAGAGGCAGGCAGTTCTCCGGAGTCAGGAGAGATGAGCTTTTCAGTCAGGAGTTTTGAATCCCCTGCACCCCAGGCCGAGACAGAGGCTGTTATCTCTCCCATAAGCCCGGAGGTAAAAGCCAGGCATTCTGCTGAGTCTGCCTCTTTGGAGGGAGCAAAATATTATGAGAAGCGCTTATCAGAGCTGGATATCCAGGTCAAAAGGATGTGGAAGGAGTCAGGGGATTCAAACACCTATTCCATGAAAGCTCTGGCAGATAAAGAACTGAAGCTGTGGATCAGGGAACAGGATATTATTTATGATGCGGTTTCAGAAATGCTCAGTGAGGAAGATCGGGTGCAGATGGAGACTTCCCAGCAGGAATGGAATAAGGCAAGGGATGCAAAGGCACAGGAGGCTGCGGACAAATACAGCGGCGGAACTCTGGAGGAAGTGGAGTATACCGCTTCTTTGGCAGAATCCACAAGAGCCAGGGCTTATGATCTCCTGGCTGAATATGGGGCTGTCCTTTCTCCTTCCAAAAATCCCTGAAACTCCTGGAAATACGTTTCTTCCACCTTTTTCATCCAGACAGTGACATTCTCCTCTGACAGGCGGAGAATCAGGTGAATGGAGCCAACCCATTCCCCAACGACCTGGACCGGCAGATATAAGGTCATGTCATAGGCCCATATGCCCTGAACAGCAATTCTCTGCTCATACTTGGACAGCACGCTGATCCGGGCTTCTTCAAAAGAAAAGGGGAATTGAAAATCCCCATCCTTTCCGGAGAGAACCAGCTTTCCCTCTGAATGTCCAAAAGAGAGGGAAAGCCGGGAAAAGCCTGCCGGATTTTGATAAATCCGGTAGGAAGCCTCCCAGGTATCAGGACTTCTTTTAACCGGAATCCCTTCTGTTTCAGCACATCCGTGACTTATCTTTTCCACCGTCTCATAAACAAGGTCCAATATCTTCTGATTTCCTCCCTTTATATTCTGAGTATCAGCAGTAATCACGAAAATCAAATCTTCTTCCGGATAAAAGAGAACATACTGTCCGCCCATGCCGTACATGCTAAAGCCTTTTCGTATGCGCCAGAACTGATATCCGTACCCCTGCTGTTCGTCAAGGGTCTGGCCGGAATGGATGGTGGGAACCTGGAACGAAACCGCTTCCCTTAGATAATCTGCAAATTTCCCTTTTCCCTTCTGAATCGTATCCATACAATACCGCCCCAGCTTTAGAAGGTCCATGGAGCGGGCCATAAGGCCGGAGCCTCCCATTTCCGATCCAAAAGGGTCCAGGATGATATAAGACTCCTTGGAAAAGTCTGTCTGATTGAGACATGTTCCCCGGAGATAATCCAGAATCCCTTTTCCGGTAAGTTTTTTAACAAGAGCTGCCAGAGTATGGCTGGAAGAGGTATCATAAAGAAAAATCTGACCGCTTCGGTGAGTGGGAGGTGTGGTAAAAAAGCTCTCTACCCAGTTTTTTTTGCCATCCAGCTTATAGGTAGTGGAAGAATGGCATGTTTCCATGGAAAGCATATGTCTTATGGTCATTTCCCTCAACCAGGGATGAACCGTTGTGCCTGTACAGTATTCGGGAAAATAATCGGTAATCCTGTCATCCAGAGAAAGGCGCCCTTCTTCCAAAAGAAAGCCTATGGCAAGGGAGCAAAAGCTTTTTGTAATAGAAAACATGCGGTGGAGATCATTTTTCCCGTAGGGAGCCTGATACGTTTCCTTTAACAGTTCTCCGCCTCTTTCTGCAAGAAAGCTATGGACAGGAAATTCACTTTTCTTAAGTGAGAGCCAAAGCCCCTCCATAAGGGCTGAGATGTCTGAATCCGCCTCACATCTGTTATTTTGCATTGACTTTATCCCTCATTTCCTTTGGCGATACGCCAAAATTCTTTTTAAACACGCGCCGGAAAGAAGATGCGTTGTTATATCCTACATATTGGTACAGGGCGGACAGGCTTGTGTCGGATTCCCGGATCAGTTCCCTGGCTTTTGCCATGCGAAGCCGTTCCAGATAATTGGAGAAATTTTCCTTCATCTCTTTCTTGAACAGGTAACTGAAATAATTCTCTGAAATTCCGAATTCATCCGAAATCTTTGTCAGTCCCAGGTCCGGGTCACTGTAATTGCTGTTTATATACTCCTGGATTTTAAGAATCAGTTCATTTCCTTCGGAGCCGCAGACCTCGCATAAGCGGAGAGAGATAGATGTCAGACTCTCCAGACTCATTTCCCCTTCAAACTGTTTGTCGATGATATCCAGAAGCTTTCGTTTTTCCGGATTCAGGCCTTCTGCGCTGATGCTGTGCCTCTTCTTAAAAACAGTGGCCCGTACATCGGAGACCAGCCATTGCCGCTGAGCATAAGAGAGGCTTCTCTTTCCCATGTTTTCATTCTTAATGAGCTTAAATAGTTCGCTTACCTGTTCCTTGTTCCCGATGGAAATAAAGCCGCTGAGCTGGACAGAAAGGCTTTCCGGATAGTAGTAGATATCGCTGGCAGAAGCGAAATCACTGCTTAAAATATAGTTGTCCAGAGTGGTAACGGATTTAGCTTCCTTGGCCTGCTGATATGATTTCCAGGTGTAGGAAACGACTTTGTTTCTGCCGCCTAAGCCGCCCCTGATCCAGATTCCGTACTTCTTCAGGAGCTCGTTGTGAAGGGCCGTAAAGGTTTCCTGGCTCTGATTTGTGACTTCTTCATGGGAAACCCCTTCTTCGGAGGCAATCAATACGGCAAATGCCTGGTCGGAAGGCTTGTAAATATAACCGGTGTCAGGGAAATGGCGGCGCAGGGCTTCTCTCACCAGCATGTCATAGTTTTGCAGGCACAATTCCAGATCCTTGGGGCTGATGACGGAATCGTCTGAAGGCGACACCTCCGTGTAAAGCACGTGGTATTTTGTATCCGGACGGTCCAGGGAAAGCTCTTTTACGATGTATTCTATCTCATCGTTGGTGGTGCTGCTCCCTTCCATGATCTTTCTCATATACGATTCAATGACCATAGGTTTTTGTTTTTCCACCAGGAGATTTAAATATGTCGCAGTGGATTCCTTTGCAATCAGTTCATTTGACAGTTGAGTCAGGCGGCGGCCTCCCCTCACTGAAAAGGCGGCGGCAATACTCCCGCCCAGGAGAAGGGCAGCAATGGTGATCGCAGTAAAAAAGCGTTGATAGGAAACAATGGAATAGTAGGCCTTATCCTCAGGCTGGACCAGGTAGTATGTCCAGTTATTATAGCTTGAGGAAAGAGAGGTCACCAGCATTTCCTGATGGTTTTCCGGAGAGATGAAGCTGGCAGTCTGGTTTTTGTAATCCAGTTTATCGAAGCCCTGAAAGATGTTGACTTCTTCTGAATTGGACAGAAAAAACGTCTGAGCGCCGTTCTGGTCGTAGGCAACCAGATATCCATCTCCATACAGGTTCATATCCGCAAAATATCTGCTCAAAAGATCGTGGTCGAATTCGTATCCCAGAACAGCACCTGCGTTCATTTTAAGAACCGAGGCGGAGAGGGGCTGTACGTAAAGAAAGCGCCTGACAAGTCCGCCGCGGCGGTTAAAAGGAATGAACTTGTTCCAATAGTCGCTGTTTTGAAGGGCTTGCATAAACTGCTCCGGATTAATCTGATAAGTGGAATTATGCCTTGTATAAAAGCCGTAATCCGAAAACTGTGTGGAAGAAATCACATGTTCTGATTTTTTTAAATAAACAAAGGAATTGATGATGGGAAGCAGCACTTCAACCGGCAGAATGGACTTTAAGCTCAACTGGCTCTTATATGCCTGATAATAAAAGGCCGGTCCTTCTTCTCCTGTAAGCTGGGTCAGATCATTAAATACAATGTTGGAAGAGGTCTGTCCTGCTGCTGCATTCATCAGTCTCATGGTGGAATCCAGTTGAGTGACCGAAGAAGAGAGGGCGAGGCGGTTCTGCTGATTGATACCGCTTTTTACCTGGCGGTAAGAGATGTAATAAAGAGCGGCCCCAATGATAAGAATAATTGCCAGGATCATGATGTAGGACAGCATCAGCTGGTGTTTCAGCGAAATATCGTTATTTTGTTTTTTCATATTTACCATTCCTTTTTCTACATGTAAAAATTATAGTATAAATTATTATTAAAATCAAGAAATGGAAGGCTGAGAGGAAATTATGCTCCATGATAATAAAAAGTGTGCGCTGAAAAATACTCTTTTATTATGCAATTATTTCATTTGCCGGATGTTCCATATTCGGAATGAGGGAACCGTAATCATTGCAAAACCCCAATGAGCGGTGATTGAAAAAGCGGATGAAGAGGTATTTTTGTCATAAATAATGCAGTGTAAGAACAATTCTGAAGTTATGTACCCTCGCAGTAAAAAGGGTGCGGTGGAGCCCTGGGCTTTATCCTGTGGATATTTCATCAAAAGCCCTTTTTTGCTGCAAGGTTCCAGGAACATTTGCATAATAAATATAAAAAAAAACGGCCCATAGAAAAAAGTGTACAACAAAAGATAAAACGGTGCGTTGAAATTATACGTTTTCACTGCTATGATGAGTCTGCGGTCCAAACCGTACTGAAAAATAATTGGGAGGTAGAAAATGAGACTCAAAAAATTGGTTGCATCAGGAATGGCTGTCACAATGGCAATGTCTGTTGTGTTAAGCGGGTGTTCCTCCAAGAAAACAGAAGCGCCCTCCGGCGGCGCAGCTTCTACGGAGGCAGGAGAGACGACAGCAGCAGCGGAGGAAATCAAAAAACCGGAAAAGATTACTATTATGGTAGACGGAACGGTGACAACGCAGCAGAACAACAGAGATGCGTTTGAAAAGAAATGGGAAGAGCTTACAGGAATTGAACTGGAGATCATCCAGCCTGATCACAAAGCATATTATGATGTGGTTGGTCAGACCTTTGCCTCAGGTACAGACAACTGGCCCGATGCCATTATCCTTGGTTCTACTTATTATGCAGGCTACGCAGGGGAAGGCGCTTTGTGGGATATGACCGAGGCTTGGAATGATTCCGAGTTAAAGGCTTCCGGACGCGTAACCGGCGAAGATGTGGTAGAGAATATGAAGATTGACGGAAAGCTCTATGGTTTCCCTGTTACCAGAGGAAACGGCTGCGTTACTTATGTAAAGAAGAAATGGCTGGATAACGTAGGCTTAGAGGCTCCCACAACTTACGATGAGTATTTAAATATGCTGAAGGCATTTAAAGAGGGCGACCCGGATGGAAACGGCGTTAACGGGGATACCTACGGTGTTTCCGCAGCCGGAATTATCGGAGAAGAGTCTCCTTTTATAAACTATCTGCCTGAATTTTATCAGGATTCCTATTCTTCCTTTATAAAGGGAGACGACGGCGTATGGTCCGACGGATTTACAAAAGACAATTTCAAAGAGGCTTTAAAGAGACTGCAGGACGCTTATGCGGCAGGATATATTGACAAGGAAACTCTGACAAACACAACAAATGATTGCCGCAATAAGTTCTATGAGGACAAATTCGGCGTATTCACCTACTGGGCAGGAACCTGGGCTTCCAACTTAAAGAACAACCTGGAATCCAACGGAAGAGACAGCGAGCTCATTGCCTTAAAGCCTATTGCAGAAGTTGGAACATATCTGGAGAGAACGCCTCCCGTATGGGCTATTACCGCCTCCTGTGAAAATCCTGAGGGCGTATATAAATATCTCATTGAGTCCATGTTAGATGGCGGAGATATGCAGACCCTCTGGAGCTACGGCGTAGAAGACGTGCACTGGTCAACAAAGGCGGAGACTATTCTGGAGAACGATTATACAGAAGGCCAGTTCCATACAAAAGAAAGTCTGGAGAGGCCGGGAACACAGTATACGAAGCAGCACTTAGATTCCATGCTTGCTGTAGTCGGCTGGGATAACAACCCTGGAAAAGATACGATTGCTCCGGAAGCCATGGCTGCTCAGGAATTGTTTAACGAGAGCTGCCGTCAGGCTCAGGTCGTTCCTTCTACAGAAGAGATGGCAACCTATAACGGAGATCTCACCACCCTTAAAAACTCTATCATTGCGGATGTCGTTGTCCAGGGTCTTTCCGTGGATGAAGCTTACAAGCGCTTTGAAAGCGACGGCGGTGTGAAATGGTCACAGATGATCGTTGACTCCCTCAATGCACAGGAAGCAAAATAGTTTTAGAATCGCTTTAGAAAGGTTGGCCTATGATAAATAAAAAGAAAGCGCCTGCAGCAAAAGCTGCAGGCGAAAATAAGCGCCCTCTGCTGGTTTCCCTTTACTATTACAGGGGATTTTATCTCATGTTTCTTCCGGTTATCATTTTTGCGGTAATATTCCATTACCTGCCCATGATTGGAATCCGGTATGCATTCTTTTCCTATAAGGGAATTAAGGACCCGGTGTTCGTAGGTCTGGCCAATTTCCGGAAGCTGGTGAATATGCCTGGCTTCTGGAGTGCTTTCGGCAATACCATAAGCTTAAGCGTGTTCAAACTTCTGTTGAATACTTTTATGGCAGTTGTTCTTTCCCTCATGCTTAATGAACTGCGGTCCGTGAACTTTAAAAAGGTTTCCCAAACCATCGTGTATCTTCCCCATTTTATGTCATGGGTGGTTACGGCTTCTGTATTTACCCTGATTCTTTCTCCCACCAATGCGGGGTTGGTCAATTCTGTGCTGATTAATCTGGGATTTACAAAAGAAGGAATTTATTTTCTGGGAAACCAGAACTGGTGGCGGCCCATGTATTACGTGATCAACGTCTGGAAGGACACCGGATGGGGCACCATCATCTTTATGGCAACCCTTTCCGGCATCAATCCAGAGCTTTATGAGGCGGCCTCCATGGATGGAGCCGGACGCTGGAACTGTCTTAGATACATTACCATGCCCTCTTTAAGCAACACGATTATTACAGTGCTGATTTTAAACCTGGCAAAGGTTATGAATCTGTTTGAATCCGTATTTGTACTGCAAAATGATGCGGTGGTGCGGCAGGCAGATGTATTGCAGACTTACATATACACGCAGACATTTAATTCCGGAGCTCTTCCTGACTACGGCTATACCACGGCAGTAGGCCTTATTTCCTCGCTGGTAGGGTGCTTCCTTGTGCTGGTATGCAACAGGGCAAGTTTCAAGGTTCGCGGAAAAGGAATTGTATAGGGGGAAAAGAACATGACAAAGAAAAGAACCGCATTTGACTATGTGCTGGTGGTTGTATTTGTGCTCATAAGCCTTATTATGATAATCCCCATCTACAAAGTCCTTATTGACTCTCTGGATTTGAAGACAGCTTACGGTATGAAGCTGTTTCCGGAACAATTCGGTCTGGCCGGATACATTTCCGTTTTTACAAATCCGACGCTTTACAGGCCATTTCTGGTATCCTGTCTTACGACTGTGGTAGGAACCTTTACAGGTCTTGCTATTTCCACCTTGGGCGCCTATGTGCTGATCCAGTGGAAAATGCCGGGAAGAAACCTTTTTGCAGGGCTTTTGCTGCTCACCATGATTTTTAACGGCGGTATGATCCCCACCTATCTGGTTATGAAGTCCCTTCACTTAACCAATACTCTTTGGGTGGTGATTCTGCTTCCGGCCATTAACGTTTACAACATGGTACTCATGAGAAACTTCTTTGAGGGGATTCCGGTAAGCCTGTTTGAATCTGCAGAGATTGACGGCTGTTCTCCCATGAGAACCTTCTTCCAGATCGTTCTGCCGCTTTCCAAAGCAGCCCTTACTGCCATCGGCCTGATGTACGCAGTCGGTTACTGGAACGATTATACGAATTATAAGCTTTACATCACCAATGATAATCTCTATAACTTCCAGATGAAGCTGAGAGCTCTTGTTATGGGAAGCGACCTGCCTACCGCAATCGGAGGCGCAACAGAGAATACGGTGAAAAATGCATCGGTTATTATTGCAATCCTTCCCTTTATGATCATTTATCCGTTCTGCCAGAAATATTTTATTCAGGGCGTAAACATCGGAGCCGTGAAGGAATAATAGCTTTCAGCGTGGAAAGGGGCAGATGTCTGCTCCTTTTTCTATTTATAATTATCCTGATAAAAAACGACTAAGGAGATCATGATTATGTATCAAAACCCGATTCTGTATGCGGATTATTCTGACCCGGATGTGGTCCGGGTGGGAGACGACTACTATATGGTGTCCTCTTCCTTTGCTTATCTTCCCGGCATCCCCCTTCTCCATTCCAGGGATTTAGTGCACTGGGAGATCATCAATCACTGCGTCCCTTCTCTACCCTTTGAGAAATATAACAATCCCTCTCACGGCTCCGGAACCTGGGCCCCGGCTATCCGTTACCGTAACGGGATGTTCTACGTTTTCGTCCCCCTTGTGGATGAGGGGATTTTTGTGGCCCGGTCCGCCGATCCTTATGGGGAATTCACCTTAAATTGCCTTCACGAAGCGAAGGGCTGGATTGACCCCTGCCCTTTCTGGGATGACGATGGGAAGGCCTATATGGTATTTGCTTATGCCAGAAGCCGCAGCGGGATCAAACACAGGCTGGATATGGTAGAGATTGACCCGGACTGCAGAAAGCTTATGGGGGAGCCTGTCACCCTCTTTGACGGGGAACAACTGGGGCCCACGACAGAAGGGCCCAAGCTCTACAAGCATCAGGGCTTTTATTATATCCTCATGCCCTCCGGCGGAGTATATCCCGGCTGGCAGTCCGCTTTAAGGTCTGAATCTGTAACAGGGCCGTATGAATATAAAATTGTCATGCACCAGGGAAATACGGATATTAACGGGCCACATCAGGGGGGCTGGGTTACGGGACCTGACGGCAGACACTGGTTTATCCATTTCCAGGATGTGATTGAGCTGGGAAGAATTGTCCATTTACAGCCCATGTGCTTTCACGCAGGCTGGCCCTTTATCGGAAGTGAACAAAATGGAGACGGCATAGGAGAGCCGGTAAGGGAGTGGAGCCTTCCGGTGGAAGGGCAGCCGCAATACCGGATTGCCCAGTCTGATGATTTCTCCGGAAGCTCTTTAGGGCTTCAGTGGCAATGGCAGGCCAATCCCAGAGCCTCATTCTATTCCTTAAGCGGCCATCCTGGCATCCGTCTTTTCTGCCTTGCCAATCCTGCCAGGGAAAACCTTTTATGGTATGCGCCTAACGCGATGACCCAGATTCCCCAGCATCAGGCTTTTTCCGCTGTGACAAAGGTGAGGCTTCAGGGAGACAAGGCGGGGGATATGGCGGCCATCGGAATGATCGGCCATTTTTACGCCTATTTGGGCCTTGTGAAAACAGAGGCCGGAAACGAGCTTGTACTGTTTTCAGGAACCGTGACGGAGAAGGAATTTGAGGGAGAGGCAGAGGAACAGCCCTTTGCTTTTGTTCCCTATGAAGGTGACACGGTTTATTTCAGGCTGGAAATATTTAAGAATAAGACCTACCGGTTCGCCTGGTCCCCGGACGGAATCCGCTATACCTCCATAGGAGAAGCAAATCCCCTTGCCAGGGCTACCTGGACCGGGGCAAAGCTCTGTCTCTGGAGTGCCAATAAAAGCAACTTTATTTCAGAAGGGTACGGAGAGTATGAATTTATACACATCGAAAACAGAAGCGGCTGCGAAGAGGACCTTTGATGCGGCCCAAAGAGGGGATAAGGAGGCGGTTCTCCGCCTGATTGACCACTCGTTCAATATTGAAGACTGTGACCGGGACGGAAACAGCCTGCTTCACTATGCAGTAAAGGGAAAGAATTTAGACCTTGTGGCCTTTCTGGTGGAAACATGCGGTATGGACCCGGCATGGGCCAATCAGGCCATGGTGACGCCCTGGGACCTGGCAAAAGGAAATGCGCCTCTTGAAGAATACTTCCAGTCGGTCTGCGGTTTTTCCAGAAAACATTGCTACAGGAATCCGGTGTGCCGGGGTATGCATCCCGACCCCAGCATCCTGCGGGTGGGAGACGATTACTACATGGTCAATTCCAGCTTTCTCTATTTCCCTTCTATTCCAATATCCCACTCTAAGGATTTGGTTCACTGGAACGTCATCGGGTACGGGGTGACGGACAGAACATGGGCTGAGGAATTTTTAGGAGGACTGGAAGGAGGAAGGGGTTTCTGGGCTCCGGACATCAGCTATGATCGGGGAAGGTTCTATATATGCGCAACCTTAAGGAACAACGATGATGCACCTTACATCCAGACTCAGATGGTCACCAGCGCCTCAAAGCCGGAAGGCCCTTACGATACACCTGTCATCCACAATGTCCTGGGAATCGACCCATCCATCTTTACGGACGACGACGGAAAACGGTATATGCTCATAAACCGGGGAGCCAGGATCATGGAGATATCGGAGGATGGAAAGAAAATCCTTTCAAAGCCCTCTCTCATATGGTACGGTCATTCCGGCCACGCTCCGGAGGGGCCCCATATTTTAAAAAAGGATGGCTGGTATTACTGTTTTCTGGCAGAGGGCGGTACGGGAAAGGGACACATGATTTCTGTGGCCAGATCAAAAAGCCTGCTGGGGCCTTACGAGAACTGTCCCTATAATCCCATTATGCATCAAAAAGACGAGATGGGCGTCATCCAGTGCTGCGGCCACGGAAAGCCGGTTCAGACCCCGGACGGAAGATGGTTCATGGCGTACTTGTGTTCCCGCTTCATTGATCACCAGTGGGGGATGCTGGGCCGTGAGACCTGTCTTGATGAGGTCACCTGGACAGCCGACGGCTGGCCCGTCATAAACAAAGGAAAAGGTCCCTCCTATATGGCAGCTTTGCCCTTTCCCGATATGGAGAGGAGAGAGTGCGAAATTCCGGATTCCGAAGCCTGGCTGTCACCGAGAACAAAGGACCCGGAGCTGGTAGGAGAAGACCGGGATGGGACCTTGTGGATCAAGGGGGACGGCCAGGACTTAAATCAGAGGGAATGCAGAAGCCTTTTGGTGAAGTGTCAGCCGGATTTCCAATTTTCCATGGAATTTGAAATGAGTTTTCCTGATGAGGGAAAAGAGGAATTCACCTCTGATGCAGGGGTGACCCTTTATTATGATGAAAATACCTACATAAAGTTCGGAGTGACAGAGGCCTTTGTCTTTGTATCCGAATATGTGGACGACACCTATGTGAGGACAGAAACAAGCCCCTTCCGCTTTCATGGACCGGTAACCTTCCGGGTGGAGACGGACGGACTTGTGAGAACCTTCTTTTTCAATAATATGCTTCTGTGGCAATGGACGGATGTGACTTCCATTTGTTCCGAAGGCCTTTCAAAGGGCAAGCGCTTTACAGGAGCCATGTATGGAGTGTATGTAAATGGCAAAAATCTTTTACGCTGGAGACAGCACGGTAACGTTCAATAAGATATCCACCTATCCCCAGACGGGGATTTCCCAGGCAATGCTTCTGTATTTAGATGATTCAGTGGAAATGAAAAGCTTTGCCCAGAATGGGCGCAGCACAAAATCCTTTTTGGAAGAAGGCCGTCTGGCTCTCATAGAAAAGGAGATCGGAGAAGGGGATTTCCTCTTTATCCAGTTCGGCCACAACGATGCAAAGGAGGACCCCAAAAGGCATACCGACCCGGACACCACCTACAGGGAAAATCTGATGAAATTTATCTCTGCCGCAAGGGAAAAAGGGGCCTGGCCGGTCCTCATTACCCCTATTGCCAGAAGACTTTTTAATGAAAACGGTGTGTTTCTGCCGGGAAGCCACGGTGCTTATCCGGAAGCCATGAGGCAGACGGGAGCAGCGGCAGGAGTGCCGGTGATCGACTTAACCTCCTTGACGGAACGCTGTCTGGAGGCATTGGGTGATGTGGCTTCCAAGGCATATTTTATGTGGCCAAAGGACGACACTCATTTAAAACCGGAGGGAGCGGTCCTTATGGCAGGTTTTCTCTGCCGGGAGCTGGAAAAGCTCGGTTCTCCTTATCGGGAGCTTTTGGACATCCGGGCGGAGCAGACAGAATATGCAGGACTTGATGTTTCTTAGGAGCGGCTATGGAAAAATATGAAGATATTGAGCGCCGGTTTGTCCGCAGCTATCAAAAGTACGGAGACCGCTCAGTCATGGTTCTTTTCAGCTTTTACAGGGGTCAGTACCATAAGTTTTTTATTTCCACCTTCTTTTTCGTCATAAAGCATGCGCCCAGTCTTTTTTCCGCCCTGCTGATCGCCAATGTCATAAATGGGGTCATGGAAGGAGGAGCGGCCGGGAAAAACGCTATTTTCCTCAACGTGTCCATCTGGCTGGGGCTTTTGGTGGTCCACCTGCCTGCCAACTGGCTTCATAATATGTATGTCAGCCGGGTTATACGAAAAACCGAGGCAGGCCTGCGCGGGGCCCTGGTGAGAAAGCTACAGGAGCTGTCCATCCCCTACCACACAGAGACCCAGTCGGGACGGCTTCAGTCGAAGATCATCCGGGATGTGGAGGCGGTGGAAACCTTATCCGCCCAGCTTTTCGTCAGTATGATGAATATCTTCATGAATCTGGTGATCACCTTGTCCTTAACGGCTGCAAAGAACCGGATCGTGCTTTTGTTCTTTCTTTTGGTGGCGCCGGTGAGCTCCATCACCATAATCGCCTTCCGAAAGAGGATACACAGAGAAAACCGGGCATTTCGCCGGGAAATGGAGGAAACCAGCGCAAAGGTTATGGAGATGGTGGAACTGGTCCCAGTCACAAGAGCTCATGCTCTGGAAAAAAAGGAAGTTGAAAAAATCCGGGAACAGCTTAGAGAAACGGCAGAAAAGGGATACCGCCTGGATATGATTCAGGCCCATTTCGGTGCAGTGAGCTGGTGTATATTTCAGGTGTTTCAGGCTTTATGTCTGGGATTTTCCGGCGTTATGGCCTTAAACGGACTTGTTAAGGTGGGGGATGTGGCATTTTACCAGTCCAGCTTTACGACTGTGGTCAACCAATTCACCTCTCTCATAAACCTTCTTCCGATTTTAACAAAGGGGATGGAATCCGTCACCTCCATCGGTGAGGTTCTGGCTTCTGAGGATGTGGAGAGGAACGAGGGAAAGACAGAAATGAAGGAATTGAAGGGGAACTACACCTTTCACAACGTGCAGTTTTCCTATCACGGTTCCGAAGAACAGGTGCTTCATGGGTTCCAATGGAAGGTGAAGGAGGGAGAGACTATCGCTCTGGTGGGAGAATCCGGTTCCGGAAAGACCACAGTGCTGAATTTAATCATCGGCTTTATCACCCCTACGGATGGAAGGCTGCTGATTGATGGGCTGGATATCAATGATATTAATTTAAGAAGCTATCGGAGGTTCATCTCCGTGGTACCCCAGACACCGGTGCTTTTTTCCGGCACAGTCAGGGAAAATATTGTATACGGCCTGGAGGATGTGACGGAAGAAGCCCTAAGCCATGCCGTAGAAGCCGCAAATTTAAAATCCGTTATCGCAAAGCTTCCCCAGGGGCTGGATACCATGATCGGAGAGCATGGCGGCAACTTAAGCGGCGGTCAGAGGCAGAGAATCTCCATTGCACGGGCTATTATACGGAATCCCAAAGTGATTATTCTGGATGAGGCTACATCAGCTCTGGATACCATTTCCGAAAAAGAGATCCAGGATGCCCTGGACCGGCTCATTAAGGGCAGGACTACCTTTATTGTAGCTCACAGGCTGTCTACCGTAAGAGGGGCAGACCGGATCGTGGTTCTGGATAAAGGCAAGATCCGGGAGGAAGGAAGCTATCAGGAACTCATGGAATTAAAGGGTGAATTCTATGAGATGGAACGGCTGCAGATGGCCCTGAGGTGAAGAAGAGCCGGAAATACTGTAAAAAGCGTCTTGATGAGGCTGCAAAAGCCATTTTTCAAGGCGCTTTTTGTGTGAGTAAAAAAAATTCCCAAGGTACATCTTGATAAATAAAATTCCTTGTGATAGGATAGTAAAATGAGTCGTACTATATAAACTTTCGGGAGGAAGAAATATGACAGCAATATTTGGAAGTTTTTTTGGAACCGCAATCAAATTCGTGGTTTTTCTTGCCATTGCCTTAGGCGGAATTGTATGCGGAAAAAAATACAGAGATCACAAGGATGCAGGCAAGGCCGGCGATGTGACGACAGAGACAAAATAGTAAACGGAGGACAGTAACGTGAAGAAGTACGGTGTAAATGAACTGAGGAAAATGTTCCTTGAATTTTTTGAAAGCAAGGGACATCTGGCGATGAAAAGCTTTTCCCTGGTTCCCCATAACGATAACAGCCTGCTCCTGATCAACTCAGGCATGGCTCCCTTAAAACCATATTTTACAGGCCAGGAGATTCCCCCCAGAAACAGGGTGACCACCTGCCAGAAGTGTATCCGTACAGGCGATATTGAAAATGTAGGCAAGACAGCCCGCCACGGTACTTTTTTTGAAATGCTCGGAAACTTCTCCTTTGGAGATTATTTTAAGAGAGAAGCCATCCAGTGGTCATGGGAATTTATGACCCAGGTGGTAGGACTGGAAGCGGACAGGCTCTATCCGTCAGTATATTTAGAGGATGATGAAGCCTTTGATATATGGAATAAAGAAATCGGCATTGCCCCTGAGAATATTTTTCGCTTTGGCAAGGAAGACAACTTCTGGGAGCACGGTGCAGGTCCCTGCGGCCCATGTTCTGAGATTTACTATGACAGAGGCGAGAAATACGGCTGCGGAAAGCCGGAGTGTACCGTTGGCTGCGAATGTGACCGCTATATTGAGGTGTGGAATAACGTATTCACCCAGTTTGAAAGCGACGGCAAGGGCCATTATGAAGAATTAAAGCAGAAGAACATCGATACAGGCATGGGTCTTGAGCGTCTGGCAGTGGTGGTTCAGGATGTGGATTCCATCTTTGATGTGGATACCATAAAGGCCCTTTTAACAAGAGTCGGAGAGCTGGCAGGCAAGACCTACAAAGAGGATTACCAGGTGGATGTTTCCCTGCGTCTGATTACAGACCATATCCGTTCCTGTACCTTTATGATCTCAGACGGAATCATGCCTTCCAACGAGGGCAGAGGCTATGTACTGCGCCGTCTGTTAAGAAGAGCAGCCCGTCACGGAAAACTCCTTGGAATCGAAGGGAAATTCCTGGCTGAGCTTTCTGAAACCGTCATTGCTTTATCCAAAGACGGATATCCTGAACTGGAAGAGAAAAAGGCCATGATCTTAAAGGTTCTCACCCAGGAAGAGGATAAGTTCAACAAGACCATTGACCAGGGTCTTGCCATTTTAAATGATTTGCAGGAGGAGATGGTAAAGAACAGCGAAACCGTTCTTTCCGGAGAAAATGCCTTTAAATTATATGATACCTACGGATTTCCTCTGGATTTGACGTTGGAGATTCTGGAAGAGAAGAATTTCAGCGTGGATGAAGACGGCTTCCAGGCTGCTATGAAAAAGCAGAGGGAAACTGCCAGAAACGCCAGAAAGACCACCAATTACATGGGCGCAGATGTGACCGTATACCAGTCCCTTGATCCGGCTCTTACGACAGAATTTGCAGGTTATGACACATTAGTGCTGGATTCCTTTATTTCCGCCCTCACCACAGAGACAGAGGTGGTGGAAGCCTTAACTGATGGGGAACTGGGAACTATTGTAACGGAAAAGACACCTTTTTACGGCACCATGGGCGGCCAGCAGGGCGATGTGGGCTATATCTGCAATGAAAAGGGAGAATTTAAGGTAGAAGATACCATTCACTTACAGGGCGGCAAGGTAGGCCATGTAGGAAAGATGGTGCGCGGAATGCTGCAAAGCGGAGATGCGGTCACCCTGCGTGTGAGCGAAGAAAACCGCCAGAATACAGGAAAGAACCACAGCGCTACCCACCTTCTTCAAAAGGCATTGAGGACCGTATTAGGCAGCCATGTAGAGCAGGCAGGCTCTTTTGTGGACAAGGATAAGCTGCGCTTTGACTTCACGCATTTTTCAGCTCTGACACCGGAGGAGATTTCCCAGGTGGAAGCCCTTGTCAATGAAAAGATTAAGGATAGTCTGGCTGTAAAGACCGAAGTCATGAGCCTGGACGATGCAAAAAAAGCCGGCGCTATGGCTCTCTTTGGAGAGAAGTACGGCGAGACAGTCCGCGTGGTACGGATGGGAGATTTCTCCACCGAGCTTTGCGGCGGAACCCACATTTCCAATACAGGAGTCATCGGCGCATTTAAGATTCTTTCAGAAACAGGAATCGCAGCCGGTGTCCGCAGAATTGAGGCACTGACAGGAGACGGTCTGACACGTTATTATCAGGATACAGAAAGAGAACTTCACGAAGCTGCAAAGGCAGCTAAGACAATTCCTTCCGGCCTGACAGCAAAGATCGAATCTCTTATGGAAGAAATCAAAGCCCTTCATTCTGAAAATGAGAAATTAAAGAGCAAGCTGGCAAATGACTCCCTTGGCAATGTAACCGATCAGATCAAGGAAGTAAACGGAGTTAAGGTCCTTGCTACAAAGGTTATGGATGTGGATATGAATGGCCTTCGCAACCTTGGAGACCAGTTAAAGGATCAGTTGGGAGAAGGCGTGGTTGTCATTGCTTCCGTTCAGGATGGCAAGGTAAACTTAATGGCTTCTGCAACAGAAGAGGCTCAGAAAAAGGGTGCTCATGCAGGAAATTTAATCAAAGCCATTGCCTCTTTCGTGGGCGGCGGCGGCGGCGGACGGCCTAATATGGCTCAGGCCGGCGGCAAAAATCCGGCAGGAGTTGACACGTGTCTTGAAAAGGTTTACGAAGTAGTTGCAGAACAGGTGAAATAACCGGTTCTGTGACGATAATTGAAAAAATAATAATTTTTTTCTTGACGAATGGCAAAATTATGCTATAATCATATCAGTGCTATAAAATACCCAAACAGTTGTATTATGCACAAGTACACAACTGGAGGGAGGTTAGGTGTGAGCTATGTCAAATGTAATCGTTAAAGATAACGAGACCTTAGATAGTGCTTTACGCAGATTCAAAAGAAACTGTGCAAAAGCAGGTATCCAGCAGGAAATTCGTAAGAGAGAGCATTACGAGAAACCAAGCGTAAGACGTAAGAAAAAGTCTGAAGCTGCAAGAAAACGTAAATATAACTAATTGTTAAAAGATGAATCCCTGGTCTTGTTTCGGCATGACCAGGGGTTTTTTCGACTTTTTGGTAGGGTAGAATTTTCTGGCTTTTATTTGCATATAGTGTAGGGAAGCAGAATGGAAAGGCATATGGATATGTTGGAAGAATCAAAGGAAAAGGCAGCTTCCGCTTTAAAACTTCCCAAGGATGTGGTTCTGGGAGAGGTGCTCATATCCTTTTTAGGACGCCGAAGCGTTGTCATCGAAAACTACCGGAGCATCATCCTCTATACGGATTGTTCTATCAAGCTTCAGGCCAAAAACTGCCGGGTGATCATTTCCGGAAACAGGCTGATGATTGAATATTATACCGGAGAGGAAATGAAGATTACCGGCTACATAAAATCCCTGGAGTTTGAATAACAGGCAAAAGGAGGTGAGGCAAATGATCATATGGCTGAACCGTTACATATTTGGCTACCTTTTCGTAGAACTGACCGGATATTCTCCGGAACGTTTTTTCAATATATGCAGCGTTCATGAAATTGAATTGTGGAAGATTGTAAATACAGGGACATCCTACCGTTTTTTCATGTCAGTGAAAGGGTTCCGCAGGATCAAGCCCCTGGTCCGTAAATCGAAGGTCAGACTTAGGATACTGAAAAAGTTTGGACTTCCTTTTTTTTTATATCGAAACCGGAAGAGGAAGGCATACGGAGCAGGGTTTGCCTGCTTTTTTATCCTTCTTTACGGCCTCTCCCTTTTTATCTGGGACATTGAATTTGAAGGTAACCGGATGTATACTTACGATACCCTTTTGAAATATTTTGAGTCAGAAGAAGTTCATTACGGAATGAGAAAGTCGAACATTGACTGCGACGCCCTGGAAGAAGCTCTCCGGACTAATTTTCCGGAAATAACCTGGGTATCGGCCAGGGTATCAGGAACCAGGCTTTTGGTTAAGATAAAGGAAAATGAGGTTTTGTCTGAGATTCCTGCAAAAGATGAGACTCCCTGCAACATTGTGGCGGAAAAGGACGGGGTGATCACCTCCATGATCGTACGAAGCGGCGTGCCGAAGGCTGCCATCGGGGATCAGGTGGTAAAGGGACAGGTGCTGGTCAGCGGCGTCCTTCCTATCATCGGAGACAGCGAAGAGATCATGAATGTTCACTACATCCGGTCCGATGCGGACATCACAGCCAGAACAGAATATCATTTCACAAAACAGCTCCCGCTTCTGCAGAAAATCGATGTGGAAACAGGAAAGACCAGAAGGGGCTGGTATGGAAAGCTTTTCAGCTATTCCCTTCTTATCATCCGCCCAAGGCCGGAGGGAACCTTCTGGAAGCTGACCATGGAAGAAGAGCAGCTTCATTTATTCCAGAATTTTTATCTTCCCGTTTATTTTGGAACAATAACAGGGAAAGAATACATTTCCTATGAACGCCCTTACACAGAAGAAGAAAAAAATCTGCTGGCGGATGATATGAACGAAAGACTGAAAAAAAAATTATTGGAAAAAGGGGTACAAATTCTGGAAAATCATGTTAGAATACTAGATAATGAATCTCTATGCCAGGCTGCCATAGATTTTGTGGCAGAGGAGCCTATAGGCAGGCGGGAAGGGCTTGAGATACAAAGAACAGAGGAGCCAAAGGAGACCAGTCAATAGATGAGCGTAATTGAGACAATCATAGATATTCCGGTGGAACACGAAAAAAATGTCTGCGGACAATTCGACAGCTATTTAAAGAAAATCGAGAGAACTCTTCACGTCACCATGATCGGACGGGATGGGGCTCTTAAGATCATAGGACCGGAGCAGATGGTCCAGAGAGCAAAAAGCGTATTTAACAACTTAATCGAGCTTTCCAAACGGGGAAATGCCATTACAGAGCAAAACGTGGACTATGCCCTTTCCCTGTCATTTTCCGACAGTGAAGGCCAGATCCTGGAAATTGACAAGGATATTATCTGCAGGACTGTTGCAGGAAAACCGGTAAAGCCAAAGACCATGGGACAGAAGCATTACGTGGACCAGATCCGTAAGAAGATGATCGTTTTCGGCATTGGCCCTGCAGGAACCGGAAAGACCTACCTGGCTATGGCCATGGCCATCCAGGCTTTTAAAAACGGAGAGGTGAACCGGATCATTCTGACAAGACCAGCCATTGAAGCAGGAGAGAAGCTGGGCTTTCTTCCGGGAGATTTACAGAGCAAGATCGATCCCTATTTAAGGCCCTTATACGATGCCCTTTATCAGATCATGGGAGCGGAAAGCTACCTTCACAATTCAGAGAAGGGGCTGATTGAGGTGGCTCCCCTGGCCTATATGAGAGGCCGGACCCTGGATAATGCCTATATCATCCTGGATGAAGCCCAGAATACCACACCGGCCCAGATGAAGATGTTCCTGACCAGAATTGGATTTGGATCAAAGGTGATCGTCACCGGAGACCAGACCCAGAAGGACCTGCCTGCAGGCGCTGTATCAGGCCTTGATACGGCCGTACGGGTGTTAAAGAGAATTGACGATATCGGTTTCTGCTATTTGAGCAGCAGCGACGTGGTCCGTCATCCTCTTGTCCAGAAAATCGTACAGGCATACGATTCTTATGAGTCTAAGGAGTCTAAGAGAAAGCCGGAAGAACGAAAGACAAAGACCGTGGGAGGCAGAAAGGCGCGCAATGACAATTAATATTGAGTACGAGGCGGAAAAAAAGCTGGACATCCCTTATGAAGAGATTATCACCAAGGTAGTGGAGGAATCCATGGATTATGAGGACTGTCCTTATGAAGCGGAGGTCAATGTACTGATTACGGACAACCAGGAGATCAGGCAGATCAACCGGGAATTCCGCAGTATAGACAACCCTACCGATGTTCTGTCCTTTCCCATGGTGGAATATGAGACTCCCTCTGATTTCGACTTTTTGGAGGAAGAGGGGGGAGACTGCTTCAATCCTGAAACAGGAGAGCTTATGCTTGGAGATATCGTCATATCCGTGGACAAGGTGGAAGAGCAGGCAGAGAAATACGGTCATTCCCAGACCAGGGAACTGGCCTTTCTCACGGCCCACAGCATGCTTCATCTCTTCGGCTACGACCATATGGAAGAGGAAGAGCGGATTCTGATGGAAAAAAAGCAGGAAGAGATACTGGCCAGGGGAGGATACGAAAGATGATGAAAAAAGCGTGTTTTTGGTTTGTAAGCGTGATGCTGTGTGCCCTTTTACTTCCGGGCTGCGGCAAAAAGTATCAGGAAGTGTCTGCCAGTGAGGTATCGACGGAAACCAGCCTTTCCCAGGAAACTAAGGAAATCAAAATTGACAGCGAAACAGAGGCGAAAAGCTCTGAAGATGAGGGTTCCGGCGATTACTATACTTTTGAAGACCGCAAGGAAAGGGATGGAAAGATCCGCAGCTATTTGACAGGAGAACTGGTGGACGTTTCTAAGGGAAACCGCAGGCCGGTTGCTGTCATGATGAGCAACGATAAGGAGGCCCTTCCCCAGTACGGAATCAACCGGGCCGATGTGGTTTATGAAGCGCCTGCTGAAGGCGGCATGAACCGCTACATGGCAATTATGGAAAACTACGACGATTTAGACCGGATCGGTTCCGTCAGAAGCTGCCGGACCTATTATACATACTTTGCCCGGGAATTTGATGCCATTTATGCCCACTTTGGGCAAAGTACCTTTGCAAAACCCTACTTATCCAAGTTAAACAACATCAATGGTCTGGATGCCATTGGCTCTGTGGCCTACTTCCGCACCAAGGACAAGAAAGCTCCCCACAATGCCTATACAAGCGGGAGCCGTCTTAATGAGTCCATTGAAAAGCTGGGCTATTCAGGCACTTATGATTCATCTTACCAGGGACATTACCGTTTTGCCAGAACAGGACGGGAAGTCACTTTAGAAGGCGCGCCCGGCGTTTTAGATGCCTACAAGGTCTATCCGGCCTATGCCATTAATAAGCCATGGTTTGAGTACCATGAAGATGACGGGCTTTATTACCGGTATCAGTATGGAAAGGCCCACATGGGGGATGAGGGACAGGTTAAAGTCAAAAACATCATCCTGCAGTATTGTCCTTCCGGCCATTACGCTTCCACAGAGTATTTAAACATCAATGTGGTGGATGATTCCTATGGCTGCTACGTGACAGAGGGCCGGGCCATTCCTGTCAAATGGACCAGGGATGGAGAAGGCGGGCCCACACATTATTACGACATGGAGAATAACGAGATCATCCTGAACCAGGGAAAAACCTGGGTTTGCATTATTTCTGCACAGGATTCTCCTAATGTAGAATTTTATGGAAAACAATAGGTTACAAAGAAGTACAAAGAAAAAAAACTCCCCCAATTTTCTCATTCAGGGAGTTATCCTTGCGGCGGCGGGCATTATTGTCCGGGTAATCGGAATGTTTTACCGCATTCCTCTGGCGGATATTTTAGGTGATGAAGGAAACGGCTATTACAGTTCTGCCTTTTCCATTTATTCCATTTTGCTGATTGTATCCTCTTACAGCCTGCCGACCGCAGTTTCCAAGATGATTGCCACCAGACTGGCCCGAAAGGAATACATCAATTCCTTCCGGGTTCTTCGCGTGTCCCTGATCTACGGAACCGTGGTTGGAGCAATCGGAGCCGCTGTGCTTTGGTTTGGGGCCGATATTTTTGCAAACCATTTTTTAAAGATGCCCTATACCAGCTATGCACTGAAAACCCTGGCTCCGACCATCTGGATTATCGCTTACTTAGGCGTGTTCCGAGGGTATTTCCAGGGGATCGGCACCATGCTTCCTACAGCCATATCCCAGATTTTGGAGCAGATCGTTAATGCAGTGATCAGTATTTATGCTGCTTCCAGGCTTTTTCAGGCTGGACTTCATTCCAATCTGGTCTACGGCTCATCGAAATATTCCTTTGCTTTTGGAGCGGCAGGAGGAACCATAGGAACCGGAATTGGAGCGGTGTCCGCCCTCTTATTCCTGCTGTTTATTTTTCTCAGCTACCGCCCGGTTATGAGGCGGCAGAGAAGAAGGGATTTGAGCAGACACCGGGAATCCTATGGGGAAATTTCCAGCATCCTGGTTATGACGGTTCTTCCCATTGTATTGAGCAGTGTGGCTTATAACATCAGTACAGTCATTGATAACAGCATTTATGGAAATGTCATGGCTTCCATGGGAATGGAGGATTCTGTGATTGCAACCAACTGGGGTGTTTATTCCGGCAGATATCATCTGCTGTTCAATATTCCGGTGGCTATTGCAAACTCCCTGTCCTCAGCCCTGATTCCGGCCTTGTCAAGAGCGGTAGCAGAGAAAAACCGGGGACAGATTATAAGCAGGGTTGCCATGGTAATCCGTTTTTCCATGATCATTGCCATTCCATCTACCGTAGGACTGACCGTCCTGGCAGGTCCTATCTGCAATATGCTTTTCAGAGGAAGGGACAATGCGGCTCTCATAGAAATGATTATGTACGGCTCCACAGCAGTGGCTTTCTTTTCCCTTTCTACAGTCACCAATGCGGTGCTTCAGGGAATCAACCGGATTCAGACACCTCTTAAGAATGCGGTCATTTCTCTTGGGCTTCACGTGGTCATTTTGCTGATCATGCTTTACGTGTTCCGGATGGGAATTTACAGCGTGGTATATTCCAACATCCTGTTTGCACTTACCATGTGTCTCTTAAATGGGGCCTCCATCAGAAGATTTTTAAAATACAGGCAGGAGATGAAAAAGACTTTTATCCTGCCTACTCTGGCCGCTGGCATCATGGGCGGTCTGGCTTACGGCGTTTACTTCCTGGTTCACATCACCTTAAAGCACAATGCTTTAGGGGTTCTGGCGGCAATCGGGGCGGCAGCTGTTGTCTATGGCATTCTGCTGTTAAAATTAGGATGTGTGGATGAAACAGAACTGTTAAGCCTGCCGGGAGGCAGGAAACTGGCCCGTATAGCAGTAAAATTCCATTTATTGTGATTAAAATGGTAAAAGAAAGCAGATACTATACTTACTTGAAGGAGGTATCAACTCATGAAGAAGTATATGTTCTGCTTTCTTTTGTTTGTGGCGGCATCAGCCGTCTGCTTAGGGATCGGTTTTGCTATTACAAAAGACAGCGTACGGCCTGAGGAGGCTCTTCCCGGGGCTACCATAGAAACGGAAACTGTGACGGAGGCACAAATCGTTATTAACCAGGAAGAGGTTGAACCGGTCAATGCCAAGGGCAAAGAAAAATTTTATCTCGTTGCAGAAGACGGATATCTTCTGGTCCTTTACCAGGACAAGACCACCATCTGTCTTTACACCCATATGCCCATTGTGGATTTTCCGGAGGAGGAACGGGGAAAGCTGATGGAGGGCATATGGTTTTCCTCCATGATCGAAGTATTTAATTATCTGGAATCCTATACGAGTTAAGGAAAGTATTACTTGAAATAAAAGGACAAACTGGATACAATAGATTTGTCTGAATACACAGGAGGAATCTATGAAACCAAAGGTAATTATTGTGGGAGGGGGCGCCTCCGGTCTGGCGGCAGGAATCCAGGCAGCCAGGCTCGGGGCGTCCGTTACCATTTTAGAACATACGGCCAGGCCTGGGAAAAAGCTTCTTTCCACCGGAAACGGAAAATGCAACCTGACCAATCTGGCTTCTCCTCCCGGCGCTTACCGGGGTGAAAATCCTGATTTTGCAAAAACAGTTCTGGAAAAGGTACCGGTATCCGAGGTGCTGGACTTTTTTAAAGGCTTGGGAGTTGTGCTCACAGACCGGAACGGATACGTATATCCCAACACCGGACAGGCTTCCTCTATCGCGGATGCACTTATGTTTGAACTGGATCATCTGGGAATCACTTTGATCTGTGACTGCCGGGTCCGTGGTATTAAAAAGGATCTGACTCTCATGACCTCAAAAGGGAACATGAAGGGAGATGCGGTGATTCTGGCTGCAGGTTCCATGGCAGCACCCAAAACAGGCTCTGACGGAAGCGGGTATGAACTGGCTGCCGCTCTGGGCCATACCATTATAAAGCCCCTTCCCGCCCTGGTTCAGCTTAGGTGCAGGGAAAAGTGGTATAAGCAGGCCGCTGGAGTGAGAACAGAGGCTTTGATAACTTTGAAAATAAACGGAAAAACAGCCACAGAGGACAGGGGAGAGCTTCAGTTTACGGATTACGGAATATCCGGAATCCCTGTATTCCAGGTCAGCCGTTTTGCCACCCGGGCTCTTGATGAAGGGCAGGATGTGACAGCGGAGCTGGATTTACTGCCTTCCATAGCTGAAAAGGCCGTGGAGGAGCTTTTGATTGACCGGGTAAAGCACTTTGCTTACCGCCCGGCTGAGGAGTTCTTAAACGGAGTCCTGAATCAGAAGCTGGCCCGGATATTGTTAAATGAAACAGGAATCACAAAGACGGCCAAAACCGGGGAAATCAAACCCGCCCAGATAAAAAAACTTACCGCAGCCATTAAGGGACTTAAAACAGCAGTCATTGCTGCCAATTCCTTTGACCAGGCTCAGATATGCAGCGGGGGAGTGGATACAAGGGAGATCGATCCATGTACCATGGAATCGAAACTGGTAAAACGGCTTTACTTTGCCGGAGAAATCCTCGATGTGGACGGCATCTGCGGAGGCTACAATCTGCAGTGGGCCTGGTCCAGCGGGATTTTAGCAGGCACTTATGCAGGAAGAGAGAAAATATGATCCGAATCAATCAATTAAAGCTGTCGGTGAACCATACGGAAGAGGATTTATGGAACAAGGCGGCAAAAACATTAAAAATTCCAGCGGGCGAAATACGCTCCCTTAAAATAATAAAACAGTCCATTGATGCCAGAAAAAAAGAAGAAATTCATTTCACCTACTGCGTGGAGGTGGAAGCCTTAAGAGAAGAGGCTGTTGTACATAAAGCTAAAAATGTCAATGTGACCATTGCAGAAAAGAGAGAATACGTTTTTCCAAAGCCGGGAAAGGAAACACTGGCACACCGTCCGGTCATCATCGGAACAGGTCCGGCGGGGCTTTTTTGCGGTATCATGCTGGCAAGAAACGGATACAAGCCCCTGCTTTTAGAGCGGGGAGAGGATGTGGACCGGCGCAGGGAAAGCGTGGACCGGTTCTGGGAAGGGGGAAGGCTGAAACCGGACAGCAACGTGCAGTTTGGAGAAGGAGGAGCTGGAACCTTTTCCGACGGAAAGCTGAACACCCTTGTGAAAGATCCTTTTATGAGAAACAGGAAGGTGCTGGAGCTGTTTGTGGAGTTCGGCGCAGATCCTTCCATCCTCTATGTCAATAAGCCTCATATCGGAACCGATGTTTTAAGCGGTATTGTAAAAAACATGAGGGAGGAGATTATAAGACTTGGAGGAGAAGTCCGCTTTCAAAGCCGTGTGACTGACTTTATAGCAGAAGACGGAAAGCTGAAAGAAATCGTTGTGGGAGAGGGAGAGAGGATTTTAACCGATGTCCTGATTCTTGCCATCGGACACAGCGCAAGGGATACCTTTGAGGTTCTGGAAAAGAGAGGAATCCCCATGGAGGCAAAGGCTTTTGCCATGGGACTTAGAATCCAGCATCCCCAGGAGACCATTGACCTTTCCCAGTACGGCACGAAGGATCAATCCCTTCTTGGTGCGGCGGATTACAAGCTGACCCATTCCTGCAAAAACGGAAGGGGAATTTACACCTTCTGCATGTGCCCCGGCGGATACGTGGTCAATGCTTCCTCAGAAGAGGGACGGCTGGCTGTCAATGGGATGAGTTATCATAAGCGGGATGGAAAAAACGCCAACAGCGCCCTGATCGTTACCATAACGCCTGAGGATTTCGGAGGAAAAGGGCCTCTTTCCGGAATCGCTTACCAGAGAAGGCTGGAGGAAGCTGCATTTTTGCAAAGCAATGGGAAGATTCCCATTCAGCTTTACGAAGATTTTAAGAAGGGCAGAAAAAGCCAGGCATTGGGCGGGGTGGAACCGGCATTTAAGGGCTTGTACGAATTTGCTGATTTAAGGGAAATCCTTCCGGCATATATGGCGGAATCCATTGTGGAGGGCGTAGAGGCCTTTGACCGGCGGATTCGCGGCTTTGCAAGGCCTGATGCCGTTTTGGCGGGGATAGAAAGCCGTACCTCGTCTCCTGTCCGTATATTCCGGGATGAAGCGCTGGAAAGCAGTGTGAAAGGAATATACCCCTGCGGAGAAGGAGCGGGATATGCGGGAGGAATCACCTCTGCCGCCATGGATGGTTTAAAGGTGGCAGAGGCCGTTGCAGCCAGGTTTCAGATGCAGGGATTATAAATTTGACGAACACGGGAAAATGATGTAAGATATGAGACAAAAAGAATACCAGAAAGCAGATGAAAATGACCATGAACGTTGAGGAACGAAAGAAACTGAGGGATAAGAAGAGGATTGTCATTAAGATCGGGTCTTCTTCTTTAACCCATACCTATACAGGAGACTTAAACCTGATGAAGATTGAAAAGCTGGTCCGGGTGATCAGTGATTTAAAGGGTCAGGGAAAAGAAGTAGTGCTGGTATCTTCCGGCGCCATTGCGGCAGGACGTCAGGCTTTAGGACACCATACCAGGCCGGGAACCCTGGCGGAAAAGCAGGCATTTGCCGCTGTGGGCCAGGCCAGGCTTATGATGGTGTATCAGAAGCTCTTTGCAGAATACAACCAAATCGCAGCACAGGTACTTTTGACCAAGAATAATATGGTGGATGACAGCACCCGCTACAATGCCCAGAACACCTTTGACGAGCTGTTAAAGCTGGGAACCATCCCCATTGTCAATGAAAACGATACCGTGTCTACCTCTGAAATCCCTTTTGTGGATAATTTCGGAGACAACGACAGGCTTTCCGCCATTGTGGCAGCTCTTATAGGAGCAGACCTTCTGATTCTTTTATCAGATATTGACGGGCTTTATTCTGACGACCCCAGGCAGAATCCTGATGCAGAATTTATTGGCCTGGTAAGGGAGATCACACCGGAGCTTCTTGAAATGGGAAAATCCACTTCCGGAAGCGATGTAGGCACCGGAGGCATGGCGGCTAAGCTGGCTGCAGCCAGAATCGCCACAGACAGCGGTTCTGACATGGTCATTTCCAATGGAGAGGACATAGACGGGATCTGGCAGATCGTGTCGGGAGAGGAAAAAGGAACCTTGTTCCTGGCCCATCAGAACCACGATTTTGATTTAATGGATTATCTTAACAAAGAATATTAAGGAGAAATTATGAATCAAGAGAGAATAGACAGAATCAATACACTTTATCACAAGTCAAAATCCGTAGGGCTTACGGAGGAGGAAAAGGCAGAGCAGCAGGCTCTCCGCCAGGAATACATTCTTGCAATCCGCAACAGCCTGAGAGGAAACTTAAATAATATATCAATTCAGGAAGCAGACGGTTCCGTTACGGACCTGGGTAAGAAGTATGGAGATGTGGGAAAAGAATGAAATCCGTAAATGGGTAAAGGAGCAGAGGGAAGCCCTGGATGCGGCCACCCAGACCTTGTGGGATGAGTCCATCTGCCGCCAGGTTTTAAATACACCCGCAATTCGGCGGGCGTTCTGCGTGTTCTGTTACGCCTCCTTTGGTAAGGAGGCAGGGACCTGGAAGCTTATGGAGGCCCTATGGAACCAGGGAAAATACATAGCGCTGCCTAAAGTTTCCGGAAAGAATCTGGAGTTTTATGCCATTTCCGGAAAAAGGGATCTGGAAGAGGGGGTTATGGGAATTATGGAGCCCAAGCCCACCTGCTTAAGAATCTGGGATGAGGGAGCGCCGGTAGTGGTTCCCGGCCTTGCTTTTGACAAGTCAGGAAACAGGATCGGGTACGGCGGAGGCTATTATGACCGCTTTTTCAAGCAGGAGCCCGATCATTTCCGCCTTGCTATCGGCTATGGCTTCCAGTTGTTCGAAAGTCTTCCGGCGGAACCTCATGACATACCCATGAACCGGATCATCACTCCTTAGGGAGAGGAAAAAAGATTGGAGGACTTCATTATGACGATTACAGAAATTGGAAAAAAAGCAAAAGAAGTGACATCACTCATTGGAATTCTGGGTACTGAGAGAAAGAATGAAGGACTGAAAGCGGCTGCGGCTGCCCTTTTGGAGGGTGAGGCAGAAATCCTTGCTGCAAACCAGGATGATGTGATCAAAGCCGTTGCAGCCGGCATGAATCCCGGTTTGGTGGACCGGCTGGAGCTGACTCCGGGAAGAGTCGAAGCCATGGCTGACGGCCTTCTATCTGTGGCAGCTTTGGAAGACCCGGTAGGCGAAGTGCTTTCCATGAAGGTCCGTCCAAACGGTCTTACCATCGGCCAGAAACGGGTTCCCATGGGTGTGGTAGGCATCATCTATGAGGCCAGACCCAACGTGACTGCAGATGCCTTCGGCCTTTGCTTTAAATCCGGCAATGCAGTGATCTTAAAAGGTGGAAGCGATGCCCTGGAGTCCAATAAGGCCATCGTGAAATGGCTGCGCCTGGGGCTTAAAAACGCCGGCCTGCCTGAAGATGCCATTCAACTGATCACCGATACAGACCGGGAAGTGACAAAAGAGTTTATGCGCATGAGAGAATACGTGGATGTTCTGATTCCAAGAGGCGGGGCAGGGCTTATTAAGAGCGTGGTGGATAACAGCACCATTCCCGTCATTGAAACAGGAACCGGAAACTGCCATATCTTTGTGGATGAATCCGCTGATTTTAACATGGCGCTGGATATTATATTCAATGCAAAGACCCAGAGAATCGGAGTGTGCAATGCCTGTGAGGCTCTGGTCATTCACCAGAGTATTGCCCCTGCCTTTCTGCCACTTTTAAAGGAGCGGCTTTCCTCCAAGTCCGTTGAAATACGGGCTGATGAGGCTGCCTGTGCCATCGTAGAGGGTCTGGTTCCTGCTTTAGAGGAGGACTGGGGACAGGAATATCTGGATTATATTTTATCCTTAAAGCTTGTGGATTCCCTGGAGGAAGCTATTGCCCATATCAACCGCTACAGCACCGGACATTCAGAGGCCATCATCACCTCGGATTATGAGAATGCCCAGAAGTTTTTAAATGAAATCAATTCTGCTGCCGTTTACGTAAATGCTTCCACCCGGTTTACCGACGGATATGAATTCGGCTTCGGAGCGGAAATCGGCATCAGCACCCAGAAGCTTCACGCCAGAGGTCCTATGGGGCTGAAAGAACTGACTACCACCAAATATATCATTTACGGAAACGGACAGGTGCGTCCATAGTGGGGTTTTGCCGGTGATTTCATGGAGGGGAGCAAATGAATGTAGAAGTCATGAAAAGCATTGTGCTGAATATCGGCCTTCTGGTGATCCTGGCCCAGATTTTAGCCAGGATGGGGTTGGTAAAAAGGTGTATTGCCAGAGAACGGCATGAGGCAAAAGAGGTCATCATACTGATTCTTATTTTTGGTTCTTTCAGCATATTTTCCACATACATTGGATACGGAATAAAGGGAGCCATTGCCAATACCCGTATCATCGGTGTTATGGCAGGAGGAGTCATCGGTGGTCCTGTGGTCGGCATCGGGGCCGCCGTCATTGGAAGCATCCACCGGTATATGATTGATATAGGGGGATTTGCCTCTTTCGCATGTACGGTTTCCACTTTGGCAGGAGGCCTTATCAGTGCCGCTGTCGGGAAATATGTAAAAAAGAATAAATACAGAAGTCTGGATTTGTTTATCATTACCTTTGCCGCAGAGCTTTTGCAAATGGGCATTATCCTGGCTTTTGCAAAGCCCTATGAGGAGGCTGTTGCACTGGTAAGGATCATTGCAGTTCCTATGACATTTCTCAACGCCATGGGCATGGTTTTGTTTGCCGGAGTATTTAAGCACATGCTTGAAGAAATAGAGTATGAGGTAGGGCACAAAATGGGCCTTATCTTTGAAATATCCAAAAAGTGTCTTCCTTTTTTGCAATCCGGTGTTTATAATGAGGAAATATGCGGAAAAATCGGCGATATTATGCTGGAATATTCAAAGGATCTGTCCGTTATTTTTACGGATAAGAAAAATATTATCTGCACCAAAGGAAAAATATTAAACAGTCTGAATAGCAGCAGGGCCTTGCCGGATCTGGCCGGAGAAATTTTGTCCGGTGAACAGGTATGTATTGCGGAAGATGCTCCCATAGGTGATATTCTGCATAAAACACTGGAAAAAAACGTTGCAATCGGAGCCCCTCTGATGAAATATGGAAAGCCTATTGGCTGTCTCATTATCTTTGCAAATAAACTCAGAGTCTCTTATCATTCGGATGTCCAGCTGGTGGAAGGCTTAAGCAAATTGTTCTCCATGGAATTTGAGCTGGAGGAAATGGAAAAACAGCAGGTGCTTTTACAGAAAGCGGAATTTAAAGCCCTCCAATCTCAGATTAATCCCCACTTCATATTCAATTGTTTAAATACCATCAGCTCTTTTTGCAGGGAAAAGCCGGACAAGGCCAGGGAGCTTTTAATTGCTCTTGCCACTTATTTCAGAAACTCCATTGAGACTAAGGATGGGGTTGTGAGCATTTACGATGAGATCGATTATGTGATTGCCTATCTGCAGCTTGAAAAAGCCAGATTTGACGAACGACTGGATATTACACTGGATATTCCGGAAAACCTGGAATGCAAAATTCCCTGTCTGATTTTACAGCCCATTGTGGAAAATGCGGTAAAGCACGGTGCTATGAAGAAGAAACACGGCGAAGTGAAGATCATAATCCGGGAGGAATCAGAAGGGATTAAGATTTCTGTCATGGATAATGGCTTTGGAATTCCGGAACATGTGGTCAATGGATTAAAGTGCAATACCTCAGACGGCCGCAGAATCGGGCTGATCAATGTAGAAAAACGGTTGCGCTATGTTTACGGAGAGAAAAACGGTCTGGACATTGTAACTTCGGAAAATGGCTCTATTGTTAATATCCGTCTGCCCAAGGGGATTTCCGGGGTTCTGGAAATGGAACACGTATAACTGCAGAAAAGGGAGAAAAGATCATGAGAATCGCCATTATTGATGATGAAAAACCATCAAGAAATGAATTGACATATCTGATTAAAAAAGTGTTGCCTGATGCATCAGTATCGGAATTTGCAAGCGGGGAAGAAGGTCTGAAAGCCATTGCAGAGGAGCCCTTTGACCTGCTTTGCATTGACATTAATCTAGGAGACATCAGCGGGATCTCTCTTGCTGTGGCTGCCAGGAAATTTATACCGGAAGCGGAGATTGTGTTTGCTACGGCTTATAATAATTATGCGGATAAGGCATTTGAAGTGGAGGCGCTGTACTATCTGTTAAAACCCTTTTCAGAGGGGAAAGTAAGACAGATGCTGGAGAAATACAATCAAAAGCATGAAAAAAACATTTACGATACCAGACCACTTCTTTCGAAAATTTCATTATACGTGGATAAGAAGATTGTTTTGCTTGAGATTTCTTCTATTATATATATTGAGTCCCAGAACAGGGTCTGTATTGTCCATACCAAAGGAAAAAGCTATAAAGACAGCAATCCTTTAAGTTATTTTGAAGAACGGCTGGCAGAGAACGGATTTTTCCGGATACAGAAAAGTTATTTGATCAACTTAAACTATGCTGTGGAATTATATCCCTGGTTTAATAATACATATTGTGTGAAGATGGAAGGATTTGAAGATGCAGTTTTGCCAATAAGCAGGAACCAAATTAAGAAATTAAAAAATATAATTTGCATTTGATACATGTTATTTTACATATCGCCCCTGAAAATATACAATATACACAAAAAACGGAATATGTGTTAAGAAAGTGTGGTAAAATGAATGAAAGACAAGATGAATCAACATTCATTTATTTCAGGAGGTAGTCATGATTATATTTTTAGTTGGTATGGCAATTTTGATTTTCGGAGGGGCCTTCTATGGAAAGTTCTGCGAAAAAGTTTTTGAACCGGATGACAGGGAGACTCCGGCAGTGGCAATGGCAGACGGTGTTGACTATGTTGCCATGAAGCCCTGGAAGAACAAATTGATTGAGCTCTTAAACATTGCGGGAACAGGGCCGATTCTGGGGCCCATTCAGGGGATTTTGTTCGGTCCTATTGCATTTCTTACAATTCCCATTGGCTGCGTCATTGCCGGTTCCCTTCATGATTATTTTGTGGGCATGATTTCCATGCGAAACGGAGGAGCCCAGGTTCCGAAGATGATGTATAAGTTTATGGGCAAAGGAGCAACAAGAGTTTATACTATTATTATCTGGATTTTAATGCTCCTTACGGGTGTAGTATTTATTTATACCCCAGGAGACTTAATTGTCGGTGATGTGCTGGGAATGGATGTAAAGAGCAGCGTAATATGGGTTGTATATGCAGTTATTTTGCTTTATTATGTTATTTCCACCATCTTCCCCATTGACCAGATTATCGGACGTGTTTACCCGGTATTCGGTGCGGTGCTGATTATATCTGCTATTGGTGTATTTGGCGGAGTTATGATGGATGGCGGTGCCAGCATGATGGATTTAAGCAGCGGTTTATTGATGCAGCATCCCACCGGGCAGTCTTTTATTCCAGTATTTTTTATTACCGTTGCATGCGGAATTATGTCAGGCTTTCATGGCAGCCAGGCAACCTTGATTTCCAGAACTGTAAAGCATGAAAAAGAGGGGCGTCATACCTTCTACACCATGATGCTGGTGGAAGGAGCTATTGCTATGGTCTGGGCGGCGGGAGCCATGACTTTATTTGGCAGAGGAACCGGTATGGATACTGGGGCAACCCAGATGGTAGGAATCATTTCCAGAGAATTCATGGGAAATATAGGAGGATTGTTTGCGATTATCGGAGTTATTGTTCTACCCATAACCTCCGGTGACACTGCATTCCGTGCTCTTCGTCTGATGATTGCAGAGCAGTTTAATATTGATCAAAAGGAAGCAAAAAAGCGGGTCACGTTATCCTTAATAATTTTTATTCCTGCTATTGCAATTCTCTTCTATGCAAAATCCTCTCCGGGCGGATTTAACTTATTGTGGAGATACTTTGGATTTACAAACCAACTGGTTGCCGTGTTTGCCCTTGCAATGATCACGGTATACTTAAAAACGAACGGGAAAAATTACATGATTTCCCTACTGCCGGGAACCTTTTATACCTTTATTGTATTCAGCTACATATTCCATGAGAAAATTGGCTTTGGCCTGGAAGCCAGAATAGGCAGAATATTTAATATTCCTGCCACCAGCTATGTCATCTCCTATGTATTAGGTGTGATTTGTGCAGTCCTGTTTTTCTGGCTGGTGCCGAAGCTGGCTGTTAAGAGAAAGGATACCATTCTCAATTATAAAATGTAATTTAAGGTCAGGAGCTATTATTTGACAATACTTTGTGTTTGTGATAGAATATCAGCAGATTAATGGAAAGGGGTGAAAGGATGAAGTAATGATTCTTGCTTAAGTAACTGCATGATGAAAAAACAGTGGAGTAACATCCATTTTTTGTCGTGCCTGTTTTGCAAGAATATTATTTCATCCTCAAGCCCTTTTTTTCGTGTCCGGAAGGGACAGAAAAAACGTAGACTGCCCTAATGGGAGTTTTGAAGCAATGCGGCTGCGGGAAACATTCTTGCAGCTTTTTTGTGTGCAGAAGAAAATTTTCTGCTTGAATGGAGGATTGTCTATGTCGTTGATACAGGTTACAGATTTATCATTTACCTATGAAGGAAGCTATGATCCGGTATTTGAACACGTTTCGTTCCAGATTGATACAGACTGGAAGCTGGGATTTACGGGAAGAAACGGAAGGGGGAAAACCACCTTTTTAAACCTTTTGATGAACCGGTTTGAATATTCCGGAAGTATTTCTTCCAGTGTTATATTTGATTATTTCCCTTTTTCGGTGCCGGACCAGGAGAGGGACACTCAGGAGATTTTAGATTCCCTGCTTGGGGATTATGAATATTGGGAGTTGAAAAGAGAATTAAATAAGCTGCAGGTTTCAGAGGATGTAATGTACCGGCCATTTTACACCTTGTCAAACGGGGAGAGAACCAAGGTTCTTTTGGCGGCTCTTTTCCTGCGGGAAGGCCATTTTCTTCTGATTGACGAGCCTACCAACCATCTCGACCGGGAGGGAAGAAGACTGGTGAGCCAGTATTTAAGCGGTAAAAAAGGCTTTATTCTGGTATCCCATGACAGGAAGTTTTTAGACGCTTCGGTGGATCATATTTTATCCATCAATAAAAGGGATATTGAGGTACAGAAAGGGAATTTCACCTCCTGGTATGAGAATAAGCAGAGACAGGACCAGTATGAGTTGTCCGAAAATGAAAAGCTGAAAAAGGATATCCGTCACTTAGAGGAATCTGCCAGACGGTCCGGCCAATGGGCGGATCAGGTGGAATCCACGAAAATCGGTAAGAAATCCGCAGGCCAGGAAAAATCCATTGACAGACGGGCGTATATCGGTGAAAAGTCCAGGCGTATGCAGATGAGGAGAAAAAACCTGGAGAGAAGACAGGACCGCGCCTTGGAGGAGAAAAGAGGACTGCTAACCAATATAGAAGAAGCGGAAAGCTTAAAGCTTTATCCGTTAAGGCACCATTCCCAAAGGCTTATTTCCTTAAAGGATGTGGTTCCTTATTATGACGGCCCGGTCTGTGAGCCTGTAAGCTTTGTCTTAGAACAGGGACAGCGCGTTTCCCTCCAGGGGAAAAACGGCTGCGGAAAATCCAGCTTATTAAAGCTGATTCTTGGAAATGAAATGACTGACGGCCCTTCTCATAAGGGAACGGTAGAACTTGCCTCCGGTCTGAAAATCTCCTATGTGTCCCAGGATACTTCATTTTTAAAAGGCAGCTTAACAGAATATGCCAGGGAAAGCGGGGTGGAGGACTTTCTTTTTAAGGCCCTTTTGCGCAAGCTGGATTTTTCCAGGGAACAGTTTGAAAAGCCCATGGAATCCTACAGCGAAGGACAGAAGAAAAAGGTTCTCATTGCCAGCAGCCTTTGCCAGCAGGCTCATGTCTATATATGGGATGAACCCCTTAACTTTATTGATGTGTATTCCAGAATCCAGATTGAAGACCTGATTCTCAAATTCCAGCCTTCTATGGTACTTGTAGAGCATGATGAAGCTTTTACGGGAAATGTGGCAGACGTGGTGGTACAGATTCAGATGGATTTACCGTAAGAAATACTATTTTACTTCCATACAGCCATATGATAAGATTATTATGTGTAAAAACTCTTAAGGGAAAGGATATGCGCTGATGGGCGGAGTATGGAATGAAAAAGCTGATGAAGGAGAACAGAGAGTAAAAATGAATGTATTCAAGGAACTTATACTATCGGTTTATAAATATGAAAGCTATAGAGATTTTTTGAAAAACAAACGCAGGAAAGCTTTTTTAGCAGGGATTGTTCTTATGGTCATATATTTTTCTTTGACCATGATTTTCCCCTTTATAAGATTTCAGGTTCATACAGGAGGATTTGCAAGGATTATAGAGGATTTTATACCTGACTTTGATTTAAGCGGCGGAAAGCTTTGGGTGGAAAGGCCTATTGAATATGAATCCGGCGGCATCTATCTGAATATTAATACAGACCCGGATAACTCTTTTTATGATGTGGATGAAATTGGGGAATATATTTCAGATTATTATCAGGTAGTGTTGATGGATTCGGAAAAGGTTATTACAAAGAATCAGGGTGAAATATTAGGAGAATATTTTTCTGATCTTAATATAGAGTTCAACCGGGACAGACTTCAGCAGCTGGTTCCTCAGGCTTACCTGATTGCGGCGGCTTTTATGGTCCTTGCATTTATCTTTATGACGGCGGTGTTTTTCTTTGGCGTACTGATCGTTGCCCTTCTTGGTATGATCGTTGCCTCCGTCATGAACTACCGGCTGACCTTCGGACAATTGTATCAAATGGGTATCTATACCAGAACACTGCCTTTAATGACTAAGGCCCTTCTATCCTTTTTACCCTTTCCCATGCCCATGTTCGAAATTATCAATTTCGGTCTTTCCGTGCTGTATATTGTATTTGCCATCAGAAAAATGAAGGAGCTTGATGAGTGACTTTTTTGGTATTTGCAATAAAAGGGATTTATGATATACTGTTCACTGCGGATATATGCCATAATAAAAATTTAAGAGGTTATGTAAATGAATGATATAAATATGACTTATGAAGAAGCCCTCAGTCACGCTCCAAATGAAGAACCGGCAAGACAGTACTTTTTTATTGAGCGCTGTCAGGATATGCTGGAAAAATTAAAGGAGTCCTCAGGAAAAGAAGAATTTACCTTTCACATCGCCACATTCGGCTGCCAGATGAATTCCAGGGATTCTGAAAAGCTCCAGGGTATTTTGGAAGCAATCGGCTTTGTGGAAACCGATACGGAAGAAGCAGACTTCGTTCTTTATAACACATGCACAGTCAGGGAAAATGCCAATGACAGGGTTTATGGCCGTCTGGGCTTTTTAAACAGCTTAAAAAAGAAAAATCCCCACATGATGATCGCTTTATGCGGCTGCATGATGCAGGAAGAGAAGGTAGTTGCCAAGATTAAGAAAAGCTACCGCTTTGTGGATATTATTTTCGGCACTCACAATATTTTCAAACTGGCAGAGCTGATCCATGAACGCCTGGAAGCGAAAAAGATGGTTGTAGACATCTGGGAAGGCACGGACCGCATTGTGGAGGATCTCCCGACGGAACGGAAATACCCCTTCAAATCCGGCGTCAATATTATGTTCGGCTGCAACAATTTCTGCAGCTACTGCATTGTTCCTTATGTAAGGGGCAGAGAGAGAAGCAGAAGCCCCAAGGATATTGTGGAAGAGGTAAGGCAGCTTGCAGCAGATGGTGTTGTGGAAATCATGCTTTTGGGACAGAACGTCAACTCTTATGGAAAATCCCTTGAAACCCCAGTCAGCTTTGCAGAGCTTCTGACTCAGATCGACCAGGTGGAAGGTTTGGAGCGGATTCGCTTTATGACCTCTCATCCAAAGGATTTATCAGATGAACTGATTGAAGCTATGAAAAATTCCAAAAAAGTGTGCACCCATCTTCACCTGCCCCTTCAGTCCGGCAGCAGCCGGGTTTTAAAAATCATGAACCGGAAGTATACCAAGGAACGGTATCTGGAACTTGTGGAGAAAATCAAGACAGCTATGCCCAATATTTCCCTGACTACGGACATTATTGTAGGATTTCCAGGGGAGACAGAAGAGGATTTCCAGGAAACCCTTGACGTGGTGAGAAAAGTTCGTTTTGACAGTGCCTTCACCTTCATTTATTCTAAGCGCACCGGAACTCCGGCGGCGGATATGGAAGAGATTCCTGCAGATGTGGTCAAGGACCGGTTTGACCGCCTGCTTACAGAAGTCCAGAAGATATCGGCAGAGGTCTGCGGACGTGATGAACATACGGTGCAGAAGGTTCTGGCTGAGGAAGTAAATGACCATGAAAAGGGCCTTTTAACCGGACGCATGAGCAACAATACAACTGTACATTTTAAAGGAGATCCTTCTCTTATTGGAAAAATCGTGGATGTCCATCTGGATGAATCCAAAGGATTTTATTATATGGGAACCCTGGCTTAAGAAACCGTGGAAACGCAAGCATAAGAAAAGAGGAAGTACAAACCATGGCCGGATTATCACCAATGATGACCCATTATCTGGAAACAAAAAAAGAGTACCCGGACTGTATTCTGTTTTACAGGCTGGGTGACTTCTATGAAATGTTCTTTGAAGATGCGGTTACCGTATCCAGGGAACTGGAAATTACATTGACAGGAAAAGAATGCGGACTGGAGGAACGGGCACCCATGTGCGGCGTTCCTTACCATGCCGTTGATACATATTTAAACCGCCTTGTGCAAAAGGGCTATAAGGTGGCCATTGCCGAGCAGATGGAAGATCCCAAGCAGGCAAAGGGCCTTGTAAGGCGGGAGGTCATCCGGGTGGTGACTCCCGGAACCATAACCAGCGCCCAGGCTCTTGATGAAACAAAAAACAATTATCTCATGGGTATCGTCTACATTGGAGAAACCTTTGGAATCGCAGTTGCCGATATCAGCACCGGAGACTTCCTGGTGACTGAGGTGGAATCCGAGCGGGAGCTGGTTGATGAGATCAATAAATTCACCCCTTCTGAAATTATCTGCAACGAAGCTTTTTACGTTTCAGGAGTGGATATAGAGGAAATCAAAAACCGCTATCACGCGGTTATTTCATCTCTGGATCATCATTTCTTTTCCGATGAAGCTTGCCGGAAAATTCTGAAAGAACATTATAAAGTAGGCACTTTGGCCGGGCTGGGACTGGAGGATTACGACACTGGAGTGATTGCTGCCGGCGCTGTTATGGAGTATATGTATGAAACCCAGAAAAACAGCTTATCCCATATCACCGCCATCACCCCTTATTCCACCGGGCAATTCATGATTATTGACACCTCTACCAGAAGGAATCTGGAGCTTCTGGAAACCCTGAGGGAAAAACAGAAGAGGGGAAGCCTTCTCTGGGTCCTGGACCGGACGAAAACGGCCATGGGAGCCAGAATGCTTCGCACCTATATTGAACAGCCCTTAATCCATAAGTCTGAAATCATAAAGCGCCAAAATGCCATTGAAGAGCTGAACATGAATTACATATCCAGGGAAGAGATCTGCGAGTATTTAAACCCTATTTACGACCTGGAGCGGCTCATTGGCCGGATCAGCTATAAAACTGCCAATCCCAGGGATTTAGTCGCCTTTAAAAACTCTCTGGAAATGCTCCCTTACATCAAGGACATTTTAAAGGAGTTTACCAGCGACTTGTTGAAAGAATTGTGGGAGGAACTGGATGCCCTGGAGGATGTCAAGGATTTGATTGACAGGGCCATTATTGAAGACCCGCCTATTACAGTTCGGGAAGGCGGAATCATCCGGGATGGTTTTCATGAAGAAGCGGATAAGCTGAGAGGTGCCAAGACAGAGGGGAAAAACTGGCTGGCTGAGCTGGAATCAAAGGAAAAGGAAAAGACGGGAATCAAAAACCTGAAGGTGAAGTTCAACAAAGTTTTTGGATACTATTTTGAAGTGACCAATTCCTTTAAGGACCTTGTGCCGGATTACTTTATCCGCAAGCAGACCCTTGCCAATGCAGAGCGCTATACCACGGATGAACTGAAGGAACTGGAAGAAGTCATCGTAGGGGCTGAGGACAAGCTGTTTGCCCTGGAATACGAGTTATTCGGCCAGGTGAGAGATTCGGTTGCAGGAGAGGTTTTAAGAATTCAGAAGACAGCCAGAGCCGTTGCAGGAATCGATGTCCTGACTTCCCTTTCCTCTGTTGCCTCTAAAAATAATTACGTCAAACCTGCCATCAATGAAAAGGGAATCATTGACATTAAAAACGGACGCCATCCGGTTGTGGAAAAGATGATGAGAGATGATCTCTTCGTTTCCAATGATACCTACCTAGATAACGGTAAAAACCGGCTTTCCATCATTACAGGCCCCAACATGGCAGGAAAGTCTACCTATATGCGCCAGACGGCCCTCATTGTCTTAATGGCTCAGATCGGAAGTTTTGTGCCTGCCCAGGAGGCCAATATCGGCATCTGTGACCGTATTTTCACCCGTGTGGGCGCTTCTGATGATCTGGCATCCGGCCAGAGTACCTTTATGGTGGAAATGACAGAGGTTGCCAACATCCTTCGCAATGCCACCAAAAACAGCCTGATTGTCTTAGATGAAATCGGACGGGGTACCAGTACCTTTGACGGGCTCAGCATTGCATGGGCTGTGGTAGAGCACATCAGCAATTTAAAGCTTTTAGGAGCAAAGACCTTGTTTGCAACTCACTACCATGAGCTGACCGAGCTGGAAGGCACCATGAGCGGTGTCAACAATTACTGTATTGCAGTAAAGGAACAGGGCGAAGACATTGTATTTTTAAGAAAAATCATCAAAGGCGGAGCGGACAAAAGCTACGGCATCCAGGTGGCCAAGCTGGCAGGGGTGCCGGATTCGGTCATTGTCAGGGCCAGAGAACTTTTGGAAGAGCTGAGCGATGCGGATATTGCCACCAGAGCCAGGGAAATTGCAGAAGGTAATGGAAACGTCCCCCGCAGAAAAGCTGTTCCAAAGCCTGACGAGGTGGATTTGCAGCAGATGACTCTTTTTGACACTGCAAAGGATGATGACATCATCAGGGAGCTGGGAGAGTTAGAACTTGGAAACATGACTCCCATCGATGCCCTTAACACCTTATACCGCTTACAGACAAAGCTGAAAAACCGCTGGCAGTAGAGCGTATCTGAAAAAGGCTTGTATTTTTCAGACACGCTCTTGGGGCATGTTTAAAAAGGAGCTGATACCATGCCGAATATAACCGTACTGGACCAAAATACGATCAATAAAATAGCCGCAGGAGAAGTGGTGGAGCGGCCTGCCTCAGTGGTAAAGGAGCTTTTAGAAAATGCCATTGATGCAAAGGCCACGGCAGTGACTGTGGAAATCAAGGATGGAGGAACTACCTTTATCCGGGTGACCGACAATGGCTGGGGGATTCCAAAGGAAGAGGTTCCCCTGGCTTTCCTGCGCCATTCTACAAGCAAGATCAAGACTGTAGAGGATTTGTTTACCGTGGCTTCCCTGGGCTTTCGCGGGGAGGCTCTTGCCAGCATTGCATCAGTTTCCCAGGTGGAGCTGATTACCAAGACCAGCACCGGCCTGACCGGAACCAGATACCAGATTGACGGGGGAGAAGAGCGCTCCTTAGAAGAGATCGGAGCGCCGGAGGGAACCACCTTTATTGCCAGAAATTTATTTTACAATACCCCGGCCAGAAAGAAGTTTTTAAAGACTCCGGCTACCGAAGGGGCTCATGTGGCTGATCTGGTGGAAAAGCTGGCCCTGTCCCATCCGGAGGTATCCATCCGCTTTATCCAGAATAATCAGAATAAGCTTCACACCTCTGGGAACCACAATTTAAAGGATATTGTATACACGGTCTTTGGAAGGGAAATCGCTTCCAATCTTTTAGAGGTTTCTGTGAAAAAGAAAGAGGTTTCCATAGAAGGCCATATCGGAAAACCGGTTATTGCCAGAGGAAACCGGAATTATGAGAATTATTTTATCAATGGGCGGTATATTAAAAGCAGTGTTATTTCCAGGGCAATTGAAGAAGCTTATAAGCCCTTTATGATGCAGCATAAATATCCCTTTACCATGCTTCATTTTTCCATTGAACCGGAGCTTTTGGATGTAAACGTCCATCCCACCAAGATGGAGCTGCGTTTCAGAGATGGGGAGCTGATTTACCAGACAGTATATCAGGCAGTGTCCGGGGCTTTGGCTCATAAAGAGCTGATACCGGAGGTGGAGCTGATCAAAAGGGTGGAAGAAAAGCCGGTATTTGCAGCCAGAAAACACGAGCCTGCGCCGGAACCCTTTGAAAAGCGGCGGATCATGGCTATGCAGCAGGCAGCCACTGAAGAGAAACAGGAGGCAGGTTCCCTCTTTCCCAAACGTTTGGTTCCGCCTAAGCCGTCTTTTGTGAGAGAAGGAAATGACCTTCTGGAAAACTGGCTGAAACCGGAATCAGGGTCTTCAGAAAAGGAAGGCTTTCAAAAACTGTCAGAGTCTGTGGCGGCGAAGCCGGGCGGTGAACGGAGTTCAGAACCAAGCTCTGAATTAGTTATATATCCGGCCGCTGACAGGGGAGAGTCTTCTTCGTCAGTGAAGGAAGAAACGCCGGAACAGTTGGACTTATTTGACGGAAAGCTGTTAGAGCCAAAAGCCCGTTCCATGCACAAACTGATCGGACAGCTTTTTGATACCTATTGGCTGGTGGAATTTAACGGACATCTTTACATTATTGACCAGCATGCTGCCCATGAAAAGGTTTTATATGAGAAAACCATGGCAACACTGAAAACCAGAGAGTATTCCTCCCAGTTGGTGAGCCCTCCCATTATTCTCACTTTAAACCGCAATGAAGAGGTGCTTTTAACCCAGCATTTAAAATATTTTACTGACATCGGATTTGAGATAGAGCCTTTCGGCGGAAAAGAGTATGCGGTCAGGGGAGTTCCGGCCAATTTATTTTCTATTGCAAAAAAGGAACTTCTGATTGAAATGATTGATGGATTGTCGGAGGAAGGCTTTTCCCACAATCCTGACGTGATTTACGAGAAAGTCGCTTCCATGTCCTGTAAGGCCGCAGTAAAGGGAGGACACAGGCTGTCTGCTGCAGAGGCAAATCAGCTGATTGACCAGTTGTTAAGCCTGGAAAACCCTTATGCCTGCCCTCATGGCAGGCCCACCATCATCTCCATGAGCAAGTATGAGCTGGAGAAAAAATTCAAGAGGATTGTTTAATGAAACCACTTATTATTTTAACCGGACCGACAGCAGTTGGGAAAACAGCCCTGTCAGTCCGCCTTGCAAAAGCAGTGGGAGGAGAAATCATAAGCGCTGACTCCATGCAGGTTTACCGCCATATGGACATCGGCTCCGCAAAGATTACTAAGGAAGAGATGGAGGGGATTCCCCATCATTTAATTGACGTTTTAAATCCTGATGAGGAATTCAATGTGACAACCTTTCAGCAGCTGGCAAAAAAGGCTGTGGAAGAGATTTATTCCAGAGGACGTATTCCCATTGTGGCAGGGGGGACTGGTTTTTATATCCAGGCCCTTCTTTATGATATTGATTTTACGGAAAACGGAGAAGATACCTCCATCCGGGACGAACTGGAAGCTCTGGGAAGAGAAAAGGGAGCCGGGTTTCTCCACCATATGTTAAAAGACATTGACCCGGAATCAGCGGAGGAAATTCATGCCAACAACCAGAAGCGGGTGATCCGGGCCATTGAATATTACAGGCAGACAGGAGAGCGTATTTCAGAGCATAATAAGCGGGAAAGGCAGAAGAAGTCTCCTTACGATTTCCTCTATTATGTGGTGAACACAGACCGGAATGTTCTCTATGAGCGGATTGACCGGCGGGTGGATTTGATGGTTCAGCAGGGCCTTGTCAAAGAGGTGGAACAGTTGAAGGCCATGGGCTGCACCAGGGACATGGTATCCATGCAGGGCCTGGGTTATAAGGAGATTCTGGATTATTTACAGGGAGCTGCCACTCTTGAGGAGGCAGTCTATATCCTGAAACGGGATACCAGGCATTTTGCCAAGCGGCAGCTCACCTGGTTTAAACGGGAACGGGATGTGAGATGGCTGAACCTTCCTGACTTTGGAAATGACCAGGAAAAGGTATTGGAAAAGATATTACAAGACATAAATGAGATGTACGGATTGGAGAAAAAATAGATCATGGATATCAATGCAATGTACGAAACTCTGGGAATCAGCCGCCAGGTGCTGGATTTTGGAAAAGAGATCGAAGAAGCTTTAAAGGACCGTTTTAAGGAAATTGACGAGACTGCGGAATACAACCAGATGAAGGTCATAAAGGCCATGCAGGATAACAGGGTCAGTGATATTCATTTTGCAGCAACCACTGGCTATGGCTACAATGACTTGGGCAGGGATACTTTAGAAGATGTGTATGCCGGCGTATTTCACACGGAAAGCGCCCTTGTAAGGCCGAACCTGATCAGCGGCACCCACGCTCTTTCCATCGCCCTTTCTGGAAACCTCCGTCCGGGAGACGAGCTTCTTTCTCCGGTGGGAAAGCCTTATGACACCCTGGAGGAAGTCATCGGCATCCGGGACAGTGTCGGTTCCTTAAAGGAATACGGAGTTGTATACCGTCAGGTGGACCTTCTTTCGGACGGAACTTTTGACTATGAATCCATTGCAAAGGCTGTCAATGAAAAGACAAAGCTGGTCACCATCCAGCGTTCCAAGGGCTATGATACACGTCCCACATTTTCCGTTGCCCAGATCGGTGAACTGATTGGTTTTATTAAAAAAATAAAGCCGGATGTGATCTGCATGGTAGATAATTGTTACGGGGAATTCGTGGAAAAGCTGGAACCCAGTGACGTGGGAGCGGATATGGTGGTGGGTTCCCTCATTAAAAATCCGGGAGGCGGCCTTGCTCCCATTGGAGGCTATATTGCAGGCCGGGCGGACTGCATTGAACGGGCCTCTTACCGCTTAAGCGCTCCGGGTCTTGGAAAAGAGGTGGGAGCCAGTTTAGGGCTTAACCAGTCCTTTTACCAGGGATTATTTTTGTCCCCCACCGTGGTGGCAGGAGCCTTAAAGGGGGCCATTTTTGCAGCCAATGTCTATGAAAAGCTGGGCTTTCCGGTGGTGCCAAACAGTTCGGAATCCCGCCATGATATCATTCAGGCCATTACTTTTGGATCCCCGGAAGGCGTGGTCGCATTCTGCCAGGGAATCCAGGCAGCAGCTCCTGTGGACAGCTTTGTGACACCGGAGCCGTGGGATATGCCTGGCTACGATGCACCTGTTATTATGGCGGCAGGAGCCTTTGTTCAGGGTTCTTCCATTGAGTTGAGTGCCGACGGTCCCATAAAGCCCCCTTATGCCGTTTATTTTCAGGGAGGGCTTACATGGTATCATGCAAAGCTGGGAATCCTTAAATCCATGCAAAAGCTTTTGGAAGCCGGAGTCCTCAAAAAAGGCTATACACAACTGTAAATCTATGCTAAAATATTTTGATAGGCACGGAAATTCCTGCCATAATACCAAAAGGGGTAGCAGAGCAGATGAAGTACAAAAACTGCTGGGTACTGCTTCTTCTTATGCTTGCCGGTGTTGTCTTAGGAGGATTTATGGGAGATCTGGCTAAGGGGATATCCTGGCTGTCCTGGCTGAATGTGGGACAGTCCTTTGGGTTTGACACCCCGCTTGTGGTCAATTTAGGCATCCTGGTCATTACCTTTGGGATCAACATTAAAATAACCATGGCAGGCATCATAGGAGTGGCAGCAGCCCTCATCACATATCGGTTTATTTAAAACGTATGTCCTTTTTTTCGTACCTGGAGAGTAACGGTCAGGAGGCATATGGAACGTATAACAATGAAACACATTCCGGCACAGGAGCGGCCCTATGAAAAATGCTTGACGGATGGGCCGGAGGCTTTAAGCGATGCGGAGCTCTTATCCATTATTATCCGCACCGGTTCCAGGGAGGATAATTCCCTGGCTCTGTCACAAAAGATACTGGCCTTAAATTATCCGAAAGAGGGTATTTTAGGGCTTTTGCATCTTTCCATTCCGGAGCTTATGGCTGTCAAGGGAATCGGAAGGGTCAAGGGAGCACAGCTCATGTGCATTGGAGAGCTTTCCAGGCGTATCTGGAAGCGGAGCGCTCTTTCAGAGACCGTTTCCTTTCACAATCCCCTTGAAATCGTCAATTATTTCATGGAAGATATGCGCCACAAGGAGCGGGAACAGGTTTTCATTCTCCTTCTCAATACAAAGGGAGCTTTAATCAAAGAAGTCCTGATTTCCCAGGGAACGGTAAATGCTTCGGTGGTTTCCCCCAGGGAGATCTTTATAGAAGCCGCCAGATACCACGCTGTGAGCCTGGTACTGGTCCATAACCATCCCAGCGGAGATCCCTCTCCCAGCAAAGAGGATATCAGCCTTACCCGCCGGGTAAAGGAAGCCGGGGAATTAATGGGAATCCGGCTGCTGGATCATATTATCATAGGAGATAATTCCTATATCAGTTTGAAGGAACGGGGAATTTTATAGATGGAATCAAAGCGCAGCAAATATGTTCTTATCGCTTTAACAGTATTTTGTGTCCTGCTGATCGGGCTGACCTCCATTCGGGATGAATGGCTGACACCCCTTAGGACCGGAGTGGGCTATTTCCTGATTCCGGTGCAGTCAGGGGTCAATGCGGTGGGGTCGTCCATTTACGACCAGATCGTGGATTATACAAAGCTGCGGGATGCGTTAGATGAAAACAAAGAGATGAAAGAGATCATTACCCAGCTTACGGAGCAGAATACCAGGCTTCAGGCTGAGGAATTTGAATTAAAGCGGCTCCGTCAGCTTTACAGCCTGGATCAGGAATACGGCCAGTATGAAAAGGTGGGGGCAAGGGTCATTGCCAATGACTCCAGCAACTGGTTTCAGATATTCCGTATTGATAAGGGCTCCAAAGACGGAATTGCCGTGGACATGAATGTGGTGGCCGGAGGCGGTCTGGTAGGTCTTGTGACGGATGTGGGAGCCAATTATGCCACGGTCCGCTCCATTATTGACGACTCCAGCCGTGTCAGCGGAATGGCTATGCAGTCCGCTGACAGTTGTATTGTGGCCGGAGATCTGACTTTGTTTAAGGAAGGCAGGCTCAGGATCACCAATGTATTAAAAGAAAGCGATTTAAAAGACGGTGACAAGATCGTGACCTCCAACATCAGTTCCGTATTTCTTCCGGGCATTTTGATCGGTTATGCCGCTGATGTGACCAACGATACCAACAACGTGACCAAATCAGGATATTTAATTCCGGCGGCAGAGTTTGACAGCCTCCAGGAGGTTTTAGTCATTACAGAGCTTAAGGCTGACATGATGAAGGAAGAGGAGTCTTCTGAATCACCGGAGGCAGAAGCGCCTTCTGAAGAAGAGAGCGCTTCCCAATAACAAAAAGGAGAAAAATGAGACGGATTTTTATTAACGTATTGCTGATTCTTCTGGCATTTACCATTCAAAACTGCATATTTCCCCTTTTGCCGTTTTTATCGGCTGCTCCCAACCTGCTTCTGATCCTGACTTTTTCCTTTGGATTCATCTATGGAACAGAGGCGGGAATGTATTACGGACTTATATCAGGGCTTATGATGGATTTGTTCTACAGCGGCCCCTTTGGTTTTTATACCCTGATCTTTGTTCACGTGGGTTATATCAACGGTATTTTCCGGAAATATTATTATGAGGACTATATCACTCTGCCCCTGATTTTAAGCATTTTGAATGAGCTGGCTTATAACATGTATATTTATGTTTTCCGGTTCCTGATCCGTCAAAAGATCCGAATCGGATATTATTTCACCAACCTGGTGCTGCCTGAGATCATTTTTACAGTCGTGACGACTTTGCTTTTTTACCGTCTCTTCCTGATCTTAAACCGCCGGCTGGAGGAAATTGAAAAAAGAGGTGATTCTTCCATTGTTTAGAGATTTATTAGATATACTGACAGATTTTTTTAAAAAGGCGATTTCTTCCAGACTTTTTATACTTGGATGCATTTGCTTTGCCATGTATGCCGGATTGGTGGGAACTCTTTTTGATATGCAGATCATTCGTGGAGAAGAAGCTCTTAACGAATATATGCAGATTACAGAGCAAACCATCACAACTGCCGGAACAAGAGGAAATATTTATGACCGCAACGGAAAGCTCCTGGCTTACAATAAGCTGGCTTATTCCGTAACCGTACAGGATACGGGAGCCTATAAAAAGGCAGAAGATAAAAACAACATGTATTTAAGGCTGGTGAGAATCCTCGAAAAGCATGGAGAAAAGGTTCAGGGGAAATTTGAAGTAGCCCTGGATCCTAATGGAGATATGGTTTATACCTCCTCTTCGGAAAGCGCAAGAAAGCGTTTTCTCCGGGATTATTACGGTGTGAAAAAGGTGGAAGACTTAGATGATGAAAAAGGAAAATATCCTTCCAATTTAAACGCCAGAGAATTGTTCCAGATGGCTTATGAGGATAACGGTTTTGACAAATTAAAGGACGAGGATGGAAATCCGGTTACTCTCACAGACCAGGAGGCCCTTGATATCATCAATATTAAGTACGCCCTTCGTCTCATGTCCTTTCGTAAATACGAAGCAACCACTGTGGCTACTCAGGTTTCCGATGAAACCGTTGCCGATATTTTAGAGCACACCGGAGATTTACAGGGCGTAAATGTGGAGGAAACCACCATCCGGGCTTATAACGACAGCATTCCCTTTGCACCTGTCATCGGTTATACGGGTAAGGTGCCTGAGGATCAGTTGGAGGAGCTTCAGCAGAAAAAACCTGACTACGATATTAATGATATCGTAGGCCGGACAGGCATCGAATACACCATGGAGCAGGATCTTCAGGGCACTAAGGGGAAGAAGACCATTTACAAGGACAGCATGGGGCGGATCAGAGAAACAAAGGATGAAACGGATTCCTCTGCAGGCAATGACGTTTATTTAACTATGGATGCGGACCTTCAGAAAGGTATTTACCATCTGATCGAACAGTCCCTGGCCGGAGTCCTTATAAAAACCATTGTCAACGGGGATTATCAGGTTGGCAGTACCACTGACGGTTCCAATATGAAGATACCTGTCAAGGACGCCTATTATCAGCTGATTAATAACAACGTGCTTTCTTTGAAAGGAATAGAGGAAGAGGATGCCTCCGATACGGAGAAAGAGATATACCGCAAATACGTGTCCTCCCAAGAGCAAATTTTTATAAATCTCACCAATGAACTGATGAGTCCTCACGCTACGGCCATGAAGGACCTGCCTGAGGATATGAAGGCTTATATGTTTTACATTTACTCCTACCTGGCAGGGCCTACGGTGGGAATGATCAAAGAAGATGCCATCGACACCTCCAGTCAGGAATACCAGGCCTGGAAGGCCGATGAAATCAGTCTGAGAAATTATTTATACTATGGAATTGCAAACGGCTGGGTGGACACCACCAAGCTGGAAACAGGTGCCAAGTATTCCAATGCAGACGATACCTTTGAAGCTCTGGTCCGCTATACCTTGGAAAGCCTGAGAGAAGACCGGAACTTTACCAAGAGAATTTACCGTTATTTAATTAATGATGATGTAATTACAGGACAGGAACTTTGTCTTGCCTTATACGATCAGGGAGTCCTGATTGACAAAGGGCAGGAAGCCGCAGAACTTCGGGCTTCCGGCGACGCTTATTCCTTCCTGCTGAAAAAGCTTTCCACCCTGGAAATCACCCCGGCCCAGCTGGCTCTGTCTCCCAGCAATGCAGGTGTGGTGGTCACCGATGACAAGACAGGGGAGGTTCTGGCTCTCGTTTCCTATCCGGGATATGACAACAACCGGATCGGTGACGGCACTTATTTCAGCCAGCTTCAGGCAGATTTATCCCTGCCTTTATATAACAATGCAACCCAGACCAGAAAGGCACCGGGTTCTACCTTTAAGCCCATTACTGCCGTGGCGGCTCTGGAAGAACATGTGGTCAACACAGAGGAAACCATCAATTGTACCGGTGAGTATGATGAGATAGCCATGCCTATCAAATGCTGGATTTATCCCGGATATCACGGTCATTTAAATCTTGTGGAAGGTATTGCAAATTCCTGCAACGTCTTTTTTGCTGAGTTAGGACATCGCCTTTCTACAGATGCATCGGGGAATTACTCCCCGGATGGAGGACTTGAAGTCCTGAGAGAATACGCATCCAAATTCGGGCTGGATCATAAGTCCGGAGTGGAAATAGCGGAGCTGGAACCCCAGATATCCAAGGAGGACCCGGAGCGTTCTACCATGGGACAGGGAAGCCATGCTTATACCAATGTTCAGCTTTCCAGATATGTGGCGGCTCTTGCAAACAGGGGAACCGTGTTTGAACTCAGTTTATTAGATAAAACAACGGATTCTGAAGGCAATCTGATTAAAGATTATACCCCTGAGATTTCTTCTCATATTGACGCGGCGGACTTAACGTGGGATACTGTACAACAGGGGATGAGAGAGGTGATAACAAACGGTTCCTCAAAAAGGCTGTTTGCAGACCTTGAGGTGGAAATTGCAGGAAAAACGGGTACTGCCCAGGAGGCCAGAAATAAACCGAACCACGCATTTTTCATTTCTTTTGCACCCTATAATGATCCGGAAATCTGTGTTACGGTGAATATTCCTTATGGATATTCATCCTCCAACGCTGCCAATATTGGAAAAAACGTCTATGAATATTATTATGGATATAGAGACCTGGAATCCATTGTAAACGCAGGCGCCCTGGATGCAGCACAGGTCAAAATTGGTGATTAACTAGGATTAAGAGGTGATATGATGCACAATACCGTAGTGATTAAAAGCAACCGAGCAGGTATGACTGTCATCCTGGATCCGGACATCCCCTTCCCTCAGCTTCTTTCTGACATAGGGAAAAAATTTGGGGATAACGCAAAGTTCTGGGGATCTGCACAAATGACCCTGACCCTTGAGGGAAGAGAATTAACGGCTGAAGAAGAATTTGCGGTGATTAACCGGATCACGGAAAACTGCAATGTGGAAATCGTCTGCATTGTGGACAAGGATATAAACCGGATCGAGCGCTGCGAAAAAGCACTGAATGAAAAACTGATGGAGCTGTCCTGCCAGACAGGCCAGTTCTTTAAGGGAAATTTACAAAATGGAGAATCTCTGGAATCAGAGGCCAGCATTGTCATCATCGGAGATGTGTGCAAAGGCGCAAGGGTTCTGGCAAAGGGCAATGTGATCGTCCTTGGAAAACTTGCCGGAACTGTATGTGCAGGAGTGGCAGGCAATGGAGAAGCCTTGATTACGGCTCTCGATATGGCTCCTGTCCAGCTTCGCATCGCAGACTGCACCTCCGGCCTTGACGGGCGCGGAAAGCGCCTGGGACACGGTCCAATGAAGGCATATCTGGAGAATAATAAAGTTATTATTAAACCAATGAAAAAAAGTGTGGAAATATTCCGAAAATTAAGGTAGAATAGAGAATGAAAGCACTAACAAAGTAATTTTAAGTTTCAGGAGGATATGATATGAGCGAGGTAATCGTAATCACTTCTGGAAAAGGCGGGGTAGGCAAGACGACAACCTCTGCCAATGTAGGTACCGGCCTGGCAATTCTGGGTAAAAAGGTAGTCCTGATTGATACAGATATCGGACTGCGCAACTTAGATGTTGTCATGGGACTGGAAAACCGCATTGTCTACAATTTAGTGGACGTGGCAGAAGGGAACTGCCGTATGAAGCAGGCCCTGATAAAAGACAAAAGATACCCGAACCTGTTTTTGCTTCCCTCGGCGCAGACCAGGGACAAGACTGCCGTGAATCCGGAACAGATGGTAAAGCTGGTGGATGATTTAAGAGCAGACTTTGATTACATTCTGCTGGACTGCCCGGCAGGAATTGAACAGGGATTTCAAAATGCCATTGCAGGCGCTGACAGGGCCATTGTGGTCACCACACCAGAGGTTTCGGCCATCCGGGATGCAGACCGCATCATCGGGCTTTTGGAAGCCGCCGACATGGGTATGATTGAACTGGTCGTAAACCGAATCCGGGCGGATATGGTAAAGAGGGGAGATATGATGTCCTTAGACGATGTCATGGACATCCTTGCCGTAGATATGATCGGCGCCATTCCTGACGACGAGGATGTGGTCATTTCCACCAATCAGGGAGAACCCCTGGTAGGTATGGGAACTCCGGCCGGACAAGCTTATATGGACATCTGCAGGAGGATTATGGGGGAAAACGTACCTATTCATACCCCCACGCTGCGTGGAGGCCTGTTCTTTAAACTCTCCAGTCTCTTAAAGAGAGCATAGGAGGGTAGAATATGAGCCTGTTTCCTGTATTCCGTAAGAAGAATTCAGGAGAAATTGCAAGAAATCGTCTGAAACTTTTGCTGGTTGCGGACAAGGCTGATTGTTCTCCTGAGATCATGCAGATGATAAAAGACGATATGGTCCGCGTCGTTTCAAGATACTTAAATATAGATTCCGACAGAATAGAGATACAGATGAAAAAGCAAAAGCAGGAAGATTGTGAACGTTTCACCCCTGTGCTTTATGCGAACATCCCTATTCGCGATATACCTGATAAGGGGATATACTAATTATGTTTTCTGACTACAACTTTAGATACTACAATTACCGATTGGTCTTATACATGCTGTCGCTGTCCATTATCGGAATTCTGGTGGTGGCAAGTGCCTCCAACCAGGATTCCTCCACAGTGACCAAACAGATAACAGGCGTAATGGTTGGCTTTGCCCTGGCTATTGGGCTTTCCATCATTGATTATCGAAAAATAATCAGGCTTTATGCATTGGACTATGGGAGCTGCATCCTTTTACTGGGTGCAGTTTTAGTCGTGGGGCATACGGCCGGAGGCGCCACCAGATGGATCAATATTCCCGGCATAGGCCGGATTCAGCCTTCTGAATTTGTAAAGATAGGCTTGATTGTATTTTTTTCCTGGTTCTGGAACAAATACGAGGAAAAGATAGATACACCGGTCATGGTAGGGCTTGCGGCCATACTTGCGGCCGTTCCCATTGGACTTATTTTGGCAGAGCCTAATTTGTCCACCAGCCTTGTGGTCACCGTCATTATTTTATGCATGGTGTTTGCCGCAGGCATCAGTTACAAGTGGATCGGAAGCGTGCTTGCCGTGGCAATTCCGGCAGGCGTACTTTTCATATTCCTTTTGACCAAAGGATTGATCCCATTTATCCACGGATATCAGGCCCGGCGTATTCTGGCCTGGATTTATCCTCATGCAGAACAGTATGCGGAAAACCTGTATCAGCAAAAAAACTCCATTATGGCAATCAGTTCCGGACAGCTTCAGGGCAAGGGACTTTTTAATACAACCATTGCATCAGTCAAAGACGGTAATTTTTTATCAGCCGGAGAAACCGACTTTATTTTCGCCATCATCGGTGAAGAGATGGGATTCCGGGGCAGCGTCATCGTCATCATTCTTTTTGGTCTGATTGTATTTGAGTGTCTTTATATGGCTTCAAAAGCCAAAGATATGTCCGGGAAACTGATATGTACCGGCATGGCGGCCTTAATCGGCTTTCAGGCCTTTGCCAACATCGCAGTGGCCACACAGATATTTCCCAACACGGGTCTCCCCCTGCCTTTTATCAGCTCGGGAGTCAGTTCCCTTGTCAGTATATTTATTGGCATGGGATTTGTTCTGAATGTTGGACTGCAGCGCAAAATCGGTAATTAATAAGGAGGTATATCGTTATGAATATAGGTTTAGTTGCCCATGATTCAAAGAAAAAACTGATGCAGAACTTCTGCATCGCCTACAGAGGAATTTTAAGCAAGCATATGCTTTACGCCACCGGCACCACAGGGCGCCTGATTGAAGAGGTGACCAATTTAAATGTCCACAAGTATCTGGCGGGACACTTAGGCGGAGAACAGCAATTAGGATCTCAGATCGAGCACAATGAAATCGACCTTGTGATCTTTTTAAGGGATCCCTTGACGCCAAAATCCCATGAACCGGATATTGTAAATATTATGAGTACCTGTGACATGCACAACATCCCTCTTGCAACCAATCTGGCTACAGCAGAGCTTCTTATCAAGTCCTTGGAGCGCGGGGATCTTGAATGGCGGGAAATGTATAAATAGCAGAGGTAAGTCCAGTGAATAAAAAAGTTTTTGTAAAAACAGGGTGCATTTTTTTCTGTTCCCTGTTTCTGACAGGCTGCGCCGGTCTGGGAAAGCTTGAGAGTCCCTACGTTTTTTCGGAAAGGACTGCCCTTTACCAGTCCGGTACAGCCGCCGGCAAGGCGGAACCCTTTGCAAACGATCTCTGTGTGGTGTCGGAAGACACCCCTTTTTCGGATGGCAAAGTGACTGCAGAGGCGGCGGCAGTTTTTGATATCAAAGACAAAGAGGTTCTGTTTGCAAAAAATCCCTTTGAACGGCTTTATCCGGCCAGTGTCACAAAAGTCATGACAGCTCTTGTGGCCCTTGAATACGGAGACTTGACCGATGAGGTCACAGTGACCAAGGATGCCGTTATTACAGAGGCAGGAGCCACCTTATGCGGAATCAAGCCGGGAGATAAACTGACCATGGAACAGCTTTTATACGGTCTTATGCTTCCATCTGGCAATGATGCCGGAGCAGCCATTGCCGTACACATGGCTGGAAGTGAGGAGGCATTTTCCAAGATGATGAACGAAGAGGCATTAAAGCTGGGAGCCACAGGCACTCAATTTGTCAATCCTCACGGCCTCCACAATCAGAACCATTACACTACGGCCTATGACCTGTATCTGATTTTTAACAAGGCTATGGAATATTCCAAATTCCGGGAGATCATCGCTGCTAAGGAATTTACTGCTTCTTATAAAAATGAAGCGGGGAGTCCGGTCAGTTCCACCTGGAAGGCGACCAACTGGTATATGACGGGAGAGCAGCCTATGCCTTCCGGCCTTACAGCCTCAGGCGGAAAGACAGGCACCACCCAGGCAGCTGGAAACTGCCTGATTATGGGAAGCTCTGATTCCTCAGGCCGGGAATATATTTCTGTGGTTTTAAAAGCGGCCGGCCGGCCCGGGCTCTATGAGAATATGTCAAATATATTAAATAAAATTGTAGAATAGCATTGCGTTTTTTAGAGATTTGTACTATAATTATTTTAATCCGAATAGACTTTTTATACAAATCATATAACGCAAGGAGGAGATTGCTATGGTGCAGATAATAGCAGGTAAAAAGGGGAAAGGTAAGACAAAGCATTTGTTGGACAGAGCTAACGCAGCTGTAAAGGAGTCCGCCGGTTCTATCGTATACCTGGACAAAAGTTCTAAGCACATGTACGAATTAAGCAACAAGATCCGTCTCATTAACGTTAATGAGTATCCAATCACATCCAGCGAAGGATTTATTGGTTTAATCTGTGGTGTCATATCCCAGGATCATGACTTGGAAATCATGTTTTTTGACAGCTTTTTAAAGCTGGCCTGCCTGGAAGGCGAAGACATATCTGAGACCATTGCGACCTTGGAAAAAATAAGTGAAAAATATCATGTAACCTTTGTTCTCAGCGTATCCATTGATGCAGAGAATATGCCTGAGGATGTTAAGGCTCATGTGGTTGTTTCATTATAATCATACATAGTATTTAATTTTCCTCAAAAGGGGGCTGCAGGGCGGCCTCCTTTTTACATGTCAGGAAATTTTTCTCCTCTGACTTGAATTTTTTGGTAATTCCTTTTATAATAGCTAGAAGGGAAGGGAGGCGTCAGGTTGGCAAGACAAAAAGCAAAGAAGCCAGGAAAGAGCAAGAAGATCATCCGTTACCGGCGGCCTCTGAATATCAATGTAGGTATGATTATCTTTGGCCTGATTTTTATTTATATGGTGTTCAGTGTATCCGCTTACGTACGCAGAGATAAAATCAGATTCTATGAGGTACAGGAAGGCAGTATTGTAAATAACAAAAATCACACAGGCATCATCCTCCGGCAGGAGGAGGTAAAGCACGCGGACAGGTCGGGCTATATCAACTATTACGTGAGAGAGGGAAAGCGGGCTTCTGCTGGAACCCGTGTTTATTCCATTGACGAAACAGGAAGCATTGCGGCCTTTCTGGCAGAAAATGCAGAGGAAAGCGTTTCTTTGACACCGGAAAATTTATCCGAATTAAAAAAGCAGCTGACTGCATTCAGCCTCACTTATGACAGCAATCAGTTCCGCACCGCCTATGATACCAAATTCTCTTTAGAGGCTGAGGTTATGGAGTGCGTGAATTTCAATGTACTGGACAACCTGGGTGGAGTGATGGACCAGGCCGGCATTAATTTTCAACAGGTAAAGGCGGATCAGGCCGGAATCGTCTCCTACGGAATCGATTCTTATGAAGGGCTGCAGCCTTCGGCGGTTTCAGAAGCCGTATTTGACTTAAGCAGCTATACAAGAGCAGCCGCAAAGTCAGAGCTGATTGAAAAAGGTGCTCCTGTCTATAAGATCATCACTTCTGATTCATGGTCTGTGGTATTTCCCCTTACGGAAGATGATCAGGCGGCTTACAGAGATAAGACAAGCCTTACGGTGGAATTTACCAAGCAGGATTTAAAAGCCTCCGGCAGCTTTTCCGTATTTAACGGAACAGACGGAAAGGCCTTTGGAAAACTGGATTTTGATAAGTATATGATTCAGTTTGCTTCCGACCGGTATGTTGATTTTGAAATTATCTCCGACCGGGCAGAGGGTCTTAAGATTCCTGTTACGGCGGTGACTACAAAGGAATTTTACCTGGTCCCCATGGATTACATGACCCAGGGCGGCGACAGCACAGTAAGCGGTTTTAATAAAGAAGTGTATGCTGAATCCGGAACCTCCGTTGTATTTGTCCCTGCGGATATTTATTATTCAGAAGGGGATAATTACTATATTGAAATGGGCGGGGAAGATGGCTTTAAAGCAGGAGATTACATTGTAAAGCCTGATTCTCAGGAACGGTATCAGATCGGGGCAAGCGCCTCTCTCCAGGGTGTGTATAATATAAACAAAGGATATGCGATATTTAAGCAGATCGATGTACTGGCCTCCAATGACGAATACTACACTGTGAAAAAAAATATGACTTATGGCCTGGCTGTATATGACCACATTGTTTTAGAAGCGGCTACAGTCAGTGAGGGACAGCTAATTTATAAATAAGAGGTGATTGACTTGGTAAAAGAAAATCTGGAGGAAGTGAGAAAACGGATTTTAAATGCCTGCAAAAGAGCGGGAAGAAATCCGGAGGAAGTGACTCTCATAGCGGTCAGCAAGACAAAGCCGGCTGATATGATTACAGAAGCATACAGCAGCGGTGTCCGGGACTTCGGTGAAAACAAAGTGCAGGAGCTGACGGAAAAATGCCTGATTCTGCCTGAGGATATCCGGTGGCACATGATCGGCCATTTACAGCGCAATAAGGTGAAACAGGTTGTTGATAAGGCGGCCTTGATTCACAGCGTGGATTCCTTGCGGCTGGCAGAGCAGATTGAGGAGGAAGCGGCCAAAAAAAATATGGCTGCAGATATCCTTTTAGAGGTCAATGTGGCGGAAGAAGAAAGTAAATACGGCTTTAAGCTGGAGGACACAGAGACGGCAATTCGCGAAATCGCCACGTTTCCTCATGTTAAGATAAAAGGTCTTATGACAATTGCTCCTTTTGTAGAAAATCCTGAGGAAAATCGGCCTATATTTAAGAAATTAAATCAATTTTATGTTGACATGCAAAGGAAAAACATTGATAATGTTAATATGACCGTGCTCTCAATGGGCATGACCGGAGATTATGAAGTTGCAATCGAAGAGGGCGCTACTCTGGTCAGGGTCGGTACCGGCATTTTTGGTACAAGATATTATATGAACACCTGATGGATGCAGCAGTGCAGGCACCGGTCAGGTGAGAATATATACCTGGAGGCTGGATGGCTGACGAATATAGCCGACATGGTATAAGATTGGAGAGAATGAAGTATGAGCATTTTAGGCAAACTGATGGATAGCATGCGCTTGAATGATACGGATGAAGATGACGATTACTACTTAGATGACGACTACGAGGATGAAGGTGACAGACCTGTCAGAAAGCCTCTCTTTTCAAAGAAGGCGGAAGAAGACTATTACGATGAGGAAGAGGAATATGAGCAGAAGCCCCGTTTTCTGTCCCGTTCTCCGAAGGTAGTTCCCATGAAGCAGCAGCGTACCATGGAAGTATCCATGATAAAACCTACTTCCATTGAGGATGCAAAGGAAATCTGCGATTATATGCTGGCAGGAAAAGCCGTCGTTCTTAATATGGAGGGAATCCATACTGAGGTAGCCCAGCGAATTATTGATTTTACTTCCGGTGCTACATACTCCATGAATGGAAATTTGCAGAAAATATCAAACTACATATTTATAGCAACTCCGGAATCTGTGGAACTGTCCGGTGATTTTCAGGATCTGTTAAACAGCGGAGGTCTGGATATGGGCGGGATGAATCTTCGCCTGTAACAGATTGATCTGGAAGGAATAACGAATTTATTTGAATGGTACAAGCAGACAACTTCCCATATCCCAGGCATATTCTGCTTTGGGGGCGTAGTTGTTTGCTTTCTTCCGTCATGGAGGAAAAAAGGTTAAAAGAAAAAATACAATGGAGGAATGGCGCCGTGGGAAATCCAATGACCGTACACAAAGACGGAACCCCGATTTATGATATTGTTATGGAGACCTCGTTTAAGGGATTGGCAGAGGAGTTAAAGAAGCTGAAGCTGGACGGAAGAAAGGTATGCATTGTCACGGATTCAAATGTTGCCTCTCTTTATCTGGATGAGGTGGAGAGCATTGCCGCCGGATGCTGTAAGCAGACAGAGTGTTTTATCTTTCCTGCGGGAGAAGAGAACAAGAATTTAGACACTGTCCGCAGCTTATATGAAGCTCTGATTAACATGCAGTTTGACCGTCATGACTGGCTTTTAGCCTTAGGCGGAGGAGTTGTGGGCGATTTATGCGGCTTTACGGCGGCCACCTATTTAAGGGGAATTTCATTTATTCAGGTGCCCACAACCCTTCTGTCCCAGGTGGATTCCAGCATAGGCGGAAAGACCGGGGTGGATTTTGATGCCTACAAAAACATGGTGGGTGCATTTCATATGCCAAAACTGGTTTATACTAATATCGGAACCTTAAAGACCCTTTCTGATGAGCAGTTTTCTTCCGGTATGGGAGAGGTTCTTAAGCATGGATTAATTAAGGACTCTTCTTATTATGACTGGCTGATTGATCATGCAGAGGAAATTCAGAACAGGGATTTAAACATTCTGGAGGAAACGGTGCGCATAAGCAACCAGATCAAAAAGGATGTGGTGGAAAAGGACCCTACAGAGCAGGGAGAACGGGCACTTTTAAACCTGGGACACACCTTAGGCCACGCCATTGAGAAGCTTTCTGACTTCCAACTGGTTCACGGCCACTGCGTAGGCCTTGGCTGCATCGCTGCCATGGCAATTTCCGTAAAAAGGGGCATGATAGAAGAGGGTGAGCTCTCCCGGCTTATATCTGTTATGAAGCAGTTTCACATGCCTGTGACTGTCGGCGGGCTTTTGACAGATGATATTATTGAAACTACGAAAAGTGATAAGAAAATGGATTCCGGTACCATCCGTTTTATTCTCTTAGACCAGATAGGAAAAGCCTGTGTGGATAAAACCGTCACAGCAGAAGAGATGGCAGAAGGACTTAACTACATTTTAACCTTAGCATAAGGAGATTTACATGAACCAGAAAACAAAACTTACCCTGGGGCTGATTGCCGGCTTTTTTATGGCCATAGGTCTGGACCAGTGGACCAAACGTCTTGCAGTACAGCATCTTATGAACCGTCCGCCTTACCAGATCTGGGAAGGAGTATTTGAATTTTTTTACCACGAAAACAGAGGGGCAGCCTTTGGAATGCTTCAGGGGAAACAGACCTTTTTCCTGTTGATCGCTGTTGTGGTTTTATCCTTTACCGTCTATGGGGTGTTCCGTATGCCTGCAACCAGAAAATACCTGCCCCTGCACCTTATTGCCATGTTTTTGTCCGCCGGAGCGGTGGGAAATATGATTGACCGCTTTACCCAGGGGTATGTGGTGGATTTTCTGTATTTCAAGCTCATTGATTTTCCTATTTTCAATGTGGCTGACTGCTATGTTACGGTTTCCATGTTTGTTTTCATGATTCTGTTCCTGTTTTACTACAAGGAAGAGGACTTATCCTGTCTTTCCCTGAAACAAAAGGAGGGGCAGGCTTGAAGCAGCAATTTACAGTGGCAGCGGAAGATGGAGGAATGCGCATTGATAAGTACTTATCAATGTATTGCGAAGAATTATCCCGTTCTTATTTACAGAAGCTTTTAAAGGAACAGGAAGTTCTGGTCAATGAAAAGGCAGTTAAAAGCAATTATAAGGTGAGTCCGGGAGAAACAGTTCAGCTATCTCTTCCTGAGGCGGTGGAACCGGAAATTGAAGCTGAGGACATGGACCTGGATATTCTGTATGAAGATGAGGATATTATCCTCATTAACAAACCGAAAGGAATGGTTGTCCATCCGGCTGCCGGACATTACAGTGGAACCCTGGTCAACGGCCTTATGGCACACTGCCGGGACAGTCTATCAGGCATCAACGGCGTTATGCGCCCCGGAATCGTTCACAGAATCGATATGGACACCACCGGAGTCATCATTGTATGCAAGAACGACATGGCTCATAATTCCATTGCAGAGCAGCTTAAGGAGCATTCTATTACCAGAAAGTATTATGCTGTGGTACACGGGGTCTTAAAGGAAGATGAGGGCACCATAAACGCCCCCATTGGCCGCCATCCTGTGGACCGCAAAAAAATGAGCATTAATGAGAAAAACGGAAGAGAAGCTGTCACCCATTACCGGGTTTTGGAGCGGTTTAAGCAGTTTACCTATGTGGAATGCCAGCTTGAAACGGGGCGGACCCACCAGATCAGGGTTCACATGGCCAGCACTGGTCATCCCATATTAGGAGATCAGGTTTACGGCCCTGCCAAATATCCTTTCCGGTTAAACGGGCAGACCCTCCATGCGGGGGTTCTGGGCATTATCCATCCGAAAAGCGGAGCTTACATGGAATTTACGGCTCCCCTTCCTGAATACTTTGAAGACTTGTTAAGAAAATTACGGGGAGCCTTGTAAAAGGCTCCTTTTTCTTAGAAAACTGTTAAGTTCAGAATAAATATGGATTTTTCTGAAACTTTGATGTATAATATACTTATAAGACGATTGGAAGGAGTGATTTTCATGAGCGGAAATTTAGTGATTACTATAGGAAGGCAATGCGGAAGTTCAGGAAAAATCATTGGTCAAAAGCTGGCGGAAGAGCTGGGGATCAAGTGTTATGATAAGGAATTGCTGGCTTTGTCCGCTAAGAAAAGCGGGTTGAGCGAAGAACTGTTTCAGACTCACGATGAAAGGCCCACCAACAGCTTTTTGTATTCCCTTGTTATGGATACATATCCCATGGGCATGGCCGCTTCCGGCCACCTGGATATGCCCATCAACCATAAGTTGTTTTTAGCCCAGTTCAACACCATCAAGCAGCTTGCAGAAGAGGAATCCTGCGTGATTGTTGGGCGGTGTGCGGATTATGCTCTCGCAGAAAATCCCAATCTTGTATCGGTTTTTATCAGCGCCAACGATGAGGATAGGATCAGCTCCTTAAAAGAGCTTTATCAGATTGAAGAAGGAAAAGCCAGGGATATTATGATCAAGACTGATAAAAAACGTTCCAGCTACTACAATTACTATTCTGACAAGAAATGGGGAGATGTGAAGAGTTATGATCTATGTATCAACAGAAGCGCAGTAGGCGTGGAAGGAGCGGTAAGAATTATCCGCAGTTTTGCAGATGCAAAAATGAAGTGGAACGAAGAGAAGAAATCAAAGTCATAATCCATATAAAAGACGGGCATTTCCATTTTACCGGAAGTGCCCGTCTTTTATTGTACCAATTATTCCACTGTTACGGATTTTGCCAGATTTCTCGGTTGATCCACATCCAGGTTTTTCCCTACGGAAGCGTAATAAGCGATGAGCTGAAGGATGACTGCTACGGGAAATACTGCAAATCGGTCATCAACCTCAGGGATGGGGATTATAACATCTGCAATTCCTTCCTCAACCCGGGACTTTTCCCCAACCAGCAGGATTACGAAGGCACCTCTTGCCCTTACCTCCCTGATATTTGAAATTGTTTTTGCAAAGACCTTTTTCTGGGTTCCGATGGCAATGACAGGAACCTGATCTGTTATGAGGGCGATGGTGCCGTGCTTTAATTCTCCGGCAGCATAGGCTTCGGCATGGATATAGGAGATTTCTTTTAATTTCAAAGCCCCTTCCAGAGAAAAGGCGTAATCCAGCCCCCGTCCGATAAAGAATGCATCAGGTTCATTGATCAGGTGAGTAACCAAAGCTTTCACCGAATCCCTCTTTTCAATCATAGCTTCCATGGCAGGAATGGCATCCAAGAGCTCCTTCATGAAATTCTCCGCTTCCTCATGCCCGTATGCTCCTCTTACCAGGGCCATTCTGCAGCATACCATGTAAAGGGCCGCCAGCTGGACAGAATAGGCTTTTGTGCTTGCAACGGCGATTTCCGGGCCTGCATGGGTGAAAAGAACGTAATCGCTTTCTCTGGCAATGGTAGAACCCTTCACATTGACCACTGACAAGGTGGAAGCCCCATAGCTTTTCGCAAGTCTTAAGGCTGCCAGGGTATCGATGGTTTCTCCTGACTGGGATATGACGATAACCAGAGTTTTGCTGTCAATGAGCGGTTCCTCATACCGGAATTCAGACGCAATGGAGACTGTGACAGGAATCCGCAGAAGAGGCTCCATAAGGGCTCTTGCCACCATTCCTGCATGCATGGCAGTGCCGCATGCCACAATGTGGATCTGGCTGCACTGCTCTAAGATGGAATCCGGAATCTGGTCATCGGTAAAATCAGGAAGCCCCCGTACCATGCGGGGCAGTATGGTGTTTTTCAAGGCTTCAGGCTGTTCATGAATCTCCTTCAGCATAAAGTGAGGGAAGCCGTTTTTCATGGCGGCATCTGTATTCCAGCTCACCTCCATCATCTCAGGGTTGGTTTCCTTTTGGTGAAGGTCATAAAGATGAACCTTATAGGAGGTAAGCCTTACGATGTGGTTTTCAGGAACCACGAAATATTGTTTTGTATAAGGAATGAGGGCGGTTAAGTCTGAGGCCACAAAGGAGCCGGAGCGGGTGTAGGCCGCCACCAGAGGGCTTACACTTCGGATAGCATAGATTTCTCCGGGGTGGTCTTCAAACATCATACAGAAGCTGTATGAGCCCTTGAGATAAGATACAAACTTGCTTATGGCTTCTAAAGGTCTGCCTTCATAAAGACTTTCCAGAACCCATGCAGCCACTTCACTGTCAGTCTCAGACTGAAGCTTGCCTTCCAAATGAAAGTCAAGGGTGAGCTGATGATAATTCTCAATGATACCGTTGTGGACAAGGGTAATTCTTCCGGCCTGGTGGGGATGGGTATTTTCTGTGGTCACTCCTCCGTGAGTCGCCCACCTGGTATGTCCCAGTCCGCAGTGGGAGGTTTCGGAAATTTTCCTGCATCCTTCTTTTAAATTAGAAACCTTTCCGGTATGCCTGATGAGGCGGATGCGGGAGTTCTCCATGCACAGGGCCACCCCTGCACTGTCATAGCCCCTGTATTCCAACTGGGACAAGCCTTCCAACAGAATTCTTTTTGAGTCCAGAGGACCTGTATAACCAATAATTCCACACATAATTTACGTTCTCCTTAAATTTTCACATGATGTCTGCCCTTTTTTTTCGAAAAAAGGTACACAAAAAACAGGCTCCGGTTCCAGCGTGTTTGTTTTGCAGTTACCTGCATATTTCACACTGGATACACGCCCGGAACGGCATGGAAGGGCATCCGCCGAATATTCGATAAACCCTTCACCTCGTTAACCCCTGATACCATTTTCCTTAGAAAACGTTCACGATCGCATCAGCAGGTGCATGGCGCTTAGCTTTGCTATTAATATTTATGCCTCCTTCATAAATCTAGTTTATTATAGCCTCTGTTGCTTTGTGCGTCAATACCATGATTTACATTGATTTTACCATAAGCCTCTTTTTGATTTTACATTCATCCTTTAAAATGAATTTAGAATACAAAGAAAGGAAGAATATATGATACGATTAGTAGCATCTGACATGGATGGAACACTGTTAAATCCATGGGGGAAGATATCCCCGTTAAACGTTGCAGCCATTAGAGCTCTCAGACGGAAAAACATCGATTTTGTAGTATGTACAGGCAGGGGCTTTGCAGACGCTTCCTCGCCTTTAAAAGAAGCCGGAATATCCTGCGATATCATCTGTATGAACGGTGCCGCTGTTTTTGACAGCAGTGGAAAGCAGCTTCGGAAACAGCCTATGTCCAGGAATCAGATCAGACGCATTTTGGACATCTGCCGTTCTTTCCCGGTTCTTTATGATTTCATGACAGAAAACGGGAGCTATACCACCTCGGACGTGAAAACGTTCCGGAAAAGTTTTGAGGATGGAATATTTCTCCCCATGGTTTCCAAAGAACACTCTTATGAGACCATAGCACGGAGATTTCAGTTCACCACGGAGGAAGCCCTGCTCAATTCACCTTTTGATATTTATAAAATGTCTGTGGTTCATGAAAATCCGGAGGTTTTAAAGCACCTTCGACTTTTTCTGGAACAGGAAGACGCGCTGTCTGTTGCCTCATCTGATTCCTCAAACTTAGAATTAACCCATACAGGAGCACAAAAGGGAACGGCTCTCTTGGAATATGCCCAAAACGCCGGAATTCATCCCAGGGAAATCCTGGCAATAGGAGACAGTGAAAATGATCTCTCCATGCTGAAACTGCCTCTGGGATACACCGTTGCCATGGAAAATGCTTCGGAAGCGGTAAAACGGAAAGCACGCCTTATGACCAGAAGCAATCATGCTGATGGAGTCGCCGCAGCCATAGAAGCTCTGATCCTTTCTGAAGCAGCCGCAGCGGGCTGACCCTTCTCTTAATCTTAATAAACTATTAAACCTTTCTTTCTGTATTTTGACCTTAGATTATGCTATAGTTCTATTTTAGAAAAATATGACTGGAATGATAGCATATGAAATTTAAAAAGACGGTCAGGGTACAGATTTTTGCTGCCATATTTATGGCTTTTATGGGTGCGTGTGTCTGCGCATTTTCCCGTTCTTATTCCTCCCCTTACAGTCATGTACAAGAGGCTTCGGCCATAAAAAATATTGTCCAGACAGAAGCTGAAACAGAAGAAGCTTCTATGGAAAGTCCTTTGGAAACAACGGCGGAAGAAGAGGGGCCTGCCCCCTTTGTTCCGTCTCTTTCTGCGTTTAATCTGGCATTTCTCTATGGAGAAGGAGATGAGCAGGAGAAGAGCCTGGGTACAGAGGCAGCAGAAGCCCTTTCCCTTAAAGATTCTAAGTGGATGGCTTCTATTTATCATTTGGCAGATGAAAGCCCTGAAAAGGTGGCTTTAAGCCTTGGAATGCCTGCAGAGCCTTACAGAGGACTTTCCTTTCATCAGGTACGCATCGAATTTTATGATGAGAAGGGAAAACAGATCACTCCCCGGTCTAATATCCAGGAGATCATGTCCATGGCTAATACATATTTTTACTATGCTGCGCCGAAGGATTCAGATGCTTTCTTAAGCTATGCTTTTAAGCTGTGGGACAGTTCCCATAGCTTTCAATACTCCATCAGTGAGGTCTATGGGGACAGTCCGCAGCCGGCCACACCGTCACAGGCAGAGGCAGGAGATGTTTCAGGAACTGTTTCAGAGTCTTCAGATTCATTGGAAAGCCTTAACCAAACATTTGCAGAAGCTAATATTTCCCCGGAAACCAATGCCTCCCTGGAAACCATCTCTTCTCTGGAAGATTCCGGAGAAATCGGTCCCGGTATTGCCCTTAAGAAAGATTCTGAAACAGAAGCGGAAACAGAAGCTCAGCCAGAAACAGAAGAATCCTTGCCTTCTGAGCCTTCCAGATATGTAGATCTCCATGTAAGAGCAGTGATTACCGGATTGTCAGATTCCGGAAAGGGGTTATTTGCCCTCGATTCCCTTGGAAATGAAAGGAAAGAAGATATTGGCTGGCAGGGCTGGACGGAGGAAAACAAAGCCTATTCCTCTGACCTTGCAAAACAGGACTGGGCAGAGCTTTACGGCCTGACCCTTTCCCCTTGCCTTGGGGCAAGTTCTCTTTCTTATGATGAAATCGACAGCTATATGAGCCGTCTTCCCCAGGGGATTTCAGAGGAGAGGAAAAAGCTGGTCCGTTACGCCTTGTCCTCCGTCGGCAGAGTTCCCTACTATTGGGGCGGAAAGCCGTCTTCGCCCGGTTATGAGAAAAATTTCTTCGGTGTTCTCACGGAACCGGATAATAAGGGACGATCCATAAAGGGACTGGACTGTTCCGGCTGGATCAGCTGGATTTATTGGTCCGCCCTGGACAGGCGCTTAAATTATGAGAGCACGGAAGGGCTGGCTTCCTGCGGAACGGCGGTGGAGAAATCTTCTTTACAGCCAGGGGATATTATGATAAAAGCAGGAGAGGAAGCTCATGCAGCGGTATTTCTGGGTTGGGAGGATGATAAAACCATGATGATCATCCATGAATCAAGCACATTGTCCGGCAATGTGATTATTTCTACTGCAAAAGGGGACTGGACCCATTACAGAAAGCTGATTGACTGATAAAATCTTTTCTGGTAAAATGGATAGGATCTGCCAGAGAATTGATTGGAAGGCCCGGAAAATAAGGGCTGTAAATAAGAAAGGACAATGGTTCAGTTATGAATTATGAGGACGAATTAGACCGCATGAGAGCCCGCAAAAAGAAAAAAAGCGGCAAAGGATCAGGACATGCAGACAGGAATCCGGACAGAAAGCAGACAGCCGAAAGAAGACAGCAGGAGCAGACAGTCAGAGGGGACAGGACCTATTACAATGCAGGCGATGGAAGAAACCCCAGAGTCCGCCGCAATGAGCATCAAAACAGCGCAAAGCTGAAAGCGGACAAGAAAAGAAAGCGGAGACATAAAAGGAAGGTCTTTCTCATACAGCTTACCGTTCTGGCACTGTTGCTGTTAGGCGCATTTTTCATGTTAAAGCAGCGTACAGGGCAGAAGGGCTATTGGACCATTGCAGTCTTTGGTGTGGATTCCAGAGACGGCAATATGGGAAAGGGAGCCCTATCTGATGTGGAGATGATCTGTAACATCAACAAGGCTACCGGAGAGATCAAGCTGGTGTCCGTTTACAGAGATACATATTTAAAGATCAACAGCAAGGGGACTTATCATAAAATCAACGAAGCATATTTCAAAGGCGGCCATAAACAGGCTCTTGAAGCCTTAAACGAGAATCTGGACCTTAAGATTGATGATTATGCCACGTTTAACTGGAAGGCCGTTGCCGATGCCATTAATATCTTAGGCGGAGTTGATGTAGAAATTACAGATTCGGAGTTTGCCTATATCAATGGCTTTATTACAGAAACCGTTAATTCCACCGGCGTAGGCTCACACCATTTAAAAAGTGCGGGTATGAACCACCTGGATGGGGTACAAGCTGTATCCTATGCCAGACTCCGTCTCATGGATACGGATTACAACCGTACGGAGCGTCAGAGAAAGATTGTTTCCCTGGCTATGGAAAAGGCGAAGAGTGCTGATTTTGCCACCTTAAAGACCCTGGCTACTGCCGTACTTCCTCAGATTTCCACCAGCGTGGGCATTGATGATGTTCTGCCAATGGCGAAAGGAATCAGCAAATACCATATTGGAGAAACAGCCGGTTTTCCATTTTCCAGGACTGCTATGAAAATTGGAAAAATGGACTGTGTTATTCCTACCACCTTGGAAAGCAATGTAATTCAGCTCCACCAGTTCCTCTATGACCAGGAAAATTATTCTCCGTCTTCAACCGTTAAAAAGATCAGTGCCAAGATTTCTGAGGACAGCGGCCTTTCAGAGCCCGGGGCAAACGCTCCCTCTGGGGGCGGTTCAGGAGGAAAGAAAAAGGGCAGTGCTCCAAAGGAGACAGAACCGCCTCAGACAGAACCGTCTGTTGAGCCAAGTACAGAGGAAACCACGGCTGAAAGCACGGAAGAAGTGATTTCCGAAACAATGGAAGAGGAGAGCGAGGCTCCCACTAAGGAAGATGGAGGTCTGGTAGGTCCGGGTGCTAATTTACCGGAAACCAAAGAGGAAACAACGCCTCAGGAGGAGCCGGAAACAGAAGAAGTGGGACCAGGGGTATCATAAGCAAAAAGAAAAGGAGAATATTTGTGATATTATCTGATAAAACTATTCTTGAAATGATCAAAGAAAAGACACTGACCATTTCCCCTATTGAAGAACACCAAATTCAGCCGGCCAGCGTAGACATCCGGCTGGGAAATACATTCTGTATCGTGGAAGATACAAGCAATGGAATTATTTCCCTCAATGATGAAATTAAATACAAAACCATGGTGACAGACCACTATTTACTCCTTCCAGGTCAGTTTGTACTGGCTACCACTATGGAATATTTCTGTCTTCCTGACAACCTGACCGCATTTGTGGAAGGAAGAAGCTCCCTTGGAAGGCTGGGGCTCTTCATTCAAAATGCCGGCTGGGTTGATCCTGGATTTGAGGGAGAGATTACCCTGGAACTTTTTAATGCCAACCGATGCGCCATTGAGCTATGCGCCGGACGCCGGGTGGGGCAGTTGGTATTTGCCCAATTGGACGACCATGCTTTAAATCCCTATCGGGGCAAATATCAGGGCCAAAGAGGAGCGACGTCTTCTAAAATCTTTTTGGATACGGATAATCAATAACAGGACTTTGTGTTTTATCGTTGGGAGAGAGGGCTGTGTGATCTGGGCTTATGTCAGAGGAGCGGATGGGAGATAAGCTCAGAATCTTTAAATTGCAAAGCCTGAATGATTATGGTAAAATATAGATAAATTCCAAAAGAAAGAAGGAGTATCAATTATGAATAAAGAAATATTAAATTATACTGTTGAAAAAACACACGAATTAATGAATGCTCCATCATGCAGTAAAGAGGCAAAAACAGCAGCTCAGACCTGGCTGGATGCAATTGGAACTGAAAAAGAAGCCACAGAAACAAAAAGATATATTGATGAGCTGGAAGCAGATATTATGCCCATTGACGGTTTAATCGGTTTTGCAGAATCTGATACCGGAATCCAGGTTTTCGGAGCAGAAACTGCTAAACATATTGCATCACACGCAAAGGATATTAAATCTGCCGGAGCGAACTATTGTGATTGTCCGGCTTGTGCAGCTGCAGCTGCAATTCTTGAGAAGAAAGATGGGCTTCTTAAATAAGAGAAGATTAACAACTGTAAAAACAAATGACAAAACTATGAAAACGACAAAACCAAATGATTGAGTTTTGTCGTTTTTTATAAAAGAAAAAATATTTATTTAACTGGTAAATTGAGATATGATATGACTTGGTATAGATATGGAGAAGCCAATTCAATGTATTTATACCGATGTTATCTATAGACTTTATATGATGGCGCAATTTTGCGTTATTATAAATATTCAGTAAAGGAGCGATTGCATATGACAGATAAATATTCAGCTATTGAAAAACGTGTAAGGAGGGCTCACGCAAAATAACCCTCCACATTAGAATGGAGGATTAATATGAAATTTTTAGATTTTGAGAGGGATCATGTGGAAAGCGCAAAGCTGATTGCTGTTGAGAATTACTATGAAGAGCGTGAATACGTACCAATTCTGCCCGGCATAGATGTGCTTCCTGATTTAGAGTATTTTGCATGTAATGGACTTGGCGTTGCAGCTTTTGAAGGTGACCGGTTAATAGGTTTTCTATGTTGTTATGAACCATGGGACAATGCATTTGGTTCAAGTGCCAAGGGAACATTCTCACCCATCCATGCCCATGGTGCTGTAAAAGAGAATAGAAGATTAATATATCAAAAAATGTATCAAGCCGCTGCAGAAAAATGGGTTAAACGTAATATAACATATCACGCAGTAGCACATTATGCACATGATACGGAATCAATAAATGCATTTTTTACATATGGATTTGGCCTTCGTTGTATGGATGCCATTAGACCAATGGCGGAATTTGAATGCCAGCCATGTGATGGCATTTATTTTGAAGAACTCCCTAAGACAGATGTGATCAGAGTTAGGCAAATGCGTCAAATGGAGTCTGAACACATGGGAAACAGCCCATGTTTTATGTATTCCTCATCAGAGAATTTTAAATCTTGGCTGGCTCATGCAGAAGAGCGCACCTCAAGGCTATTTGTTGCTAATAATGGTGAAAAACTGATTGCATTTGTTGAAGTAAAAAGCAATGGCGAGAATTTTGTTACTGAATCCGATAATATGTGTAATATTTGTGGTGCTTTCTGCCTTCCTGAATTTCGCGGAAAAGACATCTATCAGAATCTATTGAATTTTACAATACTGAAGCTTAAAACAGAAGGATATAAGATTCTGGGAGTAGATTTTGAGAGTTTCAATCCTACAGGATATGGTTTCTGGCTTAAATATTTTACTGCATATACGAATAGTGTAGTTCGTAGAATTGATGAATGTGCATTACATGATTAATGCCTGGAGTCTTTATAGGTTTTAACTTATAATTTCCATTGAACAAAATCGCTATGAATGTTATAGCGATTTTGTTCATGAGCTGCAGCGTTCTAGCCTGAGTATCAGTAGCAAAATGCAGTAGGAATAAACAATAACATTTTAAATTTATTTTTGAAATGAAAAAAGGCAACGAATAACAAAATGCGTCATAAAGCAATTCCTCCGAATAAGCTTAATTGGCGCATTTTTGATTCTGAAAAATTTTGTGGGTTGAACCATCATGAAGCCTGGTGATATCATATGGATAGAAGTTTAAGAAAGTGGTGAAGCCAATGGTAAAATAACCAAATGATTCTCTAAATACTCTAAGCATATTATATGACAAAATTATATATTAAAAGGAGGTTCCAAAGTGTGTACAAGTTTTGCAGTATACAGTCAAGAAAAAGCTATTTATGGTATGAATTTCGATGCTGATGATATTGATTTAAAACTAAAAGTCAATAGTTATAATGACATGAACTTATTTTACTTTTCAGGCTTATTAGATAACAAATACAGGGATATCGCTGGTTTTAATAGTGAGGGTCTTTTTATCTGTACTCAAGCAGTAAAATATAGTCCAGGTTTTAAATCAAGTTGTGACGAAAATGATTGGTTTGCTTTTGATATTTTTGATGAGGCGCTAAAGAAAACAAGAAAAACATCTGAATTTTTTGAAATTCTTAATAAAAGAGTAATCTCGTATCCTAGAAATCCATTATTCCCGGACTTAGGGCTACATACTATTATCGCTGATAAAACTGGAGATGCGTTTATTCTGGAAGAAGGAAATGATACAAATATAGTAAGTCCTTGTCATGATGATTTTATTATTATGACTAATTTTCCTAATGGGGATTTCAAGGAATCAAATTATAATAAAGTATATGGTATAGGTGCGGAAAGATATATTTGTGCTCATGAATATATTCATAATAATATTCATAGCTTTGGAATAAATGAAGCCTTTGAAGTTTTAAGTAAAACTAGTCAGGAGAATACTCTGTGTTCAATAGTATATGAACCATTAAAAAATGAAATTTATATTAGTTTTAAAAAAGATTTAAGCAAAAAATGGAAAATTTCTATTATTGAAAAAACAATCCAATCATTGGATGGATTTTTAAGCAATAATAAAATTCAATTTACAAATGAAGAAATATTTGTGAAGGATCTTATTAGCTTATATAAGTAAAAAACATTTAAATAAAGAAGATCAATTTGTAAGACAGATTTTTAGGGTATTCAAGAAAGCATAAGAAATAGCCATACATGGCGATTTCTGAATAACAGGGCACGGTCAATCGCCTAACTGACGTTCTGGAACGACCAAATAGGAGAGGGCAGGAGAGGAACGCTTTGCAATTCTTAACCAGTCAGAAAGCTTCTTTACACATCCATTATAATTATACCTATCTTGCGATAATACCCCTTATAAACAACATCCTGATGATACACCTGGAACTACCTTGTAAGATCAGGATAGGTGATAATTTTCACATTATAAGGCTCCATAAAATAGCCCCCTTTATCTAAAAAAGTGCGTTAAGTGTTTATATTGTCAAGTAATGGTCATCGGTCACATCGGGGGTGTGACACGCTGTCCATGGCTCAAATTAGTTAGAAATCTTGCAGAAGAGGATCGCTTCTGCGAGACCTGTGGCACTCCCCTTGTATCTGTTGGGGAAGAATTCGTCCGCACAGAAATTAAATTTATTCCTGCCAGCGTGCGTGTCATTGATTATTATCTTGAGACCTTTGAATGCAGAAAGTGCCGTAAGGAAGGAAAAGAATATATGGAGAAGTCTCCAATGCCTTATCCGGTTATCCAGCACTCTTATGCTTCCCCTGGAGCGGTTGCATGGGTCATTCATCAAAAGTATGAGCTGGCTGTTCCTTTATACCGTCAGGAAAAGGAATGGGAAAACCTGTGGGTAGCCTTAAGCCGTGCAACGATGTCAAACTGGATCCTTATCAGTTACCGGGACTGGCTTTCCCCGGTGGTTGGGCTTCTTCATAAAAACTGTTAGAGCAGCAATACCTTCACATCGATGAAACTCCTGTACAGGTCATGAATGAACCGGAAGAATACAACGGATTCTTATATGTGAGTATACTGCTCCATCAAAAACTCCGGGCAGCCAGTCCGCCATTTCGTTTATCAGCCAGGGCGGAGCGGAACATATCCCCAGAAATATTTAAAGGGAT
>NZ_DAIOXM010000025.1:71570-75602 GCF_036758025.1 Lacrimispora sp. | reverse complement strand
CTCCTTTAAAGCACTGTATCCTGAAATGGCTGCAGAATATTCTTCAAATAATGAAGTAAGTTCAGAAATTATTTTATCTACATATTCACCTCTAGTTAAATGGGATTGTCTCGTTTGTAAAATGTCTTGGAAAGGCTCAGTGAAAGATAGAGTGAACGTAGAAATAGATTGTCCTTATTGTAATGGAAGAGAAGCTATACGTGGAAAAACTTCATTCAAAGCATTACATTCTGATATGATGAAAGAATGGAATTTAGGTAACTGGCTCTTTATTGATCCAGATAATATTATAGAAAATTATTCGGGTAGTGTTTGGTGGACTTGTTCCGAGTGTCAAAATTCATATGCTATGAGTCCAAAAAAGAAATTATATTATCAAAAGAGAAAAAGGAAGCCTTGTCCATATTGTAAAGGATTGCGCAGAAAAATGCATCATTTTTTATAAATATCAATGGACCAGTATGATGCCAATGTGGTATACTTAATGAATAGTATCGAATGGAAAAACGACAAAACCCCATGATTTTAGTTTTTCGGTTTTCTGGAAGAAACAGTGAAAAACGACAAAACAGCAGTGAAAATTTTTTTCGGTTATCCGATTACATAAAAGCAAAGAAATGCTAAGATATAAGTACTAAGATTAAACTATTCGCGAAACAACACTTTAACGAATAGTTTAAGGGAAATTCCTTTCTATAGGCCATTTTCCTTTATGCGCCTAAATACAGTTGATTTATCACATATACTAATATTGTATGCTGCAACTACCCGACCCCTTGCATCTTCTACCACTTTATTGTTTTTTATAGCGGATATATCTTTTGTTTTTTGCAGTCAACAATCAATTAAAAACGCTTCATATATAACCAATAGATATACATTTGTCTTTTGCAACGCCCCATACCCAAAACCGGACTATCCGGCTGAATATGGCTTAATTACTATCCAAAACAAAATTAATTTAATCAATATTATTGAAATCATAAATTAAAATCAGACACTAAAATCCACTAGAAATGAGGCCAGATTATGAGTTCTTCTCTCTCCTACCATCAGCAAAAAGATATTGAAAACGTAAAGCACCTGCGTCAGTTAGTAAAGGAACTCCCTCGTTTTTGCGGAGACTTTTTCCGAGGAATAGAGCCACGCACATCTTCCCGGACCAGAATCGCTTATGCATATGATCTGAAGGTATTCTTTGATTTCCTGCTTAAAGAAAATCCTGCGATGAGTAAGTTCAATATCCAGGACATTACCCTGGATTACTTAGATGAGCTTCATGTTGTAGATATTGAGGAATACATGGAATATTTAAAATACCGTTTTAATGACAGAAATCAGGAAGTCACCAATAAAGAACGGGGAATCATGAGGAAAGTTTCTTCTTTAAAAAGCTTTTATAATTATTATTACCGAAATGAACGACTTAAAAACAATCCTGCTTCTTTGATACAACTTCCAAAGCTTCACGAAAAAGAAATTATCCGTCTGGATGTAGATGAAGTAGCTCTTTTGCTGGATGAGGTGGAAAGCGGTGAGGCTTTGACTGAGAAACAAAAATCTTACCATGCTAAAACAAAGGTACGCGATCTGGCTCTGCTGACACTGATGCTGGGAACTGGTATCCGCGTATCAGAGTGTGTGGGCTTAGATATTGATGATATTGACTTTAAAAACGGTGGGATTCGTATACATAGAAAAGGTGGAAAAGAAGTTACAGTATACTTTGGTTCTGAGGTTGAAGATGCGCTTCTTGATTATCTGGAAGAACGGGACCGCATCATTCCGCAGGAAGGCCACGAAAGAGCCCTCTTCCTTTCTATGCAGAACAGACGCATCGCTGTACGAAGCATTGAAAACCTGGTTAAAAAATACTCCAGATTGGTAACTCCCTTAAAAAAGATCACCCCCCATAAGCTGCGCAGCACCTATGGAACCAGCCTCTATCAGGAAACAGGTGATATTTATCTGGTAGCAGATGTTTTAGGCCACTCTGATGTAAATACGACAAAGAAGCATTATGCCGCACTGGAGGATGAACGCCGGAGAAGCGCCAGAAACAAAGTAAAGCTGAGGGAAAGTTAAAAGCGGACACCATATAGGGTCCGCTTTTCCTATAACGTTCAAATAAGTAAAAAAAATTTTTAAGGAGTTTTGTTCAAAAATAGTTTTTTAACCGTTATAAGTAAAAAACTAAAAATGGTTATTTTGTTCAAAAAAAACCGCGCCGCTGAAAAGCGGCGTTATCATTTCATTTAAAATACTTGCTATCAGAGTATAAGCTTCCTGGTGTCATTATCATAAATATTGAACCAATATTATTTTATTAGGTTTACCATTTCTAAAAAAATCTTCTATCTTCTATCAATTTTTTGCTAGGGCAAGCACCAAATCTTAACCCTGCTCAACATCCTTTTGAATCTCCTCTGCAATCTGTTTTACATCACTAAGGATAATGGCTTTTAAAACATAAGGAATATGCTTCTTCCTATTTGGTGCTTTACTCCAGAGACTATATTCTTCATAATATTCTTGAGCATACTCCAAAATTGATTCAGCTAATTTTTCACATGCCTCCTCTTCAGTATTCCCGTTCTCCACTAAGTCCATCTCATTTGATGTTATTGTGTAGGACCCATCCTGTTCTAACTCGGTTTCTGCTGTAAAGTGGTAAATGGACAGGATGCTTTCTATTGTAGCCAGATTTGAAAGACATAAGTAATCTTTTGATCTTTTTATGAATAATGGGCGTTGATGAACAGCTTGGTCAATTATGTTGCTAAAATCTTTCCTTACATCAGTTGCATTAACTGTCAGCATATCTATTATCTCCTTTATATCGAGAGTCTCAATTCATCTGCTACTTTATCAATTGTACCGTACCCTAGCGCACGTTTACTCCAAATGTGATTTTCATAAAGTATTGTCCCACCATAACCTCTAGCAGAATCATTAAGTTGTTTAACTAAATTTCCTAAATTTTATTCTTTAGGAAAACACGTTAAAGATCGGTCTGAAATTATAATAAATGCGGGTAAAGATCGACTCTCAGGTCTTAAATTTGCTATTTAAGAAGATTTCTTAAGTGCTTCACGGAATTATCTTAAAAAGCATTTTGAACTTTGTATAGATGAACTTAAGAGTTTATATAACTTTGAATACTATGGGATGGTGCCTTTACTTTTTCTACAGAATCTGCATAACAAATCTCCATCTTAGCTAGTTGGTCTATGACTCACAGCAATCTGATTGATACAACACATCAAGTTCTTCATCTGTATATTTTGTATATTGTTTGATTTTCTCATGGGGTTCTCCAGCTCTAAGCATTTTTATTGCTATGGTGCGTTCAACTTCAAGTCTACCTTCATTTCTGGCATCCGTTAAATCTGCCTGGTACTTCATATCCATATCCATTGCCTCCACCCTTTCAAACTTTTTTCACTTGCAACTTTATTATAATATAATGCTTTCTCGTTAGTCAATTTCTAAAGTATCAATAATGATGATTCCATGAATCTATCCCAAGCTTATATCACTAAAAAAAGTGCCTTTTTCTTCTTCTTCTACCCTTGCAATAAGGGCAAGACTCAAACTTTCTTTTTTGATTATATACTCTTGCTTTAGGACTCATCTTATATGAATTGTTACATTCTGGACATTTCCACCATACTTCGTTATTACATTTCTCATTTATGGTGTCAGGATCTAATAAATAGAAATTAGAAATATACTTCCATTCTTTCATAAGCTCTGATTGCGAGACAGCCAATGAGGTCTTTCCAGGGATTGCCTTGCGTCCATCGCAATAGGGACAGGTTGCTTCCCCTGATACCCGATCCCTAACCGCAGATTGCCAGTTCATTTTACACTCTGAGCAGTTCCATTTCACATATTGAGATGAACCTGGCAGTAGCGTATCTGCATCTATATTATTCTCGGAATCCAACTCACGAGAAATATCAAAAAACAAAGCAGCCAATGAGGTCTTTCCAGGGATTGCCTTGCGTCCATCGCAATAGGGACAGGTTG
>NZ_DAIOXM010000025.1:0-71470 GCF_036758025.1 Lacrimispora sp. | reverse complement strand
TTGCGTCCATCGCAATAGGGACAGGTTGCTTCCCCTGATACCCGATCCCTAACCGTAGATTGCCAGTTCATTTTACACTTTGAGCAATCCCATTTTACATATTCTGTATAGGTTGGAAATATTCTATCAGCTTGCACTTTATTTGAATAACTAAACTCTAATGCCAATGTGGGAAATTTAGCTTTAAATGATGTACGTTTGGGATCAACTTTTCGTTCTTCACAGTAGGGGCAATTTCCTTTTCCAACAGTGCGGTCATAGACTGATGCAAAATATTGATTACTACAAGCAGAGCAATTCCACTTAACAGATTTCCTTGTGCTTGGTAAAATTTCATCAGGGTCATCCTCATTTTCATCACACCATTCTTTAAGCAATTTAGAGAAGCGTGCTGCTAATGTATTAAATTTTGCGAGGGGGAGGCGATTCTCACAATATGGACAAGAAAACTTATTTGCAATCGCAGACTGTAGAGCTTCTTTCCATTCATGACCTTTTTCACAGATGAAATAAAATCTTGTATTAATATCATATAAGACATTAGTAGGATTTCTCTCTCCATTTTTTTTGTAATTCCATACCGCTTTTACTGTTGTATGATGAGTATATAAATCATTAAATCCTTTTGATACCTGAATATTTGCACATATCGGGCAGGTTTTGTTCTCATAAACACGATCTCTTGGGCTTGCCTTATATGAGTGTCCATATTCTTCACATTTCCAATAAACAGGAACAGTAGAATTAATCCGTACTTCAGATGGCTGAAGTAGATTTTCAGCTAAATCATATTCCCAAACCAACTCAGGAAATTGAGATTTAAGATCATTTTCTCCGGGAACTAGAATTATATCGTTGCAGTATCCACAAGAAAACTGTAACTTTATCGATGCTAACATAATCTTCTGAATAAATTTATGTCCATTCTGGCAACACCAACCAACCTCTTTATTTGAATATTGCGTATAACATTCAGGTCCCTTAACATTCACAGAATAATCCCAAAACTCCAGCAAGTCAGGTCTCTTATCTTTTAAACTATTCCCGTTATTAATTTCCTCGCAGAAAGGACAACATTTTCTACCATATGATCTTTGCTGAATGCTAGCCATCCATTTATGCTCAGGATTATTTTTACATATCCATGCGACAACATGATTGGAATATTCTGTATACGTATCAGGACTATTCTGATTAACCTCATAGTCCCATTCAGCCAATAATTCGAAGTGTAATTTCTTGAAATCATTTTCACCCACAATAGGAACTTTTCCATCACAAAATGGACAGCCGCCTTTAGGACTTCTAGTTCTTGATAATGGCGATGACTTAAATATTTGATGGCATTTTGAACACTTCCAGGTAATAGTTGCATTTGTTCCTGCCTTTAGGTTTTCTAAGGGAATTGCATTCAATTCAGGAACATATTCCTTAGCATAATCAGAATGTGTGGTAGATAAGTCTGTCACATTTATATGCGCTATTTTCCCAGCACATCGGGGACATTCACGCTTCTTTCCATTCATATGTCGAGATACAATCAACGTTTTCCATTCATATTGACATTTTTGACATTTCCACCATACTGGTTCGGGGTAATTTACAAAAATTGAATCTGGTGTGATATTCGTGTTTTTTTCATAATTCCAGTCAAGTGCCAATTCATGGTTTTTAGACTGAAAATCATTGATCCCCTTTTTTAAGGCGATCCCCATATCACAACAGGGACATTGTAGTTTAGAAACTGTCCTGGATGCTATTTCAGCTTCCCAACAGTAACTACACTTAGGACACTTCCAAAACACTTTAGAACTGGAATTTTTATAATAGGTTTCAGGCCCTTTTTCATTTTGTTCATAATCCCACCATGACAAAATATCAGGTCTTAATGCTGCAAGATTATTAGATTCAAATTCACATTGCTCACAAACTGGCTTTTCTACGAATTTAGAAATTCGCTTTGTAAAGGTATGCCCCTTTTCACACTTAAAGTAAGCTTTTTTTGTTGAATTCGGAAGGATTTTAATTGGGTCTAAAGTATTATTATCGTAATCCCACAAATCTTTAATTATGGGATGTGCAGTTAGTAAATCTGTCTCACCTGTAAAAGCTTCACGCCCTGAACAGAATGGACAATCTATATTAAGCCCATTTTTTGTTCTTTGATATACCTTTGTTTGCCATATATGATTATCATTATTGCTACACTTGAAATAAACCAATTTCCCGGATCTCAATGCAATTTTTTCCAAATCCATTCCCACATTTAAATCATGGCACCATTGACTCGCTGCTATGGGATTTCCATCTTTTAATAGTATCATATTTTATCAAATAAGTCCCTTATCACATTATTTTTCTTTGCCTGTTCAGCCTCTTTCAGCGGATCTAGCAAAGAGTCTGCATCAGAGATAATAGCATCTTTACGAATATGCTCATCTACGGCTTCATTGCTAATTAAAATACCCTCTTGATGTAATAGTTCATTTGCTACCTCTGGATATACATGGGTTCTTAATATATGATTGAGTGCCTGTATTCTTGTCTTAAGCTCAGCATTTACTTCCTCTAATTCAGATATTGTTATTTTACTTTTATGTAGTTCAGCTTTCAGGAAAGCTATTTCCTGCTGTTTCTTTCTGTTTTGTTCTTCTAACTTTGTTTGATTTTGAATGGCAAATGTTGCAGAATCAGATACGGACTGATAATATTGGTCTCGTTTAATAAGCGCTGATTTTAAAGCCGAGATATTACTGTTTTTTAAAAGAAATTGATCTGTATCCAGACTTTTGAATACAGCAACTTTATACGGCTGCATTGATTCTTCTTTTCTGTTGATTTCTTCAATTTTATTCCGTACCTGCTCACATCTTCTGATAGAATAATCCTGTATAGCATAGCCTTTGGAACGCAGATAAGCTCCAAAAGCGGGTATCTTAATTAACTGATTATTTGCTCTACATTCATTTGTATAGTAAATGCCTAACAATGCTAACAGTTCATCTGTTTCAATGTTTTTTGGTCTAGCCATTATCATCCTCCCTGTATTGATGGTTTATCTTTTCTATGCAGTACTTTTCATAGTTAAAAGAACTATTTTCTAATCTTAAAAAAGCTTCCCTTATGTCTTCCTCAAATCCAAGGCCTGCTCTGACACGTTCCACGGATCTGGATAGTAATTTGTAATCCTCCTCAATTTTGCTTCTATAGATAGAATCTTCTTTTAAAAAATAAGAAAATCCTTTTTGCCTGTAGTATGTGCATTCAGGGCAATAACCTATTTCACCAAATTTACCACAACAAGTGTTACAATCACTTATATCACCAGTTAAAAATTTAGGTGAATAACAGCGGCCACCGTCTTCTAGTTCGATGTACTGCTTATCCTCGATTTGAGGTGGATAAAAATTGCTGCCTATAAGGAACTGCTCACTCCCCTCGATTGACTTTCTATATTTCATATATGTTTTACATTCAATCAAATTAGTAATATTAGAGTAATAGTGAGAACTGGTAGCTATGTCACTATGCCCAGCTAGCAACATGGCAATAACAGGGCTTCCTCCTTCAACGATGATATTTATCATTGCAATGTGTCTCGTATCACCAAGATAGATATATTCAAGTTCTTTTTCTGCGAGAACCTTTCCAATGTCTCTATGGCGAATGATAGACATTCCCATTTTCTTTAAAAGAATATTCTTATAAAATAATCGGAGACAGCAACATAAATTCACATAAGTATAATACCTGCTATTTTGATGTTTTTTCTGATCAAAATAAGCATAATGAAACTCAGTCCGTAGTAGTGTATCTAATTGATTTGATTCAAGGCGTTCTGTCTCCTTAATATAATAAAGAATCGCTTCTGCCAATTCATGAGGAATTTCATATCTTACCTGTATGTAATCCTGATCAATATTATAATTCACTACTCTTGAAGAGCCTTTTAAGCGATTCCTTCTTAAAGTAAGATAATAAGAATCCTTTTCCCTATGAATGCAGTTCCTGGGAGTTAATATAAACTCCCTGGGACGAAGTGGTATAATTGCAGTGATCCTCCACCACAAATAAACAGGATAAAAAAACATCCTTTCTCTTAATGGAATTTCCTGACTCCAGTATTGTTTTATCAACTCATCAAAACGAAAATAGCTCTGAAATTGAGCCAAATTTCTCTTATTGGTTGAAGTGGCGAAAGATATCTCAGCAACTGCACAGATTGCCCTTAGTAATTCTTCTCTTCCGTCAGGACTATTGCATGGGAGAATGGAGAAAAAGTCCTCTGCATGCAGTGGCATACGAAGGTTGACAGAGTCGTTATTCCATGTTTTATAATCTGTTTTTAATACATCTTTTATATCATTCAATGCATTACGTATACTGACAAGGACGTTTTTTCCTAATGTGAGTATAATGTATGCTTTTATATATTCAACACATTTAGCCACATTAAAACCAAATATGGGTTCATAAATTCTCTTGTATGTTAGCTCATCAATGGAAAATATCATCCCTACATTCTCATATTCATCACTGAATGCCCACCTCTCATCATCAAAGCTTGTATTCTGGATAATTCCTTGTACAGCGTATCTTTCAAATAATTCTTTCGACTCCTGAATATTACTTTCTGACAGGGTTTCTGTCTCTATTATTGATTCATATAGCGGAATTGCCAAAGCAGCATTATTCATATGCGTTCTCCTTTATGATTTCCTCTAACTCAGTCAATGCTTCGTCACCATATATGTCAGATATACATGAGAATATTTCGTTCATAGCGGGAACTACTGTTTCCCTTAACAGGGTTGTGTATTTATTTTGCAAATGGATATTAGGAGCATTCTCACGAAGGGAATATATTCTTCTGAACTCGCTTGCAAGAAGATATATAGTTGATTTTGTATGAATTTCATAATTGCATCCGATACATTGCCGTCGCTCCGGTGTTGGGCATTTGCGATTCATAGCAGTTATTAGACACAGACTTTCATCTATTTTAGATGCGGCATTTCCACAGGCAATGTTATGTAGGATTGAAAGTATAGTATCATGCTTATTATCTGTAGATGAAACTATTTTTTTTACAATATCTCCTGCCTTTTGTAATGAAAAGTCTGTTATGCCAATAATATTTTCAACCTCATTGGGAGAGAGTCCCAATTCCTGTACTAATTTTGTCTGATCGGAAATTGGAAGTTTATTATAATCTCCGCTGGTAATCATCTTTAATAACATGGAGGGAATAAAACTACACACCCCTCGCTCAAATAATTCTTTGGCGACGAATTCGGCTGTATATCCCGAAAAATTTGCATCTTTAAGATATATTTCGGTTGTCTTTGCAAATTCACCATATGACCCCTTATGACTCCTTGCCATGGCAGCAAGCATATAGCCCTTCGCATGTGGCAGCTTTGATTCCGCATCCAGGATAGTATCAGAAAAAAGTTCTATAGCCTGCATATAAGTTTTGTTTGCACTCCTAACTGAAAAATCTTCTTCAAGAAAAAGTTCTCCAATTTCGTCACCCATATATCTACAAATGCTATTATAATCCGCAATCTTCCGGATAAATGAGTCCTCATCCACATTAGATAATTGGAAATGAGACTCCGCAATAAGAAAAATAAGTCCAAAATGCTTCATTGTACTTTCAGGAATTGTTAATTTTAAATGAGAAATTCCAGTATATTGAGCAGTTTTTGATGGAGTAATCGGAATGTTTCGTAACATCCATAAAACACCATTAATAGCCAATAATGCTTCTTTCCAGTCTGGACAACCATTTGAGACATCCTTTAAAATATCCTGTGGGGCCCGATTCAACCGTGGATGAGGAATTCGCAATAAATCAGTATCTCTTAATGCACAAATCAAATGAAGTGAAAGATAGAGCCATGCATCCGCTGTATTTTTGTTCTGCGCCGCCATTTCATACATAGAATTTGCAATAATATAGTCTTCATTAAATAAGTAATAGATAAGTTGCAAATACTTATCGCTATCATAGGCTTGCTTCAGCTTAGAGCTTCTTTTAAGCAAATTAAAACTCCTGCTATACCTTGTCTTATGATTTTGTTTAATGAAAAACAGAAAATCGCATAGCATATTACCTAATTTCAAATTCAGTTCCTTACACATTAAATCAACCCAGGCCGAGATTTCCTGATTTCCATATAAGAATATTTCTTTTTGGGTACTCCATAAAATAAAATCAATTAGACAGTACAAATCATCTTCAGGAACATTATATTCGACCGAAAATTCTAGTAAAAATTTGGAGGTTTGCGGTAACTTTCTCTTTAGCTCTAAGAGTAATATGTTGATTTTCTCTGAGGTGGGCTTATCTTTGTTTTCAAAAAAAAGGCTAAGATGAAATTCAAGCTTTTGCGCTTCCTGCTCTGTTACGTATAATTCTGGAGAAGTGTCAGAAAAGTGAGGCTGAACATTAAACCAATTATTATCCTCCAGAAAAGTTATTATTTCTTCAATATCAGCTTGTTCCAAAAAAGCCTTATTACTGTCACTTATGCTTAAATAGGATTTATTATAAACCTCAGTAAAGAAGAATTTAAGATTTTTCATTACAATCCTTTCGTGATGCATTATAATTCATGAAGTCAAACATTATATTATTCAATTTACTCAATTGCTTTTCCAAATCACCTTTATTTTGTAAATAAGTTAACGCACTTTCAGGATTTCTATCTCCTCTCCAATATTGGAGTCCTGCAACATCTTCACCAAACAAACATAATTTTACCGAGAACCAATGACGAAATATATGAGGAGATATATTGTATTCCAGCATCATATGTCCATAAGCAACAATTTCAGGATTATCTGATGCAAGCATTAATGGAATACACCTTTTAATCATAGTTTGAAAGCGAAGGCGGTATAGTTTGTAAGTCATTGCCTTTCCTCTTGAATTCACAAACATAGGGCAATAATCCATTTCAAATTTGCATGTCGAAAGGTGTACTTTGTACTTCTCATAGATAAAAAGAAATGCAGGTAAGAACTTAGGGTATACCCGCTGCTTTCTTTCCTTTTTAATTCGTCCAACTGGTAGTAGATCAGAACGTAAGTTTTTTTCTTCGGTAAGGTCTATTGTGACAGAAGTAATATCCAGTCCTACTTTATTGATTAAAAGACCACTGCCTAATGGACTTATCTCTTGCCTAACATTACAGCATTCTGATGGCCTTAGGCCAGCAAAAGAACTGAATGCCAACATGAATGCGATATCTACATAATTACTCATTGCATAGGACATAACCAGCTCAAAAACCGCATTGGGCATGTCACGAAATATTTCTCTTGGCCTTCCAGCATGATAAATAGTGAAAGTCGGAACTGTTTTTGTTAAAGCTTTACCTGTTCTTTTTGAACGATATGTAACAATTTTATAAAGTTGAGTCCTTTTTAATTTACATATAGACTCATGATCTTCAAGATAAGATTCCAAAAAAGCCAAAACAACCTGAACACAACGATTTACAGTTGCCTCTGTTCGTGCTACAATCCCGTTTTCTGAGTCAGTTCCATAATTGACGAAGAAATCCTTCACCATATCAATTGTAAGGTCTGTCAGGCTTGTTATTTGATATTTAGAGAAGTTTTTTATAAACACAAAATTCAAAAATGCACATACAAACCAAAAGCGATTGTTCCCATCATCTGTAATTGGTTTAGATAATTTATTATTATTGGAGTGAATATGTCTATGCAGCGTGGTAAATCTTACTATATTACCATATGAATCTTTTAGCACAATAAATTGCCTACTAATCAGGCGATCATTAAAGATAATCAGTTGGTGGCTATAAACTGAAAATTTGTAGCTGCCAATATAGCTAAAACTCGTCATTCCCTCCATGATACCTCCATTTTGTCTTTTATCCAGTAACAATAATTATATTGTAATAACCTAAATCGTTAATACAAAAGCGACCGTTCTTACAAAAAATAGGTGACAATACAACCTTCTGAAAAGCTGGTTGCAGTTGGGACTGAGGTTCTGTACCATATGTATCCTATTCAGAACATGCAAATGTGAATGCGAAAAGTATGTAGGCATTATCGATATGCATTAGTTGCTTGTTTTTCTTATAAGTAGAAAAGGCGGCCTGTTGGTCGCCTTAATATGAATGCTTAAAGAATATGCTGATACGTGGAATAGTCTACATGGGTATTACTACTAATTCGTGAAACATAACTCCAAAGCTCAAAAAATACTGGCTTTACATTTTTTGAAAACTGTTCCATAATTTCCTCAAACTCTTGGACTATAATCATTTCGTCTACCCCATAAAATAAATCCTTTGCTTCAGCAAGAGATTTTTCCTTTATAGAATCTTTGTTTTCAATAATAAGATAAGAAAGTAAATTTAAAGTATTCATTGACTGATAAATTGCTTCACCATTATTATAATTATCATGTAAAAGCATATTGCATAATTGTATAAAAGTTTTACAAAGAGAAATAAGCTCTCGATATGGGTAGATAGAATACCCGTTATAATATTTTGGTTCTATAAAAGTCAAAAAGTCTTTAACATTTTGTATTTGAGACTGATAGCATCGAATAATGTTACGAATTTCAACCTTCACAGGTTCAGTCACAGTAAATACGCTATTAAGGCGTTTACAGTATCCGTCTTCTAATTCTTTCGCTGGCATAACAAGATTAATATAATTCCATTCCCGTGCACGTTCAATAGCAGAGCAAGTACGATAAGCGATTCCATCGTAAATTTTATTTTCTCTTACCCAAAGAAGCAGCTGTTGAGGGAATATATATTCTTCAACAAATGAGACTTCTCGATTTGCCACTTCAAGGGAACATGCAACCCTTAAAGGGAAAAGCACAAGATATTTAGCTATGAAGTTATCAATTAAAGAACCATCTTCTGGATGGTTATAATAATTTAAGCTAACTGAACTCACAAAATCAATTGGCTGAATAGTAAAGTCTATTAAATTTACTCGATTAGAGTTTGTTGCTTCTAACATGAAAGCTGCATAACTAAACTCTTTTGGCATTCCACATTCAAACCAACACATTTCAAGACCAGATGATAGATATAAACAAGGATATCCTGGTATACTATACCGATATGATTTGATTAGATGTCGTTTATTCATTGGAATATGAAATAAATCAAGTCTATCAAAGATTTGATTACCAGCACGCATACGGTAATATGAGCGATAAGACTCATAACCAATATCTCCAATACTTTTTGTAAATAAAAGTGTTTCGATTTTTTTCATCATTACCGAAAAATGTTTATATAGTTTTTTCATGTCAGCAGAGTCATAATAATCAAAGACAGTTAAAATATCTGCACATAGTTCCTCCAATGAAGATACTTTACTTGCTAAAAGGCTATAACATTCTTCTCTTAATGAGCAGTTTTCTGTCCTATTTAGAGCATCTTTGAAGCTATTAATATAATCTGAAAAATAAATTTTCAAAAATTGTTTCACCGTCATATTGCCACGCGAAACAGGTAATCTATGTGTTAGTATTAAATCATAAAAATTATCTTTCGGTAACATGAATACACCCTTCTATTTTTTATTTCATAACTTCTTTACTTTATTGTTATGAATCGATAAAATATATTCCGCAAAAGTTATTGCAGAATTAACTACCAATAGAGCCTCATGCTCTTTAACCTCAATTCTTTTGCTTCCAACTCCATGAGCATCACTATTGACATTACGCATTTCTGCTATCGACATTACTACCTTTTCAAGACCTGATAATAAGCTATTGATTCGACCATCATACCCCTTATCCTGACGCATATTAAACAAGGTTTTGACTTGATTGTATAACTTATTCAAGTCACCTTTTGATTGGATTTCAATCGTATTTACTTCTAATATGTAAATCAATACTTCTTCAATCAGCGTTCTTGACTTGGTAATCACACTATCATAATTCCCGGCTATAAGATCTTCTTTACTGCGTTCTCTCAAACCCTGAATGTATGGCATATCAATTAGATTTACCTTCGGAGCCTCAACAATAACTTTACTACCCTTTTTGATAATATAAAATCTATTTTGCAACACCTGAAGTTCATTGCCACCTAAAAATAAAATAGTATTAATCTTTCCAATCACTCCCCGAATCACATCTTCATAAGCACATCCAATTTCCTCAGGGGTATTTAACGAATGCAACTCGTCAAAATTCTCCCTCCCGAACAAATAAGCAAGCAAATCATCAGCTCTATCTAATAGAATTAAATGCGATAACAAATCATCCATATAAGCCCATCTACTTTTTGAACCACCACACCAAGAGTAACTTACCGCAAGTCCAAATTCTGTTGAAATTTCACAAAGCCTATTGCCAGATAAATAGGGCATTTTGATTTTATATTTTTCTTTCTCCTCTATAACTGTATCTCCGATTAAGATGTCAATTATTTTCCGCTTCCTCAGCAATTCAAAATTCTCTTGCACTTTACAATCCTCTCAAACATGTTTATCTGTATATGTGGGCTCTCGTACCAGCTGCTTATCCTAATGAGGATACGTTTTTTACCCGCAATATCAAAATCCCACTCCATGCTGCATACACCACATTAATATATCTTCTGTCATTCGCAAAAACATCAATGCATCTTCTTTTGTAGGTAACTCCTCACCATGTGTGCCCAATCCAGACATGGCACTATACATAGTAACAAAAAGTCGATATCTATTTGCCCCTTTTCTATTCTCTATCCAATGGGTAAATATTCTCTTTATAGATGTTAATGGTGTATTAGAATTATCAATGACACTTTCACCCGTTGCTGCCAAAATTCCTTTTGCATAATCCTGATTTGTATCAAATTTCTTGAAAAACCCTTCTAATAGACTTCTGCTGTTATCCACACAACTCTTAAACTCAGAATTCCCGTAATTAGATATAGCTTCTAAATAAAGTGGTACTATATCTAAATGACTTTGCTGCAATGCTTGTAACAAAAAAGACTTCTCTCCTTGGCGTTCCATAGCTCCAGCAGAAGATACTGTCAATGCGTATTTGTGTGAATCATAAGAGTATTCATCTCGTTCAACAACTTCTTTCGTCAATTCATATCCTATAACTTCTAAATAGTTTTTTAAAACTGAATAGTCAGATTCATCAATTTCTCGTGTTCTATCAAAAATCTCTTTTAAGAAACTACCTAACGCCTGCTTATTACTCTCTATAGCCATACAAATTGAAAAGCAAGCATTTACGGGATTATAACCTAGATGATCATTTTTCCATTGACCATTCATATAATAAGGGGTTAATTCACTCCGGTACTCATCTACCAATGCGGATAACCCTGCACATCTTAATATCCTTTCATAATCACCTACTTCCGATGTTATCCTCCGAAAATATTTTCCTATAATATCGTAGGTTTTTGATAAAACAATTTGTTCTTGCGAATCCATCTGAAACATTATTTTTTCTCCTTATATAACGGTGTCATAATGTACTCTCTCATATTTTTTCATATATCCACTGTTATTAATTCATGTAATGTTGGACACTTATTTTTATAGTTTAATACTATATTTTTTAAATAAGCTATCAAAGAAAGTACGGATCATCTGCTTTGAATTTTTCTCATTCGAAAACTCATAGCCTCCAAATCGGTAAACCTCATACCCTTTTAACCGCAAGTCTCTATCATCTTTAACCATTTCTGCATATAATCGGGGCACAGCCTTACCATTCTCAGAATAATGTTGCTGACCATCCAATTCAAACACAAGTTGTACCCCATCCGGTAGCAGCATCAAAAAATCCATCCTTTGATGCGAGTAAACAACCTGTCCATTTCTTTGATACTTACTACGAGGATCATAATGCAAAAATACCTGCGGAACCAATGCCGGAACATCTTTTTTTACAGGATGACGATAATAGCTGTAATATGTTCTAAAAAACACTTTTTCAATATCTGAATCTAACGACTCTTTTAATCTGTTATATAACTTCATTTCTGAATCTATTTTCTTTTCTTCGTCAATACTTTCCCACCATTTAATCAAGGTGTTCCATAAGAGACCGTCTGCATTACTTTCAAAATTATACAACAAACAGTTGTCGGTGTTACCTACCAGCTTCAACTCATTACTAATTGAATTATCAATAACGATATCTGGCTTTTGACCTAGTGGAGCAAATATCAAGTTTTTAAGATCTACCTCTGTAACTCTTTTCTTCCCTACTCTAAAACGTGGAGCACCTGATATCACTGTATCAGTATATAATTCATAACCATCTTCCTTAATTATCGCGTTGATTCCTTGAACATACCGCTCTTGCCCTTCCCCTTCTCTAACTTCCGGCAGAACAAGACATTCTAAAAACTCTGAAAACATTTCATCAGGGAGATACTTAATTTCCAATCGTTTACTCAGTAACGTTCTATAAGTCATACTATTTTCCGTTTTTACTGCTGTAACAATTTCCTGCCCAACTGTTACGCCCGTAAAAATATCTATAACCTCTTCCATATTCCAAATAGTAGAAAGAAACTCATCTAATGGCATATCACCTTCCATGTTTCCAGAAGCACTAACATAATCAATAATGCGCTTTCTCGTCACAAAGGAAAACGCTAATTCTGAATCTCCTAAAAAAGGCTCCATTTCCTTAATCAATTCTTTACTCTCGAACTCTTTTACAATTAGTCTTGCTAATTTCCATATCTCATCATCTTGCATTTTATTAAGGCCATTGCCTACATATATACGTTTGCTTTTCATCGGATCTAATCCTTCATCCGGCATAATCCCATACTTTTTGCAAACCACATTTAAATCATATGCTTTATATGCAGAAGCAAATTCATTTGCAATTATTGTTTTTAGCTCTTCAATTTTTCTCATCTTTGTAGTCCCCTTATTACTTTCAATCTTACCACATATACCCAGTTTTTTCCATCTGAAAAAGAGCATTCTTGGCATACCAGCTATCACAAAGGATAATTACGTGATTTTTCAGGTGAAACTCAGCATGACCTGACGGACCATGGAAACGGCAAACTCAAGCTTAGATTCTTCTTCCTGCCACATACGGTACCCCAAAGGGACAGCCAGATACCCAACTTGATTTCTATTACGGACAGGAACGCAGAGCATCAGGCTGACAAAACATTGGCCATTTAGATAATTGGAACCGTTGTGAGCCGCATGGTCAAAAAGATTTGATACATCTTCAAATTTCTTGCCAAACTTCGATACCATGGTATCATAAATGCAGATAAAGACCGGCTACGACATTAAGGAGTCCGGTATCAGTCTCAAATAGCGTAGCTGCAGTGATGCTCATAAATCGAGAATAATCTACTTTAGCATAGGAGCAGGTATAATAGTAAACATTCGATGATTTTTCTATAATCCCAAATTAAAATGTTTATATAAGGAACGGATTGAATCAGCGGATTCATGACCAGGATAAACCAATAAAAACAGTTTGTCTATTGTAGGAGCAAAAAAGGTTTTAAAATAAATGTAAAAATATTGACAAAGCCTACCAATGATATTTTTTTTATTGTATAATAAGTTTGTTGTACAGAGTCGCTTTCTTTTGTATATTTTGTGTGTGACTTATTATTATATAATGGGAAAGAATTAAAAATTTGGAGGGTACATGGTATTTAATTATATTTTGAAGCTATTATTGTTTGTGATTATTGCAATTATCATTGATAGTATTCATGTTTATGTTCAGATATACATGCGCATCGGGATTCTTTATAGAATTAATTTTAATAATACGGTAATCGTTTACAAAATAGTACAATTTGCAAACGCTCTGGAAAAAGTTGTGGATCATATTCCGTATTTATTTTTAGATAAAGAAGGCGGCTTTTATCTTTATTGTATTGGAATATATGAACCAATAAACTGGAATGTTCTCCCCAATATCAAAGAGAGAATTTTGGTTTGTGTTGAAAAAATATTTGGTGTAATGAAACATGTATTTCGTATTAATTTAATATATGTTATATATGTTCTCTGGTTTTTTTGGAGGCCTATCATAGATAAAATGGTTTATGCGTTCGATATTATTAGGCCAAACATATATCAATTTTTAGATTATCTTAAAACTTGCTTAACTTTTATCCAAAATAATGGGTGGCTGATATTTATATTGTTTGTTTCAATTATTATTTTTCTGAAAGATAATTTAGAAAGAAAACTATCTGGGCTTCCTATTGATGAGGAACTCGAAAACGAAAAGGCGGACTTTAAGCAAATCGCTATATGTCTGGATTCAATAAGGGGAAAATTATATGAATGTGCAAATAATTCAAAGATTAACGAAGATATCTTGCATAGGTTACTTAATCAGCTCGAATATTCGTTTGCACGCAAATCATTTGATGATAAGGAATATCTAAAAAATACAATGGATAATTGTTTAAACGGGTTAAACGATGATTTAGAAACATTAAAAGTAATAAAAGGGGTTATAAAAAATATTGAAGATCTAGGAGGAAAAAACATATATGCTAATTATCATTTAGATATTTGGAAGAATGTGTCAGATTTACATATTACAAGTAGCTCTACCCAGTTTCTGTTTTCAAGAAAGCAATCAGTGATTCAAGAAATTAATAGGAGAATTGACAGCGATGAGGAGAAGGACACAAAGTTACTATATGCAAAATTAATAAAATCAGTCCGCGTTCACTGGATTGAGGAGTTAGATTATTCTTATCAATTAAGCAAATATTTTAAGTTTATAAAAAGGCGCAAAAGAAAATATAAAAATTTGAAAAAGGAAATTTTATTGACTGATAAGGCATTGTCGATTGCAGAACATACAAAGGACAAATAATAGCTTTTATTGGTCTTTGAACATGTTAAATATGGAGAAAAAGGAATGTCTGACTATACCATAAAGCAACATTATGTATCCAAATATATATTAAAAAGATTTATTAACCAGCATAATAAAATAGATGCAATCCTTTTACAGGAGAATGAACTACGTAGGGTCTATGCTAATATAAGGGATATATGTTTAGAACGTGATTTTTATGAGGATATCGACCACGATGGGCAATATATAGAAAGAAACCGGACTGAAAATAAGTTTGCTTCTATGGAAAACGAGATTGCTAAACATGTTGACTCGTTTATAGAACTAGGTATATAGATAATAATGAAAAGCAATTTGCTGATATGATATCATCTGGACAATGGGAAAGTAATTCAGTTTAGTTGATGTTTCATTTGACTCTAGTGATGGTACGTAGCCCTATGTTAAAGGAGATTGTGTTTGGATAATATGATTTGCATGTCAATAGAAGGCAACACATTATTTAAATATTTTTGAATGTTATTATTTAGCAATCAGACTTTTTGCCATGCCACCCATTTTAAAAGTGAAAGCCAGTGTCTTTAGGTGCTGGCCGGTAAAAGAGGCTTATGACCTCAGAGCAAACCACCGTTTGACAGGTGATCATGATTGCTTAAATAGCAGATTGATTGCTTTAACCAATCACATAAAGTATAATAATCTAAATAATATCTCAAAGGAGGAGAGTATGGATTTTCAGAACTATGATGATATCTTTAATAAAAAAAATTACCCGATATTTAGTTGTATAAATGATGATTTATACATACCACAGGATGGAGGTGCTTGTGTTTGCTTATCTGGGAAAAGGTATAAGGATTGCTGCAAAAATGAAATCGAGTTAGCTCTTAAAAATCGAGATAAAAATAACAAAGATAAAGCCTTCGATGAGCTATATAACCGTAAAAACGGAAAAATGATAAGCAATAAAGTCGAAACCAAATCAATTGATAAGAAAAATTTATCTTATTGTTCTGCTCATAAAATTTTTGGAAATTGTGATAATACAAATAACAACACCCGGTCTCATACGATGTCCCGTAGTAATATTCTTAAAAATTTAGCTGATGATGAAAAACTTATATGCTTTAATGATCATAAAATTCCTGATGATAATTTAATAGATAAAATAGCTGAATATTATCAGGATAAATCAATTGATGATGCAAGTGTAACAGTCTCATTTTGTAAAAAACATGATGTTGATTTATTCGCAGAGATTGAGACAGCAGGCAATACTACATTCTGTAATACCGATGTTGAAAATTTAGAATATGCATTGAAATCTATTTCTTTTGATATTTATTATAAGTTAATGAATATACGGTATTTGGCAGAGTTGATAAAACAGGACAAAAATGTAGCATTTGAGGATGATAATGGATCTGTGTCTCGTTATTTCAAAGATTATTATCTTGACGTAATTACATTATTTGAACTTTATCCACATATGTTAAATATTCTTTCAGAAATCAAAGAGTTAAAAGAAAAAAATATAAAACCTAAACTTAAAACTGTAGTCTTTGAATTGCCATCAAAAAAAGTGAATTTTTCATGTTCAGAAGTAATATTCCATTGGAATAAAGTTTGCTTTATTAATGTTATCAATAGTCCTAAACCATATCTTATTATTTCTTATTACAGCGAAGATGGATTAATCAATGAGTTAGATATACTGAAAAAAGAGTATGATAGTTTAAAGTCTGATAAACGGCTTCAATTAGGAAAAGTTTGGCCACTTATTAATCTACTCCTTATTAATGCTCAAAATATTTATTTTAATAAAAAAGCTTACGAAACATTGCCAAAAGATGCTAAAACATATTTATATATTGTTCACAGAGAAGGAATTGGAGGAATTCCAGGTGGCGCTATGTTAGTAAACACCATACGATTACTTGAGACATTATTTCCAATGTAATTTCAGATAAATCTATTATAAGAAGTATCATGTTGTGCTAGGTGATATTTCTGTAGCAACCAACATCTATTTCATTACAGGCTAATTGAGTAGGAGGCGGTGACAAACCGCCTCCTCTCACTTTTTAGCGAGTGCCAGGTATAAAATCTCGGGAATTTAGGTTGTAACAAAATGGTGGTTTTTATGCAATTAATCATGGTCTACCATATTTCCGGTCACAGATTCGGGCCTGGAAAAAGTGTTGCAGGTTGAGGATTTGATTAAAATGGACTTTATCGCCCCTCTCTCTATCCTTCTTTATGATCGATTTTTGAACTTTATTTTGTATGAATTATTTTATCCATTTATAAATAAAGTCCATTTTTAGCAAAGTGGATAAAACCATAAAACCTACGTATCTACAATAAATTCTGGGAAAAATTAATAAAATTCAACAATAACTAAAAAACCAAAAATGCGTATTATGTTCATTTTTTTAAGCCACAGGACGAAGCAAACAGCTTGATTTTGCTTCGTCCTGTGGCTTTGTCAGTTTTAAAACCATACTAAAAATATACTAAAAATATATAATTTATTATAATTGCAGAAGACTATACATAATGATATAATATATGAGTTTTATTTAATAGCAGGCATTATGCTATAAAACTCATCAAAATTTTTAAACATTATTTCAACTCTGTCAATCTTCTTCTCTGTATGATAATGCCCACAATACCATTTTTCATAATCCAGCTGGTCTTCAATCCCATCCAACCAAATCTCCGTTGATTTGTCAACTTTACTCTGATCAATCCCCTTCAAAAACACTTCAACTGGTTCATATTTAAGCGGTGTGGTATGGCTCAATACCACATCCACTTTCCATCCCATTTTATCTAATTGACGTACCACATCAGCCTTAATCTCCGCAGATGGCTGTTCATCTGACCACCAGCCATATCCACGCATCAGCCGAAACTGTTTATCAACGCTATAAGCTCCGCCCATCACAATTGTTTTCTTTCCATTAAAGTCAAACACTTCCCCATCTTTCGCAAACAGCAGATGCGGATAGTCATCCTCATAATATACCACACCGCCATGCCAAATCATTTCTTTATATGTATCAATTGTACCAGGTCTCTGCTCATGATTTCCATGAATGCAGAAAAGTGTAATCGGCAGTTCCTCCAGAAACCGTTTTTTCAGGCTATCATGCCTGCCGTCGCTAAAGTTAATCCCAGCATCGCCAAGAATAATCAAAATATCTTCACGTTTCGTTTGAACCCGTTCACAGAATGCCTCCACACGTTCAAATCGTCCATGGGTATCTCCAGTAATATAAATCATATAAAACTTCCTTTCCAGATGAATTTGCTTGAACGGCTTTCTCATTATCAAGCAACCTTTGAAATGCTAATAAATTTTTTGCCCAAACCAGTCAAATAACTTGTCCATGTAGCAGTTACTTTCAGTTGCACTTTTTCATAATTTTGTCCATTCTTTATTCGAAAATAAGATATAGTATCAATTTCTAAAGTGTCAATCTACATAATTCTGTCTGTTATTCATTGTAGATTTTGCATTGGCAATAATATTGAAATAAATTAAGTTGATTGTCTTCGACATATCATTTATACTCAGTATCTTTTTGGAAATAAAGTTATCCCAAGGTTAATAACAGCATCTTCCCACCTTCGAATGACGTTGCAATTCCATAAATACTGTAATGACCTTATGATTCCAGATGCCCGATAAATATCTGTTTCAGGTACATAAATGGCTGCTGTATCGACTCCGGTATTGACATCAGGCACCATAAGTCCTACTGTAGCCCTATCAGCCTCCAACTCGATATAAGCATCATAGAGATCCTTGCGCCGCTCTAACAGGAGGGCCTTTATGTCTGGATACACATATTTATCAATCTTCGTGGTCGCATAATATGGTGTTACCTTACCGTCATTCGGATTGACATAGATATGGTTAAGGAAATCAACATCGATGATGCTGCCATGGATGCTGCCAACTCCTCCAATTTTTATAATTATTTCCGATATAGTTTCCAAGGCCTTCCGATAATTTTGGTATAACAGCTTGATTCCGTGTGAGTAGTGTTCCATGTTATCATAATAATATTGCAGATTCTGATTTTCAATACTCTTTATAGCACCACCATTCATCATGTAAAGCTTTCTATTCTTTGTCTTCTTAAACAGAAAACAGTAAAGACCATTGCGCTTTAGCATATAAATTTGCCCATCGGTACGGTTCTGTGTCACATCAATTCCTTTTGCCCGGTTAAACTCCAGGAATTCCTCTCGCGAAATGATATATATACCATCAACATGATACCGAAAGATATCGTATTCCAGCTTCATACGAAAGTGCTTCAATCCAAAACTGGTAGACTTATAACCAATTTGGTTATCATGATACACTCTCTTACGAGGCTCCTCACTAAAACCATTCTTATGGGTATGGCCGTTCACATATATCCAATCTGGATTATATTCCTTATATGTCCAATTGTCCTTTGGCGTGTGGGTGAGAATGATGACCGGATTTTTTCCTAAAGCTGCATGGATCATATCATGCAGGTCTTCAAACCGCTTGGATTCGGCAATATCCATGGGTGTAGATACTGTTGTTCGATATAACCCCATGGATGCATTGAATGTTTCAGCTAAACCAGTAAAGCCGAGACCTCCTAAAATAATGATAGAACATCTAAGGCCTAAGTGCCTCAAATCATGAGGCTCCATATTAGAAAGCTGTTGTTCACTCAAGATAACTGTTTTCTGTCCATCTGTCAACAACAGATCATTATGTAGGAATCTAATTCCTAAACTACTGAATAAAGAACGATATTCAGTAATAATGAAATCTAGGTTTTGTTTCATGTCTACCGGGAAAACAGTTCCCACATTCCATAATTCATGATTTCCCAATACTACTACAATTCTCTTGGCATCCCAGTGATTCACGAGTTCTTCAAAAAAAAGCCTGACCAGGTTTATGCTACAGGAGACATCACCTGCTATTAGTAAATAATCCTTATAGTTATGTATCCCACTTGTGACGGTTCCGACCATCTTCTTTATGAGAGACTGTATATAAAAGAGCACTTCCTGCCTAGTTGCATGTTCTTGGAATTTATGTACGATTTTTATATACAAATGAAGATCACTTATATAGTAGAAGCGTTGAGATTTATAATCCCTATCCTCATTTGCAAAAAGATCCACCTCATGAAGGATAGAAGCAGCTTCCACCATTTCACTCTCATCGGATATCAGTTGGTCTATGTCGTAATTGATATTTTTTATGTATTCTTGATAAAATGAATCGTCGTAAAGACTCTGTGCAATTAATGAAGAACTATCAACACAAGCATCATCAATATTATAGTTTCTTAAATCAATTCCTTCAAAATCATACCCACTTAAATTTGCTCCTGACAAATCTCCCTCCAGAGCTAGATAAAACTCTTGGAAGAGAACGTAGCGACTGATGATTTCTTCATGCCTATATTTAAGATATTCTCTGATTACAAATCGCCCTTCCTCCTTATCGAAGTATTTTTCTTTCACCTGTCGTAGATCTAATTTTCGCAGCAAATTGATAATTCGTTTGTTTTTCTCAACCCTGACGGGCAAACGACCTGCAATCAACAAAGTATAATCCAATTCAAAAACTGAGGTGTTCATTAGAACAACCTTTTTATCATCAAGCAGTCTTTGAAATATTTCAATACAGTTCTTAAGGGTATACATCTGACTTGGAGCACAATAAAATGCCCTGACATCCGATGTGATGGCTTCCTTGATTACATCTGGTGTCTTATAGGTTTCTGGAACATAGGCTAAAGCTAATGCACTGCTCTTTAACGCAGCCATGCAAATTCGCTTTTTCCTTTGTTCCATTGGTACAAATATTAATGCGGTACCATTCTTTTTGACAGCTGCCACGCAGATTTCTTTCGTTTGAAAAGCACTAGGTACATATTGCAGGGCCAGACCATCTTGCCTGACGGCCTGCAAGCATAATTCTTCTGATAAAAATTCTTCTGGAACAACTCGTAACGACTTACCGTAGCTTTTTACTGCCTGTAGGCATATCTGATATGTAAGAATCTCTTTTGGAATAAAACAAATTTGCGTCCCATCCTGATGCAGTGCCTCCAGACAGATTTGTTCCGTCAATGTCTGCTTTGGAACATAACGAAGTGTTTTACCATTTTGTTTGACTGCCTCCAAACAGAGCAATTCTGTTTTCATCATTTTTGGAACCATCTGCAGAAGAAGGCCATCTTCCTTAACTACTTTTAAATATTCCTCAAATGTATTTGCATTCAACTTACATACATCGCTCTGAGGGTGGAATATATCTATATCATATACTGGGGTTTTATTCATTTCCATCTGCATCCATTCTCCTCATTATGATAGACATATCTGCGTTTCTCTATTCAATGCTCTCTGGTTCTGACAATAATATACACACTTCATCGAAAATGGGATAGTCGTATATAACTAATTATATCAAATCAAATGAAAAAGTACCATTAAATAAAGTATATTCATTCAATCGTAATCGTGTATCCTGTAGAATTATGTTCATGATTTTAATTACCACCATCAAATTTTCAATATGAGCTGGACAAATAAATGGACAAAATAATTATGTTCAAAAAGGGATTATGTTCATTTTTTATAATGATGAACAAAATCCTTCCAGTACTTGATATTACGTTGTTTCTTTAGCTAAATGATAAAGTTCAAAGTTTTTCACTTATCTTAATAACTTAAATTTCATCTTTAACCTTCAGTTCTGAATATATGAATACTGCCCTCTTTATTAAGCTTAACAAGAATTGTAGCTATAACAGGCAATATCAACAGTCCTAAGACTCCCATCATCTGTGCACCGATAAACATAAGAATAAGGGTTACAATTGGGTGCAGCCCTATTTGTTGGCCAATAATCTTAGGTTCCAATATCTGCCTGACTACAGTTATAAAGATATAAAGAATCAGCATTCCTAAGCCAGTTTTTGTATCTCCCACGGAAAAGGCAATGATAGACCAGGGTAAAAGAATGGCTCCGGTACCCAGAATCGGCATAATATCAATCAGAGCTACGATTCCGCCCAGCAAAAACGGCGTGGGAACTCCCAGAAGACGAAATCCGAGAGATAATTCAATAAAAGTGATGGAAATAATTAATGCATAAGCCCTTACGAACTTGCCCAATGACCCAATCACATTGTCCTTCACATTGATTATAATATCCCTTCGATCTTCACTGAACTGGCTTATAATGAAATTACCAATCTTATAATAATCAATTGTGAAGAAAAAAGATGAAACAATGGTAAAAATAACCTTTATCAGCAAAGTGGGAACCTGGCTGGCCAGTCCGGTCACCATACCGACTGCTTTGGCGGAAATATTGGAGATATAGGAAAAAATAGACTGTCCAATTTGATTGATGAAGACATCCAGATCAAATTGGATACTTGGAAAGCGTTCAGTCAAATTATCTGTTACATTTTGAAGCGCCGGCAAAAGGGTTCCTTTGTAAAGAGCTGGAAGGCCGTTAAACAGTGTGCTGATAAAACCGAAGAATCTGGCGCCGATCAAGGTAATTACCAAAGTTACCAGACTGTAAAATATGAGAAGGACAAAAATACATAAGATAGTCCTGTTTATCCTTGTTTTTTCCTTCAATAAATCGATAATATTGCGAAATGACATGGCAATCACCAGTCCGATGACAAATGGCATAAGCAACGGAAAAACATATTTAATTCCGGCATATACAATAATCAGTAAAATAGTCCCAAATACACAATGGATTATGAACGCTTTTTGTTTTTCTAAACTCATAAACTAGGATACCTTTCCGGTTCTGAATATTTGCAGGAATCTGCAAGAGAAACTTATTTTAATTTCCGTTTTATGGATATAAGACCGCCGTTAATTTGATTAGCGGGCAGGGACTGAAACCATATTTCGACACAATCCATGGTTGTATTATATCGCTAATCTGGCTTATGTCAAGCAGTACCGCTCTCTTCTTTCCTTTTTTATGCAAAATTCCTTTATTTTATGAACTTATGATAGGGTATGCATATATTCTTCCGCCTCATCTCAGTTAACGACAAAAGATGTCCCTTTTTGACAGAAAACAGAACAGGAAGGGTTTGCAGTATCCCCATCAGGATCATATTGATACCGGGTAATTACCTCCTCTTCATTGTGACACCTATCATAATGGGAAAATGACAGGGAAATATTACCTTTTCCTCCTGACAAAGCCATCAGCTCTTCTCCGTAATTCATAAAGGAAGCCACAGGAGCCAGTCCGGTTATGACAGTTCTCCCGTTTGCCCCCTGAACCGGAGCTTCAGCACGGCCATAATGCTTTACAATATCATTTAAAACCCTTCCTGTCAGGGAACCGGGAACAGATATGGAAAAGCTGTAATATGGCTCCAGAAGAAGGCTTTTTGCCTTCATAAGCCCCTGGCGTATTGCCCGGTAAACCGCCTGACGGAAGTCCCCGCCTTCCGTATGTTTAATATGAGAAAGCCCATCAATCAGAATGATTTTTACATCGGTCAATTCTGAACCTGTTAATACTCCCTTATGAATGGTTTCGAGGACATGAGTCGCACCAGATTCTTGTAATCAATTCCCAGCCTGTTCACATGGCACCGGCTGTCAAAGGAAATGCCTTCTCCCCTGGCCCCAGGCTCTATCCGCAGCGCCGCCTCAGCATCATGGCGAATGGGTTCAAAATGTCCACATCCCATTATCGGCTCTGCCACTGTTTCTTTATATACAACCTTAGGCTGATCAAAAAATACGGGTATCTGAAAACGTCTTAAAACAGTCTGTACTAAGACTTCAAGCTGGATTTTACCTATAATATTTACTTTTAACTGTCTTAAGGCTTTTTCCCATGCCACACTGAGAGCAAGGTCTTCCTCTTCCAAGATGGAAAATGCCTGCAGTACCGTTCTGTCGGGAATCTCGGAGGATATATGACCTTAGCTTGAAGTTCAGGCTGAAGAGTGGGTACAGCCTTCATGGCACACTCCAAGTCCCTGGCCTGCCTTAGCTCCTGAGCCCTGTAACAGCTACCACATCTCCAGCAAAGGCCTCAGAAACAGCATGAAAGCGTTCTCCCTGAAATACCCTTATCTGATGAATCTTCTCACCTTCCGACAAGGGCTCCCGTGCCCTCACCCATCCCCAACCTTTATATAGGTGATTCGCTCTCTCTGGTCATCATAACGAATCTTAATTTGAATTTATTCCAGATGTGTATGTTTTTTTCCATGGGCAGCGCCTCCTTTGCCACAGAAATACAAAAGAGGGATGCTCCTGAACTGCGGGCTCCGTTCTTTCATATATTGTAGTATCAATCGTCTATTCTGCTGACTGACTGAATCTAAAAAATTTACTGCACAATATGAAGAAAAGGAGTTGTATCGTGAACCGATGTGATTGTGATTTAACCGGCCGTGTTGTGATACCGGCTGATCCTTTATATAATGAGGCAAGGCAGGGCTTTAACCAGGCCCTCCAGCAATACCCGCTGATTATTGTGTATTGCCGGAATAGATGCGACATTTCCAACGCGGTGATATGGTCCAGGGCCTACAATGTGCCGCTGCGTATCCGAAGTGGTGGACACAATTACGAGGGCTATTCCAACGGCAACTGCACACTGGTGATCGATGTCAGCGAAATGAACGAAATATCACTGGATGAAAGCCGAAATATACTGCATGTGCAGAGCGGAGCAACCAATGGACAGATTTATCAGTTTATCTCTTCCAGAGGGTACCCATTCCCCGGCGGCACCTGTCCCACGGTAGGAATATGCGGATACGCTACAGGTGGAGGCTGGGGACTTTCCTGCCGATGGCTGGGCCTGGGATGTGACAGTCTGGAGGAGATTGAACTGGTAAACGACAAGGGCTGTATCCTCAAAGCCAGCAGGGACTGCAACAGCAATCTCTTCTGGGCTTGCCGGGGTGCGGGCGGAGGGAATTTCGGAATAGTTACAGCCATGAAATTCCAGTTACCACCCAAGGTTGATTTCGTCACTCTAATCGAAATAGATTATCTCCATGTGACCGCCGCCGAGCAGGAGGCATTTCTCCAGGTCTGGCAGAGCTGGCTGCCAGAGGCCGACCCAAGAGCCACCCTGATCGCCAGGGTATACAACTCCCCGACGGATGGGCTGGCAATGCTGGTCCGAGGCATTTTCTATGGAAACGAATCGGAGGCGCAGACGCTCATGCAGCCGTTTCTAACTCTTCCCTGCGCCCGATCCCGTTTTGAATATATTACCTTTTTAGAGGCTGTCACCATTATCGGTAGCGGCTACCCTCCCTATGAAAAATTTGAGGCGGTCAGCCGCTATGCCTTGCGTGAATGGACCCCCGAGGAAATTGCCGGGTTGGTCCGTCTGATTCGAGAGCCTGCCCAAGGCTCTGTCTTCGCAGGCTTATCCTTGTACGCTTTGGGCGGCAGGGTTGCAGAAATCCCGCAGGAGGAAACCGCCTTTTATTACCGCAATGCCCTTTTTATTGTATGGCTGGAAACCATATGGGAGGACCGCAGCTTCCAGCAGGAAAACCAGAAGTGGATCAATGATCGCTTTCCAGATTTGGCTGATGTAACAGTGGGTGCCTATATTAATTTCCCATATAACCGTCTGCCGAATTATCTGGAGGAATACTTTGGGACACATGTGTGCAGGCTGCGGGAGATAAAGGAGCGTTATGACCCCTGTAATGTTTTCACCTTCCCACAAGGAATTTGGGGTGCCGCACAGCTTCCGGATCCTCCGACGGGGATGGCTGTATATCATGAGGATATCCCTTTGGGACATCCGGGCGCTTCTTTGTCCCGCGGCTTCCGGTATGTATAATACGCGCGCCGACAAACTCCAAAAGGTTTTGAGGATCGCTCCCTTTCTGAAGAACACAAAATGTCCGGCTTCCTGTCAAAAGACAAGAAGCTGGCCATTTTTAGTGTGATTTTAGATTTTACAGTTTGGTTTACTGGAGAAAATCATAATATGCTGGCTCACATGGCTTAACTCTTGGAGAGAGCAATCGCCACAGACCTGTTTGGTTACTGAATTTTTTGTTTTTGCTTCAACCATTCCTTAACGCAACATTACAAATGAGATCCTCTGTAAGGGTAGCTTCCTTTCCATTCTCAAGGCAAATACTGCAAAATCCAGAATATTTTCAGAGAAAGCGCTCCCGAACCTCTGTGAAAGTTCTTTCGCCAGAATTCCAAAAGTCAACTTCATATTATATCTGATCCTCTAACTATAAAATAATGGGAAGCCTGAACTCTCTCCCTGATGGTTAGCACTACCACTATTTTAAGTTATTATCCCCATAAAATCAACGGTTTTGAAGTAATCAATCAGAGTCTGTTATAAAATACATGACTGTTAGATACTGGCCGCTGTGAATGATATCTTCCTTTAATCCGTTCATATTTTTTAACTCTTTCATATATTGGGCTGTACTCAGACCGCTGTTTTCCCTGTACCTTTCTGAGATACTCCACAGGCTGTCGCCTTTTTGTATTTGAATACTGGTATAATACTTCTCTGTTACTTCTTCCATTTCCCCTGCCATGGTATTTATAATGGAATTTCCTAAAAAACCTGCCCCCAGCAAAACGATAATTGATAATGTAATTAACTGCTTCATCATGCGTGTACCTCCTGTATGATAATCCGACCAAGAACATACGTTCCTTTACTATATTCCCATCATATCATCACGAACATACGTTTGTCAAATGTTTTTTTGCTTTTTTCGAACAAAGGTTTGCTTTTTCTCCGAACATATGTTACTATAGTTTTAATGATAAAGGATTGAGGAGGCGGTGTTATGGCTCAGGACAAAATTACACCTAAACAGCAGGAGATTTTAGAATATATAAAAGAAACGATATTAAAGAAAGGATATCCCCCGGCAGTAAGGGAGATCTGTGAAGCAGTTCATTTAAAGTCAACTTCTTCCGTTCATTCCCATCTGGAAACTCTGGAGGATAAGGGATATATAAGAAGAGATCCCACAAAGCCCCGGACTATTGAGATCATTGATGACTGCTTTAATCTGACCCGCCGGGAGGTTGTGAACGTGCCGGTTCTGGGAACTGTAGCAGCTGGACAGCCTCTTTATGCAGAGGAAAACATTGAAAACTACTATCCTATTCCGGCAGAACTGCTTCCCAATGCGGAAACCTTCATGCTGAAGATAAAAGGAAACAGCATGATTAATGCCGGCATTCTGGAAGGTGATCAGATTATTGTCGAACAGTGCCATACAGCTCACAATGGAGAGATTGTTGTTGCATTGGTGGATGATTCGGCTACTGTCAAGAGATTTTTTAAGGAGAACGGCCGCTACCGCCTGCAGCCAGAGAATGATTCCATGGAACCGATTATTGTGGACCAGATCAATATCTTGGGAAAAGTAATCGGCCTGTTCCGTCTGGGAATTCATTGATGTGTCATACATATGACAGGGCCTATAAAAACAAGAGGTGAGTTTACATAATATAATTATGTAAACTCACCTCCAAACAAATTAAAAAACGGTTTATTTGATTAAACCGTTTTCTTCTACCGAAGGTTAAAATCAGGCAGCCATAAACTGTCTCATCATCTGATTTCGCACTTCAAAACTTCAATTTTATCTGTTTTAGTTCAATCCTTCAGTTCCTCAACTGCAATTGTCTTTCCGTCTCTCCAAATTCTTTCCAGATCATAGAATAAGCGGTTTTCCCGGTCAAAGACGTGGACAATGATATCGCCGTAATCCATGAGAATCCAGTTTGCAGTCTGATAGCCTTCCATTTGCTTACAGATAAATCCTCTTTTTCCCAGTTCCTCTTCCACATTATCAACCATAGCCTGAACCTGATTGACATTCATACCGCTGGCAATAATAAAGTAGTCCGCCATAACGGATACTTTTCGAATATCAATTATACTGATATCCTCACCCTTTTTATCTGATAAAGCCTCATAGGCGGCCTTCACCATTTCAATTGACTGATTCATTCTTTCTCTCCCTTCTTTTCATCGTGAACCTGCTTATAATAAGCATATGCCTCTTTTGACACAGAGTCCACAAAGCTTCCTTTCCCTTCCAAATATTTCAGGGTACCTTTCAGAATCTGATAAACACATTCATCCAGGTCTTTAAACGCCAGGGAGCGCACAAAAGGCAGATCTTCCGCCCGGTCTCTCCTGGGTTCAATATAATCGGCTGTAAAAACAATTTTTTCCAGCAGAGTCATCTTGGGCCTTCCGGTGGTATGCCAGCGGATGGCATTTATTACTTCTTCGTCTTTTACATGATACTTATGCACTGCCAGCCACGCTCCATATTTGGCATGAAGCACTGCTGGTGCTTTCCGTTCATCATCGGTCAACAAAATAGATTCCCTGGTACATTTCTTTATAATCTCTTCATCCTTGTAATGCTTGGCGCAGTCGTGGAGCAAGCCTGCTAATTCCGCCTTGGACAAATCAGCTCCATAACACATTGCCAGGGCTGCCGAGGTAAAAGACACACTGATTGTATGTTCATAGCGGAAAGGATTTAATTTCCCTCTCAAATCATTCCGCAGATTAAAAATATTCTCTTTCATGTTTCTGCCTCCTGATACAGGCCATGTGCCTGAATATAAGCCGCAACCTTTTGAGGCACAAACTCTTCAATGGACTGCCCTCTTGCAATCATCTGGCGCAATTGAGCAGATGAAATATCCATTTCCTTACAATGCAGGATACGGATATCAGAGTCGTATATAGAGGAGAGGTGGGCAATTTGGCTGTCCATGGAGTGGTCTGCATTCTCATATTCCCGGCTTGCCACCAGTATGACCGCCTGTGCCAGCACCTTGGCCGGTTCATACCAGCTTTCTATTTCATACAGGGAATCTGCCCCAATAATAAAATAAAAGGAGTGTTCCGGGTGTTCTTTATTAAGCAGGCCAAGGGTCTGGGCCGTATAGGTATTCCCGTTCCGGCTCAGTTCAAAATCAGAGCAGACAAACCCTTTATGGCCATTCACTGCAAGTTCTGTCATAGCCAGACGCATGGCACCTTCTGTCACATAGTGATTTCTTTTGTGGGGAGGAGTTCCAGAGGGCATATACCAGACCTCATCTAGTTCATATTCCCTATACGCCTGTTCTCCCAGCATCAGGTGCCCGTTGTGTATGGGGTCAAAGGTGCCGCCCATAATACCTATTTTACTCATAATATTCCACTCCCTGTTTCAAAGGGAAGCAGGATTATTTGGGAAGTACAATCTTTCTCTTGCTTTCCTCTTTTGCCTGCTTATAAAGGACGATCCGCCTTCCGATCACCTGAACCACCTCAGAATGGGTGCGCTCAGACAGTACGGAGGCTATGCTGTTTCCATCATCCAGACAATTTTTCAGTACCGTAATTTTTATTAATTCCCTGGCCTCCAGTACCTCTGCAATGGCAGCGGTTATTTCCGGAGTCAGGCTGGATTTTCCGATCTGAAAGACCGGATCTATATTCATCGCTAATCCTTTTAAATAGGATCTCTGCTTACTTGTCATAATATTCTCCCTGACATGATTTTCTCAAAGAAAATCGGACTTCCTTTCTACTTATAATAATCGAATTCAAGGCCATACATGCGGACCGTATCACCTTCCTGGATTCCGGCCTGCTCCAGTTCTTCTAAAATCCCATTGTTCTTTAAAAAATTCTGGAAGAAACGGAAGCCTTTTTCAGATTCGATATTAGTATAGCCCAGCATCTTTTCAATACGGGGACCTTCCACTACATATACTCCATCTTCTGTCACTTCAACCGTATAGGGAAGATGTACTCCAACCAGGCTGCGTAAGTCAAACTCTTTTTCAAAAATAATCGGACTTAAATTTACAGTCTGAAGCAGCTCAGAAACAGCGTAAAGAAGTTCCTTGACTCCTTGTCCACTGACTGCAGATATGGGGAAAACCTTGATTCCCTGGGGCTCAAATTCTGCTTTAAGTTTTTCAATCGGGTTTTCATCCTCTCCATAGATGGCATCCATCTTATTGGCTGCAATGATCTGAGGACGCTCTAACAACTCCGGATTATAGGACCCAAGTTCTTTGTTGATAGCATGAATATCTGCAATGGGATCTCTGCCTTCTGTGGACGCAGCATCTACTACATGAACCAGGACTCTGGTACGTTCAATGTGACGGAGGAAATCGTGTCCCAGACCTACACCTTCTGATGCTCCCTCAATCAATCCCGGGATATCGGCCATAACAAAGCCCTTTCCTCCCTCCAGATCCACCACACCCAGGTGTGGATTTAAGGTGGTGAAATGATAGTTAGCTATTTTAGGCTTTGCATTGCTGACTCTGGAAAGAAGGGTGGATTTTCCTACATTGGGGAATCCAACCAATCCTACATCCGCAATGACTTTCAGTTCCAGCTGAACCCAAAGCTCCTGGGCCGACTGTCCCGGCTGGGCATACTTAGGCGCCTGCATGGTGGGGGTTGCAAAGTTCATATTTCCTTGTCCGCCTCTTCCGCCTTTTAATATGACTTCTCTGCGGTTTTCTCCGGACATGTCGGCAATGACTTTTCCTGATTCAAAATCTTTAATTACCGTTCCTTCCGGAACCTTGATTATCAGGCTTTCTCCGTCTTTTCCATGGCAGCGGCGCTTTCCGCCTGACTCTCCATCTTTTGCGGCATATTTGTGGATATGGCGGAAATCACTTAAGGTATTTAAGCCTTCATCCACCTCAAATATAAGGTCACCGCCTCTTCCACCGTCACCGCCGTCAGGGCCGCCACAGGGAACATACAGTTCCTTCCGGAAGCTGACATGGCCATCGCCGCCTTTTCCGGATCTGATAAATATTTTTGCTCTATCGGCAAACATTCATTCACCTATTTCCTTTCTTTATTATTGCCCACGCTCTTTGGGCATAATGGTATACCTGTAGGGTGCTTCTTTATTATTGCCCACGCTCTTTGGGCATAATGGTATACCCGTAGGGTGCTTCCTTATTATTGCCCACGCTCTCTGGACATAATGGTACACCCGCAAGATGCTTCTTTTATCGCAAAAAACGGCTCCATACGTCAAGGTATGAAGCCGGTCCAATTATTCGTTGATTACTTTCGGATAAACAGAAACCTGCTTTTTGTCTCTGCCTTTTCTCTCAAATCTTACAACGCCATCCACTAAAGCGAATAAAGTATCATCGCCTCCGCGGCCTACGTTATTGCCTGGGTGAATGTGAGTTCCGCGCTGTCTGTAGAGGATATTGCCAGCTAATACAAACTGACCGTCAGCTCTCTTGGCGCCTAATCTCTTGGACTCGGAATCTCTACCGTTCTTTGTGGAACCAACACCCTTTTTATGAGCGAAAAATTGAAGGTTCATCTTTAACATTGCTTACACCTCCTCAAATAGGATTTTAATATATGGTTCTCCATACTCTTCCTCTATATTCTGCAATCCGAATACAAGAGAATTCATAAGGAGCTGTGATTCTGAACTGGCATCTGAAGTAAAACGGAATTGAAAGGAACCTGATGTTTCCTCTTCTTCCACTTCAAAGGAATCTTCTGTAAACTGCTCCACACTATTGGCCATATTAAAGGTAAGAGCCGACACTGCGGCACAAACCAGTTCCTGTCCTTCCTGTGGATCATCCGCCAGGCCTGCATGTCCCAGCATCTGGATTCCTGTGTAATGCTGTTTGGAATCAGCAAATACGGTTACTCTAATCATAATTAAGCGTTGATCTTTTCGATCTTAACCTGTGTATAAGACTGTCTGTGACCATTTTTCTTATGGTATCCAGTTTTTCTCTTATACTTGTAAACAATAACTTTTTTAGCCTTGCCTTCTTTAACAACTGTACCTGTTACGGTAGCACCTGCTACGGTTGGGCAGCCAACGGATAATTCTCCATTGTTTACAACAAGTACCTGGTCAAATGTGACAGCATCACCAGCGTCAACACCAAGCTTTTCTACTTTAATGATATCGCCTTCCGCTACTTTGTACTGCTTACCACCTGTTGCAATAATTGCGTACATATGGCACCTCCTATTATCATTACTCGCCAACTTCGGTGCTCCTTAAAAAAGAAGACTTTTTGACCTCATTGTGCGGCATACCATATTAATATAGCACTCCTCAATAACCGTGTCAATAATTTTTTATAAAAAAGGGAAATTTCACCTGCCTGTTTAGCCGTTCTTCCAGGTGGAGGGAGCAAAAAGAAGCAGCATGGGGAATACCTCCAGACGTCCAGCCAGCATGTCAAACATCATAACAATTTTAGATAACGGTGAAAAATGTGAAAAATTCTGAAGGGGCCCTGCGCCTCCAAGCCCCGGCCCAATGTTGTTAAACGTTGCGGCAACGGCAGTAAAATTTGTGGTAAGATCAAAATTATCCAGGCTTACCACCAGAACAGATGAAGTAAAAATCAAAATGTATGCGCCCAGAAAGGTATTAATAGACCGCATCACATTGTGTTCAATCGGCTTTCCCTCCAGCTTTAATATCTTAACGCTTCTCGGATGGATCAATGATCCCAATTCTTTTTTTATCGCCTTTATCAGGATAACCACACGGGATACTTTAAATCCACCGCCCGTACTGCCTGCACATGCACCAATAAACATAAGCACCACCAGGATTCCCTTTGAGAATTCGGGCCACAAATCAAAATCAACGGTAGAATACCCTGTTGTGGTGATAATGGACCCCACCTGAAAGGCCGCATGATGAAAGGCAGAAAAAACATTTTCAAAGCTTCCCCTGATGTTTAAGGTAATGAGCAAGATGGAGGCGGCAATAATACCAAGATAAGCTCTGGCTTCTTCACATCGGAAGGCTTCTTTGGGCTGGCGGACCAAAAAAAGATAGTATACATTAAAGTTTATACCAAATAAAATCATAAATACTGTGACAACGCCCTGAAGGTAATAGCTGTTATAAAAGGCCATACTGTCATTTTTTATACCGAAGCCTCCGGTGCCTGCCGTTCCGAAACTGATTGCCAGGGAATCAAACAGCGGCATTCCCCCTATCAGTAAAAGAATTATTTGAAGCACTGTCATGAATAAATATATTTTATAAAGAATTTTGGCCGTTGTACGCACCTTGGGAACCAGCTTTCCTACAGAAGGTCCGGGGCTTTCCGCTTTCATAATATACATATTGTAGCCGCCGGCAAGAGGAAGGATGGATAGGATAAATACTAAAACACCCATTCCTCCGATCCAATGAGTAACACTTCTCCACATAATCATGCACTTTGAAAGAGATTCCACATCTGTCAGTATACTGGCTCCTGTGGTGGTAAAGCCGGAAATGATCTCGAACATAGCATCTTCAAACCGGGGAATTTCTCCGCTTAAATAAAATGGCAGTGCGCCAAAAAAGCTCAGGACAATCCAGCTTAAGGATACGGATACAAAGCCTTCCTTTGCAAAGAAAACCAGATTTTCAGGTTTTTTATGAATGCAGGCAAACCCGATGGCTCCGCAAACAGCCATGACAGCGGCAAACCAAATGCCGCTTGCTTCCTTATAAATCAAAGCAACAATACATGGAAGCAGCATGAAGACAGCCTCTATGATCAATATCCAGCCTAAAAGATAAACAATTATTTTTTTATTCATAATCTGCCGCCTTTTCTACCTTAGTATATCCTTCAGATCATTGAGGCCGGTTACAGTGGTAACCACAACTACGCGGTCTCCCTCTTCTATGGTGTCTTTTCCTCGGGGACTGATAATGCGCCCTTTCCGGTTAATACAGGCTACCAGAAGATTTTTCTTGAGTTCCAGCTTTTCCAGGGGGATTCCTATAATGGAAGGTTCATTTGCCACACGGAATTCCAGGGCTTCTGCCCGGTCTGCCACAATTTTATAAAGAGTCTCCACATTGCTTCCCATAGAATTCTGCATAGCCCGGACATACCGGAGAATGATTTCAGCCGTGATCAGCTTAGGATAGATCACGCTGCCCAAATTCATGGAATCAATGACATTCTCAAATGCAATTCTGTTTATCTTAGTAATAAGCTTGGCCTTTGACTGACTTGCAGCATACAGGGAGAGCATAATGTTTTCTTCATCAAAGCCAGTCAGAGAAGCAAATGCATCTGTCTGCTGGATTCCTTCCTGAAGCAGCAGTTCCTGGTTGGTGGCGTCGCCATAGATAATCATAGCCTTTGGAAGCAGCTCGCTCAATTCATTGCATCGCTCTACACGGTTCTCCAGAATCTTTACCTTGATCTTGGTATGCTCCAGTATCTTGGCAATGTAATAGGTGATCCTGCCGCCTCCTGCCAGAAAAACTGTTTTAACAGCATTATTATCGATTCCAACATGTTTAAAAAAGTGATTGGCTTCCGCAGGAGAGGCGATAAATGAAATCTTATCTCCCGCCGTTATGATAGAATTACCATCGGGAATAATAACATCATTTCCATGTTCAATGGCGCAGATCAGAACATGGCAGTCAAGCTTTCTGAACACATCCCGCACCGGCATATTATGAAGAATTGAATGCTCCGGTACCAGGAATTTCATAATCTCAATTCTTCCCTTTGCAAAGGTATCGACTTTAATTGCTGAAGGGAAACGAAGGAGCCTAGATATTTCAAGGGCAGCGGCCATTTCCGGATTGATAGCCAGGGACAGGCCAAGCTCTTCCCTGATATAGCGGACTTCAGAATCGTATTCCGGATTCCGGATTCTTGCAATGGTATGGCAGTTTCCAGCCTTTTTTGCAATCAGACAGCAAAGCATATTAAGCTCATCAGAATTTGTGGTAGCAATCAGCAAGTCCGTTTCCTTAATTCCAGCCTCTATCTGTACCTGATAAACGGCTCCGTTTCCCACAATTCCCATTACATCAAACCTTTCCGTAATGGAATTTATGACACTGGCATTTTTATCAATCACCATAATATCGTGATTTTCTCTGTTAAGCTGCTCTGCCAGGGTAGTCCCAACTTTTCCGCAGCCTACAATAATAATTTTCATAATAAACCTTCTCCTTATATCTGCGATACCTGTTCATAAAGGGGTTTGCGTATTTTTTTTCTGGTAACTTCCACAAGGTTTAATTTCGTCATTTCAACCAATGTTGTTTTGACAGGGTCCTTGGAAAAGATTACTTTCAGGCGCTCCATAAGGGCCTTTTTATCCTCTTCTGCTTCCATATCTATAAAATCAATAATAATAATGCCGGATAAATTTCTCAGCCGAAGCTGATGCCCGATCTCCTGTGCAGCTTCCAGGTTTATTTTCATAATAGTATCACGCAGCGTTTTTTTTCCAGTATACTTTCCTGTATTCACATCGATTACAGACAGGGCCTCTGTAGGTTCGATAACCAGATATCCTCCTGATTTCAGCCATATCCTCTTGCCCAAGGCTTCCTCCATGGTCTTTTCAATCCGGTATAGCTTTCCCAATGGAAGAAGGCCGTCTTCATACAAGGTGAGACGCTTTAAATCTTCTGGCTGATAGCAGGCCAGATAGGACTTTACAGCTTCGTAAATATCCGGTTCATCGGTAATAATCTCTTCCAGAGAGGCTTTCAGGCTGTCTCTCAGTCCGGTCAGGTAGGAGGGATCAGATCGGTAGAGAAGGCTGTAACACGTCCTGTTTTTGGCATTATCCATCACCCTTCGGAAGGCTTCCTTAAGCTGCATCAGTTCCCGTTCCAGCTCTTTTTTTGATGCGCCGGGGGCGTTGGTCCGGACAATGATCCCAAAATCCTCATCCTTTAACCCTTCCAGATAAGGCTTAATCTCCTGTTTCCAGCCAGAATCTGTAATCTTGGAAGAAAATCCGATTTGTTTTTTCCCTGAAGTCAGAACAAAATAACGGCCTGTGAAATTCAAATTCCCCGTCAGGACCGGAGCCTTTGTCTTTACGGCATCCCGTTCCACCTGAACGACGATCTCGTCTCCCTGGCGCAGCTTTCCGTCAGAGGAACGGTTTCCCGCATAGTAAAGAAAGTCATCTGACAGACTTAAATACCCGGTCTGGCCGCCGCCTATATCCACAAAGGCTGAATTAATATTTTTAACGATGTTGCTCACTTTTCCTATATAAATATTTCCTAAGATGGATTGGTCCCCATCCGGCTCCACATCGATCTGAAGGGTTTCCCTTTCAGATTGAAGCAGGGTGAGGATGGCTCCCTTCCACCTGGTTATGATCAGCTTATTCACTGGAGTTCTCCTATAAGACCCAGAGGTACCAGAACCGGGTTTTCTTCATCTCCGGTGTTTCCGTAAACCTCTTCCCTTTGAATGTGAAAAGCAAATTCCGGACATTCTTGTCCCCTCCACTGGTAATATCTTTCCATTACCAGCTCAGGCTTTAAATTATCCGCGCTTCCGGCAGATACTTTCATGAAAATAATCCCATCCTTTACAGAAAGCTCATGGATAGAGGCCTTTAAATCAACCTCTCTTTCTCCCTTTTTCGTCTTTTTGATTGTAAAAATCTGCTCCTGGGAGATAAATTCCAAAAGGCCTTTAAAAAAGGCTTCCACATCCTCAGGCTCTTTCCCTTCCCGGAAGGTCAGGGTATAATCCGCAGCGGCAACCAAAGACATGGCATTTTTAGCCTTATCATCCAGGAGGCGGCAGTCTGTGACCTTAATTCCTTCTGCCATAGTTCCGTTTAACTGATCCATCAGAGTCTGGCAGTCTGTCATGGAGTTTACTTCAATGTCCATATATTCCCCATTGCTTGTAAGTCCTACGCCTAAGGGTGCTGCAAAGGACATGACCTGATGAGGACTAAAGCCCTCACTGTATTTAATATCAATATCGGCTCTTCTCATGGCTTTCTGGAAATAACGCATAATGTCCAGATGTCCCACAAATTTCACCGGGCCTTGTTTGGAAAATTTAATTCTTAGCTTCATAGCAGACGCCTCCTTTGAACTTCATGGCTCCGCACCCCGTACAATGCTGACGGCAGTTTGGAGTAACACTTCCGTTTATGGCATTCTGCCACTCTCTCTTTAAAAACTCCTTTGACACACCGGAGTCAATGAAATCCCATGGAAATACTTCTTCCAAATCCCGTTCCCTGATGGTGTAAAAGTCCGCATCCAGGCCGCAGGTTTCAAAGGCTTTCTTCCAGATATGATTTTTAAAATGCTCGGACCAGGAATCGTAAATGGCTCCGTTTTTATAAGCTTCTTCAACCAACGCGGAAGTTTTCCTGTCGCCTCTGGCTAAAACGCCTTCCAGAATGGTCAAGTCCGCTTCGTGATAGTTGTATTTTAAGCTTTTCTGGTTCAGCATCTTCCGAAACTTGTCCTTAACTAAGTGGGCTCTCTGCAGAAATTCTTCATTTGTACACATCTTCGCCCACTGGAAGGGGGTAAATGGCTTTGGAACAAAGAAGGAGGAACTTGCCACCACCTGCACCTTTCCATTTCTCTGATCCTTGGGAATCTCGTAGTAAACCTCAGCCACCTTTTCAGACAGTTCTGCAATTCCTTCCATATCCTCTACGGTTTCCGTAGGCAGGCCCAGCATAAAATAAAGCTTAACCCGGTTCCAGCCGCCCCGGAAGGCTTCACTTGCCCCTTTTAAAATGATCTCTTCTGACAAACCTTTGTTAATGACGTCACGAAGTCTCTGGGAACCTGCCTCTGGCGCAAAGGTCAGACTGCTTTTGCGGATGTCCTGGACTTTGCTCATAACATCCAGGGAAAAGGCATCAATTCTCAGGGAAGGCAGGGAAATATTAACCCCTTTGCCTTTGAATTCGTCAATCAGGAAATTTACAATTCCCTCTAAATGGCTGTAATCACTGGAGCTTAAGGAACTTAAGGAAATTTCCTCATGGCCTGTACTCTTTAACAGTTTGGAAGCATAAGCCTTTAAATATTCCAGGCTGTGCTCTCTCAAAGGCCGGTAAACATTTCCTGCCTGGCAGAAACGGCAGCCGCGGATGCAGCCTCTCATTACTTCCAGAACCACTCTGTCCTGGGTAACTTTAATAAAAGGAACTACCGGATTTTCGATGTAATAAACGTCATCCATTTCGGCAACCATCTGCTTTACCACGGTTTCCTTTGCGTGGGGATTGTTTGGTTTCATGGCTTTTACCGTACCGTCTTCTTTATAAGTCACATCATAAAAAGAGGGAACATAGATTCCATCAATCTCTGCGGCCATTTCCAGAAAGCTTTTACGGGTTCCGCCGTTTTTCTTATTTTCTTTCCAAATATCCATGAGCTGGAAATAAACAGTCTCTCCTTCTCCGATATAGAACATATCAAAAAATTCCGCCAAAGGCTCCGGATTGTAGGCACAGGGGCCGCCGCCGATGATGATGGGGTCTTCTTCTGTCCGGTCCTTTTGATGGAGAGGAATTTGTCCCAAATCCAAAACCTGAAGGATGTTGGTATAGCACATTTCATATTGAAGGGTAATTCCGATAAAGTCAAACTCTTTAATTGGGTCCTGGGACTCCAGGGCAAACAGAGGAATTTTTTCTTCCCGCATAATCTGGTCCAAATCTGTCCATGGTGAAAAAATGCGCTCACAGTAAATATCCTCTCTGCGGTTAAACATATCATATAAAATCTGCATCCCCAAGTGGGACATTCCGATCTCATAGACGTCGGGGAAACACATGGCAAAGCGAATGTCCACCTTCTCCAGATCCTTCACCGCCATGTTAACCTCACCGCCGATGTAGCGGGCAGGTTGTTGGATTTTTAATAAAACCTCATCGCTTAAAGCTAGTTTTCTCATATTTCTCTTCCTTATATTTGTTTGAATTGAACAAAAATGCTGAAACCGTTTTTAGCGAGAAAACTGCCAAAACACAACCGGCTGCAACATTTTTTCCGCATATAAAACAAGCATCTTCAACATTACATATGATTATAGAATATTTTGGGGCATTAAGCAACTGTATTTAAAATTTGACCACCGGGCAGGAAGTCTTACAATAAGTATCTTTACATACTAAAACCTCCAGCCGCAGTTACATACCACGGCTGAAGGTTTTTTCTTTACAACATCATGTATTCAATTCCTGATATTATGCCTGTCCCGATTGTTTTTTTGTGGTCAGGTCGCTCAACAGATTTCCGCCTGCCTCGGATAAAAAGCCGATGGCAGCGCCCAGCACCATACTGATGACCGTGCCCTTCCAATCATTTCCGGAGGCGAAATAGGACGTCATTCCAAAGAAACCTCCAGGCACAAAGCCCAGAAACTTAAACCGTGCCTGCCATACAACACAGCTTGAACACAGAACAGTAGCTAATACGGACCCCATAAGTGTTACTCCCAGCGCACCGTTTAGCATTCCGCCCAGCATTACGGACAAGACCGCCCATACAATGCCGGAAAGATTAGCAGCCACACTGCTGTAAAAGCCCTTTTTACCGCCTCCCGCAGCGTAAAAGCTGGCGTAGGCGAAAAAGCCGCATACTGTGACAAACAACGGAACCGAAGCGCTTAGCCAGAACCAGAACCCAGCGAGGATACCTACGCACAGACCTGTGGCGGTTAATTTACTCATGTCGCTTCACCTATTCCTTTCTTATGTGATCCTATTTTTCCAGCTTTTCTGCAAGAACTACTGCTGCTTTCTCAAAACAATCCATAGGAGGATGAGTCAGGCCTGCGCCGATCATACCAATGCCCGGCTCTTTATGGGCCATAGCGGTATTGATAATGGGCAGAATACCGGTTTCCAGCACCTTGCGCACGTCGATGGCTGTGGCTGTGCCGCGGAAATCCAGATTTGGAATGGTCAAATGATGGTTCTCGGCTGTGGTGATCTCTGTCATCTGTACAGTATAGTCAATAGCAGAACTTACTGTACCGCCGGTGATCTGTACGATAGCAGGTGCAGCCGCCATTGCAAATGCTCCGATGCCATAGGTCTCAGTGATCGCGCTGTCGCCGATGTCATTTCCGGCATCCTCATGCTTATATCCTGGGAACATGATGCCAACTACTCTCTGGGCTGGGCCGGTAAACCAGATATTTCCGCCGATACCGCTGACACGGATACCGAAATCTGTGCCGTTGCGGCACATGGTGGTGACAACAGTGCTGTTTTCAATGTTGTGGGCAGCATCCATGGCGCACTTGCAGTAACCCATCCAGGTAGGTCCGGTGAAATAATCTCCAAGGTTCATGAAATCGAAAACTTCCTTTTTCACCTTGTCTGAAAAGCTTGTCTCTACGATATAGGGAGCAATTGTCTGGATAAATAAGCTGGTAGCAGCCGTGTTACGGTTATGGCACTCGTCACCCATATGCAAAGCACCTGCCAGCATGGCACGCAGATCGATCTCCCCAGCCAGTTTCATGGCTTCCTTAAGTACTTCTCCCAGTACATCCTTCATCCATTGCAGACGGTCCATAACGCTTTGGTCATTTGCGCCCATGCGCAGAACTTTTGGCATCTGCTCGCTTAAGTTGGTAAAGGCCAAGTTTCCGTGGGTTTTATTTTTAATAATATGTACCGGCATGGAAGCAGTGGTAACACCCGCCATGGAACCGACACAGCCGTGTTCATGGCATGGGGAAAATTTAACTTTACCGGAAGCTGCCACCTCGCAGGCTTCCTCATAATCTTTGGCAAAACCCTCGAAGATAATGCCGCCTGCAATGGCTCCCCGCATGGCTCCGTTCATACGGTCCCAGGTAATGGGCGGGCCTGCATGGAGGATGGTATCCTTTGTCATGCCAGGCACTACGTTAATTGCGGTATCGTACCCAATCAGTACCGGATGTGCGTCGATGATAATCTGCGCCGCTTTTTGGTTGGCCTCATCAATGTCAGGGCGGTTCATCAGCTTGGAAAGGGCCTCGGCCACCTCCGGGGAAAGCTCCACCGGAGGCTTCCAATTCATTTGTACCGCTTCCTGGTTCTGCTTCTCCAGATCTTCCTGAAAGCCTTCCAGACCCATGTTGATTGATTTTGGCTTGTTCTTCAGCAGATTGTTAATTTTACTCATAACACTGACCTCCTATTGTTTGTGATTTATGATTGTTTTACAATGGCGGCTGCAAGCCTTGCTGCCTGCGCATTACTGTCCGCCACAATAACTCCTGCGTCACGCAGCTTGGAACGCTGCTCCTCATATCCCTGGAAATCTTCGTCGGTGCCGCAAACATAAGCGATGAATGCAATTGACCGGCCGTTCTCTGATGCATTTTCCTTTGCCTTGGCAATCCACGGAAGCGCTGCTCCTGCCGGATCGGCATGAGAGCCATATCCAATGACAAAGTCCATGAGAATCACTGCTGTCTCCGGGTCCTTTGCCTCCTGGGCAATGCGCTGGCTGCGCTGGGAAGGTTCGATCATTGGGTGGGGCCTGCCATCAGTATACTCGTCCTCACCAAAGTCCAGGAATGTATGTCCAAAGCTGGCTTCTCCTGCGCTGATGTGGCATTCCGGCTGTTTGCATAAATTTCCGTTGACGGTTCCGGCAGAGGCTTCCACAATGCTCATGGCCTCGGCGCAAAGAGTACCTCCGCAGAAAAGACCGCGAACATATTTCTGCTCCGTATTCAGCGCCTGCTGCGCTGTGCTTACCGCCTCAGGATCTAAGTCCCTGATGCCTTCTGTATGAATACCGGCCAGCTCCAGCGCTTTCAGCGCCGCCTCTTCCAGTGTGCCTACGAAATGCAGGTTTCCGTCGCTGCCTGATCTTTTGCTGTTGAGGAAGCAAACGACTACCGGCTTTTTGCAGCGGGCTGCCTGTGCCAATACCAGCTCTTCTACTTCCTTGACCGGAGGCTTGGAAATCATAACCAGCACCTCACTGTCATCATCCTCGGACAACGCCTCCAGTGCATCCAGCATCATGAGCCCTCCAACCTGAGCTGAAAGATCCCGTCCGCCAGTGCCTATGTAATGGGTAATGCCGCCGCCCAGATTGTGGATCAATGATGTGACTTCCTGCCCGCCGGTGCCTGATGCTCCAACCAGACCGATGTTTCCGGAACGAATCACATTGGCAAAACAAAGAGCCACGCCGCCGATGATGGCTGTGCCGCAATCCGGCCCCATCATTAACAGCCCTTCTTCATGGGCATATTTCTTAAGGTCTACTTCATCCTCAATGCTCACATTGTCACTGAACATCATGACATGAAGGCCCTGCTGCAGTGCTTTTCTTGCCTCAGCCGCGGCATAGGCGCCAGGCACTGAAATAACAACCAGATTTGCGTCAGGCACATGCTTGACCGTACTGCTTAAGCTGGAAGGCTGTGAGGGCTTACCCTGAGACTGTTTGATATTGCCGGAGATCATCTTTTCTGCGGTTTCAATTGCTTCCTGACAGTGCTCCGCTGTATCGGCGTTTACAACGATCATCAGATCGCCGTTGGACAACGCTTCCAGCTCGCCGTTAAGTAAGCCGAAGTTGCGCAGCATTTCCTTATTCTTTAAGGTGGCCATTGCAACAACTCCCTGTTCCACTCCTTCTAAATCACTGATGCTGGAGGAGATTCCCATAAGTTTGAGAGAATCAAAATAAAGGCCTTTTTTTATTACTGTTTTTATATACATACGAATGTACTCCTTTTTACTTAGTTTTGTGCTGATTCCAGGGCCAGCATAAGTCCTGCCAAAAGCCCTGTGGCAATATCCGTACCTGAAAGCGATCCGACGGATATAATTTTGTCTAAATACGGAACATATGCGCCGTCTCCGGCAAACAGGCTCTCCAGAAAATCAACCATATCCTGCCGCGGCATTCCCCTTGCCGCATGGTTTAATTCCCAGGCGCCGATATCAGTTGTGCTTACCGCCGCAACATCTGCCACCGTCCTTCCGATCTTCGCCCAATCCTCTAACGGCCCTCCGGGTATATGAAGAGTCAGCAGCAATCCGCTTAAATAATCATCACCAGAAGGGGTCAGACCATAGCCCAATCCCAGTAGTGCTTCCGCTGCCTCCAAAAATGCCTGGACATTTTTGCTCCGAACCGCCTTTTCTGCGGCAGCCCTGCCGCTCTGCAAGGATTGTGCCAGAGCTTTCCCAAAGCCTTTTGCATGGCAATCGGGCAGCATCCCACCCGGTGAGCCCTGTTCCTTTAACCGCCGTTCACAGTTTGGCAGAGCTGCTGCAAGGGGGCCGGCATGGGACGGCCATTGAGGCAGCGTCAAAGTCACGGTACGCACTGACCGGAAGGTCACTTTCAATTCTCCATCAAAAGAGATTCCCCACAGGCCGAACCGGACGGGCATGCCGGGGGCTGCATTTAAATATTCCAGTGTCGGAAGTGAGGTGACGGCTGTCTCATAGGCAGCGTCAATTTTAGATGAGGTCAGGCAGTACAAGCGGCCGGTTTTTTCCTCCTGCCAGTTGATCACATTACAGAAAACACTGTGAATGATTCCAGCCAATTCGCCTTTTAAAAGAGTTTGCTTAAGCCCCTCCTCCAGCGTAACGTCTGCCGTTATGTCGCTTTGGGCGCACTCACTCCCATGGATAGCCGTAATATTTTGCAAATTCATTCACCGCCTTTTCAAAGCATTCCTGGGGCGGTGTGGAAATTCCCGCTCCGACCTGGCCAATATCCGGGTCCTTGTGGGCAATGGCAGTGCTGATAATTGGCAGTACCCGCTTTCCCACTACCTGCAAAGCGTCTATTCCCAGAGGAAGCCCCCGGAAATTGTCGGCAGGCACCGTATAGTTGGAATTCTCGCTGGCTGTAATCTCATACATGCGCAGGCTGCAGTTAATGGCATCTTCGGCAGTGCCTCCGATATACTGGGCAATGGCAGGCGCTGCCGACATGGCAAACCCTCCAAGACCCATGGTCTCGACGATGGCACTATCGCCCATATCCCGGTTTCCATCTCCTGGGGCATAACCCTCAAAGTAGATGCCGATCACCTGTTGGGCAGGGCCTGTAAACCAGGCGTCTTTTGGCAGGCCGCTGAGTTTGATGCCGAATTCCACACCGTTGCGGGACATGGTTGTGACAATGGTGGAGTGGGCGATCCCGTGAGCTGCGTCCAGTCCGGCCTTACACGCCGCCATGGAAAAATTGAGGAAAAACGAATCTGTGTCGCGGATTAAATCGGCGGCCCTGGCAGCCTGCTCTCTTTCCTCCTCCAGAAGATAAGGCAGCAGTTTCATGAGAAACAAGGCAGTGGCTGCTTTCGTACGGTTGTGGCATTCGTCTCCCATGTGCAGGGACTGGGCGATAATTTCCTTGATATCAAGCCCGCCCATCCTGCTGACAATCCGCTCCAGAAGCGGTGCCAGCTCATCCCGCATATACCGTTGACGAAGGATGGTGCCGGGATCGTTGGCTCCCTGCTGCAGTACCTTGCCGTTCCCCTCGTTAAATGGAGCAAAAGCACGGGTGTGATAAGTCTTGTCCTCTACAATAATCACCGGCATGGATGCCGAAATAATACCGGCCATAGGAGCGACTGCATCATGATCGTTACACGGCGCAAAGGTAATTCTTCCCGACCGGGCAACGGCCAGTGCCTCTTCATAACTTGCGGCCAGTCCCTCAAAAATCAATGCACCGGCCACCGCTCCCTTCATCGCCCCGCACATCGCCTCAAAGGCAATGGGAGGACCTGCATGGAGAATGGTGCATTCGGTCATGCCGGGAATCACCTGCAAAGCAGTATCCACTCCCACCCAGCAGGGTTCAGAACGGCCAAGCAGTTCTACGACATGCCTGTTGGCTTCTCTGATGGTTTCGTTATGTTGCAGTCGATACATATCCATACACCTCCTTTCTTGTATTCCGGTGCTTTTTATTTATTATAGCATACTGAATCTTCAAAAGATATGTCACTCAATGATATAAATATTCACTTGTATTGTTTCCTGTTTACATATATAATAAAAATATATCATCTTTTTTTATGCAAAATATCCAAAAGGAGGAGAAACATTTGGCAATACGAATTGACGAGGTGCTTCAACTGGACAGCTTTCAAGGCAGCCGGGTGATCGCAGGCGCCTCCGGCCTGCACCATTTTATCAGCAATCTGCACACCCTGGAAATCACCGATATCCTCACGGACATCGCTCCCGAAACCCTGGTATTCTCCACCTTATACCCGGTGCTCAATAATGAAGCACAGGTAACTAATATCATACAGCGTCTTTACGATATGGGAGTGAAAGCATTGGCACTCAAGCTGAACCGTCAGGGTGAGCGGGTGCCCGATACGATCTTAAAGCAGGCCGATGAGCTGGCCCTTCCCATCCTGCTGCTGCCCAGCGGCGGAAACTTTTCTCTGCAAAACAACGAAATTTTGAAATATCAGCTGGAAAGCAACCTAAAAGAGCTGCACGAGCGGGACCGCATTCATAACTTGCTGCTGGACATCATGCTCAAGCGGCAGGAATATGATATTCTGCGGGACACTCTTGCGGAGGTGACCGGCTACCGGATTGCTTTGTTGGACGCAAGGTTTTCTCCTCTTCCGGACACTGCCGCAGAGGGCGAAAATTCTCCGTCTCCCAACGGTCTTTCAGAATGGGACCGCAAAAATCTTTCCCACAGCACAGGTGAACCGTTTCGTTTTTTTCAGCTTGAAGATCATTATCTTTGTATCTATATAGTGCGCAATCATTGGGAAACTATCGGATATATTTCGCTGGAATCTGATAAAGAGCTGTCACTTTCCGCCTTTGAACGGATGGCTGTTGAACAGTTTGCAACAGTATTCGTAATCATTTACCACCGGCAAAATGCGCTTAACGAAATGGAAAAACGGTATCATGACGAGTTTCTCTTCGATTTAATCGGAGGAAAAATCCCTTCCGAATCCGATGCGGCTGCAAGAGCCAAACGGTTAAACTGGCGGCTGGCATTTCCGGCGGTGATGGTGGGTGTCTCCCTGCCGGGTGCGGACCGGCGCCGGTTTCTGGAAGGGGTGAAGTCCCGGCAGGAGGGGCTGCGCATCCGTTACGGAGCTTCCCATGATGTGCTGCTGATGGCTACTTATGAGGATAATGTACTGGTGCTGGTCTCAAATCCCCATACTTCTCATCTGGAAGAACTCATCGCTTTTTTGGAGGCGGTGCTGCGGGACAATCATTTTCAGCAATATTATATAGGTGTGTCCCTGAACTTTGACCAGATGAGCGAGGCTGCAAAGGCCTGCGGAGAAGCCAAGCTTTCCCTTCGGGTGGCCCGTGATTTACAGACCCAGTCAGCGGTATTTTATGAAAAGCTGGGCATTTACCGGTTGATCCACAGCACGGAAAACCGGGCGGAGATCTACCGCTACTGTATGGATACCCTGGGCTCACTGTTCGCCTATGACCAGGACCATGAAACCGACTTATACGCCACTTTAAAGGTACTTTTGGAGGAGGATGGAAATCTCAAAGCTGCTGCGCAGAAAATGTACATTCACTACAATACAATGCGCAACCGGGTTCAAAAAATTGAGAGCCTGCTGGGACGGAAGCTGACCCGATTATCCTCCTATCAGGATGTCTACATTGCGGTGCGCATTCATGAGATGTTTTCTCCCAACGGGTATGGATATTAATACTGCTGCCAACAGGCTCAAGGAAATCAAGTTGGGCAGGAAGTGACCTTTTGCCAAAATACGGGCATCAAAAAAGGAAGGCAATTTTGCCTTCCTTTTTCATATGGAACTGATAGGTATTTTTCTATATGGGATTTATTAATACGGAAGCGCTCCTGTTATGCCAAATACCACTAAATAAGTAATGAATACCAGGAAGAAATATTTCACATAGTTCTTCTGGAAATCTACAAAGTTCTGCTCCGTCTCTCCGCATAACAGGTAGAGGGCCGGGATAACCGGGCTGACCAGACGAAATGCCTGCCCTACCATGGAGGCTACTGCCGCCTGCATGGGGCTGATTCCAAACTGTCCCATAACATTGCTCATAACAGAGGCAATACCGAAGTAGAAGGCATCCTGAGGCAGGAAGCAGATAGCCGGTGCGGAAATAATGGCATAAATCGGAGCCATGTGAGAACCAAAGGCTGTAGGAACAATGCCTGCAACCGAGTTAGCCAGGGCTGTTGCCATGCCGCTGCCGGAAAGCACTCCGGAGAAAATACCTGCTCCAAGAGTTGCCAGAGTGGTGGGAAGTGCATCCGATGCAAGCTCTTCGATCCGCTCATTGCAATCTTTTACATTGCGGTAGTTTACCACAAGTCCGATGGAGAAAGCGATCATAAATACGACTGAACCATGTACATATCCCTTAATCAGCACAAAGATGGCAACGCCGGTAAGCAGCAGGTTGAACCAGTACAGGCTGGGGCGTTTCAGCTCCGGGTCCTTGTCACGGATTGCGGAAAGCATTCTGTCCAAGTTTTCTTTTGAAACATCTCCGCTGCCTGCTGTAACGTAATTAAGCCTTTTTCTTTCCTTAAGTCCAAGGTATCCGGCAATGACAATTACCACCACCTGGGCTGCTAAAAGGCCTGGAAGCAAATTGGCAAACAGCTCGTTTAACTCCACGCCGATGGCAGTTGCCGCCGCAATGGTAGGTCCTCCCCAGGGGAGCTGATTCCAAATTCCGATAGGCGCTACAATGATGATAGCAAGATAGCTTAATTTTAAATTTAACTGCTTGTAGAGACTTCTGAACGCTGCAAGACAGATAATAATGGTTGTTGTGGTATCTCCGTTTAAAGCGACTACGCTGGCTACCATTACGGTTGACAGAGTCACCTTTAAAGGATCTCCTTTTGCCTTTTTAATAAAGAATTCTGCAACAGGATCAAACAATCCAACATTCAGCATCAGGTCAAAAAACAGAATGGAAAAGAGTATGGTAATACCGGGTGATATAACTCCCCAGGACACCTTACCGGTTTCAGGATTTTGTTTAAAGAAAATACCATCCTTAATCCAGTTGAATAAGTCGACAAAGTTGTCTCCGTTTACCACCACCGCAATCATTCCAAAGACAAGAGGAACAAGAGTAAGCGCTGTAAATACGGATAATTTTTTATTAGACAGCAATGCGATAAATGTTACGATCATTGCCAAAGCCAGAAAAGTCAGCATAGTCTCCTCCAATGTATCTACCTTTTATTATTAACTTTTTACGGTAAGGGTTTATTTAATGTAATGTACCTTTGTATACAGATCCTCCAAAGCCGCATCCTTGCGCTTGTTGAACTCCACCTTGTTCTGCTCAAAGATATTATTGCCTTCTGCATCAATGGATACAATAAGAGGTCCGAATTCCTTTACCCGGCATACCCAAAGAGTCTCAGGCATTCCTAAATCCTCCCAGTGGTACTCCTCAATTTCCTCCACACACGTTGCTGCAATAACGGCACATCCTGCCGGAAATACGCAGTGAAGAGCTTTATGCTCCTTACAGCCGGCCTCTGTGTTGGGGCCCATTCCGCCCTTTCCAACGATCAGCTTTACACCTGTCTGCTCAATGAATTCCTTTTCGAACTTCTCCATTCTCATGCTGGTGGTCGGTCCGATGGAAACCATCTCGAATTTATTGTCTTCTCCTTGTTTCCTGCGGACAATGGGGCCTGCGTGGAAAATTGCTCCGCCCTTAATATCGACAGGCAGCTCTCTTCCAAGCTCAATCAGTCTTCTGTGGGCTACGTCCCTGCAGGTTACGATATGGCCGTTTAAGTAAATAACATCGCCAATCTTTATATCCTTCAAATCTTCATCAGAGATGGGTGTGGTTAATATTTTTTTCATAATTGTACCCCCTTATGTGTAATAGAGTCATAGCTTAAATCACTGTGGAAAACAATGGTTCCGCGGCGATGTGCCCAGCAGCCTACGTTTACTGCACAGGAAATTACCGATGGATGGCGGGCTGAATTCACGATGTTCACGCCCATAACAGACTTGCTGCCTGTCAGTCCCTGAGGTCCAAGGCCGATGGAGTCAATGGCTTTTACAAGCTCCTCCTCTAACTGAGCTGCCTTGGAATTCTCGTTATGGCTGCCTACAGGACGCATCAGAGCCTTCTTTGCCATATAAGCTGCAGAGTCAATGGAGGTACCGATGCCGATTCCTACTAAAAGAGGAGGACATGCATTGAGGCCGTAAGAGGTCATAACGTCGAGAACGAATTTAACCACTCCTTCATAACCCTCGCCCGGCATTAAGGTCTTGCCCTGTCCCGGAAGAGAACAGCCGCCTCCGGCCATGTAAACATCCAGCCCCAGTTCATCGCTCTCAGGAATGATATCCCAGTATATCCAGGGGGAGTCAGTTCCCACATTGGTTCCGGTATTCACTTCATCAAATGTCTCTACGGTGTTGTGACGCAACGGAGCTTGCTGTGTTGCCTTGGCAACCGCTTCTTTTAAAATTGTCTTTAATTCATCGGCGTAAGGAAATTTTGTTCCTACCCTTACAAACATCTGAATCAGTCCGGTGTCCTGGCAGGAAGGACGGTTTAATTCCATGGCCTCCTTCTGATTCTTCTCCATAGCCTCGTAGATCATCTTAGCCATGGGCATTTCTTCTTCCTCACTGAGTTCTTTCAGCTTTGCTGTTACATCTTCGGGAAGTTTTTTCCCAACCAAATCCACGAAGTTTGCGATCTGGTTTTTCAACAGTTCCAGAGATTCCTGTTTTGCCATTGCTTTATCCTCCTTTTATTCATCAATGGACCATATAAAATATTTCTTGCTTATATGATATTTAATATTTTATAATGTATCCATTTATTGATCTTATCATATAATGAATTCATTTTATAAACAATAGAATAAATGTACAAATTTATTATTTCTTTTTTGTAGATAATCACAAATTTATTTTGACAACCTCTTCATGAACAAAAAAAAGAGAAGGCTTATCCTTCTCTCCTGTTATATGTTGTAATGAGTCAGCATATTTTCCATACTTCTCATAATATGTTCTCTCATCAATCTTTTTGAAAGCTCTGCATCTCTCTTCTTTAATGCCTCCACAAGCTGGGAATGTTCTTTCATGGAAATCTGGGCATACTCCTCTACCCCTACATTACTTCCCGTAGACAGTCCATTCCACATGGAAGAAAGGAGGGACCGTATTTTTTCATTATCCGCAGCCGTCCATAGTTCATAGTGAAAGGACTGGTTGTATTTGGAATATTCACTGTAATCATTGATCTTAAGAGCTTCTTCCGCCCGCTCAAATGAAACCAGAACCTTGGATATGTCCGCGTTGGTTTCGCAAACCTTGTACACCACTTCACTTTCCAGTATCCATCTGGTTTCGTAGTGGTCCCGGATAGCTTTTTCATTGATCCCCAAAACCATGGCACCTTTATTGGGCCTTAGCTTGATCAGTCCCTCACCTGCCAGGATCTGAAAGGCTTCCCGTACAGGGGTGATGGATATTCCAAGCTGCTTTGAAATTTCATCCAGGGTGATGGCAGAGCCTGTTTCCAGTTCTCTTGTTAAAATGGCTTTTCTTAAGCTGGAAGCCGCCTGTTCCCTGGCCGGTAATAATTTAATTTTGTTGAGATTCATTTTGTCAGCACCTTTTCTGTCATTGCTTTCGCTAAATATAAAAAATATGTCCGGAATAACCGGTCGATCTCTTCTCCGTCCTTCCGGAGTAAAGCCTCATTAACCTTGTCCCATATATTTAATTCCTCTGCTCCCGACTCTCCCAGATCCTCAAGGACGAAGGCCGCATATGTTTTCAGTAAATTTTTATGAAGCTGGTGAATGTACAGATTGTCCAGGCTTTGGCTGAAAAAACCATGGAGCCGGATTTCATCAGTCTCATGTCTTAAAAAGCTTTCATAAATCTTTTGAAAATCTTCATGCCACTCTTCTCCTCCGGAAAGCAGACGGCTGATGAAGTTGACTTGGATCGAATGGAGGAAGAGAAAAATTTCTTGTATGCTCTTTTGCGTCATTCCCTTAACAATCACATGGCGGTTAGGCAGCCGGATGAGAAATCCCTCCAGCTCCAGAACCTTAAAGGCTTCTCTCACAGGCATTCTGGATACTCCCAGTTGCTTTGAGACAATTTCCTGGACCAGCTCATCGCCATCCTTAAACCGGTTGAAAAGAATCTCCTTCCTCAGTACATTGGTTGTATATTCATTTGCCTGCATCTTGTTAATTGTTTCCATATTCACCTTCTCCGTATGTCATTGCATGAAATAATTATAGGGCAATTTATGGGATTAAGCAAGGGATTTGACAAAACAAAATCCCTCCAGGAGAAATTTTTCCTGAAGGGATCAAATTTTTTAGCAAGTACAGCTTTCTTCCAATATTCCCAAGAGGGCGGTACCGCTGCTGGTATGACAGCGAACCACACGGGTAATCTCTCCGTTGACGCCATCCAAAGCACATTTTGCCATCTTATGGGAAACAGTATTGGTAAATAAAACAAGCAAATCCGGGCATCCGATTTTTTTGTCCATATCCGCACTCATTTGTGTGAAAACTTTTGCTTTGCATTTAAAATCCTTGCATATCTTTTTATACTGCCCGACCATACGGTCATGGCCGCCAACGATTACTACACTCATTTCATGTTCCTCCCTCTTCTTCTGGTTTCTTTAAGTTTAAGCTAAGGCTTTTCCCAGTTCTATGCACTGAGCCTGAGCATCATCATCAGGGGCTTCGTTGCAGATCACATAATCACAGGCAAATACGGCACCGTCTTTTTTGCAGGTCTCTTCCCATTCTCTCATCCACTCGCCGTCTCCCCAGCCATAGGAACCGAATAAGGCAATCTTCTTGCCCTGAAGTTTTGCTTCACAGCTTGTAAACATAGGTTCAAATTCATCTTCCTCCAACTGCTCGCCTCCCATAGATGGGCATCCGAATGCGATTGCATCAAACTGGTCCACTTTGTCGGCGCTGAATTCTGATGCTGTAAATAAAGATACATCTGCACCTGCTTCTTTAGCTCCTTCTACAACCTTTGCTGCCATTGCCTCTGTGTTGCCTGTTCCGCTCCAAAAAACCACTGCTGCTTTGCTCATAATATCTTACCTCGCTTTTTATTTTTATTTGAGTTACTGTGTTTTTCTTTTGTTAGTTATAACTAACTTTTTGACAGTATACCATTTTGACCCTGGAAATACAAGTAGTGTTAAAGGCGAATCTTTCTCATTTTCTTCTGTAATACAAGAAAGAATCCCGCCTGCGGCGGGTCGCCTCGGCGACATCCAACCCTACCGCCGCAGTGCGATCCTCCCGGAGGGTTTTTATCGTATAGGACGAACTTTCCTATACGATAAAAAAACACCCGCCAAAAGGCGGGCATTTCCCATTTATTTTTCTGCAAATTTTTCTACGATTTTAAGAAGCAGCTCCACAACCTTTTCCATGGACTGAACCGGTATGAATTCAAATTTTCCATGGAAATTATGGCCTCCCGTACAAAGGTTGGGACATGGAAGCCCCATATAGGATAAGCGGGCACCGTCTGTGCCGCCTCTAATGGGATGGATTAAAGGCTTAATTCCCGTTTCCTCCATGGCAGTTCTTGCAATATCAATGAGATACATGTGAGGTTCTACCATTTCTCTCATATTGTAGTAGCTGTCCTTTAAAATTAATTCCACAGTGCCTGCAGGATAGCGTTTATTCAGATATTCTGCAGCCTGTTTTATAAATTCCTTTTTCGCTTCAAACTTTTCTTTGCTGTGGTCCCGGATAATGTATTCCAGACGGGCTTCCTCCACAGTTCCGCCCATGGAATCCAGGTGGTAAAAGCCCTCATACCCTTCCGTATACATGGGATTTTCATGAACCGGAAGCATACCGTGAAATTCCATTGCCATCAAAAGGGCATTTCTCATCTTTCCCTTGGAGGACCCTGGGTGAATGTTGGAGCCGTGAATGATCACTCTGGCAGAAGCCGCGTTGAAATTCTCATATTCCAGCTCTCCTAAGGCTCCTCCGTCTACGGTATAGGCCACGTCAGCTCCAAAGCCTTTCACATCAAAAAAGTCAGCTCCCCGGCCCACCTCTTCATCCGGTGTAAAGCCGATGCGCAGCTTTCCGTGGGGAATCTCAGGATGTGACAGCAGATATTCTGCCATGGTCATGATTTCTGACACTCCGGCCTTGTCATCTGCACCTAAAAGCGTGGTTCCGTCCGTAGTGACAATATCCTGTCCCTTATAATCCAGCAAATCCGGAAAATCACTGACCCTCATGGTCACTCCGGTTTCTTCATTCAAAACAATATCGCTGCCATCATAATTTTTTACGATCCTGGGCTTTATTCCTGTTCCTGAGTAGGCCGGTGCTGTGTCCATATGGGCGATAAAGCCAAGAACCGGAACATTTTTTTCCATGGTAGCAGGTATGGTGGCATAGACGTAACCGTATTCATCTACGGTTACCTCCTCCGCATTCATGGCCTGAAGCTCTGCCGCCAGCTCTTTTGCCAGCACCCGCTGCTTCTCTGTGCTTGGAAACTCCTCCACATTGTCCTTAGACTGGGTATCAAAGGATATATACTTAAAAAAACGGTTTAATACATCTGACATCATATAACTACCTTTCTTTTATATTTTTATTCTGAAACCGGCATACTCATAATAGCCCTAATTGCTCCCAGACTGGACCAGACTGACAGGCCGTAGCCTATGGCAAGATCAATGAAAAAGCCTTTCCACATATCCATCTCAGACATCAGCTTTCCGAAATTGGAGAACACGTAAGCAAGGGTTTCAAAGCTGGCTTCGAATTCAAAGTACGCCCGTGTCATGGAAACCCCGTAATCCAGCAAATTGGCCCCCAATATCATGACCGTTGTTATGAAAAGACAAATAACCGCCCCTCTTTTGTCCAGCCTTCCTCCCAGCTTTTCAAAACCGCTCAGCGAAAGCTTGAGCATGACAAAGCCTGCAATTCCTGCGATAAATCCGATCTGGCCGATAAGGACCCATAAGCCGGCTCCTATAAGAGCTCCAACAAAAGCGCCTGCAATTCCCGGGAGCAGCTTGATCCGCTTTCCCTCCAAAGAAGCTGCAGCCTCTGCCCTCCAGTCCTCTGTCTGAGGGTTTAAGGGTATTTCGGAAGTGAGGGCAATACTCAAATGCTCCTCTTTCTTATCCTCAATCTTCCTTTTCACCTGATTTGCCAGTTCCTGAAATGCTTCCTTCTTTTTAGAACCGTTTCCCTTGGAAAGGATGAGGGTGTGATACTTCTGACCTGAGCTTTCTGCCGTAAGCCGCATATTGGGCCCGGAAACGGTTTGAAAAATCCGTTCAATGGTTCCGTAAGGAATGATTTCAAAACCTTCAGCATTGGTGACAATATAATCATTGGTCAGATAAAGCTTTTCTTTTTCATAGGCAGATGTGCCTGCCTGTGTCAACTGTCTGTCCACGGAAAGAAGCTTTTCCTCCGGCCACGCCTTCAATGTGGCACGGCTCTTTTTCAGCTTTGGATCGATTAATTTTACCGCAAGATATAATGTTGCGGCCAAAGCCAGCATTGCAGACAAGGAAAAAAACAAAGAAGCATTCTTTGAAACAGGAGACTCCGGTTTTCTGGTTGTATCCAGATAGTATTCACCAAAATAGTCCGAAAAATTATCTTCTGTTACAAGATCTTCCTCCCACATCTCATTATAGCTTTCTATGGCATATTCCCTGATATCCTCTTCAATGGGAGATGCCATCCCATAAAAGATCACCGGCTCCGGCTCTTCCTCAGAATCCTCGTATAAATAAGACTGGATTTTTAAGGCTTCCTCAGAAAGGTTTCCATGGACCTGAATTATGTAGGGCAAAGATTCCTCATCATAAACAAAATAGTAATGATTGGTTTCTTTAAAGTCTGATGCAAATTCAAAGGTCATCATTCTGGCATCCAGGCTGCTGTAAATATTCTCTCCGCCATATACATTGAACTTTTCCGGAGCCATCTCCGGTTTCCCGCTTCCTAAAAGCCCGAAAGCCGCGCCTGCAAACAGGAAGGAAAAAGCCATGCAGTACACCAATGCAACCGGTATCGCCCACCGGTAAAGCCGGATCATCCGTTTCATTTGACCAGATATCTGACTATTCATACTTCCACCTCCTTGTTTCTCAGTTTTTACCATTATATCACAAGGAAGAAAACTTGTCCATCCATGTAAAAAGCACTGGCAAAGGCTTGAAAAGCCTGATTGCCAATGCCCGCTAAACCTGTTTTTCTTTACATGCCTGCCATGAAATGGTATTATTCCGTATCATTCCCCATTGATTTTATGTAAAAATCTACGCGCCGGTTCCTGCCTCTGCCTTCATCGGTGTCATTATCAGCTACCGGATAAAACTCGCTGTATCCGATTGCAGAAAACTTCTTTGCCTCAATTCCCGAGGTTTCCAAAAGGTGCTTTAAAACATTGACCGCACGGCTGGTGGACAACTCCCAGTTACTGTCAAAAGCAGACGTCTTTATGGGACGGTTATCCGTATGCCCTTCAATACGTATCATCTGAATTGCTTCCTGATAATAGACAAGGATATCCGAAATATTTTGAAGCATGGGAACTGCATCCGGGGCAATATCAGCCTTTCCTGAGTCAAAGAGAATGGAGGCTGAAATCCGCAGCAATATCTCTTCATCTCCCAGCTTTTCAACATTGAGCTGTTCCGACAGCCCCGCTTCCACCACATAGGTTTTCATGTGCTCGTAAAGGCTGTTGAATTCCTCTAAATCAAAATTGCCTCCGCCCCCGGTGCTGGAGGAAGAAACATTCCTCTCCTCTTCCAACGCTTTTCTTTCTGCCTGAATGACAGCCACCTGACTCATCATGGCAAATGAGAATAAAATTACGAAAACCGCCAGCAAATCAGTCATCAAATCACTATAACTGGCCAGCCAGCCTTCGCCCTCTTCTTCATCATCATCTTCATCTTCGAATTTTGAGCTCATGATCGTTTGTCACCCCCTTTCACTGCTTTCGTTGATGGTGCGTATTGATCATCGGTTTCATTAATTTTTTTCTTTTTTCGGCTTCTTTTCTTTCTTCCCCTTTTTTTTCGGGTTTTCATCATCTTCATCCAAATTGATATTTGCAAATGCCGACAGCTCTTCCTTGATCATTCTGGGGTTTTTTCCCTGCTGAATGCCTATAAGCCCTTCCAGCAGCAGCTCTCTTCTGAAAGCCTCCTCCTTGTCCATAGCCACCAGTTTCTTCCCAAGTGGAGAAAATATGATATTGGCAACGAAGGCACCGTAAAAGGAAGAAACAAGCTCCAGAGCCATCATAGGTCCCAGGGTGGTAGGATCGTCCAAGTTATTAAGCATGGGAATCAGACCTACATACGTTCCGAGGAGTCCCAAAGCCGGAGCTGTGGCTCCGATCATATTCAGCATCGCCGCACTCTTTGCATGGCGCAGCTTCATGAAATGGGTTGCCCCTTCCATAATATTTCTCAGCTGTTCTTCATCCGTTCCGTCGATGATATACCGGATTCCCATTTTCAGGTATTCATCCCTGGTAAGATCATCAATATGGTTTTCCAATGCCAGCAGTCCGTTTTTTCTGGATATTTCAGCGCATCGGATCAGGCTTACGATATCCCCCTTTAAATCATAATCATCTTTTCTGAAAGCCTTTAAAAAAACGGATCCAAAGGTCTTTAGAGTCTTTGGCGGAAAGGCCATAACAAAGGATGCCGCAGTACCTCCAAAAATCATAAGTGCAGATGGAACATTATAGAATAAATCGACATGTCCGGATGTAACCATGGCGCTGACAATAAAGAAAACGCCAAGGATCAGCCCTATAAATGAAGTATTTATGAATCGAGACAATGTAAAAACCTCCTGAGTGTGCATATTTCAAATCTAAAGCTTTTTTGTCATGACTTACTCTCTTTTTGTCGGCCGTCCTCTGTCCTTAGTTAATGACCATTGGAGAATCTTAACATCTTCTTAATTCATAAAATCAAAAACCCCGGCATAGAAATGATGAATTCATCTCCATGCCGGGGCAATAACTGTCAGCGGTTTGCCAGCTCCCTGGTAATGTCCTCCCAGGTCACTCCCTTTTGGACCATCAGCACCATCATGTGGTAAAGAAAGTCCGAAATTTCGTATTTTACTTCTTCAGAATTGGGGTTTTTAGCAGCTATAATGATTTCCGCGGCTTCCTCTCCCAACTTCTTTAATATTTTATCAATTCCCTTATCAAACAGGTAATTGGTATAAGAGCCTTCCTTGGGATTTTTCTTCCTGTCCGCGATCACCTGAAGTACATCTTCAAATACCTTGAGGGGATTGGTCTCCTGATATTCCTTTTTTACAAGGTCTGTATAAAAACACGTTTTTTCCCCGGTATGGCAGGCTGCACCGATCTGATTGACCTTGGCAAGCAGGGTGTCGCTGTCACAATCTATGGAAAGAGACTTCACATACTGGTAATGACCGGAGGTTTCCCCCTTAAGCCAGAGTGCTTCCCTGCTTCTGCTGTAATAAGTCATGCACCCGGTCCTTAAAGTCGTCTGAAATGCCTCTTCATTCATATAGGCCAGCATCAGCACCTGGCCTGTCCGGTAATCCTGGGTGATGACCGGGATGAGACCGTGGTCATTTAACTTAAACTGGCTGAAGCTGACAGGGCTTTCAAAGGTATCCACCCCGATTCCTCCGGCCTTTAAATCCTGTTTTAAATCCATACAGCTTGCTTCTCCATCAAATATTCCGATAAAACCGTTTACATTCTCTGTTTTAAGTACAGCAGGCAAAAGCTCCCCGGCAGAACCGGCAAGCAGAAAAACCTCCTTGCATTGGGCCACCTTTAAAAGCTTTTCTTCTGCCATTTCCAAATCCCCTAAAATCATGACAGAGGCCCCAAGCTGAGCATATTCCTTGGCGCTTTCCAGATAGGAGCAATCCGGCAGGTAAGCGTATACCTTATCATCCCCGAACCGGTCTGAGGCCTCCTTCATCAGGTCCACATTTTCCTCCAGTCCTGCGTCTAGGAAGGAGGCTTTTGCCCCTGAGTAGAGATATTTTTTCACATCCTCTAACCGTTTCACTCTTCCTCCGGCAATAACCGGGATATCGGAAAGCCTTGCAATCTCTTTCATCATGCCTATGGTCTTCTCATGATCTTCCTCAGATTCCGATAAATCCAGAAGAAAAAGCTCATCAGCTCCGCTGTCTCCGTAAAAACGGGCCAGTTCCAGAAGGCCTTTTTCATAATATGCCGCCCTGTCATCAAGCCTGACAGCCTTTCCTTTTCGGATGCCAAAGCCTGCAATTATTTTTTTACACTCCATCATACAATCCTCCCCTGATGCGTCTGCTTTTCAAACGCATCGATGGCGCTCTTAAGATCAATCCGTTTTTCATACAAAGCCTTGCCGATAATGGCCCCTTTGACACCGGCTTCATAAAGCTGGCGTAAATCCTCCATAGAGGACATCCCGCCGGAAGCGATAATATCCAGCCCTGTATCATCTGTCAGCTTTTTCGTATAAGCCACATTAGGCCCGGACAGCATTCCGTCTCTGGCTATATCAGTGTATACAATGTGCTGAATGCCGTATTCCTTCATGCGTCCGCATAAGTCTGATGCCGATATGGTACTGATTTTTTCCCAGCCCTCCACAGCCACCATGCCATCTTTTGCATCCACGCCGGCCACAATCCGTTCAGGGCCAAATTTTTTAACCATTTCCCCAAGAAATTCAGGATTTTCCACGGCTCTGGTCCCGATGATCACCCTGGCAACTCCCAGGGAAAGCATGGATTCTATGGCTTCCTCACTCCGGATGCCTCCTCCGATTTCAATGGGAATAGAAACGGTATCCACAATCTTTTTTATCACATCCCGGTTTACGGAATAACCGGCCAGAGCACCGTCTAAGTCTACCAAGTGAAGAAAGGTGGCTCCTTGAGACTGCCAAAGAGCTGCTACCTCCTCCGGTGCATCAGAATAAACGGTGATTTCTTTAAATTCTCCCTGCTTTAAACGGACGCACTGCCCGTTTTTTAAATCAATTGCTGGATAAAGCTGCATACTAATTCTCCTTTTCAAACCTCACCTTTACGGAATTGGCATGAGCGGTTAAGTGCTCTGCTTCGGCAAAGGCTTCGATATCCTTATGAACCTGCTCCAACGCCTCTTTGGAATAATAAATGATGCTGGATTTCTTTACATAATCATCCACGTTTAATGGGGAGAAAAATTTAGCCGTTCCGTTGGTTGGAAGCACATGGTTAGGCCCTGCAAAATAATCTCCTAATGGCTCAGAGCTGTATTCTCCCAGGAATATGGCTCCTGCGTTTTGAATTCTGGTCATATCCTCAAAGGGATTTCTGGTGATGATTTCCAAATGCTCCGGAGCGATCTCATTGACAACAGAAATGGCCTCTTTCATGGTTTCCGTCACCAGAATATATCCGTAATTATCCAAAGACTTCTTGATGATCTCAGACCGGGACAGCACATTTGCAAAATTTTCCGCTTCCTCCGATACTTTTTGGGCCAGCTCCATACTTGTGGTTACCAAAATGGAAGAAGCCAGCTCATCATGTTCTGCCTGAGATAACAAATCCGCGGCCACAAAACGGGGATTGGCGCTTTCATCTGCAAGAACTAAAATCTCGCTGGGGCCTGCAATGCTGTCTATGCTCACATGGCCGTAAACTGCCTTTTTGGCAAGGGCTACAAAAATATTTCCGGGGCCTACGATCTTATCCACCTTTGGAATGGATTCCGTTCCAAAAGCCAGGGCAGCCACTGCCTGGGCTCCGCCCACCTTATAAACTTCCGTAGCACCTGCCAAATAAGCTGCCGTCAAGGTAACGGGATTCACCTTTCCATCCGGTCCGGGAGGGGTTACCATGGCAATCCGCTCCACTCCTGCCACCTCAGCGGGAATGATGTTCATTAAAACAGAAGACGGATAAGCCGCTTTTCCTCCTGGAACGTAAACGCCTACGCTTCCAAGGGCAGTAACCTTTTGTCCTAAAAGGGTTCCGTCAGGCTTGCTGTCAAACCAGCTGTACTGTTTCTGTTTTTCATGAAACTGGCGGATGTTTTTCATGGACTTTTTCATGACCTCCAAAAGTCCCGGATCCACCTCTTTCATAGCCTCTTTGATTTCCTCTTCCGTCACCCGGATATTTGAGGCATTGATATCTGCTTTGTCAAATTCCTTTGTGTAGGAAAAAAGGGCCTTGTCCTTATCCGCCTTCACGGTTTCCACGATTTTTTGGACCGTATCGGCATAGGTGCTGTAATTATTTGGATCTCTTTTTAATAAGTCCGCCAGAATATTCTGTTTGGAGCTTTCATCTAATTTTATAATTCTCATTGGTTTTCCTCCTGCAGCAATGCCCGAAGATCGTGGATCAGCTTTGTGATCCTGTCATTTTCCCGCTTCATGCTCACCTGATTGACCACCATACGGGCGGAAAGGGGGCAGATTTCTTCTAAAACGTCAAGTCCGTTTTCCCTCAAGGTGGCTCCTGTCTCCACAATGTCCACGATCACCTCAGAAAGTCCCACAATAGGAGCCAGCTCAATGGAGCCGTTCAGCTTGATGATTTCCACGGTCTGATGCTTTTTATTATAAAAATAATCCTTGGCAATGGCCGGATACTTGGTGGCTACACGGATCATTTCATGGTGCTTTAACAGTTCCTGGGCCGACTTGGGGCCACAGACACACATGCGGCAGTTTCCCATACCTAAGTTCATGACCTCGTAAAGCTTTCTCCCCTCCTCTAAAAGGGTGTCCTTGCCCACGATGCCGATGTCAGCCGCCCCATATTCTACATAGGTGGGCACATCACTGGCCTTTGCCAGGAAAAACCGCATTCCCAGCTCTTCATTGGTGAAGATCAGCTTTCTGGAGCCCTTATCCTTCATTTCCTCACAGGTGATTCCGATTTTTTCAAACATGGCAAGGGAATCCTTTGCCAGACGCCCTTTTGCTAGGGCAAACGTCAGATATCTCATAAGTACCTCCGGTTATTGTAAATATTCCGACAGAGGTATCTCTTCTGTGCGGTTTAAAAGCAGGTTTGTGACCTTTACGGAAAATCCCATGGTGTCCAGATATAAGATGTTATGCAAATCCCTGCGCAAAGCATAGTCAAAGTAAGTTTCAAGAGAACGGTCCGGGTCCTTAAGCTGAAGCTGGACTGCCATGCCTGCATTGCGGAAATGGTCAGCCAGGTGAATGCCGCCCTCTCTTGATTCCTTCTCATAAAGAATCATGGTGTTGGCAACTGTGACCTTTGTCTCGATCTTCTGCCTGGATAAGGCCAGCAAAAGCTCATCCACGGAAATTCCAAAGCCTACGGCAGGAGAATCCTTTCCGAACTGCTCCAAAAGCTTGTCATACCGGCCTCCGTTGACAATGTAATCTCCGGTGCCATAAGTATACGCCTTAAAAATGATTCCGGTATAATACTGGTACTGGCTCAGCATGCCAAGGTCATAGGAAACGTAATCCGTAAGGCCGTAATGGGCCAGAATCCGGTTTACCTCCTCCAGACGCTCAATAGCCCTTAAGGCTCTTGGATTGGCTGTCAATTCCCTGGCTGCCTGAATCTGTTCCAGGGAACCGAAAAGCTCCGGAAGCTTTAAAAATACCTGTTTCAGCTCCTTGGAAATGGGCTGGGCCATCACCAGCTCCTCCACGCCGAAGTAATTTTTATTTTCAATCAGCTCCCTTAAAGCCTCTTCCATTTCTTCATCCATGCCGGCCTCTTCCAGCAGGCCCTTGAAAAAGTCCACCTCTCCCAGCTCCACCTGAAATTCCGTAAGCCCTGCTGCCAGCAAAGCCCGGATCACCATAACCAGGATTTCCCCGTCTGCGTCTGCGGAATCGTCTCCCAGCAGCTCCACACCTGTCTGGGTGGCTTCCTTAAGCCTTCCCTGGTAACTGGAATTGTTGATAAAGGTTCTTTCTAAGTAACAGAGACGGATAGGCATATCCTCATCCATAAAATACTTTACCGCACACCTGGCAATGGCAGGGGTTTCGTCAGGCCGGAGAACCAGGGTGTGGTTATCCCGGTCAAAAAATTTAAACATTTCCTTTGCTTTGACGCTTCCGCGGGATTCATTGAAAATATCAAAAAATTCAAAAGTGGGAGTCTCAATGTCCTGATATCCGAACAGATGAAATACGTTTAAAATTTTTTCCTGCACAACTGCTTTTTTCGTGCATTCCACTCCATAGATATCCCGGACCCCGTCCGGTGTATGTAACAGCTTATTTGCCATGATGTCCTCCATCCTGTAATAACCAGGAAAATTGTTTTCACAGTATCTCGTTTTCTTTCACTTTCTTATAGTAAAGTGATAATTCGGTAACGTGTAGTTTATTATAGGGGAGAAATCCCTCATTGTCAATCTCTTCTGTCCAAATCTTTTTGAATCATTTCCAGATAATGGATAAAAATATCCCTGTGGCTGCGTATTTCCCAGCTTTTATCCACTTCCTCATAAGTGAAGCTTTTCCGTCCTCCGTCTTCCATCCGTTTCCAGAATTTCTTCAGACAGTCAAAGGGCAGATAGTAAACCTCATTTTTCTGGGTGTAGGACACAATGATAAAGGAAATACCTCCCTGCCGCTCAAATTCTTCCATAAAGGCCACCTGATGAGGGTGGATATTTTGAAGAGGAAAGGTGGAGGCGCTGCACTCCTTTGCATCAAAGCAGACCGGTATTCCCTGGACGGCTCCTATGTAATCCACCGTACTTTTCTGCTCAAAATAAGCCAGGGTAATGTGGCGGTTTTCCTTGTCAATGGAGATGGGGGTAATGGGGGTGGGGATTTTCTGAATCAAAGCCAGCCCCTTTTCCCGGTAGCTTTCATTGCTGCGGTTAATCAGTTCCTCCAGAGTAGAGCCTCTTAAGCCTCTCGTATTCCAGGTTCCCATATTTCTCTCCTCCTACTTCCAGTCCCTGCATATATTTGAAAAAATTCCCGGCAGAGGTGCAAAAAAGGTCTTTCCCGATAAATAGGAAAGAGGCTCCGGCAGTTTGGGAAATGTAACCTGAAAGGAGTGAAGAAGCTGGGACTGGACAGAAAAAAGCTTTCTGGCCTCTTCATTGGCTTTCTTATTACCGTATTTATAATCCCCCATAATGGGGTGTCCGATGGAGGATAAATGGGCTCTGATCTGATGGGTCCTTCCTGTGACCAAAGTGACCTTTAGCAGGGTGTAGTCTTCATAAAAATCTATTGGCTCATACTCCGTCACAATAGGGAGACTGTCCGGAACCTGCTCCTGATGGATAGTCACCTGATTGGAGGTTTCATCTTTTGTTAAAAACCCTTTAATCACCTGCTTTTTAGAAAGCCTGCCCTTTACTACACATTGGTAATATTTATGGATGCTCCTGTCCTTAAAGACCGCAGACATGAGCTGCAGCCCTGCCAGGGACTTCCCGCAGACCACCAGGCCGCTGGTATTGCGGTCCAGCCGGTTGCATATGGAAGGCCGGAAGCTCCTTAACTGTTCTGTTGTCAGGCTTCCCTTTGACAGAAGATAGTCGATGAGATATTCCACCAGGGATTCATCAGACTCCTTGGCCTTCTGGGACAGCATCCCTGCAGGCTTATTGACTAAGAGGATGTGTTCATCCTCATATATGACGTTTAAAACCACTTTTTTTACCTGGGGAATCTTAACCTCCGAAAACTTTTCGATGGTTTCGTCAGAGAGGAAAAGTTTGATTTCATCTCCCTCTCCCAGCTTTTCCGAACCATCGCATTTCTTTCCGTTTAAGGTGATGTTTTTCTTTCTCATCATTTTATAGAGAAAGCTTTTCCCTGCCAGATTTAAATATTTAGCCAGCAGCTTATCCAAACGCTGGCCTGCTTCATTTTTTGATACAATCAAAGACTGCATGAATGATCCTTTCTATTCCTACTCTGCTTTCATGGATTTTCTGATAAGACGCAGGATCATGCCGTGGGGAAATATCTTGCACAGCATGCGGAATGATTTCATGGTAAGTCCATAGACCGAAACAGAACGGCCCATCATGCTGTCTCTCAGTGCCAGAGAAACCACCTTCCGGGAATCAGCCATGACCAGCTTTTTATAGAGAGGAATTTCTCCCGTTGTTCCTGCAATATCAAAGAACTCCGTCTTTACAGGCCCGGGGCAGACTGCGGTTACATAGATTCCCCTGGGCTTCAGTTCCTCATTAAGGGCCCTGCTATAGCTTAAAATAAAGGCCTTTGTCGCCGCATAGATGGCAAACTGAGGCTGGGGAAGAAAGCCTGCCGAAGAGGAAAACTGGATGATCCGGCTGTTTTTCGACATATAGGGAAGCACCATATGAGTCACTGCGCAGAGAGCCCTGCAGTTTAAATCAATCATACCGCCCTCTTCTTCCACGCTGATAAAGCCCACAGGGCCGATCTTTCCGTATCCGGCTCCATTGACCAGCCATTTTACCTCCGGCTTTTCTTCTAAAAGAGCCTCCTGAAGGTCTTTCAGCTCATCCATCTTTGTTAAATCCATGTCAAAGCACCGGAGTTTTACAGGAACGAGAAGAGACAGTTCCTCCAAACGTTCCTTTCTCCTGGCAATGGCCCATATTTCTCCGATTCCGTTAAAACGGTCTGCAATCTGCATGATAAATTCTCTTCCCATACCGGAAGAGGCGCCTGTTACAATCGCAATTTTCATATGGATTCCCTCCATGAAATTTCATTTTATTTTCCTGCTTTTTTGTGGACATTCCGGATAGTCTTTTTCCTGCGCTCTCCCTGTTTTTCAATGGAAGGCGCTCCGGTTCTGTTTGTACTTCCATAATTCTTGCCGGTTTTCCTGCCGCTCATTCCTCCTGCCGGTGCTCCTGAAGACGGGCGGATCAGGCATTTTTTATCAAATCCGATCAAATCAGTCCGTCCTGCCAGCTTTAAGGCTTCTATAACCAGGTCCCGGTTCTTGGGATTCCGATATTGGATCAGAGCTCTCTGCATGGCCTTTTCGTGAGGATTGACGGGAACGTAAACCTTTTCCATGGTGCGGGGATCGTATCCGGTGTAATACATGCAGGTGGATATGGTGGAGGGAGTGGGATAAAAGTCCTGAACCTGCTCCGGCATATACCCTAAGTCACGCAAATACTCCGCAAGCTCCACAGCCTCCGATAGCCCGGAACCGGGATGGGAGGACATCAGATAGGGAACCAAATACTGCTTGATACCCAGCCTGCCGTTCATTTCGTTGTATTCCTTTACAAACTGACGGTAAACCTTATTATCCGGCTTTCCCATCTTAGAGAGCACCTTGTCGGATACGTGCTCCGGGGCCACCTTTAACTGGCCGCTGACATGGTGCTGGCAAAGTTCCTTTAAAAATTTCTTTCCCGGATCAGCCAGCACATAGTCAAAGCGGATTCCGGAACGGATAAAGACCTTCTTCACCTTTGGAAGGGTACGCAGCTTTCTCAGCAAATCAATATAATCCCCATGGTCTGCATTTAAATTCTTGCATGGCTCCGGGAACAGGCACTGCCTGTTTGGACAGGCACCCTTTGTCTTTTGCTTTTCACAGGCGGGATTACGGAAGTCAGCGGTAGGCCCTCCCACGTCGTGAATATAGCCCTTAAAGTCAGGCTCTTCTATCAAAAGCTTTGCCTCATCCAAAAGGGAATTGTGGCTTCTGGATTGGATGATTCTGCCCTGATGGAAGGTGAGGGCGCAGAAACTGCAGGCTCCAAAACAGCCTCTGTTACTGATCAGGCTGAATTTAATCTCCCGGATAGCCGGAACGCCGCCAAGCTCTTCATAGGAAGGATGGTAATTTCTCATATAGGGAAGGTTATAAACCTCATCCATTTCCTCAGTGGAAAGGGGCTTTCCAGGCGGATTCTGAACCACAAACAGATTGTCCCCGTAAGGCTCCACCAGACGCTTTCCGATAAATGGATCGGTGTTTCCATACTGGACATAATAACTTCTGGCATACTCCAGCTTATCCCCTTTCATACTTTCAAAGGAAGGCAGGGTCAAAGCGTCATATACCGACTCCAGGCTCTTTGTTTTATAAACAGTTCCCTCAATAAAGGTGATGTCCTTAATATCGATACCGCTGTTTAACGCATCTGCGATCTCTACAATGGACTTTTCTCCCATTCCGTAGGATATTAAGTCTGCCTGGGAATCCAAAAGGATGGAGCGCTTTAACCGGTCAGACCAGTAGTCATAATGGGCCAGACGCCTTAAGCTGGCTTCAATACCGCCTATGATAATAGGTGCTTTTTTGTATACAGACCGGATTAAGTTGCAGTACACCGTGGCGGCGTAATCAGGACGCTTTCCCATAACACCTCCGGGAGTGTAGGAGTCCTGCTGCCTGCGCTTTTTAGATACCGAATAATGGTTTACCATGGAATCCATGTTTCCGCTGCTGACTAAAAACCCCAGACGGGGCTCTCCCAGCACCTGAATGCTTTTCGGATCTTTCCAGTCAGGCTGGGCTATGATCCCCACCTTATACCCATGGGCTTCTAAAAGGCGGCTGATGATAGCATGTCCGAAAGAAGGGTGGTCCACATAGGCGTCACCGCTGACATAGACAAAGTCACACTGTTTCCAGCCTCTGATATTCATATCCGATCTGCTGATCGGAAGGTAATCATGAATCATGCTTTTGCTCCATTTCTGCTTAATATCTGGTAATAGTCATAAATAAAATAATCGGCCAGTTTCCTTTTCTCCTCTTCCATGCTTCTGGAAAATTCATCGTCTATGGCACAGACCGTCATCCCGGCCCTTTTCCCCGCCAGAATTCCCGCAGGGACATCCTCAAATACAAGGCAATTGGAAGGGTGTAAATCAAGAGTTCCAGCTACCTTTAAGTAAATGTCAGGAGCCGGCTTTCCGGCAGTCACCTCACATGCAGTGGTTACTACATCAAAATACCGGTCTATTTTTAAGGAGGTCAGAACCGCCTCCACCATCTGTCTTCCATTGCTGGTGGCAATTCCCGCCTTAATCCCTTTGGAGGCAAGGTGCTCTAAGAATTCTCCTGCTCCCGGCTTTAAGGGAACCTCATTCCGGTATTTGTCAATGGACATTTCTGTCCAGACAGACTTGATTTCCTCCAGAGATTCCCTCAAATGAAATCTCTCTTTAAAATAAATTGCCGTTTCCGAAAAACTCATTCCCTCAATTTCCTTTTGTAAGTCTTCCGGGCAGGCAAGTCCCCTGTCTCCTAAAAATTCTATGTCAATGGATTTCCACATCCACATGGAATCCACCAGGGTCCCATCCAGATCAAAAATCACAGCTTTTTTCTCATCCAACATCTTCTGCTTTCCGTTCCTTTCCATGACTCTTCAGCCTAAGCAGCTCCTCCTCAGTAAGAGGGCGGTACTGTCCCGGCCTTAAAGCCTCATCTAATGTAAGGCTGCCCATGGACAGCCGCTTTAAGTATACCACAGGGCACCCCAGAACTTCAAACATACGTTTTACCTGGTGGAATTTTCCTTCCCGAATAGTAAGAAGAATCTCTGACAGCGCTCCGATCTGTCCCTGACTTAAGATTTCCAAGTCTGCCGGAAGAGTAAGGGTACCGTCAGAAAGCTCCATCCCCTCCTTCATCCGCTCTTTTGAGTCGGACGGAAGCTCTCCCTCCACCCTGGCAAAGTAGACCTTGTCCACATGCTTTTTAGGGGACAGAAGCTGATGGGCCAAATCCCCGTCATTGGTGATGAGAAGCAGCCCTTCCGTATCAATATCCAGGCGCCCTACGGGAAAAAGATCGTCCCGCTTCCGGTCCAGGATTAGGCCGACTACTGTCTCATGGCGGGAATCCTCTGTTGCAGATACCACTCCCTGAGGCTTATTCAGCATATAGTATTCATACTCCGCATAGGCGATGATCCGCCCATCTAATTCAACCTGGTTATGGGCAGGATCAATTTTCCTCTCCGGCTTTTTCTCCGGCAGCCCGTCCACACAGATCCTGCCCTTCCTTGCCATTTCCTTGATCTGGCTTCTGGTTCCCTGGCCCATTTCCGCCAGGTATTTATCTAATCTGATTTCTTTTGCCATAATTTTCTTCACCCCTGCCACCGCCATCCAGGATAATATTTGTTTTTTAAAGAAGCTCCGGTTCCCTTGGCAAATCCCAAAGGAAATCCATCCACGCATATCAGGCACCAGCCCTTGACCGACCCTTCCTCTTCCTTTAAAAAGATGGTTTCTCCCTTTAAATACCGAAGTACTCTCTCATCCTGTCTTTCCCAGGAAAGGGTCTGTTTAAACTCCTCCTGCCTCAAAGCCATTGCAAATGCCTGAGACGGTTCAAAACGGTCCTTTTTCATCTCTCCCAGCAAAAGGCCTGTCCTTAAATACCGAAGGCCCTTTGCCTTCTCGGGAAAATATTCCGGCAGATAATAAACTGCAGATTCCTTAATTCTGATCCGGGATTGATCCAAAGGCTTTGACACCAGAGAAAGAAAAGAAGAAAGATCACCGGGAATAGGGGAGGCTTTGGACGTTTCCTTTTGGGAAACCGCCCCTTTTTCCATATGGGATTCCTTCTTTTTTAACAGAGCCATAAAATGCCCTTCCCCTTTAATCTTATGGGGAAACAGCCGTAAGCACCCGGAAAGCCCGATTCCGCCGCTGGCACCCTCAAAGAGAGGAAGGGGAACCAGCTCCATCTGCTCATTCTCCTTTAAAATCCAGTCAATCACATCCTCATTTTCGCAGACAGAAAAGGTGCAGGTGGAATATAAAAGAAATCCGCCGGGAACCAGCATGTCCGCAGCCTGCTTTAAAATCTCCTTTTGTATCACTGCATAGTACTCCGGGCCGTGTTCTTCATAGCTTTTTACCATGTCAGCATCCTTTCGGAACATTCCCTCTCCGGAACAAGGCGCATCCACCAGGATTTTATCAAAGAATTCACCAAATACATTTTTTAATTTCCCCGGCTCCTCGCTGGTGACACAGATATTTTCAATTCCCCACAGCTCCAGATTCTTTAGCAAAGCCTTTGCCCTGGAATTGCTGATATCATTGGACACCAGAATCCCTTTTCCCTTTAACCTGGCTCCAAGCTCCGTGCTCTTTCCTCCGGGGGCCGCACATAAATCCAGGACCTTATCTCCCGGAACCACGGGAAGCAGGCTTGCCGGAGTCATGGCGCTTGGCTCCTGGAGATAGTAAAGTCCGGCGTAATAATAGGAATCCTTAGCCGGACGGTCTTCTCCCTCATAGTAAAATCCATTTTTAATCCAGTTCACTGGCTTTAAGCGGAATATGGCTTTTTCTGCAAATTCCTCCGGAGTGATTTTTAAATCATTGGTCCGAAGTCCGTAAAGCCGATCCTCTTCAAAGCTTTTTAAATAAGCCTTATATTCCTCTTCTCCCAGCAAATCTCTCATTCTGTTTAAAAATTCTTCTGAAACCTTTATTTCCTTCACACGTTTACTCCTGCTTCTATCTTTAATAGGAATATTTTAACCGGTATTTCTCCAGGTACCGCATAACCCAGTAAGGATTTACGCTCATTTCTTCCTTGTTGTCTGTCTTTAAATAAATGCCCATATGGAGGTGGACATCAAAATTCCCGGTAGTCCCTTCCACCTTACTGTAGCCCGTATCCCCCATAAAGCCCAATAGCTCTCCGGCCTTTACAACATCCCCCTCTTTCCACTGCCTGCTGTAGCCGTAGAGGTGGGCATAATATAAGTAAACTCCGCCAGGGCTTCTGATGCCTAAGCGCCAGCCTCCCTTTTCCAGCCAGCCCACCTTTTCCACTGTTCCGTCACTGATGCTCACAACGGGATAGTAGCCTCTGGGCCTTTCTGTTCCCATAATATCACAGCCTTCATGTCCCCGCTCTCCTCCGTAGGTGCGGGTATCCATCCAGCCGTTTTCATACTTAACATCAGGGGCATCGGGATTGGTATTAAGAGGAACCGGAAAAAACTTCAAATCCCGGAATATCATTTCATAGGCCTGCTTAAGTTTTCTGTATTCCTCAGGCTTTACCTTCATGATCCGGTCTGTGTGGTAATCTTCCTCGGCCGTCTTTGTCAGATCGTACTGGTTTTCCACCATGAGGGAGGTAAGTGCATCGTAGTCTATTTCACTCCAATCAGCTACCATTTCCCCCAGCTGCAGGCTTCTGAAATCATCACTTTCCCAGGTATAAGCGTCTAACTGGTAAAAGGTGGGATTGTTATAGAGATAATCAATCATGGTCACATGGAATACAGAAAGAATCAAAATGAAAAAAAGAATCACCATCATATCACTTATGCCTTTTCATATAATTGTATAAAACAATCTATTCAGGTGATTATGAAAAAATCCTTTTTCCGTCTGCTTTCCGTTGCAGCCCTTCTCCTTTTGCTCCTTCGCCCCTCCCTGGCCTTTGAGGGCGCAAGAAACGGACTGGTTCTCTGGGGCTCTGTGGTGGTGCCTTCCCTGCTCCCTTTTATGATCTGCTCCAACGTCATTGTAACCTTAAATGCCATCCACATCCTTATATTTCCTGTCAGGCGGCTTTTACACCGGTTTTTCTGCCTTTCCGATGCGGGAAGCTACACCTTTATCTCCGGCCTTCTCTGCGGATATCCCATGGGAGCCAGAACCTGCAGCGAATTTATGGACAAAAACCGGATTACATCGAGAGAGGGAAGGTATCTTCTGGCAATCTGCAACCATCCCAGCCCCATGTTCCTGTTAGGCTATGCTGCCTCAGGGATGCCAAAGTTCATTCCGGTCTGGCTCCTGCTCATTTCCATATATCTGCCCATATTTCCCATTTCCCGGGCAGCCAGAGCTTATTACGGCATCAGGGAGCCGGAGCCTTCTGTCTCTGAAAAAGGGCGGTCAGCCCACTCCTTCGACGAAAGCTTGATGGATTCCTGTGAGGTCATGATAAAAATAGGAGGATATATCATGATTTTCTCCATCCTGGCTCTTTACATAGCTAAGCTTCCCCTGCATAGTCCCGGGCAGACAGCCGTTCTCCTTGGAATCATAGAAATCACAACAGGAATCAAAGCCGTATCAGAAACTTTTTCCGGCCTTTCCTGCGGACTCTGGATCGGGGCTGTTACCGCTTTTGGAGGCCTTTCCGGCATCTTTCAGACAAAGAGCGTCATAAAAAATGCCGGATTATCCATCCGGCACTATGTAGTCTGGAAGGTCTTTCACAGCCTTCTTACCATCATCCTTTTTATTCTTCTATCCCGCTTTCTTCCGCTCCTGCCGTCTGGATAACCGCGCCGGTCAGCTCCTGACGGTTGGAGGAGACGATATCATAGCTTGTCTGCATGGAAGTCATGAAGGCGTCAAAGCGGCCCTGGGCGCCTTCCATGGAATGGCTGATAATCGTCTGAAGGCTCTTTAACATATCATCGGTATACTGAACAGCGCTCTGCCGTATTCCATTGGCATCGGCTACAGCCTGCTCCACGATCTGCTGGGCCTGTAAATTGGCCTGCTGTATGATCTCATCAGCCTGGGCATATGCCTTTTGCATAATCTCATGCTCATTGACCAGCTCATTAGTCTGGGCATTGGCCTGAGACAAAATGGAATCTGCCTGCTGACGGGCTTCATTCATAATGGCATCCCGGTTGCTGATAATTTTCTGGTACTGTTTGATTTCATCAGGAATCCGAAGGCGGAGCTCCACTAAA
>NZ_DAIOXM010000024.1:43283-79440 GCF_036758025.1 Lacrimispora sp. | reverse complement strand
AAATTATTCATGAGGGCGTTCCGCCCTATAGAAAAGTTGGCGGAACATTGGCTTAATGAGCGAGCTCATACGCCTATGTTTCACCAACTTTTCTGCACTTCCAAATCGTTAGTCAAAGTCTGCGTGGAAGATTCGGTCTGGGGTGTGGATGTCGATGGCGCTTAAGTTGAACTGGTCTTCAAAGATCTGGATTTTATATTCAAAGAAGGTGTCGTCTGTCTTCTTAGACATAAACACGTAAGCACCAGGCTCCTTGTCCTCTATTTCGTCGCAGATTTCCTCGTAAATCTCTTCCCCTTTGACAGGGCCTTCATAGCCGGCAGCACGGATTGTTTCTTCAATGGCCTGATAAATTTCTTCCATAAAACAGCACCTCATTTCTCGTTGATTGAATACATGTACTATTATAAACAATCTTTTCCTCTGCCGCAAGAACTACTTGAATCTTCTTAAGGAGGGTGTATAATAGACAGGAATAAAAAGGAGAGATTTGGACATGAATTTATTAAACAGGCCAAGAAGATTGAGAACCTCAGATTCTTTGAGGAAAATGGTCCGGGAAACCAGGATTTCTAAGGAGTCTTTGATCTATCCTCTGTTTGCAATAGACGGAGAGGGGATTGTGGAAGAGATCCCATCCATGGAAGGCCAGTACCGCTACAGCGTGGACCGGCTTTCTGTCATTATGGACCGGCTTTTAGAGGCCGGTGTGGAAAAGGTTCTTTTGTTTGGGATTCCGGCCCATAAAGACGGCTGCGGAAGCCAGGCTTATGATGAAAACGGGATTATTCAGCGGGCTGTCCGCTATATCAGAGAATATTACCCGTCTGTATACGTGATTACTGATGTGTGTATGTGCGAGTACACCTCCCACGGCCACTGCGGAATTCTGGATGGGGAGTACGTGGACAATGACAAGACTCTGGAATACTTAAACCGGATCGCCCTGTCCCATGTAAGGGCCGGAGCCCATATGGTGGCTCCCTCGGATATGATGGATGGGCGGATCGGTGCCATGAGGCAGGCCCTTGATGAGGCGGGATTTGAGACAGTACCTGTTATGGCTTATTCAGCCAAGTATGCCTCCGCCTTTTACGGACCTTTCCGGGAGGCAGCCGGATCGGCTCCTGCTTTTGGGGACCGGAAAAGCTATCAGATGGATTACCACAACCGGAAAGAGGCCTTAAAGGAAGTGAAGCTGGATATTGAGGAAGGGGCTGACATTGTGATGGTAAAGCCTGCTCTTTCCTATCTGGACGTCATCAGGGAGGTGGCTGACCGCCATGACCTTCCGGTGGCAGCATACAGCGTCAGCGGGGAATATGCCATGATAAAGGCAGCAGCAAAGGCCGGCTATATTGATGAGGAGAAAATTATGTGTGAATCAGCAGTCAGCATATACCGGGCCGGTGCGGACATTCTCATCACCTATTATGCCATGGAGCTTGCAGGCTGCATAGAACAGGGAAAAATAGGCTGATCAAAGCCCTTTTTCCCGGCGGAACTCTTTAATATCGTCAAGGAGCAATGAGGTGATGCGCAGACCTCCCCGGCCGCTTCCGATGGAGATATCAGGCTTATTGTCTCCGTGAAAATCGGAACCGCCTGCGGAAAATAAGCCGTATTTCAGGGCCAGCTTCTTCAGCTTTCCGCTTTCGTGCTGGTTGTTGGAGGAGTGGTAGACCTCTAAGCCGTGAAGGCCTAAGGAGGTCAGATAGCAGACCAGTTCTTCTGTTTTCTGATCGCCCAGCCGGTACTGGTATGGATGGGCCAGGACAGGGGAAGCCTTGGAGTTGGCAAGGATTTTCATGGCGTATTCCGGAGTGATCTCTTCCTTGGGAGGGCAGTATGGTCCCCCGTAGTCCAGGTATTTCCGAAAGGCCTGATCCATGGTTTTGACGTATCCCTTTTCCATGAGAAGCCGGGCTATATGGGCTCTGGTTATGACGGTTCCCGGATTTTTTTCCAGAATTTCTTCCAGAGTCAAGTCCATGCCTGCCTCCTGAAACCGGAGCATCATGGTTTCGTTGCGCTTGTCCCGGATGAGCCTTAAGCCCTCGGCTGCTGCGCGAAACTCCTGGTCGTCAGGATTGACGTAAAGTCCCAGGATGTGGATTTCTTTTCCCTGGTATACGCAGGAAATCTCAATTCCCGGAATAATCTCAATGGGAAGTCCGGCGGCGGCAGCCTGAGCCTCAGGAATGCCGGAAATGGTGTCGTGGTCAGTCAGGGCCATGGCTGAAAGCCCTTTTTCCACTGCCAGGGCTACCACCTGGGAGGGCGTATAAGTGCCGTCTGAAGCGTTTGAGTGAACGTGCAGATCGATGAATTTCATAAGAACCTCCTGAAGGGAATTTTTAGTAAAGTCCGCGGACTTATTTATGAAAAGGTTTGATAACAACATAGTAACACATTCTTAACATTTTGTAAAATTCAGCGTAACCAAAGGCGGAGATTTAAAAATTCATAAAATCGTAATGGAATTTTCCACAAAATATGGTATACTAGTCCATGTAATACCACATAATCATGTAAAAAGGTGAAGATAGATGAGTCAAGTGAATGACAGACAAAGAAACGCAGTAAGAACCTCCTCCCGTACGTCCGGCTCAAGGAGCCAGTCAGGGACAAGCCGCAGACAGGGGCAGTCCTACCGGAGCAGCGGTTCGTCCAACAGAAGAGGAAAGAGGAGAAAAAGAGGGCCTGAATACAATATTACCAGGGTAGTGAGGATACTTCTTTTCGCTGCGTCCGCCATAGTCCTTGTTATGGCCACCTCAAAGTACTTAGAGACCGTAAAGGCCAAAGAGGGGTCGGCAGAGACATCAGCAACTCTGGAAACAGAGCTTCAGAAAGAGGTTACGGTAGACGGAATTTCCATTGCGGGAATGTCCAGGGAAGAAGCCCTGGCTGCCATTGAAAAGCAGTATCAGTGGGGAATGAAGGTCACTTACCAGGAAGAAGAATACGAACTGAAAAATCTGCTGGACAGTAAGGTAAAAAGCCTGCTGGAGGAGATTTATACAGGGGAGGCAAAGGAAAGCTATACCCTTGATATGACCGGCCTGGAAGACGCCGTTCAGACCGAGGTAAAGGCCATTGCAGCCAAATGGGATGTGGCTCCGAAAAACGGCTCCATCTCAGGCTTTGATAAGGCCAGCGGATCATTTGTCTACTCCGGAGAGAAAAATGGAGTTGTCATTGACCAGGACAAGCTGGCGGCTGACATTCAGACCCAGCTTAAGGCGAAGGATTTCACTGCTGTGGTTCCTGCTTCCGCCAATGAAGTGGCCCCTAAGATCACCGAGGCCCAGGCCAAGGAGATGTATAAGGTCATCGGAACTTATTCCACCACCACCACAGCCAACAAGGACCGGAACAAGAACATTGAACTGGCTGCCGATGCTTTAAACGGAATGATTCTCCAGCCAGGAGAGACATTTTCCTTTAATAATGCTACAGGAGAGCGGTCTCCGGCAAAGGGCTACCGTCCGGCCGGTGCATATTTAAACGGTGTTCTGGTCGAAGAACCGGGAGGCGGCGTATGTCAGGTTTCTTCCACCCTGTATAATGCAGTGGTATTTGCGGGACTGACTACCACGGAGCGCCATGCTCACAGCTATGAGCCCAGCTATGTGACACCGGGAGAGGATGCCATGGTAAGCTTTGGCGGTCCTGATATGAAATTTGTCAATAATTCTTCCTGCGCCGTTGCCATAAGGGCCAGCTTTGCGGACAGGAAGCTGAAGATCTCCATTGTGGGAATTCCTATTCTGGAGGAGGGAGTCACCCTTTCCATGTCTTCCACAAAGACAGGGGAACTGGCTGCTCCGGCACCGGTTTATGAAGAGGACCAGACCTTAGAGGACGGAGTGGAGAAGATAGAGAAGGCTGAAACAAAGGGAAGCCGGTGGGTGACCAATCTGGTTACGAAAAAAGATGGGGTTGTGGTAAGCGATGAATTCTTCCATAACAGCACTTACCGCGGAAAGCCTGCTACCATTAAGCGGAATACGTCCGGCGTGGTTATACCGGCTACTGACGGATCAGAGGGCGCTTCTGAAGGCATCGGAGAAAATCCGGCCACAGTGACAGAGGCTCCGGGGCCTGGAAATAACGAAACCACAGGCGCTGCCACAACGGCTCCCAAAGAGACGGAAAAGCCGGATCAGGAAACAACTCCTGTACCCCAGGGACCGGGAGAGGATGGCGGGGCGTCCATCATTCAGCCCAACCCATTTTAGAGGTTTGTAAGGGAAAATCGGACAGGATCGGGCAAATATTGACTCCGATCCTGTTTTTATGCGATTGTTTTTAAAATAATACTTAATTTTCCAGTTTTAATATTTGCTTTTTGTTAAATAATTGTTATAATAATCCTAGGTCACTTTCCCGAAAGGGAATACTAATTGATATATTATTCACATTTGCAGGAGGAAATCAAGAATGGCAAGAAAAATGAAAACCATGGATGGTAACCATGCAGCAGCTCATGCGTCTTATGCATATACTGATGTAGCGGCTATTTATCCGATCACCCCATCCTCACCTATGGCAGAGGCTTCAGATGAGTGGGCAACAGATGGTAGAACCAATATTTTTGGACAGACGGTACAGATTACAGAGATGCAGTCTGAGGCGGGTGCTGCAGGTGCAGTACACGGGTCTTTATCAGCAGGTGCGCTGACCACCACCTACACCGCTTCTCAGGGTCTGTTACTTATGATCCCAAACCTTTATAAGATCGCAGGTGAGCAGCTTCCGGGCGTAATCAACGTATCAGCCCGTGCCATTGCCAGCCATGCTTTGTCTATCTTTGGTGACCATTCCGACGTATATGCATGCCGTCAGACCGGCTGCGCTATGCTTTGCGAATCCAGCGTACAGGAAGTTATGGACTTAACTCCGGTTGCTCATATGGCAGCTTTGGAAGGAAAAGTTCCTTTTATCAATTTCTTCGACGGTTTCCGTACATCTCATGAGATCCAGAAGATCGAAACATGGGATTATGAGGATTTAAAAGAGATGGTAAACATGGACGCAGTGGATGCATTCCGCCGCCATGCTTTGAATCCAAACCATCCATGCCAGAGAGGTTCCGCTCAGAACCCTGATATCTTCTTCCAGGCAAGAGAAGCATGTAATCCGTATTACGATGCTCTGCCATCAGTTGTTCAGAAATATATGGACAAGGTAAATGCAAAGATCGGTACTGACTATAAGCTGTTTAACTATTACGGAGCTGCTGATGCAGATCATGTAATCATTTCTATGGGTTCTGTCAATGAAACCATTGATGAAACCATTGATTATTTAACTGCAGCAGGAAGCAAGGTAGGTGTTGTGAAGGTTCGTCTTTACAGACCATTCTGTGCAGAAGCTCTTATCGATGCAATTCCTGATACAGTTAAGACTATTTCCGTATTGGACAGAACAAAAGAGCCAGGTTCCTTAGGCGAGCCTTTATACCTGGATGTAGTTGCTGCCCTTAGAGGAACCAAGTTTGACCAGGTGAAGATCTTAACCGGACGTTACGGTTTAGGCTCCAAGGATACTACACCTGCTCAGATCGTAGCAGTTTACAACAACAAGGAGAAAACTCCGTTCACCATCGGTATCGTAGATGATGTAACCCACCTTTCCCTTGATGCAGGCGATCCTATCGTTACTACTCCGGAAGGAACTACAAACTGTAAGTTCTGGGGCCTTGGTGCAGACGGTACCGTAGGCGCTAACAAGAACTCCATTAAGATCATCGGTGACAACACAGATATGTACGCTCAGGCTTACTTTGACTATGATTCCAAGAAGTCCGGCGGCGTTACCATGTCTCACCTTCGTTTCGGACATGAGCCGATTAAGTCCACTTACCTGATCCGTCGGGCTAACTTTGTGGCTTGCCATAACCCTGCTTATATCCGTAAATACAACATGGTTCAGGAACTGGTTGACGGAGGAGTTTTCCTGCTCAACTGCCCATGGGATGCAGAAAGTCTTGACAAGCATCTTCCCGGACAGGTTAAGAAGTATATTGCTGACCACAATATCAAATTCTACACCATTGACGGTGTGAAAATCGGTATTGAGACAGGCATGGGTGCTACCCGTATCAACACCATTCTTCAGTCCGCATTCTTTGAGCTGACCGGAATCATTCCTGCTGAAAAGGCAAATGAACTGATGAAGGCTGCTGCTCAGGCAACCTACGGACGTAAGGGTGAAGAAATTGTTAAGAAGAACTGGGCTGCTATTGATGCAGGCGCAAAGAACATCGTTAAGATCGAAGTTCCGGAAAGCTGGAAGAACTGCGAAGACGAAGGTCTGGATTATATGGTTGTAGGCGAAGGCAGAGGCGATGTAGTGAACTTTGTCAATAACATTCAGACAAAGGTAAGCGCTCAGCAGGGTGATACACTTCCTGTATCTGCATTCAGCGATTATGTTGACGGTTCCACACCATCCGGCTCCTCTGCATACGAGAAGCGCGGTATTGCAGTTACCATTCCAGGTTGGAAACCTGAAAACTGTATTCAGTGTAATTTCTGTTCCTATGTATGTCCGCATGCAGTTATCCGTCCAGTTGCTATGACTGAAGAAGAAGTAGCTACAATTCCGGAAGGAATGCAGACACTCGCTATGACAGGTATGCCAGGATATCAGTTCAGCATCACTGTATCAGGCTTTGACTGTACAGGCTGCGGTTCCTGTGCCAATGTTTGTCCTGGAAAGAAGGGCGAAAAGGCTCTTGTTATGGTTGATATGGAAGCTAACGCTGCTACAAAGCAGAAGGAATTTGACTTCGGTCAGACTCTGCCGATCAAGCAGGAAGTTATTGATAAATTCAAAGAGTCAAGCGTTAAGGGAAGCCAGTTTAAGAAGCCTCTCCTTGAGTTCTCAGGTGCATGTGCAGGCTGCGGCGAGACTCCTTACGCAAAACTGGTTACCCAGTTATTCGGCGACAGAATGTATATTGCAAATGCTACAGGCTGTTCCTCCATCTGGGGTAACTCTGCACCATCTACACCTTACACCGTAAATGAAAAGGGACAGGGTCCTGCATGGTCCAACTCTCTGTTTGAGGACAATGCTGAGTTCGGTTACGGTATGCTTCTGGCTCAGACCTCTTTAAGAAACGGCTTAAAGGCTAAGGTTGAGGAAGTTATGAACTCTGATCAGGCATCTGAGGAAGTAAAGGCTGCCTGCAAAGAGTATTTAGATACCTTCAGCATCGGCGTAACAAACGGTTCTGCAACAGACAAGCTGGTTGCAGCATTGGAAGGTGCTGACTGCGATACCTGCAAGTCTATTGTAAGAGACAAGGATTTCTTAGCTAAGAAATCTCAGTGGATCTTCGGCGGCGACGGCTGGGCATATGATATCGGCTTCGGTGGTCTTGACCACGTTCTTGCAAGCGGAAAAGACATCAACGTAATGGTATTTGATACAGAGATTTATTCCAACACCGGCGGACAGTCTTCCAAGGCTACCAATACAGGTGCTGTTGCACAGTTTGCAGCAGGCGGTAAGGATACTAAGAAGAAGGATCTGGCAGCAATCGCTATGAGCTATGGTTATGTATATGTGGCTCAGGTTGCTATGGGTGCTGATTATGCACAGACTGTTAAGGCTATTGCTGAGGCAGAGGCTTATCCGGGACCATCCTTAGTCATCGCTTATGCTCCATGTATCAGCCATGGTATCAAGAAGGGTATGTCCAAGGCTCAGACAGAAGAGAAACTGGCTGTTGAGTGCGGTTACTGGAACAACTTCCGCTTCAACCCTGACGCTGAGAAGAAATTCTCCTTAGACAGCAAGACTCCTAACCTGGATAACTACGAAGAATTCTTAAAGGGTGAGGTTCGTTACTCTTCCCTTGCTATGAAGAATCCAGAGAGAGCTGCTGAACTGTTCGCTCAGAACAAGAAGTATGCTGAGGAAAAATATAATCACCTTCAGAAGCTGATTACCTTATACGGTAACGACTAATTGATATTTGTGTAATAACTGCGGCCCCGGATGGTTTCATCCGGGGCTGTTTTGAGATTATAAAAGACGGCAGCAAAAAAGCGCATTCCTGATGAGAAAAATGTCTGTCAGGAATGCGCTTTTTAAAGTAAAGGGCTGGTTTTTTACAGCAAATTGTACCCATATTGGTATGAGACAACTGCACCTGTAATGAAAAGATTAAAAAAACCATATCCGAAAAAGATGCCTGTAAAAAATCTTCTGAAATTCGTGCTTTCATATTTAGTAAGCAATTGGATACCTCCGTCTAATGTCATTGGTATGAGAAAACCTGCGGCATATAAGACTGGAAGACGGTAAATTGCATATGTAAGGCTTAATATAACCATTCCTGCCAATTCACCGGTGCATCTTGCACAGATGGGAAATTGTTTTCCATGAAAGAAAAAGGAACGGTCTGCTCTGCAATGGCAGCCGAATACAATAGGAAGTGACCGGTAGAGAAAACTTATCATACCCCGTATAAAGAGGCACCGATTCCTAAGGCAAACATTAATACATAAAATACAATACCAAGTCCTACGGCAACCAGAGCACCGATTCCGGCGGCTTTTGCTGATTTAGGTTTTGTATCTTTCCATATTAAGAATAAAATCAAACCGGCTAATGGAATACAGCAGCCTAAAAGGCTCCAACCAATACCGCCGGAATCTACCGCCTGGGAAACTCCACAATGGGGGCAGATGACTGCTTTGTCATCAATTTGTTGATTACAATTTTTACAATTCATACTTTTATCCTCCTGTATATACATTAAAATAACTTAATTTCGGAATTAAATAATTAACTCCTAAATACTTTTGTAGTATGACATATTTAGAAATAAAAGTCTATAGATTTTACGAAAAAAGGATAATTTTGTCATTTTTTGAAAATAAATTAGAAAAATTCATATGATTTTATATTTTATGAATAAATAATACTTTTGTAATTTTTATAAAACTGCATGGTATATGGTGAAAATGTTTAAACTTTTAAAAGAACAGCAGTATTTAAAACAAGACAGGCACTGGGCGTTTATATTGGAATAAACTTATAATATAACCATCATAAAGAGGAATTCTATGGACGGGTTGTCTTGTATGCAAAATAATCTGGAAACCGATGGAGATTCCAGGGTTTCCATTATTACCGTATCCCCTCAGGAGGTCATTCCCTGTTATTACTGCGCCTCCAGTCAAATCGGCCTTGTCCGGTTTCTCAATGCAACTGTGGGATATCATTCGTTTTTTATTTCTGTCGGCGGCCAATTGGCTGTAAGCGGGCTGGAGACCGGAGGGCTCAGCGACTATGGCCGTGTTTCTGCCGGGCTGCAAATGGTGTCCATATCTGACGAAACAGGCTACGTCTATCTGGAGAAACAGATTTGTGTGCCAATGGACGGGGCCGTTACCATTGCCTTTATCAATACGGATTTTGGCCTGGATCTGGTGGAGATAAGAGACATATTCTGTAACGGAGGCATTCATACGGGATGTTTCCGGGTGTGTAATTTATCCATAACCAACCGAAGAATCAATGTTTCCTTAAATTCCGGCCTTACCTTCCGGGCAGTGGGGTACAGGGAGCTGACCAGATTTGAATATCTTCTGACCGGTTATTACATGGTTTCTGTTTACAGCAGTCATGTTTACTCCATGAATATCATTTTGAATTCCAACCTATATATAAGGGGAAACACTTCTTACACCTTGTACGGTTTTAACGGGAGCAGTGCCCAGGATGACCTTCGCGTTTTAATTGTGGAGGACAGGAGAAGTTAGAATCATAACCTCTGGTTGACAGACTGGAGGTTTTCTGATATAGTAACTGTACTAAGTGTGTTAATACAATTATAGGAGGAGAAATATGATACTGCTTGATTACAAAGACCGCAGACCAATTTACGAGCAGGTTATAGAAAAGATGAAGGATCTTATTCTGTGCGGTGTATTGGAACAGGATGTACAGCTTCCTTCGGTCCGGACTTTGGCTACAGATCTCTCCATTAATCCAAATACCATACAACGGGCCTATGCAGAGCTTGAGAGGCGGGGATTTATTTACTCGGTTAAAGGAAGGGGAAGCTTTGTGGCTGATGCAGGCTCCCTTCGGGCCTTAAAATGCAGTGAACTGAAAAGAGAGCTGAGAAGCTGGATCGAAGAAGCCAAGAGGACGGGGCTGACGGAAGATAAGGCCCATACGTGGGTTGCAGAAGAATGGATCAGCCCGGTAAATTCGACAGGGGAGGAGAGACTATGATAAAGGCAGAAAATTTGACTAAAAATTTTGATGATATTGTAGCAGTGGACCATGTAAATGCGGAAATCAGGGATGGAAGCGTGTTTGGCCTCATTGGAACCAACGGGGCAGGCAAGAGCACATTTTTGAGAATGATCAGCGGCATTTTAAAGCCGGATGAGGGAAGTGTGGTGATAGACGGGGAACAGATATTTGAAAATATTAAGGTAAAGAGCCGTTTCTTCTACATTTCCGATGATCAGTATTTCTTTAATAATGCTTCGCCTCTGGATATGATGGAATTTTACAGCAAGGTGTATCCGGCATTTGACAAAGAACGTTTTCAAAAGCTTTTGAAAAGCTTTGGGCTGGAAGGGAGAAGGAAGATTCATACCTTTTCAAAGGGAATGAAAAAGCAGCTTTCGGTCCTGTGCGGCATTTGTGCCAATACGGATTATCTGTTCTGTGATGAGACCTTTGACGGCCTTGATCCGGTGATGCGGCAGGCGGTGAAAAGCATATTTGCAAATGACATGGCGGAGCGGAATCTAACCCCCATCATTGCTTCCCACAACTTAAGGGAGCTGGAGGATATCTGTGACCATGTAGGCCTTCTTCACAGGGGCGGAATCCTGGTTTCCAGGGATTTAGATGATATGAAGCTTAACATCCACAAGATCCAGTGTGTTTTAAAGGATGGTATGAGTGCAGAGGATCTGGGGCTTTTGCAGCGGATTAAGACGGAAGAGAGGGGAAAACTCTATACCATAACGGTGAGAGGAACCAGGGCTGAGGTAGAGCAGATCATGGAAGCTTATGAACCGGTATTTTACGAGATCATTCCATTATCCCTGGAGGAAATATTTATCAGTGAGACGGAGGTGGCAGGATATGACATCAAAAAGCTTATATTTTAATCTGTTCCGGGAGGATGGGAAACGGCGCCATTGGTCCATTGCTTTGTCCTTTCTGCTGTTTTTCTTCACCTTTCCCGTAAGAATTGCACTGCTTATCAGCGATAATTCCAAGGGAGAGATGGATTATAAGTATATTGTATCTACTTTAAATGAGTGGCTGGGATTTCAAAATGGGCTGGTGGCAGGCTTTCTCATACTTATGTCGCTGATTATGGGAGTGAGCTGTTTTTCTTACTTACATTCCAGGCAGAAGGTGGATTTTTACCATGGGATTCCTGTCAGCAGAAAGCATTTGTTTTGGATCAGCTATTTTCAAGGAATCTGGATTCCCGGGGCAGTCTATGGCATAAACTTGTTAGTTACCATAGGGATTGCCGGTGTAAGCGGTGTCCCTCTTATGGAAATATCAGGGACTGCTTTTAAGGGATTTACACTGTTTATCCTGCATTATGCCATGATGTATTCCCTCACTGTAACGTCCATGGTTCTGACGGGAAATGTGGTGGTGGGAATTCTGGGCAATCTGGTGCTTAACTTTTACTCTGTCTGCGCCATTCTGATTCTGGAAATGTGCTTTAGTACTTTTTTCCGCACCAGCTACGGCGGAGGCGGGTATTTCCTGACAAAATGGAAGGATAGGACCTCTCCCTTTGTCCTGTTTGTAACCAATGTGGGCCGGTTGTATCCGGGCAATCCCGAAGGGGGCCAGGGGATCAGGATTTTTGCTGTTCTGGCTGTGACTGTGGCACTGGCACTGTTTTCCTTCTGGCTTTATAAAAAGAGAGGGCTGGAGGCAGCAGGAAAGGCCATGGCATTTAAGATCAGTATGCCGATTATCCGGATTCCTATTGTAATCTTATCAGCTTTAAGCGGAAGTGTATTCTTCTGGAGTCTCCATTCCAGTGCAGGCTGGTCCTTGTTTGGACTGCTTTGCGGAATGGTGATATCACACGGAGTCATTGAAATTATTTACCATTTTGATTTTAGAAAGCTGTTTTCCCATTGGAAGCAAATGTTGGTTTCCGCCCTTTTGGCAGCAGTAGTATTTTGCGGATTCCGCTATGACCTGTTTGGATATGACAGGTATATTCCGGCGGAAAATGCCATTGAATCGGTTGCCGTTGATGTCAATAATGCCTTTTACTGGGTTGACTATGGAAATCCCAGGAAGGATGCCATGGGAGAGTATTACTGGGACTATGTGAATTCCGGACAGTACATCTTAGATAATATGAAGCTGCAGGACAGAGAGGCAGTCATGTCCCTGGTAAAAAAGGCAGTGGCAAGAAACCAGGAATTAAACCATGGAAATGATGCTTCCTACAGGCGGAATACAGACGGAAGAGAATATCAGTTTTCCGTAAAATATATTTTAAAGAACGGAAAGAGCGTTTACCGCTCCTACTGGCTGCCCCAGAAGGAGTCGGAACAGGAGATCATTGATATTTTTGAGAATCCTGATTTCATTCAGACCGTTTATCCCATCCTTTCCCAGACAAAGGAGGATACTGCCTGGGTGAGACTGAGCCGGGCCGGGCAGACGAACATTGTCAGCCGGGACAGAAACGGGACAGATAAGGCCATGACCGAACAGTTGCTTCTTGCATATCAGGAGGAACTGAGGAATCTGGATGCAGAGACCATGAAACGGGAAAATCCCGTAGCCACCATTCAGTTTATGACAAAGCTTCAGGCAGAAGCAGAGGCTAAGAGGGAAGAACTGCAGAGTTCCTGGAAATACAGTGAAGTCGCTTCAAGGGGTTACTATCCTGTCTATCCTTCTTTCCATAAGACCCTGGGCCTGTTAAGGGAATGCGGAATTAATACAGACGTTTGGACGGACTGGAGCGATATAAAGCAGATCAGCATTGACGGGGTACAATATACCTCCGACGGCTACGATTACGGCCAGAGAGGCTTTGAGACCATCTCCATTACAGACCAGGAGGAGATCAGCCGGATTATGTCCCAGGCCATTGTGGAAGAGTATTCCTCTATGAATCCTTTCTGGGAGCGGCGGGAAGAGGATTTAGCTCTCTTCGGAGTTATTACCGGTTCCGGAGAAAGAGGCCAGGAGGTCCGCTACAGCGTCCCGCTGAATGTATTGTCTGAGGATGTAAAAGCGGAAATAGAAAAGAGAAAAAACGAAGGGTAAGCAGTCTTTCATTGACTTTTTCCTCTGATGAAGTTAAAATGATAGGAGCATAAGTCAAAGGAGGAATCACGGATGGCATTTTTTGAAGGGCTGGGTAAGACACTTAGTGATACCGGCAAAGAGGTTGCAACAAAGGCAAAGGCGCTGACGGAAACCATACAGCTAAAGACTCAGATCAGCGGGGAGAAAACCAAGCTGGAAGAAGCTTATGCAGTGATTGGAAAGCTGTTTTATGAAAGCAACAAGGAGCCGGAGGAAGAATATAAGAAGGCTTATGAAGTGGTCAGAGCCTGCCGGGAGAGAATTGCCGCTCTGGAGATTGAACTGACCCAAAGTGAAGGAACCCGCCTCTGCGCAGAATGCGGAGCAAAGGTTACCAAGGATTCCCTTTACTGCGGAAAGTGCGGTGCACCTGTAAAGGAAGCGGCTGCCCAGGAAGAGGAAGAAGCCGAGGCAGATCCGGCTGTTTTTACAGAGGAAGAAACTGCAGCATCAGGAATTAATTCGGTGAGTGAAGACGTATTTGAATCTACAGAAGAATAAGATATTGATGGAAAGGCCGGCTTGTGAAAAAGCCGGTCTTTCAGACCTAAAGGAGCGTATCATGGATTCATATATCAAATGGCTGGGAAGGATATTTCTCCTTTCTTTCCTGATGAATATTTTTATTGAACTTGCTTCCAGGAAGTCTTTGATCAGCCTGGGCTTGTATATATGGGGCAGTCCCCTGGTTTTTCTGCTGAATACGATGATCATTCTGCTGACCTTTACGGTGGTGTTTGTCACCAGGCGCAGGATTTTTTCCTGTATTGCGGTTTCTGCCATGTGGATTTTTATGGGAATCGTAAACGGCATTCTGCTGATTTTCAGGACAACTCCTTTTACAGCGGCAGATCTGCGGCTGGTAAAATATGCGGTCAGTATGGCGACCCTTTATTTTACCTGGATGCAGATTATTTTCCTGGGGGCCTCCATTGCGGGCTGTGTGGTCCTTCTGGTCATCTTGTGGCGCAGGGCCCCGGTGACAAGAGAAAAGGTACGCTACAGGGCCGGAGCAGGGTTGATTGCAGTCAGTGTGGTCCTGGTGCTGGGAATGACCGATGGAGCCATGAAAACAGGGCTGGTGGCAGTTCATTTCGGAAATATTGGGGATGCCTTCCGGACTTATGGGTTCCCTTACTGCTTTTCCAATTCCCTTTTTAATACAGGCATATCCAAGCCGGAGGGATATGGAAGCGAGACCATGGAAGCCATTCGGGAAGAGGAGCTGATCCCTGAAAATACTTATGCTTTATCCGAGGACACAAAGCCTAATGTGATCATGATTCAGCTGGAATCCTTTTTTGACCCCTCCCTTTGGGAAAATAATCCGGTTGATTATGATCCTATCCCTTTTTTTCACTTGCTGCAAAAGAACTATCCCGGAGGTTATATCAGTGTGCCTTCTGTGGGAGCGGGAACAGCAAACACGGAATTTGAGTCTATTACAGGAATGAATCTGGACTTTTTCGGTCCCGGTGAGTATCCTTATAAGACCGTGCTGAAAAAGACTTCCTGTGAAAGCGTTGCTTTTGATTTAAAGAATATCGGATATAAGGCCCACGCCATTCATAACAATGAAGCCACCTTTTATGACCGGAACACGGTGTTTTCCCAGCTTGGTTTTGATACGTTCACCCCTATCGAATACATGAATCATGTGGAGCGCAATCCTACGGGCTGGAGCAAGGACAAGATTCTTACGGGGGAGATCATCAAGGCTTTGGACTCCACCTCAGGCCCTGATTTTATTTACACCATATCGGTCCAGGGACATGGAAAATATCCTGATTTTGAATATTACTGCCAGCAGATCGGGGAAATGGACCAGTTTATCCGTTCTCTTGTGAACACCTTAAGGACCAGGGAAGAGCCTATTGTGCTGGTGATGTACGGAGACCATTTGCCGGGCTTTGAATGGTCCCAGGATGAAATGAAGAACAATTCCCTGTTTCAGACGGAATACGTGGTCTGGAACAATATGAATCTTCCCCTGGAAAAAAAGGATGTGGAAGCCTATCAGATTGCCGCCCATGTGCTGGATATGGCGGGCATTCACGAGGGAACTATGATGCGTTTCCACCAGAAGTATTTCCATGGTCCCAATGAGGGGCTGGATAAATACCTGGAAGATATGAAAAGCCTGGAATACGACATTTTGTACGGCGGACGTCAGGTGTATGGAGGGGAAAATCCTTATGAGGCCACGGATTTGAAAATGGGAATTGACGATATTACCATTGACCAGGTGGTATACAATGATTCTAATTTGCTGGTTTACGGGGAGAATTTTACTCCTTATTCAAAAATCTGTCTTGACGGAAAGGCTCTGGAGACCATCTTTGTCTGGCCGGAACTGGTCATAGCCAAGGAGGTTCCTGAAAAAAAGATGCTGGATACAGAGGTTTCCGTATGGCAGATCGGAAGAGACAAGATTCCCCTTGGAGAAAGCAAAGGGTATTTTATAAAAAAGCCGGGGTGAGGGCTGAAAAAAGAGAAGGCATTTGTATGGCAGCCTTCTCTTTTTTGTATGTTGATGTATGTTTTTATATGGTAATCAGCTCATATTCGGAATTGCCAAGACCGATTTTGACCGCATGCTCAACGGAGGACTTCCAGTTGGTATCCGGATGGGTGTCCTTAAAATGGTCATGATGGTGGCTTCCGTGCTTTTCCAATATGCTGCCTGCCATAACAGGCTGTTTGTTTGCGGCATCCGCACAGGCCACATCAAGGGCTACGGGATCAAAGGAGGCAAACATGCCCACATCCGGAATAATGGGAATATCATTTTCCGCATGGCAGTCGCAGTAAGGGGAAACATCCATAACAAGGCTGATGTGGAAGTGTGGGCGGTCTTTTAAAACGGCCTGGGTGTATTCTGCAATCTTGTAGTTTAAGATGTCATTGGCTTCATCAAAGTCTGATTCCACGGCATCCACCGGACAGACACCGATGCAGCGGCCGCATCCTACGCAGCGGTTATGGTTGATATAAGCGATTCTTTCCTCGAAGGTAATGGCGCTGTGGGCACAGTTTTTATAGCAGGCACGGCAGCCGATGCAGAGGCTTTCGATTACGTGAGGCTTGCCGGAGTTGTGCATTTCCATTTTTCCAGCTCTGGAGCCGCAGCCCATTCCGATGTTTTTTAAGGCACCCCCAAAACCAGTGCTCTCATGTCCTTTAAAATGGTTGAGAGAGATGAATATATCGGCATCCATGACAGCCCGTCCGATTTTTGCTTCTTTGATGTATTCTCCGTCAATGGGAACCAGAAGTTCATCCGTTCCCTTTAAGCCGTCGGCAATGAGAACGTGACAGCCGGTGGAAAATGGGGAAAAACCGTTTTCATAAGCGGTTTCCAAATGGTCCAGGGCATTTTTACGGCTTCCCACATATAGGGTATTGCAGTCTGTTAAAAATGGTTTTCCTCCCTGATCTTTTACCAGATCAACCACTACTTTGGCATAGTTAGGGCGGAGGAAAGATAAGTTGCCTAATTCTCCGAAGTGGATTTTAATGGCTGCATATTTATTCTGAAAGTCGATCTGTTCCAGCATACCAGCAGTTTTTATAAGTCTTTTCAGCTTCTGGGGAAGGTTTTCCTGAAATGTAGTACGAAAGCTTGTGTAGTAAACCTTTGATTTTTCCATGAAGGGGTCTCCTTTTGATAAAATTTATTACTATTTTATTATACTGGAAATAATCAGGAAATTCAAGAAGTCCTGGTTTATTTCCGGGAAAGGAGGGGGAGGGGCGGCAGGGTGTTGCAAGAAGGGGGGACAGGCTGTATAATGGAGAGGATAGTCAAATGAATCATGGGAGGTACAAAGGATGAAACGGAATAGGGGAGTGCTTCGGATTGTTTTTGGCAGAACGATATTTGCTGTCATTTCTCTTGCTGTTCAGGTAATGATTTTGGTTGCTGCTTACCGATTTTTAAGCCGCTACATGGTGTACGTTTACGGAAGCTTTACTCTTCTCAGTGCGCTTGTGATCATTTATATTCTGAATAAAGAGGAAAATCCCAGCTTTAAACTGGCGTGGATGGTGCCCATTGCGGCAGTTCCTGTATTTGGAACGCTTTTTTATCTGTTTGTGGAATTTCAGATTCTGGGAAAATTAATGGATAAAAAGCTGAGGGCCAATATGGAGCATACGGAGGACTATATGGCCCAGAATCCAAAGGTCCAGGAAAATCTGTCAAAGATCAGCAGGCAGAGTGCCAATCTGGCTTTTTACCTTAAGAATTCGGGAAATTACCCTGTTTATGGAAATACCAATGCAAAGTATTTTTCATTGGGAGAGATTATGTTTGAAGAAATGAAGAAGGAGCTGGAAGGAGCGGAGCGGTTCATCTTCATGGAGTATTTTATTGTGGAACGGGGAGAGATGTGGGATAGGATTTCGGAAATTCTGGAGCGTAAGGCAAGAGAAGGGGTGGAGGTCCGGTTTATGTATGACGGGATGTGTTCTCTGAGCCTTCTTCCCTATGATTATCCTAAGGAATTGCAGGAAAAGGGCATAAAGGCAAAGGCATTTTCTCCCATCAGGCCTCTCCTTACCACTTATCAGAACAACCGCGACCATAGAAAGATCCTGGTGGTGGATGGGCATACGGCATTTACTGGGGGAATCAATCTGGCGGATGAATACATAAACAGGCGGGTGCGGTTTGGCCACTGGAAGGATACTGGGATCATGCTGAAGGGCGAGGCTGTCACCAGTTTTACCATGATGTTTTTGCAGATGTGGAATGTTTCTGAAAAAGAGACAGAGGATTACAGCAGGTATTTAAGAGATCCGGAATATTATTATCCTCTGGAACTGAATATGGATGGATTTGTCATTCCTTATGGGGATAACCCTCTGGATCAGGAAACAGTGGGAAAACAGGTTTATCTGGATGTGATCAATTCTGCCCGGCATTATGTCCACATCATGACCCCATATCTGGTATTGGACTATGAAATGACCCAGGCCCTCACCTATGCAGCTAAGCGGGGAGTGGAAACTGTCATTATTATGCCCCGTATACCGGATAAGAAGTATGCCTTCTTTCTGGCTATGTCCTATTACGGGGAATTGATCAGGGCAGGAGTGCAGATTTACCAGTATATACCCGGCTTTGTTCATGCAAAGGTCTTTACAAGCGATGACAGCAAGGCAGTGGTGGGAACCGTTAATATGGATTTCAGAAGTCTTTTTCTCCACTTTGAATGCGGGGTTTATTTATACAGGAATGAGGTTGTCTGGGATGTGGAACGGGATTTTCAGGATACCCTGGCCCAATGCCGGAGAGTTACTTTAGAAGATTACAAAAACTACCCGTGGCAGGAAAGGCTGGCAGGCAGAGCTTTACGGCTGTTTGCACCGCTTATGTAAAAGGGCGGAGGGAGAGAAAAAATATGCCGGAGGCGGGTGCCTCCGGCATATTTCATGGTATTTTATGCCTGTTATTAAAACAAGGCTTTATTTTTTCAAATATTGTTTAGTTGGCTTCGATGATAACCATGCTGGCCATAATTGGAACCTGAGCATAGTTTACAGTTGATCCTGTGGTATTAAGCAGAGACAAGGTAGCTGGAACTGCTCCGATGGTCAGGAATGCCATTCCGTTTAACTGTCCTGTAACGATAGGTGAGCTTGCTGAAACGTTGCCGCTGGTATTTATTCTTAAAGTGAATTCCACATAAGTGGATGGGCCAGCTCCGTCAGTGGATACCCACCAGTATACATAGTAGTTCTTTTCTGCGCTGAGGGTTACGATACCGGTTGCAGGATTGTAATCAATGTTAAGGCTCTGGTCATTTAAAATGGTGTTAAACATTACAATGCCGTCGTCTGCAACGCTTGAAGCTCCTGTAAGCTGTATCTGGATGCCTCTCAACTGTGCGGCAGGTCCCTGAGTTCCCTGCGGTCCCTGAGGTCCGGTAGGTCCGATTGGTCCTTGCGGTCCCTGAGGTCCAGTGGCTCCGGTCGGTCCGGTCGGTCCGATTGGTCCCTGCGGTCCCTGAGCACCGGTAGCACCAGTTGCGCCGGTAGGTCCTTCAGGCCCGGTTGGTCCCTGAGGTCCAACAGGTCCTTGAGCGCCGGTAGCGCCGGTAGCACCAGTAGGTCCGGTCGGTCCCTGTGGTCCCTGAGCACCAGTTGCGCCAGCGGGTCCAGCAGGTCCGGTAGGTCCGGTAGGTCCTTCAGGTCCCTGTGGTCCCTGAGCACCGGTAGCGCCAGTAGGTCCAGTAGGTCCAATAGGTCCTTGAGCACCAGTTGCGCCAGTTGCGCCAGTAGGTCCGGTAGGTCCTTGCGGTCCTGCAGGTCCCTGAGCACCGGTAGCGCCAGTAGGTCCAGTCGGTCCAATAGGTCCTTGAGCACCAGTTGCGCCAGCGGGTCCGGTAGGTCCTTCAGGTCCCTGTGGTCCCTGAGCGCCGGTAGCACCAGTCGGTCCAGTCGGTCCAACAGGTCCCTGAGTACCAGTTGCGCCAGTAGGTCCAGTCGGTCCTTGCGGTCCCTGTGGTCCCTGAGCGCCGGTAGCACCAGTCGGTCCAGTTGGTCCAACAGGTCCCTGAGCGCCAGTTGCGCCAGTAGGTCCGGTCGGTCCCTGTGGTCCCTGAGCACCAGTTGCGCCAGTAGGTCCAGTAGGTCCTACAGGTCCCTGAGCACCAGTTGCGCCAGTCGGTCCAATTGGTCCCTGAGCACCGGTTGCGCCGGTCGGTCCGGTCGGTCCCTGAGGTCCGGCAGGTCCCTGAGCACCAGTTGCGCCGGTCGGTCCGGTTGGTCCCTGAGGTCCGGCAGGTCCCTGAGCACCAGTTGCGCCAGTTGCACCAGTAGGTCCGGTCGGTCCCTGAGGTCCTTGCGGTCCGGCAGGCCCGGTGGGGCCGTTTATAATAGGAATTTTTGCCGGAGGGCAATGGTGTAAATTGGTTTGTTGACAAGTTTAAAAACCCATAGTATAATAACACCAATTGAATAAAATCTTCGGGGCAGGGTGAAATTCCCGACCGGTGGTACAGCCCACGAACCGCAAGGTTGATTCGGTTAAATTCCGAAGCCGACAGTACAGTCTGATAGTAGAAGATAAAGGAAGATTCGCATTTTTGTGCGGATATTTGAATTTATGCTCTGAAATGAATTATCATTTCAGGGCTTTTATTTTTTATATCCATGCAAGATAACTGCGGTCCGTTTTATAAAAATGCCTTGAACAATTGTATGTTCAAGGCATTTTTTTCGGAATAGCTTCCGGTTTGTACGCGGTAAAACCGTCGTGCTTGTTTCCTGCCCTGAATTTTATTCAGGGTATTTTTTCATTCTAAGGAGGTGCTATATGGATGAAATAGCATATATGCGTCTTGCCATACAGCTTGCAAGGCAGGGCTGCGGATGGGTAAACCCAAACCCCATGGTTGGTGCGGTGATTGTGAAGGAGGGCAGGATCATAGGGCAAGGCTGCCATCAAAAATACGGGGAACCTCACGCAGAGCGAAACGCATTGGCAGACTGTCAGACACCGGCAGCCGGAGCAACCCTTTATGTGACTCTGGAGCCTTGCTGTCACTATGGCAAAACGCCCCCTTGCACCGAAGCAATCATTGAAAGCGGCATCAGCCGTGTGGTAGTCGGTTCTTCTGACCCTAATCCGCTGATTGCCGGCAAAGGCATTGCAATTTTGCGGTCCCACGGCATCGAGGTAAGGGAGAATGTTGCAAAGGATGAATGCGACAAGCTCAATGAGAGCTTTTTCCATTACATTCAAAACAAGACACCTTATGTGGTCATGAAATATGCCATGACCATGGATGGGAAAATCGCCACCCATACAGGCAAATCCCAATGGATTAGCGGCACGGAGGCACGACAGCGTGTTCATGAGGACCGGCACCGCTATTCTGCCATCATGGTTGGTGCAGGCACGGTTCTTGCAGATGATCCCATGCTGACCTGCCGGCTGGAATATGGCAGGAATCCGCTGCGTATCGTCTGTGATACCCGTCTGAGAACGCCGCTGAAAGCAAAAATTGTCACGACAGCCGGTATAACACCCACCCTCATTGCTACAGCGGTAACGGATATCAGCCGGCACCAGCCGTATCTGGATGCAGGCTGCCAAGTCATGGTACTTCCCCGAAAGGAGGATCACATTGACTTAATCAACCTAATAAAAAGTTTGGGCGAACAGCAGATTGACAGCCTTTTGCTGGAGGGCGGAGGCACATTGAACTGGTCAGCCCTGCAAAGCGGTATTGTAAACAAGGTACAGGCATATGTGGCTCCAAAGTTGTTTGGAGGCAGCGGAAAAACTCCGGTAGAGGGGGTAGGTGTTGATTCACCTGAGGGAGCTTTTCTGCTGAGCAAACCGGTCATCACACAGGCCGGTGAAGATATTTTATTAGAGAGCGAGGTGATCCGGTGTTTACAGGAATCATAGAAGAAATCGGAAAAATACAGAGCATTCAGAAAGGAACCAGCTCGGCCGTTTTATGGGTTCAGGCATGGGAGATTATGCAGGATGCCCATCTTGGCGACAGCATTGCGGTAAATGGCGTCTGCCTAACAGTTACTTCCATTTCCCCAGGGGGCTTTACCGCTGATGTGATGCATGAAACCTTAAACCGTTCCTCTCTCGGAAAGCTGCGGACAGGAAGCCCTGTTAATCTGGAACGGGCTATGCCTGCAAACGGCAGGTTTGGCGGACACATTGTTTCCGGGCACATTGACGGCACCGGAACGGTTTCGGACATTCGCAGAGATGATAATGCGGTTTGGTATACAATCAAAACGCCCTTGCCGGTTCTTCGGTACATCATTGAAAAAGGCTCAATTGCCATTGACGGTATCAGCCTGACTGTGGCGAAGGTGTATAAGGACAGCTTCAGCGTTTCCATCATACCCCACACAGCTTCACTGACAACGCTGTCCAGCCGCCGTGTCGGGGATTTGGTCAATCTGGAAAATGACTGCATTGGCAAATATGTGGAACGCCTGATGGGAAATAAGTCGCAAAACAACAATATCACAGCCGGTTTTCTTGCGGAACACGGCTTTTAGGAGGAATCAAGATGTTTCAATTCAGCACGATTGAAGAGGCGCTGGAAGACCTTCGCCTTGGAAAGATCATTTTAGTTACAGACGATGAGGACAGGGAAAACGAAGGAGACTTTATCTGTGCCGCCGAGTTTGCCACCACCGAAAATGTGAATTTTATGGCGGTTCATGGAAAAGGGTTGATTTGTATGCCCATGAGCGCAGAACTTTGCCAAAAACTGCAGTTCCCCCAAATGGTCAGTGACAATAAGGATAACCATGAAACCGCATTTACGGTATCCATTGACCATGCGGACACCACCACCGGCATTTCAGCGGCAGAGCGGAGCATCACTGCCTTAAAATGCGCAGCAGATGAGAGCAAACCCGAAGACTTTCGGCGCCCTGGTCATATGTTTCCCCTCCTGGCAAAGAAAAACGGTGTACTGGAGCGAAACGGGCATACCGAAGCCACTGTGGACTTGATGCGGCTGGCCGGGTTAAAGGAATGCGGCCTTTGCTGCGAGATTATGCGGGAGGACGGGACCATGATGCGGACGCCGGAGCTGATGGAGCTGGCGCAGAAATGGGACCTCAAAATGATTACCATCAAGGCCCTGCAGGAGTACCGAAAAAGAAATGAGAAGCTGATAGAGCAGGCAACCTGTACTCTTATGCCTACAAAGTATGGTGACTTTAAGGCTTATGGATATGTCAGCAAGCTCAATGGGGAGCATCATGTGGCATTGGTCAAGGGTGAGATTGGTGACGGGGAAAACCTGTTATGCCGTGTTCATTCCGAGTGTCTGACCGGAGATGCGTTTGGTTCCATGCGCTGTGACTGCGGTCAGCAGTTTGCGGCAGCCATGGCACAAATTGAAAAGGAAGGCCGGGGTATCCTGCTTTATATGCGCCAGGAGGGGCGCGGTATTGGTCTGATTAATAAACTGCGGGCCTATGCGCTTCAGGATCAGGGCATGGATACTTTGGAAGCGAATCTGGCCCTTGGCTTTCCGGGAGATATGCGGGAGTATTTCATCGGTGCACAGATTTTGCGTGACCTTGGAGCCAAGACCCTGCGTCTGCTCACCAATAATCCTGACAAGGTTTACCAGCTTTCCGGGTTTGGCATGGAAATCACCGAGCGTGTTCCCATTGAAATGGACGCTACCGGCCACGACTTGTTCTACCTGAAAACCAAGCAGAAAAAAATGGGACACATCTTACATTATTAAATGAAAAAGGAGATTACAGCAATGAAAGTATTTGAAGGAAAATTTGTATCGAAAGACATTCGGATTGGTATTGTTGCGGCACGGTTTAATGAATTTATTACAAGCAAGCTGCTGGGCGGCGCTCTTGATGGACTGAAGCGGCATGAGGTCAGTGAGGAAAGCATTGACATTGCATGGGTTCCCGGAGCATTTGAAATCCCCCTCATTGCTTCCAAAATGGCGAAAAGCGGGAAATACGATGCGGTCATCTGCCTCGGTGCCGTGATCCGCGGCAGCACCACCCACTACGACTATGTGTGCAGTGAAGTGTCCAAGGGCATTGCTCATGTATCCCTGAATAATGATATTCCGGTGATGTTCGGCGTATTGACAACCGAAAATATTGAGCAGGCCATTGAACGGGCCGGAACTAAGGCCGGTAACAAAGGTTTCGATTGTGCGGTTGGTGCAATTGAAATGGTAAATCTGATTCGGGATATGCAAGGTTGATGTATTGAATTCCCGCCAATTTCTTAAGATTTAAATTTACTGAGGACATGGTACTGTACTGCTTCATGAACCTATAAATAGAAGCCACAGTACCATGTACCCATAAATTCATCTCATGCTCCGGCATAAAACCGCGTATCTGCAAATCTCAAATACTTTCTGTAAGAAAAACCCCATAACGAATCAGGCACAAGAAAATAGAAAATGAAAAAAATTGGCCACTTGGCATGGTATGGTTTTTTAATAATAGTCCATGCCATTAAATTATTAGCTATTGTATGTACGGTTAAAATTATGTATAATAACCTGGCAGTTAGATGCATCTAACAAAAGGTAGGAGGCCTGTTTTGAAAAACTTGAAATTCAATTCTGCAAATAATAAAGTCAAATATGGCCGGGAAGAGTTAAAGGGCAAAAAGCTATTTCCTTTCAAACTGGTTGTTGCTCTTTTGTGCGGGGCCCTCATTCTGTCAGTTTTTTTAGCTCTGGGGCTTGGTGCGGTACACATACCCCTTACTGATACATATGCCATAATCATGAACCGCATATTTGGCATAGAACTTCCGGCAACAAGCGGGGTTTTACAGGGAGCCAATGCTTCAATCATATGGAAAATCCGTTTTCCCAGAGTTTTGCTGGGCGTTGCCGCCGGTGCAGGTCTTGCTTTGTGCGGATCGGTCATGCAGGCCACAGTGCAAAATCCCCTTGCAGAGCCGTATATTCTGGGAATATCTTCCGGAGCATCCCTGGGAGCCACCATTGCGGTTTTTATCGGTACTGCCATTCCATTTATCGGCAGCATTTCTTCGGTATCCATACTTGCTTTTTTAGGAGCAGTGGGAGCCACCGGTGCGGTTTTGTTCCTGGCTTCTATGGGCGGGCAGGCCACATCCGGCAAGCTGATTCTTTCCGGCACCATTATCAATGCCATATGTACCTCATTTTCCAACTTCATTATTTCCGTGGCCGGAGATGGAAATGGTATGTTAAGCATAAAATTCTGGACAATGGGGTCCCTGACCCGGGGAAGCTGGAGCAACCTCATTCTGCCCAGCAGTGTTGTGGCAATCTGCTGTATCTTTTTTCTCAGCCAGTACCGGACCTTAAATACCATGCTTCTTGGCGATGAGGCGGCATCTACCCTGGGGGTAAATCTCAGCTTTTACAGAAAGCTGTATATGGCGGCGGCAGCTCTTTTAACCGGCGTATTAGTTTCTGCCTGCGGTGTAATAGGCTTTGTGGGGCTGATGATTCCCCATATTGCAAGAGCTGTTGTGGGAGCGGACCACCGCCGTCTGCTGCCTATTACAGTTTTGCTGGGCGGGATATTTCTGGTCTGGGCGGATGCACTGGCAAGGGTTGTAATACCAAATGGGGAGCTTGCCATTGGAATTGTGACATCGATGATTGGTGCGCCGTTCTTTGCCTATATTTTAATAAAACGGCATTACCGTTTTGGTTAGTGAGGTTTGAGCATGGATGTGACAGTACAGGATTTAAAGGTTCAGTTAGCGGCAAACGAGATTTTAAAGGGCGTTTCCCTGGAGGTTAAAAACGGAACATTTATCGGCGTTTTAGGGCCAAACGGCAGTGGAAAATCGACGCTGCTTAAAACGGTATACCGTATGCAAAAGGCATCCCACGGTGCGGTAATGCTGGATGATAAGCCATTGCAAAGCTATAAGCCCAAAGCCCTGGCCCGGGAAATGGCGGTGGTGGGGCAGTTTAACAATATAAATTTTGATCTGACGGTTGAAGAAATTGTTATGCTGGGGCGTTCCCCCCACCTTGGAGCATTGGAAAGAGAAAAGCAAAAGGACCGGGATCTTGTGGCAGATTCCCTGGCAAAGGTAGGCATGGAGAGCTATGCAAAACGGAGCTTTGCCACATTATCCGGAGGAGAAAAGCAGCGGATTGTTCTTGCACGGGCGCTGGCGCAGCAGCCGTCCCTTCTTATTTTGGACGAGCCCACCAACCATTTGGATATTACATACCAGCTGCAGATTCTAAATATTATCAGGGGTTTAGGGATCAACGTATTGGCAGCCCTCCATGATTTGGCTTTGGCAGCACAATACTGCGATGCCATCTACATTTTAAATAAAGGGGTTATTGATTCCTATGGGCCGCCTGAGGATATTATTAACCGTGAAATGGTGCGCCGGATTTACCGCGTCGATTGTAAGATAACAGAAGACAGCCAGGCAGGAATGGCAATCAGCTATTTTCCTCTCACCTGACGTAACAAATATTATAAAAAGGAGTAACATGAAGAAATGAAAAAGAAAACAGTGGCTTTTATGGCAGGTACTATGATATTAGGAGCAATTCTAAGCGGATGCAGCACCAAAGAGGACAGCACACAAACGACTGCTGCACCTTCTTCAGAAGTTTCACAGACCAGCGGGGCTCCTTCCTCAGAAGAGACTTCAGCCAGCGCAGCAAGTACCGGATATCCGATTACGGTGGACACCAAAGGCAGTGACTTTGTATCTGTCGGACAGACATATAACGAGGCTCCGGAAAGAGTGGTTACGGCCAATGCATCGTCCATAGAACTGCTTTACAACCTGGGACTTTCAGAAAAAATTGTGGGCACCATTGCCATTGATAATGCGCCTGGAGAGGACTGGAAAGAATTGTATGATTCTTTGGAGATCCTGGGTGATAAAATGACCATCAGCAAGGAAGTCATTGCGGCAGCCGAGCCGGATGTGATTATCGGACGCAGCGCCACCTTTGCAGAGGGAACCTTTGGTTCCATCGGGGAGCTCAATGATTTGGGCATCAATGTTTACGCTCAAAAGGCAAGTGATATGAGCACTGATGTTTCCATGCAGAGCATTATTGACGACGTAACTGCTTTAGGTGAAATTTTTGATGTTCAGGATAAAGCAAACGAATATGCAGAAACTTTGACAGAGCGTTTGAACACGGTTTTAGAAAAAGTGGCAGCCTCAGCCGGGGACAAAACCCAGAATGTGCTGGTTATGGCGACTTATAAGGAAGGAACCTTTGTAGTCTTCGGCGCAAATGCAAAGCTGCAAAGCGGCATGCTTTCTGCACTGAATTGTGTCAATGTCATGGAGAAGGGCGGCTCTAATCTCACCCTGGAAAACCTTGTAGAAGCAAATCCTGATGTAATCATTTATATCACTGCTGACCGCAATGCGGAAAGTGATGCAAAGGCGATAGAAAGCATTAAAAATGAAGAAATACTGGCATCCGTACCGGCTGTTGCAATCGACAGGATCATCGAAGTTCCTTATGACGCTTTCATGGATTATGGTGTACGCAACTTCGATGCTCTGGAAGAACTTTCCGCCTTCCTTTACAATTAATGAAGGTGGAACCAATGCAGACCATTCATACAGCAGGGAGAGACTTAGAACTGTTGGTGCCCTCCGGCTTCTCTCCCGGAATAAGCAGTTGTCCGGTTGTATATGCCCTGGATGCAGACCTTTTGTTTAAAGCTCTGGAAAAGATTCCGGAAGAAGAGAAATCATACCGTTTTCTTTTAGTGGGTATACCGCCTCTTGACCGTCTGGCTGAGTATACACCCTGGCCTGCCAAAGCGCTTCATGAACGTTTCGCTGATTTCGGAGGCAGGGGAGGGGAATATCTGGATTATTTGGAGAAGGTTTTAATGCCGTGGATTAACAAGGAACTGTTTGGCAATGGTGCTCCCTCCAAAACCGCATTGCTGGGACATTCTCTCAGCGGGCTGCTTGGGATATACTCTCTGTATAAGACGGATGTTTTCGATCACGTTGCTTCTATTTCAGGCTCCTTCTGGTATCAGGACTGGGCCGGATTTGTGAAAGAGAATGCTCCGGTCAATAAAAAGGCAACCGTATTTCTTTCATCGGGAGAAGATGAGGGAAAAGACGCCCATGATATTAAGAAAAATGCTGCACAGGCAACAAAAGATACTTATAAAGCCCTGACAGAACACTTGCCCCAGGGAAGTATAGAAATGCAGTGGAATCCATACGGTCATCATGACAACATTCCATTGAAATTATCTGAGGCCCTGGCTCACTTGGATAAGCAGTTCTCATAACAGGCATAAAGACATAGGCACTAAAACTTATTTGGGAAAACACCGCGAAGGAAGATGTTCTTATGCGGTGGTTTCCCTGTTGCCGTATTAAAGAAAGGATGGATAAAATGGATGCTCAAACAGCCCTTAATATACTGAAACAAGCTTACCGGCTTTCTCCGTTTCGCATAAATAATGTAATAAAGTTTGTGAAGCATCCATCGGATAAGCCTACTTCCTATCAAACCATACACGGAGCATTTATTTTTCCTCTTGAGGGAGAAGCGGAGATAAGGTTTGATGATGAGTGCTTTCTCGCAAAGCCGGGAACAATGGTTCATGGCTGTCCGGGGTGTCAGCTTTCCTTTGATGTTTTAGGAGAAAAGCCATTTACCCATATCAATATTTATTACCACCAGATCAGCAGTAATTTGTTGTTTTCCATGCCCATTGACCTGCCTGCTGTTTCACCGGTTTTGGAGGAACTGGCCGATGCCAATGAGCAGATGGACATCCAATCCATTCTACAAAAGCAAGTGCTGTCACGCCAGGTTTTTCAGAACATTTTCTTCAACGGCGAAAAGGACAATTCTGCACAAGATTATCTCATCGTAAAAGAACTTCTGGATTATATTGAGGATAATTACAGGAATGCGCTGACCATGGAGGATTTGGCAAATCATATCGGGAAAAGCAAATCCCAGCTTTCTTATCTTTTTTATAAATATACCCAGTGCAGGCCCATTGATTTTCTCATCGATTACAGGATCAATATGGCTGCCAAGCTTTTGCGTGAGCAGGGCTGTACTGTGACGGAGGCAGCAGATGCGGTGGGGTATGCTGATCCCCTTCACTTCAGCCGTTTGTTCAAAAAACGCACCGGCTATGCGCCCAGCCAGATACAGAGAAAAAATAGTTAGAACACTGAATAAATCAGCATATCCATTCCGATTGCCGCCGCTACACAGACAATGACCGGACATTTCAGCCAAGCCAGAATCCCGGCTGCCACACCCCCTGCCAGGCCGATTTCCGGATGGTTTCCATCTACTGCTATGATGCCGGGGAAAATCAGGGCTGCCATAGCGGTATAGGGAATCAGCCGCAGAAACTTTTCTGCCTTTGGGCTGAACCTTAACCGGTCAATAACAACCGCAGGCAGGGCCCGGGGAATGTAGGTCATAAGGGACATGCCAAGTATCAGAAGAACAATTCTGCCATTCATCTATCTGTCACCTCTTTCTTTGGTAAAGATTCTTCCTCCACCAGAAATACTCCTGCAAATGCTCCCAGTACCATTGCCAGAATCACCGACCAGCTTGGGGGGAGAAAACGCTGCAGAAGCCAGTTGAGTGCTGCCGTTGCCGTTACCAGTATAATCAAAGGGACATTGTGCTTTACGCTGGGAATCAGCATTCCTAAAAAAGCGGCATAGAAAGCCACTCCAAAGCTGTCAATCACAATCTGAGGAAGGAAACCGGTCATCAGGCAGCCAATCACGGTGCTGAGGACAAAGGTGGCATACAGCGCAGTGTTTGTCCCCATAAGAAATGGATAGCTGTCATCCTCAGACAAGGAATAGATGGCAAAGGATTCGTCACAAAGGGCAAAGGCTCCCAAAAGCCGCTGAAAAAGGGTGGTCCCCTTCACCCTCTGCATGGCAGAGCTGCTCATGACGATATGACGTAAGTTGATGAAGCATGTGCCCAGAATTATAGCGGACATGGATGCTCCCTGGGTAATCATGCTGATGGACATAAGCTGTGCCGAACCGGCCATTACTGCGGCAGACATAAAAATGGCTTCAAAGCCGGTCAGCCCGGCCTGTATCGCCAGAAGCCCGATGGAAATGCCAACCGGGATCACGCCGAGACAGGCGGGAATGGAGGCTTTTATTCCTGATAAAAAATGCTTATTCATGGTTTCTCCTGTATGTATTGGATTGGTTTTCATATTCCAGTATACCGTCAAAAAGTCCGCCATACAATGGGAATATTGTATGGCGGACAATTATATAGTTCCCTTTAATAATTCTGCTAAAATCCCAATGCCCTGTTCCAGCTGTTCCGCATTATGGGGGGAGCAAACAGAAAGGCGCACTGCGCGGGCCGGGAGAGTATTGCCCACTGCAAATCGCTCTGCACCGAAAATCTGAACTCCCTTGGACCGTGCAAGAGCCTCAAATTCAGCACCGGTATATTGATCCGGCAGAATCAGCCAGCGGAAAATGTTCTCATCTGAACCCAGGCAGCAGTCAGACCCGAAAAATCGGCTGACAATTTGATTCCGTTCTCTGGTATGACGGCGGTGATAGCTGATGATTGTTTCGAACTGGCCTGATGCAATGATTCTGGCGGAAAGCTCTGCCAGCATGGGGGCAGTGGATACGTTCAGGCTATAGAGGGCATCTGCCGTCTTGGCCTTCCACGCTGTTGGTACGGACAAACAGGCAAACCGCAGCCCTGGTGCAATGCCCTTTGACAGGCTTAGGATGTAAACGCTTTGTTCCGGCACACGGTCAGAAATCGAGCGGCAGCCTTTGTGAAGAATCTGATACGTTCCGTCTTCTATGAGAATACAGCCAAACTCCCTTACAATCCGGGCAATTTGATCCCGTTTCTCCTCCGGTATAACGGCAGTGGTGGGATTGTGGCAGGCGGGAATCAGATAGATTCCCCGGATTCTTTCGGTTTTGCAAAGATTCCTAAGCATTCCGGCATCCATTCCCTCCTGTTCACTGGGCACTGGAACAAGCTGAAGCCCCAGCATTGCTGCGGCAGTTTTTATGCCCGGATAGGTATGGTCATCTACGGCAATTTTATCCCCTCGCTGAAACAGGGAGGCCAGAACAGCGGTCAGGGCGTTTTGCCCGCCTCCGGCAAAGAGAATCTGTTCCCGGTCTGCACGGTGCCCGCAATAGAGCATCAGCTTTGCGGCGGCATCCTTTTGCCATTCATCTTCCCCGGGAGCATAGTAGCTGAACAGCCGCTGAGCATCTGCTTCACTGAGCATTTCCCGGGCCATTTTTAAGAGAAATTCATTGCCCGATGGCTCCGGCGCAGTAGGCCCCATATTGATTAGCAAATCCCCGTCATGGTGAATCATAAGATTTCCGCTGGATAAGGCATCGTAGGCAACAAAGGTGCCGCTGCCTACGGTGGCAGACAGCAACCCTTTCAGTTCGCACAGCTTAAATGCCTTTGATACTGTACTCACATTAATATCCAAAAAATCCGCCAGTTCACGCTGGGGAGGCAGTTTGGTGCCGGGACGCAGAACACCGTTTTTTATGTCAGTCTCTAATTGCTGAGCCAATGTCTGATAGTAAGAACGGCTGCTTTTGTCCAGATCAGGCCGCCATGACATAGGGTATGTTTCAAATGAATTAAATGGCATATTATCACCTCGCCATTCAATTATAACATTGTATGGTGAGGCGATCAATCCTGTTTTCTGAATCATCTTACTGTGTTATAATACAATTCATAATACCTGAGAGAAAGGAGGCCCATGTGTATGCACTATGCTGATTATAAAACTATACTTTCCCCGCAAAATGGCATGAACTTATATCGCGGCTGTTCTCATGGATGTATTTATTGTGACAGCCGAAGTTCCTGCTATCAGATCAACCATGATTTTGAGGACATAGAGATCAAACGCAACGCCCCCATGATTCTGGAAAATCAGCTGCGCCGGAAAAGAAAACCCTGCATGGTAGGCACAGGAGCCATGTGCGATCCTTATATCCATATGGAGGAAGAATTGCAAATCACAAGACAATGCCTTGCTCTTATTGAAAGGTACGGCTTTGGACTTGCAATTCAGACCAAATCTTCCCGGATTCTCAGGGACCTGGATTTGCTGAAAGCCATCAATGAGAAAACAAAATGCGTTGTGCAGATGACATTGACCACCTATGACGAAGATTTGTGCCGAAAGGTGGAGCCCTGTGTATCGACGACTTTGGAACGGTTTCATGTGTTGGAGGTCATGAGGAGTCATGGCATACCGACGGTTGTATGGCTCAGCCCTATTCTGCCCTTTATCAATGACACCGAAGAAAACCTCCGCGGGCTGCTGGATTACTGCATACAGGCAAAGGTCCGGGGGATTTTATGCTTTGGTTTTGGTATGACGTTGCGGGAGGGCAACAGAGAATATTTTTATGCCCAGCTTGACCGGATTTTTCCCGGCATGAAGCAAAAGTATATCCGGGCTTTTGGCAGCTCTTATGTATGCAACAGCCCCAATCACCATCATTTAATGGCTGTTTTTAAAGATGTATGCGAGAAAAACGGCATCCTTTGGAAACCTGATGATGTATTTGCTTATTTGCATGCATTTGAATCAAAAGACCATCAATTATCCTTGTTTTGACATAATGGGACAGCAATCCTCCTGGCGGCTTTCGGCGCTTCCTCATAGGACAAACGAAGAAATGCATATATTGAATCATGCAAAACAGGAGGTGCATGATCATGATTACGCCCCAAATGGCAGATGATTTTATGAGCGTAAATATAGGAGCCGTTGATGCACAAAAGCTGTCTGATATAAGCACGCTGGAGCTTAACAATTCCCTTCCAAAAGAGAAGAGGGCGGCTTATGTTTTAGAAAAGCTGAAAAACCCTTTGTGCTTTCGCTGTGGGGATATGGGAATTAAGCTTGAATTTGACGACAGCGGGCCGTCTATTCAGGATGTGCTTACAAATTTTTACATACGCGGGAAAAGTGGCTTATAATGGTGCATTGCACCTCCGGAAACAGAGTTCACATTACACAAAAACAGTATGGTGTGATGGGAAGGAGGACATATGGCACGAACGGCTGACAGGCAGAGGGTCACGAAGGAAGCACCCAAAAACAAGGTGTGGCTGACAGCATTTTATATCCGCTTATCCCGTGAGGATAAACGGGGAAAGGATGAATCGGAAAGCATTGCCAATCAAAGACTGATCCTGGCGGATTTTCTTGAACAGCAGGACGATGGAGATGAATACATTTTTGCGGGGGAATATGTAGATGACGGTGTCAGCGGTACGACAGATGAAGAACGTGAGAATTTCCAACGGCTTTTATCTGATATCCGGAAAGGGAAAGTCAATTGTGTGATTGTTAAGAATTTGGCCCGAAGCTTTCGTAACAGCGGTGATCAAAACTACTACCTTGGAGACTGGTTTCCGCGAAACAATGTGAGGTTTATATCCCTTTACCAGCAGCCTGTTGATACTTATAAAGATCCTCTAAATGCTCAAAACATCGCCGTTCCTGTTCAGGGTGTTTTAAATGAGGAACACGCAAGGGGGACGTCGGAAAGTGTCCGCAGAACATTTGATAAAAAACGGGAAAAGGGCCTGCATATTGGCTCTTTTGCAGTTTATGGCTATATGAAGGACCCGGATAATAAAAATGCCCTTATCATAGACGAAGAAGCGGCAGAGAATGTGAAAAGTATTTTTACATGGTTTTTAGACGGCATGAGTAAAAATGCTATTGTCCGCAGGCTCAATGACAGCGGTATCTTATGTCCCGTAGCTTATAAAAAAAATAAAGGCTTGAAATATAAAAATCCTAATGCCCAGGGCGGCAATTCTCTCTGGTGCGCAATGAGTGTAGGTAATATTTTAAAGAATCGTGTTTATACAGGGGATATGGTACAGGGACGTTACCGTATTAAGAGCTATAAGATTCATGTTCAGGAAACTGTACCGGAAGAAGAATGGTTTATTGTGGAGAATACTCATGAACCGATTATAGATCGTGAAGATTTTAATAAGGTACAGGAATTTTTAAAAAAGGATACCCGGACGTCTCCGAATCAAAAAAGTCCTCACCTGTTCAGTGGTTTTTTGCGATGTGCCGATTGTGGTAAAGCTATGACACGAAGTCAGTCCGGAGGAAGAGTTTACTATTATTGCCGAACTTATAAGGATCAGTCGAAAACGGCCTGTACTAAGCATTCTATTCGTCACAGTCAATTGGAACAAAGTGTTCTGTGGGCAATACGGCAACAGATTTATATTGCCACAGACTTTTCAGAAATGATTGCACGTATTAATGATGCTCCAATGCAGAAAGGCCGGTCCGTACGCATCAATGAATTGATTATAGAAAAAGAAAGGGAACGCACTAAGATAACCCGCTACAAACAAAGCCTTTATCAGGACTGGAAGGATGGCGCTATTTCTTATGAGGATTATTGCAATATGAAGGAAGATTATGAACGGCAGATGGAATCTATCAGTCAGGTTATTTGTACTCTGACTGAAGAAAAGAAAGTATTTGAAAAAGGGATTGATAAAGAAAATCCATTGCTGGAATCGTTCAGAAAGTATGAAAATATTGATATACTGACGAGAGGGATTTTGATTGAACTTGTTGATAAAATCACTGTGTATGAGAATGGAAATATCAGCATTAAATTTAAATTTGCAAATGAATACCGCCAGATAGCAGAGCATGTGGGCGATTGTAAAACAGCGTTGTAGAAGCACTATTTTACGAAACTTAAAGCGACTTAACTTAGTTATGGGAACACGGCTCCCTTTAAATATCTTGACATAGAATTACAAAAGGCTTTCTTCGATACATGTTACCGGAAGCAAGCCTTTTTTAGGCTTAATTTCAGTGACGAATTATATTGCAGCGAAAGGGATGAGGATATTTGGAAATCCGCTAGGAGAAGATACGTAGGTTATTTCAGGTGAAAGTGGTGCCGTTACGTTGGGATTCGTAGCTGAAGCTATGCAGAATGAAAGTATGGACTTTTTAAGAAAACGTATAGGTCTTAATACAAATTCAAAAGTTCTGTGCTTTAGTACAGAGGGTGATACTGACCAGAGTAATTACAGACACATTGACATTAAATAAATTTTATGATTTCCTATGAGCAATTGAAAATACCCGTGAGGGAGTAGTTAGCACATAATTGTGCGGCAAGTCAACATACTGATTGATCCCAATCTGGCTTGCCTTAAAAAACGAGACTCATGTATGGCTTTTGCAGCTATACATGGTCTTTATTTATTATAGACCCATGTGTTTGCTTGTAAAAGCGATACTTGGGTCTTTTCTTTTGCAATTCACATCTTGTAAAGGAGAATATACTATGAATCTATTAGAACTACTTCTTATTGCAATCGGGCTTTCTATGGATGCCTTCGCGGTGTCTCTTTGCTCCGGATTGACAATGCCTAAGGTAACCATTAAAAAAGCATTGATTATTGGTTTGTATTTTGGTTTTTTTCAAGGAGCTATGCCGCTTATGGGGTATCTGCTTGGCACACAGTTTGCAGATGAAATAATCGCTTTTGACCACTGGATTGCGTTTGTATTGCTTTGTATTATCGGCGGGAAAATGGTTGTAGAAAGTTTTACGAAAGAAGGGTGTGCAGACAGGGAATGTCCTCTCGGAAAATGTACGGATAGGGAATGTCCTCCCGAAATGTGTACAGACAGAGAATGTCCTACTATGGATTGTACAGATAGGGAGTGCCCTGGTGGAGAGCGTCCTGAAAAGAAAGAGGTATCCTTAAAACCCGCAGAAATGTTACCCCTTGCTATTGCCACAAGTATTGACGCACTGGCGGTAGGGGTCTCATTCGCCTTTCTTGATGTTAATATTGTCCCGGCAGTTTCATCTATTGGAATCATCACACTCACATTATCTATGTTGGGGGTAAAAATCGGCAATATTTTCGGTGTAAAGTTCAAATCTAAAGCAGAACTTGCCGGGGGCATTATTCTGATTTTAATAGGCTTAAAAATATTGCTTGAACACATGGGAGTTATTAGTTTTTAATATAAATATAAATGGACACTTGTGCGGAAATAACCGCAAACAAGATGATTTTGAAATGGGAAAGCCAGCAGCGGGATCCGGTAGTTCAAAATATAAAGCTGTCAAAAGAAATTATTTTCCTAATATCAACGGGGAGGTCGGTCCAGTAGGTCCTTGCGGTCCCTGTGGTCCCTGAGCACCAGTTGCGCCAGTAGGTCCGGTAGGTCCTTG
>NZ_DAIOXM010000024.1:0-43183 GCF_036758025.1 Lacrimispora sp. | reverse complement strand
GCGCCGGTAGGTCCGGTAGGTCCTTGCGGTCCCTGTGGTCCCTGAGCACCAGTTGCGCCGGTAGGTCCGGTAGGTCCTTGCGGTCCCTGTGGTCCCTGAGCACCAGTTGCGCCAGTAGGTCCGGTAGGTCCTTGAGGTCCAGCGGGTCCCTGCGCACCGGTAGCACCAGTTGCGCCGGTAGGTCCGGTAGGTCCTTGAGGCCCAGCGGGTCCCTGAGCGCCGGTAGCGCCAGTTGCGCCAGTAGGTCCAGTAGGTCCCTGAGCACCGGTAGCACCAGTTGCGCCGGTAGGTCCGGTAGGTCCTTCAGGCCCCTGAGGCCCCTGTGGTCCCTGAGCGCCGGTAGCGCCAGTAGGTCCAGTTGGTCCCTGAGGTCCGGCAGGTCCCTGAGCACCGGTAGCACCAGTTGCGCCAGTAGGTCCTGTTGGTCCCTGAGGTCCGGCAGGTCCCTGAGCGCCGGTAGCACCAGTTGCGCCAGTAGGTCCAGTCGGTCCCTGAGCACCGGTAGCGCCAGTTGCGCCAGTAGGTCCGGTTGGTCCAATTGGTCCCTGAGCACCGGTAGCACCAGTTGCGCCTGTTGGCCCAATTGGTCCCTGAGCGCCGGTAGCGCCAGTTGCGCCAGTAGGTCCAGTCGGTCCCTGAACGCCCTGAGGTCCAGCGGGTCCTACAGGTCCCTGAGCGCCGGCAGGTCCTTGAGGTCCGGCAGGTCCCTGAGGTCCTGTTGGGCCAATTGGTCCCATAAATCCTCTAGGTCCCTGAGGTCCGGTTGGTCCTGAGAATCCTCTAGGTCCCTGGGGTCCGGTTGGTCCTACGAAGCCTCTAGGCCCCTGGGGACCAGGACAGCCTCTAGGCCCTTGAGGTCCTGTTGGGCCGCAGCAACCGCAGCCGCGGTTATCGTCCCAATTTCTACAATTACTCATTATAGTTCCCTCCTGTTAAGGTTTAATATTGTGGTTTTCTTATCCGCGTAGTTAGCTGTAGAGCGGTAATCATAACATAAAGGGTTCTTGCAATCCTTTATAGTTTATGATATGTGCTTTATATCAAGTTTGTTAGAAACTTAATAATCCTGATAGTACCCAAATATTCGCAGAAAAAAGCCGCTCCGCTGATTCCAATCAGCAGGGCAGCTTTATGGTACTTTAAGAGCTGCACTCCCGCAGCGTACTCGATCCGTCATGAATAATAGACGCTGTTTTTGATAGCGTCAATCAATGCATTGAGCCCCAGTTCATTGCAATCATTGATCAGCCCCATAACAATAAATTTGCCCAGGGATTTTTTTGTTCCTGCCAAATCATTGATATTAAACATCCGGATGGTTTCTTCAATGAGCTCGGCAATTTCCTTATTTGCTTCGTTTTTATGAGTGAAGCTTACAAATAATTTCTGAAGTTCTTTGACCACCTGTTCATTTGCTCCTCTTGCCACCACATTCAGCACCTGTATTTCTTCCTCGGCTTCCTTTGGAGGATCTTCGCTGATGACCTTCCCGTCACCTGAAAAGCTGAGCTGAAGATTTGTGTCCCCTTTGTCTTCTGCAATGCTTTCCCGGATTAATTCATAAGCCTGGAGGGTAAAGTCATCATTGGCTGAAAGAAAGGTATAGATTTTTCCAGAACAGCTCTCAAAATGAATGCCCTTTGTATCTCTCCTTTTCCCATACCGGTAAAACCAGGAGGCCAGGTATAAGGCAAGAACCGCCAGCATACCAATGATACTGATGAGATTAGGGCCTGATAAGGCTATGAAGAACAGGAGCAGCGAAAGACGGACCGGAAAGCTTTCCTTAGGCCCATCCCCCATCCATACCCGGGAAATGGCGGATGTTTTTATCATATGGTTTTCCCATCTGACGGTATTTCCTTCAATAATCATAGTAGAGTCTTTAAATACCATATTCTTTTGACTTGTCATGAGATTCCCCCTTATATAATTTCACTGTTCATTTTCTATAATAAATGCAGCAAGGACGGGATTTGTAATCATTACAGTGCCTACCGTATCAAATCCCATGACTTCTATGCGTATGCTGTAGTTGCAGCATTCAGAGGCCATTGAGTCGAAGTCCCAGGCAGTTAATGAAAACGGGTTGGTTTCAGTGCTTTCTTCACTTCTTGTGAAAATGAAGCCAGATCCAACGGGAAACGGATTGGTCTGATTTTTTTCTTGTTTAAATAATTGAAATTTAAGGTGCATCCTTGCACCGGTTGTGGCAATGATGCAGGAAAAGTTAAAATGCATGGAAAAGTTCTTATATCCAGAGGTATTAAGATTGATGGAAGCTACCGTGTAAACAGCATTTTTATCTGTATTTTCCGGCAGAAAAATGCCTCCGGAAGAAGAACCTTTCAGCATCATCTTGTTTGGAGCAGAAACCACCTCCGGGCTTTCAGGTTCAGGAAGACTTTGTACCATTAACTTTTGATCGCACTGTCTGGACGGAACAGGGCGAGGGTTCCGGTTGGACGTATTGCGATATGGATTATTCCTGGGATAAGGCATACCAAATAAGCAATGATTCATGTCCACAGCTCCTTAAATGAAAGCTCATAGATAGAGCATTCAGTAAAATTACCAAATACCCTATCTATGAAAGAAGTTAGTTTATGCAGCTATTTGTATCAAAATCTCCAATTAATAGCAGTCTGCGTTATCTACAACGATTGCAGAAAGAGTAGCGTTGTTGATAGCAGTAACACCAACTGTAGCAACACCAGCAACAGTAGCAACTACGCTGTAGGTGCAGCAGTCTTCGTCACAGATATCGCAATCGCATACGAAGAAGGAGAAGGTATTGCTGTCTGTAACTGCTACAAGCCGGGCAAATGTCCAGATCGGTCCTACTGGAATAGGAACAAGCTGGCCTCTACACTGTTTGAACACCTGGAAGTTAAGAGTAATAACTGCTGCGGTGGTTACAACGTTGCTGGCAAATTCAAATTTAATACATGGGTTCTTTAAGCCTCTTGTATCTACGCTTACAGTTGATAAAGTAAAGGTAGCGCCTGCAACAGTGGCTAAAGGAAGAGTTACAGCTCCCTGGCTTCCGCATTTTAACACTGATCTGTTTGGTCTTAGGTATTTTTTCTTGCGTTCACATGTGCAGCTGCAGTTGCATGTGCAATCCTGCTGACACTCGTCACAATCGCATTCGCACATTCTCATATCTTGATCCATCATGATGTGACCTCCATTTTGCTTAATAAGTTAGGTTGTTTAATTATACCTTCTTGGTATACTATATTATATTAAAGAGAAAAGATTGTGCTACACCCCGTGGGCAATATTACCGTGGTATAGGAGGACGGGATCAGTTTCCGTAAATTTTAGCTGTTGATAAAAATAATCAGGAAGTTTTGCCGGTATTGTACTATAATATGATTTAACTGGAAGAAAACCAATGAATCAAGCTTAAGCAGAAATGGAGGATACAGAATGTCAACTGCAATTATATGTATTATTTTAGCTGTACTTTGCTTCTTTGGAGTGAGAAGTACTATAAAAAGGACGAAATACGGATGCTGCGGAGGCGGAGGCGGCGGTGAAGAAAAGAAGATTAAGGTGGCTGATAAAGATATTTCCAATTACCCTTATTCAAGCACCATAGAGGTAGATGGAATGACCTGCGGAAAGTGTCAAAACAGAGTGGAGAACGCTTTTAACAGCCAGGAGGGAGTGTATGCTTCGGTGGATCTGGATAAAAGACAGGCAGTGGTCCGCATGAAAAACCAGATGTCCGAGGACCAGTTGAAAGAGATCGTAAGAAAGGCAGGCTATATGCCGGGAGCCGTAAAATAAATGAAACAGGCATAGATAAAACCGGCATGGCACATCAGGCTATACCGGTTTTATCTATTTCATGGTTGATGCAGAGGTGCTCAAATTTCCTTCTGGCGTTTATTTGCGCCGTTTCACAAAAGCCGCAACGCCCGTAACGGCAACGACTACGATAGCGGCAACAACAATAACAGCAGGGTTCATGGTATATCCTCCTTTCGTATTTTTGTAGTTTTATTTGGAAAGCAGACCATTTGCTTTTTCACAAATTTCGTAAATCTCGTCATACTTTCCGTCAATCAAAGGCGTTACTTTGTCCGCCTTCTTCTTGCTGATATGGACATAGCAGAAATAAGGGATTATCCAGCCGACAAAACCGGGAATGGCCAGAATAACCATTAGAGGAAGCATATTTGCTAAATACGCGAATACCGAGCCGGCCATGAAAGCGGTGCCGGTTACTCCTATTACATAAGCGGCCGTAGCTGCGGTAATGACCTTTGAATTTTCCAGCGCAATGATTTCATTTACGCAAGCGTCAAACTGCCGCTGCAGACGGGTTAGCTCCGCTTTATTGCGGATTTTCCGGTCACGTTTTAGTTTCAGAGTAACCGCGCCAACCTTTTGCATGGGGTGGGAAGTTCCCTCCAAAATCCAGCCAAAATTGGTGCAGCCGTCAGTGTATACCGAAACCAGGTCATTTTTAACTGTCACATCTTTATATTCATAGCCGACAAAATCATTAACGCCCGTAATTGTTTCATTCACCATAATTACTCCTGTTCTTTGTCCTTGCTGCCGCTCTGCATCCCGGTTTCGGGACTATGCTCGTCTGGAGTCAAAAAAGCATCAACAAATTCATTCTCGATTTTTTTGTATCTGGTCACAACCGTATCTTCTATTTTCTTATAGCCGGATACCACGCCGGTTTCGATTGCTTTATAACCGCCAACCACGGCTTTTTCAATTTTCTTTTGGGTTCCCATAATTCTATTCATAAAATCACCTCCTGTTTAAGCTGTTTTAATCCCTTTGATAAGCGGGATAAGTGAAAGCAATGCAATGATACCGGCTATGCCAATGACGATACCCAAGACCATCTTTCCCCACACCATTGCAAGGCACATGCCAACACCCAGTACAAGTGCACCTGATACACCCAGGATGCCGGTCAGGATTGTTTTCCCGTTTAAACGTATTGGGTATTTATGCTCCATCCTGCGCCATGTGATCAGTGTCGCAAGCAATACAGCCAATCCGGCACACCCCATCACCACACCCGGCTTAAATGCGTTCCATTGAGGCAGTAAACTCATGCACATGCCAATGGCAGTTAAAATACCTCCGATTGTTCCCATAATCATTGCTATAAAGCTGCTTTTTTTCATTTCCTTTATCTCCTCATTTTGTTTTGATACTCATACTTTACTTTGTTGTTGTTTATAAAATAATTGGAAATTGTTTGCAAAATATTAAAATAGAAAACCGGCGGTCATCCCGTAAGGGGAATAAACGCCGGTTTCTTCCTGATATGATGTTAATAATTCAAAGGGATAGTCACCGTGAATGTACTGCCCTTTCCGGGCTCACTGGTAACTTTCAAATGTCCTCCTGATTTCTCAATGACCCTGTAAGCAAGGGCAAGCCCCAAGCCGTTACCCTCGACGGAATGGGAAGTATCGCCTTGATAAAATTTGTCGAAAATATGCCTCATGGTATCTTTGCTCATGCCGCAGCCTGTATCAGAAACGGAAACGGTTATGCTGTCATTGTCAGAGGTTTGCACCAAAGCAACCCTGCCTCCCGGTTCCGTGAATTTAAGCGCATTGGAAAGCAGGTTTTGCCATACAATTTCCAGCATACCTGCGTCTGCCCGTATCATTGCCTTGTCCTCAATATCAGCGGTAAAATCAATGTCTTTTTCTTCCCATAGATTTTCAAACTGCAAAGCACAATCACATAATTGCTTGCATACGTCATAAGGCTCTTCCGGTAAGGTAATATCCTGGTTGTCCAGCTTATTAAGCCGCAGGATGTTTACAACAAGAGTATTCAGCTTTTGAGAGGCCGTAATAATGGTATTGCTGTAGTCTTTTCGTACCTCCTCCGGCAGACTGTCATTTTGCAGGGCGGCGGCGTAATTCTGAATGATAGACAAGGGAGTTTTGATTTCATGGGAAACATTAGCGATAAAATCATTGGTCAAGGTTTCTATGCTTCCCAGTTCCTCAACCATTTTATTAAAATCCATATACATGACATCTACATAGTCGTATTTGTCCGAAGTGTGAATTGGCTCCAAGTATATGGAAAAATCACCCTCGGCTACTTCTTTTGCTGCTTTGCTCACTTTCCGCATAGGTGCATCAAACTTGCGGCGTATCTGGCTGTGAGTGATCAGGATAAAAGAAGCAGATACAAGCCCCCAATAGCCCAGCATACCAAAAATATATTCTATGGGCATGGTTCCGAAGTCTATATATTCAGCATAAATCAGCCATTGACCGGCTGAAAGGACAAGCAAAACAAAATAGGTTATGAGATAGGCTTTTATGGAAAAATGTATGGATTTAACGCGTTCATCCGGCCGCTCTTTATTTTTCTTCATTTAAGCACCGCCTTATATCCAAGCCCGTGAACCGTGACAATCTGAAAACCATCACAAACTGAAAACTTATCTCTCAATTTTGTAATATAAACATCTACGGCGCGTAAACTGGTATCACTGTCGATTCCCCAAAACTCATCCATGAGCTGAGCGCGGGAAAATGTCTTTTTGGGATAGGACAGCAGCTTGAACAGGATATTAAACTCACGGACAGTTACGGGGATTTCCTCATCATGAATGCTTGCTGTAACTGCGTCGGCATCTAAGGTGAGGCTGCCGACAGTCAGTTTTTTCTCGTCCATAATATTTGCACGGCGCAAGAGTGCGGCAACCCGTAATATAACCTCGTCTAAATTGACGGGCTTAACCATGTAATCATCAATCCCGGCGCGAAAGCCCTTTTGTTTGGACGCAATATCATCACGTGCCGTCATAAATAGAATGGGGATGGTTTTATTCAAAGAGCGCACTGTTTCAGCAAATTCAAAGCCATCGATCTCCGGCATCATAATATCGGAAATAATCAGATCATACAGGCTGTTATACATTAAATCGTAAGCTTCATTGGGATTAAGACAGCCTTTTGCGGCGTATCCGTTGTCAGAAAGATAAGCGCATACGATTTGATTTAGTTTTATATCATCTTCTACCACTAATATATTTATCATTATCAAACCTCCCGGATAAAGAAAATTAAATTATTATATCATGATGTTGTTTGAGAATTGTTAAAGCCTCTGTTTTAATAACTCCTTTCATCTATATTGCATTACAATATTGCAATACCTTTATCAAAATTATACTGCTGATAAACGAAGTTTACAAACTATTATAAAATCCCAGGCCCAGCCGGACAAAGGAAAAGGGATTGACCGGATCGGGGAAATGCAATAGAATAGAAGGCGAGGTGAAAAAAATGACAGAAGGTGCATTGGTTTTAGAAGGCGGTTCTTTAAGAGGCGTATTTACAGCCGGAGTATTGGACGTATTTATGGAAAAGGGAATCAGCTTGTCTTATGTAAATGGTGTTTCTGCCGGTTCCATGGCCGGAATGAGCTATGTCAGCGGCCAGATCGGGCGGACCATTAAAGTCGATTTGGATTATGTCAGAGATAAACGGTTTTTAAGCTTCCGGAATATGGTGAAAAACCGTTCCATTTTTAATTTTGATTTTCTCTTCGGGGAGATCAGTGAAACCCTGGTCCCCTTTGATTATGATAGTTTTTGGAAATCTTCTCAGAAGTTTGAGGTGGTTGCCACCCGTTGCAAGACGGGAAAACCGGAGTATTTTGAAAAAAGCTCCAGTGATGATTTCATCAATGCGGTAAAGGCTTCCAGCAGCATTCCCATCCTTTCCGGAATGGTCAATGTCAATGGAAAGAAGTATTTAGATGGCGGCTGTTCCATGCCCATTGCCTATGAGAGGGCCATTGATTTAGGATATGAGAAAATCATTTTGATTCTGACCAGGGAAAAGGGGTACCGGAAGCCGTCTCTTGATAAATGGACAAAAAAAGGGTATGAGCGTTATTTTGCTCCTCTGCCTGAGTTTTTAAAGGCCTTGAAAGAGGTTCCGGACCGGTATAACCGGATGCAGGAGGAAATTGACAAGCTGGAAGAGGACGGAAGGATTTATGTGATCCGTCCGGATAAGCATGTGACGGTACAGAGGACAGAACAGGATAAGCGGAAGCTGGAGGCCCTTTATGAGGACGGGAAGCGTCTGGCAGAAGAGAATCTGGAAAAATTAAAGCATTATCTGGAAATTTCAGAGTAAGGGATGCCTTGCGGGAAGGAAAGACGGTATAGTTTATGAGCATTTATGATACATTGAATCCAATGCAGAAGGAAGCGGTACTTCACACGGAAGGCCCGCTTCTTGTGCTGGCAGGGGCCGGGTCGGGAAAGACCAGGGTCCTTACCCACCGTATTGCTTATTTGATAGAAGAAAAAGGGATTAATCCATGGAATATCCTGGCAATCACCTTTACTAACAAGGCAGCGGGAGAAATGAGAGAGCGTGTGGACCGTCTGGTAGGCTTTGGTGCCGACAGCATATGGGTCTCCACCTTTCATTCCTCCTGTGTCCGCATTTTGCGGCGGCATATTGAAAACCTTGGTTATACCACCAATTTCACCATCTATGATTCTGACGATCAGAGAACCCTGATGCGCCTTGTTTTAAAGACTTTGGACATTGATCCCAAGCTTTATAAGGACAGGGCCATGCTGGGGCTTATTTCCACGGCAAAAAATGAATTAATAACAGCCGAGGAGTTTGAAAAAAATGCTTCCTCTGATTTCCGGCAGAAAAAAGCAGCTTCGATCTATAAGGAATACCAGAGTCAGTTGAGGAAGAACAATGCTCTGGATTTTGATGACCTGATTATGAAAACCGTACAGTTATTTCAGCAAAATCCGGAGATACTGGATTATTATCAGGAGCGGTTTAAATATATCATGGTGGATGAGTACCAGGATACCAATACGGCCCAGTTTCAATTGATCAGTCTGCTGGCCGGAAAACATAAAAATCTCTGTGTGGTGGGAGATGATGACCAGTCCATCTATAAATTCCGGGGGGCCAATATTGAAAATATTTTAAATTTTGAAAAGGCTTATCCAGGGGCAAAGGTGATTAAACTGGAGCAGAATTACCGTTCCAGCCAGAGCATATTGAATGCGGCCAATGAGGTGATCCGCCATAACAGGGGACGGAAGGACAAGACCCTTTGGACTGCCAATGATGAAGGCCCATTGGTACAATTTAAGCAGTTTGAAAATGCCTCTGAGGAAGCGGAGGCCATTGTACGGGATATATTAAACAGCGCTTCTGATTATCAGGACAATGCAATCCTTTACCGGACCAATGCCCAGTCCCGTCTGCTGGAAGAAAAATGCCTTCAGCACAATGTTCCTTACCGCATGGTAGGAGGTGTAAACTTCTATCAGAGAAAGGAAATCAAGGATGTGCTGGCTTACTTAAAGACTATTGCCAATGGAAGAGACGATCTGTCGGCTTTGAGAATCGTTAACGTTCCAAAGCGTGGCATTGGAGCCACCAGCCTGGGAAAAGTGCAGGCATTTGCATCGGAACACGATTTTTCCGTTTATGATGCCTTTTGCCGGGCAAAGGCTGTGCCGGGACTGGGAAAGGCTGCGGACAAAATTCTTGGCTTTACGGCTCAGATTGAGGATTTCCGGGGAAGGCTGGAAGAAGAGGTATATTCCATCCATGATCTGATTGAAGATGTTTTGGATGAAACGGGATATTTAAAGGAGCTGGAAGCAGAAGGGGAGATTGAATATCAGACCCGTCTGGAAAATATTGAGGAATTAATTAATAAAGCGGTCAGTTTTGAGGGGGAGCATGAGCATCCCGACCTCAATGAATTTTTAGAAGAAGTGGCTTTGGTGGCTGATGTGGACCGTATGGATGAGTCGGAAAACAGAGTGACCCTTATGACCCTACATAGTGCCAAGGGGCTGGAATTCCCGCGGGTTTATTTAAGCGGAATGGAGGATGGATTATTCCCCAGCATGATGTCCATATCTTCAGATGATAAGGAAGATGTGGAAGAGGAACGGCGTCTTTGCTACGTTGGAATTACCAGAGCGCAGCAGTATCTGATGATGACAGGGGCGAGACAGCGAATGGTCAACGGGGAAACCAGGTATTCTAAAGTAAGCCGCTTTATAGAAGAAATTCCGGCACATCTTCTGGATTCTTCCAAGCTGGAATCCAGACTTTTCTCCTCCCGGAGCTCTTCTGATTTTGATGACAGTGCATTGCCCTGGGGCGGAGGGAAAAGTACGGAACGGTCTCTTGGAGTCAACCGGTTCGGGCCGGATCACGGCGGTGCAGCCAAGCCTGCTTTTGGAAAGGCTTTTACAGTGGAAAAGGCCAGCTCCCTGGATTATAAGGAAGGGGACCGGGTCAGACACATGAAATTCGGAGAAGGCCAGGTCATGGAGATCAAAGACGGCGGAAGAGATTATGAGGTGACTGTACAGTTTGATCAGGCAGGAGTAAAAAAGATGTTCGCTTCCTTTGCGAAGCTGAAGCTGGTGTAAAAGAATGAAGTGGTATGATTTATTTACAAAATTTATAAAATTTATAAAAAAGGGCAAAAATGATAGTAAAATAGTCAATATAATGGTATAATAACTGCGATAGGCAGAGAGACTAAAACTTTGCCGGAAGGTAAGGAAAAATGCCTTACAGCATATTTAAAGCTTTGAAAAAAGGCAAAAAAAGAAAGCAGGGCTCTCAGAAAGGACGTGGACACATGAACAGATTTGATGCAATGAGCAAGGAAGCGATGAGCAAACTGGAAGATATGATAAATTCAAGCAGAGTGAACGAATTGCTTCATAGGAGGGAACAGGAAGAAAAGAAGAAAAACTGTATCCTTTGGGTATTGGCTATCATAGGTGCAGTGGCAGCAGTGGCAGGAATTGCCTACACTGTATACCGTTTCTTCACACCGGATTATCTGGAAGACTTTGAAGACGATTTTGATGATGACTTTGACGATGATTTTTTTGAAGACGATCAGCCGGGCGAAGGTTCTGAAGAGTAAAATTTGCATTTAAAACCAGCAAAAGCGTGCCTCAGAAAGTGAGACACGCTTTTTTGCCTGAAAATTAATATAGAGCAGGATAGGAGTCAGAAACGTGAAAAAGGGTGAGATATACGAAGGTACAATAGGAAAATTTGATTTCCCGGATAAAGGAGTTATTGAGCTTCCTGAAGGAAAAATTGCGGTAAAGCACAGCCTTCCCGGTCAGAAGGTAAGGGTTATGATCAATAAGAAAAGAGGCGGGAAGTGCGAAGGACGGATTCTGGAGATGTTGGAACGTTCTCCACTGGAAACAGCGGAAAATCCATGTCCTCATTTTGGGAACTGCGGAGGATGTACGTATCAGACTATTCCATATGAAGAGCAGCTTAAGATTAAAGAGCAGCAGGTGAAGGCTCTTTTAGATGGGGTCTGTGAGGATTATGAGTTTGAGGGTATTAAGGGCAGTCCCATGGAGGATCGGTATAGGAATAAGATGGAGTTTTCCTTTGGGGATGAGTATAAAGATGGGCCTCTTGCGCTGGGAATGCATAAGAGGGGGAGTTTTTATGATGTGGTGACCACTGAGGACTGCAGAATTGTTCATCCGGATTTTTGTTGTATTTTAAAAGGGGTAAAGGAGTATTTTGAAGTTAGGGGAATTGGATTTTATAAGAAAATGCAGCATACGGGATATCTGCGTCATTTACTGGTGCGCAGGGCTGTGAAGACAGGGGAAATATTGGTGGATCTGGTGACTACGACTCAGGAAGATCTGGATTTGAAACCGTTTGCGGATATGCTTTTGGGGCTTGAATTGGAAGGGAAAATTGTTGGGATTTTGCATACATTTAATGATAGTCTGGCTGATGTTGTGAAAAGTGACAGGACTGATATTTTGTATGGGCAGGATTTCTTTTATGAAGAGCTTTTGGGGTTGAAATTTAAAATATCACCTTTTTCTTTCTTTCAGACGAATTCTCTTGGGGCAGAGGTTTTGTATGAGAAGACCAGGGAGTATGTGGGGGAGACGAAGGATAAGGTTGTGTTTGATTTGTATAGCGGGACTGGGACTATTGCTCAGATTGTAGCTCCTGTTGCTAAGAAGGTAGTGGGAGTGGAGATTGTGGAGGAGGCTGTGGAAGCGGCACGGGAGAATGTGAAGGTTAATGGGTTGGAGAATTGTGAGTTTATTGCTGGGGATGTGTTGAAGGTGATTGGGAATCTTGAGGATAAGCCTGATCTTATTATTCTGGATCCGCCTAGGGATGGGATTCATCCGAAAGCGTTGGGGGCGATTATTGATTTTGGGGTGGATAGGATGGTGTATGTGTCTTGTAAGCCTACCAGTTTGGTTAGGGATTTGGTGGTTTTGCAGGAGAGAGGGTATAAGGTGGAGAGGGTTTGTTGTGTGGATATGTTTCCTTCTACGGCTAATTGCGAGGTCTGCTGTCTTTTAGAAAAGGTTTAGTAATATAAATTTTGGGGAATTACAGGGAAATACAGAAGTTTTTGTAATATATTTCCTTTTTCTTGGATTTTTGGTATAATAAAATACTATATGGAAAAATAAAATATTGCTAATGTAATTGCAGAATGGAGTGTTTATGAAGTTAAAGTTACCTTCTCGTTATGAAGATATAGATACAACTTATAGAGGACGGTTACTTCCAAATTCAGAGTTATTGGATCTCGTCAATACAGGAAGAAAGTCTATGCAAATCAGTGGAGGAATACGTTTTTTACCTATTTATGGAAATAGTGGATCTGGGAAAAGTTGTGCTACACATGAAATTAGTACACATCTTCCAAGTACCTATGTTTTTTCACTTGATAAAGAGGAAATAGAGAATAGAGAAAAATTAATGTATCGTATTGAATTAGAAAGCATGAAATCACACGGAAAAATGCTAATTGGGATTGTTGATCAATACGAAGAAAATGTTAAAGGAAGGGAAAAAATACCAACTCAATTTGTAGAACATCTTAGTCTGATAGATCGGAGTGAACTAAGAACAATACCAATGATATTTATATGGTTAACTACAAATAGAGACTTTAGAGAAGATTTGGTAAAAGCTACTACTAGAAATAGAAGAATTTTATTAAAAAAAGATTTTGATATTATAGGTCCATCAAAAGATAAATGGCATTCTATCATAGAAGAGACATTTTCATTTCATAATGAAGGCCAAGCATTAGCAGATTTTGAGATTATACAATCAGATATATTGAAAGTGACAGACGAAAATGATACTTTAGGAGATGCTATTGAGGAAGTTGGCAGCTTATTGGCAAGATTTACTGATAATATCCAAAATCTATCAGAATATCAAGTTATTCTTATGTGGCCAGTAGCTGATTCTCTGCGGAATCAGCGGGTGCTCTCATTTTCGAAACCTAGAGAAGGATATAAACTGAATTGGGATATTTGGTATAATGAATTAAATGCTGAAGACCGAATGCAATTACCATTAAGGGAATTGAATAGAGCGAGATTATATTTTGATGTACGTATAATTCCTGTTAGAGCAGCAGACCTGTATAAAATGTGTATGGAATTGGATAATCCAGAGTATGAAATTGCACCTACATATTTAGACCGCTTTCAAAAAACACATTTTTTTCATGTTTTATTGGATCGATGGGATTCTTACGATTATAATCCAGTTAGAGAAAGAGAATCTAAAAGATCTCGAGAAGCAGCAGAGTGGTATAGCTCCGTCACAAATAAGCCAACTTTAATAGGAAAAAGAATTGCAAGTGCTATTAGGCAATGTGGGTTAAGTGCAGAATATGAAAAAACATTATCCTCGCCATATAGTTCAGTGCGTGCTGATATATATATGTTACGTAAGGAGTCAGTAAAGTCAGGAGTTATTATTGAGTTGAAAGCTTTTTCTTCAGAAAATACAATGCCTTCTTCCATTAAAGATGCTATTAAAGTTACACTTAAGCGGCATGCGCAATTTGCTGGATTTTTGCAACGACAATAAAGCCGTAATAAATATAAATTGGAAAAGTAAATTCTATATGTGTATGAAATGATAGTAGACATAGAGATTATATTTTCTATCGAAATTGCTAAGGCTAAAGCCCTCGGTATGCTGAGGGTTTTATAGTTGGTAGTTTTTACTTTTATTAAATAATACAACAATAAATCAGCGTTATTATGTTATTGTCAGAATAGATGATTTGTGACAAAGAAAGGATGAGCGTCGAAATTATTGAAAATATAAACTGACGCCAAGGAAGGAGTGGGTACGATTGTCATCCGAATTACAGCAACAAGGAATGTGGAATCCATAGTCCTGTTGCAAAAGAAAATGGGTTAAATTATAAAAGAAAAGTAATAGAAACCCACGATAATTGAGGACCTGAGAGTGAAAACTTTCACGTCCTTTTTTATTCTGAAAATCCATGAGGTTACTCATTTTATATAGATGTCGGAGAAATGTTTTATGAAAAAGGTTATAGTCATACCACCTAAATTACAAAAATATAAGAAATTGAAAGTTGCAGCATATTGCCGAGTTAGCACATTGAGTCCAACTCAGAGACGTAGTCTTGATTATCAAATTAAGTCCTATACAAAAATGATTACAGAGAATCCGGATTGGATTTATGATGGTATATTTTATGATGTAGGAAAAAGCGGTTTAAGGAGGAGTGGAAGAACTGGATTGGATAAGATGTTAAAGAAAACAGAAAAAGGGAAAATTGATTATATCATAACAAAATCAATTAGCGGAATATCGAGAGATACTGTTGAAGTTTTAAAAATAGTAAGATATTTGAGAGAGAGGAGAATAAACATGTATTTTGAAAATGAAAATTTAGATTCCATTAGATTGGATAAAGAATTTGAAATTACACTTAGGAGTATGATTGCGCAGGAAGAAAGCAGAAACACCAGTGAAAATATTCAGTGGGGATTTCAACGTAAATTTGAAAAAGAGAATATATTTACAAAGTACAAAAATTTTATGGGATACACCTGTATTGATGGTGAAATTGTCATCGTTCCAGAGCAAGCTGAAGTTGTAAGAAAAATGTTTGAATTATATTTGCAAGGAAAAACATTTGGACAAATAAAAAGGTATTTGGAATCTATGAATATAAAAACCGTTACTGGCAATGAGCAATGGGATACAACTACAATTCAAAAAATGCTTAAAAACGAAAAATATAAAGGGGATACCTTACTTCAAAAGACCTATACAGAAGATTTTATGACAGGAAGAAAAGTAAAAAACACAGGACAGAGAAAACAGTATTATATAAACAGAAGTCATCCGGCTATTGTTTCAGATGAGGTGTTTGAGAGGGTTCAGAAAGAAATGACTAAGCGTGCGAGAGTGATCCGTCATGAAGATGGCACAGAAGGTTTAAGCACTAACAAATATAATGGCAAATATCTTTTGGGAAATCTACTGGTGTGTGGCGACTGTGGAGCTTCGTATCGAAGAAGAACTGAAAGAGAGATAGTTGTTTGGAGATGTGCAACCAGAATTGAAAAGGGAAAAGAAGCGTGTTTGGAATCACCGACTGTAAAAGAAGAGTGGATTAAGGAAAGACTGACTTCTATGGTTTCTGGAGAATTATATGATGAAAATATTATAAGAGAAAAGGTTGAGCAGATTTGTGTTTATCAGAAACACTTAGTTGTGAAAGGAAAAAATGATATTGAATGGATAATTCAAATTTAAGTGTATGAATATATTATCTGTTATTTTAAAGGTAAATGAAAGCGTGTAGGTGATACAAAATAATTGGTGTATAGATAAGATTAATACTAAATATAGTTTTAGGGCTTGTGAAAATCATCTCACAAGGGTATTATTGAAATAATAATGTTATTGGTATTTGCTTTTTAATGGAGAGAAGTGTACTCTATGAATAAAAGAACTTTAAAAAGTATAAAATTTTCAAAATTAATGAGTATGATAGTGAGGTGTTAATATGCCCAATAATGTAATAAATCCTCTGGTAGGTGAAATTAAAAGTATTCTTGATATTGCAAGAAGTAATGTAGCAAAAGTTGTGAACAGTGAATTGATAGCCTCCTATTGGAAAATAGGAGAAATTATTGTTCGTTATGAACAGAATGATAGTATTAGGGCAGAGTATGGGGAACAAACATTAAAACAGTTGTCTAAGGAATTGACTAAAGAGTTTGGAAGAGGATTTTCCAGATCAAACCTCCAAAATATGAGGGCGTTTTATTTAAACTATGACATTTGCCAGTCAGTGACTGGCAAATTGAGCTGGACACATTATTGTGAGTTATTAAGCATTTCAGACAAAGATAAACGCAGTTTTTATGAAAAAGAGACAATGAATTCAAACTGGTCAGTAAGGGAAATGAAAAGGCAGATAAACACATCTTTGTATGAGAGGCTACTACTTTCAAAAGGAGATATTAATAAACAGGAAGTATTAAAATTGGCGGCTAAAGGGATTGAGTTGGCAAGGCCTTCTGATATGATTAAAGATCCATATGTATTTGAGTTTTTGGGTTTACCGGAAAATAAGCCTGTTATGGAAAGTGATTTGGAAAAAGCACTTACAGAGCAGATAGAAAAGTTTTTACTTGAATTGGGACGGGGATTCATGTTTGTTGGTACACAGCAAAGAGTAACTATAAATAATACCCACTATTATGTTGACATGGTATTCTATAATAAACCGCTGAAGTCATATGTGCTGATTGAACTGAAGACGACAAAGCTTATGCCAGAGGCAGCAGGACAGCTAAATATGTATTTAAATTATTATGAAAATGAAGTTAATGATGAAGACGATAATAAACCGATTGGAATTATTTTGTGTACGGATAAAGATGCATTGACTGTTGAATATGCTCTTGGTGGTTTATCAAATAATATATTTGCATCGAAATATACCTATTATATTCCGGATAAAGAGAAGCTAATTGCTGAAGTTGAGAAGATTGTGAGGAAGTGGAATGACTAAGAACAGGCAGAAAATGAAGTAAAGTATAAGATTTCTTTGAAGATGTTAAATGAATTGTTAGAACAAGGACTAATTACAAAGGAAGAATATGATGAAATAAACATTTTGAATCTTGAAACTTTTTCTCCTAAATTAAAAGATTTATATATTTAAAATATATTCTTTACTAAGTGGAAACTAGCTACAACAGTTATCAGAATTTCAGTAATAACATTGGAAATATGGACAGCTTGTATGGTGCACCAGTTGGTGGCGGAGATATAGTGGAAAGTTGGAGGAGAATAATTTGAAAGATAGAAGTGCAGTTAATACCTTAAAGGGCTATTTCTATCAATTTGATTTTACTATTTTGCAGTTGTTGAAGCTAGAACATATAACAGATAAAATAATGGTAGAAGGAATTGAAGATGTTGATATATCATCGGCGGATAGTAAAATAGCTATTCAATGTAAATATTACGAAAGTACTGAATATAACCACTCTGAAATATCAGAAGTTATAAAATATCTACTAATGGATTTTGCAGAGAGAAAGAATATTTTCCCATTGTGAGAGAAAGTTATAAGCTACATTTGGCGGCTCTTTATCAATATTTGGGTGGGATTCTTTGAATCCTGCTCCATTCTCATCTTAAGAAATATTTCGATGGTTTATTATACTGTATGTTGCTTTGGGAGATGCAAAATAAGCTTTCATGTCCCGACCGTTTTCATATGAGGTACAATGAAGTATCCGAAAATGTAAACGTTAAATAGGGTTACCCTTCTCCAGTAAAATAAAGAGGATTGGTTTTCAGGTTAATTTAATAAATGAGGAAAATTTGACTTCCGTTTAAAAGAGGTACTAAACATGATATTATTCGAAAATAAGGAATATGATCATTTTTTTAATCCACTCTGTTATAAAAATAAAAGAATATATTATGATTGTATTTTACAGTTGATTGAAAAATCAAAGACAGTTTCTTTGCTTTATGAAGCCGATGCTAAAGACAGTATCATTTTGTATCTACGTAATTGTTCCTATGCGTTAGAAGATGAGTCGGAGAGCAGCGATGAAAATATTAGCAGCAAAAAATCTGAAACAGAAAATGCCAGTGCGATATTGCGATACTTTCGATCATGCAGTTGGATTTCTAAACAAGAAATTGGGCGTAACGGAGATAACATTGCTTCTGTTACACCATATTGCAGAAAAATGATAGATGCCATCCAGCGGATTTTTGAGCGAGATACCAGTGGTGCATTGACAAATCATATCTTTGCTATTTACGATACATTGAAGTCAGCTCTGGATGCAGATCATGGGCGTACACATCGGCCTTATACCAACATCCTGGTGCCGCTTGTAGATAATATCTCAGATTTAAAGAATGAACTTCAGATTCTGAAAGATAGCATTCGTACAATTATGCGAATTGTTATTAAGATGACAGAAGTTAATACTTTTGGTCAGTTTTTAATTAAAGATGAGATGATGAACTTTTTTTTTAATGACTATTTTTTTATAAAGAAGGATGGGTTAATACCTGGCTATATAGCAGAGATTGAGAAGATGTTCCGGCAGGTTATGAATACGGATGTATATGAAAATATGGTTCATGAGTATCAGAACTTAAAGCATGTGAATGAAAATGAAGCAAGAGAAATTATTGACATGCAATTTACTGAGACACAGGGATTCATTAATTATGATTATGTGAAAGAAATGGATTACATAGATAAAAAGATTAATATCTATTATAACTTGTACTCTACCAGAATGCTGATAGTGCTTAGTAATAATACGAATATGCAGACTTATTTAGATGATTTGCTAATGCTGCTAAAGGGCATGGAGCTGGAAGAACGACAGATAGTTCTCAGTGAGGTTTCTAAAAGCTTTCAACTGATGTCCTATAAATATATTGGCAGGAAGTCAATTGAACGGAGAAAAAAACGGCGTCCCAATATTAAGAGCGGTGCAATAGTGACGAGCTCTTTGTCTGATGATGAGAAAGCAAAGCTGACACAGGAACTACTGCATAAATATCCGGAACGATATAGTGCCAGTCAAGCTGCTGATTATTTTGAACGATTATTTGATGGGAAAAAGTCGATTACCATCAGCGAGCAGAGTATACAAAGCAGAGATGATGCCATGATGATGGCAGCAAGTATCATGTATTCCAGTTCGGAGGAGTTCCCGTTTGAAGTGGAATTTTTAGAGGGAATGATTGAGACAGAGGTTGCCACAATTAGTAACATCAGAATAAAAAGGAAGAATTAGATGAGTGAGATCAAACTAAATATATCAATTCAAGAGGAAAATATTGTATTGTTTAAGCGGTGTATACGCAAGCTTTTGGAGTCTACGTTTATTGTGGGTGAAAAGGATGAAAAACTGTATGCATTCATCTCAAGAGAATCGAATCGGCAGGATATATCGGATTATTTACGGATAATGGGATTTGATGTATTTCTGGATGATCATGTGAGAATTGCAATGTTGAAAGCACATGAGGCAGATGAAGAAGCTGTAGGCCTAAAAAGAGCAAATGTAGTAACTTTTACCAATGAGCAATACCATCTTCTTTTGGTGTTTTGGGAAGTGTATTTGGAGAATCTTGGATATAATCAAGAGAATTTGGTGTTGCGGGGAGATCTGATTGACAAGATTAAAGCTTATGAGATTGACATAGACAATAGAAAATTTGCTGCAGCAATGGAATTATTTAAACGTTATAATTTAATTGACTTTGATATAAAGGATAGAACGGAAGATGCCATTATTACGCTGTATCCTTCTCTTCAATTCGGCTGGGATATAACACAGTTTCAGACAGTGGCATCAGAGTATATGGAGAGTGGTGAAAGTATAGCAGAACAGGAGGAAGACGAAGAGGAGGACGATGAATGATAATCTTGAAATCTGTTCGCTTGGTAAATTGGTATGGTTTTAATAATATAACGGTTCCGATTGGCGATTTTTCTTTGATTGCAGGAAAAAATGGCAATGGTAAATCGGTATTATTAGATGCTATTAAGTATGCACTATATGGAGACACTGTTTTTAACAAATCCACTGAGAATAAAGGAAGTAGAACGTTATCTTCTTATACAAGAGGATTATTGGATGCAACAGCGGGAACATACATGAGGCCTGCGGACTCATATCCCAATGTTTACACCCACATTGTGCTGGAAATGTCTGAGACAGAGATGGGGAAAACTTTTGTGCTTGGTACTGTTATAGAGACAAATTCAGCAAATGGGCTTATCACAAACAGGTATATAATAGAAAATATAAAAGTAATTGACTTTGACCATGTATATGAAGAAAATGGTTTGTCGATGCCATATGGCAGTGGTGGATTACAAGAAAAATATAACATTAGAATGTTAGAAGCAAAAGATGGTATTGCAAAGTTTTTGCAGCGGACAGGCCTGCGATTAAATGAGCAGCAAACCATAGCCTTCCGCAGAAAGCTGCGCAGTATCATGTCTTATGATCCCAATGCAAAAATAGACAGATTTATACGTGAAAGTGTATTAGAAGAAAAAAAGGTTGATTTTTCAAAGCTGGTAGAGGCTAAAAATAATATAAGCATACTAAATGCAACCTTTGAGAAAATTGATGCAGAGATAATAGAACTTGATGAAATCTTAGTAATATTTAATCAACTGCAGAACGCAAGGAACGTCATTTTATCAGATGATATAAAAATTAATTATAAAAAAATGCTTGGACTTAAAAAAGAGATTGAGAACGCTGCCAAATTGATTGACATAGCAGAAAGACAATTAGAGAAAGACTTGCGAAAACTGGAACTGATTAAAGGAAATGAGAAAGAGATTCAAAAAAGATTAAAAAAGGTGGAAGATAGTCTTGATGAAATGGACTGTACAAAAGCGATTCGTGCAGCACAGGAACAATTAGAGATACTAACCTTACAGAAAGAAAAATTAAATCAAGAAACAAAAAAGGTAGATGATTTCCAAATAAAGATAAGTGAATTACTTAACTGGTTTTATGAAGAAAACATCACTGTTAATGATAATCGCATATTATCTTCACTTACCACAACAGAATACACATCTGTTGAGAAAACCAATAGTATAATATCCTTTCTGGAACAGATACGTACAGAAAGGGATAACATATTTGCATCAATTACAAGACTGCAAGATGAAGAGAATAAAAATCGTTTGATGCAGGCACAGCAACAAAAAATTATTGATGATTGTAATGCAATGAAAACCACATTTTCGGAGATTCCAGATTATGTGGCACTGAGGGATGAAATCAATAAGGAGTTTGTAAAAAGGCATATTGACTCAGAAGCTAAATTCGCCTGTGAGTATGTACTTGGACTAAGGGATGAAAGCTGGCGTGATGCGATAGAGGCTTTTCTGGGAGCCAGGAGATATACTATATTAGTGGATCCGGATCACTATGATATTGCAGATGATGTATTAAATTCAACCAAATACAAGTATGCTCACTTATTTAATACCAAATTATTAATGAAAAAGAAACTTACACCGGAAGAAGATTCAGTCGTTCGATTTATTGAAGTGAAAAATTCTGTGGCAAAACAGTATTTTCAATATCAACTGGGACGAATGCATGCAGTTGCAAAGGATCAGGTTCGGAATTATGAAAATGCTGTATCGAAGGAAGGCAGAGTATCTGTAGCAATGGATAGTTTTTACCTGCGGTTTGACAAAATTCGTTTTTATTGCCTGGGGCAGGAAACAATAAAATTAAACCTGATCCGTGCTGAAAAGAAGTTACAGGCATTACTTGATGAGGGAGGAAGACTGAGGGAACAGAAACAGATTACTGAACAGAAAAAGATCTACTTAGAGACTGCACAGGGACACTTTGGCAATTATAATTTTGATGCACATGAAATGTATAGAGATATTTTAATAAAACATGAAGTAGCAGCCATTGAATTGAATAATTTGAAACAGGCTCAAGAGAATAATACAGAATACATGGAATTAAACCAGTTGTATGTGAAATATACAGAAGAACTTGAAGCGAATAGCAATGAACGCATTACAGTTCAGGAATCTCAAGTGAATATGCAGACTCAACTTAAGGTAAATGAGGAAAGAAAGATAGAAAAGATAGAGGAGATGGAACGATATGCGAGTTATTCAAAAAAATATCAGATAGAAAACTACGATGTCTATAAAAAATCCATAGAAGCCTACAATAAGTTTATTGCTAATGGAAGAACGGGGTTGGGAGGTACTTTAAAAGATCGTGAACGTGCGGAACGTGATAGTAAAAAGAGTGAAAAAGACCTGACTAGTGCACAGGCAGCCTATAATGCACGACGTAGCCCAGAAAACAGATTGCCTGACGGGGAGGACAGACGTGATGCATATGAGGCAAGAAAAGCAAAAATATGGATGGACGACTTTCAGGAAATTAAAGAGAAACTCAGCGACCAGACCAGACGTTATGAGGAAATATTTAAGAATGAGTTTGTTCTTACAGTACTAAAATTCTGCGAGAGTGCAAGAGATGATTTGAAATTAATCAATGCTGAGCTTTCCAGACTGAAATTCAAAGCCAAGTATGAGTTTGAGGTCGAGTATGTAAAAGATGGCTCTGATTATGAGCAAATTCTGGAATATGCCAGATATTTGAAAGAACGGGAGTCTTTAGGAACGATATCTGGGCAAAGAACACTAATGATTACTACGGATTTTTCAGATGAGCGTGGAGAAGAATTAGAAAAATGCATCCGAAAAATTATCAACAGTATTATTGATAATAATAATAAAGAACGTATTGAACAGTATGCAGATTATCGGAATTATATGAAGTATGAGATTTTACTGACAAATAATGTTCTAAATAAGGCGAAATTGTCAAGACAGTCCGGTTACAACTCGGGGGCTGAGGTACAGATTCCGTATATGTTAATCTTATTATCAGCGTTACTTTTGATATACAATGATAAACGGAACTCTACCAGGCTGGTCTTTATTGATGAGCCATTTGCAAAAATGGATCCGAGTAATGTGAAAATTATGCTTGATTTTATGAGAACACAGAAGTTGCAAATGATTTTTTGTGCACCAGATAAAACGGAGTTGATTGGCAATGAATGTAATGTCATTCTTCCTGTACTTAGAACGCAAGCAGATTTGATGGAGATAGGAATTATTGAAATTCATGAAGGAGCGAATAATTTTGAAATGGGAAGAAAAAATTCTTGAATACTTGGTAAATAATTATCGCAGCAGCAAAAAGGATGCCGGCAGTAATAAGATTAATCGAAGAACTCAGGTTAAACCTGAAAAGTTATATAAGAAGTATAGGGCAAATGACGGAGATTATGACATTATTAATGCAATAAATTGTACAGTAGAGTTGCTTTCTCAAAAGGGCTTTTTGATCTATGATCAGGAAACGTTTGGGACGCAGCTCAAGTGTATCTATCTTGTTGATGAGAAAATAACGCAAGTGGAGGAATATTTGCATCAAACATTTGGTTTTGTATCTAAGGAAATGAAGAAGGAAGCCGTACAGATGATCATTGATAAATATTCTGGTTTATCAGCAGCATGCACTGTGGAATGTGACCTTTTACAACAGGATTTGAAACGCAATAAAATTTCGGCTAACTATGAAGAACTTCCGCCAATATTAGATGCTCTTGTATTTATTGAAAACAATCAAACGGAATTGTTCGTTAGAGAAGCATCGATGAAGATATACGGAGATTCAAAATATTTTGAAATTAATACTCTGGCTTCGGTTTGTCAGCGACTTCGCAAATTGAGAAATAAGCCTTGTGATTCAGAAGAATTTTTAGATGAGATATTAGTTGAATATGGAATAAAAAAAGAAACTCAGAAATTGTGTCTTAAGGGGAAATTTATGATATCGGTTAATGGAAAAGAACTTGATTTCAGTGTATTGGATGAGGGAATCGAGTTGGATGCCAAATCTCTTGAAAAAATTGACCATATTAAGATTGCCGCAACTAAATTTATGACAATTGAAAATAGGACTTCTTACCTGCGTTATTCAGCTCCTGATACAGTTACATTCTATCTGGGGGGATATGCAAATCGTTTTCAACGTGATTTTATAAAAAAGGTGTATGAAGATAACCATGATTTGGAATATCTGCATTTTGGAGATATTGATGCAGGAGGATTTTGGATTCATCATAATCTGTCTGAAATTACAGATGTTAAATTCAAGCTTTTTTGTATGACGGGAGATGTTCTTTTGCATAAGGGTTTTAAACATTGCTTGCATCCATTAACAGACACAGACATTATACGATTACAAGAATTGAAACGATTGGATCCATACGCTGATACGGTACGCTATATGCTTCAGTGTAATGTAAAATTGGAGCAGGAAATTGTAAGTTTAGAATTGATGAAGATAGGCGGTTTGTTGATGAGGAAGTTAAATGAAACATGATAAGAAACAAATTATAAATACTCGCAGCAATGCGGCTGCGTTTTTAGTGTTTTCGATGCAATCAGATGTGGATTCTATTGAAGTTCGATATGAAGATGAGAATCTATGGTTGAAATAAAAGATGATGGGGCAATTATTCGAGGTTTAAGAACGCCTGAGTTTTGGGAGTAAAAAACTACCCATTACCAAAATCCTCAACAACAAAATCGGACTACTGCCCGAAATTTAGGCGCTTACCATAAAAATACACCTTCCAATTTTGTCAGAAATGGAAGGCATATTGTAAAATATCAGGCACAAGTATAGCCCCGCCAAATCTACTTTTTTTATTTGGCGGGTATTGAATTTATTTACTTTTGCGAAATTGGTTTGGTGTCTTACAATATTTATGTTTGAAAAGTCGAATAAAATGTTCTACATTGCGATAGCCAACAGAATCGGCAATATCTTCAACCCGAAGATTACTGGAGCATAACATATTACGGGCTTTTTCCAATCTTATTTCTTGTAAAATATGACTAAATGCTTTCCCTGTTTTGTTTGTTATATACTTTGACAAATATGGACCGGATAGATGAAATTCCTTTGATAAATCTGCAATTGTGATCCTTTTACAGTTATTTTCAATATACTGTAGAATTTGAGTAATACGAGAATCAGCCTTTTGGCAAGTCTGCTTGATTTCAATGTTGGAAGAATCACATCGTAACAAATGACATAATAAAATCTCAAAAAGGTTATTTAAGATATTTTGGTATCGAACATATCTATTGTGGTTCTCTAGGTACATCTGAAAAAATATATTTTTGATTTCTTCGTCCGAACTCATGTGAAACAATAAGACGCTGCCTTCGTTTTGCAAATATAAGGCATTCAGAAAAAAATCTGAAATCACGCTGTTTCCCGTTAAGCATCGAAAAAACTCCTGACGAAATGTGCTTTTTCGGACAATCATTTGCAACGCTATTGTTTTTTCCATAATATGCGGACTATGAAGAATCCCCGGAGATATAAAGCAGACATCACCCGATTTTAAGGTTATGCTTTTTTCTCCAATGTCAATATCTATATTACTTTCTACAACATACACGATTTCAAAATAGTCATGTATTGCGGAAATACGAGGCATAAAACGGCAGTATTTTTCAATGTAAATATCATCCTGATTGTCCCACATAGCTGACTCATCTTCAAACTCTTTATAAGATTTTTGTAATATTTCTTTTATATAAATTCTTTTTTGTCTTAAAGTAGTTTGATCATATTGCTGTATAAAATGATTTAAAGCTTCTTTGTCATTTTGAAGCAAAGCATATTGCTGATAAAAAATTTCGCTATCATTATATTTTTTTAAATGCTGCATCACCTCACTTTTATCTAATTTATTATTATTCATTATCTTAATCTCCTAATAATTTGTTAATTGCGATTGACAAGGCATAAGCAGATGCTTTTATAATATCTTTATCTATTCCTGCTCCCCAGTATAATTTTCCGTTTTTGCAGATTCCGATATAAGCGGAAGCTAACGCCAATGAATTTTTTCCCATAGAATGTTCTTCATATATTTCTAAATCATAATCCACAGAAAAATGTTCTTTTAATGCATTACTGATTGCATCAAGGCTGCCATTTCCATGACCTTTTATAAGCATTTGATTATCGTTTTGTAATATTGTTAATAAAGCTTCATGTGATTCTTCAATGTTAACTTTGATATTTTCGATTTTGAATTCAGGGAAAAATTTAATGTATTGTTGTTTGAATATTTGATATATTTCCTCCGTAGAAAGTTCTTTGTTTTCTCTATCTGATACCTTCTTTACAAAATATCCAAGTTCCTCATTCATCCTATATGGCATTTTAATACCATAAGCATTTTGCAGTATATAACCTATACCACCTTTTCCAGATTGACTATTGATACGAATTACATCGGTTTCATAGTTCCTTCCCAAGTCGGCAGGGTCCACAGGAATATAAGGAACCTCCCATTTCTCCATTTTTTCCTGTTCACGATATTTCATTCCTTTAGAAATTGCATCTTGGTGAGAACCTGAAAAAGCTGTAAAGACAAGTGAACCTGAATATGGTTGTCTTTCTGGAATGGACATCTTTGTTAAACGCTTATATGTATCGCATATGTGATTCATATTACTGAAATTCAATTTCGGGTCTACGCCTTGTGAATACATATTCATGGCTACTGTAATGAGGTCAACATTTCCTGTACGTTCTCCATTTCCAAAAAGTGTACCTTCGACGCGCTGCGCTCCGGCTAATATTCCATACTCTGCATCACATACACCACAACCTCTGTCATTATGAGGATGAATGGATAATACGATAGAATCTCTATCCAACAAATTGTTGTTAATATACTCCAACTGACTTGCGTAAATATGAGGCATAGCATTCTCAACAGTGGTTGGAATATTAATATTCGCTTTATGATTGCGTGTGGGCTTCCAAATCTCTATAACACTATTGCAAATATCGAGAGCATAGTCAACCTCCGTTCCCGGAAAACTCTCAGGACTATACTGAAAATAAAAATCACCCTTTGTTTTTTCAGCCATCTGCTTAAATAAAATAGCACCGTCAACAGCAAGCTTTTTAATGTCTTCTTTTGATTTATTAAATACCTGCCTACGTTGGGCTTCAGACGTTGAATTGTACAAATGAACTATCGCTTTAGGGACACCGTCCAAAGCTTCAAAAGTTCTACGAATAATATGCTCTCTTGCTTGAGTTATTACTTGAATAGTGACATCTTCCGGAATCATTTTGTTTTCAATCAGCGTTCTCAAAAATTGAAAATCCGTATCCGAAGCAGCCGGAAATGCCACTTCGATTTCTTTAAATCCAATGTCTAATAACATTTGATACATTTCAAGTTTTTCCTGTAATGTCATTGGAGTAGGTAATGCCTGATTTCCATCTCTTAAATCCACGCTGCACCATATGGGTGCTTCGTCGATTGACTCTTTTTTTACCCAATCATAAGAAATAACAGGGGGTAAAAAGAAATTTTTTTCATATTTTTGATAATTAAACATAATATATTTCCTCCTTAATAATAATAAAAAAAGTCTTACATCTCCGGCAATCTGCCAAGGAGACGAAAGACTTAATCTTACGCGGTACCACTCCGATTCATAATACCTAAGTATTATGCACTTATTCAGATACGGGCACGAATGCCTTATATCCTTCCCCCAGTAACGGTGGGTTTTCCGTTCTTAGCTACTCTCTAATTTCTACAAAAGTGTATATTTAAATTTGACTAAGACTGCTCAAAGGTGAGTTCTCTGTATTCCTTTTATTGCTTCGCATCAACCAGCAACTTTCTGAAACCAGTTTACAGATACTAATCCTCTTCTCAGCATTTTCAATATTTAATTTCTTCTTATAATATCAGATTCAAAAGAAACTGTCCAGTGAGGGATATATCTTTATAAATTGATGTTTTATATACCTGTTGAATTTGAAAAAGCTATAATGGCAAGCAGGGCAAGGTGGTACACCTTGCGATTTTGCACAAAATTCTCTTGTGGGATTTCTGGCATATATGCTTGTTAGGGAGTATCCCCAATTCTCACTGAAGATTGTGTAACTACGCTCACTTTGTGAGCTAAAAAAATCACAGGTCAAGAGGTTACGGGTTTTAGCATAATTGATGATGTGCTTTTTAAGGACAGCTATTTCAGCCATCCGCTTTTCAGTGGCTTCGATTTCAGTAGAATGCTGATTAAAAGTATCTGCTGCCGCTTGAGCTTTTTTCTTCAAATTCTCGTATTGGAGCAGATTATCTTGGTGTTGAAAAGAGTAAGCTATCAAAAGAGCCCTGCAGATTATAGAAAAAATGCGTTCATAATAAATAAACACCAATAAGAGGATTAATTTGGTTGCAGCAGCAACGGAAATAATCCTTTTTTTCATGTAGACTTACATATGAGTTAGTTCAAACTAACAAAATGAGGAGGACATTATGAGATTAAGATTAAAAACAGCGTCACTTTTATTTGCATCAGTATTGCTATTAACAGCATGTGCTTCAAATACGAATAATAATACAGCTGCCCAGTCAGTGGCAGAAACCACTTCTGAAGAATCAGTAACTGCTGCTGAGGAAAATGAAACAGAAACCAAAGCAGGTAATGAGAAGCCGGGAACTCATATGGTAGTGGACCATGGTGGAAATCAGGTTGAAGTTCCGGATAAGATAGAACGTATTGTAATCGACCAAATTCCGATATTGTCTACATACATGGCATATTTTGAAGGCTCAGCTCCCCATATTGTCGGGTACAGCGGTTCCTTTAAGGAAACCATATCAGAAACAGCATTAAAGAACATTGCACCTGAGCTGCTTGAATCATCAGATACCGTATATGCACAGTCAGATCTGAATATAGAGGAGATCATAAAGCTTAAACCGGATGTGATTCTTTATAATGCAAACAATAAAGAGCATGCGGAAATATTGGCCTCAAGTGGAATTCCGTCAGTAGGATTTGCGACAGTGGGCGCAGATTCCCCTGCAGATCCAATAGAAAGGTATGAGCAGTGGCTGAAGCTTCTTGAAGATGTATTTGGAGAGAAGGGCAAGATGGATGGTTTTCTTGAAGCAGGCAATAAGATCGTTGAAGATGTGGAAACCAGAATAGAAAATATTCCGGAGGATAAGCGTCCCAGTGCAATGATTTTATTTAAGCTGATTGACGGTGTTCCTCAGGTTGCCGGTAAAGGTGTATTCGGTGATTTTTGGCTGCAGCATCTTGGAGTTAAAAATGTGGCAGCGGAGGCCAATGGATTTGCGCAGGTCAGCTTTGAACAAATATATGATTGGAATCCGCAGGTATTATTTTTAAACGGTCCTGGTCTGCTAAAGCTGGGCAGGCAGGATGTAATAGATAATAAAGTTGAAGGTGTAGATTTTTCAACAATACAGGCAGTAATGGATGAGCGCGTATATAACACAACACTGGGTATGTGGAACTGGTTCACCCCTAATCCTGATGCACCTCTTGTATTAGCCTGGCTCGCATATAATACTTATCCGGAAGAATTTTCGGACTATCCTCTGGAAACAGTAATATGTGAATATTACCAGAACTTTTATGGGTACGAAATTACTGATGAAGAAATGAAGGGAATGCTTCAATTGCAATGAAAAATACTGTTTGGATCAGACATAACAAATTTACAATTGTTGCCGTACTGACAATGATTATACTGCCAATTGCTACTGCGCTCATATGCCTGTGTATAGGAAGAATGAACCTTTCTATCGGAGAGGTTATTAACACCTTATCTGATGCGGCAAAGGGGAATCGGCAAAGCCAGAACTATTCCATTGTCATAAATTTAAGGGCACCGAGAATCGTAATGGCAATCATTGTCGGAGCCGGTCTTACCTGTGCAGGAAATGCTTTCCAGTCACTCTTTTCTAATCCGCTTGCAACACCAGATGTACTTGGTGTTACAAGTGGAACATGTGTGGGCGCAATTATTGCCATTATTATGTCTATGGGCATTATGCAGACTCAGCTGCTTGCATTGGCTTTTGGACTCATTTCCGTGTGGATTACGATGATACTGGCAAGAGACAGAAATGGGCAGTCGGTCGTATTTCTTGTTCTGGCCGGAGTGATCATATCAGCATTGTTTAATGCGGTAGGTTCTTTATTAAAATATACTGCTGATCCTTTAGATAAACTTCCGGCCATAACCTACTGGCTTATGGGCAGCTTTACAAGTGCCTCATATAAAAAAATCGCGGTAGGCTCACCGCTGATACTTGCAGGCATTGCAGTGATATATATGATGAGATGGAAATTAAATATATTATCCCTCAGCAGTGATGAGGCAAGAGCCAGCGGAATGGATTTAAAGAAAACACGCCTGGTTTTCGTGCTGGCGGCTACAGTCATAACAGCTTCATGCGTTTCTATGTGCGGACAGGTTGGCTGGATCGGACTTTTAATTCCCCACTGTGCAAGAATGCTTGTAGGAAGCAACAACCGTTATGCGGTTCCTGTAGGAATCAGCCTTGGCGCCAGTTTTATGATCATCATTGATACATTTTCAAGAAGCATCAGTGTCATTGAGCTTCCGCTGTCCATTCTTACTGCAATTATTGGAGCACCAGTATTTATATCACTGCTGAAAAGAAATAGGGGGAGTTTACATTGATACTTGAAGTACAGAATGGAAGTTTCGGATATCCCCATCAACAAAGGATATTAAAGAATATTAGCTTTAAATTGAATAAGGGCAGGATTCTGTCCGTGCTTGGTCCTAATGGAGTAGGGAAAACAACACTTTTAAAATGTATGGTTGGACTTCTGGACTGGGCGGATGGAAAAAGCTTTTTATATGGAGAGGATATAAAAAGTATTAAATCAAAAAAGCTGTGGTCAAAGGTTTCCTATATCCCTCAGTCCCATGGATTTGCATTTTCCATTACAGGTCTTGAAATGGTTGTTCTCGGACGCAGTGCACATCTTGGAGCCTTTGAACAGCCGGGCATTAAAGATATCGAAATGGCTGAAGAAATAATGAAGCAGATAGGAATAGAAAGGCTGGCAGATAAAGACTGCAACCATATGAGCGGGGGAGAGTTACAGATGGTGCTTATAGCAAAAGCGCTTATAAATGAACCTGACCTCATTGTTCTTGATGAACCGGAAACAGGTCTTGATTTCCATAATCAGATACTGGTGCTCAGTCTGATTGAGCGCATGGCTCATGAGAAAGGAATATGTGCTGTTATGAATACACATTATCCGACCAATGCAATTTCTATTTCTGATGAAGCACTCATGCTGCATAATAACGGCGAGTATGTATACGGACAGACTCAGGATGTCCTCAATGAAGAAAATATTTCAAAAGCATTCCATGTGAATGTTGCGGTAAATGAATTTCAATATAACGAACGTATTGTGAAGAGCATTGTTCCTATTTCAATTATGAATGAGGAGGAAAGTTATGAATGATTTAAGTACAGCATTGGAAATCATACAGAAAAATTACAAAAAGTATAATGAGTCAGTGCCAATCGTCAAAGAATTTGTACTGGGATACCGGTGGTTCATGGTGTCTGATACGAAGGACAGATTATCCATGGCACTGCGGGTGGGGCAGGAAAAAGAACTTGATGAATATGAGAAAATATTAAAATCTTTAATTGGCAGGTCGGCAGATGAATGTGTTTACGAACTGATTGAGCGGTCGGATCCCGAACTTAGAATCGTAGCATCCTGTTTATGCAATCTTTTAAGCAAGCCATTTAACTCAGCGGAAAGACTGGAAGACAGGGGAATTGTTCGGACAGAGGGGCGCATATTTGACTATGATGTAAAGGATAAAAAGGTTGGAATTATAGGCTATGGTCTATATAATGAAGTTTTTCTTGGAAAATGTAAGGAATTTCATGCTTTTGATTTTCGGGATCCCAAGGGGATTTTAAATTATAAAATCGGAAATGAGACAAAGGTATATCCAGAAAACATCTGCTGGCATCTTGGAAATAATGCCCTTGAGCATAAAGATGTACTGGAGAGTCTGGATATCGTGGTAATGACTGGCTGCACAATCGTAAATAATACCTATAGAGATATTCTTAAGATGTGTAAAAATGCAAAAATCCGAGGCATTTACGGTCCAAGCGCTGAACTGTGTCCGGAATATCTGTTTGATATTGGCTATAATTATATATTCAGTGCTTCGGTAAGGGATAAGGAGGCATTTTATAAGTCTACATTTGCAGCGATTCCGGAAGGAATGGATTTATCTTATATGGATTGCTATGAACTTAGTCGTGCCTGAAAACTCATTGGAGAAAGTATTTTGCCAACAGAGATTATTTGATTTATCTATATTGGAACCTATAGAACTTGTTCATAAGGTGCTAGTGGAAGAAAACTTTTCCACTGGCGCCCTTTTTCTTTAAGTAACTAAAAAATACAAGGAGATGATAAGTGAGGATAGTAAAATAGTTTCGACCAAAAAATAGTAACAATAAGATTCTAACAATTTCATTGTCAGAACTTTCCTTGACACTGTATGGAGACGTCAATATAATGGTTGTAGATTATTTATATCATCGCAAGGAGGTTGAAAGATGATATTTAATGGATTAGAGTTCAGCTTAATGAAAAAAGAAGATATATCAGTTTTAATACCTGTTATGAAACGTGCGTTTGATGATGATGCTCGTCTCTTTTTTCAAAAAACAGCAGGTGATCCGCCTGGTTATGACGATGGAAGTTTTCTTGAAAAGTGGGGGTTTGACTCAAATGCAGTATCCTACCGCATTAACCTTGGCGAAAGAGCGATTGGTGCAATCATTTTGTTTATCGACGACAAGCATAAGTGTGGTTTCCTTGGCAACATGTTTATCGACAGCGAATTAATTGGAAAGGGCTATGGATATACTGCATGGTGTTTTGTGGAGCATAGATATCCGCAGATTGCTGTATGGGAGACTGAAACTCCTGCGGTATCTTACCGTAATCATCATTTCTATATCAATAAGTGTGGATTTCATGTGGTTGCCGTTGAAGGAGGCATAGACCGGTATAAGGCGCAATTTAAGCTTAAAAAGGAAATTTGTGAAAAAATGACATGATGATTATGGGTATAACTTAAAGCTGACAAAATTTGAATTTGTGGAGGTGATATTTTGGAAAAGGCTATATTATATATTCACGGAAAAGGCGGAAGTTATTTAGAAGCTGAGAACTACAAGAAAAACTGTCCTGGCTTCGATATTATTGGAATAGACTATAACGATTATTTCCCATGGATTGTACAAAATCAAATTAAGGCAGCATATGACGAGGCATGTAAAGGGCATGAACATATTTATATAATTGCCAATAGTGTAGGTGCCTATTTGGCAATGCATACATTACAAAACTGCAAAATTGAAAAGGCATTATTTATATCTCCTGTATTGGATATGGAAAGACTCATTCTTGATATGATGCAATGGGCAAATGTTACGGAGCAAGAACTTTATGAAAAGAGAAAAATACCAACTGATTTTGGTGAAACATTATCATGGGAATATCTAAATTATGTAAGAAAAAACCCGATTGAGTGGAGTATTCCTACAAAAATTCTTTATGCTGAAAAAGATAATCTTATATCACATAAAACAGTAGATGCTTTCGTTGAAAGTCACAATGCCACACTTACTGTAATGAAAAATGGAGAACATTGGTTTCATACGGAGGAACAAGTTATTTTTTTAAATGAATGGATGAAGAAAGCAATTTGATAAATAAAAATAACTTCGACAAATATGAATTTGCAAAAGAAGAGGTTTTTGTGCTTTCCGATATATTTGAATTAATATTTGGTGACTTTTTAGCAGATATTTATGGAGAGGCATTAGCACAGGCATTTGATGAGAAAATAAGCAGTCTTGCAGCTTCTATGTAAATATATTTTGATTTGTTGATGAAAGGAGAAAAACATTAAATATAATAAAAAAGTTCTTATTCCAATAGTGGTATATGTATTGTTTATTATAGTTTTTTGTTATGCTACTAAAAGAAGTTTATGGGTTGTGTTTTTTGGGTTATTTCCATATCTGCTTGGAGGAGCTGGCATAATAACTTTTTTTGTTGGACACTTTGTACAAAAATATGGTAAAACAACATCTGTTATGGGAAGAGTAATGTACGGTATTTTAGTAGTGATAATAGCTTTTGGGGGATGCATTATTACATACGGATTAAAAGATTCTGGGGGGATTGATTGGGCTGATGTTTGGAGAGAAGATACATATTCTACTTTAGTGCTTTCTTTTGTCGGAGTTATGCTTGGTCAATTTTTTGAAGCAAGGAAAGAAATGAATAAAGAAGAATAATATTCCAATCAATCGGTTTCTCTAACTTTCATATATATTATATGGAAAACAATGAAGTTTTAAATCAAATTGCCAGAAAATACAAAAAAACCAGTATAGGTAACACTCCTTTGGCTGATTCAAATAGGTATTGTACCCCTGCCAAAATCAATCAGGAGAGAAAACGCGTTGAGGAGATAACTAGAAAATACACACCATATGTTTATGGATATACAGTGATACTTCCCCAAGATGATTTTAGTATTGATAAATTACCAGAAAAAGTTCAAGTGTTACTTACAAACTATAAAGATTGCAAAGTAAGGTTGTTGTGCGATCAAAACAGATTTGTCTTGCTTTTATTTTGCTTCGTAGTAATAGGTGCTTCTTGGAATTTGTAGGACTCTACACATTGCTGACACAGAGTATTTGAAGGCATTTGCCTTGATCACATTTACTTTCGTACTAGGGCAAACTTTCCTATACAATAAAAAACTGCTGCAATTAAGGTATACCTCTCATGCAGCAGCCCTAATATAAATTAATACACGGTAAATTGATATAAAATTATTCAACCATAAAGCAGGCCACACCAATATTATTAAAAATTATGATTGGTTTACACCGGAATGTCTTGCAGTAGCTATTAGACATCCTTACTTTTAAGATATAAAAGCCTTCATAAGGAACGGTAAATTCAAAGCAGCCACAACCGTTAATCTGTACACAGTACAGAACAGTATCGATGTCGTTGCATCTCTGATATAATTTTACATCCCACTCATGGAAATCTTGGCAGTGGCAGCCCCAGATACATCCCGTGATAATACAGGGTTTAATCAAGCATTCCTGGCAAACAGGGCATGGTTCTGGCACGGGACACTCTCCAGGTATTGCTATTGGAACGAAAATATATTCCTTTTCCGGTACCGGGCAAACTGGACATGGCTGCGGTGTCGGGCATGGTGCCGGTGCAGGACATGGCTGTGGTACCGGACACGTTGGGCATGGTTCCGGCGCAGGACATGGAGGCGGTGTCGGACATGGTGGCGGTGCCGGACACGTCGGGCTCACCTGAGGTACTTCTGGGATTGGAACAGCAGGTGCTGGAACTGTAGGTGCTGGGACAGCAGGAGCCGGAACAGCAGGAGCCGGAACAGCGGGTGCTGGAACAGCAGGAGCCGGAACAGCAGGTGCTGGAATAGCAGGAGCCGGAACAGCAGGTGCTGGAACAGCAGGTGCTGGAACTGTAGGTGCTGGAACAGCAGGAGCCGGAACTACAGGAGCTGGAACAGCAGGAGCCGGAACTACAGGAGCTGGAACAGCAGGAGCCGGAACTACAGGAGCTGGAACAGCAGGCGTTGGAACAGCAGGTGTCGGAACAGCAGGAGCCGGAACAGCAGGAGCCGGAACGACAGGAGCCGGAACAGCAGGAGCCGGAACGACAGGAGCCGGAACAGCAGGAGCCGGAACTACAGGTGCCGGAACTGTAGGGGCTGGTGTTATAGCTTGACACATCACACCTCCAACAAATGGAAAATAGTGAAATTCAAAGCCGCTGTCAGCATTTACCGCAAATGCTCCTAAGGCAGCATTACCGCTTACATGACCGCCTGTAGGATGTGCATGGAACATAGCCTGTGGTGCCAGTATACTTCCCCAGATATCGGAAGATTTTTCCATATAAATATTAGTTGCATCCTCAAACAAATACAATGTCTGATTCGCCTTATTTCTTTCCCCATAAACACCGTATTGCAAATGGGCATTTGCTCCCGTTCTCAGTCTTACAATGACCGTACTTCCTTGTGGAACTTCTGCACGTATTCCTTTGTTGATTAAACCATTTGGTCTTACATCGATAAGGAATACATTCTGTACAGGGTCATTACCCCTTAAAATCCATTCATAATTATTATCTACTACACTTCCATTTGGAGTTAAAGCTTCAATACAGTTTTTGTAGTATCCGATGCTTTCCCTTGCATCACTAAAGAAACGTGGTATGTTAGCACCTATCCTGCTTGCAGGTATATATCTTGGTACATCATAACTGGGAACCACATAATGATCACCCTTATCCGATGGTGTCCAATATTGACTGCCCCCATTGGCCTGGTACAAAAATTTTAATTCTTGTATTCCATCAGTCATGCCATCTTTTCCGATTAAATAAGTACTTCCATTGGCTGCACGGAATCCACCGCCGACAACCACATGGCCGATAACAACCAAAGGGCCGGTCATAGATACATTACCGCCAACTAAGAAGCGTACTAAATCCGGCGAGTAACTGACTGCTCCGTTACCTCTACGGACAAAGCCAACGCTCAAGCCCCTTGGGCTGTAAAAACTTCCGCCTATTGCTACAGGCCCTTCAATATCTATAATGTTATTTGCATCGTTAAATACAATAACATTGAATCTGGATGCAGCACCAAACGGCTGACCTGCAATAGTATACCAGTTTATATCATCATAAGGTAAACCTGCACTTGCCATTGCTTGATTATTATAGATGTTATTGTCCATATAAACTCCTGAAGACTGCTTAAATAGCAACGCATTTTTATTCTCAGTTCAGTTTATTCTAATGGAAATGGTTCTGTGCGGTTTTCTATGCAATTAAACAAAATTTTATGATAAATTTCTGAAATTCATATATGTCATTAAAGAGACTTAGTGTCTGCTTTGGCTGGAATAATAATCGTTCTGCCAAGGACAAATTATGCCTTCCAGGAATCCGAATCACAGCATCAACAAATGTGGAAACCGTTATACTGCTTTCTTAGAAAAAATAGCATATATCGTGCAAAGATGGGAGTGGTGAGAATAAAAGAAAATAAATGTGGTTTCAAAGTACATTCGATTTATATTGATGAAGTAAATAGGAAGTTGTATAGGATAAATCTTAAATAGAGAACTTACAGCTTAGCCAGTTAAACAGCAAGATAAATATGAATTTAACGGGGGAACATAATGATGGCTATTTTGGCAAAGAAGAAAATTGCGATATTGCGGAGAAACTGAGAAAATCCTTTGCTGAATGGATTGACAATGGGCATAACAATTTTGATGATGTAAATGCCTGTATTCTTTGTACTAAACTCACAGATGGTGTTTTGCTGTCACATGGAACTCGATATGAATTTGATTTTTGCAGCTACCTGCAATTTTAATCATTTTTAATGATTCACCGCAAAATTTCAATTTGCCGCTGAAGACATTAGCAAAACCCTGCTATCCCGAGAAAATTTTCCACGATAACTACAAAAGCGTATAGTTTACGCCAAAGGCTAATTATGCCTTTTTCTATGCAAAAAAATATGGTATGATGTATTCAAAGGTGAATACATCATAATGGATAAACAGGAACTTATGGAGCAAATTTGATCTGAAGGTTCTTAATATCAGGAAAACTTATCAACAAGGGGATGAATAAATGAAAAACATTGAGAATAGCCACAATTCCGCATCTGCAAACGATGAATATCTTCAAAAGGTTACGGTAGGTGGGTTGAAACTGCACAATGCCCCTATTACGCTTATCGAGTATGATCCGCATTGGCCAGAATTGTTCAACCAGGAATCCTATAGGATTCAGTCTATACTTGGCTGCAGGGTATTACAGTTGGAACATGTGGGATCAACCTCGATACCGGGATTATGTGCAAAACCAATCATTGACATATTGCTGGCCGTGGCAGATTCTTCAGATGAACCGTCCTATGTTCCAGCTTTGGAAACAGCTGGCTATACGCTTCGAATACGAGAGCCTGATTGGTTTGAGCATCGTTTGTTTAAAGGACCTGATACCGATATCAACTTGCATGTGTTCAGTGCGGGAGCATCTGAGGCCAAAAGAATGCTTCGCTTCCGCGATTGGCTGAGGACTAACGACACCGACCGGGAAAACTATGCACGCGTTAAACGTGATCTTGCTCAACATGTTTGGCGGAATGTACAAAACTATGCGGATGCAAAAACTGAAGTTATAAAGGAGATTATGGAACGGATAAATTCAAGTGAACAGTAAATCTGATTATGAAAATGGAACGTTTTATATAATTACGTACGGACTTTCTAATAAAATGAAGAAGATTGAGAATAATTCGGTTGTTACTATTTCAGGGGATTGGTTTACTTCACATGGAAAGGGTGTTAATTTGGGCTGTTTTGATAAAGAAGAAAATAGCTATATTGCGGAGAAACTAAGAAAATCCTTTGCTGAATGGATTGACAATGGGCATAACAATTTTGATGACGTAAATACCTGTATTCTTTGTATTAAACTCACAAATGGTGTTTTACTGTCACATGGAACTCGATATGAAATTGATTTTTGTAGTTAACTGTAATTTTTATCAGTTTTAATGATTCACTGCAAAATTTCAATTTTGCAAATTGGAGAAGCTGATTATGAATAAAACATTTAAGAAAATGACTATTATCCTGATAGTTGTTTGTGTGATTGCAGGATATGCTGTGTATTGGGTATTTTTTGATATTCAGAGGATAAAAGGTCAAGAACAAATCGCAGAGTCTACGTCACCAAATGGTACATATACAGTGTACGCATATTTAAATAATGGCGGCGCAACAACATCTTATGCTGTTTTAGGTTCCGTAAAAAACAATAAAACTAACAGGCAGAAGAATATATATTGGCAATATCGTTGGGAAACAGCTGTAATTGAATGGTTGGATGATGTTACGGTTAGAATCAACGGTAAAACGCTTGATGTTAGAAAAAATACGTATGATTATAGACATGATTAGAAACTTTATATTATGGTGAATTGCAAATGGAAGCCGCCTTTTCAAATATATCCACACTTTTTGATGCCATAGCATAGGTATAGCGAAGAGAATGGTAGTCAAAAGCAATCGGTTGTACTTCTTTCTCGTAAAAAATAGGGACGTATATCATGTAAAGATGAATGTGACAGAAATAATATAAAATTTTTTAAGTAGAATATATAAAATAAATTTGGTACTAAAATACACGTAACTTATATCGTTAAAGTAAATAAGAATTTAGAGAAGGAGTCCCAATGTATAGGTATAGAACATATGCGGAAAATTCGAATGATTTTAGAAAGAATAGAATTCGTTTCTAAACTAAAATCATTGCATATCTATAATTGGTCCGTTAGAAGAATATATGGATGGAAATATGACAGATTTCTTTGATAATTACGATAATTTAAGAGAAGTATTAATCACTGAAAACTATGATGGTGACTATAAAAGAACTTATTGAAGATAGGAGGCAGTGTCATGAGAAAAATTATTATATTTTTAACCTGTATTGTGGTCTTAATACTTGCAGGGTGTGAAAATGGATTCAGCATTAATCCTAATCCGTCAATGACAACCGAAGTAATAAAACCAACAAATACGCCAGAAGTAGAGCCAATAACAACATCAAGTGCTACAAACTCGCCTGCTGTTAAAGACAACGTCCCTGAATACATAATGGGAACTTGGATGATAAGTTATGCCAAAAATGCAAATACAGGTGAGGACTATTCTCTCCAAGAGTTATATGGTACAGGAATACAGTATGGTGGAACATTGACTTTCAATGATGATGCCACATTTAAGCGGTACATTGGCATAACTACTGAAGAGACCGACAGATATGAGGGAACTTATAGTGTACAAGATAATGTGATAACCCTTAATTTTTACAACGGCACTATAAATACAGCCATATATTTGCGGTCAACTCAAGAGATTGAATATTACATAAAAGACATAATCGAAATACCTATACATGAATATTACACTAAATATTAATTTAGCTGTAGAAGATGGTGCAACGAGTAGATTAGTTTAGATGATAGAATGTTGATTTTTAATTAATGTTTTAATTTCTGGCTATTTTGTACCAATTTGAAGGAAACCTCATTTCATATAAAAGTTGTTGCTGATATGTCATAAATTGTTGAGGCATAATATACCTCACTTTCAGTATGGCAAAAAAAGAGCCTACGTATGAGTTCCTCCGGCTGAGGGCCCCTCGAGCATCCACAGCACAACCACTGATGATAGCATTGAGGGGAATTATGATAGCAGTACGATTTTTAAGGAAAATTATAAAGGATGCCCTATGGATGATGAATTATGATAAATGGAATTAAGACAGTTGAATCATTTGATTTACAGAAAACCGGTATTAGGGGTGACTAAATGATGTTTGATAATGCTGTTTTTGGTGAAATAGAATACAATGTGTGGAATGATTTTACATTTAATAATCCTTTTGAAGGTGAAGCGGTAAAAGAAATCAATGGTGTAAAGCTTCCAGGGGATTATCTTGAATTTATGAAACAACACAATGGCGGTGAAGGGGACACAGGAAATGTCTGGGTTATTTTTTTCAGGATGGAAGAATTGACGGAAATAAATGAGGATTACTCCGTTGAAGAATATTTACCAGATAGTTGTATTATTGGATCCAATGGCGGTGGTGAACTTTTGGGAGTAGATACAAGAGGAAATTACTTTACAGTCCCTGCCATAATTGATGAAGGTGATAAAGTGATTTTGGGTAATTATTTACAAGAATTTATAGTCAATCTTAATAAGTTCTTTGGAGGCTGAGTTTGGCGGTATTTAAAGGCTAACTGCATGAAACAGGAGTTTGAGAGAACAAAATGAATACTTTATTCGCATATGCATATCTTTGGGCGTTTAATTTTATTTCCAAGAAAAAGTACAATGCTCATTTAGATGCCTTGTTTTTGGAAGAATCAAATGATGAGATACTGTTGGAATTAGAGGAATGTTCCAGTGATTTAAATACTTCTTTCATTAAACTTAAAAGATATTTTGAAAATGAAGTAAGTAGTTTTGAGTCTAATATATTTGGAAAAGTTTTATTTTAAGGGATGAATCAAGTTTATAAAACTAATACACTTGATATTAGAGAATTTGCTGATAGATGTTACAAAATGTGGACTGTATTACCTAAAGACATTAGTATGCAGGAACCATTTCATACATTAAGCTATGCAGATGATTGTTTATCGTATGGAGATGAAAAGCAAACCAGAGAATTATATGAAAAAGCATTTGATTTTTACAAAGAATAACGGATGAGATATATCAATGCACACTCAGTGTTTTTAGTGGCTATGCCCTTCCCGAATCTCTCGCAGCACTTTTAAACTTCCATGATAATGAAAAGAGGAGAACATGAAAAGGATGGTTTTATTTCTGACAGTTTTATGTATGCTTCATTTAAATGCCTGTACGAAAAACCAGCCGGTTACAGAACCTTCGACAGAAACCAGTATGCAGGAAATAAAAAATACAAAGCCCGCTGAAAATCAGAATATTGAATCGGATTTGGAAGAAACAATAAGCCCGGAGGAGCTGATGGATGCCTTTGGTATACCCGTTCTGTTACCCTGGAATCCAAACTGGATAAAAAAAAGAGAATATCAGTTGGATGAAAGTGGTATGAAGATTTCTTATTACGATGCTATGGCAGAAGCGAATTGCACGGTTCAGGTCGCTAATGGTGGTGAACTTGATTTACCGGACCATGCCTATGACGGGACACTGGATGAGGCATGGGAAGGCCGTACAATATCAAATAAAGTTGTGCCGGTCAAAGTGCAGCATTCCATTGACAACAAGGATGTATTGGCTACCTGGGAATATGGCAGCTATAAGTTTGCAATTCAGGGGAATATCCCTGGAGATCCGATGGATTCATCATCTATACCCAAAACAGCTATTTATATCATTCAAAATCTGGAATAACAGTTCTGGTTGGGAATAGGGGTTTAACATTAATTTTACGAGGGGCAGATAATGAGTACATTTGCAGAAGCACTGGAGTTTTATAAGAATGCTTTTAATAGTGAAATTATAATGATACAACCATATGGAGAGTATGTACTGGAAGGTGTTACAGCTTCGCCAATAAATTTAAAAGGTTGGATTTTGCATGTTTAGTGTTATAGGTATTATCATATAAATTTGAATTGGTGGTGCAAAAATGCGAAAGAATATGGTTTTGATTTTTATTTTGTTTGTAATGTGCTTGCTGTTAAACGGTTGTACCAAGGAAAAAGCATATAGTAATTCAGATAGTACAATGCAAGAATTTTATAATCGAAGCACTGTTGCGAGAAAATATGCGGACAAAGAATTTGATGTTTTCTTGAGCCACTTTAATTCAAATTGCGAAATCCTAGAAACATATTATGGGTTTTATACCTCTGAAACACCAATCTATGTAGTTGGATACAAATATAGCATTGGAATCAATGACGATCTGACTTATGCATATAAAATCAGTGTAGATGATAAACAGCTATGCACTATTCTTGAAGAAGGGACAGATACCGCAGATTTTTTATTTGAAGAATAGTGACAGTTTGAATGTGGAGGTCTCATTATAACAAATAAAAGAAGTTTTGAATTCAGAAAAAGGAATGACTGTTATAAATCTGCTTTTCTCTTATCTGTATTGATTCGCAATCGTGGGATAATCTATATTTCCTACATAGTATGGATTGCTTATCTGGTATATTCTATCAAGAGAAGCAAATTTAAAGCAGTTAAGATTATCTACGGCATATTCATTATTTTTGCTCTATCAATAATTGCTGCAAACCTGTAATTTATGTTGAAGTATGCGGGATATAATTTTCACTTGATGAAAGGAAAAAATATGGAACAAGATATAAATTTGAATATTCATTATTCTGCGCCTGAAGAAGTATGGAATAAAATAAGTGAAGTTTATAAATCTATGCCATACTGGGCCGGAAATGAGAAGGAAGTAAAATGGATTGGGAAGAAAATTGATTTATGGGCTTCCGTTGAACCTAGTGGGATTCAAATTGCAGGTACTATGCCAGATCATATTTGGGATGTAACCGCTACATAATCTACCGTAGTGTCATTTGATGCTCTTTGCTATAAGATTT
>NZ_DAIOXM010000023.1:0-81456 GCF_036758025.1 Lacrimispora sp. | reverse complement strand
TTAGAAAAATACTGACATAAAGAGGCCAGTACAATGTATGGAAATACCATATTTATAATAACCTTATTTTATGGTATATTAAATGTAAGAAACGGTTATCACAGCGTAGATTTGCTGCATCAGCGGAGGGATTTATATGTTAAAAAAGCAAAAAACAGACAAGCGCAAAGCCGCTTGGGAGAAGGAACTGCACTATATATATAAACAGGAAGAAAAGCTTCGTAAGGCGGCTGGAAGAATTGCTGCTCCCGGCTGGAAGGAAGGATTGGAGAAAAAGATTCCCCCCAAGATTTACGGGAGTCTGGAAAAGGCGTTCTGTAAGGCATTTTCCATTATATTTGAAAAGGGAAATGCAGTGATTGAAAAGAGTTATAATAAGGATGCTATTTTAAAGGACTATGCTGTTCAGAATTATGCCGTTCAGATCAAGGGAACGGGCAAGGAACTGAAACAGCTTCGCAAGGCCGCAAAGTCTCCGGATATGCGGAATATGGCAATTACAACTGTGGAAGGCATTGGCCTTGGCGCCCTTGGAATCGGTCTTCCTGATATTGTGGTTTTTACAGGATTTCTTTTGAAGGGAATTTATGAAACTGCCCTCCATTATGGATATGATTATGAGAAGCCTGAGGAAAAGCTGTTGATTTTAAAAATGATGGAGACGGCGCTTTCCAAGGGGGAAGACTGGAATCAGAATAATGAAGAAGTGGACCGTTTTTTGAAGGAAGGCCTGAAAGACAGGAAGGAAGTTTTGAATGCGGAAGATATGAATGAGGAGGACCCAGATTCAAAGGACATGGAAGCGGCCATTTCAGACCAGACCAAACGGACCGCCCAGACCTTTGCACTGGATATGCTGCTGCTGAAATTCGTTCAGGGGCTGCCTGTTATCGGAGTCCTGGGAGGTGCGGGGAACCCTGTTTATTACCGCAAAGTGCTGCAATATGTGCAGATTAAATATCAGAAGCGATATCTTATGTCAGAATTGAAAAATAATAAAATGCCGGCTGCGAAATGAACTGCTGCAAAAAGCATTATCTAAGAGGCTGACGGCTTTTTAACACCTGAAAGTCACATATCCCTTATGATAAATTGATTACCGGAACCGATGTAAAAGTTCGCCTATGAGAAAAAGGCGGACTTTTGTCATATTTTATGATTTTAATGTTACGGGCGTATTAAGAAAGCATTATGGAGGAGCCGAACGAGATGAAACTATTACAATTAAGATATTTCTATGCAGCTTGTCAATACAATAATATTACGGAAGCTTCCAGAGCATTATATGTTTCACAGCCGGCAATAACAAATGCTATCCGTGATTTGGAGAAAGAGTTTGGGGTGACCCTTTTACAGCGGCTTAACCGGGGATTTCAGCTGACAGAAGAGGGAGAGTTTTTCCTGTCCCAGGTAACTGAATTATTAAAACATGCCGATCAAGTAACTGAAATTATGAATGACCGGGGACAGAAGCGGAAATTAATTCGGTTAGGGGTACCTCCCATGATCGGAACCTGTCTGTTTCCCAATATATACAAAGCATTTAAGCTGTTATATCCGGAAATACATATTGATACAAAAGAACACGGCAGCCGGGACTTACTGAAATTGCTGGACAGGGATTATTTGGATCTTGTAATTTTACCAACCAATGAAATACCGGTATCAGATTATAATATAATTAATTTCAGCAATACGGAAACCGTATTTTGTGTTTCAAACAGCCATGCACTGGCTGATAAAAAGAAAGTTTCCATTGATGACTGTCTGGCGCAGCCGCTGATATTATTTCACTCAGGCTTTTACCATACAACATTAGTAAACAACTTATTTAAAGAAAGAGGGGCCGAACCGAATATTATCCATACATCAACACAATTAGAAACAATTATACAATTTATCCGCAAGGATATTGCATGCGGTTTTCTCTTTGATGAGGTTGTAAATAATAGTTCAGGGGTCAGGGGAATTCCTTTTGATCCTCCTATTTCAATACAAGTGGGCTTGGTTTACAAGAAAAATCATCAAATGTTTACAGCTATGATTGATTTTATTCAATTTATAAAAGCAGGAGATTTTTAAATCAGAGATAAGAAAAAGTTATGACAAGGAACGATTTTGATATTTTTCAAATTTCCATACTTGAAGTAATATGTAGATATAAAATAAAGTTAAGGGGGTTTTTACATGGCACATAAGATCGCAGTAATTCCAGGAGACGGAATAGGCCCTGAGGTGATTTCTGAAGGGGTGAAGGTTCTCCAATGTATTGAAAAGCTGGACAAGAGTATACAATTTGAATTTACTGACTTTCCCTGGGGATGCGAATTTTACTTGAAGAATGGAAAAATGATGGATGACGATGGTATTGAAACATTGAGTAAATTTGATGCCATTTACTTGGGCGCAGTCGGTTATCCTGGAGTTCCGGACCATATTTCTCTTTGGGGGTTGCTTCTTATTATCAGAAAGAGTTTTGACCAGTATGTCAATATCAGGCCGGTTAAACTCCTGACAGGAGCACCTTGTCCGTTAAAAGACAAAAAGCCTGAAGATATTAATATGATCTTTGTAAGAGAAAACAGCGAGGGAGAGTATTCAGGAAGCGGAAGCTGGTTATACAAGGGTAAGCCAAATGAAGTCGTCATTCAAGATGGGGTGTTTTCACGGATTGGATGTGAACGAATCATTCGATACGCTTTTGAATTAGCCCGTACTGAGAAAAAGTCACTTACCAGTATAAGCAAAGGGAATGCTCTTAACTATTCCATGGTATTCTGGGACCAGATATTTAAAGAAGTGAGTGGAGAGTATCCGGATGTAAAAACCTACAGTTATCTGGTGGATGCAGCCAGCATGCTGATGGTAACGAAACCGGAACAGTTTGAAATTGTTGTTACCAGTAATTTGTTTGGAGATATTTTGACAGATCTGGGTGCGGCTATTGCAGGCGGTATGGGATTGGCAGCGGGTGCAAATCTAAATCCTGAGAGAAAATATCCTTCCATGTTTGAGCCCATTCATGGATCGGCTCCGGATATTGCCGGGAAACAATGTGCCAATCCATTGGCTGCAATTTGGTCGGCAAGTCAAATGTTGGACTTTTTTGGCTATACGGAATGGGCGGGTCGGCTTATTGAAGCCATCGGTGCCTTGTTGATTGAAAAGAAGTCATTAACCCCTGACTTAGGGGGAAGCGCTGCGACATCGGAAACAGGGGATGCAATCGTGGATTATTTGCAAAAACAATATAGCTGATGGAAGGTCAGCGCATCTATAAATGGCAGGTTCTTCGGAACTTGCCATTTTTTCATCTATTTTACAATGCCCTTTAAAAATGTGCAGACAATCAATAAAAATGGACATGGAGTTTGCAGGGGAACAATGATACCATTTGATACAACTACTGACAAGTAAAACGGAAAGAGGAGGAGATGTTGTGATGGAATTAAGCAAACACTTTCGGCAGAAGCTGGATGGACGCTGCAATCCGGATTCTGTTGTTCAGGGGGACTGTTACCGGTTCACAGTGCTGACGCCTGAAATGATACGCATGGAATACGATAAAGACGGGATATTTGAAGATTCTCCCACCCAGATCGTATTAAACCGAAACTTTGACAAGCCGGAGTTTACGGTAACCGATACTGAGGGACGTCTGGAGATTTCCACCAGTGCCTTCCATCTGGTTTACAACAAAAAGGAATTTACGCCCAACAACCTTTATATTGATGTCAAATGTGCCTATACCAATTACGGCGGAAGATGGCAGTTTGGGACTACGGAATACGGAAATCCTCCAAGAGAGCACAATTTAAAGGGAACAGCCAGGACCCTGGACCGGATCGACGGTCCTACGGAGCTGGAATTCGGTCTTTTAGATACCAGCGGAAGAACCTTTTTCAATGACAGTGAATCCCTTCTGATTGATGAAAACGGCTGGGTATCTCCAAGGAAAAAGAGCGCAGTGGATTACTATTATTTTGGCTACGGAAGAAATTATTTTAAGGCCATCCGCGACTTTTACCAGTTGTCAGGCCCTGTCCCCATGCTTCCCAAATACGTTTTAGGGAACTGGTGGAGCCGTTACTACAAATATACGGAGCAAAGCTACATGGAGCTGCTTCAGCGGTTTGAGGAAATGGGAGTGCCCTTCTCCGTGGTGGTTATGGACATGGACTGGCACATTGTAGATGTTCCCAAGGAGTATGGAAGGGGCTGGACCGGATATACCTGGAATAAGGATTTCTTCCCGGATCCGGAGCGGTTCATGACCTGGCTTCATGACAGAGGCTATCAAATCACCCTGAATCTTCACCCGGCAGACGGGGTAATGCCTTTTGAAGACGCTTATGAGGAAATGGCAAAGGAATTGGGCGTCAATATGGAAAATAAGGACCCCGTTCACTTTGATGTGACCAGCATTGAATTTCTGGAAGCTTATTTTAAATACCTGCACCATCCCAATGAGAAAATCGGAGTGGACTTCTGGTGGATTGACTGGCAGCAGGGAAAGAACAGCGGAGTGGAGGGGCTGGACCCTCTCTGGATGCTGAACCACTACCATCTGCTGGACTTGCAGAGAGACGGAAAACGGGGAGTTATTCTGTCCCGTTACGGAGGACTGGGCAGCCACAGATATCCCATAGGCTTTTCAGGTGACGCTGTCATCACATGGGACTCCTTGAAATTCCAGCCTTATTTCACAGCAACGGCTTCCAATGTGGGCTATACCTGGTGGAGCCATGATATTGGAGGCCATATGGGAGGGTATAAGGATCATGAGCTGATGGTCCGCTGGGTACAGTTTGGCGTATTTTCCCCCATTAACCGCCTTCACAGCAACAGCAATCCCTTCTGCGGCAAGGAGCCCTGGCGATATCCAAAGCAGTATGGAGATGAGCTTGTCAGCGCTTTAAAGCTGCGCCATAAGCTGGTTCCTTACCTGTATACCTTAAATTACAGATGCCATACGGAGCTGGTTCCCGTCATTATTCCTGCATATTATTACTACCCGGAAGCAGAGGAAACCTATGTGTATACAAATCAGTATTTCTTTGGAAGCGAGCTGATGGTATGCCCTGTCACGGAAAGGGCCCACGAGGAAACAGAGCGTGCCGCGGTGGAAGCATGGATTCCGCCGGGACTCTGGACAGACTTATATACCGGATTTGTTTATCACGGAGGAACTTCCGGCAAACGGGCCGTGTTAAACCGGACCATTTCCCAGGAGCCGGTCCTTGGACGGGCGGGAGGAATCCTTCCTATGGCAGTCTATGGAGAGGGAGAAAACGGTCTGGACAACGCTGCTGATATGGAAGTGGTGATTTTCCCCGGGGATCATGGAAGCTTTGAACTGTTTGAGGATGAGGGAGAAGGACAGGAGTTTAAGAACGGCAAATATGCGGTTACAAAGATGAACCTTGACTGGAGCCCGAATCATGCCTGCTTCACCTTAAAGGCAGAAGGGGATATGTCCATTCTGCCGGAAAAAAGAAGGTGGAAGGTGATTTTCAGAGGATTTGAGGAGGGATTAAAGGCAGAGGCCAACCTGGAGTTTGAAAGCCATTATGACCGGGAAACCAGAAGCCTGATTCTGGAATTCCCCTACATGCCGGCAGAGCGGAAGATCAGAGCGGAAATAAGAGGAGAACAACTGGTATATGGAAATGGAGATTTGAGAGAACGGGCATTTGACCTTTTGGATTCCATGCAGATTGGCATTAACTTAAAGAAGGATCTGTACCAGTGCTTCCTGACAGGAGAAAATCCGGCATCCATCATTTCCTCTATAATAGCTATCAATCCTGGAAAGGCCATTGAGCAGGCACTGCTGGAAATCCTGGTCTGCTGATAATTGATTCAGTCCCAATAGACGCCATGATAAAAATGTATAGTAAAAAAGTGCAGCATGACTGACTGGGATCAGAAGGAACCATAAAAAATTACTGAAAAATATGATGAAATCAGGAAATTTAGATTATTTCATAGAAGAGTAAAAGACAATATAATGGAGGCAGGTACATAAAGAAGGAAAACGGAGGTATTTCTATGAAAAAAACGTTAGCAGTGACTTTGGCAGCAGTGCTTCTGGCAGGAACAGTGGCCGGATGCGGAGGAACCCAGAATTCTGCATCAAACCAGTCCCAGGCAGGGACAGAGGCGGCCAAAACAGAGGCAGGAACTGCGGGTACAGAAGCAGCAAAGACAGAGGAGAAGGAATTGTCAGGGGAAATTACAGTTCTTCTTAACAATTCATTTACCAATTCGGACAGCCCTGCTGTGGTCCGTGCAGCAGAGGAATTTATGAAGATTCACCCTGGCACAAAGGTGGTGATAGAAGGGCTTCCGGGAAATGAGCTGGTTTCCAAATTCTCTACATCAGCTCTGGCAGGAGCAGGCCCTGACGTAGTCGCACTTGACAACGCAGGCTGGCCTATTGATATGGCGGCTATGGGGCTGATTCTTCCTCTCGATGACAAGATTTCAGCCAGCCAAAATGATTATTTACAGGGTCCTCTGGACTCTGGTGTATATCAGGGAAGCTATTATTCAGTGCCATGGTACTTTAACAACACGGGTCTTTACTATAATAAGACCATTCTTGCCGACATCGGAGTGGAAAATCCTCCTGCTACCTGGGAGGAACTGGAAGAGTGCATTAAAAAGGCGACGGAAAAAGGGTATGAAGGTCTGGCAACCAGACTGGATGGCTATGCCATGTTCAACTTCTTCTTCCAGAACGGAAATCCGGTCATTGATACAACAGGAGAAAAACCTGTGGTAACCGTAAACAATGAAAGCGGAAAAGAAGCCTTTAACTATTATGCAGGCTTCCACACCAAGTACAAGGCATTTCCTGAGAGTATGAAGGAGGCCACAAGCTGGGACAAGGCTTATACGCCCTTTATTCAGGGGAATTGTCTGTTCTTCATCTGCGGAGACTGGGCTTATAAAAACATTGTAAATGGAAATCCTGATTTGGAATTCGGTCTGGTGCCCATGCCGTCAGGAAAGGAACAGGCGGTTTGCCTGGGCGGCTATAACCTGGCAATCAATGCCAACACCAAGTCAGAGGATTTATCCTGGGCCTTTGTGGAATATTTAACAGGCAAGGAGTCTGATTTTGTACTGACTGAGCAGGGAAGAATACCGGGAAGAGCCGATGTGGACTATGATCCTATTCTGGAAATCAACCCGGACTATCAGGTATTTATTGATGAATCCTCCTATACAATTCCAAGGCCCAGAGTTGTCAACGCTGCATCTGTAGATGAAAAAATGGTGGATGCATTTAAAAAGGTATTCTTTGACATGATGACTCCGGATCAGGCTCTGGCTGAACTGGAGGAAGAGTTAAATGCATTTATTACAGAAAACTATAACTGATCCAGAACGTTACAGAGGCTGCCTTAAGCAGGTTACAGGCTGGAGGCAGCCTTTTTGAAAGAGAGGGCCGGATAATGGGGAATAAAAAAAATCTACCGAAAGAATACACCTTCAGGCACAATTTAAACGGGTACCTGCTGATTGCACCTGCATTGCTGGCCATACTGGCCCTTAGTATTTATCCTCTTTTGCAGGGAATTGCCATCAGCTTTTTAAACTATGACATGACCCGTTCCAATGCCCCCAACTTTGGAACCTTTGCAGGGCTTAAAAACTACGCAGTCATCTTTGCAAATCCCAAATACATACAGTCAGTTTCAAACTCCGTGGTGTGGACTCTTGTAAACCTGGCGGCTCAGGTGGGTCTTGCTCTGGTGGTGGCACTGGTATTAAATGAGAGGCTGAGGGGAAGGGGCTTATTCCGGACCGTTGCCCTGCTTCCATGGGCCATTCCGGCAGCAATCAGTGCCCTCACCTTCAGCGCCTTGTACGATACGAAAATCGGCATTTTCAACGTGATTTTACTGGAGTTGGGAGTGATTGAAGCTCCTGTTTCCTGGCTGGGAAATATCAGTACAGCCATGCCGGCGGTCATTGTGGCAAATATTTGGAAGAGTACGCCTTTTCTTATGATTTTTATACTGGCGGCTCTCCAGGGAGTTTCCCATGACATGTATGAAAGCGCCAGCATAGACGGGGCGGGAAAAGTGAAGCGGTTTTTGTATATCACCATGCCTAACATTAAGGAGCCTATGGCAGTGGCGGTCATTTTAAATGCCATTTCTATTTTTAACAATTTTAATGCCATCTGGCTGCTGACTAAGGGCGGCCCCTTAAACAGTACGGAAATCATGTATACATACGCATACCGCCAGGCATTTGTTGACCACAAATTCGGCTATGCCGCCGCAGTATCGGTTATTATTTTCCTGGTTATCGCAGTTTTAACGGTGATTTACGTGAAAATGATCGGCGCAGACAAAGACGGCCCATAGGAAAGGAAGTGCAGTTATGAAAAGGACAAAACTTGATATTGCAATATTATATACACTGGCAGTCATCATTGTGGCGGCAGCGGCATCGCCTTTCCTTTGGGTCATTTTTACCTCGTTAAAATCCTCGGAGCAGATTTATGATGCCAGCCAGATTATTCCTGACTACATCACCATGGATAATTTCAAGCAGGTGCTTTTCCGCTCCAATTTTATCCGGTATTTTTTAAACAGCACCTATATTTCTCTTATTGTAACATCAGTCTGCATGCTGACGGCTGTCAGTGCTGCCTATGGATTTTGCCGGTACCGGATATTCGGTTCCCTTCAGATGAAGCTTGGAATCCTGTTTACGAAAATGTTTCCCGGCGTGTTGCTTTCAATTCCTTACTATGTTATCATGAAAAAAATAGGGCTGATCGACTCTCATCTGGGCCTGATTATTATAAATTGTTCCTTTGCCCTTCCCTTTGCAGTCTGGAATATGTGCACATTTTTTACCCAGATTCCATGGGAGATTGAGGAGTCTGCCCTCATTGACGGATGCAGCCGGTTTCAGTCCTTTATAAGGGTGATTTTTCCCATAGCAAAGCCGGGGATTTCAGCCACCAGCCTTTACTGCTTCCTGATGTCATGGGATGAGTTTATGTATGCCAATACGTTTATTAATACCACTTTGAAAAAGACCATACAGGTGGGAATCCGGGATTATGTAGGAGAGTATTCTACGGAATGGGGGCCTTTGATGGCATCGGTAGTGCTGAGCCTGATTCCGGTTATGATTTTCTTTGTCATGGTGCAGGAAAATCTGGTGGGCGGGCTGTCAGCCGGTGCGGTAAAAGGCTGAGATAAAAGGACAGGAGAGGGATATCAGAATGAAAAACAGAGTGTCCAGGTTAAGCATTAAAACAAATATGATTATGCTGATTGTGCTCTATGTGCTCATGCCTCTGTTTGCCGCTCTGATTATCCTTTCTGTCATGCTCCAGAAAAACATGTCCTCCAATATCCGGGAAACGTATCAGATGATGTTCCGCCAGAAGGCGGATAAAATTGATAACATCATTGAGATTGCAAATTATTCCAGCAGTGCATTTATTACCGACGATAAGAACATTTCCCTGCTGCGCACCATTTATGAGGCAGGAGGGGCCTATGAAAGGGACAGGGCCCAGACCCAGCTTGCCAGGATTCTGGAAAAGACCCAGGTCAGCGTGCTGGCGGGATTTTTAGGACAGGTCGGCATTCTCACCAGAGATGGGGTGCTTATCACCTCCAATGGAACCCAGGAGGTGAGGACAGAGTATAAAAAATCGGATTGGTATGCCGGAATCAGCCAAAAGGGTCAGTTTCCTTACTGGGATTTGGAAATCAACGGTTTTATGAATCAGATGATGGGGGAGAGAAGTGCCTTTGCTTTTGGAAGGATTGTGAAAAAGTATAAGGATCAGAACCTGGGGTTTTGGTTTGTCAGGATTCCCCAAAGCGTGTTCTGGGATGATATCAGCGAGCCGGTGTTCCGCCAGGGGACTATGGTTATGCTTTCGGGGGATGGAAGAGTGCTTTCAGAGGTGAGGGATGAGCATCACGCTGAACTTGCGGGAAGCATTGTAAGGAATATGGGATTGAAGGAACTTCGTACAGATGAACTGGTGGTAAACCGGGATGGACGAAGTACTTTTTATATGGCGACCAGGCTGGCATCAAACGATGCTATTCTTTTGTACATAGGGGATTACGGCTTGATCTTTGACAGGGTAACGAAGATTACACATATTATGATGGTCTTCATGATTGTCATTACCATTGCCATCACTGCCTCTATATTGAAGGTTTCCACTTATATGACGGCCCCCATCAACAACCTGGTCAGCCACATGCAGACCATTGAGCAGAGCGATTCCGGTGTGATTGAGGGACGGGGAGGCTTTCGGGAGACAGTGGAGCTGGAAAAGAGCTTTAACAGGGCCAGGGAGAGAATCCATAAGCTGATTGAGGATGTGAGGCTGGAGACGGAGCAGAAGGAAAAGGCTTATTATGAATCCCTGCAGGCTCAGATTAATCCTCATTTTCTCTTTAATACCTTAAATGTAATCCAGTGGAAGGCAGCCTTAAACCAGGATACCGAGGTATCAGGGATGCTGTCAGATTTAAGCGTTCTGTTGTATGAAACCTATGACCATGGAAGCGAGCTGGGAACCATTGCCCACTCTATGGTGGTTCTCAATGCTTATGTAAAGATCATGAAGGTGCGTTTCAGCGATCAAGTCAGCTTTTTCTACACCATCCAGGAGGGAATGGAAGAGTGTCTGATCCCCCGTTTTTGTCTCCAGCCTTTGGTGGAGAACTCCTTCCTCCATGGGATGACCCACATGGAAGACGGACTGATTGTCCTGCGGATTGAGGAGGTGGATGGCCACATAGAGCTGACTCTGGTGGACAATGGAAAGGGGATGGAAAAGCAGGATTCTGACATGCTGCTTTTGGCAGACCAGGCCACAAGCAAGTACAAGATCACCGGAATCGGCTTGTCGAATATCCATCAGCGGGTACAGGCGCTGTTTGGCAGAGAGTATGGACTGGAGATTGATCCCTCCGTTGAAATTGGATTTCGGATTACCCTGAAAATTCCTAAGCTTACAAGGGGAGGTGCAGATGGACAATTTGAAGATTCGGACTATGATCGTTGAAGATGAGCTGCTGGCAAGGGCCGGGCTTCGCTCTCTCATAGACTGGGAAAAGATGGGATTTATTCTTTTGGAGGATGCAAAGGACGGGGAAGAAGCTTTGGAGCGGGTCCGGCAGTACCAGCCGGACTTGCTTCTTTTGGATATTAATATCCCTATTATTTCAGGGCTTGAGCTGTTAAAGATCATCAAAGAAGAGCATATTCCCACAAAGGCGGTTATTATCAGCTGTTATGACGACTTTGATACTGTAAAGATGGCTATGAAATTAGGTGCGGTTGACTATGTGAGAAAGTTTGGACTGACAAAGGAAGAACTGACCAACACCCTGGCAAACATTGTGGGGACTCCCGGCATGCGTTTTTTAGAAGGAGAAACCAAATCTGCAGCCCAGACCCGAAGGGATATGAGAAAGAGCATTCAGGAGGCTCCTGAGGGATTTGAAAAGGGGTACTGCCTTTGTTTTTGCATGCTATGGAAGCATACGGATGAGATGGTGGACTTAAAGATCATTGAGACTATATGCGGCCAGTTCTATCATGGAATGGGAAAAGAGATTGTTACAAAAATATATGAGGGCAAAATGCTGCTTTTCAGTAAAGCTGAGGTAAGGGTTGGCGAGCTGGAGGCATTGAGAAAGCAGATCCGTCACTTTATTGATGCTGAATTTTATGTAAGTATTACTGCCTATGATACAGCGGACATTCCTGAAATGTATTTTTTAAAACTGCTTAATTCCATTGAGGTGATCGCCTTCTACGGCGGCGGTGAGGGGATTGTGCCCTTGGAGAAGCCGGTTGAGGTCGTGACCTCTTATCCCTTTGATGTGAACCAATATTATAAGGAAATTGACCGGGCTTTGGCGACTACCTCCCAGAAAGACATGTTCCTTATTTTAGACCGCCTTTTTGAGGAAATTGCAGGGTGTGCTTTTTTATCTGTCAATCTGGTCAAAAAGCTGATGATTGAACTGCTGAGCCGCTTTTCAGACCGGGCCTCCCATTTGGGCGGAACCATGGAGGAGGTCCTTGTTTTCGGCAGCTATAAGCATTACCAGAGTATTGTCCATATTACGAACTTTAAGGACATGAAGGAGTGGTTTTACCAGTTTGTGCAGGAGTATGTCAATGCTTTTTTCAGCAGGCAGAAGCGGTCTGAATCCGAACTGATTGAACAGGTGCTGAATTACATTGACACCAATCTGACCTCGGTTTTACAGCTTGGAGAGGCGGCCCGCAGAATCGGGGTGTCAGAGCCTTATCTCAGCTCTTATTTTAAAAAGAACATGGGAGAAAATTTTATCCCCTATGTGAACCGGAGAAAGGTAGAGGAAGCCAAGAAGATGCTGAAGGAGGGAAAACTGGTATATCAGGTGTCAGATATTCTGGGCTTTGAAAACAGCACCTATTTTTCCAAGCTTTTTAAGAAAATAGAAGGCGTTACCCCGGAGCAATACAGGAAAGGAAACTGAAAACAGTATGATCACAATTAAAGAAATGGCTGAAATGCTTGGAACCAGCACTACCACGGTGTCCAATGTCATCCACGGAAAAACCGGTGAAGTTTCTCCTGCCATGGTGGAAAAGGTAAAACAGCTCATAGAAGAATGCAATTACGTTCCCAACATCAACGCCAGAAATCTGGCCAGAAACAAATCCGGCATCATCGGTCTTGCAATGAAGGCCAGCCGGAATAAGTATGAAAACTTTGTAAAGGACCCCTTTGGAGGAGAGCTGACCGGAGCATTGGAAAGCAGTGTCAGGGCAATGGGATACTTTATTATGCTGTATATATCTGATGATATGGGGGAAATTATCAACTCTGTTGCCAGTTGGAATGCAGACGGACTTCTTCTCCTTGGAGTGAAGCAGGAAGATGGGGAGCTGCTGAAGGAAAAAGTCAAAAGGCCCATGGTTTTTATAGACAGCTATTTTGACAGCGCCTCTTTTGAACATGTAAACGTAGGAATCCAGGATAAAAAGGGCTGTTATGAAATTACAAGATATTTAATAGAAAAGGGCCATAAAAAGATTGCCTACCTTGCGGACAATTGTGAAGGCTGTGATCTTCAAAGGCAGAAGGGGTATGAGGAGGCTATGAAGGAGGCCGGACTCCTGCCCGGGGAGGAGAATTTTCTCCTGCTGGAGCCTAAGGGGGCGGATCTGTCTTCCCTTTTGGAATATGCCTATTCCAGAGCCAAAGAATTTACAGCCTTTGTCTGCGCTTCTGATTTTTATGCCGCCCACATCATGAACTATTTTATGGATAAGGGAATGAAGATCCCTCAGGATTTATCCATCGTTGGCTTTGATGACAATGTTTACAGCAGGATGGTGAGGCCGGCCCTGACAACGGTTCATCAGGATGTCGCTGAAAAGAGCAGCCTTGCGGTGGAGAAACTGGTTCATATGATTCGAAAAGAGGACTGCGGGGAGAAATGTCAGAGGCTTCCGGTTTTTATTAAAGAGAGAGATTCGGTAAGAGAATTAAAATAGTTAAGGAAAAACGCATGTAAACCTATTAATACATGTGTTTTTTTTATGGAATGGGATGATATTTTCCAGAAAAAGGGAAGAGAAACTCTTGATGTCATGTTTAGAACATGATAATATAGTAAATGCGTGAACTTATGCGCATAAGGTATAAAAGATTGAAGATCAAAACGTTGTTTTTAAGAAGTTTTAATTTAAGATAAATCATAAAATAAAAAGGGGTATGGCTATGGATCGAAAATGGTGGAAAGAAGCAGTTGTATATCAAATCTATCCCAGAAGCTTTCAGGACAGCAATGGGGACGGAATCGGAGATTTAAATGGAATCAGGTCCAGGCTTGATTACTTGAAGCTGCTGGGAATTGATGTGATATGGCTCTCACCCGTCTATCAATCCCCTAATGATGACAATGGATATGACATCAGTGATTACCAGGAGATTATGGATGAGTTGGGAACCATGAAGGATTTTGATGATCTTTTATCTGAAGCTCATGAACGGGGAATCAAAATCGTAATGGATCTGGTGGTCAACCATACCTCTGACGAACACAAGTGGTTTGTGGAAAGCAGGAAAAGCCTGGACAATCCATACAGGGATTATTACATCTGGAGGGAAGGAAAAGAAGACGGAGCCTGCCCCAATAACTGGGGTTCCTGCTTCAGCGGCCCGGCGTGGGAATACGATGAAAATACCGGAATGTATTATCTCCATCTCTTTTCCAGAAAGCAGCCGGATTTAAACTGGGACAATCCCGCTGTAAGAAAAGAAATATTTGATATGATGGACTGGTGGTGCAGAAAGGGAATTGACGGCTTTCGAATGGATGTGATCAGCATGATATCAAAGGATGAGAACCTTCCTGACGGTCCTGTAAATGGAGGATTATATGGAGATTATTCCCCTTATGCCGTTCACGGACCTCATGTTCATGAGTATTTAAAGGAGATGAACCAAAAGGTCCTTTCCAGATATGACTTAATGACTGTGGGAGAGACAGCAGGTGTCACGGTGGAGGAAGCCAGAAAGTATTCCGGTGAACATGAGGGGGAGCTTGACATGGTGTTCCAGTTTGAGCATGTGGAGGGCGACGGAGAGATCGGAAAGTGGACGGATAAAAAGCCGGATATTCTAAGGCTGAAACAGATCATGTCAAAGTGGCAGACAGGGTTGGAGGGGTGTGCCTGGAACAGCCTGTTCTGGGATAATCATGACCAGCCCAGAGCCGTATCCCGTTTTGGGGATGACAGAGGCCAATACAGGAAGGTGTCTGCAAAAATGCTTGCTACCTGCCTTCACATGATGAAGGGAACTCCCTATATTTATCAGGGGCAGGAGCTGGGAATGACCAACTTCCCATTTGAGGATATGTCCCAGTTTCGGGATATTGAAAGCCTGAATGCCTATGAGGAGCTTGTGGGCAAGGGTGTGGTGAGCCATGAAAAGATGATGAGTTATTTTCGGTGCAAAGGCAGGGATAATGCCAGGACTCCTATGCAGTGGGATGACAGCGTAAACGCAGGCTTTACTTCGGGAACTCCCTGGCTGGCGGTAAATCCTAATTATCCGGAGATCAATGCAAAGGCTGAGACGGCAGATGAAGATTCTGTATTCTATTATTATAGAAAACTGATTAACTTAAGAAAGAACCGTGATATCATTGTATATGGAAGATATGAACTTATTATGGAAGATGACTCCAGGATATTTGCCTATGTAAGGAGACTGGGGGAGGAGAAACTGCTGGTATTATGCAATTTCTCAGACCAGGAGGCAGATGTTACTCTTCCTGAGGAGTTCCGGGGAGAAAATGGGGAATGTCTGATCCATAATTATGAACGCCCCTGGGATCAGTGTAAGGATAAGCTTCTGCCTTATGAAGCGGTTGCCATTACTTTCTAAGGGAAAGTCAGCCATAGTACAGATGAAACTTGGAAGGTCAACCTGAATCTATAAAAAATATAAAAACAGAATGGATAATATGAAGATGAAAAAACAATGGTGGCATGGTAAGGTCGCATATCAGATTTATCCTAAGAGCTTTAAAGATACCAATCAGGATGGGGTGGGAGATTTAAGGGGAGTCATAGAAAAGCTGGATTATTTGAAGAATTTGGGCGTCGATATTCTGTGGCTTTCCCCCATTTACTGCTCCCCTCTTGCGGATCAGGGATATGATATTTCAGATTACTATAACATTGATCCCAGGTTTGGAACCATGGAGGATATGGATGAACTGATTGCCGAAGCAAAAAAAAGAGACATGTACATTTTAATGGACTTGGTGGTCAACCACTGCTCCGATGAGCACCAGTGGTTTCAAAAGGCTATGGAGGACCCGGAAGGGGAGTTTGGAAAGTATTTTTATATTGAAAAAGGCAGGAATGGAAAGCCGCCCAGCAATTTAAGGTCTTATTTCGGCGGCAGTGTATGGGAGAGAATTGGGGAAACTGACCAGTACTATCTCCATTTATTCCATAAGAAGCAGCCTGATCTCAACTGGGAAAACCCGGTTGTCAGAAAGGAAATCTATTCCATGATCAACTGGTGGCTGGAAAAGGGAATTGCAGGCTTCCGGATTGATGCCATTATTAATATCAAAAAGGCTCTTCCATTTCACGACTATGAGCCGGACCGGGAGGACGGACTGGCTTCCTGCGGGAAGATGCTGGAGGAAGCAAAGGGCGTCATTGACTTTTTAAAGGAAATGAAGGAAGAAACCTTTCAAAAGTACAATGCATTTACCGTAGGTGAGGTGTTTAATGAAAAGCCGGAGGAGCTGCCGGATTTTATTGGGGAAGATGGCTGTTTTTCTTCCATGTTCGATTTTCGGGAAACCATATTTGGGTCCAGTGAAAAGGGCTGGTATGACAGCCAGCCCATTATGCCTGATGATTACAGAAACTGCTGCTTTGAAAGCCAGAAGCGGGTGGAAGGAATCGGATTTTTGTGCAACATCATAGAAAATCACGATGAACCAAGGGGAGTGAGCCGTTATATTCCGAAGGGAGAGTGCAGCGATGCTTCCAAAAAGCTGCTGGCAACCCTGTATTTTATGCTGAAGGGTCTTCCTTTCATCTATCAGGGCCAGGAGATCGGAATGGAGAATGTTCCCTTCCGTTCCATAGCGGATATTGACGATATTTCCACACTTGACGAATATAAGGTGGCGCTGGAGCAAGGTATTTCTGAAAAAGAGGCATTTGAGATTGCCTGCCGGTACAGCAGGGACAATGCCAGAGTGCCCTTTCAATGGAGCTCTGATAAGAATGCCGGTTTTACACAGGGAAGCCCCTGGCTCATGGTGAATCCGGAGTATGAAAAGCTTAATCTAGAGCTTCAGAAGGAGGACCCGGATTCAGTCTTTCAGTATTATAAAAAGCTGATTGCCCTTAGAAAATCAGAAGTATATAAGGACACCTTTGTATATGGAGCTTTGGAACCGGTTTACACGGAGTTTGAAAGGGTCATGGCTTATTACAGAAAGGGAAAGGACCAGGATATTCTGGTTATAGGAAACTTTCAGACAGAGTCCAGGAGGATTGAATTGCCGGAGAAGGCGGCTAAAGTTCTGCTGAATAATGACGATACAGTTTCCTGGGAAGACGGATACTTGTGCTTGAACGGATATCAGGCGGTTGTGCTGGAGCTTGAAAGGTCACGGTAACATAACATTAAGGCTGAAACAGCATGTTCCCGCTGTTTCAGCCTTTTCGGTGTACCCGGCGGGCGCATGTGCTGTAGTGAAAATCTGCAATCCCCTTTCAGGTGAGACTATATTTAAGGAAGGAAAGGGGAACCCGGAAGCATTAAAGGATTTATACGATATAGAAATAATTCATAGCACTGTATCTTAACTCTTCACATAATAAACCACATGGAATTATATTATTTTGTGATACCGGTACCACAAAATGAATAATAAAATAGAAAAGTATTTAAATAAAAGAACAAACAGTGTAAAAAATGACTAAAAAATATTTGTTAAATAGAGTTGACATGTAAAAAGTGCTATGTTAATATGTGAATATAATATAGGGTACCGGTACCACAAAATCGAACAAGGAGAATGATATGCTGACAATTCATGAAGTGGCAGAACTGGCAGGTGTTTCGAAATCAACTGTATCTAGAGTTTTGAATAATAATGGCTATGTGAATGAGGATACCAGACGTAGGATTGAAAAAATCATACAGGAGAACCAATACAGGCCATCTGCGGCAGCAGTCAGTCTTTCCAGACAGATTGGGAGTACAATCGGTGTGATTATCCCTGAGATAGATAATACCTTTTTCGGAGAAGTTCTAAAGGGAATCAATGATGTGGCTGATCAGAATAATTTTTCTATTATCTGCTGTGACACTCAAAATAATGGTGACAAAGAGTTGAAAGCATTAGCAGCCTTAGAACAGCAGCGGGTCCGGGGAGTTATTATTACGCCGGCTATGGGCTACGGCGACAAAGAGTCGGTGGAGAAGCTGAAAAATGCTTTGGCGAAACTAGATGTTCCAGTGGTAGTTGTAGACAGGGATTTTGATTATTCCCAGTGGGATACGATCTATTTTCAAAATTATGAAAGCGGTTATATTGCAACAGAAAGTTTAATTAAGGCCGGTAATACAAAAATCGGTATTATTCAAGGTGATATGCAGTTAAAAATAGCGAGAGAAAGGTTTCGGGGATATCAGGACGCAATGGCGGCAAATGGCCTGGAGGTTCCGGAACAGTATGTGCTGAAGGGGGATTTTACAGTAGAGACGGCATATGCACTCACTAAAAGTATGATAAATAACAAAGAACTTCCTGATGGTATGGTTACCTGCAATAACCTTACCAGTATAGGTTTTATTAAAGCGATGATAGAGAGCGGCATTACCATTGGGAGTGATGTTGCAGTTGTGGGTATTGATCATGTTCCCATGCTGGATGTACTGGGGTTTCGATTCAGCTGTGTATCCAGAGATACCATTGAGATGGGGCGTATGAGTATAAAACTTCTTATGCAGCGGATGAATAATCCGGAAATGCAGAGAAGTATTTGGGTTGTGCCCTGTAAGCTGGAGCTGAATGGCTCAGAAAAAACAAACCGGTAAAGTTTGTTTTTGCCCCATGTGGGAGCGGTACCACACGGGGAATACATGGTATATATACGGGAGAGACGTCCTCCCGGATGTATATATAAAACTATATAAGAATGAGAGGGATTTATTATGAAGAAACGAGCTTTAGGATTGATGATGGCGGTCATGATGGCAGGAACATTGACTGCATGCGGCGGAAATTCAGCAGCAAATTCCACGGAAGCGGCTCAGACAACAGCGGCAACAACAGCGGCAACGTCCGGAAGTGAAAAGCCAGCCGAACCAGAGACAAAATCCGGTCCTTACAAAGTAACGGTTATTATCAAAGCGACAGATTCTTCCTATTGGCAGACGGTATTGCTTGGAGCCCAGGCGGCAGCTGCCGGGAGCAATGGAGAGATTGTAGTGACTACTGCAGGTCCGGCATCTGAGACGGGAATTGATGAACAGGTTACTATTCTGGAAAATGCAATTTCTGCAAAGCCAGACGGTATTGTAATTGCATCCATCAGCTCTGAAGCAACCGTCCCGGCGGTGGAGGAGGCCGTAGCCGCAGGAATGCCGGTTGTAACAGTTGACAATAAATTAGCAACAAATGTTTATACACAGCATCTGGCAACTGACCATTATGCTGCTGCCTCAACAGCAGCTGAAAAAATGGTGGAACAGTGGAAAGAGGCAGGAATAGACCCGTCAGGCAAAAAGGTTGCAGTTATCAGTGCAGACTCCGGTTCTGCCGTAAATCAGGCACGTTGTGAAGGATTTGCAGATAAGGTGAAAGAACTTGCTCCTGATATTATCATGATAGAGACTCAGTATTGTGACAATGATATTGCAAAAGCACAGGATGCAGTAGATAACCTGATTCTCGCAAATGAAGATTTGATTGGAATCTTTGGTGATAACAACCACATGGGAGATGGTATTGCGAATTCCATTGCACAGAATGGAAAGTCCGGAAGTATCATTGCCTATGCATTTGATTCTGATGATACGGAAATCGAAGCAATTAAAAATGGTGCATTGACGGGTATTGTTGTTCAGGACCCATACGGAATGGGATATGAAGGTGTACTTTCCGTAATCGCGTCTTTAAAAGGCGAGAGTGTTGAGAAAGATGTTGTAGCGCCTACGACTCTGGTAACAAAAGACAATTTGGATGTGCCGGAAGTACAGAAGCTGCTGTATCCCGGTAAATAATAAATGTCAAGTGATCTGAAATTTATGGAGGTCGGTAAATGCAGGAACAAATAACACCCATTGTCTCCATGAAAGGAATTGTAAAGGAATTTCCAGGTGTACGCGCTCTTTCCGGCGTAGACCTGGAGCTCCTTCCAGGGGAAGTACATGCACTGGTAGGTGAGAATGGTGCGGGTAAATCTACAATTATTAAAATACTGATGGGAGTCTATACGAAAACAGCAGGAGAAATCTATTTAAATGGTGAGAAAAAAGAGATTAAATCTCCTTTTCATGCACAGTCACTGGGATTGGGAGCGGTATATCAGGATGTGAACCTGGCACAGCATCTTTCTGTAGCTGAGAACTTCTTCATGGGGCAGCTGCCCAGAACAAAACTTGGTACCGTAGATTATGCACATATGTATAAAGAAACAAAAGAAACACTGGATTCCATCGAGGTACATGTAGACCCGAAAGCGATTATCAAAACGCTGTCAGTGGCGCAGCAGGAGATGGTGGCAATCGGAAAGACCATGCACCAAAAGGCGAGAGCGGTCATTTTTGATGAACCGACAGCGCTGCTGACAGCAGATGAGACAAAACAGTTGTTCAGAATCATTGATAAGCTGAAACAGGAAGGTGTGGGTGTTTTGTATATCTCTCACCGTATGGAAGAGATATTCAGTATCTGTGACCGGGCAACAGTTTTAAAAGATGGAGGCCTGGTGGGAACCGTTGATATGGAAAACACAGATGAAGACCGCCTCATATCTATGATGGTGGGAAGAAATGTAAACGATATGTATCAAATAGAGCATGTACAGCCGGGTGAGACAATTCTTAAGGTGGAAAATATTTCAAGGGGAACAGCCTTTCAAAATATAAGCTTTGAGGTAAAGCGGGGCGAGATCTTTGGTATGTTTGGATTAGTGGGTTCGGGACGGACTGAAATTGTGAGGTCGATTTTCGGAGCTGATGCCAAAGACTCGGGAAAAGTGACCTTTATGGGGAAAGCGGCAGATTTCACCAGGCCGGTTCAAGGGATTCAGGCCGGCATTGCGCTGCTCCCGGAAGACAGGCGGGCCCAGGGGCTGGCACTGGGCATGTCAGTTGCAGACAACACCAACATGGTTGCAGTACATCGTATCGCTCGTCTGGGAATCATGAATAAAGGAAAAATTGAGCGAATTGCCCAGGAGTATGTAGAAAAGCTGAGGACAAAGACACCGACGGTTTATCAGTCGGTGAAAAATCTGTCCGGGGGTAACCAGCAAAAGGTTGTTATATCGAAATGGCTGGCTCAGGACAGTGATCTGTTTATCTTTGATGAGCCCACAGTAGGGGTTGATGTGGGGGCAAAACTTGAAATCTATAAAGTATTTGAATCATTGATTAAGGAAGGCAAGACCATAATCATTATATCCTCCTATCTTCCGGAGGTAATGGGGCTTGCAAGCAGAATGATGGTGATGTATGAAGGACGTCAGATGGGAATCATTTCCCGGGAAGAGTTTACCGATGAAAACATCATGCGGTATGCTTCCGGTATGAAAGGAAAGGAGTCATAAAGGCTATGGCGGAAAAGAAAAAACAAAATCTGTTCCTGTCTCGCTTTCAGACGGAGCTGCTGCTGGTGGGCATTTTGATCGTATTATTTTTGTTCTTTGGTGTGAAGTCGCCTGTATTTTTAAAGGTAGATACACTTATGAAGCTGTTAAAGCAGGCTTCTATATATGGGATTATAGCCATCGGAATGACATTTGTTATTACGTCATCCGGTATTGATTTGTCTGTCGGCTCGGTGATTGGCTTATCAGGGATTGTGGTCTCCATGTGTATGGTAAGGGGGATCCCGGTCATTGTATCAATTCTGATTGCCATAGGTGCAAGTATGTTAGTTGGATTGTTTAACGGAGTTCTGGTACATAATGCAAAGGTTCCGCCGTTCATTGCCACCATGGCCTCCATGACGGTTGTCAGGAATGTCATTCTGTTGATGACAGGGGCCAAAACCATATCCAACCTTCCCCAGAACTTTACGGCTTTTGCATCAGGATCTATGTTGGGAATTCCCAATATGTTTTTAACCTGGCTGGCGATTATTATCCTGGGTATTTTCATTACAGGAAGAACTGTTTTTGGGAGAAATATCTATGCTTATGGAAGTAATAAAGAATCTGCAAGATTAAGCGGAATCAACATTTCCTCAACCGTGTATGGGGTGTATATATTCTCCGCCATTGTTTGTGGAATTGCAGGCATTCTAATGGCGGCCCGCCTTGGAAATGGAGTGCCGACTTCAGGTGATGGATATGAGCTTGATGCAATTGCTGCTTCCGTTGTCGGCGGTGCCAGCCTGGATGGCGGTGAAGGTTCCGTAATAGGTACCGTTCTTGGAGCTATGATTATGGCCACGCTGCGTCAGGGCGGAATATTGCTTGGAATCAATTCGTTTATCATGGAAATTATTATAGGTTCGTTAATTGCAATAGCAGTTGTAATTGATAAAATGCGGAAAAGCCGATAGATGGAGGGGAAGGATATGATATACAAGAAAGTTGGAAAAATTGCGGAAAAAATTTCGGTAATTGGAATTGGGTGCTGGAATTTTGGCGGAGATTGGGATTCTATGGATGATAAGAAATCATCGCGGATCATACATGCAGCAATTGAGAAAGGAATCAATTTCTTCGACGTAGCACCGGTTTATGGATTTGGGCATTCAGAGATGGTTCTGGGAGCGGCATTAAAAGAAGGAAGTCACAGAAATAAAGTACTGATTGCATCGAAAGGCGGCCTGTTATGGAATGAGAACCATGAGACAACGAATAATCTCTCAAAAGCAAGCCTGCTGAGAGAGATTGATGCGACATTGACAAGACTTCAGACAGATCATGTGGATATTTATCAGATGCATTGGCCTGATCCTAATGTACCATTAGAGGAGACGGCAGAGGCTCTGGAAGAAATGAAGAGAGCTGGAAAAATTCGATATGTAGGATTAAGTAATTTTTCACAGACAGATGTTGAGAAAATGATGGAATACACAGATGTTCATTGTCAGCAAAGCCTGTACAATATGCTGGAACGAAATACAGACAGCTATCACAGCATTCCTTTGGAATATAAGACAGAAAAAGAGGTATTGCCCAATGTACGAAAGTTTGGTCAGGCATTTCTGCCGTACAGCCCCTTATTTCAGGGATTGCTGGCTGGGAAATTTCATTCGGGGACGAACTTTTCTGAAAATGATATCAGGAATGCAAACCCCAAGCTGGTAGGACCGGCATTCAGGCAGTATTTTGACGGTGCGGAACAGATTAAGGGGATAGCAGAAGAATATGGGAAACCAATGAATGAGGTTGCCTTAAACTGGCTGAGACAGAAAGAGGAGGTTACTTCTATCATTGGAGGGGCTTCCACGGTGGAGCAGCTGGAACAGAATATTCAATGTACAACATGGGATATTGATGATGAAATGATGGGAAAAATTAATAAAGTACTGGAACCATTTGAGAACCTGTAAACAAGTCAATTAATTGGGAATAAATACAGTAAAAAGCCAAAAACAATGGTTATATGGCAAAATAAAAAGACCGTAAAACTGTCGATTTCAGACAATCTTACGGCCTTTTTCACATGATATAAATTTGCAGTATTTGATTTCCTTCCTGCCGATTATCTAAATCAGAACGAGAGGCATCAAACCAAACAGGGCACCTACTACTATGTAAATAACAAAGATTCCGATGGCCCATAAAGCACTTTTTCTCTGCCATTGCCCCATATCTACGTCAGTCAGCCTAAGAAGTACATAAATGAAAGGAACGAGCGGACTGAGCAAATGGAAGGCTTGACCCATCAAAGATGCGAAACCAAGCTGGATAGGAGTGAATCCATAAGCTTTTCCGGTTTCCGCAAGAAGGGGAAGCACGCCGAAATAAAATGCGTCATTGGAGAGGAAAACAGTTCCTGGTGCGGATATTAATGCAACGATCAGACACCAGAATTTACCCCAGCTAGCCGGGATGATGGTGGTCATACTGGTAGCAATGGCATCTCCCATGCCAGTTCCGGACAGAATTCCCATGAAAACACCGGCAGACATAACAACCATACTTACCTGAGCGGCATCAGGTGCATTTGCCTCAATACGGGCACGCTGATCTTTCAGATTGGGATAGTTGATCAAAACTCCCAGTGCGGTAGCTCCCATAAAGATAATGGAAGAAGGCAATGTACCAAGAATTAACATAATAATAACAATAGTGGTTAAAACCAGATTGATATACAGATTTTTAGGACGGCGGATAGACAGAAGTTCCGGGTCTACGATGGTGGTCATTTCTTTTAACTGCTCTTCAGTAAAATTAACGATACCAAGACGTTTGCGTTCTCCTAATCCCATGATGATTGACACGATGATCATATAGATGGTGGCAAAAATCATCATCGGCACAAGTCCCCGAAGCACTGCGGATTCATCCAGCTCCAGTACCGTGATGACTCGGGCAGTCGGACCTCCCCAAGGAAGCAGGTTTAAGACGGAATGGGAGAGGATGGTGAGTACAGCCAGATCCAGCATTCTCATTTTTAATTTTTTATAAATCGGAACAAATGCAGAGCATACGATAATCATGGTGGTAGTACCGTCACCGTTTAAAGAAACACCGGCAGATAAAATAACGGTAGCAAGCATAACTTTAAGAGGGTCGCCCTTTGCAAAACGGATCATTGCGTTAGATAGAGGATCAAAGAGACCTGCATCGATCATCAGAGTAAAAAATAAAACGGCGAATAACAACATGATGGCAGTGACAGAAGTGGTTTTCAGGCCATCAAGGGCAAATTTGCCGATATCTCCTCCCCAGAATCCCAGAAGGCTTCCAATCACTGCAAAGGCAGCGGGAATAACCAGCAATGCTGTAAACGGTGTCATTTTTTTTGTCATGATTAAAACCATGAAAACGGCAATTAATAAGTATGCCATAAAAGTAATCATAAGAACCCTCCTTAATGTTTCCAATGGAAATGGACTTTCATTTGTTTTTCAAATATAATATCATAATAATGAAATATGTCCAGAAAAATCATTTCATTTTCTGAAAAAGCTTCATTTCTTAAGTGCAATACGGAATATTGTCCCGTCATTGCAGCAATCTGGGCCGCATCAGATGTCTACCATTGACCAGATAAGTGCCGCCATCATACCATTTCACCATGTGAACTCCTCCTCAAAAAAATCCTTTATCTTTATTTGTTTTTATTGTACAATGAGATTATTCAATAGGCAAATACTATGACTCTAATAAGGTATATAGCATTATACCTATACCCTGGCAATCGTAGAAAATTCGGGGAGATATGTCTTTATAAGAAAAATATTTATAAAAGTTATCCTCAAAATCACAAAAGAAAGGGAGTCTGTAAAATGAAAAAAGAAATGACATTAAATGAATGCTGTCCCCATTGCAAGAGGCACTGTTCTTTAAGGAGTCCCCATTGCGGAAAGGGAAAGGCTCTGGCGGCAGAGATAAAGAAACGATCCAAGGACGGGAAAGAGGAACATAAAGAAAAGAGCAAGGAAAAGGGAAGCTGGAAGCCGGAGAGGACAGAAACCGGAATCCTGTACCTTTATCAGAAAGGGTACAAGCAGCTTTTCGTGGAGCCGGAGCATATCCTGGGAAGCAGGGAAATGAGAAATTACCTGGCAGATCTTCTCAGTGGAAAAGGAGCAGTGACAAAGCAGGAGTTAAAGGAGCTTTCCGGACTGTGTTCAGAAGATATGGGAAAAGCATTGAAAAAAATGGAGAAAAACGGGGATATTACCTATAAGAAGGAAAAAGACAAGGATAGCCGGATTTCCCTGACTCCAAAAGGAACCAAGCAGGCGGAGGAATACGGAAAAGACCGGGGGACTGGCGTTTTGACTGCTCTCAGCGAAGAAGAGAAGCAGATGTTTAAAGAGATTTTGAAAAAACTTGTCAGGGACTCCTGAGAGAAATATTGTATTTCAAAATGATTTGTAGTACAATGCAACAGGATAAGAAGGGAAGGTTATTACTGAAAATAGAATATGAAACGAAAAGAGGATAACTTATGAAACAAGGAAAGAAAACGCTGGCAGTGATTTTCTTTGCGCTGGCATTACTGGCTTATACGGCTGTGTTCGGCCTGGGAAGCAGCATCAAAGGCATTTTTGAGATGCGCTACGGAATTGACATCCGTGGAGGCGTGGAGGCCATCTTTGAGCCTCAGGGCTTAGACCGCAAACCGACGGAGCAGGAACTGAATATTGCCAGGGAAGTCATTGAAACCCGAATGGATAACCAGAATATAACAGACAGGGAAGTGACCGTAGATAAAGAAGGCGGCTACATTATCGTCCAGTTCCCCTGGAAATCCGGAGAAACCAACTTTAATCCTGAGGATGCCATTGCAGAACTGGGAGAAATGGCAGAGCTCACCTTCCGGGACCCGGAGGGAAATGTGCTGATTCAGGGAAAGAACGTGCAGAATGCAGCTCCTGATACGGCAGATACCAATGGACTTAAAAGCTATCAGGTGGCTTTGACCTTTAACGCAGAAGGAGCCAAGCTCTTTGAGGAAGCCACAGGAAAACTGATCGGACAGCCCATGGGCATTTACATGGACAACACAGTGATCTCCAATCCGACTGTACAGAATAAGATTTCAGGAGGCCAGGCTGTTATCACAGGAATGAAGACCTATGAAGATGCCAAGGATCTGGCGGAGAAGATCAATGCAGGTTCCCTTCCCTTCTCTTTAAAGACTACCAACTTCTCCACCATAAGCCCGTCTTTAGGAAGCAATGCCTTAAACATTATGGTGTATGCGGGAGTTGCGGCATTTTTCGTCATATGCGTCTTTATGATTGGATTTTATAAGATGCCAGGTCTTGTCGCCTGTATCACTTTGACCATGCAGATGCTTTTGCAGATGCTGGCCATCTCCATCCCTCAGTATACCCTGACTCTTCCAGGTATTGCAGGTATTATCCTGACCCTTGGAATGACGGTTGATACCAATATCATCACCTCAGAGCGTATTTCTGATGAGCTGAAAAACGGAGCTTCTATTAAGAATGCGGTTGCCTATGGATACAAAAATGCGTTTTCTTCTGTTTTAGACGGAAATGTGACGGCAGCCATCATTGCCATCATCCTGATGGTTTTAGGCTCCGGAACCATGCTGAGCTTTGGATACACCCTTTTGGTGGGTATGATTGTAAACCTTTTTGCAGGTGTTACCGTATCCAGAAACTTCCTCTTATCCCTTGTTAAATTTGATAAGTGGAGAGATGAAAAATATTTCCGAATCAGAAAAGATATTAAAACCATTCCCTTTTATCAGAAGAAATATATATTTGCCATTATTTCAGGCGTAGTGATTGCAGCAGGAATTGTAGGCTGCTTTACCCAGGGTGTGACCCTGGATACCCAGTTCACCGGCGGTGCAGTTTTAAGCTACTCTGTGTCGGACGAAGCGGATACGGAACAGATTCAGGCAATCATTGAAAAGGAAACCAACAGACCGGTTACGGTTCAGATCAAGGAAGACAATATGACAGGACTTAAGAGGCTGTCCGTTACCCTTGCAGGAAATAAGGGAATGTCACCGGAGGAGCAGAAGGCTGTCACCGATGCCATTAACAGTACCTCGGAACATGTCAATGCACAGCTTTCAGAGACCTTTGTGGTAGAGCCGTATATCGGCGCAAAGGCATTGAAAAATGCGGTTCTTGCTATTGCCCTTGCCATGGTATTCATCATTGTATATGTGTGGGTACGGTTCTCAGCTATGTCAGGACTTCCGGCCGGAGTGACGGCTATGATTGCACTGCTTCATGACGTGGTGGTGGTGTTCTTCGCCTTTGTCTTATTCCGCATTCCTTTAAACGATGCGTTTGTGGCGGTGGTGCTTACAATTATCGGATATTCCATCAATGATACCATCGTTATTTATGACAGAATTCGTGAGAACAAGAAAAAAGACAGGAAGATGTCTGTCACAGATTTGGTAAATATCAGCACCAGCCAGACCCTTGGACGGTCTGTCAATACCTCTGTTGCAACGGGACTTTGCGTACTGATTATTATGGTGGCTTCCATGTATTTCCAGATTGAATCCATTATTGAATTCTCCCTTCCCATGTTTTTCGGTGTGATTACGGGATGCTATTCTTCCGTCTGTGTGGCCGGAGTTTTATGGGCGGCATGGGAAAAGAGGAAGGAAAAGAGTAAATAACATCATTGAATAATTGGCCGAAAAGTGTTAGAATATAAAAAGATGGATAAACATATAGTAGTTATTCCATCAATGATTTTGAAAATTCGACGAAGTCATGAAAAATAATGCTAAAGGAGGATAAGAATTATGTTAAACAAAGACATTGTTGCAAAGATAAACAAGCAGATCAATTTTGAGCTGTATTCTGCTTATATTTATCTGGATATGTCCAACTATTATTCAGATAGTAATTTAGGCGGCTTTGCAAACTGGTTCAGGATTCAGACTCAGGAAGAGCGTGACCATGCCATGCTTTTCATGGATTATCTTCTCTACAACGGTGAAAAAGTGGTGCTTGAGGATGTGAAGGCGCCTAATTTTACTTACACTGACTTCCGCCAGCCTGCAGCAGAGGCTTATGCCCATGAGCTGAAGGTTACGGCAGCAATTCACGATATTTATGCGGCAGCATACGATGTAAAGGATTTCCGTACCATGCAGTTCCTTGACTGGTTCGTAAAGGAGCAGAGTGAGGAAGAAAAGAATACGGATGAGATCATAAAGAGATACGATTTATTCGGCAACGATGCTAAGGGACTGTACCTGCTCGATGCAGAGCTGGGTGCCAGAGTTTATTCTCCGCCATCCCTTGTGCTGTAATTCAGTTCTGAAGTCATTATTATAACTTTTATAAAAAAGCAGCCCGGCCCCTGATGAGAGGCTGGGCTGCTCTTTTTGAGGAATCCATATGGGAAAGATTGCATTGCTTGTATCCAGGGAGGAAATGCTTTATCAGGCGCATAACATTCTCCAGGAAAAGAAATACGAGCTGAATGAAATGAAGGTCATTAAAACCGAAGATGCTGTTTCCGAGGCAAGGCGTTCCATTGGGGCCGGAGCCTCTATTATTATTGCAAGGGGGCTTCAGGCCTCCCTGATTAAGCAGTATACGGACATCCCGGTGGTGGAAATCGTCATCACTGCCCAGGAAATGGCCCTTCTGGTCAATAAAGCAAAGCAGATTTTAAAGAAAGAAAATCCTGTCATTGGGGTGGTGGGATTTAAAAACATGTTCTGTGACATGTCTTATTTTGATGTCATCCATGAGATTGAAATGAGAACGTATTTTGCAGATAAGAGCTGCAGCCTTGAAGCCATGACAAAGCAGGCCATAATGGATGGAGTGGACTTAATCATAGGCGGAGATACGGCAGTGGAAATCGCCGGGGAAGCCGGAATGCCGTCCCTGTTTTTATCCAATACTGAGGACTCCTTAAGAAATGCCTTATCCATGGCAGAAAGCGTGGATTATGCCATGGGAGTGGAAAAGCGGAATGCGGCTCAGATGGAGACCCTTCTGGACCACTCCTTCAGCGGTGTTGTGAGGCTGGATGCTTCCGGGATCATTATGGACTTAAATCCCATTATGGAGGATATGCTGGGAACAGCCAAGGAAAAGGTTTTGGGAAAGGCCGCCGGTGAGGTGTTTCCGGACCTTGGGAAAAATCATGGAAAAGAGTCCTATTCCCTGTTTATGGAGATCAATCGCACCTCGGTGTTTGCTGTTGTGGCTCCGGTGATGATTGACCAGAGGATGGAGGGGGCTATCCTCACCTGCCACCGCATGAAAAAACGACGGGCCCCGGAACCGGATTTAAAGGGAAAAGGTCATTTAAAAGGCTTTATTGCCCTGGGTGAATTTGACGACATTCTTCAGGAGTCCCGGGCAATGAAGGAGTGCATACGGTTGGCAAAGCTGTATGCACTGTCGGAAAAAGCGGTTTTCATTGAGGGGGAGGCAGGAACGGAAAAGCGCCTCCTGGCTCAGAGCATCCACAACGCAGGTCTGCATAAAGGCGGTCCCTTTGCGGTCTTATCCTGTGAAGGGATTGGGAATGAAGGGCAGCTTGATATGATCTTCGGGGACAAGGGAGCGGCTGTACAGGCTGGTGGAGGGTCCCTTTTATTGGAAGAGATACACTGCCTTACAAAAGATAACCAGTACCGGCTCTGTCAGCTGATCCGTTATAAGACACGCCTGGGAAAAGATGGGGCCAGGTATCCGGGGCTGGATGTAAGAGTTATGGCAACCTCTGATCTGCCTTTGCATGAGCTGGTGAGAGACGGCATCCTGAGGGAGGAGCTGTATTTTCTTTTAAGCGGTCTGACTGTGAGAATTCCTCCTTTCCGGGAGAGGAAAGAGGACTTGGAGAAGAAGCTGACGGAATGTTTTCGGGACTGCTGTGACCATTATTCCAGATTCCATGTTCTGACCAGCGGGGCCAGGAAGCTGCTTCTGGACTACCCATGGGAAGGGAATTTATTTCAGATTGAGAGTTTCTGCGAACGTCTGATTCTTACTGCCAATAAGCGGAGTATTGATGAAGGATTTGCAGAACAGGTCTTCATGGAGCTGTATCCCCTGTCTTTTAGAAACAAAGAGGAAGAAAAAAGAGGAGAACATGGCCGGGATGTGATTGTTTCTGAAGAAGAGGAACGGATTGCAAAAGCCCTGTTAAGATATGGCGGAAACCGGGAGGAGACGGCAAGGGCGTTGGGGATCAGCAAGGCGACTTTGTGGAGGAAGAGGAAGAAGTATCATTTGGAATAGGAAAGAGTTTAATTATGAGAAAATATAAGGCAGTTAAGGCTTTCTTTATGAGGAATATTTGGTTATAATTATAAATAGAGAAACTGCGGTATGATTTCGTACTGATGTCTGATGTGCTTAACGAAAGGATGTGCTGCCATGCCATTACTAAGAGAACAGACTTATACCATCGATGATATTTACAATCTGCCGGAGGGAACCAGGGCAGAACTGATTGACGGTCATATGTATATGACGGCTCCTCCATCTACCGCTCATCAAAGGATCCTTCATTTTTTTGATAGAACCATAGGCAACCATATTGCAGACAATCATGGGGAGTGCGAGGTTTTTCCTGCCCCGTTTGCAGTATTTTTGAATGATGACGACAAGACTTACGTGGAACCGGATATCAGCGTAATCTGTAATAAGGATAAGATCAATGAGAAGGGCTGTTTGGGAGCTCCCGACTGGATTATTGAAATTGTCTCTCCTGGAAGCAAACGGATGGATTATTATACGAAGCTGGCTTTATACCGGTCAGCAGGTGTCCGTGAGTACTGGATTGCAGACCCACAGAGAAAAACCATTCTCGTCTATGACATGGAACATGATGACGGCCCTGTTCTACACTCCTTTGATGATAAAGTTAAAGTGAATATTTATGATAATCTATATATTGATTTAAAAAACATGATTCAGACTGGATAAAATTTTTGATCGTGGATATGAGGCGAATCTATGAATATATCAGATCTTATCTGTCTTCTTACAATTGCAGAAGAACGAAGTATTTCCAAAGCAGCAAAAAAACTTTTTATGGCTCAGTCAAGTCTCAGCCAGTCTTTGCAGGAAATTGAATCAGAGCTGGGGAGCCGTCTTTTTGTCAGAACATCTACGGGAGTTCGTCTTACGCCTGCAGGAGAGCAGATGATTGCTTATGCAGAACATGCCCTTGTGGATTACCGCCAGGTGAGGAACCAGATTCAGGATATGGAAGAGCTGAAAGCCGGGAAGGTGGAGTTTGGAGTGAGCACCTTTCGCGGAAGCTATTTGATTCCCAAAGTTTTAAGGCTTTTTAAGAAAAAATATCCTAATATCCAGGTGGAAATAACAGAAGCTAATAGCATGGAACTGGAGCAGCATCTCATAGCAGGACAGATAGATCTGGCTTTAATTGTTCTTCCTTTAATGAAATTGAAATCAGATGTCAAGGTCTGGTTGAAGGATGAAGTATGTCTGGCGGTTTCTTCTGACCATCCGGTATTGGAATATGCAAAGGAAACAGAGAAAAACGGAAAAATGTATCAGTATGTAGACTTGGAAGATGCGGTTGAGTTTGAATATGTATTGAGCGGCTATGATACGGTTTTAGGAAATATAGCGAGAAATGAATTTAAGAAAAGAGAAATAAAACCGAAAGTGTATAATGCTAATTTAACTGCTTTTTTTGCTGCCTCCATGGCAAGGAGCGGTCTGGGCATGGCTTTCACCTATGCTTCCTGTAAAGAAAATTATGAAGATGTAACATACTTATCCATTGGCAGGGAGGGGATTTATTTGGATCTGGCATTGGCATTTCCGCCTGACGGCTACCGCTCAAAAGCTGCCAGAGCTCTGGAAGCCTGTTTTCTCTCTTCTGAATTTTTAAAGGAATAATTTTTTTGGTCCCGGAGTGTTTGACCGGGACCTTTTTATTATCTATTGTTATCGGATTTTCCGATGGCTCATATATAAAACTGGCTGTTTCGGAAATAACAAAGAATATATATAATAAAAATGCACAATCGTACTACCTGTATTGTTGTTAAAAATAACATATTAAACAAAAGGAGGAGAGAAATGGGAAAGGTAACAATGAAGGGAGTCATCGATATGCATGTTCATACCAACCCGGATACCCGGCATCGGAGATATGATGACTTTGATTTGACTGACGCTGCGGTCAGGGTGGGGGCCAGGGCAGTGGTAATAAAGTCTCATCAGGGAACGACTGCGGAACGGGCGTATTTGTGCAATGTGTATAATCAGAAGGCGTATCACGGAAATAATGATTTTACCATGTTCGGAAGTGTCACTTTAAACAGGGCAATTGGCGGGATCAATCCTGCGGCGGTAGAAACAGGCTTCAAACTGGGGGCAAAGGTGATCTGGCTTCCCACATCCTCAGCCAGAAATCATTTGGAAAAGCAGAATCAGGATACGGGTAAATGCGTGGAAGTGGTGAAGGATGGAAAGGTTGTTCCAGAACTAAAGGAGGTGTTCCGGCTGATCAATGATCATGATGGTGTCCTTGGAACCGCCCACCTGTCTCCGGCTGAATGCTTTGTTGTGGTAGAGGAAGCCCGGAAAGCAGGTGTCAAAAAAATAGTGGTAACCCATCCGGAATGGTGGCTGGTGGGAATGAGTGTGGAAGACCAGGTGTGTCTTGTAAGGGATTACGATGTTATTCTGGAACGCTGTTATGCCCAAAATATGGGAAAAGGAGTATATAAGAGTAATCTGCCTTCCAATCTGGAAGTTATCCAGACCGTTGGATATAAGAATGTGATGGTGGATACAGACGGAGGCCAGGTGGAAAATCCCAATTGGGAACTGGCACTGGAAGAATATATGCAGTATCTGGTGGACCATGGAATTCATGAGGAACATGTACACTACATGACTCATGATATTCCTTCAATGCTCTTAGGAATTTAAGGGGAGGAAAAATATGCTAAGTGTTTTAATTATTGGGGCAATTGCTGTTTCCGTGGCAATTGGATATAAAACAGGTTATAATACAGGATTATTTGCAATTGTATTCGCCTATGTGATTGGATGTTTTGGGCTGGGGATGAAGACGAAAGAAGTCATCGGACTCTGGCCTGTAAGTACCATGTTCGTCATTTTCGCTGTATCACTGTTTTACAATTTTGCTCTGGTCAATGGAACGTTAGAGAAGACGGCCCGTTACCTTTTATATGCCTGTAGAAAATTTCCGGGACTGCTTCCTTTTGCTATCTATCTGGCCGCTGCGGTAATAGCTGCTTTAGGAGCAGGATTCTTTACCGTTATGGCATTTATGGCACCGATCACTCTTTTAATCTGTGAAGAAGCTAAAATGGATAAGCTGGTAGGGGCAGTTGCTGTGAACTGCGGAGCTCTTTCCGGAGCTAATTTCATGACCAGCGGAAGCGGCATCATATTCCGGGGACTGATGGATGATGCAGGTTTTCAGGAATCGTCCTTTCAGAATTCTTCCGTTATATTTGCGGCAAGTGTTCTTTTTTCTCTGATACTGATTGGGTTATTCCGGTATGTTCCAAAGTCAAACCGGTCAATTGGAAAAGGTGTTTCATTTGAAAAACCGGAATCATTTACGGACAAGCAGAAAACCACCCTGCGTTTGATCATTTCCATGATCCTTCTGGTCTTGATATTCCCGGTTCTTCATATTATTATGCCCGGTTCTGATGTGATCAGCAGAATTAACGGACGGATTGATGTTGGTCTGGCAGCAGTTATTTTTTCTGTTATCGCGCTGATGTTAAAGCTGGCTCCTCAAAAAGAGGTCATTGCTAAGGTTCCGTGGAATACTATTATCATGATCTGTGGCGTTGGAATGCTGATCGGAGTCGCTATTGAGGCGGGGACCATTGATCTGCTGTCTTCATATGCCAGTTCAAGTTTGCCGGTATGGCTGATTCCAATTGCCTTCAGCGTAATTGGTGCTGTTATGAGCTTTTTCTCCAGTACTTTAGGTGTGGTCTGCCCGGCACTTTTCCCTATAGTTCCGGCTCTGGCAGCAGGCACAGGAATTAATCCTTTGATTCTTTTCACTTGTATTGTAATTGGTGCCCAGAGCTCGGCAATTTCTCCCTTTTCTTCCGGAGGAAGTCTGGTCCTTGGCTCCTGTGGTTCTGAGGAGGAACGCAGCAGGATGTTCCCGAGACTTTTGTTCCTGGCCGTTCCCTGCAGTGTACTGGCATCAACGGTTTATAACCTTGTGCTTTCTGTATTGCTTTAATCTTCAGCTTTTAGAACATAATATGAAATAAAAATGAAACAAAAATGATATAAATTTGAAAAGGTATGCGGTTTGTACAGGTAATGCTCGTGTATTCAGTAAATCCGCCTATAGCAAAATCCTTCCATTTTTCCTATAATCAGGACAGAGGTGGGGAATGTCCCATCAGTTGCTGATAAACAGAATGAGAAAAGAGAGGAAAAGAAAAATGAAAATTGGATTTATTGGACTTGGAATCATGGGAAGGCCTATGGCAAAAAACCTGGTAAAGGCAGGCCATGAGCTGGTTGTTTTCGATTACAACAAGGAGGCTTTGGCAGACTTGGTTTCCTGCGGCGCAGCAGAGGCGGCAAGCGGCAAAGAGGTGGCTTCCCAAAGTGAAGTGGTCATCACCATGGTGCCAAACTCTCCCCACGTAAGAGCGGCAGTTCTGGGAGAAAACGGAGTTGCAGAAGGAGCAAAGCCGGGAACAGTGGTCATTGATATGAGTTCCATTGACCCTACAGAGAGCAAGGCCATCGGAGCAGAGCTGGAGAAACTGGGAATTGAGATGTTAGACGCTCCCGTATCCGGCGGAGAGCCAAAGGCCATTGACGGAACCTTGTCTGTTATGGTGGGCGGCAAGAAGGAATTATTTGATAAATATTATGATATGCTGATGGTCATGGCAGGCTCCGTGGTATATGTAGGGGAACTGGGCTCCGGAAATGTGGCAAAACTGGCAAATCAGATTGTGGTTGCAGTGAACATTGCGGCAGTATCAGAGGCCCTTACCTTTGCAAAAAAAGCAGGAACTGATCCGGAACTGGTATATCAGGCCATCCGGGGCGGTCTGGCAGGCTCCACAGTTATGGATGCAAAGGCTCCTATGATTCTTAACAGAAACTTTAATCCAGGCTTTCGCATCGAACTTCATATCAAGGATTTAAACAATGCATTAAATGCAGCCCATGCCGTCAGCTCACCGGTTCCCTTAACCGGACAGTTAATGGAGATCATGCAGGGGCTTAAGGCAGACGGTTTTGAAAAAGAAGATCACTCCAGCATCGTGAAATATTATGAAAAGATTGCCAACACAAAGGTAGAACCGGAGAAATAAAAAACGGAATAAGGAAACAGGCAAATAAAAGCTGCTGGAGGGAAACATGAATACAGATTTTATCAAAGGGGTTATTGTTCCCATTCTCACACCCATCGATGAGAATGAGATGATTGACGAGGCAAAATTAAGGGATCAGGTGGATTACGTCATAGACGGAGGCGTTCTTGGAATCCTGGCATTTGGGAGCAACGGAGAGTTTTACGTCATAGAAGAGGAGGAGATGGAGCGTGGTTTAAAGATCATGATTCATCAGTCTGCAGGCAGAGTTCCGGTGTATTTTGGCATCGGTGCCATAAGCACGAAGAAATGCTGCCGCCTTGCAAAGATGGCAGAAGAACATGGGGCAGCAGGAATTTCCATTTTGCAGCCCATGTTTTTAAAGCCTACAGAGGCAGAGCTGTATCTGCATTTTAAAACAATCGCAGAGTCTGTTCCGGAGCTTCCTGTCCTTCTTTATAACAATCCGGGACGGGTAGGATATACCATGTCAGGAAATCTGGTAGAGCGTCTGGCAACAGAGGTTCCCAATATTATGGGAATGAAGGATACCAGCGGGGACATTACCCAAACCGCGGAATTCATACGCAGAACCCGCCACACAGGCTTTAAGGTCTTTGGGGGCAAGGATACTCTTTTGTATGCTTCCATGTGCCACGGAGCTGTAGGCGGGGTGTGTACTGCCGCCAACTTCATGCCGGAGCTGATTACAGACGTTTATAACAAATACGTTTCAGGCGATTTGGAAGGCTCTTTGGAAGCGCAGTTTAAGCTGAATCCGGTCCGTTTGTCCATGGACCCGGCAAGCTTCCCGGTAGCTGCAAAGGATATGGCTAATTTAAGAGGCAGAAATGTGGGCCTTCCCTATAAGCCCAATCTTGCAACAGCGGAAGGGCCTGTACTTAACAACATCAGAAAAGAGATGGAAACAGCAGGACTTTTGGATTAAAATAAGATCAGGGGGCAGGCTGGCGGCTATAGGCTGCCGGCCTGTTTTTATACAGAACCAGGAGAAAGGGGTATTATATATGAAGTTTTTATTTGCATCGGATTCTTTTAAGGGGTCCTTATCGTCTGAGAAAATCATGGAAATCTTAACAGAATCCGCAAAAAGCGTATTTCCGGACTGCATGTGCGCAGGGGTGTCCGTTGCCGACGGAGGAGAGGGAACTGTGGATGCGGTAGTCAGCGCCATGAATGGAACCATGAGGACTGTGACCGTACATGGTCCTTTGATGGAAGAGACGGCAGCGTCCTATGGAGTATTCGGCGGCAGCCATGCTGTCATTGAGATGGCGGCAGCCTCAGGACTGCCCATGGTTCCGGCTGAAAGGAGAAATCCTCTCCATACGACTACTTATGGAACAGGTGAGCTGATCAAGGATGCTTTGGATCAGGGGTACAGGAATATTTCCATAGCCATCGGAGGAAGCGCCACCAATGACGGAGGAATGGGCGCCATGTCAGCCCTTGGAATCCGTTTCCTTGATAAGGAGGGAAATGTGCTGACCGGATTTGGAGAGGATTTGGAAAAGGTTGACACCATTGATGTAAGGGGGCTTCATCCTGGGGTAAGGGAAACGGAGTTCACTGTAATGTGTGATGTGACCAATCCTCTTACAGGCCCTGACGGAGCTACAAATACTTTTGGAAAGCAAAAAGGAGGGACTCCTGAAATCCTTGAAAAGCTGGAAAAAGATATGGAAGCTTATAGAAAAAAACTTCTGGAGCTTACAGGCATTGATGTCAACGGGATTCCGGGTTCAGGGGCAGCAGGGGGACTTGGAGCGGCTTTAAAAGTATTTCTTCAGGGAAACATGAAGTCAGGAATTGAAACGGTTCTGGACTTGATTGAATTTGATTCCCTTTTAGAAGGAGTGGACTTAGTCATTACAGGGGAGGGCCGTATGGACTGGCAGTCTGCCTTCGGAAAGGTTCCCAGCGGAATTGGAATGCGCTGTAAGGCAAAGGGGATTCCGGCCATTGCAATCGTAGGGGGATTGGGAGATGGTGCAGAAGAAATCTATGAGTTTGGCATTGAAAGCATTATGACTACCATTCAGGGGGCCATGGAGGTGGAGGAAGCCATGGACAGGGCAGAGGAGTTGTACAGAAGCGCTGCTGACAGAACCTTCCGGATGCTGAAGGCAGGGGGAAGGCTAAATATGTAACCGGCTGGATATCATAGCAGGAGAACATTGCAGAAACAGGATTGGAGGAGCAGAAAATGGGAAAGACGGTAAAGCTTCCTGACGGAACCCTGGTTCCGGCCATCGGGCAGGGAACCTGGTTTATCGGGGAACAGAGAGCAAAGAGGAAGGAAGAGACAGAAACCTTACAGGCAGGCATTGAGGCGGGAATGACCTTAATTGACACGGCTGAAATGTACGGAAACGGAAGATCAGAAGAGCTGATAGGAGAAGCCGTCAGGGACTGTGACAGAAGCCACCTGTTTCTGGTTTCCAAGGTATATCCCTACAATGCAGGAAGAAAAAACATATTTAAAAGCTGCAGGGAGACTTTGAAGCGCTTAAATACGGATTATCTGGACCTGTATCTGCTCCACTGGAGGGGGGCTATTCCTTTGGAAGAAACAGTAGACTGCATGGAGCAGTTGAAAAAAGAGGGGAAAATCCGCCATTGGGGAGTATCCAACTTTGATACCGATGACATGGAAGAGCTGTGGAGCGTGCCAAAGGGAAAGAACTGTGCGGTCAATCAGGTGCTTTACCACCTTGCATCAAGAGGCATCGAATACGACCTTCTTCCCTGGCTGCGGGACCATGGGGTTCCTGTTATGGCCTACTGCCCTCTGGCCCAGGCAGGGGATTTAAAGAAAGGGCTTTATGAAAGCCCGGTTCTGGCTGAGATCGGGGCTGCCCATGGATGCAGCATTTCCCAGGTGCTTCTGGCCTTTGCCATCCGGGGCGGGGATGTCATTGCCATACCCCGAACAGGAAAAAAGGAACATGCCCTGGATAATGCGAGGGCAGGGGAAATAGAACTGACTGGAGAAGAGCTTGCAAGGCTTGAGAAGGCATTTCCTCCTCCTGACCGGAAGGTATATCTGGATATTTTATAAGAAACGAGCCAAAGGACTTGAATAGGGAGCGGGGACAGCTATGGAACGGATCGGAATACTTCTGCCCAGACAGACCATTTTGGAGTTTGCGGAAAATGTGCTGAAACAAGAGGGAATTGAGGTACAGATATTAAAAGTAGTGGAAAATGCCAATGCAGTTGTGGAAGCACAGGAGGCATTGGCTGCGGGGGTGCGCATCATCATTGCCAGGGGGCTTCAGGCCACCTTGATTAAGGAAAATACCAATATTCCTGTGGTGGAAATGCCTGTTACCATCAGGGAAATCGGCATGATGGTTTTAAAGGCAAAGAGGATGTTAAAGAAAGAACGTCCCATGATCGGAATTGTGGCATTTAAAAACATGTTTGACAACCTGGATCATCTGGAGGAATTATTTGACTTTGATCTTCGCTTTTACGAGCTAAGTGCTTTGGAGGAAACCCGTCTGAAGGTGAGCCAGGCCATTACAGACGGGGTGGACTTGATCATCGGGGGAGTCAAGGCCAATCAGACGGCTTTTGAAATCGGTTTTCCAAGTCTGTTTGTGGAAACGGGAGAGGAATCTATCCGCCATGCTCTTGGCATGGCAATCCATATGATAGACTTAGCCAGGATGGAAAAGCAGAGTGAAGCCCAGATTGAAACCCTGCTGGACACCTCCTTCAGCGGCATTATTAAAATCAATGCCTATAAGGAAATTGTGGCAGTAAACCGGGTGATTGAGCAGATGATGGGAAAGCCTGCCGATCAGGTAGTGGGATTTCCCATTGACAAGGTGATCAAGGGAATTGATACGGAAGGAATTGAAGGGATTTTAAGGGGAACGGATGAGCTTTATTCCACCTCATTTTCCATAAGGGACCAGCCCTTGATGGTGGTGGGGGCGCCTATCCAGTACGACGGACATTTCAGCGGAGCCATTTTAACCTGCCATAAGATGAAGGCAGCGGAAGGCAGAAATTCAGAGGTGTCCGGGACAAAGCTGGCAACGGGTTACATTGCCAGCCGCAATTTCACCCACATTCTCAGACAGTCCCAGGAAATGAAACGGTGCATTAAGCTTGCCAGATCCTATGCCATATCCAAAAGCCCTGTCATGATATGGGGAGAAACGGGAACGGAAAAAGAGGTGCTGGCTGAGGCCATTCACAACAACAGTCCCCAGAAGGGAGGCCCCTTTTTAAACATCAACTGCGGTTCCTTATCCCCTCAGGAGCAGAGAGAGGTGATCTTCGGCTTTTCTGAGGAAAGCAGGAAGGGAGCCTGGGAAAAGGCCGCCTATGGAACGGTTCTGCTTCAGGAGGTGGACCGGCTTTCTATGGAAACCCAGTATCTGCTTTATAAGGCGGTTCATGACAGGCTGTTTTGGTGCAATGATTCCATGGTGAAACGGCCCCTTCCTGTCCGGCTGATCGTCACCACTTCAAAGGAGCTGACGGTGCTGGTAAAGGAAGGGCTGTTCCGGGAAGATTTGTATTTTCTTCTCTCCTCCCTGAAAATTGAAATACCTCCCCTCAGAAAGACCACAGAGGACATTGCCAGGCTGGTCAAGCTGCATCTGGAACGGTTTAACGGGGCTTATTCCAGGTATGTGGAAATCAGCAGGGAAGCCTTAAAGGCCATGGAGGAGTATTTCTGGGAAGGAAATCTGCTCCAGCTTGAGGTTTTTTGTGAACGGCTGATTCTGACGGCCCACCGCAGGAAGGTGGAGGAGGGAATGGTGAGAAACTTATTGCAGGAGCTTTATCCCCTCATCAGAGAACAGGATGGAAGGGCTCAGACCGTACTGTTAAAGAATCCCGAGGCGGTGCGCATTGCCGGGCTCTTAGATCAGTATCAGGGGAACCGGACCATGGTGGCGGAGGAGTTAAAAATCAGCACCACCACCCTTTGGAGAAAAATGAAACGGTATGGAATCGGAAGCAAATATGAATTGTAATATATTGAAAATCCTTGTATTATGAAAAAGATTGCAGCTTTTTTGCAATCTTTTTTTCATCATCAGAAAGAAAAATAAAGGCTACAAGAGAAGGGGAGTAAGGTTGGTGCTTCTGTCAATAGATGGAGGGCTGAAATAGGATTATAATTTACTCTAAGATCAAAAAGGGATGAGGAAAAGGAGAAAGCACAATGACGCCAATCATCACAAAAATGGAAGTTTATCCTGTAGCCGGAAAAGACTGCATGGAGCTGAATCTAAGCGGAGCCCATGCGCCGTTTTTCACCAGAAACATCGTGGTTCTTCACTGTGAAAACGGGGAGACAGGAGTGGGAGAAGTACCGGGAGGGGAAAAGATCACAAAAGCCCTTTTGGAATGCGTTTCCCTTGTGGAGGGGAGTAAAATCGGGGAGTATAAGAGCACCTTGCTCAAGGTAAAGGCCCATTTAGAATCAAAGGGAGAGGAGGATGTGAGAGGAAACCAGACCTTTGACTTACGGACAGGAGTTCACGTGCTGACAGCCATTGAAGCGCCCTGCCTGGATCTGTTAGGAAAGCACCTTGGTGTGCCGGTGTGTGAGCTTTTAGGAGACGGAAAGCAGAGGGATAAGGTGGAGATGCTGGGATATTTATTCTTCATCGGTGACAGAAATAAGACAGACCTGCCTTACGATTCAGAGCCTGACGCAGAGTGTGAATGGTACCGCCTCCGCCACGAAGAAGCCCTGACAGCAGAGCAGATCGTAGCCACTGCAAGGGCGGTTCAGGAAAAGTATGGATTTAAGGATTTCAAATTAAAGGGAGGGGTCTTGTCCGGAGAGGATGAGATGGAAGTCATCAGGGAGCTGAAAAGGGCATTTCCCGAGGCCCGCATTGACTTGGATCCCAACGGCGCCTGGCTTCTGAAAGACGCAGTTGAATATGTGAAGGGAATGGATGGGATTTTGACCTACTGTGAGGACCCTTGCGGGGCCGAAGGCGGATACTCGGGCAGAGAGATTGTCAGTGAGTTCCGGCGCAGGACAGGATTTCCCACTGCTACCAACATGATTGCAACAGACTGGCGGGAGGTGGGACACGCCTTGGAAAGTCAGGCCGTGGATATTATTCTGGCTGATCCTCATTTCTGGACCATGAGCGGTTCGGTCCGCGTGGCTCAGATGTGCCATGATTTCGGCTATACCTGGGGTTCCCATTCCAACAACCACTTTGATATTTCCCTGGCAATGTTCACCCAGGTGGGAGCAGCAGTTCCCGGAAGGTACAATGCACTGGATACCCACTGGATCTGGCAGGAGGGCATAGAGCGTCTGACCAAGGAGCCCCTTCAGATCGTAGACGGCTGCGTGGAGGTTCCAAAGAAGCCGGGCCTTGGCATTGAGGTGGATATGGACCAGGTGAAAAAGGCCCATCAGGTTTACCTGGATCACTGTCTCGGCGGCAGAGATGATTCTGTGGTCATGCAGTATTTGATTCCAGGCTGGAAATTTGATTCCAAAAAGCCTTGTCTGGTTCGTTAAAAATATCCAGGCATGAAAGATACTTATTGATGCAATCGGTATTAATAATTGGATTTATAAGAATTTCGCTGATATAATGCATATATCAAACGGCCAGTTTGGAAGAAAAATAAGCAATATAGCCAAATGGAGGGATTCTATGGATATGGAACAGAAAGGTACACCTGTGGTAACCGAAATGCAGGTCATCCCAGTTGCAGGATATGACAGCATGCTGATGACCTTAAGCGGGGCCCATGCTCCCTGGTTTACCAGAAATCTGGTGGTCTTAAAGGATAGCGCAGGAAATACGGGAATCGGTGAAATTCACGGAGGAGATTACACCTGCGAAGCATTAAAAAGCTGTATTCCCCTGGTGGTGGGACAGCCTACGGGCAAATACCGGGCAATACTCAGCAGCATCCACAAAGCAGGAACGAGAGCTGAAGAGGATGACGGGGAAGGAATCCAGACTCTGGATATCAGCAAGCTGAAATTTGTGGTAAAAGCGGAATGGGCCATTGAATGCGCTCTTCTGGATTTGCTGGGAAAGCATCTGGAGCTGCCCATGTGCGAGCTTTTAGGGGACGGCAAGCAAAGGGATGAGATAGAAACCCTGGGCTATCTGTTCTATGTCAGCGAAAAGGAAAAGGCCCATCCCGATTTAAACTATCTGGATGAAGGAAACAGCAGTGATCCATGGTTTAAGCTCCGCCGTCAGGAGATGCTGACACCGGAGCGGATTGTGGAACAGGCCCAGGTGCTTCATGAGAAGTACGGCTTTAGAAACTTTAAGCTGAAGGGCGGCGTTTTTGAAGGAGCCAGGGAGATGGATGCCATCCGGGCGCTGAAAAATGCTTTCCCCAAGGGGCGCATAAACCTGGATCCCAACGGGGCCTGGAGCCTGAAGGAAGCCATTGAAATCTGCAAGCCCATGGAAGGAATCCTCACCTACATAGAAGATCCATGCGGCCCGGAAGCAGGCTATTCCAGCAGGGAAATCATGGCAGAATTTAAAAATGCAGTAAACCTTCCTGTTGCGACCAACATGATTGCAACGGATTGGAGGCAGTTTTACCATTCCGCCGCCTTAAAGTCTGTGGATATTGTCCTGGCTGATCCTCATTTCTGGGGATTCGGAGGAAGTGTGCGGATGGCTCAGATATTAAACGACTGGGGACTGACCTGGGGCAGCCATTCCAACAACCACTTTGATGTAACCCTGGCGGCTTTTGCCCATACGGCAGCGGCAGCGCCCGGAAATCCCACAGCCCTTGACACCCACTGGATCTGGCAGGATGGGCAGAATTTATTGGAGGATACGCCTGAAATTATCAACGGATATTTACAGGTTCCTAAAAAGCCGGGCCTGGGAGTCACTCTGAATATGAAACGGGTTATGGAGGCCAACCAGCTGTATAACAGCCTTCCTTCTCATGACAGAGATGACGTTATGGCAATGCAGTATCTCATACCGGACTGGAAATTTGACTGCAGAAAACCGTCTTTAGTGCGGTAAAAATTATATATAAAAATGGAGGGGTTTTTTATGAAGAAATCAGGTTTGACAAAAAAAGTACTTTGTCTGGCTCTCTGCACCGTTATGGCAGTGATGACAGGCTGCGGAGGAGGCTCCGCTTCCAGCGGAACGGGCGGTTCCCAAAAAGCTGAGGGAGAGAGCAGATTTGTTTTTGCAGGACCCAACAATATTACCCAGTGGGACCCGTTAAATGAAAACAAGACAAATGCCTACATGCTTTCCAAGCTCACCTACAACACTCTGGTAAATCCTTATGGAGAAAATAACACCATACAGCCGGAGCTGGCTACAGAATGGAGCGTATCCGACGATGGACTTGAGTGGACCTTTAAGCTGAGAGAAGGAGTGAAGTTCCACAACGGAGAAGATTTCAACGCGGATTCCGTGGTTGCCACCTTACAGAGAATGCTTGACAATCCTACTCTGGTTCACACCGCATTCTGGCCGTCTTTGGCAGGTGTGGAAGCCAAAGACACCTATACGGCAGTGATCAAACTGAAAGAGCCATGGGGCGCTTTGCTGTACCAGCTCATTGACACTCCCATGTTCCCGCCAAAGGCCCTTGCAGAAAAAGGCGATGCCCTCTTTGAATTTAATGAGACAAACAAGCCTATCGGAACAGGGCCCTGGATCGCTGACAAATGGACACCCGGACAGGATGCAGAATTTGTCCGCAACGATGAGTACTGGGATTGGGGCAATGAAAAGAGCAACGTTGACCGGATCGTATACCGCCCGGTTATTGAAGATACCACCCGTGTTTCCGGAATTCAGACCGGTGACTTGGACATGATCGATGCCGTACCCGTAGAGCAGGCAGATATGCTGACCAGTGTAAAAGGGGTAAAGGTAGAAAAGCTGTTAGGTTCTGCTATCGTTCACTTAGGATTCCGCACTGCAGACGGACGGATCTTTGAGGATGTCAATGCAAGACAGGCCGTCAATCACGCATTAAACAGAGAACTTCTGGTACAATCTATTGCAGGCGGCGGAGCAGCCAGTGACTGGCCCTGTCCGGAAGGCGTATTCGGTTATGACAAGGCAAATGCCAAGGTTCCGGAGTATAACTTGGATATGGCAAAAGATCTCCTTTCCAAGACCTCCTATGCAGGCCAGGAAATCTCCTTTATCGCACCGACCGGAGTATTTGCAAGAAACAAAGAAGTAGCTCAGGCAGTTTTGGCAATGCTGACAGATGCAGGCTTTAAGGTGAATCTGGAAATCATGGAAAATGCAGCTTTCCAGGAGCGCCGTGCATCAGGAAATTATGACTTATACATTCAGAGATATCCATTCCCGGCAGGTGATCCCGATTCCGTAATCACCCAGAGATGGTTAAACGATGCTCATAAATCCGGATATGTCAATGAAGAAATGAATGAAAAGATTCTGGAGCAGAAGCGGGAAAGCGATCCTGTCAAGCGTGAACAGATATTAAAAGAAGTGTTTGCTATTCAGTGGGCAGAAGCAGCGCCTCATCTGGCTCTTTACCAGCAGGTAACAACCCTCGCTTACAGAGAAGGCATCACAGGTTTGAGAGTGCGGATTGACAATGTATTTGACTATTCAAAGGTATCAAAAGCCGCACAATAGTGAATCAAGGGCACACATTTTGAAAGGGGATACGGCTTTGCTGAAATTTATCATAAAACGTTTGGGATATACGATTTTCGTCCTGTTTGGAGTATCCATCTTAACCTTTGGGCTTTTAAAACTGACACCGGGGTCCCCGGCCCGTCTGATGCTTTCCGATGACGCTACAGAGGAGCAGATCAGAGAAAAAGAAATAGAAATGGGACTGGACCGGCCCCTGACCATACAGTACGTCAGTTATATAACAGGAGTTGTGAAGGGAGATTTAGGAGATTCCCTGTTTTATAAGATGCCAAATTCCACGCTGATCTTCCAGAGATTGCCGGCTACCGCGTATTTAACGCTGGTAGCCATGGGAATCGCCCTGCTCATCAGCATACCCATGGGAATTATAGCAGGAGTCAAGCGGGGGTCTGTCATAGATTTGTTTGCTATGATATTTGCCCTTCTTGGACAATCTATATCGGGCGTGGTGTTAGGACTGATTTTCATTCTGTTCTTTGCAGTTAAGCTTGGATGGCTGCCGGCCATGGGATACGGAGGCTTTGCATTTGTTATCATGCCTGCCACCTCTCTGGCTATGCAGATGGCTGCCCTCATCACCCGTATGCTGCGGTCCGGCATGGTGGATGTGCTTCAGGAGGACTACATTACGGCCACCTATGCCAAGGGAATCAGTAACCGGGAAATCACCATGAAATATGCCTTAAGAAATGCAATCCTTCCGGTTATTACGGTTGTAGGCCTTCAGGTGGGAACGTTTTTAGGAGGAGCCGTGGTTACAGAACAGATATTTGGCTGGCCGGGTATCGGCACCTTGACGGTCCAGGCCATCGGGCTTCGGGATTTTCCGCTTGTGCAGTCCATTCTTTTGGTAATATCTGCATGCTTTGTACTGGTCAATCTGCTGGTTGATATTATTTACACCATTGTTGACCCGCGTATGGACTTTAACTAAGGGGGATTGGAATGAGCAGACAAGAATTATTCAGAAGAATGCGCAAAAGTAATTTTTTCGTCATAGGAGCAGTACTGGTTGGCTTTATTATTCTGGTATCCTTAATTTCTCCCTGGGTAGCACCCCATAATCCCATAGGCTCAGATTTGACTCTGCGTCTGAAAGCGCCTGACGGCTTTTCCAAGGGCTGGGGCGGCTATATTCTGGGAACCGATCCTCTGGGACAGGATATTTTATCAAGGCTCATGGTGGGCAGCAGGGTTTCCCTGTGGATTTCCTTTTCAGTGGTTATTGCCACGGCCATCATCGGAACCATTCTTGGAATTATATCCGGCTTTTTCGGAGGAATCATTGATACAGTCATCATGAGATTCAGCGATATTCAGGTGTCCATTCCGCCTATGATTCTGGCGGTTGCGGTTATGGCCGTATTGGGAAATACCACCAATAACTTAATCCTGGTTCTGGTGTTCACCAGATGGGTGCAGTATGCACGTGTAGTGCGAAGCAATGTTATGGGAATCCGCAACATGGAGTATATTCATGCCTCCCAGGTTTTAGGATCCTCCAAGAAAAGGATCATGTTCACCCAGATTCTTCCCAATGTACTGACACAGCTCATCATTGTTATGAGCCAGGAGTTTGGCCGTACCATTCTGACCGAGTCCTCACTCAGCTTTTTGGGACTTGGAGTTCCGGCTCCAGCCCCTTCCTGGGGAGTTATGATCGCAGACGGCAGGGAATATCTGGCAACAGCTCCCTGGGTTGTGGTTGCACCTGGAGCAGCGCTTATGGTTGCAGTGCTGGCATTTAACTTCTTAGGTGACGGTGTACGTGACGTGCTTGATCCAAAGAATAAGAATTAACCACGAAAGGGAGAATCCAGATGGAAAAATTAATTGAGATTAAAGACTTCTCAGTAAAATTTGAAACGGGTCGTGCCGTAGCATACGCTCTTAACGGGGTTAATCTTACAATAGGCAAGGGAGAAGCTCTCGGTCTGGTTGGAGAATCAGGCGCAGGCAAGACCACCACAGCTTTGGGGATGCTCAATCTGATTCCCCAGCCTGCCGGCAAGGTGACAGGCGGAGATATCCTGTACGAGGGAAAATCCGTATTTAAAATGTCTCAGAAGGAACTGATGGATATGAGAGGCGACAAGGTTGCCATGATATTCCAGAACCCTCTGACCTCTTTAAACCCTGTATTTACAGTCGGGGAACAAATCGGCATGGTGCTGCAGAAACATAAGCATTTAAGCAAAAAACAAGCCACAGAAGAAGCTGGAAAGCTTCTGGAGGTGGTGGGAATCGCCAAATACCGGGTCAATGACTTCCCTCACCAGTTTTCCGGAGGTATGAGACAGAGGGTGGGCATTGCGGCAGCTCTGGCCTGTAATCCGGCTCTTCTCATTGCAGATGAGCCCACCACAGCCCTGGATGTTACCATACAGGCCCAGATATTGGAGCTGATGAAGGAGCTGCTGGTGAAGTTTGACAGCTCTCTGCTGATGATCACCCACAACCTGGGAATTATTGCGGAAATCTGCAACAATGTGGCTGTTATGTACGCAGGGACCATCGTGGAGTATGGTTCGGTAGAAGAGGTGTTCACCAATCCTTCCCACCCATATACCATTGGTTTATTCGGCTCTATTCCCAAACTTACGGGGCCAAGGGAAAGGCTTGCTTCTATTCCCGGAACCGTAGCCAACCCGGAGCATCTTGCTACAGGCTGTCCCTTCCATGACCGGTGCGGTGTGGCTTCGGGACAATGCTCACAAAATGCGCCGCAGATGTTTCAGATAGGCGTACATCATTATGTGGCCTGTCATAAAGCCGGGGAGGTGAAACAATGAAGCCGCTTATTCAGGTTAAGAATCTTAAAAAGTATTTTGATATTAAGGGAAAGGGAGAGCTTCATGCGGTAGATGATGTTTCCTTTGATATTTATCCGGGGGAAACCCTGGGGCTGGTAGGAGAGTCCGGCTGCGGAAAGAGTACCGTTGGAAATGTAATCATGAGGCTTCACAACCCTACCGGGGGAGAATTGATTTATGGGGAAAAGGATGTATTTAAAGTATCCACCAAGCAGGAACAGTTGGAAATGTGCCAGAAAATACAGATTATTTTCCAGGACCCCTATTCTTCCTTAAATCCCAGAAAGACCATCCGTTCTATTCTAAAGGAAGCTTATAAAATCCACAGAATCGGAACAGAACAGGAAATGAATGAGAAGATAGAAGGGCTGTGTGATGACTGCGGGATTTCAAGGGATTTACTGAATAAATATCCTCATGAGCTGGATGGAGGAAAACGTCAGATCGTGGGAATTGCCAGAGCCTTGTCTCTGTCGCCGGAATTTATTGTATGCGATGAGCCTGTATCCTCTCTGGACGTATCCATTCAGGCTACCATCATCAACCTGCTGATGGATTTACAGAAGAAAAGGGGATTGTCTTATCTCTTTATCTCCCACGATTTATCGGTAGTACGCCATATTTCAAACCGAATTGCCGTTATGTATCTGGGACAGATTATTGAGACTGCGGAAACAGACGACATTTTCACCAATGCAGTCCATCCTTATACCATTGCTCTTTTATCCGCCATTCCAAAGGTAGAGATCGGTAAAAAAGTATCCCGTATCGTGTTAAAGGGAGATGTTCCAAGCCCATTAAATCCGCCGGAAGGCTGCCGGTTTGCGCCAAGGTGCTGGATGGCACAGGAGGTATGCAAAAAGGACACTCCGGCGCTTCGGGAAACAGGGCAGAAAGGCCATCGTGTGGCCTGCCATTTCTGGGAGGAATCCAGAGAAGCGGCTGAGAAAACAGATTGCAATTCAGTAGGAGAATGTACTGTTAATTAAATGTAATGACAAAATGATAGAAATGAAATGCCCTGTGCCCAAAGAAAAACGGTTTCAGGGCATTTTAAGTACGTTTGATGTGGTTGATAAGGAAGGAAATAAGATGGCGTTGACTGAGAACCAAAAAAGAGAGATTCTTGATGTGATAGAGAGAACAGCTCCTCAAAAAAAGGGAGAACCGGTAATTTACCCCCAGGAATACCGTGATTTTCTAAAGCTGAGTGACAGGGAGGACGTGGTCAGGATGGCAGAGGGTTATCCCTTTAAACTGTATATTTTTAAAGCTAAAAACAGAAGTAAAAACTGCCCGGTGCATATCAATATCCATGGTGGCGGATTTGTTGGACCTCACAAGGAAAATGACTGGATGTTCAGTTCTTATCTGGCAAATGGGATTCATGGGATTGTGGTAGACCTTGATTACACCACTTCAGATATTGCTTCATACCCGGTGGCCCTTTTCCAGAGCTACCATACAGCCAGGTATGTAGTGGAGCAGTGTAAGGAATGGGAAGCTGACCCTGAGCGGGTATCCATAGGCGGCTACAGTGCCGGCGGTTCCCTTGCAGCAGGAGTTGCTCTGCGGGCAGGTGAAACAGGGGATTTTAAATTATGTCTTCAGGTACTGGGATATCCGGCCCTGGACAGTGTCACTCCTCCCCAGGATAAAAAAGATGCTTATAACCGGATGATGCCCTTTGAACGTGAAATTGCGTTTTATCAGCTGTATTTTGAAAATGATCCAAAACTGGCCAGGCAGCCTTATGCATCTCCCTTATATGCAGATGACGAGCTGCTGAAAAAACTGCCGAAAACCCTGATTTGCAGTTCCTCCGGCTGCAATTTCCGTTTTGAAAATGAAGAATACGCCCTGCGCCTGGCTTCTGTTGGTGTGGAAGTTACTGTAAAACGTTTTCTTAATACCACACATGGGTTCATTCCCCACTTTAGAAATGGGTGGAAAGAGGCTTCGAATTTAATTATCAGAACAATCTGCAACAGCTGACAGACAGCAGTCAATATAACCTAAAATGCCCTGAGGCCGGTTCAATTCAGCCACAGGGCATTTTTACGAAATAATGTAAAAAATCTGCTTACTGATTTTCCGGATAAATTTTTCGGGAGATATTTGTATATTACAAAATGCACATCTTTGCAGGAAATAAAATGTTTGTTATAATAAAAATTACCAAATAGATTGAAACCATTATAAAGTGAAACCGGAAAGAGGAACAGGGATGAAAAAATCTTCTAAATTATCAGTTCGGATGTTTCTTCTCCTTCTGCTGTGCGTGGTCATGCCTCTGGCAGGGGTCTGTATTTACGTACGGGTCAGTATGGAACATTTTATCCAGGATAAGCTGAGTGAAAAAGTCATTCAGAACATCTCAAGGGGAGAACGGAATATCTGCGATAATTTACAGAACATAGCCGCTCTGACCAATGTCTTTGTGTATGACGAGGAGCTGCAAAGGCGTATAACAGATTCCAATACCTCCGAATATGACAATACCAAGTACTTTGACCAGATGGTACATAAACTGAGCATTGCCAGCGGTTTTGATTTTGTTCAGGACATGAAGATTCTCCTGTTTGACGATTACGGCAGGATATACTCCAACTGGAGCATGAATTATCAGGATTATCAGTTTCTCCTGGATCAGAATTGGGTGAAGAAGAGCAGGGAGAACAACGGACATATTGTTTGGGCCATGTTTAATCCGGCCTATATCATTGGAGAACAGAAAGACCAGACCTATATTTCCCTGGCCAAATCTCTTCTTAAGGACTATACCACAGGAGACGTCATAGGAACTCTTATTATCAGCATTGACCAGAAAAAATTCAGCGAGCTTTTGATGGAATATGCCTATGCCGGTGATATTGCCTACGTCTGTGTGGGAGATGGAATTGTACTTTTGCAAAATGACACCAAGGGATTGATTCATGAGGAAGATATAAAGCATCTGCACCGGGAAACGGAGGCGAAAAAAAGCGGGAACTTACGGTATCAGACTGGAGGAGGAAATTTTCTCATCAGCTATTACACCATACCAAAGCCGTGGGTGTTTAATGAGCAGCAGATGAAGGTTTTTCACTTTACCAATTATCAGGAAGTGACCAACCAGATGGAAATGATCGGGTTCCGGATGAATGTAACTCTTCTGATCGTTATATGCATCCTGGTCCTCATCCTGTATTTATCCATCAGGATGCTGGTAAAGCCCATTGTCAAGCTCAGCGGCCAGATGGAAAATTATACACTGGATATGGATTTAAAGGATATCGATATGGAGCGGTCCGATGAGATCGGCCGTTTAAACCGTTCCTTCCGGCAAATGTCTGTGAATATCAGCGGCTTGTTTGAACAGCTTAAAAATGAACATGAGGTAAAGGAAAAATACCGGTATGAATCCCTGCGGGCACAGTTGAATCCTCACTTTCTGTTTAATACCCTGTCAACCATCCGCTGGATGGCGATTATAAGAGGGGCGGATAATATTGTAGACGGCATTGACGCCCTTGCCCATATATTAAAATACAGCATGAGCAGGGAAAACTGTCTGGTAACGGTAGCGGAAGAGGTGGAGAATATCAGAAACTATCTTTATATCCAGAACTGCCGCTATGGAAATCACTGCAGGCTGGAAGTCGATCTGGAAGAAGATATCATGAATTTAAAAACAGCTAAATTCATCCTTCAGCCCATTGTAGAGAATGCCATTATCCATGGATATGACAAGGACAGGGAAGAAATCCTGATCCGGATTTACGGGTTTACGGAAGAGGGCAGTCTCAATATCTATGTAGAGGATGACGGGGTGGGCATTTCCCCCAATGTAATCAGGCAGTTTGAGGCCTTCCGAAAGGACAGGGTCAAGGAGAGCAAGCTGACAGGTATCGGAATCAAAAATGTAGATGAGTATATCCGGATTACGTTTGGCAATGAGTATGGGCTGACCATAGAAAGCCTTAAAACACGGGGGACGGTGGTATTATTCACCCTTCCCGTAATCAGAGAGGAGAAACCAGGGGATGAAGAAGGTAATGATTGTGGATGATGAGGTTTTGGTGCGCCTGGGAATCCAGTCCCTGATCAAATGGGAGAACCATGGATACCAGATCGTCTGTGACGCATCGGACGGGGCAGAGGCGCTTCAAAAGATCAGGCAGTATCAGCCGGATATCGTTCTCACGGACTTAAAGATGAGCCCAATGGATGGCTTTGAGCTGATCTCAGAATGCAGGGAAAAATATCCTCAAATCCAGTTTATTGTTTTAAGCAGCTATAATGATTTTGATAACGTAAGAAATGCCATGAAGATGGGTGCTTTTGATTATGTTTTTAAATTGACGGTAAAGCCGGAAGAGCTGTTGAAAATTATGGATGAGGCCGCTTCTCTTGGGAAAGGGACAGAGGCTGCCCAGGAAACCGCCTCTCTGACAGAAAGGAATTTGGAAGTCATAAAAAAGGGATTGTTTAAAAGAATCTTAAATTCGGAAACCTTTTTAAATAAATATTTGGAAGAACTGACAAAGCTGCCCCTTTCCATAAGCTTTGACCGGCCTTTCTGCATTCTCTCTGTTACCATCGATGATTTTAAGGTGGTAAGAAAAAAAGGAGATTTTATGGATTTAGAGCTTTTAATATTTACCATGGATAATATTCTTGGGGAACTGTTCGGACGCCATCACCGGGCGGAGGTGTTTCAGTATGGGGAATATGATTTTGCCGTAGCTGTAAACCGGGAAGAAAATCAGGACCCTTTGGCCTTCTTTGCGGCAATGGACAAGGAGTTCAGCTTCTTTACCGACTGTGCCAGACAGTATTACGGTCTGGAAGTGAGCGGAGCATTGAGCAGAGAGTGCAGGGGAATTCATGGATTAAAGAAAGCCATTGCCCAGAACAGGGATACGCTGAAAATGCGCTTTTTTTCGGAGCCCGGAAAACTCCATACATATGAGAAAACAATTAAGGAAAAGGCTGTACTTCCGCCTGAATTTCACAGCTCTGTAATAGAGGGCCTGGCGGCTGAACAGGATTTTTACGGAATCAGAAAGTTTATGGAGGAATTTTTTTGTTTTCTAAAAGAGAAAAAGCGGTGGGAGCCGGAGGAAATCCGCTATTTGCTGAGAAAGGCTTATGGAGCCCTGGCCTCTTCCTTTGCCCGCAGAAAAGCCGATATCGACATGTTCCTGGATAAGAACGGAATAAACATGGAAACTTCCATCAATGATTATACGTATCTGGAAAAAATCAGGCAATCCGTACTGGAACTGGTGGAACAGTATAAAAAAGAGTATGAATCAAACAGCGGCAGGATATTAAGAAAAGAGGTGGCCGAAGCCAAGAGCTTTGTCAGAAACCATATGAAGGAAGAACTGCAGGTTGCAGATATTGCGGCCATGGTAAATATGAGCGGCAGTTATTTTTCTCACATATTTAAAAAGGAAGAAGGGATCAGCTTCTTAGAATATGTGTACCGGGTGAGGATGGAGCATGCCAGATTCTTACTGGAAAGCAGTGATTTGAAGGTTAATGAAATTGCGGACCAGGTTGGGATCGTTAATCCCAATTATTTCAGCACCCAGTTTAAAAAGAGTGTGGGACAGTCTCCTTTGGAATACCGCCAGGCACGATTGAGAAAAGCAGAGGAAAATAGCAGGATTTGAAAGAAAATAAGCAGGATTTTAGAGTATTGACCAAAAGAGAAATCAAGAGAGACGGAAATCGAAAAAATTGAAAGAAAGACAGCAGGCAGGGAGATATTACTTGCCTGTTGTTTTTGCTATAGTATAGACAGTTGTTACGGTTCAGGCATGGCGAAAATTTCTGCATGTCTGAACTGAACCAAAATGATTGGAGGAAGGTTACATGAGAAAGTGGAAAAAGTTAGGGGCACTTGGCATGGCATCTCTCATGGCAATGTCAGTGCTGGCCGGCTGTCAGGGCGGCCAGAAGACGGAACAGACGACCGCATCGGCGGAGGCAGCAAAAACGGAGGGTGCAAAAACAGAGGAGCCCAAAGCCGGTAACGGAGAACCGGTGGTTTTGCGAATGTGGGGAGGAGTTCCTGCGGAAGCCGGGCCTCAGAGTGTTTGCGACAATTTCAACCAGCTCTACAAGGATAAAGGAATTCAGGTAGAATATGAACGGTTTGTAAATGATGATACGGGAAATTTAAAACTGGAGACCAATCTTCTCTCAGGAGACGGAGTTGATCTTTATATGACCTACACCACTGACGTCCTGACAAAACGGGCGGAAGGAAATATGGCACTGGATCTTTCAGAATTGATTGCCAGGGATAATTTCCAACTGACAGAGTATTTCGGAACTCTGGCTGAGGCTTATTACATTAACGGGAAGCCTTATTCCATTCCCACAAAGCTGGATCAGTATGGAATTGTATTGAATCAAGACATGTTTGAAGAAGCAGGGATTGAAATTCCAACGGAATGGACTTTTGAGGAATTCCGTGAGATTGCCAAAAAACTTTCCCATGGAGAAGGCCAGGATAAGGTTTATGGCATGTTCTGGAATTCCCAGCAGGATCTGACCTATCTTTTCACCTATTTAGCTGCTCAGACCAACGGCGGAGATCCTATGTATAAAAATGACAAGGAAACCAGCTTTGACGATCCGGTGGTTCTTAAATCTGTTGAACTGATTAATAACATGATGAATGTGGATAAAACATCTCCCACCCATACAGATTCTGTAACCCAGAAGCTGTCACAGGAAAGCATGTTCCTGACAGGAAAATCCGCTATGACGGTGGGCCCGTGGATTGTAAGAAGCGTGAAAGACCAGGCCAGCTATCCTCATGACTTTAAGACTGCCTTTGCTCCTTATCCGGTGGCGGAAGAGGGACAGAGAAATTACACCCAGGGCGGCTATGGAGATCATCTGAGCATTAATCCAAAGTCTCAGAACATTGATGCTGCATGGGAATTTGCAAAGTGGTATGCAACCGAGGGGATGCTTCCGGTGGTAGAAGGCGGCCGTGTACCTGCATCCAATACCTATAATGCCCTGGAAGTGACCGAGGCATTTGTCATGGGAGCAGAAGATTATCTGGATGCAGAAACCACCCAGAAGATACTCATAACACCAGCCGACAATTATGCGGTTCCATCCATTACCAATCATATTGCAGAGGTAAAGAAAATCGCAGTGGAAGAGCTGGAAGGTATCTTTATCGGAAAGCAGACGGTAGAAGATGGAATGAAAAAGGCCAAAGCAAGGGCGGATGAGCTTTTGCAGAAATAATCAGAGATAAGATTCCCGGGGAGGCCGTAAAGGAAACGGCAGCTCCGGGAAAATAATAAGAAGAAAGGAGGGAACCGCTGATCATGAAGAAAATCAGGCTTAGCAAACAGTTAAAAATCGATTTGACAGGCTATGCTTTCATACTGCCCAATATCATCGGTGTATGTCTTTTCACCCTGTTTCCCATGATATTTTCCCTGATCATCAGCTTTACGGACTGGGATTATACCAAAGGGATCGGCAACTGGAACTTTATCGGACTGACAAATTTTATCGAAATGTGGCAGGATGAATGGTTTACCAGTTCCCTGATTAACACAATCATTTTTGCGGTGGGAGTGGTGCCGGTGACCGTTTTTCTGGCTTTGGTGCTGGCCGTTATCATCGATAAATACTGCGTTGCCAGACTTCCTATAAGGCTGGCGCTTTTTATGCCCTATATATCCAATATTGTTGCGGTTGCCATTGTATGGGTGATGATGTATTCCCCCTGGGGGCCCTTTACCCAGATGGTGAAGTTCTTTGGAGTGGAAAATCCTCCCCAGTGGCTTGGAGACACAACCTGGGCGCTGCCGGCACTGATGCTTATGACCGTATGGTCGGGAGTGGGATATGCCAATATGATCTATACGTCAGCACTTCAGGGGCTTCCTCAGGATGTTTATGAGGCTGCGGATATTGACGGAGCAAATGAAGTTCAGAAGTTTTTTAAGCTTACCATTCCATTTTTATCACCAACCACCTTTTTCCTGATCATTACCACATTTATCACCTCCTTTCAGGTGTTTGCGCCTATACAGATCATGACAAGGGGCGGCCCTGGAACAGCCACCAATGTGCTGGTTTACTATGTTTACACTTCAGCCTTTACCTTTTACAAGATGGGATATGCTTCAGCCATGTCATGGATATTATTCTTGATTTTATTCGGTATAACCATGTTTCAATGGGCAGGGCAGAAAAAATGGGTCAGCTATTAGATGAAAAAGGAGGCGGATAGAATGAAGAAATACCAACGGATCATCTTAAGGATTCTGTTTACCGTAGTCATAGGGGCTCTGGCTGTCTCCATGGTTACCCCGTTTTTATGGATGCTTTCGGCATCAATGAAACTTCCTCTGGATGTCATGAAGCTGCCGATTGAATGGATACCAAAATACTTTTACCCGGATAACTACAAGAAAGTGTGGAATGTGGGAGGGCTGGCAGCAAGAAACTATCATTTTGGCCTGGCATACTGGAACTCCTTAAAGATTGCCGCTATTAATCTGACGGGATCGGTGCTTACCAGCACTCTGGCGGGGTATGCCTTTGCTAAAATAAAGTTCAGGGGACGAAATGTTCTGTTCCTGATCTATCTGGCAACCATGATGATCCCCAGCCAGGTAACGCTGATTCCCAAGTTTGTTATGTTCAACAAAATGGGATTGACGGGAACTCACTTAACTCTGATTCTGCCGGGACTGATTACCATCACAGGAACGTTTCTTATGCGCCAGTATTTTATGCAGATTCCCGATGAGTTAAGGGAGTCGGCAAGGGTGGATGGAGCCCACGAGTTTCTCATTTGGCTGAAGATCATGGTGCCCATTGCAAAGCCTAATATGGCATCTCTGGCAATGGTGGTATTTCTTTGGAACTGGAACAGCTATCTGGAGCCTCTGGTATTTTTAAACGATTGGAGATTATATACGATTCCCATTGCTCTTACAAATTTTATTGAAGAAAGTGTGACGGAATACAACCTGATTATGGCGGCGGCAGCCTCCGCTTTAATTCCGGCTTTCCTTGTATTTTTGCTGGGGCAGAAGTTTCTTGTCAAGGGTCTGGTGGCCGGTGCGGTGAAAGGATAAGGTTCAGAATATGAAATATATAACAGAAAATAAGAGGGAAATACCCGTAATACGTGAAGTAGATGTGCTGGTGCTGGGGGCAGGTCCCGCAGGAATCGGAGCGGCGGTTGCGGCTGCAAGAGAAGGCGCTGTAACTATGCTGGCGGAACAGACGGGAGATGTGGGAGGAATTGCCACGGCGGGGCTTATGAGTCACTGGACGGGGAAAACGGAAGGGGGCTTTTATGAGGAAATCTTAAGCCGTTCGGCAGAGCTTACGGGAGAAGGACGGCAGATCATCAATCCGGAGCGGTTAAAAACAGTTTTCCTTCGCATGCTTACAGAGGCAGGAGTTCACCTCCGGCTGTACACCTTTGCCAGCGATGCCATTATGGAAGGGAATGTGATTAAGGGAGTAATCATGGAAAGCAAATCAGGCAGGCAGGCAGTCCTGGCAAAGATCGTCATTGACGCCACAGGGGACGGGGATATAGCGGCAAAGGCCGGTGCCCCCTATGTTAAGGGCAGAGAGAGCGACGGACTTATGCAGCCTGCTACCATCATGTTTAAGGTGGCAGGTGTGGATGAGGAGAGAGGTGTTTTTCCGGGAGGTTTTGAAGAAAGCTTTGCTCTTCCTGACGGAGATTTACAGGAACTGGGGAAAAAGCACCTGCCCAGTCCTGCAGGGCACGTGCTTCTTTACAAAACAACGCTTCCCGGAGTGGTCACCTGCAATATGACCAACTGCACCGGAGTGGACGGCACAAGTGCGGAGGATCTTACAAAGGCAACTCTGGTCTGCAGAGAACAGATGGATGAAATCATTGCTTTTCTTAGAAGATATGTTCCCGGCTTTGAAAACTGTTATGTTATCAGTTCCGCTTCCCTGGTGGGAATCCGGGAAACCAGGCATTTCAAAGGAGAGGAGACCATTGAGCCACAGGATATTCTGGAGGCTCGGGTATTTGAAAACTGGGTGGTGGCAAAGGCCAGCTTTAACTTTGACGTACACAATCTGACCGGCAACGGTCTTGATGAAACCGGCTGCCAAAAGCATTTCCCCCAGACAAAAGGATATACCATTCCTTATGGCTGTTTTGTGCCTTTGGAAATTGACAATTTGTATCTGGCAGGAAGAAATATCTCAGGAACCCACATGGCCCATTCCAATTACCGGGTTATGCCAATCTGCGCCAATATGGGGCAGGCGGTGGGGATTGCCGCAGCCATGTGCGCCGGTTCCGGAGTGGTGCCCAGAACCCTTGAAGTGAAAAAGGTTCAGAGCCGTCTGATGGAATTGGGGGTGAGTCCGTGAAAACCCAGCATTATGATTTTGTCGTAGTGGGAGGCGGTATGTCCGGCGTCTGCGCAGCCATTGCCGCCGCCAGAAGAGGAGTGAAGACTGCCCTGATCCATAACAGGCCGGTGTTAGGAGGCAATGCAAGCTCTGAAATCCGGATGCACATCTGCGGGGCGGATCATCACATGTCAGTTCCCAATGCAAGGGAAACCGGTATTATAGAAGAAATACTTCTGGAAAACAAGCGGAGAAATCCGGAGATGGTATATCCGATTTTTGATTCTGTTCTATGGGAAAAAGTCCGCTATCAGGAGAATCTGACTCTTTATTTAAATACTCACATGACCGAGGTCCTGTGTGATGGTGACAGGATTGATGCGGTATACGCCCTGCAGATGACAACGGAAAAATCCTTCTGTATTTTCGGTACCATGTTTTTAGATGCAACGGGAGACGGCGTACTGGGGGCGAGAGCGGGAGCTGAGTACCGGATCGGAAGGGAGAGCAGTTCCCAATATGGAGAGTCCCTGGCTCCGGAAAAAGAAGACCCCTATACCATGGGAAACTCACTCATGTTCAAGGCCAGGGATATGGGGCATAAGGTGCCGTTTATAAAGCCCTTCTGGGCCAATACTTATACAGAGGAGCAGCTTAAACTGAGGGATCACAGCGACATTACCTCCGGATACTGGTGGATCGAACTGGGAGGAGGAGAGCAGGATGTGATTTCCCACGGGGAAGAGCTTCGCGATGAACTGCTAAAGGCAGTATTCGGTGTATGGGATCATATTAAAAATGGCGGGGAACACGGAGCAGAGCAAATGGAGCTGGAATGGGTGGGCTTTCTGCCTGGAAAAAGGGAAAGCCGCCGGCTCATTGGCGATTATGTGCTGACAGAAAAGGATTGTCTGGAAGGCACCCGCTTTGAAGATGCCGTAGCCTATGGGGGCTGGCCCATGGATATCCATACGGTAGAAGGCTTTTTAAATGAGAGTGATGTCCCTACGGTCTGGAACCAGGTAAACGGCATATATTCCATTCCTTACCGCTGTCTGTATTCAAAAAACATCCGGAACCTGTTTTTGGGAGGCAGAGCTATCAGTTGTTCCCATGTGGCATTTTCCTCCACAAGGGTTATGGGAACCTGTGCGGTTGCAGGCCAGGCGGCTGGTACGGCTGCTTCCATGGCAGTAGCAAGGAAGCTGAGTCCGAGAGAGCTTCTGGATTGTGTGGGAGAGCTTCAGCAGGAACTTCTTAAAGATGGCTGTTACATTCCCTTTATTTTTAACTGTGATTCTGCTGATTACGCCAGACAGGCAGCGGTGACGGCTGACTGCCATATCCCGGGATACGAGCCGGAAAAGGTGATAAGCGGAGTGGCAAGAGTGGTGGAGGAAGAGTCAAACTGCTGGCGTGCTCCTATAGAAGGGGGTCCGTCCCTGCTTCTTTCCCTGCCGGGGAAAATGTCGATCCGGGAAGTACATCTGGTTCTGGACTCCAATTTGAGCAGGGAGATTACCCCGTCCATAAACCAGGGCGTGTTATCGAGACAGAAGTCCGGGCCCCCGCCAGAGTTATTAAAGGAGTATGGAGTAGAGATTCTCTTAGATGGGCAGGTTGTGGATCGCATTGCAGCTCAGTCCCAGGGCCAGAGGCTTCAGCGGCTGTACATGGACGGAACAGAAGGAGACGCTGTCCGGATCAGGGCCATTTCCACATATGGCAGCAATGAGGCAAGGATTTTTGAAGTGAGAGTTTATTGATGCAGAGGTAAGATGACTGGTGCCTTCTCAGGGATGAATCATTCCATGAGAAGGTACTTTTTAGTTATAGGGCATTTTACTGAAAATAATTTTTTATATCTTCACAAAAGGTGGCCGCTGCCTGGTTTAAAGTCCAGTTCTTTCTGGTTACAAAGGCATTGAGCCGGGTCTGCCGGGGAGCTACGGAGTAATAAGCCACCCGCTCCCGTTCCTTGGCACAGGATTCGCCGATAAAGGTGACCCCGATTCCCATGGCAACCATGCTGCGGGTTGCGGAAATGCTGTTAGTCTCGCATACGGTGCGGGGAATCCAGCCAGCCTGTTCCAGCACCTCATCGGTAATATAGCGGAGGGTGGAACCTTTTTTGGAAAGCAGGATGTTTTCGTCTCCGAAGTTTTCTTCAAATTCCTGGATCTTAATGGGCTTGTCCGGATTCTTTCTGCAGTAAGGATGGCTGGCGGGAATGGCTAATAACACCTCCTCCTCCCGGAGTATGGTGATTTGATCCGGTGAAAATGGTTCCGTAACGTTTAATGCCATAATGCCGCAGTCAATGCTTTCCTCCAGAAGCAGCTTTGTAAGGGCCGGAAGTCCGGTTTCTGAAATCTCTATGGTAACCTCCGGATAACGGGCTTTAAAGGCAGGAATGATCTCTATGAGCATCTCCAGCCCGAACTGGGAGGTAACGCCTACCGTAATGTGGCCCCTGTTATCTAAGTTCTGTATGTTCTGGTAAAGGGTGTTCTTAATGGATATCACCTTCCCGGCAGCCTGGATATATAGCTGCCCTGCCGGAGTCAGTGACAGGCGTCCCTTGCTCCGGTAGAAGAGAGGAGTACCCAGCTCACTTTCCAGCTTGGAGAGATATTGGCTCAAGGTGGACTGGGAAACGAACAGTTCCTCGGCTGCTTTTGTCATGTTTCCCTTTTGGGCAATGGTTAAAATATAATTGAGATAACGGGTATCCATGGCAGAACCTCCTTTTTACCAAGGTGAGAGTATGATTAGCTGCAGTCCGCTGCGCACATGGCTTTTTCTATCAATTTTCTTCTATTATAAACTGGTAGCCGATTCCCCGGACATTTTTTAAATATACCGGATGGTTTGGGTTATCTTCAATCTTCATGCGGAGCCGGCGGATATGTACCATGATTGTGTTGTCGTCGATAAAGGTATCATTCCAGACATGGCGGTATATCTGCTCCTTTGTCAGGATTTTATTCTGGTTGCTTAAGAAATACTTCATCAGCAGGCATTCCTTGCTGGATAAAAACAGCTCGGTATTGTTTTTGAACAGGCGCATTTCATCACAGATGTAACGGAAGCAGCCGGCGCAGAGCTCGTTGGAGCTGGTGGCGGCTGTTAAGCTTGCGCGCCGTAAGCATGCCTTTACCTTGGCGCTGAAGACCATAGTACTGAAGGGCTTTGTAATATAATCATCGGCACCGATTCCCAGGGCAAGAACCTTATCTGCCTCTGCCTGTCTTCCGCTTAAAACAAACAGGGGAGTCAGAATGCTGTGGGCCCGCAGGTGATGGATGACCTGGAAGCCGTTCATATCATCCATGACCAGATCCAGAATAATCAGGGAGTAAGTATTATTTTCAGCTTTCTGGACGGCTTCCAGTCCCCCGGAGGCTTCGTCAGTGGAAATTCCTTCGCTGTTCAGAATGCGGCATATGATACGTCTGATGGACGGATCATCGTCCACCACAAGAATCTTATTGTAATTCATAATCCTTCCTTCCTTTTATATCGTAATCATTTCCTTGAATTTAGTAACATTATATCACAATACCAAAGGTTTCTCCTATAGTTATTATTACCTTACAGAAATTTAAATAAAAGTATGCGATCAGTTAAGTGTACCTAATTATAATTAAAAAAAGGTTGTAAAATATACAAAATAACAAAAGGAGAGTAAGTATGAAGAAAAAAGGACTTAAATTTGCAGTATCTATGGCTTTGGCAGCCAGCATGGCAGCCTCTGTTCTGGCTGGATGCAGTTCCGGGTCAGGCGGGTCAAGCGCCGGGGGAGGCGCAGCAGCGGCAGACGGAGAGTGGAAGTGGGAGAGAAAAGTTACTCTGGTCTGCCCCTGGGGCGTAGGCGGAGGAGCGGACAGCACTCTTCGTCCATTGCAGCCTGAGCTGGAAAAGATTCTTGGCGTTCCGGTTGAAATCGTTAACGTAGAGGGTGCAGGCGGTGCAAACGGCATTGACTTTACAAACAAGCAGCCAGCTGATGGTTATACATATGTGCTGGGAACCCAGTCAATTGTTATGCTGGACTTACAGAAGATTCTTCCCGTTGACTTTACAAAAGAATTCCGTCCGGTGTCCAAGCTGGTGCACTCCATCAATATCATTGCTTCCTCTAAGAAAGCTATGGAAGGAAAATACACCAATTTCACCGAGTTTGTTGAGTATGCAAAGACCCATCCACAGGAGTTAAGCTGCGGTATGCTTACTGCAACAGGAGCTGACTCTGTATCCTTAAAGCAGACTTTAGCAGGCGGTCTGGGCTGCGATATCACTGAGGTTGAGAATTATGTGAAGATTGTAAACTACTCCAGCGGTGCTGAGTTAAGCTCTGCAATGGTAGGAGGACATATTAACCTTAACATCACCGGAGCCGATGAAATCAAGGGCCTGATTGAGTCCGGAGATATCGTTCCCCTGATTTCCATGTCCGAAGACCGTATGTCAAGCTTCCCTGACATCGAAAGCACAGGAGAGCACAAAATTGATTCCTACGTAGGAACCTGGCGCGGTATTTTCGCCCGTACAGATACACCTGATGCAGCCGTTGATGCAATGGCAAAAGCGATTAAAGAGGCTTGGGACAGCGCATCTTATCAGGAATTTATGAAGAATGCAGGCTATCTGGACCGTCCTGGATATGCTACAGCAGAGGAATTGCAGACTTTGGTAGATGAAGAATATGCCACATTTGAAGAATACCTTAAGAGTGCAGGTCTGATCCAGTAATCCCCCTGTTTAAATGGGCGGCGGTCTTGGCCGCCGCCCGTGTTCATGATGAGAAAGGAGAACATAATACCTATGGCATTGGAATTAATTGTTAATTTATTATTGCTGGGGACCGCCCTGTTCTGTTACTGGTACGTAGGTGCCACCATGCCTTCATCGGCAATCAATGAACTGGGTGCCGAGCAGTGGCCGCAGGCTCTCTTGATGGTTTTAATACCGGCAATTTGCTGGAACATTTTCAAGTACTTTAAAAAGAATAAAAAAGAAGAAATTGCTGCGGCATTTACAGATTTTATTCCCTCTGTTGGAAGATTGGTAAAGAGCAAGCTGTTTGTGGGAATGGTGCTGGTAGTTGTAATGGCTCTGATGTATGAGCCGGTAGGCTTTATGCTGACCTGTCTTTTATTCCTTATAGCTTACGGATATCTGCTGGGACAGAGAAAGTGGCCGATGCTGATTGGAACATCTTTGGTTATAACCATTGTTCTGTATATCGGCTTTGCCGTATTCCTGGGAGTGCTGCTGCCAAGAGGACAGGTTTCATTCTTAAGGAATCTTGCACTTTTGATTGAATCCCTGATTCCAAGACTATAAAGGAGGTGTCGTATGATTGATTTATTAACCAGCGGTCTGTCGGTTGTATTTGCGCCGCAGATGTTTATTCTGATTATTTTTGCAGTATTTTTAGGCACCCTCTTTGGGGCCCTTCCCGGCGTGTCTGCTACCATGGCGGTTACCCTGGGAATTCCCTTTACTTATAAAATGGATGCAGTTAACGCCATTGCGTTTCTGGTAGCTATCTACTGTGCGTCCATTACAGGAGGAGGCATGACAGCCATCCTGTTTAAGATTCCGGGAGTTCCTTCCAGTGCTCCCACCACCTATGACGGATATCCTATGGCTCAGAGAGGCGAGGCCGGTAAGGCCCTTGGTATGCAGCTGATCTGTTCAGCCATTGGCGGTATTTTTGCAGCCATCTGTATGCTTTTGTTAAGCCCTCAGCTGACCCAGGCAGCCTTAAGCTTCGGACCGTCTGAGCTCTTTGCCATTTCCTTTATGGGACTTTCCATTCTTACAAGTCTGGAAACCGACAACATCTGCCGGACCATTATTTCCGGTCTCATCGGATTGATGCTGGCGTGTATCGGCTTAGATCCTCTGCTGGGTGTTCCGCGCCTTACCTTTGGAACCAGATTCCTGACCTCAGGCATTGAGATGATTCCTGTTATGATTGGATTTTTCGCGGTTACCGAGGTACTTAAACAGACCAACAAGCCTTCAAAGCTTCAGTCTGTAGGCGATGGAAAAGAAGGTAAGATGACAGCTCAGATGCCTTCCCTGAAAGAAATCCTTTCTGTTAAATGGATTATAGCCAGATGCTCTGTTCTGGGTACTGTTATTGGAATTCTGCCGGGAGCAGGAGCTACCATCGCTTCCTTCCTGTGCTATTCCACAGAGCAGAAGATATCCAAGACACCGGAGAAGTTCGGTACCGGCTGTCTGGAGGGTATCGCAGCGCCTGAGACTGGAAACAATGCGGCTACAGGCGGCTCCATGGTGCCTCTGCTGTCTCTCGGTATTCCCGGAGGAAATGCGGCTGCCATCATGATGTCAGCTCTGGTGTTAAAAGGCGTTACTATGGGACCTCTGCTGCTGATTAACCAGCCTCAGTTCCTGTCCGCAACCTTTGCTTCCATGTTTGTATCCAACATCATCATGGTTTTTGCAGCCATTGTAATTGCGAAGATTTTCGTACAGGTTTTAAAGATTCCTTACAGCATACTGGGACCGACCATCATTATGATGGCTACCATCGGTGCTTATGCTACCAAGAATACATCTGTAGATGTCATTTTAATGGCAATTTCCGGATTGATCGGATTTGTTTTTGTAACATGTAAATTCAACAGCTCTGCCATGATTCTCGGTCTGGTGCTGGGTGTTATCTGTGAATCCAATCTCCGCCGTGCCTATACCATTGCGGATGGAGCCACATTGATGGAGGCCACTGCAAACATTGTGACACGTCCGGTGACGGGAATCATCCTTATAATCTGTCTGATTGTTCTCTTAAATCCGGTTGTCAAGCCTCTGCTTGCCAAGAAGAAAGAGGGAGCTGCATAATCAGAAATTCCCTTAAACTGTCATAATAATCCACTGGAGAAACGGGCCTGTCAAACAACAGACCTGTTTCTCCTGTTGAAAAGGAGGAGATAAGGTGAATGAGCCGGCTATTTTACAAGTAATACTGATGGGCATGATAACCGTATTCGTATGTTTGATCATACTTATTTTCATGATTACTGCCATGGGCAAGGTGCTCGGCGGTTTTCAAAAAGAAGAAAAAAAGGTATCCCCCCAGGAACAGAGTAGTCAGGAGACACCGGATAAAACGGAAAACCAGCGTATTATCGCAGCAATTTCTGTTGCTATTGCAGAAAGTCTGAATAAGGATGTGTCCCAGATAAGAATTCACTCCATAAGGAAACTGTAAACTCACATTAATGAAAGGACAGCACAGACATGAAAAAGTACTACGTTGAGGTAAATCATGTACCATATGAGGTGGTGATAAGCGAAATAACAGGAGATAATCCGGCCCCGGCAGCAGCGGCTTCTAAGCCGGAGGCAGAACCAAAGGCCGGAGCAGAAGCGGTCAAGGCTCCTATGCCCGGCACCATTTTAAAGGTTAATGCAGCAGTCGGACAGAGAGTAAAGTCCGGAGATATACTGATGATTTTAGAGGCCATGAAAATGGAAAATGAAATCATGGCCCCCAAAGACGGCACAGTGGCTTCCGTTGACGTTCAGGCTGGCTCCAGCGTGGAAAACGGCACTCTTCTTTGCTCTATATCGTAACATCATGTGGATTCACAGGAAAGGAGAGTGACAAAATGGAAGCTGTAATGAACTTTATCAAGCAAAGCGGTTTTGTTCTTGTTGGAGAAAATCCGCTTAATCTGGTTATGATCGCCATATCCGGTGTTCTTTTATATCTGGCCATTGCAAAGAAGTTTGAACCTCTGCTGCTTCTGCCCATTGCTTTCGGCATGTTTTTAACCAACCTGCCTGGAGCGGGCTTGTACCATTCGGAGTTTTTTGCAGGAGGGCACATTGACTGGAATGCACTTGGAAGCGGGAGTGCGGGACTGTTGGACATTTTGTATCTGGGAGTAAAGCTGGGAGTTTATCCCTCTCTGATTTTTCTTGGAGTGGGAGCCATGACAGATTTTGGTCCCCTGATTGCAAATCCTAAAAGCCTGCTGTTAGGAGCTGCCGCACAGCTTGGGATTTTCGTAACTTTTGCAGGAGCACGTTATCTGGGGTTTGCGGGAGCTGAGGCAAGTTCCATCGGCATCATCGGAGGAGCAGACGGCCCCACGGCCATTTATGTAACCTCCAAGCTGGCTCCTCATCTGCTGGGACCTATTGCTGTAGCAGCATATTCCTATATGGCTCTGGTGCCGGTTATCCAGCCTCCTATTATGAGGCTTCTGACTACGGAAGAGGAACGGAAAATAAAGATGCGGCAGCTTCGGACTGTAACAAAGACAGAAAAGCTGTTATTCCCTGTTTTCGTTACAGCGCTGGTAGCTTTTATCGTACCGTCAGCGGCCCCTTTGGTGGGAAGCCTTATGTTTGGAAACCTTCTGCGTGAGAGCGGAGTGACTGAGAGGCTTTCAAAGACGGTTCAAAACGAACTGATGAACATTGTCACTGTTTTTCTGGGGATTTCCGTAGGAGCCACGGCAACTGCAGAAAACTTCTTAAATTCAGCCACCTTAAAGATCATTGTCTTAGGTGTGTGTGCATTTGGCCTTGGAACTGCCGGGGGAGTTTTGCTGGCTAAATTCATGAATCTTTTCTGCAAAAAGGAAAACCGGATCAATCCCCTCATTGGTTCGGCAGGCGTGTCGGCCGTACCTATGGCGGCCAGAGTTTCCCAGGTAGAGGGACAAAAGGCAGATCCGTCCAACTTCCTGCTGATGCATGCCATGGGGCCTAATGTGGCAGGCGTCATCGGTTCCGCAGTTGCCGCAGGAGTTCTGCTGGCCCTGTTCCTGTAAAAGAAGTACAGGCAAATGAATTCGGAAAGGAGAGCTATGGAGACCATAAAAAAACCATTAATGATTTCGGATACCATATTGCGGGATGCCCATCAGTCCCAGGCAGCCACCCGTATGAGGATTGAGGACATGCTTCCTGCATGTGAAGTTCTTGACAATGTCGGCTACTGGTCCCTGGAATGCTGGGGAGGAGCTACCTTTGATGTGTGCATGAGGTATCTCAATGAAGACCCATGGGAGAGACTGAGGCTGCTGAAAAAGGCCATGCCCAAGACCCGGCTGCAAATGCTTTTAAGAGGACAGAACCTGGTGGGCTACCGCCATTACTCCGATGACGTGGTACAGCAGTTCTGTAAAAAGTCCATTGAAAACGGCATTGACGTGGTTCGCATTTTTGACGCCTTAAATGATATCCGCAACATGGAAACCTCTATGAGGTATGTAAAGGAATACGGCGGACACTGTGAGGCAGCCATCAGCTACACGAAAAGTCCGGTTCACAGTACGGATTATTTTGTAAAGATGGCTGAGGAGCTGGAAAAAAGAGGGGCAGACAGCATCTGTATCAAGGATATGGCAAACCTTCTTCTGCCTTATGACGCTTATGATTTCGTGAAAAAGCTGAAGGAAAATATAGGAGTTCCCATTCACTTACATACCCATAATACCACGGGAACGGGGGACATGACTTATATTCTGGCAGCCCAGGCCGGTGTGGACATTGTGGACTGTGCCCTTTCTCCTCTGGCAAACGGAACGGCCCAGCCTGCCACAGAATCCCTGGTGGCTTCCCTGGAAGGGACGGAAAGGGATGCGGGACTGGATTTAAAACAGTTAAGCAAAGCTGCCGTACATTTCAGAAAAGTAGCGGATACTCTGGACATTGATCCAAAGGTTTTGAGGGTGGATACCAATACCCTGGTGTATCAGGTTCCCGGAGGCATGCTGTCCAATTTACTGTCCCAGTTGAAGCAGGCCAATGCAGAGGAAAAGTTTGAAGCAGTTCTGGCAGAGGTGCCGGAGGTGAGAAAAGATTTCGGCTATCCTCCCCTGGTAACGCCCACCAGCCAGATTGTGGGGACTCAGGCAGTTTTAAATGTCCTTTCCGGAGAGCGGTATAAGATGTTTCCAAAGGAATCCAAGGAACTGCTTCGGGGAGGCTATGGACACCTTCCGGGTGAAGTAAATGAAGATGTCCGGAAAAAGGCCATCGGAGATCAGGAGATCATAACCGCCCGCCCGGCAGATTTCATAGAGCCGGAGATGGAAAAGATGAGGCAGGAGTCTAAAGACTTTGCAAAGACGGAAGAGGATGTATTAAGCTATGTGATGCTTCCTCAGGTGGCAAAGACCTTTCTGGAAGGAAGAGAGGCTGTTAAGAACCGGCCTTTTGAAGCGGAAAAGAAAGGTACAGAGGAAGACAAAGTCAGAACTTTGATCGTTGAGGACCTGACAAATGGAAATTTTTAAAAGACCGGCTGAAATAAGGGCTTTTAAAGAAGGAACGGTGATGAGATGAAGGGAAAATGGTTGAAGGTGAGCATACCCCTTGGCTATGTCAAGCCGGTTTGCATGGTGGCTGTGATTGCAGGAATATTTTTCTTTGTGTCAGGAAGCTGGATTGCAGGCTTATGTATGCTTTTGGGAGCCTATATTCTGGAGAGGCATAATTACTGCTGTCCTGGCTGCCGGGGAAAGCTGGATATGAAGCATCCCCTGGGAAAGGAATCCAGATGTCCCTTCTGCGGAGGAAAGTTATTAAAATAAGCCATGCGGGGCTTTTATAAAGCGGGCAGCTGTGGTATAACTCTGGTAGGTAGAAAACGGGAGGGCTGCAGATGAAAAAATTTTGGGAAAAGAGAAAAAAACAGATTTTAACGGTGATTATGTCAGGGATTATTATATTCCTGACTTTTGCCATGCAAAATACATATCTTTCATACCGGCGGATGATTGTGGAACAGCAGCAGCAGCACCTGATGCTGATTACCCGTGCGGTGTCCCAGAATCTGGAGCTGAATATCTCGGAGCAGCTGAGACAGATCAGTATTTTGATCCAGACTCCCGGTTTTCTCGATGCCATGGAAGAGCATTACCGGACAGGGGAGACAGAAAAAATCAAGGAATATATTTTTTCCTACATGCTGTCAGACCAAAGCGGAGGACCTGCCAGGATGTACCTTCTCTATCCAAGCGGGGAGCCTATCTTTCATTATAACCAGTATCCCTTTCTGGAAAAATTTGACGAGTCACTGCTGCAGCTTGAAAACAGCGCTCTGGAGAGCACTACCGGAATTGGTGTTGTGTTTCCCATCAGCGAGCACCACTATGGCCTGAGCCTGATTAACAGCGTTTACAGCGGGGGAAGGTATCTGGGAGCAGTGGTCAGTGTCATGGATTTAGATGATTTATACCAGAAGTATGTGCTTCCTCTCAATGTAGGCAGGATGGGATATATTACGGTAAAAAATGAGCAGGAAACTTTTATTATGCATCCTGATGAAAAGATGCTGGGCTTTAATTACAGAAAGGATATCGGGGAATTTGAAGAGCTGAACCAGTATGAAAGCATGAGAAGAATGCTGGGTGAACAGTACGGGCGGGAAGAAGGGATGGCCATCTACGATTCCTATGGCAGCAGCAGTGTGCCGGCGGGTAAGGAGATAGCCGCATTTTCCAGAATGAATCTTCAGGGGACATCCTGGTACATATCGGCAGCCATGCCTTATGACCAGGCGGTGTCCATGGAATTTGACAACCTCCGGAAATTTGGACTGTTGTTTGCGGCTGTTTTGTTCATTGTGGTGGTTGCCAGCGTGATCATCTATTCCCTGATGAAAAACCGGCAGAGGCTTGAGCTGGAAACGGCTTATTTAAGGGAAATCAACGATACCCTGGAGGAGCTTTACCAGAGCAGGGAGGAAGCCCGCCATTATCAGAAGCTGACCACCATCGGCACCCTTGCGGGGGGAATCGCACATGAATTTAATAATCTCTTAACACCTATTCTGGGATATGCGGAATTTTTAAAGGAACAGCTTGGGAAAGACAATGAATATTACCAGGATATTGATGAGGTCCATAAGGCCGGCGTGAGGGCAAAGGAGATTGTGGAACAGATTCTTCCCTTCAGCCGGAAGGAAACGGAAACTACGGAGTATGTATCCCTCAACTTGGATGCAGTAATCCGGGATGCGGTGAAAATGGTCAGTCTCATTTCGCCGTCCAATATTACGCTGAAAGTGCTTTTAGATGACTGTGAGGCAAATGTCTACGGCAATGCCACCCAGATTCATCAGGTGCTCTTAAACCTGTATACCAATGCCATTCACTCCATGGAGGGCAAGGGAGGCACTCTGACCATCAGCACCAAGAGGCTTAAAAAGGATCAGCTTCCGGAGGAGTACCGGGAGATAGCGGGAACGGAATATGTGGAGGTTTTGGTGGCTGATACGGGCTGCGGAATGGAAGAGGAGATCCTGCGCCAGATATTCAACCCCTTCTTTACCACAAAGGATGCGGGAGAGGGAACCGGGCTTGGCCTGGCGGTGGTTCAGGACATTTTAATCAGCCACAGTGGATTTGTACGTGTTGAGAGCAGGCCGGGAGAAGGCAGCCATTTCTATATTTATCTGCCGGTGAGCCCGGGCAGGGCTGCGGTTTCAGTGGCGGTAACAGAGGCGAAACGGGAATCAGTATCTGAGATATCCCTGCTTCTGGTGGATGATGAGGAACGTGTGGCAAGATATATCACCAGGCGTCTGGAGCGCAGGGGATATCACGTGGATGCGTATACAGACCCGGTCAAGGCTTTAGAGGCCCTGGAATCCGGACCGGACAGGTGGAATGCGGCGATTGTGGATTATATGATGCCTCAGATGAAGGGCACCATGGTGGCTCAGAGAATTAAAATCCGGCGTCCGGACATGGGCATCATCATGGTGACCGGATTGGTGGAATCCGATGCCCTCCAGATGAAGCAGGCCGGAGTTTTGGACAGTATATTGATCAAGCCCATTAATTTTAATATGTTAATTCAGGAAATAAAGAAGGCAGCAACGGGGAAGGAGAGGATATAGTATGGTGAAACGGAAGGTGTTCGTATGCCTGCTGGCAGCGCTTACAGGACTTACGGGGTGCCGGGAAGCCAGGCAGGCAGAGGCGGAGAGGACTTATCCGCTGGAAGCCATTGAGATGGTTGCGCCTGCCGGAAACGGGAGCGGTTATGATCTGACAATTCGTTCCATTGTGCAGTGCCTGGAAAATACGGGGCTGGTTTCGGTTCCCCTGCCGGTGACGAATAAGCCCGGGGGCGGGGGCCGGATATCCATGGAATACTTAGATGAGGCCAGAGGAAGGGATAATGTGATTTCCATATTTTCTCCTCCCATCTGCCTGATTAACTTAAATGGAAGCACAGATTTAAACTATGCGGAGAATACCACACCCATTGCCCAGCTGGTTGTGGATTACGGCTGTTTTGCAGTGCGGGCGGATTCTCCTTACCAGAATCTCAATGACGTGATGGACAGGCTGAAGGAGTCTCCGGAGGCTGTGTCTGTAGGGGGAACCTCTTCCCTGGGCTCCATGGACCATATCCAGTTTTTAAAAATTGCCCGTGCAGCGGGAGTGGGCAATTTAAGGAAAATCCAGTATGACGGGTTTGAAAACGGAGGAGGAGTGACTCAGCTTATGGGAGGCAGGGTGGATATTCTCTCCACCGGAATCAGCGATGTGGTGGGCCTGGTGGAAAGCGGAGATATCCGGGTGCTGGCTGTCACATCGGATAAAAGGCTGGAGGGAGAAATCATATCCCAGATACCTACCTGCCGGGAGCAGGGGATTGATGCCGGATTTATTACCTGGAGAGGCTTGTTCGGGCCGGGAGACATGCCGGAGTATGCGGTGGAATATTGGGAACGTATTCTGAAGGAAATGACGGAAACCAATGAGTGGAAGGCAATCTGCAGAAAATACGGCTGGACCATGGAATATAAGGATCATGAGCAGTTCAATGAGTTTTTAGAACAGACCAATGAGGAATATCGGGAGCTTCTTGAAGAGGTGGGATTAACAAGGAGATGGCGCTGACAACCAATCAATAAAAGGACCGGAGAAAATCCGGTCCTTTTGTATCAGATGTTTACTTCATGGATTGTACAATTTTATCTGCCAAAGCTGCGATTTCAGAAAGCTGGTCCTCTTTTACAGAAGACTTGATTGTAACAATCTGATCCAGCATGGTCATGTTTTTCATTTCAGAAATGATTTCCGTCATCTTTTTGCCGGCCATAACGCCCCAGGAACCGTTTTCCATAAGGGCAACGGTACGGTTTTGCACGTTGTGGTTTTTCATGTCTGTAAGCAGGTGCTCCATGCCGCTGAACACGCCTGCGTTATAGGTGGAAGAAGCAAATACCAGATGGCTGCAGCGGAATGCTTCGGACATGATAACGGAATGATGGGTCACAGACACGTCATGCATGGAAATGTTGCGGACTCCCCGTTCTGCCAGACGGCATGCCAGGATGTTGGCAGCATTTTCCGTATTCCCGTAAATGGAGCCGTAAGCGATCATGACGGCCTTTTCTTCCGGCTCGTAAGTGCTCCACAATTGGTACTTGTCCATATACCAGCTGATATTTTCACGCCATACAGGGCCGTGAAGAGGGCAGAGGATCTGGATATCCAGAGGAGTGATCTTCTTTAAAAGGGCCTGAGTGGAGGGGCCGTATTTTCCTACGATATTGGAATAATATCTTCTGGAGTCATCAAGCCAGTCCCGCTCAAAGTCCACTTCATCAGCAAATAAATTTCCGTTTATGGCGCCGAAGGTTCCGAATGCATCGGCGGAAAACAGGATTTTATCTGTCATATCATAGGTGACCATAACCTCAGGCCAATGAACCATAGGAGCCATAAAGAAGGTGAAGCTGTGCTTTCCTGAAGAAAAGGTTTCTCCCTCTTTTATCACAATGGCTCTGGAATCTACGCCGAATTCATAGAACTGGTTGATAATGGGTACGGTCTTGGCATTGCATACCACCTTGATATCCGGGTATCTTCTGACGATTTCTCCCAAAGTGGCGCAGTGATCCGGTTCCATATGGTTGACGATGATGTAATCTAAGTTTCTGCCTCCCAGGACAGCTTCCACATTTTCCAAAAACTGTCCGGAAATAGCCCGGTCAGCGGTGTCAAAAAGCACGGTCTTCTCATCTAACAGAAGGTAGGAGTTATAGGAAATCCCTCTTGGAATGGGATAAGCATTTTCAAAAAGGGCCAGACGGCGGTCATTTCCGCCAACCCAGAATAAGTCGTCTGTAATATTTTTTACACAATACATGGTGAGCCATCCTTTCTTTTATCGGTTAAACACGTATCTCTCGATTGGAGTATACTATATTTTTGACGAAATGTCATTGTTTTTATCGATAAAATAAGAACAGTTACAGGACCGGTTCTATATATACTTCCACGATTCCGCCGCATACCATGCCTTCATCCTCCGCATTGCCGGGGGTCATATCAACACTTTTTAACACGGGAGTTTTATCCTTTGCCACCTCTCTTGCAATGGCGCAGACCTCTGCCTCCACACATCCGCCGCCCACAGTTCCCATGGCGGTTCCGTCTGCCATTACGATCATCTTGGAGCCCACATCCCTGGGTGCGGACCCTCTTCTGGAAACAATGGTGATCAGTGCCTTTGGCATATGGTCAAGCTCCGGAGAGATAAGCCCCTCCAGTATTTCCTTGGGGAATCCGAAGGTGCTGTTGCTCTGGTTTTTCACCTGTATGATCTCAGCCATAATGGCTACGGCAATTTCCTCAGGGGTCTGGGCGTTGATCTTTAATCCGATGGGAGTGTAGACTTTGTCCAAAAGCTCCCTGTCAATTCCCTCATCCATCAGAGCTTCCTTTACCAGCTTTACCCTGGCTCTGCTGCCGATCATGCCCACGTAGGCATTTGTCTTGTTCACGATCTGGGATAGGCAGTCCTGGTCATACCGGTGTCCTCTGGTGACGATGATAAAGTAATGGCCTGTGCTTCCTTCGATCTCTGCCAGAGCCTCCCGAAATGGCTTGCAGATGACGGTGTCAGCCCCTTCCCGCCTTGCAGTGTTGGCAAAGGAAACTCTGTCGTCAATGACTGTCATGTGAAATCCAAGCATTTTTCCCATTTTGATGATGGGAATGGAGATGTGGCCGGCACCGCATACCACCATGTGTTTTTCTCCTGTTACAAACTCACAGAACAGGGTGGCTTCCGGAGTTTTGATTGTCTGGGTCTTGTCAATGTTTTTTATCTTCTCTGAAAAGGCGTCAAAGGCTTTTTCATCTCCCTGCTTAAACAGAAACTCTCCGCCGGACCACAGGGCTTTGGCTCCCATACCTTTCCCTTCGATGACGGTCAGGCTGATCAGATTTTTATTTTTATCGGCATTTTTTAATTCTTCGTAAAATCCTGCCATGGTGTGACTCTCCTCTTGCTGTTGTGTGCTTTCATGTAAAGTGTTTTATAGAAAAAAGGGCGGTGTTGATTCCGCCCTTTTTGCGTACTGCCCTGTTTCTTATTTTGCGGGCTTTGGTTTGCGATAGAAAGTGTTTTCCAAAGGAAGTTTGTAACGTAACTCACCATCTTTCTTATAATAAGCGTTCTGCAAAGCAGGTGCTCCCATAACGCATACGATCTCACCCACACCCTTTGCGCCGAATGCCACGTCAGATGGATTCTTTTCAATGAAACGGACATCAACAGGAGGCATCTGAGGAGCTTTAAAGAGGCCTAAGGTGCCCAGCTTGGCCTGAGGAATTCCATCCTTTAATGGGAAGTCTTCAGTCAGTCCGTAGCCAAGACCCATGGCAACACCGCCTTCTACCTGTCCTTCTGCTGCAAGTGGGTTGATGGTTTTACCAATGTCATGAGCTGCAATGACATTTACAACTTTTCCATCCTTGTCGAGAACGTAAAGCTGTGTGCCGTATCCGTAAGCAATGTGGCTCACCGGATTTGGCTTGTCGCTTCCGATTGGATCAGTCTTGAAATCAAACTCACCGTAATACTCTTTGCCTTCCAGCTCTTCTAAGGATAATCCTGCGTCTAAATCTGCTTTCAGCAGTTTTGCAGCTATATGAATGGCTTCTCCTGTAAATACGGTTTGACGGGAAGCAGTGGTGGTTCCGGAGTCTGGTGTGTATTTTGTATCCGGATGTCCTACTACCACCAGTTCCGGTCTGAGGCCTGTCGTTTCGCAGACCATCTGCAGAGTCACGGTCTGAAGTCCCTGGCCAATAGCAGCAGCAGAGGAACCGGTCACAACCTTTCCGTCTTTAATTCTTAAGATACAGCGGCCTACGTCTGCAAGACCTACGCCAATACCTGCATTCTTCATGGCAGATGCGATACCTACATAATAGTTTGGATCTGCCTCATATTTTTCAAAGTCTTCTTTTACTGCTTCCAGGGTTTCTACCATGCCTGTGCCTTCATCGGCAATCTGTCCGTTAGGAAGAGACTGGCCTGGTCTGATAGCATTGCGGTAACGCATTTCCCAGCCGGAGATTCCCACCTTTTCAGCCAGCTCATTAATAAGACATTCCGTAGACATACAGGACTGGGTTACGCCGAAGCCACGGAATGCGCCTGCCGGAGGATTGTTGGTGTAGTAAGCATCACCTTCAATGTCCACGTTCTGATAGTTATACGGTCCGCCTGCATGGGTACATGCTCTTTGAAGTACCGGTCCGCCTAAGGAAGCGTAGGCTCCGGTGTCGGAAATAAGCCTTGCCTGCATTCCCTGAATGATACCGTTTTCGTCGCATCCCATCTTGCAGTAGATTTCCATGGCATGACGCTTTGGATGGTAGTTGATGCTTTCCTGGCGGGAGAAGGATACTTTTACAGGTCTCTGGGCCAGATAAGCACAGAGAGCAGCCTGATGCTGAACGCTCATATCTTCCTTGCCGCCGAAGCCGCCGCCTACATAAGCGCTCTGGATTCTTACTTTTTCCATAGGAAGTCCCAGATATGCGCTTAATTCGTGATGTTCGTCATATATTCCCTGAGCTCCGGTGATAACCTTGACTCCGTCGCCGTCAGGAATGCCCACAGCCGTTTCCGTTTCCATGAAAGCATGCTCTGTAGGAGGAACGTAGAATGTGCCTTCCACAACATACCTGGATTCTGCAATTGCTTTTTCTGCATCGCCGCGTTTTACCTCTTCATGGGTGAGAAGGTTATTTTCCGGAGTCCGGAATTTGCCAAACTGCATAAAGCCTTCTCCGTGAACCTGATGAGCTCCGGGAACCATGGCCTCTCTTGGGGAGCGGATTGGCTCTAATTCTTCATAATCCACTTCTACAGCTTTAACTGCTGCCATGGCCTGTTCCAGGGTTTCAGCCACTACTATGGCAAGGGTGTCACCGCAGCACTTTGTCTGTTCGCCTACATCGATCATACCCGGCCAGTCATGGGCCAGATGACCGATGTATCTGTCTCCTGGGATGTCCTTTGCTGTATAAACAGCTACAACACCCGGCATGGCAAGTGCCTTGCTGGTATCGATTCCGTTGATTTTTGCCCGGGCATATTTGCTGAATACATTCTTTCCGTAAAGCATGCCTTCCAGGTTGTAGTCATCTGCATATTTTGCAGTACCGAGAGTCTTTGCTTCTGCATCCACACGGCATGTCCGCTCGCCTACCTTACCGGTCTGCTTCAGTTCCGGAACTTCCAGATTTTCATTGAACATTTTTGCTGCCAGCAAAATACCGTCTTCTATTTTAGTATAACCGGTACAACGGCAGATATTGGTACGGATGGCCTGTTTTACATCCTCTCTGGTGGGATTTGGATTCTGGTCGATCAAGCACTTGCCGCTGATTACCATACCTGGAATACAGAAGCCGCACTGTACTGCCCCCGCAGCAGCAAAAGCGTAGACAAAGACATCCCGTTCCCTCTGGGTAAATCCCTCGATGGTCTGAACCTTTTTGCCTTCCAGCTTTGATAACTTCTGTACGCAGGCACGGACTGTCTTCCCATCTACGATTACCGTACATGTTCCGCAGGCGCCCTCCTTACATCCATTTTTGACGGATGTGATTTCCAGCTTGTTTCTGAGAAAATCCATTAATGCCAGATCTTCTTCTGACTGATAATCCTTACCGTTGACATTAACTACAAACATGACTATACCTCTCTCTCTTGACATTATATAATCCGCACATTGTTTTTAACAATATTACTTTGTATAAATTTGTTAGAAATGGCGTATGCCTTTCTTGATTCCCATACATTTTAACATATAAACGGGACAAAAACAATTCATATTCCTGGAAAATATAAAAATTTTTTAGGTTTGCACAAAAAAAATTAGGAAAAGAGAGGAAAGAGCGCTTTCTGAGTTGAAAAATTTGTGGATAATGAACGGAAAGTGTAAAAAATATTGCAAAATCCATCTGATAGGCTATAATTAAAAAAATAACGTGCTCCCGGGGACTTTCCGGGCGCCTGCATGAAAGAGGTTTTTTGATCATGAATATTCAGATATTTGGGACAAAGAAATGCGCTGACACCAGAAAAGCGGAGCGGTATTTTAAGGAACGGAATGTGAAATACCAGCTCATTGACATGAAGGAAAAAGGCATGAGCAAAGGGGAGTATAACAGCGTGAAGCAGGCTGCGGGCGGTCTCGGCGCCATGCTGGATGAAGGGTGTAAGGATAAGGACGCTCTGGCTCTGATCAAATATATTGCTGAGGAAGACAGGGACGAAAAAGTTCTGGAACATCAAGGAGTATTAAAAACTCCCATTGTAAGAAATGGAAAGCAGGCCACTGTCGGATATCAGCCGGATGTCTGGAAAACCTGGAATTAAAAGGAAGGGGAGGGAAATATGGAGGGAAAAAGAGAAAATATTCTGGTGAGCGCCTGTCTGCTGGGAGTGAACTGCCGCTATGACGGTGGAAACGGATTGCAGGAGGGCCTGATGGGGCTTATGGAAAAATACAGCTTAATCCCGGTCTGTCCTGAACAGCTTGGAGGTCTGGAAACGCCAAGGGAGCCTGCGGAGCAGATATCCTCTGATACAGGAGAATATTCCAAAGGCCGGGTGGTAACCTGCTCCGGAAAAGATGTGACAGACAGTTTTTTTAAAGGAGCGGAGGAAACCTTAAAGCTGGCTGTACTTTATGGCTGCAAAAAAGCTATTTTAAAGGAAAGAAGTCCTTCCTGCGGCTATGGAACTGTTTATGACGGGACCTTTTCGGGAACAAAGATTCCGGGAAGCGGTGTGACAGCCAGGCTTTTAGCAGACAACGGAATTCTTGTGTGCGGGGAAAGCAATATAGAAAAATTTTGACAAAATTACATAAAAGGAGAAATGAAAGCCATGAAAACATCAGTTACAAGACAACAGGCACTTGATCTGCTTATGAAGTATAATAAGGAACCCTTCCATTTGCTCCATGGATTGACTGTGGAGGGAGTTATGGGCTGGTATGCCAGGGAAATGGGATATGGAGAGGAGGAAGAATTCTGGGCAATGGCCGGACTTCTTCACGATGTGGATTTTGAACAGTTTCCCGAGGAGCACTGCCAGAAGGCCCCTGAGCTGCTTGCGGAAATCGGAGCAGAGGAGGAGCTGGTTCACGCCATATGCAGCCATGGATATGGGTTGTGCTCCCAGGTAAAGCCGGAGCATGAGATGGAAAAAATCATGTTTGCTGCAGACGAACTGACCGGGCTCATCGGAGCAGCCGTCCGGATGCGGCCTTCTAAAAGCGTCATGGATTTAGAGGTTTCCAGCTTAAAGAAAAAGTATAAAGATAAGAGATTTGCAGCAGGATGTTCCAGAGATGTGATCGCATCAGGGGCGGAAAATCTGGGCTGGTCCCTGGACGAGCTGTTTGAAAAAACCATTCTTGCCATGCGTTCCTGTGAAGAGAAGATCAACCGGGAAATGGAAGAGTTTGAAGGAAAATAGAGCTTTCAATAGATGCAGATTTATGCATGAGATTGGAAAATTATTCATATTATATGAAAAATACTTGACAGTAAGGGACAATTAAGCTATTATTTCGGCATAATTTGTTTCATGAAGATATACAGATATTAACCAGGTTCAGAGGAGAACGACATTATGAAAAAAGTTGTGAAATTTGGTGGAAGCTCTTTGGCCAGTGCCAGGCAGTTTAAAAAGGTAGGAGACATCATCCGCTCCGATAAGGCCAGACGGTTTGTAGTCCCTTCTGCGCCGGGCAAACGCAGTGACAAGGATGAGAAGGTTACTGATTTATTATACCAGTGCTACGATGCGGCCGTGGAGGGAAGAAGTTATAAAAAGATTCTGGAAAAAATTCAGGAACGTTATATGGAAATCATTGACGGTCTTAATTTGAATTTAAATCTGGATCATGAGTTTGCTGCCATTGAGGAGAATTTCTTAAAGAAAGCAGGACGTGATTATGCGGCTTCCAGAGGCGAGTATTTAAATGGAATTATTATGGCAGAATACTTAGGCTATGAATTTATCGATGCAGCTGAGGTGATTTTCTTTGACGAAGACGGCACCTTTGAGACTGAGGCTACCAATAAGGAGCTTGGAGAACGTCTGGCCCATGTGGAGAAGGCAGTCATCCCCGGTTTCTACGGAGCAAAGCATGACGGTACCATCAAGACATTTTCCAGAGGCGGCTCCGATGTGACAGGCTCCATCGTTGCAAAGGCCATTCATGCGGATATGTATGAAAACTGGACCGATGTTTCCGGCTTTCTGGTGGCAGATCCCAGGATCATCAATAATCCGCAGGTGATCGAGACCATTACATACAGGGAGTTACGTGAACTTGCTTATATGGGAGCCAGCGTTCTTCATGAAGATGCCATTTTCCCAGTGAGAAAAGAAGGAATCCCCATCAACATCCGCAATACCAATAAGCCCGATGACAAGGGAACTCTGATTGTGGAAAGCACCTGCCGCAAGCCTAATTACACCATTACTGGAATTGCGGGAAAGAGAGGCTTTTGCTCCATCAATATTGAAAAGGCTATGATGAATGCCGAGGTGGGCTTTGGGAGAAAGGTTCTGGAGGTGTTTGAAAAATACGGCATTTCCTTTGAGCACATTCCATCGGGAATTGATACCATGACCGTATTTGTTCATCAGTCTGAGTTTGAGGAGTTTGAGCAGTCTGTCATTGCAGGAATCCACAGAGCCGTAGAACCGGATTTTGTGGAGCTGGAATCAGACCTGGCTTTGATTGCAGTAGTTGGAAGAGGCATGAAGGCTACCAGAGGGACAGCCGGAAGGATATTCTCTGCCCTGGCCCATGCCAGAGTCAATGTAAAGATGATCGACCAGGGGTCCAGTGAGCTTAATATTATCATCGGCGTGAAGAATGCAGATTTTGAAACGGCGATTAAGGCTATTTATGATATGTTTATTATGACTGAAGTGTAAAATAGGGAGACAAGCACTTTTCTTTGTCCTAAATATTGTGTATAATAAAGGGAGATAGAAGGGAGGTGCAGAACCGTGATGTATCCATATATGACCTTGGCGGATGAGACAGAAATTGTGCATTCTCAGATTATAAAGGAAGATGGAAAAGAAAAGGTAGTGGTTCATTTTGAGCGCCCCACAGATGACGGGTTTGACTTTGCAAGATGTGAGTTGCCGGAATACCGTTGGCTTGAAAAAAACGGCTACACAGAAGAAGAACTTCAGAAATTCCATCAGTTGCTGTACAGTAACGCCCATTTGATTTACAAATATGCAGCGAATGGGGGAATCCAAATTGCCTAATCTGTTTACAGTCAGTGGTTATAAAGTGTTTTTTTGGTCTAATGAAAACGGGGAACCAATCCATGTGCATGTAGCAAAGGGAAAACCGTCTCCGAATGCTACAAAGATATGGCTGACAAGGGCAGGCGGCTGCATTGTAGCGAACAATGGAAGCAAGATTCCCACAAAA
>NZ_DAIOXM010000022.1:0-85602 GCF_036758025.1 Lacrimispora sp. | reverse complement strand
TTATAATGTATGTCGTGCCTTTATATTCTTTTATATTGTTAAAAAGGTTTACCTTTTAAGCAACACCTTAAATAAGCAGATTATCCCCCAAAAATTCATCTTATAAGTCAATAAAATCATTAAAAAAACACCCCGCCATTAATCTTTTACAATTAATAACGAGGTGTTTTTCCTGTTTTCAGCAATAATCCGCGGCACAGCCGTTTACCCTTTTCTCTGGCTGCACTTAACCGCATCAATAGCCAGAACAACCATCAATGCCATAAGACTGTCCTGAGGGTCTTCCACATCAATGGAATAAGTATCGGTCCAGTTAAAAAGCTTTTTTTCAATCCGGGCCACTACCCTGCCTTCTCCGGAAAGAATGCGGTAATCCCATTCAAATAAGCTTCCCTCCACTCTCCAGCCATTGCAGTCAATGGAAAAAGAGGGCTTGAAAAATGTAAGTTCCTTAGTAATGGTTCCCACGGTCTGCCCGTCAACCTGGATGAAAAACCGGGGCAGGAATGTAAGAACCTTTTCCTTCAAGGTTGCCATATACCTTCCAGCCTGATCGTAAACCTCAAGCCGGTGTCCCCAGTCCAGCTTTCCTTTCACTGTGTACACGGTATCTCCATTTTCATCATATATATCATAACTGTCAAACCAAGAGAAAAAACGCTGTTTAAACATAAGTCTCATAGGCTCTTTATCTCCTTTCCTGTTGACGCTCATGGTCAGTAATCACTGTTATCATAACCAATCATATCATATTTTTCCACAGAAAAGAACATATATCTGAACCCCTGCCTGATTTAAGCGTCTGCCGGGAATACGATTCCGGCCTTATTTCTCGCAATATTCTGGACCTCACATACAGTCAGTGTATGATCTAAAAGCTGGTAACATGTTTCCAGGTCCTTCCGGTTGATCATGGATTCAAATTCTATAAATTCATCGACCATACGGTGCTCATAACTGTTTTCATTAATTAAGGAGCTTGTTCCATCATTTAAAAACACCTGAAAATTCTTGCAGACATTGACCGGTGTATCCTGATACAGACAGCCTTTATCCCCCTGAATATTATTGGCAATAGGAGCCTTGCAGTCCTTTGCCCCCACACAGATACACTGGAATGTTCCGTAATCCAGCTCCAGAATTCCCGATGTGTCAATTCCTTTTTCCAAATTAGGAAAATACTCCACCTTCTTTGGCCTGCCAAATAATCCTACAACGTAATGAATGTTGTAAATGTTAATATCCATAAGAGCGCCTCCGCAGCAGCTGGGATCAAAAGCAGGAAGAATCTCGCCCTTTTTAAAGCTGTCATACCTTCTGGAATACTGGGAATAATTGCACTGGACAATTTTAATATCCCCCAAAGCCGGCAGCATTTCCTTTATCTTTTTATAGTTGGGAAAATGCAGGGTCGTAATTGCTTCCAGCAAAAACAGCCTCTTTTCCCTTGCCAGTTCACTTAAAATGACAGCTTCTTTATAAGTCGGTGTAAAGGGCTTTTCAACAATCACATGCTTTCCAGCCTCCAAAGCCTTTTTTGCAAAGGAAAAATGCAGATGATTGGGCAGAGCTACATAGACCGTATCCGCACCGCTGTTTAAAAATTCCTCATAATCGGTAAACTCCTGTTTGATATGATACTTGCCCGCAAGCTCCCTGCCTGTTTCCCGGCTTCTTTCTGTGTAACAGATGGCTGTCAGTTCCGTTTCTTTCAAATGATGGGTGATGGTCAGAAATTCCTGTACAATGATCCCTGACCCGACTATACCTAATTTCATAATAAATATCCTCTTCCGTAAATTTATTTGCCGGTTGGGCGGAGGCTTATAACAGTTTCAGATAACTGCCATAGCCTTCCCGCTCCATTTCTTCCTTGGGAATAAAGCGCAGGGAAGCGCTGTTGATGCAGTAGCGCAGTCCTCCAAGTTCCTTTGGTCCATCTTCAAAGACATGGCCTAAATGGGCGTCGCCGTTTTTGCTTCTCACCTCTGTCCGCACTCTTCCAAAGCTTGTATCCATGTGATCGGAAATCAGGCTGGAATCAATGGGTCTGGAAAAGCTGGGCCAGCCGCAGCCTGACTCAAATTTATCAGCCGAGACAAAAAGCGGTTCTCCTGTGGTAATATCCACGTAAATTCCTTCCCGAAACTCATCGTAATACTCATTTTGAAAGGGATGTTCTGTAGCGCTGTTCTGAGTCACTTCAAATTGAAGGTCTGTCAGGCGTTCCTTTAGCTCCTTCTGGGATTTCTTCGGGTATTTCCTGCTTACATCCACCGCCTTTTCTGCCTTTTCAAACTTGTCTGTTCCTATGTGGCAGTAACCGCCGGGATTCTTGTCCAGATATTTCTGATGATATTCCTCTGCTCTGGAATACTGTTTCAGAGGCATTACCTCAATGGCAATTTTCTCTTTATATTTTTTCTGCAGTTCATCAATGGAAGCCCGGATTACCGGTTCATCCTTCTCATCAATGAAATAAATTCCGGTTCTGTACTGGGAACCCACATCTCCTCCCTGCCGGTTGATACTGACAGGATTGATTACATCATAATAAAGCTGTAATATAAAAGGCAATCCTATTACTGAATCGTCATACTCCACCTTTACAGCTTCAGCATGTCCCGTACTATGGTAGCATACCTGTTCATATGTCGGGTTCTCCGTATTGCCGTTGGCATACCCCACCTCCGTGGATAAGATTCCCGGAATATTTCCCAAATACTTTTCTGTTCCCCAGAAGCAGCCTCCTGCCAGGTAAATTTCTTTTTTCATAAGAACCTCCTGTCTCTTCATCTTTTTCATTGTCAATAGAATGGATCAAAAAAGTCCACTCTTTCAAATTCTATTATCATCATGCCACCGAATTTTATATTCATTCCCATGACAATTAAAACTATATAAATTTTACATCAATCTTCAAGCAATGACAATGGTAAATCCATAAAAAGCGGCCTTATCCGTTAACCGGATTTCAGCCGCTCTGTTCTAACAACACCAGACTCAATTGTAATTGAAAACAGTAATTTGCATCTGCAATTTCCCTGCCAAGAATTTCTTCGCATTTTTTAATCCGGTACTTAATGGTATTCCTGTGGAGGAACATATGATTGGCAGTCTCCGTCACACTGCATCTGCAGTCCAGATAAGTTTTAAGAGTCCTCCTGAGTTCTAATGTCATCTCATCCTCAGGATTGGTCAAGCCTTTCAGATGGTACAGACAGAAGCCCTTGATCTGTTCTCCGGAAACCATCTTAAACAGTTCATTGGCATTGGTTGATTTGAAATATTTAATATAAGGAATGTTCTCCTTCTCTTCCCCGTACTGGTAGCTTTCCAATGCCGTATTATAAGAATTTTCAATGGTATCAAGCTGTGCCACACTGTTGCCAAAGGAAAATGTAATATGAACCTGCAGTAAGCGCAGTAAAGCCTCGTGGTAATCTTCCAGAACATTCTCCAGATCTCTGTAATTCCCCTGTATCAGCAAAACGTATTGATAAGTCAAGGTCTCCGGAAAGATGATGATATCCCCGTGGAATTTCTCCAGCACCTTCCTGTTCAGCCAATCATATATCAAAATATACCGCTCTTCTCTATAGGACAGGTTTAAAAAATCAAATTCCCTTCCTCCAAAGGGCTCCAGGGTTGCCAGGATTATTTTATAGCAGGAAGCCGGCTTTAACCCATATTTCTCCCCTACCGTGAACAATTGGGCGGCGGACCACCGTTCTTTCCTGTGTTTATTTACAAGGATATGTAAAATTGATTCCTTTTGCTTTAAGGGATTGCATCTCACGTACAAATTTTTATATAAAAAGATGCCGAATACTAAAATCAACTGTTCGATCACAATACCGGATAAGGCATCCTCTTTTTCCTCACCGCCGTAAATATAAAGATAATAAGGATTTTTTCCAACCGTCTGTATGGGATAAATAAGGATTTTTTGATTGGTCTTTGACCCATTAATAAAGTTTTCAAAACTGTCCGCCTTTTTTTCATAGAGAGAAAGATCATAAAACAGACCTTGTGCTGTTCTTAAATGTTCTTTTTGGCAGGTATGAGCTGCTGCTTCCACCTCTCCAAAGGGATTCAATAATGCGGCCGGTTTTTTAAGAACCAGCCCTAAGTTATTCATCATTACGCTCATGGAAGCTCCCTGAAGCAGGAGCCCGGAAAATTTCTTCTGTGTGTTCAAAGCAAAGGTCAGTTCTGCATTCTGATTGTCCCAGATATAGGCCAATAACTGCTGAAACACTTCCCCCAAAGTCATATGAGAGGGAATCTGAATCAGAGGAAATCCCAACTGGTCCGCAAGCTCCAGGACTTCCGGCTCCAAAGAGTCAATAAAACGCCCCAGCTTAATGGCAAGCCCTGCACAAGGCAAACGGTCCAGGCTATGGATAAACTCACATAAGCCGGACTGGTTTTCCTTGAAAGCCATTCCGGTAGTAATTAATAACGTATTCTTGGGTAAATAAGATGCAACATCAGGCGTCTCTGTGGATTCAACCGTGAAAATCTCTCTTTTTAAATCAGCCTTTTTATTTAGCACCTTTAAATTTCGAAATACTGGTTCTTCTAATAATTTCTCAACGGTCATATTATGCCTCTCTTTTTACATACTGAATCGTCTCCACGTCTCTTGATTTATTATACTATGTGTTTTTTATCATAGCAATCCGGCATTTATGTAAAATTCCTGCACACAGAATTGTCTGCCTCCACCATCTAAGGAGCATTGCTTCCGGAACAATGCCCCTTTCTCTTCCCTGAATATGTTCATAATCATGGACTGCCGTTTAAAATCTCATAATCCAGTTCATTTTCATCCTTCGCTATTATCATGGCAATTAAAACATCAGTATCTACATTTAATACGGTGCGGAACATTCCGGAAAACCAGTCAATGCTGAACAAAAAAGCAATGCTTTCCAAAGGAAGCCCCAGAGCGGGAACTACCGTAGCCAAGGCCACCAAACCGCCTCCCGGAACGGTCACAGTTCCAAGACAGGACAGGGTTGATAATACAATAATGCGAACCAGCTGGGGACCGGAAAGAGGAATGCCGTAAATCTGGGAAATGGTAATGCATGACAGAGCAAGAAACATGGATAAACCATTGCTGTTTAAAGTCATTGCCAGAGGAATGACAATGCCTGATATTTTCTTGCTGACTCCCAGCTTCTTTTCGCTGTCTTCCATTTGAGTTGGAAGGGTAACAGCGGAAGAAGTTGTAGTAAATGCAACCATTGTCATATTAAACAGCTTTCTTACCACATTAACCGGATGGGCCCTGCAATAAAAAGATACAAAAGCAATCATGCCCACCATGTACAAAAGAGAGCCAATTCCGAATACAAAGAGAAATTTAATCAATGGCATGACGACTTTGATACCTGTTGCGCCCGCCGTATAAGCCAGAAGCGCTCCGATTCCCAATGGGGCCAGTTTCATAACTCTTCGTACAATTCCAAGTATCACTTCATTAAATTCTTTTATGACTCTAATGAGCTGGCTGTTCTCCTTTCTTATGCGGTACGCTCCAAGGGATGTGCCAAATAATACGGAAAATACAATTACCTGAATCATATTGGAACTTGCCATGGACTCTACGATATTGCTGGGCAGGAAATCAAGAATCATGCTGTAAATTCCTTTATCCGAGACCTGGACAACCTGATCCGAGACCGGCAGGGTAAGTCCTTTTCCGGGTAAAAGGAGCTGGCCCAAAGCACCTCCTATGACTGCAGCGATCACAGTAGTCAGCAGAAACCAAAACAGCATCTTAATGCCAAATCTCCCTAAATCCTTGGGATCTAAATTAGCTACAGATTCTATTACTGCCCCCATGACCATTACCACGACAGACATCTGAATGAGACGAAGGAAGATATCTCCTATGAGCTTGATATCCTTCACCTTATCCCCGAAGCCGATTCCAAGCAGCATTCCTCCAATCATCCCAATTATGATCTGTACTGTCATTGATAACTTTATCTTCTTCATTCACGGACCTCCAATTAAATTTTTGCCTTGCTTTTGATAAAGCGAACCCCTGCTGCCATACCTGAAATCATATCGCAGCCAGAGGTAGACCCTATCATCTTTATCTCATCAATATACCTCCCAATCAACAAAGAATTCTTCTGAATCAAGGCATCTGACAGTCCCACCGCGGCATAATGAAAACGGCCTGCCAGTGCGCAATGGTAATAATGCTCACTGATATCGGTCGTATACCCATGGCCTGTCAATGCCTTTAACCCTGAGAGAAACGGCTCTCCCAATATGGGATAAATCCGGTCTATGAAAAGGAGCCCCATAAGGAAATCATCTCCTGACGGTGTCAGCCCCATCCCTCTTCCTATCCATTTCGTTATTATTTTTTCAGCCTCTTCCCTGAATCCGGTAAAGGCCTGGTATAATTCTTCCACTTCCTTTGTCATCAGAAGGGAGCTTATGGATTCTCCGAATCCGGTAGGAAGCTCCCAATCAATGAGCTTTTCAAACATCTCAAGCCCTTCCCAGTCTATGGGATAAGCTTTTTTTTCAATGAAGCTGCTGTATATCCGGGTGTCTTTTAAGGAAATTTCTGTAAAATCCGAATACAGGACTTTATTTCTGCCATCCCACCGGAAGCAGCCAGAGAAGGAAACCTGTGCCAGAAATACAGGCAGATCTTCTTTATTTAATAAAATACCATAAGGAACCAGAGCGTTGTTTTTATTTCCTATAAAGCACAGGGAGGACGGAAGCACCAGATTGCATCCACTTTCAAATTGACTGTGGATTCTATATGTATCCCATTGGTTTAATGTTTCTAACAGCTCTGATGCTGCCATCTGCCCTGATAATCTTATCATAATCTTTATCCTTTATAACCTAATTTTTTTGCATAAGCTTTCACTGCCTTTTGGAAGCACTCAATGGGCGGATGAACCGTACCGGCCCCGATCTGCCCCACACCGGCTTCCTTATGGGCAATTCCTGTATTGATAACCGGAGTGATTCCTTTTTCTACCACCAATCTTGCATCTATGCCCAGGCAGGTTCCCTGAAAGTTCCATGTGGGAATGGCAAAATTAGGATTTTGTCCAATTACGATTTCCATCATTTCATTGCTGATGCGAAGAGCATCGGGAAATCCGCCTGTACCGACGAAACGGGTAACAGCAGGTGCTGCTATCATTGCCATTCCGCCTACGCCGAAGGTTTCTGTAATGGCGCTGTCTCCTATATCCGGGCTGGCATCTTCTCCTGAATATCCAGTAAAATAAAGACCCTGGGGAGTATTGACCGGTGCTGTGAACCACTCATCCTTCATGCCGCTGATTCTGATACCGAAATTTTCCCCATTTCTGCACATTGCGGTTACAATGGTTCCCTCAGTAATCATACGGGCTCCATCCATAACTGCCTTAGATGCTGCCATCATAATGTTTAAAAAGAACTGGTCCGTATCTGCCAGAAACTGGATAACCTCTTTTTTCTTCTCCTCTTCGATGGACAGGCCTGCTATAACAGGGGACACCTCTTTTAAGAACAACAGGGAAGCTGCAATATTCCTTTGATGGAATTCATCTCCCATGGCAATTGCTTTTGCTATCATAGGATTGATGGCAAGTCCTTCCTTATACTCTTTGAGGGCCAGGGAAAGCACCGGTCCCAGCACATCTCTCATCCAGCCCAGCCTTAAGACGACTTCTCTGGAATATGCACCAAACCTGAGAACTTTGCCAATTCCTTCATTCATGGTGCAGTAGGCCCTGTTTCCATCAGTAGTATTCTCTACCACAAATACCGGCATATTGGCTGAAGTAATGCCTCCCATAGGCCCTACGGCATCTACATGGTGGCAGGGAATGAATTCTACCTCTCCCTGGCTTAAAAGCTGGACTGCTTCCTCCTTGGTAGACGCCCATTTTTCAAACAGGGCCGCACCAATACAGGAGCCTTGCATAGGACTTGTCATATTCTCCCAGAGAATGGGAGGCCCTGCATGAAGAAGCACCTTGCCCTGCCCTAATTCTTTAATTACGGTTTTTGCCGGCACCACATCCAATAAAACCGGCGATGAAAGAATTATTTTTTGTATGACTGCCTGATTTGCATCATCAATTGTACCATATAACATAAGAACCTCCTTATATCCACATAAGTCATCTTTGCCGATTCCTGCCTAGCTGGAAAATTTGTGGCCTCTTAAATACTGCAGCACCTTGATCAATTCCAGATCTCCTCCTGCGGGCGGCGTCCACTGATACTGTACTGCCTTACAGGAGAATTCCTCCAGCACGTCAGTAAAGCTTTTAAGTCCGATGTTAATGACTCTGGGCTTTTGCTCAAGCAATTCCATAACATGCTCAGATACGGAATGAACCTTATCTGCTTTCATCTTTTCCCTTGGCTCAATGGTCTTTTCCTCCTCCTGATAGGAATAGCCGATCAGATAGAGGGCGGTTTCCACTGCTCTCTTGTTGCTGGTGCAAACGATGACTCCTGCATCCTCCAGTTTTTTCTTCTGCAAATCATAGTTCTGCTTATCAGCCTTTGTTCCGCAAATAGTGGCTACAAAGTAAACTCTGCGTCCCTGATTCTTTAAATGCTCCATCATATCCTGGATTCCGGGAAGAAGGGCACCTGCCATGTCTTCATGAGAACCATACCCCAGTACAAGGTCAAAGAGAATCACTCCGGTCTGCTCTTCCTCCAAAGCCTGCTTCATACATGCAATCCTGTTTGTGGGATCAATCATGGGATGGGGTTTGCCCACAGTATAAACGTCATCTCCCAGATCTATGACCGTATAGCCCTTTGTATTGAGCATATAGCCTTCCTGCTTATCTCCTGCTCCGGAAATGCCGACAGTCTCCTTGATCAGCATCACTGCCTCTGATGCCAGGGTTCCGCCTGAATAATAGCCTTTTATGGTTTTAAGGTCTTCTTTCTTAAACCCTTCCTGCACAGAAGGCTTCCATGGGTCCAGTACAATGGCTTCGTTTCTTACCAAAGAAACTGCGATTCTGGCCGCTTCATCCAAAGTATAGGCATGATAGAAATTCTCTTCATGGATCTCCGGTTTCTCACCCAGGAATAAGGTTACCACAGGCTTTTCATAGTTCCACAGCCTTTTTACAATCACATCCCTTACTTCCTTAGCCGGGGGCTTTGACAGAATCACAACAACCTCTACCTGGGAATCCTTTTCCATGGCGTCAATGGCATCCAGCATGGTAATTCCGCCTACCTCAGCGGATAAATCCCTGCCGCCTGTTCCAATGGCGTTTGCCACTCCTTCTCCCAACTGGTCAATGATGGTTGTCACCTCCTGGATTCCTGTACCAGAGGCACCGATGACTCCGATCCTGCCCATTTTAACCTTGTTGGTAAAGGCAATGGGAACACCTTTGATGATTCCTGTGCCGCAGTCCGGTCCCATGACCAGAAGACCTTTTTCATGAGCCTTTTGTTTTAAGTATATTTCATCCTTTTTTGATACGTTATCGCTGAAAATAAATACATTCAAGTTCTCATCAAGCGCCCTGTCAGCTTCTGCTGCTGCATACATGCCAGGTATGGACAGAACTGCCAGATTGGCATCGGGCATCTTTTTAAGAGCCTGTTCCCAGGAAGATACCACATTGGTCTCTTCATTTCCAGCGGAATTCTTAGACTGGTTGCTTAAAAATTGCTCTGTTTCTTTTAAAACCTGCCCGATAGTCTCCTCTGATTCCACATCTACCACAATAGCCATGTCATTGGACTTAGCCTCCATTAATTCAGGAGTCTCCAAGCCGCTTGCTTTAAACAGATCTTTGTTGGATGGTGTAGCCATCATAATGGAAACTTTATTGATTCCCGGCATGGCAGAGATTTTATTGGTAAGCAACATAAGAACTACGGAATCCTGATAACTTCCTTTTTGAATTATGGTTTTAATCATGTTACTACTCTCCTTTTAAATATAATCACCGTTTCCCATTCCTTATCAGGAGACTCTATTAACTCCTTTTACTCAGCAAACCTGTTCTTGTGGTCGTAGCGGTTGTAATGAATATCTTCACTGATTAAATACTGGTAGATATCATCCACGATTTCTATGCCATCCTTGTCGTATTTGGCCTTTCTGATAAGTCCCCTCTCTCCGGGATAATAGACCTTATCAAAGCCTTCCGCCGGCTTAATGGCAGCCAGTTCTTCCATGGTAGTGGTTATATCCTTTTTAAATCTTTCCAGGCCGATAAACTTGTTGGGATCAATTACAATGTGAAGCTGCCCCAAATCCCTGCCCTTTGACAGATCTTCATACATACTGCTCACATGCTTTCCAAAGGGTACGCCCAAAAGAACACCGGAAAGAATATCTACCATCATCATCAATCCATATCCCTTTGCTTCTGCAATGGGAACAAGGGCATTTACCAGGGTGGAATCGGTTGTTGGATTCCCGTTGACATCCACAGCCCAGGTGCTTGGAATGGGTTCCTTCTTAGAACGGGCATACAGCACCTTTCCCCAGGCCTGAACCGTTGTAGCCATATCGAATATGATGTTTCTTCCGTCAGCTCCCGGCGCTCCGAAAGCAATGGGATTGGTTCCATAGTAAGGCTCTGAGCCACCGTAAGGAACTGCCATTGGGTCTGACTGGCACATGGAGATGGAAACAAGGTCTTCTGCTGCTGCCATTTCCACATAATATCCCAGGCTGCCGCTGTGGGAGATATGCTTGGCTCCGACCACTGCTATGCCGGTTTCCTTTGCCATCTTAATGGCTTCTCTCATGGAGAGAACTGCTGCAGCATATCCAGAGCCGTTATCCCCATGGAATATCCCGCTTGCCGGGCCTGTTCGCTCGAATCTAAAATCCGGATGAGCGGTGATACCGCCTTTTGCGATTCTCTCGGAATAATACTCCACCCGGACAGCTCCATGGGAGTGAATTCCTCTTGCATCAGACCAGGTGAGGATATCTGCCGTCATATCTGCATGCTCCTTGGTAAGCCCCGCTTTCTGAAGTTTATTGCTGATCAGTTCATGCAATTGCTCTTCCGTTACTCTCATACACTTTCCCTAAATACCCCAGGCCGTTCCTGGGGTACTGCCACATCCCGCGGCTGCCTTTCTTTGAATATTTTTAATTGATTCCCTGCACTTCTTTATATCTCAGCATCTCTGTTGCAATCTTTTGAATATACATAGGCAAAGTCTTCTTCCCGTCCCACGCCATAAGCCGCCTGTAAGCTGTAAGCGCCCATAAACAGATAGTCGCCCTTTTTCACTGGAATCCAGTTATTGTCCAGATTATATACGCCTTCGCCTGAATAGATGTAGGCTCCATGCTCCTGGAAATGGGTTTCAATATAACCGTGGCAGGCCCCGGGCTTAAAGCTTAAGATATGGAAATTCATATCAAATCCAATGTCAGATGCTGACGGCAGGAAGTCTTTCACGCCTACGTCTTCCATTCCCTCATAAGGGGTAAAGGGAACATCCCCTATATTGCCGCAGACTGTATAGGCTTCATGACCTTCAATCCTGTTGTAGCGTCTCTTATATAAGAATGCCTTTGCCGGTGTATCTCCCGTATTGACGAAGCTTACCTTATTGCCATCCGGAGAAAAAATGTATCCGCCGTCTGTCAGTTCTGCTTCCTTGTCCTCATTCTTAACCTTTACCTTGCCCTCCAGGATATAAAGGAAGACTTCAATGCCTTCCCCGCCGAATCCATTTGGATTGCCGCCGCCCTGTTCCATTGTCACAAGATAGTCCACAAAAGAAGCTCCCATCTTAGGGGAAGATAAAATGGTTACTGCACATTGTTCAAATCCCGGAATCACATTCTTTACCAGACCATCCGGCTCTATTAACGCAAAGTTTCCTCTTTGTACGATGGAACGGCTTGATAAAATATCATTCCTATATCCGGTTACCTGATTGATATAGCTCATAATTCATTCTCCTTTATTCTTCTATTATTTTGTTTTGCTGAAAAATGTCCTTGCATTAAAGACTAAAAACAGGATTGTTCCCAGAATCAGCAGCATTGCTCCGACATAAAATCCCACTTCACCTGACCCGGTTTTATCCATAATGAAGCCTGTAAACGCCGGGGCAATAATGGATGAGGACATTCCGAAAAAGTTGAACATTCCCAGGGTTGTTGCCATATTCTTTTTGCTGGCTTTATCTGATACATAGGAGATTAAGACAGGGTCAACTGCCATCTTGCCCAGGAAGCCGTAGAGCAGCAAAATGAAGGTCAGGGATAATGCGTTTGGCATTAACATGGAGGATGCCACCAGCACGAAAGCAGATAACTCCAGGCCAATGATGATCAGCGCTTTTTTTCCTCTGAACTTATCAGAAAGTCCTGCAAAAAACAGTGCGCCCGGTACGGCTGTAACAGATATCATGGAAACCACAAGGCCGATCTTTCCGCCTGCAATTCCTCTCTCTGCCTCCAGGAATTTAGGAAGCCAGGTTACAATCAGATAATAAGCATAGCAGGTAGAAAAATACAATATGTAGCAGGAAATCATGTTAAGGGAAAGGAGGGAAGACTTTTTCTCTGTTTCCAAATTCCCGTCATCCGCCTTTACGCTGGCTTTCTTGGGAGCCGTATGGTGTTTTCCCCTGTCTTTAATGGCAATGGCAAACCAGATAACCAACAGTACAATAAGGCTGGCTGAGATTGTTACCATTGTCTGCCATGGCATCTTTAATGTCTTAACAATAAAACTGGAACCTGTCATTCCGAAAATCAATCCCAGAGCAGAACCGCTGTTAACAATGGCTGTTGAGATTCCTTTTTTCGCCGGAGGCACGTGTTCGGCTGTCAGGGAAAATGCAGCGCCGTAATAAGTTCCGCATCCGATTCCTGCACATACGCTTCCCAGGTAAATCGTATTAAGTGACTTTGACATGGCAATGCTGAAGGCTCCTAAAGCAAAAATAAGAAAGCCTGGTATGAGAACCCTCTTCTGTCCAAACCGGTCCACCAAAAATCCGGACGGTATCTGCAAGGACGTGTATCCAAAGAAATAGCAGCTTGCGATCAAGCCCATTGCCGTATTTGACTGAGAGCCTACGGTCCCCTGGATTTCTGTATAAATCGGTGACAGCATAGAACGGTAAATCCAGATAACCACCCAGCCTAAACAAAAAGTAAATACTACTGTCTTCCAATAATTCTCCGGTAATTGTTTTGTTATACTCTGATCTCCCATAGTGTCCTCTTTTCTTATTTATAAGATAATTCATACAGAGATGCTTTTAAGGCTTCTATTCCCTGCTTTAAGTCAGACAGTTCTGTTCTCTCTGCAGGATTATGGCTGATTCCTTTGATGCTTGGGACAAAAAGCATGCCTGTGGGAATCCTTGGTGCTATGATCTGGGAGTCGTGGCCTGCACCGCTGTGCATCATCCGGTAGTTCAGTCCTTTTTCCCTGCATACATCTTCGATCAGGCGGATCATTTCTTCATCCATGGGAACAGGCTGTTCATCCATCCACAGGTCAATTTCAATTTCCACCCCATATTTGCCTGCAATCTGCTTCATATCTTCTTCCAGCTCACTTGTAACGCTTTTTAAAAGCTCCTTATCCGTATGGCGGCAGTCCATGGTAAACAAAGCTTCTCCCGGAACTACATTTACGGTATTGGGCTTTACCTCAATTTTCCCAAAAGTCAATACCAGCGGATCTCCTATGGCTCTTGCTTTCTTCAGGGACTCAGTGACAATTTCAGCGAATACCTGAATGACATCCTTTCTGTATTTCATAAGGGTGGTTCCGGCATGATTGGCTTCGCCTTTTAAGGTGATGTTATATCTTCTCTGCCCTACAATACCTGTGATGACTCCTACGGATTTGCCTTCCATCTCAAGGGTATTTCCCTGTTCTATGTGAAGCTCTACAAACGCCTTCACATCACTGATGGAAGTGTCTGTATCCTTTTTAAAGTCAAATCCGCATCCGCGCATGGCATCCACGAATTTGATTCCTTCTGAATCCGTGATGTTCTCAACGTCTTCCTTCTTAGCTAAACCAAACAGGTTTTTGCTTCCCCAGAAAACATAGGGGAATCTGCTTCCTTCCTCTTCTGCCATGGAAATGACCTCAAGGTTCTTTTTCGGCCTTCCATAGGTTTCCAGCAGGCTTTTCACCGCTAAGTATCCCCCGAAGATTCCAAGCTGGCCGTCTAAGTTCCCTCCATTGACTACCGTGTCTACATGAGAGCCTGTGGCAACTGTACCGGATTCCGGTTCCGTTCCCACCAGCCTTCCATATAAATTTCCTACTTCGTCAAACCTGGCTTCCATGCCGATCTCCTCGAATTTTTCTTTCAGAGCCATCTGCACCTCAAGCCAGCTTTTGGAATACAGAAGCCTGGTCATACCCCCTGCTTCGTTTTTCCCGTAAGAAGACATCCAATCCAATATCTCTTTAATTTCATTGACGGAAATATCCATTTGCGCTACCTCCTGAACCTTTTTTCTATGGATTCGAATCTATGACTTTATTGTAAAGATATTTTGATCATAATACATCAGCCAAATGAGATAATCCGGTTTTTACTTTTTGTATATTTAGCACAACAACCCTTTAATTAATGGCAGTCCAATTGAACATATTGTTAATTATTTTTCAATCTCTAAACTTTTTTACATCGACTTTCCCAGTTTTCTACGGATTCTTTATATTTTTTAGGCAGAGCATCTTATGGGTATAAAAAAGAAGCCGCAACCGTACACTGTACGCTTGAGACTCCTTCGTTCTCTCATCTGATATGTTGGTGGCAAACAACGGCCTGAGTTAAAAAATCTGGCTGTTAAGCAAAAAATCCTTCACCCCGTTATAAGCCACCTCTTCTTCAATACCGGTAAACTCCATAATTATTTCATCACCAAATTGTATATTCAATCCCATTACTGCTATCATATCCGAAGCATCGGTCGTCTGCCCCTCAAAGGAAACTGTAATTTTACAGTTATATTTCCGGCTCTCTCCGGCCAGCATGACTGCCGGTCTTGCATGAATTCCATATGGTTCTCTTATTGTGTAATGAAATGTTTTCATCTTCCCTCCCCGTACACGATTGTACATTTTATAAAAATAACATCAGGAAACTACGGATAATTTTAACATTATTATATATGCGGGAAAAAAATCTGTCCAGTTTATTACATAAAAACCACAGAAGAAAAATACCACCGGCAAAAATGCCGATGGTAAAATACGGGGTCTATTTGAATTGATTTACCGGTTCCATAAAAAAGGATCGCCTGTCCGGGATAAATACTCTTTCAGCTTTAAACGGTATGCCAAAATTTCTTCACTCTCACAGTTCGGTTCCACCAGTCTGGGATTTTTCTCATAGGGGTCTTCTTTGCTGTCGTAGAGAAATTCCCTTTGAGGCTCTCCCGGAGCATAGCCATTAGTTATGACATAAGTATAGCGCTTATCTTTAATTCCCCGCCACCCATATGCTTTATGAGTCAGGCCCTGATGGGAAAACGCCTTAACCATGTCCGCTGATCCCGGATAGGAACAGATAAGCATATCCTGAGGCTGGTTTTCATCAAGTCCGAACATTCCGCCTGCATGGCTGTAGCCCTCACAGGTATCCCGTATGGGAAGGTCCAGCAGCTCCAAAAGAGTGGGCATGTGATCGGGGCTGGCAAAGATGGCATCATTGTCTCCCGGTTTGATCTTTCCCTTCTGGCGCATCATAAGGGGGATATGAATGGATTCTTCATACCAGATGTTTTTACTCATCAGGCCGTGAGAACCCAGCATTTCTCCATGATCCGCAGATAAGACCACCAAGGTGTTTTCTTCCATGTGATTGTCTTTTAAAAACTGAAGGATTCTTCCAAACTGTTCATCAATGCCGTAAATTGCAGCAAAATACTGTCTGGTCCGGGTTTCTAAAAGACCGCCCTTTTCCCGCATTTCCTCCGGCACATTGTCCCGGTAATGGATTTCCAAGTCCTTAAATTTCTCATAATACCGGTCAGGAACCAGTTCATAAGGAAGATGGGGTGGATTATAGGACAGGAATAAAGCAAAGGGCTGCTCTTCTTTTGCCTTATGTTCCATATATTCCAGGGCTTTGTCGGTTTCAAACTCAGCAGACCATTTTCCCGGCCTGATCTGTTTTTCATCATCCTGCCAGTAGTGAGGGTCCAGATGCTCGTCATCGGCGCCGTAGGACAGCCAGTAGTCAAAGCCCTGTCTTCTCTCTCCCGGCGGCGTATAAGCATCCCAGTCCTTTGCACCGGAGGCAGGATTGGAAGTGAAATTGCACTCTGAAGCATCCAGATGCCATTTGCCGATGTATCCGGTTTCAAAGCCTCCATCTTTCAGTACATTGCCGATGCAGGTTTCCTGGGGCTTTAACATGATCTTTTCTTCCAGGCCTACCTTGCAGTTGGTCCACATTCCCACCTGGAACGGATATTTCCCGGTCATCAGGGAAGCCCTGTGGGGAGAGCATAGAGGAAATGTACTGTATGCATTGGTAAAACGCATGCTTTCCTCTGCAAAGGAATCAATGTTGGGAGTTACCACCTGATCCATATTCTGGTATCCTGCCGCATGTGCCCGCCACTGATCCGCAAAAACGTATAACAAATTTGTCTTCATTCCTCTTCTCCTTTCTCCAGTCTGCTTAACCCTTGATTCCGCTGGCAGCAACGCCCTCTACGAAGAACTTCTGGCATGATAAAAATACGATGACTACCGGAATCAGGGAGCATACGGAAGCCGCCATGATCCAGGCATAGTCCGCTCCGAACTGGGATATGAACATACGGATTCCCAGCTGAATGGTCTTCAGTTCTTTTGTCTTTAAATAAATCAATGGACCCATAAAGTCATTCCATACGTTGGTAAAGGTAAATATGGTCAGAGTTGCCATAGCCGGCTTTCCGAGAGGGAATACCACCCTGGCAAAAATTCCGTATTCATTTAAACCGTCAATTCTGGCCGCTTCACACAGCTCATCTGGAATACTGATATAAAACTGGCGGATCAGAAACACACCAAAAGCGGAAAACGCCTGCATCAGGATCAGTCCAAGGTGTGTATCGTTAAGACCCATCTTGGAAACCAGAATGAACTGGGGAATCATATAAACCTGCCAGGGCACTGCTATGGTGGTAACGTACATAAGGAAGATTAAATCCCTGCCCTTAAAACGGGTTTTTGTAAAACCATAAGCAGCAAAACAGCTGGTAGCAAGCTGAATAATTGTAGTAACAACCGCCAGCTTTGCCGTATTAAAGAAGAATGTTACCAGAGGCAGCTTTGCCCAGATCGTCTTATAGTTCTCCCAATGCAGAGTATCAGGCCACCATTTCATAGGAATGGAGAATACGTCTTTATTCAGTTTTAAAGAAGAGATCACCATCCAGTAAAAAGGAACCAGCATAAAAAGGGATAAGGCAATCAATCCAATATACAGCAACACTCTTAAATTCTTTGATTTTGTTGTCATCGCCATTCCTCCCTACATCATATCTTTGGACCACTTTTTTTCACCTGCAAACTGTACCAGGGTAATCACTAATACAACAGCAAACAAAATAATGGCTCCCGCACTTGCCGGGCCTAACTGCCAGCTTGTAAATGCCTTTTCATAAATGTAATTGACCAGTGTCTTTGTGGCATTTCCCGGTCCTCCGCCTGTCATGACGTAAACCAGATCAAATACTTTAAAGCACTGAATGGTCAGCATAATGAGCACGAAAAATGTGGTGGGAGTCAGCATGGGAACTGTGATATACCAAAGCTTCTGCCATCCATTGGCTCCATCCATGCCTGCCGCCTCATAAAGTGAACCGGAGATTCCCTGAAGGGCTGCCAGATACACGATCATATAGTATCCCATATATTTCCATACGCTGACCACGGAAATAGCTACCATAGCCCATTTTACATCAACCACCCACCTGGGGGGCTTGGAAATCCCGATAAATTTCAGGAATTCATTGATGGGGCCGAAATCAGGCTGGAACAGCATATTCCACACCGCACCCACTGCTACGATGGAAGCAATGTAAGGGAAATACAAAGCCGTACGGAAAATGGCGATTCCCTTTAACTTGTTATTCAAGAGAACTGCCAGCAAAAGTGCCAGTACTAATGTGGGCAGTACTGTAAGCAGTGCATACTGAATGGTATGGAAAAATGACTGGACAAATATTTTATCTCCGAAAATCTGCTGGAAGTTCTTAAAACCTACAAACTCCATGGGAGCCTGGGAACCATCCCACTTCATAAAGCTTAAAACGAATGAGAAAATCACCGGGATAAAAACAAATATGGCATATCCGATTAAGTTTGGCAGAATAAAGGAATAACCTATCAGGTTACTTCGGATAGCCTTTCTCTGACGTGATGTCAATCCTTTTTTATTTTCTTTCATGCAGGATTTACCTCCTTTTCACCTGTTTGCTTATAAGGGAGAATCCCGAAACGGGATTCTCCGCCTGCGGCGGGCTGCACCAGCAGCATCTTCCGTTCCGCCGCAGTGCGATCCTCACGGAGTGTTTTTGTATCATAGGACGCACTTTCCTATGATACAAAAAGAGCGCCTTGTTCAGTTGATTAAACAGGCGCTCTCCAGACTGTAATAATTACCAGCCTTTGATCTCTGCTACACGTTCGTTCAGTTCTTTGATTCCATCATCAATGCTGTACTGCTTGATCATGATCATTTCGTGAACTTCATCAAGCACCTTACGAATTTCTTCGATCTGAGGATCTAAAGGACGGTCAAATGAGTAGTGTGTATAAGACAGCGCTTCTACATTCTCTTCTCCCTCTGGGAAGAATTCTGCTGATGCTATGGTCTTTAAGGATTCCTCTGTCTGGATTCCGGTAAATACGCCCTGCTGTGCCAGAATGTTTGCAGCTTCTTCGCTGGAAGCGAACTTTACAAAATCCCAGGATAATTCAGGCTCATCAGTATAAGCACTGATTCCGATTGGTGTAAGAGCACCTACGGTGTATCCTGCTTCTGTGTCAGCCGGATGAGGAATTCTTGCAACACCCCAGTTAAAGGAAGTTTCATCAGCTGCACGAGACTGGATCATAGTTGCGATGAACCAGGTACCCATAGGCATCATAGCTGCCTGCTGATTTTTAAATACAGAAGAATAGTGAATATTTGCAGTCTTTAATGTGGAATAATCCTGGATAACTCCATCATCCTGAAGCTTAACGGCTGCCTCATACCATGGCTTTACAAAGGAGTAATCCTTGTCAACAACGGTGTGCTTTCCATCCTGAACAGCCCAGTTGGTAACAAGTGCCTGCCAGGTGTGGTTGTGAGCTCCGTATACTTTAGCGCTTCCTTCTCCGGAAGTCATCTTAGCTGCAAGGTCATAGTACTCTTCCCATGTCATATCATTGGAAGGATATTCTACTCCTGCTGCATCGAAAAGGTCTTTGTTATAGTATAAAACGTACCAGTCAGAACGGTAAGGAAGACCGTAGGTCACTCCGTTGTACTGAAGCTGTTCTGCTGCACCGTTGTATACGGATAAGTCAAAATTGTCGGTTTTCATAAAATCATCCAGAGGAAGAAGCTGTTTCTTGTCTGCCATCTGAAGCATGGAACCCATATCCTTTACCCAGATGATATCCGGGTCAGGCTGTGCTGCGGATAAGCTGATTCCCAGAGAGTTGTTGTACTCATCTGCTGATGTATCAATGATCTTGATTTCCACGTCAGGATTTGCTTCTGTATAAGCATCAATCACTGCCTGGAACTGTGGTGATGTGTCATTATCCCAGGTTGTAACAGAAAGAACTTTCTTCTCTCCTGAACCCCCTGCTGTTGTTTCTTCGGTTTTCCCAGCTGCTGTTGTCTGGTCTGCTGCAGTAGTTTCTGCTGTTTTTCCGCCGCCGCATGCAGTTAAAGATGTCATTGCCATTCCGGCTGCTAATGTGATAGCTAAAATCCGTTTTAACCTCATAATACTAAAACCTCCCTTTTTTGTAAGAAACACATAACCATGTGTTCGTTATAATGCAATGTTACCAGAATTCTATTCTAATCTAAATGAACGATTTGCATAATTCTATTATTTTTTTCGACCCATACTGTTTATACTTATAAAAAAAATATACTTTATTCAGATTTTTATATTTATTTAAGATTCATTTTGATTTCATTGAATTTCTGCTGAAGAAAAGATATGATAGGATTACATTAAGGAAAGAAAGGAATTCTGACCATGCCCCGCACCTTTCAATACAAGCTGCTCTTATATAATCTGCTGGTCGTCATAAGCATTGCCTGCGCCGTCAGCTTTTATAACTACCATTCCTACTACAGGGATGCAGTTCAAAATGAAACTGAAAATTCCCTCAGCCAGATCCAGATTCTATCCGACCGGATGGAGGTGGCTTATGAAGAAATGGTCAATATCATTGTCACCTGCGCGGAAAGAAAATCACTGTTTTCCGCTCCGGCCATCAAACGGTCGGAAAACGGCGAATTATCTTATATCAGCGTATATGCCTCCGATGTGCTGAAAGACCTGTGCGCAATTTCAGGCTACAGCAAATACATTTACAAAATCGCATTATATAATAACGGTGTGATTCTGCAGGCTGGATTTGCATACGGTTCCCACAACGATGTCAATGAAATTACCAGTGCTCCCTGGTTTTACGATCTGCTTTCCAAACAAAACACCCAGTATCTTCTCTCTCTGGAGGACAACCCTTTTTCCGTCACAAAATACAACACACCCAAGCTTCTTCCACTGTTAAGGCCTTTAAAATATGCCTCAGTCAGGAATCCGGAGGATGCATGGGTTTTTATAGCCATTTCTCCCCGTCTGTTTTCCGATACAATGGAAAGTATGGGGAAAAGTCAGATTCTTTATGCGGCAACCTCAGACGGAACGATCATTTCTTCCGTCAACGGGGACTCCTTTGATGTTTCCGGCTTAATGGAAACCTTAAAAGGCACCAAAGAAACCGGCGGCAGCTTCCGCACGAATTTGGATGGGAAGGACTGCATCATCTCCTACCAGAAACAGTCGATCAGCGGCCTGATTTTCTTTCAGATTCTTCCCTTATCCAGCTTGAATCTGGATCACGGCGTGATCAGAGGCACGATTTTCCTCATATTCTTTTTCTGCATCACCATAGGACTGACCCTGTCCTGGTTCATATCCAGGCAGTTAAGTGCGCCTATCGGTCGGTTGAAAAAACGGCTGCAATTTATTTCTCTGGGAAACTTCGAGTCGGACCAGACCATTGAAACAGACGATGAGATCGGCAGCATTGGAAAACAGATCAATCAGATGTCCAACCGGATATCCGGCCTTTTGGAAACCAGAGTCCAGAGCGAGAAGGAAAAGAAGGACCTTGAAATCAAAATGCTTCAGGCCCAGATCAACCCGCACTTTCTCTACAACACCCTGGATTCCATCAAATGGATTGCCATTATGCAGAAAAACAGCGGCATTGTCCAGGTTGTAACCGCCCTTTCCTCTTTGCTTAAAAACATGGCAAAGGGCTTTAATGAAAAGGTGACTCTCCGTCAGGAATTGGATTTTCTCCAGAATTATGTTATTATAGAAAAAATCAGGTATATTGAACTCTTTGATGTAACCACCCAGGTTGACGAGGAAAAGCTGTATGATGCCAAGATTGTAAAGCTGACCCTTCAGCCCATTGTAGAAAATGCCATCTTCAGCGGAATTGAGCCCAGCGGAAGAAACGGGCTCATCGAGATTCATGTTTTTGCTGAAAACGGCGTGCTTTATCTGACCGTCAAGGACAACGGCATCGGCATATCTCCTGAAAATATGGAAAAGCTTTTAACCGATACTTCCCGGGTGACAAGAAGCAATATGAGCGGAATCGGTCTTCCAAACGTAGACCGGAGACTGAAGCTGGTCTATGGGGATGATTACGGGCTCACCATTGAAAGTGAGCTGGACCAGTATACTATGATTACCATTGCCCTTCCTCTTGAATTTTAAGAAAAGGGTTTTTAGAGGGGAATTTATTGCATGTACCGAATTATTATTATTGACGACGAACCGCTGATTCTGGCCGGGATTGCCTCCCTGATCTCATGGGAGGACTATGACTGTACCATTATCGGAAAGGCCACCAACGGCCCTGCTGCCTATGAAATGATCAAGGAACTGAATCCTGATATTGTTATTACGGATATCCGGATGCCTGTGTTAAGCGGACTGGAGCTGGTGGAAAAATGCAAGGCTGATGACTTGAACTTTGCATTTATCGTACTGACTAATTTAGAAGAATTCCATCTGGTAAAAAAGGCCCTCTCTCTGGGGGCCTCCGATTACCTGGTGAAAATTGATTTAAACGAAGAAGCTCTGATAGCCGCATTAAACAGGGCAAAGGAAGCCTCCGAGCTGCTGGTCCACAAAAAGAACCAGCTTTACGGCAGCGGTATGAAATACAGCCAGGAAGGCCCGGCAAAGACCGCCTTCCGGCAGCTTTTCTTTCAAACCGGGGAAATAGAGGAAGTTCCAAAAGAGGTGGCAGAACAATATCCGTTTCCTTTCCTCATTATGTTTTCCCTGGCTCCTATTTATGTAAATTTCGATACCAGCGGAGAGCGTTACGATCTGCCTTCTGTCAGCAAGCAGCTGATGGATATTCTGGGCGGAATTGCAGGCAGGTGCTTCTTTCACCACACTGTGCTGGAATACCGCCAGGACACCTTTTTGCTGACTGCCTCATTAAAAGACTCCTCAAAAGGGGAGGCTGGTTTCCAGGAGGCTGTCAGGGATTTCTGCCAAAAAATGAGCGTGGCCTTAAAGACTTATTTTGAGCTGTCTGCAGTCTATGGAGTCAGCAGCTTGAAAAAAGAGGTGGCAGAGCTTACCGAAGCTTTGGCGGAAGCCTCCACTTCCCTGGAATATTATTACTTTGATTCTTCATCAAGGGTCATCTTCTACGAAGGCCAGACTCTTCATTTCAGCCAGGCCAAAAAGTTTAATATCAATGTATTTAAAAAAGATTTGGCTGCTTTTATCAGCCAGAATGACAGTGAAAAGCTGGCTGCTATTTTTGAAGAAATCATCACTTTATTCCGGGACAACAAGCCCAGCAAGGAACAGGCTACCAGTGCCTGTATCAATGTCTACACTTACCTGTACTCTTTTTTTGAAACAGGGGATGACAGCTATGAGGAAATCTTCCCTTATACCATAAACATCGCCGACCAGTTAAACCACTTTAACAGCCTGGAGGACATTCTGGAATGGCTTCACAGCTTCTGTGAAAAATTATGCCGTCTTTTGAAAGACCGGAAATCCACCCGCTCCGACAAGCTGGTGGACATGTCCAGAGCTTATATCAATGAACATTACACGGAAAAGCTGACCCTTACGGATGTTGCGGAAGCCTTAAATATCAGTTCCGGACATTTGAGCAATACCTTTAAAAAGCTGACCGGAATCACACTTTCCGACTACATCGCCCAGGTGAAAATCCAGCACGCAAAGGAGCTGATTGACACCCACCAATATCTGATGTACGAAATATCCGACCGGCTTGGATTTGATAACCCCTACTATTTCAGCAAGGTATTTAAAAAGGTTACGGGAATTTCACCGAGAGAATACGAAAGCAGAGCCACCCACACACTTACCAATGAAAGGAATTAGCCATGCCTCCAGTCAATCTTTTAATCAAGCCTTCTTCCGGCATGTGCAATATGAACTGTCATTACTGCTTTTATCACGATATTATTGAAAAGCGGGAGCAGGCTTCTTTTGGGTTTATGTCGGAAGAAACCTTAGAAAACGTCATAGCAAAGGCTTTGGATTACGGAGACACCTCCTGCACCATAGCCTTTCAGGGAGGGGAGCCTACGTTAATCGGCCTCCCCTTCTTTGAACGGGCCGTGCAGCTGGCAAAGGAATACAACCATAAAAATATGGAACTGCACTTTGCCCTCCAGACCAACGGCTATAACCTGGACCCGGAATGGGCCCGTTTTTTTGCCAGAGAGCGTTTTTTGATCGGTGTTTCGGTGGATGGTACCATCCATACCCATGATGCTTTCCGGAAAAACGGAGCAGGGGAAGGCACATTTTTAAACATTATGAAGACCATTGACCTGTTTAACCAGTATCAGGTGGATTATAACATTCTTACGGTGGTAAACCGGAAAACGGCCCCTGCTATTCAGAAGATTTACCAGTATTACAGGAAAATGGGCTTCCAGTATCTTCAGTTCATTCCCTGTCTCGACCCTTTTGGCGAAAAATCCGGGGAAATGGAATACTCTCTTACACCAAAGATGTACGGACAGTTTCTGTGCGACCTGTTTGACTTATGGTTTGAAGATTTCAAAAACGGAAGGGAAGTCTTTATCCGTCAGTTTTATAATTATATTTCTCTCCTTTTGACAGGAAGAGCCGAATCATGCGATATGAATGGGTTTTGCAGCATTCAGTATGTCATTGAATCAGACGGGGAGGTCTATCCCTGTGACTTCTTTGTACTGGATGATTATAAGCTGGGGAATTTAAACAATGCCGGGTTTAAGGAAATTGATGAAGCCAGGATGAAAATCGGATTTCTGGCAGATGATAAACTTCCTGACAGCCAGTGCCGGTCCTGCTCCTTCTTTCGCTTATGCAGAGGCGGATGCTTCCGCCACCGGATCATGTCAGGGGAAGAGGTTCACTTAAATTATTTCTGTGAATCCTACCGGATGTTCTTTGATCACTGCCTTCCCAGGCTTAACCAGATTGCCCAACACTTGAGCCGCCGCTAAAGCTGGGGCTCAGGAATAAAGAGGGCGTTGCAAAAAAAGGAACGCTGCTCCACAGATGACTTTTTATCTGTTTTGCAACGTTCCCTTTGACTGGAATCCAGCTATTTCACACGTTTCTAAAAATTCTGATCCGGTTCTGAATCCAAATCATATTCACTGATCAGATTCACAGCCGATTTTGCCATCAGTGCTGTCATCCCCCACAAAATCCAACCTTCATACCTGTAAAATAAAATATCATAGGTACCTTTTACCCATGGATATTTTTCTCCTCCAGGTATCCAATCATAGGGAAAGTCTTCCTGAGGCTGGGAAACCAGCCTGCTGACATACTTTTCCGGAGATTGGGAGAAGAAATAGGAAAGGGGGATTTTTATAATTTCAGCCACTTCATCGGTGCTGAAGGTATCCTCATAATCCCTTATAAAGCCGATAAAGGGATGAATCATTAAATTAAAGGGAGACACATAGATATCCCCCGGTCCAAGGACCTCAATCTGGTCCGGGCTGACCTTAAGTTCTTCTACCGTCTCCCTCACTGCACATTCCTGCAGGGTTTCTCCCGGTTCCAGCTTTCCCCCTGGAAAGCAGATTTCCCCCGGCTGGTGTCTTAAATTTCCTGATCTTTTTTCAAATACCAGATAAGTGACTCCTGAAATAAGGACCATAGGAATCAACACTGCATACTGCCTGAATTTTCTTTCCCCTATGATTCCAGGATGCCGCATTGAAAACGCATCTCTCTTTCCCATAATGGTCTCCTTTAAATGATATCAGTATTTGCTCCTATATGGATTTTACACCAATATCTCCGGAATCACAATGGATAAGAATTTTCTGTTTATTCTGCATTATTTGCAGATGCAGCCGCCTGGTCTACAAAAGCTCTGATTTCCTCATCAATGCACCCTTCATAAAAGCAGTCCAGAAACCTTGGGATCATGCATTCCTTTACCAGTTGGGGATCAAGGGCTTTTAAGGCTTCCAGCAATGGTTTAGCCACCTGGTTTTTGACCTCAAAAAGAAGGTTTGCATTCCTGTTCTGTGCCTCTTTCCTTCCCTCCGGATATCCCATTCCTTTGGGCGAACCAAAGGCCCTGGCAAAAATATTGTTTAAGTTCAGCTCTCCTCCCCAGCCAAAGCCCTTTGCAAAGGGAAGGGACAGGGCGTTTCCGTTATTGATCTGCAAAAACAGATAGGCATCCGTAGGTTCAATGCAATAGCCGCACACAACTCCCGGATACATGTTCAGGGACATCAGGGCTCCCTGTCCGGTTCCGCAGCCGGTGATTACAAAATCAACTGCCCCTGAGTTTAAGAGAAGTGCTGCCTGGATTCCCAAATGCAGATAAGTAAGCCTTGGATTTTCCTTTGTATAAGCCTCCGGCACATCCTGGTCTGAGAGAGGTTTTTCCATGGCCACATTGTACACCTGATGACCCAGCGGCTCTGCCGTGGATTTTAATTCTTTTAATATGATTCCGTTCTTAGGTGCCTGGCTGAATTCATTTAATAATGCGATTTTCATTTACTTATATTCCTTTCCGTCTGTTTTGTCATCTATATTTGTTTTCTTATGGCTTCATCCGCATCCCTTCTCATCCGGAGAAAATCTTCCTCAGATAAGGGAATGTCCATGGATTTTGCGGTATCCTCGATCTGGGACAGCTTTCTGGCTCCGCAAAGCACGTTGATATTGGGGGAAGCCATGGAATTCCATTTGATGCAGAGGTTTGCAAAGGTACACCCGTATTTGTCGGTCAGATCCTTCCAGCCTGCCAGCATCTCATTAGCTGTCCTGATATTTTCCGGCCTCCACCACACCTTTCCTTCCCTCACATCTCCCTTTTTCGGTATGTAATCGTCGGAAACCTTCCCTGCAAGAAGCCCCTGCTCAATGGGGGAATAGGTCTGCAGGGTGATTCCCCTTTCTTCGCAGAAGGGAAGCAGTTCTGGCTCAGCCTTTCGGTCCAGGATGCTGAACTTTTCCTGAATAGCATCCAGCCCGCCTGCCGCCTCATAATCTTTAAGAACAGCCGTATCCACGTTGGAGGCGCCGATGGCCCGGATCTTCCCCTCCTTCTTCATCTTCAAAAGCTCTCCCATGGTTTCTGCCACCGGAACCATGCCGTAGGTTTTGCATTGCCAGTGTGTGTAATAGATATCGATGTAGTCTGTTCCCAGAGTTTTCAGGCTCAGTTCCAGATCTCTCCGTATGGCCCTGGGGGACAAATCCCTGCGTATGGTATGGCCTTCCTTTGTGGTATGAACCTCTCCCCCGTCATCATACCACTGGAGGCCGCATTTGGTGGAAAGGATGACACGGCTGCGGTCCGTCTGTTTTAATGCCTGCCCTATTACCTCTTCGCTGTGCCCAAAGCCGTAAACCCTGGCCGTATCGATCCAGTTGATTCCCAGTTCCAGACCTCTTAGAATGGTTTTTACTGACATTTCATCGTCATTGCTCCCCCACCATTCCCCTCCTCCGATGGCCCAGCAGCCCAGGGCAAAACCATTGGTGCTGATTCCTGATTTTCCTATTTCTCTCATTTCCATGATCAAGCCTCCGATCTGGCAATCATTTCACCGTACTGTTCCTTTTTTTCCTTTATAAACTGCTTCAGCGCTTCTATGGAAGGCATGTCAGGGCTGCATCCATGGGAAGCAACCAGCATGGAAGCGGAAGCAGATCCCAGTTCCAGACAATCCATGATCTCCATGCCTTCAAAAAGTCCGTAGAGAAAGCCGGAGGCATATCCGTCTCCTCCGCCGAATCCCTTTAGGGCATTGACCGGGAAGGGACGGATGGAGTAGGATTTGCCGTCCTTTGTATATGCTGTAGACCCTTCCTTCCCATGCTTGATGACAACAATGGACGCCTGTGTGCCGCACCAGTATCCGGCGGAAGAACTGTCACTTCCGTCCAGTCCCAGGAATTGCTCCGTTAAATCATATTCCTCCCTGGAGCCAAGGATAATGCTGCTGTCTCTTGCAACGGTGCTGTAATATACCCCAATCTCATCCTGGTTCTTCCAGTTGTAGGGGCGGTAATCTATGTCAAATATAACTTTGATTCCGTTCTTTTTAGCCAAAGCAACCGCCTTAAGGGCTGCCTCCCTGGAGGGACTTGCCGCAAGGGCCGTACCTGAGATAAGGATTGCCTTTGCCTGTACGAGATAGGCTTCCTCAATATCCTCCGGTGATAAAGACAGGTCTGCAATGCCGTTGCGGTACATCAGTATGCTGCTTTTCTCATGACTTAAAATTTCCGTAAAAGTAAGCCCCAGACTCTCCCCGTTTTCACATGTCCTGATATGGGATGTGTCGATTCCCTCTTTCCTGAAATAATCCACTGCAAATTCTCCGAAACGGTCATCAGACACCCTTGCAAAAAACCCGCATTGTTTTCCCAGCCTGGAAAGTCCCACTGCAATGTTGGCCGGAGAACCTCCCACGTATTTCCTGTAGGTCTCACTTTCGGCAAGAGTTTTGTAATAATCCAGGGGATTGAAGTCAATGGCGATCCTTCCAAGCAAGATCAAATCATATTTTTTGTCTTGATCAAAATTTATATATCTCATGAAAATGCCTCCAATAATTCCTCATAGGTGGAAGCAGCCTGCAGTTTTGCCATTGTAGCCTCATTTCCAAGCTTGCCCGCCAGCTCCGCAATCAATCGCAGATGGTCTTTTGCTGCCTCGCTGTCAGAGGGCACTGCAAACAGGAAGAACAAGTCCACAGGCTCCTCGTCATAAGACTCCCATTCCACCATCCTTTCTGTTCTCCCCACTGCAATCCCTACCTTATCCACAAAGTCCGACTTTCCATGGGGAATTGCAACATGGCCTCCGATCCCTGTGATTCCTTCTTCTTCCCGTAAATATACATCCTTGATGTAGCCTTCCAGGTCTTCCACGTATCCCGCCTTTTTCAGAAGGCCCGCCAGATGGCGGATCACCTCATCCTTATTGCATGCCTTCATGTTTAAATCAATAACATTTTTATCCAGAATCTCTTTTACTGCCATCTTGTTTCTCCCCTTACTTGATAAAATATTGATAGACCTCCAGAGCTGATTCCATGTGCTTCATTGCCTCCATGTTGTCATCATCCTCTGTCAGCAGCAGAAAATCTTTATAAAACTGCTTGGTCCTTTTTATCTCAAATTTTGATGTCATTTTTACTGCAAGCAGGAATACGGTATCCACCATATCCTCATGCCACTTGACCGGCTTATCTAAAATAGCCACTACAATTCTGGATTCATTCACCTCCATCATCATATTACCATGGGGAATGGCAATCCCTCTTCCTATGCTTGTGGTCGTGGCCCTTTCCCTGTCAAAAACGCTTTTCAGATAATTTGGGGTCACATCTCCCTTTTCTTCCAGTCTCTTCACCATCATGGTGATCAGCTGGTCTTTATCCCGGACCTGAGGCCTGACCAGGATCAAATCCACTTCAAACAACTGGTGGCACAGGCTGCTGAACCGGAAATCCGGCCTGTTCCTCAGCCTGGAAACCTGGACTGCTTTCCGGCGTATCACATCAATTTCCTTTTCGCTTATGCGGTCTTCCACTGTAACCATCCTGGCATCTTCCAGATCCAGGCCGGCCCCGTTAATAATGATATCTGTTTCCGGATAAAGGGACAGCTTAAAATCATGGCGGCTGACCACCTGAATATCCGTGATCTCAGGTATACTGTATTTGATCATCTCAACAGAAAGCTGGCAGGCTGCCATGCCCCTCTGGCTGATCAGCAAAGCCGTAAGGGGCTTCCCCTTCTTTCTGCGGATCATAGCAGCCTGGATGTAAAGTGCGATCCCGGCTAATTCATCTTCCGTCACCTGTACGTCGTAATATTCCTCAAATAAGCTGCTGGTGGACCAGGCCGCCAGAAAGGTCTGCTTATACTCGCTCTTCACATACTTGCTGATGCTGTCTCCTGTGACAGTGGAATATTTCATGCGGAATATGGCCGACCTCATATGGATCAGCAGCCCTTCATACAGCAGCCGGTCTTCAGAAAGATCGGTATCCAGCACAGAATCAATGGTTTCTATCACAAGTTTTACAAAGTCCTTTAAGTTCCTGTCATACTGCATGGCATAATCTTCATGATTGATATCGGTAAAGCTTTTCAGTTTTTTGGCAGAAAGCAGCAGCATTGCCAGAAGGATGGTATCGTCTTCCGATAAATCAACCTGGTATTCCCTGCCGATCCTCTGGTAAATGGATTCGGCAAAGGAATATTCATTGTAGCGCTGTATATCTTCCTCCTGCATATTGCCGGAAAGAAGCTCATGGGCCAGGCTTTTGCGGGCAACGGACAGGCATGTCATGATCCAGACCATTTTAAAGGAATTGTCTGCAAGCTCGATCCTCCAGGCATTTTCCGCTTCCACGATGATGCGCCGGATACGGGCCGCATCCACTCCCGGCGCATAAGTGCCAAACAGGGCTTCCATAACTTCCGGCAGCATTTCCAGCATATAATCCTTAATTGCAATCCGGAAGCTGTACTCTTTGCCTTCCAGGCATATTCCTTTGTTCCTTACGGCTTTTATTCTGATATTCCGTTCCTCAAACCACCCTGATATATTTTTCAGCAGGTTGCTGACGGTAGGAGGGCTTAAGTAAAGACTGTCCGCAAGCTGCTGCAGAGTCGCCACATCCTTTGGCTTCATCTTGAGAAGCTTGCCCATAAGCTGTTTATTCCGGTTATCCAGATCCCCGGCAGGGTCTTCCCTCTGTTCCAGACGGCCTTCCAGAATCTTTTTCTGCCGGTCTCCTATCTCCAGCCAGATCCCTTTCCCCTGCCGCTTTTCTATTTTTCCGATTTCCTCTGCCTCCAGCCATTCATCAAGCTGCTTGATCCGGGTCCTCACAGTTTTCTCAGATAGTCCCACATTATCAGCAAGCTGCAGCATGGTATAAATTTCCCCGCTTATCAGGCACTGCAATATTTTGTTGTTATATAATGCGTTCTTATCATCCTTCAAGTGAACACTCCTATCCTTTAAGAATTATTCATTTCCTACCTGTTTTGTTTCTCCGTAAATATATCTGCCGCTGGAACCGATCACTTTCATGTAATCCTTTACAAACTGTTTGATTCCTGCTTCTGCTGCCATACAAAGATGCATATAATCGGTTTCAGGATTCTTATCCAGCTCTTTTAACATGGCCTGTTTGCCTGCTTCAAAGGCATCAGTGCACACATTGATCTTGTTGATTCCTCCTGCCACAGCCTTTTTTAAATTCTCTTCTCCTGAGCCGGAGCCTCCGTGAAGCACCAAAGGTATGTTTAAAGTCTCCTTTAACTGGTGGAGACGATCAAAATCCAGCTTGGGTATCTTGCCCTTGGGATAAGCTCCGTGGGCCGTACCAATTGCAACAGCCAGGGCATCGATGCCTGTCTTTTCCACAAACTCCATGGCCAGGTCAGGATCCGTATACAAATCCGTATGGGCATCCTCTTCCTGGGCAGCCTGACCCACATGTCCAAGCTCTCCTTCCACAGAGCAGCCCTTGCCGTGAGCCAGGGCAGTGATGATGGCCGTGCGCTTTATGTTTTCCTCATATGGCAGGGAAGAGCCGTCATACATGACATTTGTAAATCCCCGGTTGATGCAGTCTGTAATTATGTAGAAATCAGAACCATGGTCAAGGTTTAAAGCAACCGGTACATGGACTCTTTCTGCAAGCTCCCTTATTACCGGAATCATTTCTTCCGCATGAGCATGATTTTTCATCTGCCCCGGTCCAAACTGTATGATGATGGGGGAATGCTCTTCCTCTGCCGCCATAATTCCTGCTCTGGCCATTTCAATATTAATGCTGTTCATGGCCATAACACCGTAATAATTTCTATTTGCATCATCAAGGATTGCTTTCATTGATACTAACATGTTTTCATTGTCCTTTCTATCATTTACAGCTTTACTGGATTTTAATATCCAGATCCAGATCAAATTCTTCCTCTTCTTTTTCCACCTGTTCATCCAAAGGACGCTTAATGACTGCATAGATAACTCCAGTCACCGCAGAACCGATTACCAGGGCAATTAAGAACCAGATGGGCCTTGTCATCATGGGAACAACGAAAATACCTCCATGACCTGCTACGGATTCACACCCCATGCCTACTGCAATGGCACCGGCCACAGCGGAACCGATCATGCTGCTGGGGATAAATCTTGCAGGATCTGCTGCCGCAAAGGGAAGAACGCCTTCCGTAATAAAGCAAAGTCCCATAGGAAGAGCTGTTTTTGCTGTTTCCACTTCCACCTTTGAAAATTTGTCTCTCTTTAATAAGGTTGCAATAAATATTCCTACAGGAGGAGTCATGCCTCCGATGATTTTTGCCGCCATGGGGCCGTTGATTCCATCGGCTCCCAAAGCATTGGCTGCCATGGATGCCGTTTTGTTGATGGGACCTCCCATATCAAATCCCATGCAGGCACCGATCACACCTCCGATTACTGCTTTTGCTCCTCCGTTTAAGGAAATAATCCACTGCTGGAACACATCCATAATAAAAGCAAGAGGGATTGAGAACACGCAAAGGAAAATCATACCACATACCAGAGTTGATATGACGGGAATAAACATAACCGGCATCAGTCCTACGCCCCACTTGGGAAGTTTCCAGGTCTTCATCCAGTTTACAAAGGAGCCGATGATGAATGCCATCAGAAGTCCCCCAAGGAATCCGGCCTTGGATTGGGACGAACAGTAACCGATTACAATACCCGGCACAATACCCGGACGCCCGGCAATGGAGTAGGCCACTCCGGCTGTCATCACTGCCACTCCAAAATCCATTGCTATAGAACCTAACTTGTTCACACCCCACCAAAAACCGATCCAGGAAAATGGATTTAAATTAGAAAATGGTGTTGCCCCTGCCTCTATGGCACTGCCGATATTATATCCGCCAAACCCCTTGGCCAGTGCACTAAGGATACCTCCGCATACAATAATCGGAATCATATAAGAAATTCCTGTCATAACATGTTTTTTAATATCAAACTTTTGTTTTGCCATTGTATTCCCCTCTTTTTCATAGTCTTTTTATACTGTTTCTGCTACTTTCCCATCTTTTCCTGTATCTTTGAGATCACTCCCTTGGGAGATTTCATTACCATGCTGATAGGAATTTCCACTACCGGCTTTCCTGTAAAACGCTCTTTGTTCACCCGTATGTCTGCAGAAATCACAATCACATCCGCCCCCCGGATTTCCTCAGGCGTGAACTCATTTTCCACGCCAATGGACCCCTGCGTTTCAACTTTAATATCATGCCCCAGTTCTTTTGCAGCATTCTCCAGCTTCTCCTTGGCAATGTAGGTATGTGCAATTCCCGCCGTACATGCCGTGATGGCTAAAATCTTCATATCTTTCCTCCTTGCTTATTTGTTGTTATATTGATTTTACCACCTTAAGCAGATCGGCGGTAAATGAAAAGCGGCATTATATTACGGTAAATTTTTGTTTGTTTCAGAAATGCATCATACAAAAAAAGGCTGCGCATTCATGCGACAGCCTTATACAGCTTATAATTACTATATTTATAAAAACCTCTGGGTAACCGCTGACTGCAATCCTATGACGGCGGTACTGTCTTCATACAAAGAATGAACATAGCCTCTCTCTTTTACAGGTCACAAAAATGCCTTCCTATTGGTATAACATATGGAGACTTTGATACCGTATCTGAAATAATACGTGATTTCATGCCGAAAACTTCCATAATCAGCTTTTCGGTAACAATATCTCCGGGTGCTCCCTGAGCGATCAGTTTTCCATTCTTCATTGCATACAAATGATCTGCGTAGCGGGCCGCAAGATTAATATCGTGCAATACCATTACAATTGTGGTTTGTTTGCGCTGATTTAAATCAGCCATTAAATCAAGAATTTCGATCTGATAATTGATATCCAGAAAGGTTGTGGGTTCATCAAGGAATAAAATATCGGACTGTTGCGCCAATGCGGTAGCGATCCATGCTCTTTGTCTTTGTCCGCCTGACAGTTCATTCATTCCACGATTGGCAAGTTCAATAATATCCATGATTTCCATTGCTTCTGTCACTGCTTCTAAGTCCTGCTTCGTCTGCCCCTGCAAAAACTTCTGATGGGGGTATCTTCCGCGTGCCACCAGGTCACTTACCGTAACCCCCTCCGGGACAACCGGATCTTGAGGTAACAGGCCGCAAATCCTGGCAAGCTCCTTGGGATTCATGGATCGGACTGGTTCTCCATCCAGGGTTACCTGCCCTGACTTTGGTGTAATAATTCTGGTCATAGCCTTGAGTAAGGTAGACTTGCCACAGGCATTAGCACCTATAATAACACTGATTTTACCGTTTGGTATTTCAAGGCTCACATCATGTATTACCGTTTTTTCATCATAACCTACAACCAGATTGTCTACTTTTAAAATATGTTCAGATTTCATTAAAATTCTCCATGTCGATTCATACGTATTAGCAAATAGATTAAATAAGGAGCGCCCAGCAATCCTGTAATTATGCCTACCGGAAATCGAATTGCAAATGCCTGCTGCCCGATCATATCTGCTGCCAGAACTAGAACGACTCCAAATAACCCTGCTATAACAGGTGAGGAGTTACCATATCCTGTAATGCGCTTTGCAATTGGCCCGGACAGAAAGGATACAAATGCAATCGGCCCGGTGGTTGCAGTCGCTACAGCTACAAGAATTACAGATGCAATCAGAAGAACTCCTCTTGCCTGGTTCGTATTTACCCCCATAGTGATTGCCGATTCCTCTCCAAGCTCCAATATCTTTAAGGATTTTGAATAAAATAAAATGAATGGTACACATATCACCATAGCCGCCAATAATAAATAAATTGATGTCATTTGTACCCCATTCAAACTTCCGCTCATCCATCGTAATGCACCTGCAATATCATTCTCATTTCCAATAAGAAGGAAATAACTGATTGCCGAATTCATTAAAGCTTGAAATCCAATTCCTACTAATATCAGACGCCCTGTAGAGTACTTTTTTAATTTGGATAAGAGATAAATCAAAATTGCTGTTATGGCTGCTGCCAGAATAGAGCCTCCAAAAACAATGCTTCCTCCGGCATGAAGAATTAATATGCAAAATACTGCACCAGCACTGGAAGCCGATGTAATTCCAATAATATTTGGATTAGCCAGTGGATTTCTCAGCATAGTCTGAAAAACGCTTCCTGCCAGCCCAAAGGAAAACCCAGTGGCTATTCCGGCAATCATCCTTGGCAATCTCAATGTGAGAATGGTAAAAGTCGCATTTTCAATATCTTTTCCGGTAAGAACCTGCACTACGGTTCCCAATGAATAAAAAGTATTGCCAACAGTCATCATAAGTCCGCAGAGAATAACCGCCAGCAGTAAGAGAATAATTTCTACAATCAAATATCTTTTTTTTCTTTTTTTCTGCCCCTCTTCAATAAAAGCAATATTTTGTACATGATTCCTCATAGCTTCGCCCTCATTGCTGTATAAATTAAAACCGGGGCACCTACAAATGCTGTCACTACTCCGACCTCCAATTCTCCCGGATAACTTAACAGACGGCCAATCACATCTGAAATTGTCAGAATCACTGCACCTGTCAGGGCTGATAATGGAATGGTGTAACGTAAATCTGCACCGACAAACAGGCGGATCAGGTGTGGTGCCAGAAGGCCAATAAATCCTATTGGCCCGGCAAGTGCCGTAGCACTTCCGCACAAAATAACACCTGTCAGTGCAGCACAGATACGTACAATCCCAGTACGCACACCTAAACTTGTGGCAGCCTCATCCCCCAGAGCCATTGCATTTAAAGCCGGTGCCAGGGCCATTGCCATAGCAATTCCAATCAGCATAAACGGTGCCAGCAAAGATACATAGCTCCATGTTCCTGCGCCAATACTTCCCACCTGCCAAAAACGATATTCGTTTATCACATAAGAGCGTGGAATCATAACAGCACTAATCAAAGAGATCAGAGCAGCACTGGTTGCTGCTCCTGCCAGAACAAGCTTCATGGGCGTGGCTCCGCCTTTTCCCATAGAACCAATTCCATAAACCAATACAGAGGTGACCATGGAACCAACCAACGCAAGTATAATATATTCACCAGGAGACGATATATTAAGAAAAGCAATCCCGCATACTACAAAAACGGAAGCCCCTGTATTCACACCTAAAATCGATGGATCAGCAATGGGATTTCTTGTGACAGCCTGCATAAGTACACCGGATACCCCCAGTCCTGCTCCACAGAGTAAGCCGAAAAATGTCCTTGGAATTCTCTTTCTTATGACATTTACCCCATATTCTGAAATCCGGGGATGAAATAATGCATCTATTATTTCGTTTAATGTAACCTGTCTGGATCCCAAAACAAAGGACATTACAACAGTTGCAATTAACAAAACCACAATAACAAATAAAGTTATTAAAAAATGTTTAGGCAGAAACAGTGCTTGCTTTCCGCAACTGTTTCTACCATCTTTTTTATTATTTTTAGCTTTCATTTCTACTGAATATTCCCAATTCCTTCTGCAAGTTTCTCCACATACTCATCAATTGTATAATCAAAAGCAAGTGGTGTAACAGTGAGTGCTGCTGATAATGGTGTGCCGTTTTCAATACTGATGATCGCATTGTTCTTCAAAGCAGGGATTTCTTGAAGTACCTCATCTGCCGCTGCTGCTGCATAGGCTGATTCAGAGCTATAACCAATAAGAAAGTCTGCATCATACAGTAAATCTGCATTTTCTGCACTGAGAGAAAGTGAATAACTCCCCTCCTTAATGTACTGGCTTACACCTTCCGGATATGTGAAACCAAATTTGTAAAGGAATTGACAACGGGTATCCTCAGGTGAATATGCATGAAGACTGGAAAGATCCGCTTCGTTAAAGGTAACCCATACAAATTTCTTCCCTTCAAATTCAGGGTGTTCTGCTATCTTCTCTGTAATTGTATCCTGCATATCTGAAATTAAAGCTTTGCCCTCTTCTTCCAGCCCAAGTGCTTTTGCAGTAATGCTTATCCATTCCTCTGTACTGATGGTCCATGCTGTTTTCGGATATGCTACTACTGGTGCGATTTTGCTCAGCATATCATATTCTTCCTGGGTCATTCCTGAATAAGGTGCAAGAATAATATCCGGATTGCTGTCAGAAACTGCTTCATAATCAATGCCATCGGTGTCATGGAATACATTTGGCTCTGTTACGCCAAGTTCTTTTAACTTTTTCTGCGTCCAAGGCAGCATGCCGCTCTCATCCTCAACACCATAATTTGCTGCTGAAAATCCAACAGGTACTACACCAAGAGCCAGTACAACATCCTGATTACCAAATGCTACTGTAACCACTCTTTCCGGCTGTTTCTCAATCACTGTTTCTCCAAATGCATGTTCAATGGTTACGGGATATGCAGCAGATGTGCTCTCCGCTGCTTCACTTACAGATGTTTCTGTCTCTGGTTCACTCGTTACGCTTGTATTCCCTTCCTGGGTTGTCTTTGCATTTCCGCATCCAGTTAAAGCAACCATCATTGCCAGAACTGTTACCATACGAATCATTTTATTTTTCATGGCTCCTCCTAATAATATTCCTTTTTTACTTTTTAGTTAGACGAAACTAATTGAGGCAATTATACTTATCCTTGTTTGTCTTGTCAACATATTTTTATTAATTAAAATATTTTTAGTTGATAGGATTGAAATTTTCATGAAGCTTTGTTATACTTATTTCACTATAATAAACCTTTACAGAGGAGAAGTAATATGGCAACTATGAAAGACGTGGCCGCCAGAGCAGGAGTGTCCGTCTCCACCGTAAGCTTTGTTTTAAATGGCATCTCCAAACAGCATAAAGTAGCGGATACTACTGCAAAAAGAGTATTAAGAGCAGCCAAAGAATTAGGGTATCATATTAATAACCCTCTTGAGTTATCCCCAGATTCTTCTGTCAGGCCAAAAGTGATTGGAATCTTTTTTCCTCAAGAGAATAACGCAATCGATTTGGGAATAATAACCGAGAATATTTATCAATACACTACTCTGCAGAATTTGGCCTGTAATATTATGATTATCCCCTATCAGCTGGAGCAGCTTAATGTGGTAATTAAAAATATTGATTGGAAAACCGTAGATGCAGCGATTATTGTTATTTCCCAATTAAAAGAATCGCTGAAATTAGATGAGTTTTCAGATGAGCTTCCTCTCGTTTTTTATAACTATTCTGATCCCAGATATAATAGTGTATCCTGCAGCTCCACAGAAGCCAGCAAACTGCTTTGTGATATCATCCATACAAAGGAATATAAGGATATTGCAGTCATCAGAAGTGAAAGTTCACCAAGAATCTGCGATTCTTATTTTACACAATTCCTTGAACTATGTGAGCAGTCCGGCATTCCTGTTTCCACTAAAAACTATATTTCTGTAGAAAATTCTTTTTATGGCGGTGCCATTGCTGCAAGAAAGCTTTTAAATTTCAGCAGCCGTCCTTCTCTGATTTTATCTGCAAATACAGTATTGGCACAAGGTGCCATCCCAGTATTTGCAAGAAACAAATTTTTCATTCCTTACAACACAGAGCTTGCTTCCTTTGGACTGGATCAAGATTTATCCTATCTTCAAAATCATATTCCGTCTTTGACTATGGTTGTTATTCCTTCCATGGAGATGTTTAAAATCGCCACAGACCTGGCTTTTGAATTAATAGATAATCCAGAAAAAAAACCAGTTCACCGAATTTGTCAATGTAAACTGATTATTAATGAAAGTTTATCAATTTAAGATTATTTAGATCAATATGTAAATACTTAAAATCCAAACCTTTAAAAGAAAGTCCAGAGATCTCTCACTTTCCTGTTGAAAAAGGTTTGGATTTTATTTATTTCCCATTGTTCTGTTTTACTTTATAACACCATTCCTCCAACCAGCATGACAGCAGGTATGGTAAGCAGTGATAAAATTGTGGTCACTGCCATTAATTCCGAGGCATACCGGCTGTTTTTATTATACTGAAGGGCAAACATGCTGCTGGTAGCTGCACAGGGACAGGCGGCGGCAATTAAAACCGTAATAGCAATGGCCCGGTCCACCTTCACCGCCATGAGAAGCAGCAGGGTAATAAACGGAACAGCCAGAAGCTTTGCAGCGCTGATCATGTAGGTTCTGGGACTCTTTAAACAGGAAAGCAGATTGCTCTCTGCCAAATTCATTCCTGAAATCAGCATTGCCACGGGGGTGTTCATATCTCCTATCATAGACACAGGATTTCCCACCACCTCCGGCAGATGAAAACCTGTCACAAAAAAAAGAATCCCCGCTCCGATTGAAACTGTGGAGGGATTGATAAAATACTTCATGGTGGAAATAAGATTTCCAGTCCTTCCCCTCATGAGAGTAATTCCATGGGACCAGACCAGAATGTTGAATACTGTAATATAGGCAGTCATAAAGAACACGCCTTCTGCTCCCAGAACTCCGCTGATCAGCGGAATTCCCACAAAACCGCAGTTGGAATAAACCACGGACATCCGTTCCACTGCCATATCCGGATTTCCCTTAGACCGGATTAAGAAACCGGAAAGGATAATGACCAGAAAAAAGCTGATTGCTGACAAGCCTGCAGTCATCATCAAACTGATTAACAATGTATTGTTGAATTCAATCTGATAAGATGTGATGATCATACAGGGGGTAATCACATTGAGCAGGATGGAAGACAGCCTTTTGCTGGTTTCCCCGTCAGCCATTCCTTTTTTCAGGATAAGGGCCCCGATTGCCATGATCAGAAACATTTCCATTATTTTATTAACTGTAATATACGCTAGGCTCATTTTTTATGCTTGCACGATGTCCGGCAAATCTCCTCTATCATTTTAATATGGCTGCCAATGGCTTATCTTGGGAAAAAACCGGAATTGGAAACCGGTTCCCCTTCCGCATATAAATGAGACGTATCTCCGGCTCCCTTACACCGGAAGTAAGCCTCTCCCGGTATCCGCTCCTCTGTCTCCAGGGTGGTCACTGAGGAAGGTGCCAGAAAAAATCCCTGCCACAAAAGCGGGGCCGGAATTCCAAGTAAATGAGACAGCATAACACAGATAACGCCAAAGTGACAGAACAGAACAACGGTATCGCCGCTTCCCGGATCTGCCCGGTACATCCTGCCTTCCCTGTGATAGCCGTGTTTTTTCAGAATTTCGTCAAGACCAGCAGCTACATTATCATATTCGGACTTTACAGGTCCTGTTTTCATCTTTTCATTTTCAAACCATAAATCTCTGTGGTAAAGCTCCTCCTGTTTTGTCCAGTATCCGGGCATAAAATCCCAGGGTATACTCTTAGGTTCACCGGCCCTGTCTTCCACCGGAGCATGGAACTCCCGAAGCCACGGCAGTATCTCCGCTTCAGCGCCCAGAGCTTTCAAGGCTGCCTTTGCAGTATCTTTCGCTCTGCCAAGAGGAGAGCAGTAACATGCAGAAACAGGAAGCTTTCCGATCCGTTTGGAAAGCAGGTCAGCTTCTCTAAAACCTTTCTCTGTAAGAGAATCGATGGAATAATCCGGTTCTCCATGTCTTATCAAAATTAATTTCATATGTATCCTCGCTTTTTCCCTGGTTATAATCTTTTCTTAATAATAGCATTTCTGATAAGTAAAGACAACAACACCTTAAAGGGATTGAAAGAATCCTGGACCTGATCAATCATCAGGTCCAGGATTCTTTCCCCACCTCCGGCCCGCTTTCAATGCCGGAGGAAATTAATATTATGATTTACCAGTAAAGCTGCCAGTCCTTGGAAAGCCTGGTCAATGCCTCCAGGTAGTAATAATCGCCCCAGGTATTGCACTCATCCACACCTCTGTTGGCACAGGGATTGTGTTCTGAAGCATGGGCATAGGTACCGTGAAGGAGAAGGCCGTTGGACTGTTCCGGTGACTGTACAGCGCACTCCTTAGCAGCAGCCAGCAAAAGCCGCTTCGCCATGTCTGTGTAATATTCTGCATCTTCTTTTTCCATATACTTGCTCATTTCCAGCATTCCGCATACGGCTGCAACAGAAGCAGAGGAATCTCTGGACTGATCACTGCCGTCGTCAAAGTCAAAGTCCCAGTAAGGAATTAAGTCTGAGGGCAGATGTGTCAGGAAATAATCCGTCACCTTTTTAAATATATCAATGTATTCCGGGTTCTTTACATAACGGTATGCCATGGCACATCCGTAAATTCCCCACGCCTGGCCTCTTGCCCAGGCAGATCCGTCCCGGTGTCCCTGATGGGTCACTCCCCGTACCGGTTCTCCTGTCTGAGGATCAAAAAAGTAGGTGTGATAGGTGGAATGATCTTCCCGTATCACATAATTCATGGCTGTCTTAATATGTGCCTCAGCCTTTTGGGCATAGTCGGAATTTCCTGTCACTTCTGCCGCCCAAAACAAAAGAGGCATGTTTAAGAGACAATCAATAATTAAACGGTAATTATCCGGTGCTCCCAGCTCACCCCATGCCTGGAAAAACTGTCCCTTTTCCTGGAACCGGGCCATTAAATTATCTGCTGCCAGCAAAGCTGCTTTTTTTGCAGTTTCATTGCCGGTCAGCTTATAAGCTGCCACACAGGAGGGGGTATATAAAAATCCCATGTCGTGATGGTTCACATCCACCTTGTCCACAATTCTCTTTAAAAAGCTGTCTACCTGAACCTCTCCTGCCTTTTTAAAGGCTTCCTTTCCCGTAGCTTCATAGGAAAGCCAGATTTCACCCGTCCAAAATCCTGTTGTCCATTCCACATTTTCCGTCTGGGGATAAAAGTTATTCTGGCTGTTGGAATCGGGGAAATACTCTGTAAAATCCTTTAAATTATGCTCTACCAGGCCTACTGCCAGGTCTAAATATTCCTTCACTTCTTTGCCGCTTATCTTTGGATATGTTAAAAGCTGTTCTACTGTTCTCATATTATTACCTCCTGTATGCCGGAATTGGCCGGTTCTTTACACTCTATTTCTACTTTGCATCTTCCTGATATTCTGTCACATAGCTGTTTCAGCCAGTTAAACCATCAGGCGGCCTTCCAGCCCTTCATAATCAACAGTTATAGTCCGTCCCTCCTTCATCACCAATGTAACCGGCCCATAACCTCCATATTGCTGCTTATCTGTAAATTCAATATTTTCAATAGGGAATAACTCCTCATCGCTCCATGAACTGTCATCGGACTTGCTCAGTACAGCGGAAATCATGACATAAGGTTCATATCCATACGTCTTTTCCCTTCTCAGACTTCCATAAGCCAAAAGGCTGCGGTCTGCATCAGGATTTACGCCGGACCGTTCTTTTATCCCGATTTCTTCCCATGCAGTATAAATTACAAACGCCTGCTGAAGATCTTTTTGTTTCATGATAACGGCCTTTGCATTATGGCAGGCTCTCTCTTCTATGACTGTCTCTATCCCATTCCGCTCTTTTGGAAAGCCGTATGCTCCCATGGTCAGGGTAAAGGGCGGCTCCGGTATCCGCATCTTGTCCACCCGGATATGTCCGTTTGCCACGGAAAAATCAGCCAGATCAATGGAAGCCCTGCCCTGGAAATTATACTGGAAATCAAAGTATTGCTTCCGGTATAAGACTCCGTTCTTTACTCCGCCGTACATGATGATGTTGGGAACCTGGGCGTTTTTCTCTTCATGATACAAAAGGCTGTACTGCATAGCTTCTGCCCCCTGGTAATCAAAATCTTCCCATGGAAAATGACTGTTAAATGCAAGGCGGATATAATACCGGATATACTCATCATCCGGCTTAAAAAGTCCCTTTGCAGTCCGAAACTCGCAGGCTCCGCTGCCTCCCTGATGTGCGGATACAATTCCCGGACCATCCATAACGGTTTCTTTAAATTCATCTTCCTTCAACCGGTCCCAGTCCCCGTTTTCTTCCACATCAGTCCAGAAGGGATGATCCTCCGGATAGGTCAGAATCAGAAACGGGTTGGCAATCCAGAAGGGACTTGAACTGCAGCTATAGTCCTGAAGCATGGGAAGGAACTGTCCGTAAAAACCAAGTGTGGGAACCCCGTTTTCAAATACATCTTCTCTGGTGATGAACTGCAAAAGGGCTCCGGAATTAATCCGTCTGGCAAGTCCCGGGCTGACCCGGGTTTCCCTTAACAGGAAAGCAGAGGCAAAAGGAGAAGAGGCTGCATTACGGTAAAGGCCGCTTCTGGCCCACAAGGTCACCTGTGCCTCCTTATCAAACATGGAAGAAAAGACATCTGCCATTTCATTGGCATACTGCTCAATCTTATTTGCAATCCAGGGTTCTCCCTCATATCCGTACCACACATTCCAGATGGGGCCGTATACGTGGAATGCCCATGGAGTATAGTAATCAAACCGATGTCCGTCCCGGTACCAGCCGTCCCCTGTATAATAGGAAATGATGACCTGGGCATGATCTCTCATCAGTTCTTTGTCGATTTCATAGCCTTCTTTATGCAAAAATCCCAGAATCAGCATATTAAACAAACGCCAGTTATGGGGAGTTGTCTTCCCGCAGCCAAATTCCAATAAGTATGCGGCAATAAGGTCCTTTTCTTCCTTCGTATAGGTATCCCATATAGCTTCTCTGCACTGGTCCAATCCAATGACCAGAGAGGCGCATTCACAGGTGTGCTGAAATGCCTTCTCACCGGGCTTGGCTATGGCAAGAAGCTCTTTTAAGTTTAATAAATAATTGGGATTGCCTGGGGTCATTGCCTGCAGAATATGCTGTTTATAATACTCTCCCACCGAAAAACCTCTGATTACTGATTCCGGGCGGTTGTGGAGGAGGGGCGCTGCAATGAGAAAGCTCCTGGCAAGTCCTTCAAATCTTTCTGCGCTGGCTTTCGTAGGAGAACTGCCTGCGTTTGGGTAGCTTACATGAAATTCCGTCCTGGGGCTTAGAGGCTGGTCATCCATGGAGGATAAATTGGAAAAGATTCCATCCAACAGAAACTCACAGGCCTCCAGCCAATGCTTTCTCGTCATGCTGGTATAGGGACTTTTCCCATAATCAGCATCCTTTATTTCAAACTTCATAAAAAGGGACCTCCTTGCAAGAAATCTTATATTGCTTTTTTCTATCCTTATCATATAATAAATATAGTGCAGGTTCTTTGCTGAATCTTGTCTTTTTATTGCGCAATGTGACTATAGGAAAGAAAAGAGGACTTTATGGACACAATCAACCATTACGACCAGATTAATTTTCCGGAAATGATACGAAGCCATCACATGATGTCTTCCAGACAAGTCACCGATATTTACCACATGCATGATTCCTATGAAATGCTTTTGTTTTTAGGCGGAAATACGGATTATTATATTGAACATCACTGTTATCATTTAAACAGAGGTGATTTGCTGGTCATTAATAACAGGGAAATTCACAGAGTGGTGTCCAGGGACAACAAGCCCTATGAGCGGATTGCCACCCACTTTTACCCGGACCTGGTCCGTGGGTTCTGTACGGAAGACGCAAATTTACTGGCCTGTTTTGAGGAGAGGGGGCATGCGGATAAACATGTAATTTCCTTAAATCCTCCTGCTTTAGAACGTTACCTTGCCTTGGCTGATCAGATGCATACGGCCCTCACTTCAGACACCTTCGGCCATGATATTATGGCTTCCACCTACTTGCTGCAGATGCTGGTGCTGGTCAATACCTGCTTTCACGATTCCACCATCATTCCGGAAAACATTATGCCCCAGCTTTCCTCTCAGATCATGGGATACATCAACAGCCATTTGACCGAGGATATAACGGTTCAGGCCCTGGCCGGACATTTTTATATGAACCGGTCCTATATGAGCCGGAAGTTCCGGGAACAGGCGGGATGTTCCATTCAGGAATACATTATCCTGAAACGGATTTCTTTGGCAAAGACTCTGCTCAGTGAGGGGAAAAGTGTTTCCGAAGCCTGCGAACTGTCGGGATTTCACGATTATTCTAATTTTATCCGCACCTTTAAAAAGTATGCGGGAACAACTCCAGGGCATTATGGGCAGAATATCATAGATACGCCTTGAATCCGCAAAAGCAGTCAGATACAAATATACCTCCAGACTGAGCTTGTCAGTCTGAAGGTATATCATGTTTTAATCCATCTGAAATGTCTTTATTTTTCTCACTACATCAAGGATGGTTCCATCCCTTGCCTCTACTATGGCAACAACCTCATCCTCCCATTCCAGTTTATCAGGAGTCCCTACCAAACTGTAGGCCTTGTCTCTCAGGCTCTCTATGGTTCGGTGGGGAATCTTTGCATCATCCAGGCATTTGATCAGATCCTGGCGCAGAGGGTTGACTGCAATGCCGTAATCAGTTACCACCACATCTACACACTCTCCCGGTGTTGTAACAGTTACCACCTCGTCGCAGACCGTCGCCATTCTTCCCCTTGTAAGAGGCGTTACAATAATACAGCATTTACTTCCTGCCGCAGTATCCGGATGCCCGCCCGGTGCTCCCCTCAAAATCCCGTCAGAACCGGTGATAACATTCACATTGAAATCAAGATCAACCTCCAGAGCCGATAAAACCACGTAATCCAGCTTATTGACATAAGCTCCCTTGTTTGCCGCATTGGCATACTCGCTTAAGCTGATTTCATGATGCTTTGGATTACTGAAAATATGTCCAATGGCCCCTTCATCAAAGTCCTGGGTGTCCAATATATGCTCTACCAAACCCTTGTCCTGCAATTTACAGATAGCGGTACTGGTACCTCCAAGAGTAAAGCCTATTTTGATGGATTTTTCAACCATATGGGTTTCCAGAAAGCGGGTAGCTGCCAGAGACGGGCCTCCAACGCCTGTCTGAAAGGAAAATCCGTCTTTAAAATAAGGAGTTGCAGCAATCACATCTGCCACTTGCTCCGCCATCATAAGCTCTCTGGGATTGTCCGTCATTCTGGCTTCTTTGGTGGCAATTTTTTTCGGATCTCCGATATCCTCCACCACACAGACGCAGTCAACATCAATGGTGGACACGGAAGAAGGCAGATTGGGAAAATCCACCAGGGTGTCTGTAATAATGACGGTGTGGTCTGCATAATGAGACTCATGTGTTCCAAATCCCATGGAACCAAAATTGTTTTTGCCGCCTACTCCCTTTGCATTCCCGCAGCAGTCAGAGGAGGCTGCCGCCAAAAATGCGATATCAATATGCACTTCCCCTGCCTCTACAGCTCTTGGTCTTCCTCCGTGGCTTCGGATAATCGCCGGGGTTTTCAGCTTTCCTGCTGAAATCACTTCGCCGATTCTTCCTCTCACACCGGAAGTCTGAACCCCGATGACCTTTCCCTGTTCAATGTAGTCCGCAATAATATCCTGTGCGCTTCCAAGGGAAGTAGCGGCAACTGTAATATCCTTTAAGCCCATTTCTTCCACAAGAACCCTTGCAACCATGGCAGCCACATAGTCACCATTCCGGAGTTCTGTGTGAAATGAAAATGTCATTCCATCGTGAGCACCGCATTGTTCACAGGCTTCCCGGATGCTGGCGCAGATTTTGCTTTCCAGGGGCTTTACACCCCGCCGGGTTCTTGGAGAATCTTTTTTTATGTATTTTCCATCCATATAGTTCTTTCCCTGGTAAACTTCTTTTCCATTTATAAGAAATTCCTCAGGAATATCTCTTTTTACTGCATTGATCATGTTTCTCTTCCCTCCTACGCTGATTTTACAAATCTCCCTCATATACGCCGCAGGCTTTTGCCAGGGCAATGACCCTTCTGGCATCCTCGAAAAACGGAATGTCCACCATCTTTCCGTCTACCGTATAAACACCCACGCCGGAATCAGCCTGCTCGTCAAAAGACCGGACCAGTTTTTCCGCATATGCAATCTCTTTTTTTGTGGGAGCAAAGGTTTCATGGACGAAACGGATCTGCTTGGGGCTGACAATACTCTTTCCGTCAAATCCCATTTTCCGGTTCTGGATTACTTCTTCCTGAAATCCTTCCATATCATCTATATTGGGATACATGGTATCAAAACACTGGACACCGGCAGCCCGTGCAGCCAGCAGCATCTGCCCCCTTGCAGCCAGCATTTCAATTCCGCCCTTTTCAATCTGTACATGCATGCTTTTCCTGAAATCACCACCTGAAATTGCACATCCGAACATTCTTTCCGATGCCGTTACAATTTCATAAGCATTCATGATTCCCCTGGGGCTCTCCAAAGCTGCCATCAAAAGAGTTCTTCCCACTTCCACACCGAACTCTTTTTCTGCGGCCAAAACATGGGCTTCTATCTGCCTTACATCATCCGCACTTTCACATTTGGCAATCCGTATGCCGTCTGCACCTCCTGCGACTACGCAGCGGATGTCCTCCTGCCAATGGGGCGTATCGAGACCATTGATCCGGACAATGACTTCCGTATCTCCGTAATCAATATTTTTTAAAGCATGGTATAAAGAAAAACGGGCTGCATCCTTTTGATTTTCAGCTACCGCATCTTCCAGATCCAGGATAATGCTGTCTGCTCCGTAGATATAGGCATCTTTCATTAAGCCCGGCTTTTGCGCATTCATAAACATCATGGTCCGGCGCAAGCGGTTTTTTTGAGGAATTGGACGTGAAATCATATTACATCACCTCCCAGGAAACATCTTTTTCAGACTTGCCGCAGCTTCTGTAAACGGCACATTCCACACGGGCAGTTAAGGTGCATTCCAGTGCCCCCTTATCAACCACCGTTATTTTGCAGCTTTCCACATGGAGCTGCTTTAAGGTATTAAGAACTGCTTCCTTAATCTGGCGGCCATATTGATTCATGACCACACTGTCAACAGATAAATCGATTCCATGCTCCAGGGGTTCTACCGTTACCTGTGCATCGCTGGATTCCAAAGTACCGGCCATGGCAGTTTTTAAAATTTTCATACAACGTTCTCCTTCCGACCTAGTGATTTTTGTTTTATATCACTATTTTTAACATAACAGAGGATCAATTGTAAAAGTCCCATTTTTCTTCCTCAACCATTCCAAACAGGAATTTAAAAATCTATTTACAAAAAAGTCAATCGAGTATAATATTGATATATACTTGATAATCAGCCATGTTTTATGAAAGGAAGGGGAACGTGGACGAAAGGGATTTTGAGCTTTTATTAATATTAAAGGAAACGAAAAATATAACCAAAGCTGCAGACCTTCTTTATGTCACCCAATCCTCTCTTTCAAAACGGATTTCAGCTCTGGAAGAAGAGCTGGATACCACCCTGATCCTGCGTTCAAGAAGCGGAATTGTATTCACCCCGGAAGGTGAAATTGTGCTGGAACATACGGCAAGAGCTGCGGAAGAATTAAAAATAATGAGGGAATCTGTCAATGCAAGAAAGGGTTACGTCTGCGGTACCTTAAACGCCGGAATCTCCGTAAATTATGCCCTGTACCGGTTTCCTGATATTTTGACAACCTACCGGAAACAATACCCACATGTAACCACCCACATTACCACCGAACACAGCAGGAAGCTGTATGCACAAATGCTGGATGATGTCATTGATATAGCCATATTGCGGGGAGAATATCCCTGGAAAGGAAACAGGCTTCTGCTGGAGCGGGAAAAAGTCTGTGCTATTTTCCATGAAGAATACAAAGAGAAGTCTTTGGCAGAAATTCCCTATATGGGAAGAAAAACAGATGCCGCATTTGAACGGGAAATCCTTCAATGGCTTCGGGAAAATGACTTGAATCCAGAGCTCCGAGGCATCTATGTGGACAGCATTACCACCTGTGTGGAAATGGTAAACCGGGGCATTGGCTGGGCAATCGTTCCTGAAATATGTCTCCATGATTTTAAAGGAATCATAAAACCATTGGTATTTAAAAATGGAGAGCCTTTTGTACGTTCCACTTATTTGATGTATACAGACAGGGCTGCGCTGCTGCCTCAAGTAAAGGCGTTTATTGATATTGTAAAAGAATATAATAGCAAAGGAGTATGATATGGCAGAATACATTGTATCAAAAGTTTATCCCAGTGATAAAAAGGGCCACCAGCAGATTGATGAACTGCTGCACGCAGAAGGAATCCGGCGGGATGGAAACCTGGACTACACCTGTGCCGTTTACGATGAGGATTTTAATGTCATTGCCACGGGAAGCTGCTATGCAAACACCCTTCGCTGTCTGGCTGTCAGCAGCTCCCATCAGGGAGAAGGGCTGATGAATACCATTGTGTCACATCTGATGGAAATTCAGTGCGACAGGGGAAATACCCATGTATTTTTATATACCAAGTGCGACTCTGCAAAATTTTTTGGAGATTTAGGTTTTTATGAGATCGTGCGGATTGAAGACAGACTTGTATTTATGGAAAACCGCAAAACAGGCTTTTCCCAGTATTTAGATCAGTTAAAAGTTGATACAGGTAAACTTTCTGCTCAGGAAGGTGTTGTATCCGGCCTTGTTATGAATGCAAACCCCTTCACTCTGGGGCACTTATATCTGCTGGAAAAGGCTGCGGCTGAAAGTGATGTGTTACATTTATTTATCGTCAGCGAGGATGCCAGCCTTATCCCGTTTTCTGTGAGAAAGAAACTGATTATCGAGGGAACAAAACATTTAAACAACATTTGTTACCATGACACCGGCCCTTATATTGTCAGCAATTCCACATTTCCCAGCTATTTCCAAAAGGATGGGACCGATATTATTACAGGACATGCCATGCTGGATTTGACCATCTTTTTAAAGATCGCCAAAGCCCTGGGAATCAACAGACGGTATGTGGGTGAAGAACCTAACAGCCAGGTGACGGGAATTTATAATGATATTATGCAGCAGGAGCTTCCAAAGGCCGGAGTGCAGTGCATCGTGATTCCGCGAAAAGAATCCGGCGGCGCACCCATCAGCGCTTCCACAGTCCGCAAGGCAATCAAGGACAATCACATGGAGCTTCTTAAAACCTTAGTTCCTCAAACCACATTGGATTATTTTTTAAGCAGCGAAGCGGAAGAAGTCATAGAAAATATACGTGCAGCTGAAAATGTCATTCACTATTAAACAGGCAAAAGCCGCCAAAAAGAGTTCATTTCCTTTTGGCGGCTTATGTTTCAATAAAAAAATCCTCCCTGCACCCGTATAGTTTCCATGGAAATACAAAAACTACGGGTATACAAGGAGGTGTTATTATGGCAAAAGCAGGCATGAGACGTCCAAGTCCCTACGATCCTGATAATCACGGAACAGAAAACCGTGAAAAAATGAATCGTCCCAAAAATGAGCAGGCACAAGTACCGGAAATACAGGGCGCTGCAAAAAATGGAAATGAAAAAGCCGGCCCAATTAATGCTCCAAACTGGGCCAGAGATGATTATAAAACTGGTAATAAGTACGATGGTGAATAAAACTTAATGCTTCATTTGGGCCCAAATGAAATATATTCAAACTCCTTCTACGAAGCCCCCCCTATTGGCTTTGTAAAATGTACAGGACCTTTGGAACTTCCCTCCTAAGGGCCTGGCAGCCTCCGCTGCATTTTATCAGAAAAACTTTTTGTTTACCGGTAATTCCAATATATACCTAATTCAAACAGATTTCAACCCAAGTGCCAAAATTGTACACTCTAAGCGCCAAAATTTGCACGCCCTTTTTTCTTTTCGGGATTTTCAGGAAGATCAGGGGGATCAAAAGGAATTATAGCCTTTATGGAAATTGAAATATGTGGTATATTTATGTCATAACATCTAACGTGAATTCCATTTACAAAGGAGGACCTTTTTATGAAAATCAGCGCAAGAAACCAGTTAAAGGGAACCATCGTCAGCATCCAGGAAGGTGCTGTAAACGGAATCGTACAAATTGACATCGGCGGAGGAAACATAATCTCTTCCACCATTTCCATGGGCTCCATCAGAGAATTGGGATTGGAAAAAGGAAAAGAAGCCTATGCCATTATCAAAGCCACTTCCGTAATCGTCGGAATTGATGAGTAAACGAATCCCGGAGAGATTAAGATTTCATATCTCTCCGGGATTTTTTCATGCTTTTTGATTCCGGCTACCGCCTCTGCATATTCTTTTCTTCACCCACATCAAAACCCCGGCTGCGCAGCACGTGTTCCGCCACCGCCTTATTGGTATCAATCCACGCTCCGTTGGCAATCATGTAGCCGATCAGATTACTGAGCATATCCACCCGGCTGACCCGGCCCATAAACTGAGGATGCAGCACAAAATTGATCATCCTGCCCTCCTTAGCCAGAGAGTCGAATTCATCCTTCCAGATCTCATACATTTCGCCAGGGGATTTTAATTCATACCGTTCCGGCGGGCTGTCTGTGTAAAAGTCATAGGCAGTATCATCAAAAATGGAATCCTTAGGGAGCTCCACCAGTGGAACCTCTTTCCCGTCAATAGAATGGAGAAATGGCCCGTCCTGGTTTCGCCAGTTGGAGCTGTAAATATATCCATGCTCCAAAAACAGCCGTAAGCTGTAATCGTGAATCACTCCCCCGGGAGCCCGGTGTCCTGCCAGCTTCTGTCCTGTCATATCCAAAAACAGCTTTTCACACCGCTCCATAGTGGCGTGTTCCTGCTCATAGGTGGTTTCCGTGGATTCCTCATGAAAGTATCCATGAAAGCCGATTTCATGTCCTCTGCGGGCGATTTCCTTTACTACCTGAGGATAATCGTCAGCTACAACGCCGGGAATGAAAAAGGTAGCCTTTACCCTGTGAACATCCAGCATATTTAAAATCCGGGGAACCCCCTGCTTAGGGCCGTAAGCCCCTCGTGAAAGATTGGTGATGTGGTCGGCATTGCCGTCGCCTCTGGTGGTCCACATGGTTTCTGCATCCAGATCAAAGGCGAGCATAACTGCAATCCGTTTTCCATCCGGCCATTTTACCATGACTGCACCTCCTTATTCTGTTCCAGCACATAGCGGGCTGCCTGCTCACAGGTGACAATCCATGCCCCCCGCTGCTGCATATAGGCCACCAGCCTGCCGACCATATCGATGCGGCTGGCCCGCCCGATCATCTGAGGGTGGAGCTTAAACACCAGTATCTTATCTCCCTCACGTGCCAGGCCGTCAAATTCCGCCTTCCAGTTGCCGAGAACCTCCCGGTTGGTATACATGGCTCTTACAGCGGGATCAGAAAAAGTGAAGTAATAATAAGTAAAGTCATCCATCATCACATCACCCGGCAGCTCCACCAAAGGAATTTCTTTTCCGGATACCTGATGAAGATATGCCCAGTCACAGTCCTTCATGGAAGAACTGTATAAATATCCTCTCTCATGAAGCAGCTCCGGGGTAAAAGGATGGATGATGCTCTCCGGTCCCCGGTGTCCAACGGGACACTTTCCTGTGATGGCTTTTAAAGCTTCCTCACTCTTTTCTAATATTTCCTCTTCCTCTGCCCTGGAAATCCCCCACTGGGATTCATGCATATAGCCGTGGCAGGCCAGTTCGTGGCCGCGCAGATGTATTTCCTTAACCTGTTCCGGATAGGTTTCCGCCACTATGCCTGGCACGAAAAATGTGGCAGGCACACCGTAGGAATCCAGCATGTCCAGACAGCGGTAAATCCCTTCATGAGGGCCGTACTGCCCCCGGGAATAATCGCTGAATCCGATTTCTTTTCCCTTGCTCTTTGCACGGGAAATCCTTAAAAATTCAGCGTCAAAATCAAAGGTAAGCATGACGGCAATCCGCTTTCCATCCGGCCAGCGGATTCCCTCGCCATTTTGCTTTCCATCAAGCAGCCCGATCATATGCGTCTGCCTCCTCAATGTATAATTTTTTTATTTTCCAAGCCCTATCATTTTATCCGTTCTTTCTTCTCATGTCAACCGCTCCCACCTCTTTGGCGGAAATGACAATGATGAATAAATACTTGAACTGAGTGTATTTTTATGATATTATAATGTATCCCATACCACGTTCAATGAAAGGAAAAAGTATAATTATGAAATTATTTGCGAAAACATGCGCGGCTTTAATGACCTGCGCTGCCATTTTAGGCACCATAACAGGCTGCTCCTCAGGTTCCGGTTCTGCCGCTACCCAGGCACCTGCTACCTCAGCGGCTTCATCAGAAACTTCCAACCAGGCATCTGAATCATCTTCCACCGAAGCAGCAGCTTCCAACGCCTTAGAGGGTGTTACAGTCAAGGTTGGCTGCAGTGCCACCTTCGTTCCATTTGAATCCATTGAAATGGCATCAAATGGAGCCAAGACCAATGTGGGCATGAACGTGGATTTAATACGCGCAATCGTTGAGAAAAACGGAGGACAGGTAGAATTTGTGGACATGCCTTTTAAGAGCCTGATGGCTGGTATGCAGTCCAAGCAGATCGACTTCTCCATCGGCGGCATGGCTCCCACTGAGGAACGTAAGAAAAGCGCTGATTTCTCAGAGATTTACTTCTATCCAAGAAATGCCATTGTTTACCGTTCCCAGGACAATTATCCTGACCTGCCTTCTCTTGACGGAAAGACAGTTGCTTACGCTTTCGGAACCAATTATCAGCAGGTAGCTGAAACCATTCCCAACGTAAAGGGTGTTGGTATTCAGGGAAGCCCGGCTTGTATCGAAGAGGTAAAAAGCGGCAGAGCAGATGCATGCATCATTGACGGCGCAGGCGCTCTGGAATTCTTAAAAGCCAATGAAGGCCTTTCCATGAGCCTTCTGGATAAGACCGATGACTGCTTTGCCATCGCATTCCCCAAAGAGTCTCCATACTACGATACCGTTAACAACACCTTAAAGGAAATGATGGAAAACGGAGAACTGGACGAAATCATCAAGGCTCATTTAAGCGAGCAGTTCATTCTTGACTGATCCCTACTTCATCGGATGCAGGAATTTTATTAAGGGAGCACTACGAAAAAGGAGTTTTCGGCCATGAATTTGGATTTTAGCAACGTATGGCAGTACTGGCCCTTTCTGCTTCAGGGCTTGCTGCTTACATTAAGAATTACAGGCATCTGTGCAGTGGTCGGCCTTATTCTGGGCATCCTGCTGGCACTGATGAAGATCAGCGGATTAAAACCCCTGACTTTGTTCGGACGCTTTTATACCTCGATTTTCCGGGGCACACCCCTGATGGTACAGCTTTGTATTATACATTTTGGCCTGCCCCAGCTGACAGGCCTGCCCACCACTGCCGTGCAGTCGGGTATTCTGGCCTTCAGCTTAAACTCTGCCGCTTACATATCGGAAATCTTCCGCGGCGGCATTCAGGCAGTGGACAAGGGCCAGTATGAGGCAGCCATGTCCCTGGGCATCGGATACCGGGCAATGATGAAGGATATTATTATCCCTCAGGCAATCCGGCACATTCTGCCCAGTCTGGTCAACGAATCCATTGCCCTGCTCAAGGAGTCTTCTATCTTATCGTATATCGGAGCCGTGGAACTGATCCGTGCCGCCGACCAGATTACGGTAATGACCTTCCGGTTCTTTGAGCCTTATCTGGTCATTGCAGCAATTTACTATATTCTCGTTATGATTCTCTCCGGCATCGGAGGACAGGTAGAAAGGTGGGCAAACAAAAGTGATCAAGTTTAATGATGTCCACAAGAATTTCGGAGCGCTCCAGGTTTTAAAGGGCATTGACCTTTCCATTGAAAAAGGCCAGGTTGTCACCCTGATCGGTCCTTCCGGCTCAGGAAAATCCACCATACTGCGGTGTGTAAACTTACTGGAACGCCCTGACAGCGGACAGATTTTCATTCAGGGCAAGGAAATCACCGCTCCCAAAGCGGATATCCAGTCCATCCGCAGAAATATCGGCATGGTGTTCCAGCTCTTTAACCTTTTTCCTCACAAAACAGTGCTGGAAAATATGATTTATGCGCCTATTGCAGTAAACCGGGTTCCAAAGGAACAGGCTGTTGCAAAGGCCATGGAACTGCTGAACCGGGTGGGGCTTAAAGAGAAGGCTGATGTCTATCCAGGCAAGCTTTCAGGCGGTCAGAAGCAGAGGGTTGCCATTGCCAGGGCTCTGGCTATGGAACCGGAAATTATGCTGTTTGACGAACCTACTTCTGCCCTGGATCCGGAGATGGTTAAGGAAGTTTTAGAGGTAATCAAAAGTCTGGCCCACACCGGTATCACCATGATGCTGGTGACCCATGAAATGGGATTTGCCAGAGAAGTTTCCGACCGGATCTGCTTTCTGGACAACGGCGTGATTTTAGAAGATTCTGCTCCGGATGTTTTCTTTAAAAATCCGGCTACAGAACGGGCTAAATCATTTCTTGAAAAGGTTTTGTAATATTGAAAAAATACCGCTGTTCCGGTTAGATGCCGGACAGCGGTATTTTTATGAATTCTTTCCCATTCCGGGAATATTTCTTACGTCAATGTGAGTCAGCTCCAGGCTGTATGATACCTCATGGAGGTATCAATCTCTGATGTGGATATAGAAGACTTGTGACTTTTGAATAAGCAAGTGGACTCGATTTAAATTCAGAGTTGGCAGCAATAGGTATTTTAAGAGTACCACTAATGTGATGTATCATTGATATTTAATTTAAATTACCTTTTTTCTTTCTATCACGCGATAGGGACAATTAATTTCTCAACCTCAGATTTTTCCAATGCATCAATCGGCATGATTCCTACGAGATCGTTGGGTATACCCAACAATGTGGAAATATCACCGCCAAGCCACCTGATATACCACTTATTCTCATATTGTACTGCATCAAAACAGAAACAATACTTATTTCCATTAAATTCAAAGATGACAACGCTGCTTTCTACTTCGTCTGCACCGCAAACTTTTGTCTGCTGTGCTTTGGTATTCAGGAGGCTATCGGCATCATATTCCTCTAAAAGTTCTTCTGGAGGAATATAACCCAGGATTTTCATGGAACTTAAATCTATTTGTTCTGAAGAAATACTTTCATCAGAAGTATCTCCGTCTTTCAAAAAATCAGAATTTCCGAAGTATCCTTCATTTACAATATGAAGAGCAGCATATTGTCCTGCTATATCCCTGGTAATTTGCTCTTTTCTACTTTGGATATTAAAGCTTCTTGAAAAATCATTTACAGCAGGCAGATTGAATTCCTGGTGCATAAATACATAAGCTTGAACATGTTCTAAACTTTCCTGTAAATCATAGTGATCTACATAGCTTTCTATAGAAAATGTACTTATCATCTGATCTGGTTTATACGCTTTAAAGCCATCCAGATAGGCTTTTGCAGCCAATTGGGGGGAATCAAATCCTTCCATTTCAAAAATGACTTCTGTCGGTTTCCCTACATCGGATGCTTCTATTCCGGGCTCAAATAGGTCTTTTGAGGAATCGCTTATAAAATTCTTAAGCATCCGTTCATCTTCTGTATCCAATAACGCAGCTCCGGCCGCACTACTGTCCAAACCTGACATATGAGCAAAAATCCCGCCTAATTGCAGATTAACCCATCGGCTGTCGAATTCTATCACATCAAATGAAAGAATATATTTATTTTCTTCCAGTTCAATGACAGCCACACAACTTTCTATATTGTCACCACCATACTTTTCTGCCTGTTTGATCATATTTTTTTGATGCGTCTCCGTACCATATATATCTAAGAGTGATTCGGGAGGTATAAATCCCAACAATTTCATGCTTCCTAAATCTACTGCCTCCAGCTGAACCTCCAGCTTCTCCAGAAATTGTTTTACCTCATCAGCATCATTCAACTGTATGTAGCTATCAGTGGGTAAATCCAACTGGCTGAGAATTAAGTATTGACGCAAAACATCGTCCAAATAGTTTTCTTCTGCAAAGGAGTCTGATATAAGTTTAAAATTACTGGTCTTAAGCCCCTCCAGATAAGCCTTAACAGCCTGCTCTGGTGAATCGAACCCGGCCGCTCCCGCTGCCTGGACTGTCGATGCATCAGCTAATTTTGACTGCGTTTCAGATATTTCCTGCATTTCTGCCTGAGGGGCAGAAGCGTTTGAGAAGGAGCAGGCGGAAGTATATGCTGAAATTAAAAGAACTACTACCATTACTAAAATATGTTTACATTCTTGTATCTTTTTCATTTTCCCCTCGACATTTCCTGAGTATTTTATATTCATATTTATCAGAAACGGAGATGGCGCTTGAGCTATCTCCGTTTTGGTTCTGATAATCATATGTATTGTTTCTCTTATATTTTCCCTAGCCATGAAAGAATCTGGACTACTAAAATACCTATGCCAACTACTAAAATAATTCCCCCAACAATCTTTGCTGCAGTTGTCGATGGCATTTGGGGAAACTTCTGTGCCAATCGATCCGCTGGCGTTATCAGCAACGTTGCCCCTATCACAATCATTACAATCCATATAATAAAATCAAACATTTCTTTTCCTCTCTTTCTTGTTAAACAACAGGATACATGCTGTAAATAACATTCCTAATTCTAAAATTTTAATGTAATATGTAAAGCTTTTTAATTGGATATAGTTCAATATATTTACTTCTGCTGCAATTTCATCTTCATTTATAGTCTACATCTTTCCCAGCTACATAAAAATCTGAATCGCTAAAATACAAATTCCAACAACGAATATAATTCCACCTATAATTTTTGCTGCTTTTGTGGACGGCATTTTGGGATATTGCTGTTTTAGCTTCTCGGCTGGTGTAATAAGTAACAGGAAACCTACCCCAATCATAATAATCCATAAAATAAAATCAAACATTTCTTTTCCTCTTTTCTGTGATGTATTTAGGTTATTAAATGAGTAAACCTATAAACTGCTTATTAATGGTATCAAGATGATCGGTAATAAGCAATATAAGTCTATAATCATCTTTACTATCTATGGCAATCCGATCTATCTTATCTCTCATCAATTGTACCACCACGTGGCATGTCCCAAACTTCACCCGAACCCTCATTTGATTCATTAACCTCCTTAACCATCTTATCCTGGTCATCACAAACTCCATTATTTCCACTGAGATCGTAATAAACCACCGGATTATGTTGCTGACCTGTATAAAAAATGCGGTTACAGATATCTTCCGTCTTATTGCGGGTAACTCCAAAGGCATTTTATTCATAACTGTTTTCTATCTTCTGGGCCGAACCAGTAATAAAAGCCATACTGTTTTTTTCATCCAGATGTTAGGCATGGTAACCCGAGGAATTTCCCAACTCGCATGCTGCGAAACTATATCCTAGATGGTATAACGGGTAGACAAATTACTGAATTCATTTTAAGGCTACAATTTTAAAGAAATTACAAAAGAACGTTCTTATATGAGGTAATCAGAATATGATAAAATTGGCCAGATGTGCCTTGAATCTCCACCTATCATGACTATTGTTCATTTCTGCTGTTTTTGGGGCTTATTGTTGGTAGATACTGGTATAGACTCTTGATGGATATTCCAGTAATGTACGTTGGTAAGGAGGTGAATCTCATGAATGAGCAGGAATTACTGAATATGGTTGTTTTTGAGCACATTTCTGCTTACTGGTAACACTGTAAAAATCAGAAGGAGAAAAGCAAGGGGAAATGAAGCTGATTTCCCAAACCGAAACTCTCATACAAAAGCCGCCAAAAACAGACAGCCCGATATTATCTCAATACATTAATCTTATAACTGCACAGTTAGCTTTTGAAGAAGCGTTTTTCTACTGAAGCGGCTTTACTGGCAGTATACGGGTAGGTAAATTACTAAATTCTCTCTAGAACTGTGATTTTAATGGAGTGACTTTTCACCAGGGAATTCTATCCATTAAATATTTCATGCAAGCCTCTATATCTACACTGCGTTCCGATATTATACATTCGCAGGAATCATAATTGCGGAATATCTGAAAACCTTCAGGATTGACAATCTTTAGCCTATTTCCACTTTTATCATATATCTCCAAACCGAATAATTTAATATCAGTTTGGAGATATTTTCCTTAATTCTGCCTAAATATTACATTTCCTTTACAATAATTCTATTGTACCAGTAATAATTAATTCAAAAAAGTCTTCAATATTATTAGCTATTTTTTCAACTTCTTCGAATTCAGGCTCAAATCCTTGTACAATAGAGCCTATATTATCGTTTAAATCAATTGCATAGAAAGAATATCCTTCATCGACTGACATAACTATGGGCAAATGTTTATCCCACCAGGAAACTATTTCTGTCTTCCATTCTTTATCATTTTCTGCGGCCTCCAGACTTAATAATTCAAATTCATTCCATTTAAATGCAATATTTGAGTTATTATTATACTCATCCTCGCATATAAACCAAGTTTTCTCACTAGGTGCTATACATTGCTTAATTCCTTTTAAAAATTCTACATAACTTTGGGGAATTTCTTTATACCTTGATATTATATTATCAGCCAATTCTAATCCCGATTCAGATTTGAAAGTTATATCCCAACCATTATCTTTGGCCCAACTAATAAATTCACTATATTTTTTATTCATAATACCTCCTTGCATTCGTTAATTCTTTATTCGATTTATAACACGTCTTTGTAATCCGGTTACTTGGCTATGTATTGGATTTTTAACCTTTACTGATTCACCTGTTGGTGTGAGTTTTTGTCCTTCTGGCCCTCCTAATGCTAATCCGTGTGGATGATGTCCCCCGCTTTCTCCTGCCTTTTTCCTTATTTCCTTCACTTCTTGTGGTGTTCTATAATATACATCTGTATTTTCTGGATCAATTCCCCACCACTCTGGTTTTTCATTATACCATTCTGTAACTTCATCTAGTAATTCTTTATCATCAGCTAGCCATTCATTTAACTTTTTGGTTTTTTTGTCTCCCCCCAAATCCTCATTTGATTCATTAACATCCTTAACCGTCTTATCCTGGTCATCGCAAACCCCATTATACCCACTAGGATCATAATAAACCACTGGATTATTATCACAATAAGCATACAGATTCAATCCATCTCCACGATACTCATCTTCCTGAAGGAATCGGCCTACCACTGGATTATAAAATCTCGATCTCAGATAATATTGGCTCGTCACCTGATCATACTGCTGGCCTGTATAAAAAATGCGGTTATAAATATCTTCCGTCTTATTACGGATAACTCCAAAGGCATCATAATCATAACGGTTTTCTATCTTCTGGGCCGAATCAGTAATAAAAGCCGTACTGTTCTTTTCATCTAGATGGTATGCATGGTAGCCTGATGAATGTCCCAGTTCGCTTACTGCAACACCGTATCCTAAAACCAGACGGTCAGTCTCATCGCCCCGTTCTTCCGCTAGAAGTTCCCCATTATAATACAGAAACGTGGATTTCTTTCCATTCTGGATGGTTCCGGCCCGTAATCCCTCCCCATCATACAGGCTTTCCAGTGTCTGGCCATCCGCTGTCTTTACATATGACTGGTGGTTAAACAGACTGTAGCCATAGCTGATAGTTCCCTCCTCTCCTCTTTCCTCCACTACATTACTCTGGAGATTATAGGTATAGGAAACAGACCCCTCTGCTGTACTCCGGCTGATTAACTGGTTTCTATTATTATAACGGTAGCTTTCCTCATAGTCAAACGTCTGATATGATAATCGGTTTCCACTTTGATCATACTGGTAATGTTCCGCTTTTCCGTCGTATTCCTCCTCCAGAAGCCGGTCCATACTGTCATAACGGTAACGGACCACCACATCCCGAAGACTTCCCTCTCCCTGCATCAGCTGACTTCCTGCTTTGGATATCCGGTTCCCATTTAAGTCGTATTCATACTGTAGATCACAAAGAATCGATCCATTTTCTGCAAGTGTGGCAAGCCGAGTGATATTCCCGTCCGTATCATACTCATAAGAGGTCTTTATCCCATTGAAATGCCTGATTTCCCTCAGCCTTCCATCAGCACTATGGCTATACCGGACAATATTCACTCCTACCTCATCTGTAATGCTCTGAAGTTTCCCCCTCCAGTCATAACTATAGAACACCGTCTTTCCTGTCACATCCGTCAGGCTCTTTAAACTCCCATCTGCATGATAGGTACAGGAGATCAGCCTCCTTCCAGACGAAGTCTTCTCCAGAAGTTTCCCATCTGCTCGATACCGGTACTGATAAACAAACCCTCCAGCGATGGACCTTCTCAGATTTCCAATACTGTCATATTCATAGCTCCGGGTCTCCCTTCTTTCCCCGCTGCTATCAACAGCCACCTCCATAACCAAATTTCCATCGATATCATAAGTACTCTTCCGCCTGGTTCCCATACGGTCAATATACAGAGATAAACGCCCCTCACGGTCATAATAAAACTTATCAGCATTCCCATTCTGATCTACAATTTCACATACTTTCCCCTGACTGTTATACCGATAGCGGATGGTATTCCCATTGGCATCCACCGTACTGGTAATATTCCCTGCGTAATCATAAGTATAACCTTCTTTTCCTCCATCCGGGTTTTTCGTCCTGGTGACACGCCCCCAACTGTCTGTATCATACCCTACATACTGCTGGTTTCCATTGATCACACCAGTAATCCTTCCCCTGGAATCATAAACAAACGTCTGGGCTGCCACTCCAGCCTTTCTACTCCGGCTGCTGGCAATCTCCTTTTCTTTCCCTAAATCATCATAGGTAAAGGATAACACATTCCCATCTGCCAGCGTCTTCGTCTCGACCCGTCCATCAGAATAAAAAGTATTCCTCTCCTGTTCTGTGGCAGACCCATCCCTGCGGCTTAAAACATCTCCCCGGTAATTATAGGCATACTGATACGCATGCTCCATATCCTGCTGCTCATTCTCCGCCTGAGGAAGTACCTCTTTCACCACCCGGTCATTCTTATCATACTCATACTGAAATACCGGTCCAAGGCAGTCTCCAACATGAATAATCCGATCCTTCAAGTCATAATCATACTGAATCTCCCAAGGCTCCCCATCTTTTCCCTGTCTCACCGCCTTTGTTATATTTCCAGCAACATCATAGGAAATGGAAACTGTCCGATCTATGCCGTTTTCCCTATCCACACTTCGTTCCGATATCAAACGGTTACAAGAATCATACTCACGGAATATCTCATATCCTTCAGGAGTGACAATCTTTGTCCTGTTTCCATTTTCATCATATTCAAATCTGGTTACAGCGAATTTTGATTCACCCGGAACCGGCTCAAGGCCACTGTTTAGCTCTTCCTTCCGCTCTTTTAAATATCCGTTCGGGAAATAGGAACAGCGGATGACCTGCTTCACCTCATCACTGATCTTCCTCTCTTCATAAATCCTGTTTCCCCGTCCATCATAACGGTAGCATACCACGGCTCCCAGCCCATCTTCCACACGGATCAGGCGATTTCTTTCATCGTAGGAGAAACTTAATGTAAGACTACTGCCGCCCTCTCGAATCAGTTCTCCGTTTAAGTTCCAGCATCCTCCGAAACGCTGCTCCCTGATCTTATTCTGATTGGCATCATAAGCAAAGGAAGTCCTCTGGTAGAATACCTTTCCCTGTTCTTCCCTGGCAGGCCTTAAAATCTCCGTCACATCTCCACGAAGATCATAACGGTAATAAGTAGTACGCCACAGCGCATCAGTCTCTGTCAGCACATTACCACTCAAACTATAGGTATAAGCCGCTTCTACATATCCTTCCGGATTCTGCACTTGCAGCAAACGGCCTGTCGGGTCATATTCGTACCGATAGCCCTCCCCATCGTCCAGTTCACTCTGATAATATTCCGGCAGAACATGCTTAATCCTGTTTCCTTCTGCATCATAAAAGAATCGCTCACAGCCTCCATCCGGATAGTGAATCCTGATCTGATTTCCGTCTGCATCGTAATCGTAGGAAATTCCAATTCCGTCATCCGTTTCCTGCTGATAGGCATTTGGATGCACTTTCTTAAGGATGTTTCCTTCCCCATCCCTGTATTGCCGTTCATGACTTCCATCAGGCCGTACCGTATCGATCAGACGATTCAAGAAATCATATCTGTAACTGTATTCTCCCTTTTTCTCCCTCCAGGCCTTTGGAAAATACATAGCCTGCATACGTCCGGCTCCATCATACATCCAGTGGGTTTCATGTCCCAGGGGATTGCGAACCATCGTTCGGTAATTGCCTGGATTGTAGCCAAACTCGGTACGCCCATAGCTGTCTTCTTCCGCCATCTTGCGGCCTATGGAGTCATATTCACGGGAAATTTCTTCCCCATCTGCCTGACGGATCAGGTATGGACTTCCCTGTCCATCCTTGTAACTGTACAGCTTTTCGTTTCCAAGAGCATCCACTTCTGAAATCAAACGGCCCTTCCGGTCATAACAGAAGCTTTTCTTTGCCCAGCCATTTCCGTCTCCGGTCTTTTCACGTTCCTCTGTCCGGTTATGATTGCCATCATATTCATAACGCCATTCACGGCCTGAATTATCATAGACAGCAATTAAGTTATTTTCCCCATCATAAGAATAGCTGGTCTTTAAACCACCCGTCTTATGCTCTTCAATCTTCCGTCCTGCTTCGTCATAAATCCAGCGTGTTTCATGTCCCAGCCGGCTGATTTTCCCGGTGCGGTATCCTCCATCCTCACTGTACTCATAAGTGGTTGCTGTCCCATCAGCATAAGACATTTGGGTGATCTGTCCCTTTTTTCCGTAAGTATAAACCACAGTTTTGTCACCAACACTGGTATAAACCTTATTTTTCCTCTCATCTTCCAGATACTCTGCCCTGTATATATCACCGTTGGCAAGAGTCTGCAAGATAACCCGTCCTTTGTAATCATACTGGTTCTCCAAATAAGTAATACCCGACTGATCTGTGGCTTTTATCAGATAACCATTCCCGTCATAATCATAGTGGGTGACTCCCTGAGACGTATGAACAACATCAGCCAGAAGTCCATCTTTATAACGGTACTGTATGGTTCTCCCAATATTATCCATAATCTGAATCAGGCGACCTTCCCGGTAAGAAAGATTTAAGTGATATCCAAGAGCTGTGGTGATTCCTTCCAGGTTCTCATTGCAGTAATCAAACGTAATGGCCTGTCCATTCCGATCCTTAATGAATAACAAGTAACCCCTTTTATCATAATGATACTCTTTGTGGTTCTTTCGGTCATATAGATGAAGTTCTTCCTCCTCTGACCGTAGCACAAACCAACCACATCCCGCTGTAACATTCTGATAGGTTTCTCCATTCCACTCAAAAATCAGGCTATGACCTGTTTCCAATGTCACATGGACGCAGTTTCCATCTTTGCAGAATCTTCCTTCATAAGGAAATACCCAGCCTTTTCCCAGTATTCCTTCCGTCTGATTGCTGGAATTGTATTTTCTGGCAATTCGTATAGACTCCCGATAATTACTGATAATGAAATCTGTAGCTGCAATCAGAAAACCACCAGTCACAGCATCAATGGGTTCACCAAAATATTCCGCCAATCCATTTGCCACAAGATTTTGAGAAAATGACTGCATCAGGTTTGTTTCTCTTCCCATAAAGCTGTCAACGCTGATATCAAGTCCTGTATCAATTCCGGCACCTATAAAGGTTCCTGCAATCTTTTGAGCCACTCTGGAATTAAGGCCCAGATTGCTGACAACATTTCCTTTCAGCCATGAACCAAGGGTTCCTTTTGTCATACCTATGGCCATATTCGTCAATGTGTTTACAGGATTGATCTTCCCCGTTACCATGTAGTCTTCAATCATTCCACTTACAACCTGGACACCTGTTTTGGCGACCATATTGGCGACCTTTCCTGATTTGCAGAAAAGATCCTCCATCTTCTTTAATGCACCGGCTCCTTTTAATGCTTTTCCGGAAACCACATCAAAGATAATATCCGTACCCATAGAAGCCAGATCATAAAGGGCCTGATTCCCCCCGAACACGCTGTCCCGCAAAAAGTTCGCAGGCTGGGACGTATCCAGGGCATTTACTTGGCTGTGTCCGCTTACTCCCTCTGCCATATCTGCCACTGCAAACACTGTTTTTGCTCCTGCTGCCAGAACAAATGGTAGAGTAACGGCCGCTGCTCCTCCGGTACACACCACTAATGCAGTAACCGCCACTACAGTCACAATACTCTTTAAACCCTTTATAAATTTCTGCTTGCTGGATTGCTTTTTTGCAACCAAATCATTTTTAACCGCATCATTCATGGCATTGCGGTTATTTTCATCATCAGCAGTGATTTCTGCCTCTATAGACTCTGCCGATGGCTGAGGCGCCGGTTTTAAATCTGCGGACTGTTTGATAAAAGCGGATACAATATTGGCTTCTGTATTCAAGGTTATCATGTCAGCTCCGCCGTCACCAATACTTAACGTAACCTTATTTCCGCCGCAAATCATCAGATTTTCAGTTGGACTCTCACCACCCTCTCCTGCCATCATTCCTTTCTGGGTGGTTATATTAATATCCTTACCGTTCATGGTCACAGAACCGCTGCCGCTGATAAACAGAACAGAAGAACCTCCTGAGTCAGAAGTAAAGCTAAAATCCTGAGGAGTCATGTCCATAGCGCTGCCGCTTGGGTCGGAAAACCTCTTATTATCAGGTTTTTTCCCGCCTCCGCCACCTCCTCCGCCGCTGCCAATGGCATGAACCGCAATGGCACTCTGTTCGTCATGATCCGGAAAATATATATGTACTCTGCTGTTTTCCTCTGGCATACAGTAAAAACTGCTGCTCTCTATGGCGTATGTGAAGTATTTTTCCTTTGCTCCTCCTTCATACACCGGATCAATATCAAAATGAACCCGAATGCGGTTCCCGCTGCGCTCCTTAACAGTAGCCGGAATGCTCATTCCATAAATCCTGGGATTCTTTTCTTTATCCCGTTTCATTCCGTCCCTTCTTGAAAGCTTATACCGGTAAATCAGTTCCCCATATTCCGTTGCAATGTCTACATCTGTTACCACTACAGGAATCTGGTTAAACAGAACCTCTTCTCCCATCCACAAAAACTCACGGCCGCGAATCTCCCACTGAGCCGCTTCCTGCGGGAGAATTTCCTTTGGACGCAATACTTTGGCATAATGAGCCATGTCCTTCAAAATCACATAATCTTCACTGTTCAGAGTCTTTCCATAATTAATTTGTGGTACGCCAAAGTAGACCTTTCCGCAGTCAGCAGAAACATCCGGAATGAGATATGTACCAAAATGACTGGCTAAACGCCGCAGAAATACCCAGTCGCTTTCTTCATACTGCAAAAGCATCTCAGGAATGACCGCTCCACTGGTCACTTCATCTTTGATATCAGTATTGCCATAATCCAAAAGGACCTTTTTGGCCACTTCTATGTAGGTTTTGGAGCCATCTAAAAAGCTTCGGCTTTTCTCCACCCGCTCCCAGTCCTTTGTAAAGGAATACGCTTCCAGGTATAAATAAGGCAGACCATGTTCCACCTCCAGCCGGACGGTCTCTATCTTTCCCTGGAAGATAATCCTCCCGCCTGTTCGCTCTGTTTCAGTAATGACAATAGGCTCTGCAGAAGCCATCGCAACAATCTGTTCCGTATCCTCTTCAACAGCCAGGAGCTTCATGGAAAGAAATGCATGACGGTTTAAGCCTTCCTTCAGATGAAAGGACTCAACCCCAATGATACCTTCCAATGCCAGCTCTATTTTCAGCTCTTTATATCTTAGGTTCATGGCTACCCCCTTTTCCTTTGTTCACAGCCTGTTTTTCATACTGCTGCCTCATTCTCAACCTCCGGCTTCTGGCTGTCCTGCGTTTTCCAATTTGATTTCGCCTCCATACATGCAGAAAATCTTCGCTTCTCCCAAAAGTGAATGGGCTGAATCAGTTTCCACATCTTCTTTCCCGTTATCCCACTCCTGGCCTCCCACAATCTTGGGCTCACACTTTCCCACTACCTGAGGCATGCCTTCAAAAGCTGCCGAAGGATCATTCTGTTTTGCCTGTTTACTCTTCCCTCCCCCAAAACGGTTCATAACCTTATCGATAAACGTATCCGGGGCTTCTTCCTCTATCTGTCTCTTTACTTCCTCTGCCGCTGCAATGGTGGAGGGATTTTCCATGCTGAAGCACCCTCCAAAGCAAATGATGTTAACCTCTGGCTGGCAGTCTTTTACCGTCATCAATGCCTGCCCCCGCATGAATACACCGTGGGACTGGCGTAATACAACGTAAGAAGGACGCATTCCCATGGTACAGGTAGCACTGGAGCAGTGAACCACATAGGTATCCTTTAAATCCGGCATTTAAATCACCTCTACTTCCTTCAAAATGATTCCAACCACATGTCTGCGAAGCAGGCTTTCTGCCACTTCCAGGCTGATAAACGGATGGGGAAACCTCTTATCTTCCAGCATAAATGCCTTGTGTTCTCCTATTTTCTTTTCATCCAGAGCCAGCCGTTTTATGCTGCCATTGGAATAAAACTCTGTCTGGTCAGATAACATATCCAACCGTTCCAAAAGCAGCTGATGGTAAAGTACCATGGTCTCTTCCTCTTTGTTTGCAAAAACCACAATCTTAAACACCATGTCATCTTCATACATATCTAAAACCCTTTTGACTTTATCTGATACCAGAGCAATAGGACTTTGAATAAAGTCCGGAATCGTCTCCCCTCCCTCTTTTAAATACATCACGGTGGAGTCATTTAAATCAGCTTCATCCTCTTTATAAAAAATATGTCTTGGACCACAGATATCAAACTCTCTAAACTGAATCACATCAGGCAATGTGATATCTTGCTGCATCGTAAAAAATCTCATTGGGCTGCCACCTCCTGCCAGGTTATAATGACTTCAGCCTGTTCCGGGCTGATATCAATTTCCAACACCTCTTTTTCTGTGAAGGATGCATGAGTCATATCTGCACCGTCAAAATTGTTATCTTTTAATATACAGCCCTCAAAATCCGCCTGCCGCAAAACCGCACCTTTAAAGCTGCATTCTTCTAACAGACAGTTCTTAAAGCGGACTCCGGTTAAATTGGAGCCGTCAAAAACCACATGTTTCAAGCTGCAATCTTCAAAAACCGTAAAATACAAACACTGGTTTTGGCATATGGAATCCTTTAAATTGGTTTTGTACCAATAGCCGGAAACCATCTCATCTTCCTGGCTGGCTGCTTTCTGAACAGAGCGCTCCCACTCCTTCTGATCCTTAGGTATCCGGTCAACGCTGGCAATCACCTCGCTGTTATCCCGATATTCTCCCCAGCGGATGCTCCAGGATTCTTCCTTGGGTATTTCTGAAAAATCCTTATTTTGTTCCACATCCCGAAACATAAAGCGAAGCTGGGCCGACAGCATGGAATTGCACTCCATAACCAGATCCTGATATAAGTTTTCTACATCATACTGATTCACTTTTCCCATGTATTTTCTGATATTTTCCCTGCACTGATCCCTAAAAGGCTGAAGAACCCGGAAAAGAAAATCAAGGGAAAAAGTAAGGCAGACCGGCTCTGTATCCATATACCATCTGGCATCAAAAGCCTGGACCAGGACGTGATAACTTTGATTCAGTACGTCTGTCCTCAGCAGAGAAAAGTACATAAACATGATCTTTTCCTTTTCTGATTCCTCTGCTGCTTTCCTGACCCCGCGAAATACCTGCTTTAAAACGGCGGAAAGAGTCTCTGCCTGTTCCTGGGTATGATTCCAGAATTCTGCTTTTATTTGATCCATTGCCTTTTTTTCGTTTTCTCTGAACTGCTCCAATGCCTCATTTCTGGTCATCTGCATCCTCCTAATCTATCTTTACCTCAGTCCCCTTGATATACAGGTTTCCATCTTCTGCCGCCTGAATCTGACCGCCCTGGGAGCACATGATGGATACACATTTACTGCCATGAAGCACCACATCTGTTTCCGCCGTAATGTCTATATTATTCTGGGCTCCGACCATGACTTCGCTTTGGGCAGAAAGTGATACCTTGCCATCCTTTCCAATTTTCAGACTGGCGGCACCTCCGGCACATGTTAAATTAACTCCGTCTTCCCCCAGACTCATTTCCTGCCCGTGGACGTTGCTTAAATATTTGGTGGACGGAGATCCCATCCGGTCTCCCCCCGATCCGCCGCCACCGGTTCCGTCATAGTCACTGACTGAACTGACGGCAATTACATCTTTCGTATGCTTTGACGGAAAATAAATTCTGACGTGGTCTCCCCGTTCCGGCATATAATACCAGCCGCTTCCATCGGGGGAAGCAGATAAGGTAGAGTATGAAAACCAATATACAGAACCCTGACTGTTTTCCCCGTCAATCATCAACTGGGCTTTTACCTTTTCTCCCGCCACATCCAGAATTTTTCCTTCAAGAGCTGCTCCGATTAAATGCATGGGATACTGCTTGGCCTCCAAAATACCTGTCTGTTTCTGAAGCTCACATCGGCAGTGCAGCAAGCCCTGTTCCAGCGTATAGTTAAATCCTCGAATCCTGAGTGACTCTCCCTGGTAATTAATCTGTTCAAAGAGCTCTGGGGTATGATCAGTCTCTACTGTATAAATCAGAAAATCCACATCCCCTACAGCCGCTCCCTGCTGCTGCCAGTAATTGCAGACCCCCATCTCTTTTTCCGCTCTGACCCGTTTATATCCCCAGGCCCCCTGCGCCATGGAGGGAATTCCGCCGTAAAGCTTAATTTGCTCCATACCAGGGTAACAGGCCAGAGGCGCATTCAGCTGTGATAACATCCTCTTTAAAAATACCCAGTCTGTTTCTCTGTATTGGACGGATATCTCCCCCAAGGGTTTGTCCTCAATTGTAAGATTGATGTCACTGCCCGGATAATCTGCTAAAACAGCATGAATTAATTGTCCATAGGTCATGGCTGTATTCTGAAATGATCTGGATTTCTTTTTTAAATCCATGAATAAGCTGTAAGTTCTTGCCTTTACTTCTATGTGGTGAAAGGCTCCAGAGCCCTGGACCACTGCCTCTGTCACTACTCCTGCAAAGATTGTCTGCTTTTTACCTTTCACCTGCACAGAAACCGATATGGGAGCGTATTCATTCATTTCAAACAATGTATTCTTTCCTTTGTCTTCCGACAGGAAACCGCTGATATACAGACTCCCATGCTCTCCGGGGCGGCATTCAATCTTCAGTTCTTCCAGTTTTTCAAATGTCAATCCCTCTATGCAAATCTGATCCAATGCATATGCCATAAGACCGCCTCCTAATTCTCCTGAATCAATTTACCGTGCAGTTCAATCTTTCCGGCTGTCATTTCAAAGTCTGCACCTGCATCATTGATCATCTTAATTGATGTCTGAGCCGTAATAGTGAGCTCATTCTGGGCTATAAACTGTAATTTTTCGGCTGCAGAAATGCAAATATCATTCATGGCGTTCAGCACCACACTTCCGTCTTTCTTAAGGCACACACTGCCCTGATCTCCTGCCGATATTACAACCCCTGTCTCTGTAAACTGAACCTGATTGCCCTGGGCTGTGGAAATGCTCCTGACATTTGGATTGCCCATTGGATCCGGTGCTGCCCCGCCCATGCTGCTCCCCGACTGGGATTGGGGTTCATGAGGCTTAATATTGGTAATAACATATCCTTCTTTTTCATCATCCACCGGAAAATACACACGGATGCTTTCCCCCTGTTCCGGCATACAGTACCAGCCGCTGCCGTCAGGAGATGAAGCTACTGTTGAAAATGGAAACCAGTAGTTATTGGCCCCTCCGCTGCCTGCGTCAATTTCCATATTTACCTGAACCTTATCGCGGTTAATTCCCGATATGATGCCATCAATGGAAATTCCGGTAAGGCGCTGGTTGAAATAAGGCATGACCAGCAGTCCATCCTTTTGCTTTAACAAACACCTGTTTATCAAAATTCCATGATCTAACATCCTCTCAACGGAAGCGATATACCACGAAGCTCCTTTATATGTAATCTGACTGCCCATGATGGCAATGTCATAAGTATCCACCTGATAAGTAACTGCCTGTGCCTTTGTCAGACCTTCAAATCCATTTTCCTTCATAGATTTCAGCCAGTTAAAATCCTGTCTCACAGTATAAGGCAGATCATCCCAGTCCCAGTTTTCAGGACTTGGATTTACATCCACCTGAAACCGAATAGCAGAAAATGATGTGTCCGGGTAAATGGCCGCATGGTACTTTGAGAAGAAACGTTTTAAAAATTCCCAGTCAGTCTCTTCGTATTGAATCAAAACCTGGGCAATGGGAACATCAGGTACATTGATCATGTAGTCCGCATTCTCATAGGTATTCATGACCTCATCCACCAGCTGCTTAACGGTCATCTGAGGATTTTGAAATGCCCGGCTCCTGCGTTCGATATCCATATACCTGGTGGAATCCCAGGCCTCCAGGCAAAGGATGCGTTCATCGCCATCTTTTCTCATGGAAATGTAATCGACAATCCCTTTAAATAAGATTCCTTTTTCACTTCCTCTTTGATAAGTTAAAAACACCTCGTCTGATATTGCGTGGAATTCATTTTCATCTATTTCGCTGTCTAAAACAGCCTCTGCATATAATTTGGCATGCTCACCTGGAATCTGGCTGATTTGGATAAGCTTCACATATACAGCTCCTGCAACAGACAGGAACATGTCTTTATAGGTAATAGCCCACTGACTCTCTCCTCTATAGTTCTCCAATGACTCCTCCCCCTTTACCGTGTTCCAAACCACTGATCCATGTGCCAGACCATGGCTTCCAGAACAATGCCATAAGTGTCCTTTTCTTTCTTCATACAGTTAAAAGTACCTGTAAAGCGTTTATCTTTTCCTTTCATGCGAAACATCACATTATAAATCCAGCCTTTTCCGCTGGGAACTTCATAACAGAGGTATTCCATATTTTCCAACTGCTTCTTTTTTAAAACTCTGGCAAATAAATTATTTCTTGCCATTCCATTTACCAGCAGATTGGCCCACTGGTCCATGGTAATTGTACGGATATTTTCTCTCAGCCATAAAACAGTCTGGCTTAGCTCATGGTCATGGTTGACAAATACTGCCGATTCCTCTCCTTCTTCTGATGCCTGATAAAAGTTTTTAAGAATAGGCACCGGGATGTTTTCTTCAAAGTAAACTCTATTCTCAAACTCCAAGGTTTCACCTGCATGAAGCCTCAATACTCCCTTTTCAATCCCTGCAATTGCTTCTTCCAGGGTCAAAAGCTCTTCCCGGGCATCCAAAGCCGCCTCTTCACGTTCCGCTTCCTCTGCACGCAAAGTCTGTCTTCTATACCGCTCAAGCATTGCTATTTTTTCATCTGAATACATACGATCGGTCCCCTCCTTGTTTATGGCTGTCCTGCCCATACTCTCCGTCCAACATCATCTTCAAATATTGCAGAACAGCTAATTATTACAACGGCGCACAAGAACTCACTATTTCTTCCAGTATCGGTTTATATTCCTCAAGATTGTCAGGAAGGCAAACCTGTAACACAACTGCAAACCTTTCATACTCTTTTAATTCTACTAAAGAAAAAATATAGTAATTTTCCATACCGGACAATTCGCCAAAATACATAACCGTTTTTATTCTCTTATCTCCAATTTCTTCATCTTTCATATCTTCAATAAATTCGAAATTATCCCTCACTATCCGGGCATCGTTAATGTGTTTTTCCAAAATATCTTCAGGGCTTACACCTATCCCAAAATCCGCTATTTCATAAGCAAAAACTCCTGTTGTTGAATCTCCTGAAGCCGGGATACACTGCAAATCAAAAGGATGTTCTTCCTCATACATTACCCAGTCATCGGGAAAACTAAAGGATAAATTTTCTGCCGTGAAAGTTTTAGACTGCCCCTCCTGTGAATAAGTTTCTCTCTCTGCTGTCAAAAGGAATACTGCTCCGCCTATAACAGCAGCAGCCAGAAGAACTACAATGAAAACGGCAATAATAACGCCTGATGTACTTGTTCCGCCGCGCTTGCTTATATACTGCTTTGCGTCACTCTCTGTCATGTTAGAAGTTTCTGCAATGACCTTTATACCCTTTTTACGGTAATGAGATTCTGCATATATTCCCAGAAATATATGAAACAGCACTCCTGCCCCTGGAATAATCATTAAACAAACAGAAATTATTCCACTTAACAGGGCTTCTAAATACATCTTCCTGTATACCAGCCAGTAAACCGGAAAAAGAAACACGGTCCAATTCCAACTGGAAAAATTTTGATTTTCAGGGCGGCCATCCCATTTGTTTTTATAGTATCTGTAATTATTTCCTACAAATAATTCCATTCCCCAGTCTTTCAATATCTGCTGCCCTTCCTCCATTGTTAATCCTCCATCTTCTGTTTTACTAAATGTATTTTAAATCTGTATTTTTTCTCATCTAAAGCAGCATAACACTCCTTCTCCCCTGAAACTCCTTATCCTGCCTACCACCACCCTGTTCCTGTTCCCTCAACACCTTCAAAAGCCCCCGGTACATTCCATAGGTGCTCTGATCCCGCACTTCCCCGTCCAGCTTCACCTTCAAATACTCCATTATACACTCCGCCTCTATAACCCCTTTATTGGCAAGAACATTCATGGAAAAACTCACATCATAAGGATCCTTCGTTCTATTTTGAAAAGTCTCCCTTGCAAACTGCTTTAATATCACAGGGTTCAGCGTACTCATTCCCCCACCGGCATACGGTGCATAAATGAGATTAATGGTATCAAATTCCGTAGAAAAGTCTTCAAAGTTTTCATGCTTATCCCGAAGTCTGGCCCCTTCCTGAAGGCAGAAGCGGCACAGTTCCATTTCACAGGCCGGGTCCGGCGCTTCGTGAGCCAGAACAATCCGGGTATTTCCGCTTACCTGTCTCAGCTCCTTCATCTCTGTCAGAAACTGGAGCTTCAAATACCTTCTCCGGTTGTCCGGCTCACACTCCAGGGAATATGGCTCCTTCATAAAATACAGATGTCCCCCGCGGTATACCATCCCAGGCCCAACAGTCAGTTTCCCGTTATCCCAGGACAGTTCGCAGCCGCTGACAACCCCTTCAGCAAACCCTGAAAAAGAAAGCTGGAGATAATATTTAGGGTAATCTCTCAACTGTTCTAACATCTCCCCCCGAAGCAGTGATTTAAACTGAAACTGGGGATATACATACTGAAACATAAGGTTCACCTCTTAACATAAAATAGTCTCGCCAATTACCATGGCCTCTTCCATTCCAATGATGCCAAAATGATGCTCATAAAACAGCTCCACATGATAGGGAATATCCACAAACATCCGGATCAGAAAATCCATCTTTAATTCCAGCGTTTCTCCCTTTTTCTGGCCGATAAAAACCAGAAGTTCAAGTGAATTATAATTATTCTGATAGACAATATTGTTTTTTATCAATGACTGCATCATATCCAGAAAAATATCCAAAGAACTGCCTGTCTCATACTGACGCAAAAGGCCGCTTAAGATGATTTCCCTCTCCTCCCGGCAAAACAGCTTGAAATTTTCTTTTACCGTTCCACCAAATGATCCGTTCTGAATATCCTGATACAGCATCTTTTTATAGTATTCTTCTTTGGTCATACCGGACCGCAGATCATTTTCCGCCAGCTGATGCAAAATCAGATTTGTCAGGTTTTCCCGCAGCTTTGGAAACTCTCCGGGGTCCGGTGGAAATAAATCTTTAAAAATATCAAAAAAACGGTAATAGGGATTTATTTCAACAGCAGCCCCCGGCTCCAAATACTCCTGATTTAAACAGGACCCGGACACTTCCATATATGCGCTGTAACGTTCAGCCAGTTCATAGCGGATTTCACTGCCCTTTAATCCCTGATTCTTTGCCTGAAGCAGAGTTTCCCACAGATAATTCATACCAGCTTTCCTCCGCACCAATATTCCGGGTAAAGCTCCTGCACTTCCGAGGCAATAAAACTGGCAAGATCCCGGAGAATCCAGCTTTCACTTCCTTTTGCCTTAAAGAGCAGAACCAGCGCCTTGCCTTTACTGCCATCCCGAATTTCATCTTTCATGAAAAAGTTCATGGAGTAAGTCTCAATCCGGCTCTCTCCAATCTCCTTCAAATGGCAGTCCTGGTATTCAATCATGTGATCCAGCCCAAATCCCCGTATAAAGCGCTCCAGCTCTGCCTTGGTCTTTACTCCCTGATTTGTCCGCTGGCGGAACCGTTCTGAAAAACTGTCTTTTCTCAAGTTTTCCATAATCGGATAGGTATGCCGGTCCAGCTTACTGCCGTTTCCTCCTCTTATGACGAAGACATCCCATTTCTTCACACTGGAAACCTCTCCCGTTACCAGCAGCTTTTCCCCGCTCTGCCGGACGTGGCGGATACCGGCCTGCTCATCCACCAGATAAACGTGTTCTGTTCCATAATTTTTAATGGACATGATATGTTCATAATTTTTATGATCTCCGCAGGGTATGGGAAAGCCAATGCTGTCCAGCTTTAAATGGCCTACATTCCAGATTGGAATCATGTCATAATGCACCAGCTCATTATATTCTCCGAAATCCGTCCTCAAATCAGTGACCGTAGCCCCTGACACCGCTTCCTGAGGCAGTCCGGTAATACAAACATCTGCCATTTTAAATAAATACGGAGCATTTACTGTTTTCCAGGGAATACCGTTTTTCATGAACAAATGATACAAATGCTCTATTTTATCTAAATACCGGGTACATTTTTTCAGACTTACAGATACCGGATACTCCTCCTCTGCCTTTAAAATGCCAGAAAACGTCTCCTGCCGGTCAAATATCCTTTGAATTTCCATTGCATCACACTGCAAAAGTACTGTGGCAATCCGAAATTCCCCATTTGTCTTGATTGCCTCTTTTATTTCCGATATTTTATAAGAATGCTCCTGTAAATCCTCCGGACACATGGCGCTCATCAGCCGGTCTGACTGGTCCAGATAGGCTTTTTCCACCAGTCCGGTCCGGATCAGATACAGATTTATGTCATAAGCCAGATCATCCATAACCCGCTGCTCCAGTTCCTGGTACATCTTTTCATTGGCTTCATAAAGGGATAAGAACACCCCCTCCATCAAATCCTTAAAAGCAACCCGCTCTTGCAGGCTGGTGATGGAACGGATTTCTTCCCGTATCATGTCTTTCATCTCTTCACTGCCAGCCATCCTGCCTACTTCCTCCCATTAAAAAAGTTTTCTTCCCAGGTATCATCTTCAAAGGCAAAGAAGGTTTCTTTCCCTTTGTAAAGCAGTTCTTTTTCTCTCATAACAGGAAGTACCACAAATCCCCAGTGCTTTCTGGATACCCAAACGAAAAACTTCATTTCTCCTTCCTGAATGATATCCGTCTCCTCCTGAATTACCGTTCCTGCGTACTGGGTATTGATTTCCTGCTGAGTGGTCCGTTCAAAGTCCTTCATATCACAGGTAAAATAAGAGGTTTTTAATTCTTTTCCCGACACATCAAGCAAATGAATATCCAGCTGCTTTCCAATCATAAACCGGGAAATATAACCGATATGTCCCTCTCTGTCCAGACTGCGTACCAGGGTCTTCGCTTTTCCTTCATGGGTATAAGACATGATTTCATAAGGCAATGCTCCCACCTGATAACTCTGGCTCACATTCATATACCCCAGTTTACGGTTAAAGAAGTAGGAAAGAGCCCCTTCCAGGCAGCACATCTTAAGCTCTGTTTCCCTGGCTTCGCTGCTGCTTCTCTGAATCAGCACTCCAGGCACGTATTCTTTTAAGGCCTCTTCAAACAGCCTGGACTTACAGGATTGTCCCGTCAGCTTGATCATCTCATAATTGGAAAGCTCTCCGGTCTGAAACTTATGCTTTAAAAACCGCTCCATGACCTGGTATATATCAGGCCTTAGAATTTCCTCTATCTGGTGCAGATAAAGGGGGAAAGATATGTTTTTCTCCAGCCGTTTTAAATGCCCGCCTTCCATTACCGACAGTTTCCATTTATCTAAAAACAAATGCTGCTTTCTTTCCTCTTCAGCCATTTTTTCCGTGCTGATACAAAGCTCATACTGAAAACCCGACTGGAAAAATGATTTCTTAATCTGCTCTGCAAGCTGAAATAAGTAATAATAGTTATTTTTCACATAAAAATAAATTTCTCTTCCACGGTCCGCATACTCTTTAAATCTGGTAGGAAAAACCTTTTCTGCAAGCCGGTACTGCTCCTCCAGCCGTTCATAAGGATTTTTGCTGCCCACATCCTCCACCAGCACGCCCGGGCCGGACAGCTCTGCCTCTGTCTGCCCAGGGAACTGAATCTGCCTGCTGATGCATATTTTCAAAAGCTGCATAATCCGGTAGGTCAGGTTGTTGCCGCCAAAGTTGGTATCCCCATTTTCATAACTGGTTTCTAAATCCACATTGTAGGAAATCCGGCTGCTGTGAATACGGAACCTTCCGGAGGTCAAATCCGTTGTTCCGCCTCCGCAGTCAATGATCAGGGCATGATACCAGTGATCCTGCTCATAATTTCCACTGGAGATCAAATGATCGATACTGGAAAATAATACGGCCACTCCTTCATCCAGGGTACAGTCCACCTCTGCCTCAGGCAGCAGTTCCTGAAACAGCTCCCTGAATCGCTCCTTTTGACGGATAGGCGCCAGAATCTGAATATTCTGGAAGGAGCATTTAAACTGCTTTCTCGCCATGTCAATTAAATATAAAAAGAAAGCCTTCAGCATATCTTTTCTGCATACTAAGACCTTGGCTCCATTTTCCAGGATGACGCTTTCCTTCCGCTCCGGATCGCTGATCCACCGTTTGATATCGTAAAATACCGGCACATCCTGATCCAGATAATTGCTGCTGCTAAGAGCCATGGCATCATATCCAAACACATATTCCACTGTTTCCCCATGAATTCCCGATACCCCTATCATGCTTGGAATCACATGGCCGTTTCCGCACCTGGCCACGTTTATACTTCCGTCAGGCAGGCAGATTCCCATGGTGGTATTACAGCTTCCAAAGTCAATTACCAGAGGGAGCTGGCTCTTCTCCGCCTGACGAAGCTCCAGATCCAGAAGAGGAATCTGAATACAGAACAGGCTGCCCGGCAGTCCCCTGTCTTGTCCGTAATACCGGTCATAAAGCAGTTCAGAAATCCTCTCTGCGGGAAAATAAAGGATGGAATACTGATGCTTCTGGGGCTCTGCAATGGGAACATCTTTTCCTTTGCAGATCCAATAGTCTCCCTGATTCTCCTTTAAGTAAAGGCAGGTGTGAATCTGATAATTCTCATCCACCAGAAGTAAGTTGCCCTCGTAGAGAGAGGTTCCTATTCCCTGGGCCTGGTAACCATCCACCTCATCTACAGCCATATCCATGTACAAAACCAGACTTGCCGGTATCTGTATTTCCTCTCCGGTCTTTACATCCATGGGAGTGGAATCCAGCAGGATCTGGAGCCTTTCCAGTCCCCCTTCACAGAATTCTGTAATGTGGCGGTAATCCTTCTGCCCTCTGAAACGCATAATCAGACGGATAAAGCCCTCTTTATCAAGGGGAGAAATATCTGATGATACCAGCCGTTCTTTTCTGCATATTTCACGCAGCTGAAATGTAGTCATCTTCTCCAGCTGACTTCTTCTGTATGTATTTTTCTCTGCCGGATCTTTTGCTCCCGGGTTTAAGGTATAAGTATATTGGCTCATAAGTGATCTCCTGGTTCTGCCTGGCGTTGGTTTAAAGCGGCTTCTTCCTCCGTTTTCTTTTGTCTGGCTGCGGTAATGCCGGCATTAGCCGCTCGAATCTTGTCGTTTAACCCATCTGCCAGTTCGTAAAGCTCCAGCCTGGTGTAAATGGACTGGGCCGTCCTGTAATAAGTAATGGCGCTTTCATACTGCCCGTCTGCCAGCAGTTCATTTCCCTTGTTTTCCAAATCAATGGCATTTTTCTGATCATTCAGTTTCTGCTGGTTTTCAAGCTCCAGCTGGGCCTCCTCAGACTCCTTTATCGCCGCCGCTTCTTTCTCCTGAGCCTCCTGGGCCTCTTTCTTTGCCGCCGCCTCGGCTGCCTTCTCCTTTTGATCAGCTGTTTCTGCCTTCTGTTCGGCAGATGCCTGTTTGCTTAAGGCTTCATCTTTTCCTGCTGCATAATAAAGAGCCGCCGCCTTATCTCTGGCCTGACGGTAAGAAGCAATTGCTCCCTCCATGTCGCCGTAGGCTTCTTTTTCTTCTCCCAGCCTGATTAAATCATACACATCTATATATGCCCTGGTCTGTTCCAGCTGCTGGTCAATGTACTTTTTCCCCACATTTCCTGCCTGCACCGACAGTTCCCTGGCTCCTAAATAAAGCTCCTGCGCTTTCTTATATTCTCCTGCCGTCATTGCTTCATCTGCCAGTAATATCTGATCTGACAGCTTCAAATACTGGTCCGCCTCTGAAAGTTCCTTCTTTTTCTTCAGGCTGTTAGCCAGTTTTTTGGCCTCTGTATAATCTTCAGCCGCCTTTTTGTAATTGTCATACCGAAGATAGGTCTCTCCGCTGTCCATATGCTGGGAAAGATTCTGCTCCTTGTTCTTCACACTGCGGTGCCTTAAATAAAATCCCAGGCTGATACCGCCCGCCACCAGAAGAACAGGTATGGCAATCATCAGAATCTGTTTTAATGAAAGCCGTTTCTTTGGATTCTGATAAACCTTTTGAATAAAGGTCACTGCCAGAGAGTAGTTATCAATGCTCCCCCAGGTTTTCTCCTCCTGCTGGCCCAGAATGACATCTTCCACTCTGTCCAGAATATCCCCAGGCTCCTTTGCATCCTTGACAGCGTTCATCAGCTCTTCATCACTGCACCGCTCCCAAAGCCCCCGGGTGAGCTGGGCTAAAATATCGCCGTCTTCCACCTTGATTTTAGGGGATATCTGAATATCCGGCTGTCCCCGTTCTCCCAGATAAGAGTACAGATTGTTCCGCTCTTCGTGGACGGCTGCCTGATCAAGGGGAATCTTTTCTTCTCTCACCATGTTCTGAGTCAAAGACTGATCTGCGGTCTGAACCAGATACCGGTTGTTGCGGATCAAATAAAACCGGCTGTTTCCCACATAGCAGTACCGGATCTTTTTATAGTCCGTCACAATCATGTTGACGGAGGCCTTTAAACGCATCCCCTTGTGTTCTTTTAAAAGCTCTTTATGAGCCGTCTGCATGAAACGGAGGAGATTTCTTTTCCCCATGGAGGGATGTTCCGTAAAGCTTCGAATCAGGCTTTCCACAGCAAATCTGGCGCTGTTTGCCTCCAGATCCCCATCCAGACTGTCCGCCAACACATAACAGGCGAAATCATCCATTTCCACATATCCGAAATAATCACGGTTAGATAACTTCTGCCCTTCTTCCGACATATAACGTGTCTGGAACTCAGAATTGATCCTTCTCATTTAAAACCTCCGCTTTCAAAAGCAGCACGCTTCCATTATCTTTATCCTGGCCCGGCTTTTGGTCAGCCGCCATTACCAGGCAGTCTGCTTTTTCCTGTAATGTCATTTCTCTTGTAAGAACATCCTCAATTTCTGCCCAGGACAGCTCTTCGAAAATGCCGCAGCTGGCCAGAAAGATCACATCTCCTGCCTTTAACCGGACCGGCTGCTCACACAGCTCTATTTCCCGAAAACCGTCTTTTCCCAGGTAATTCCATATTCTGGTTTCCTCCAGACTCCAAATGGTCTCTTTTTTCGTCAAACGCCCCTCTTCATAGGCATTGACTGCCAGCACATCCATGGTCTGACCTTTGCTTAATGGAATTAATTCATCCCGCCGGAACAAGGCAATCCGGATATTTCCTGCCAATCCGTAATGAAGCATGGCACCGTCGGTGTAAACAGCTCCCAGACAGGCACCTCCCCGCCGGTTTCCTATGGTCTTCTGAATGCGGCTGTTGGCTTCCAGAAAGGCAGTACGAAACAGATACGGGGGATTGCTTACGGTATGGTATGGCTCAAAACCGTCTAAAAGGGCATCAGCAGCCATCTGGGCACAGAGTTTTCCCGTATTCTCTTTTCCGATTCCATCTGCCAGAACGCCCATAATACCTGCGTGGTTTTTATATACATCCACAAAATCAGCCTGGATTTCCTGATTACCGGTTGTCTGGCTGACGGCCCATTCCCCTGATCTGCCTCCGGCACTTTCCCCGGGAAGAGAAGAACCGTACTGCATCCGTTTCAAAACAAGGAAGATCAGAGCGATAAACAATATTCCCAAAATCCATGCTGCTCTCATATCAGACATCATCATGTTTTATCATTCCATTCAAAGTTATCTCCGCAAAGAGGAATAAACAAAAACCGGCTCTTTCCCAGTTCTATGGTATCGTAAGGCTTGATATCAGTAGGAATATAGACAGCTTCTTCATTCAGATAAACCAGACCTTCGGAATCTCCCGGCAAAAGCACTGTACTGCGTTTTTTGGGATCGTATACCACAATGGCGTGATTGCGGCGGTTGATCTCATTGTCACCGATGATCTGAATGTCCATATCATCACCCCGGCCCACAAAATTTTTCCCGCTGTGGATTTTGTAATCCATTCCCACTCTGGCTCCGGCAATGCAGACCAGCCAGCCGCATACCGGTTTCACTTCCTCCTGTAAAAGCTCAACAGGCGGTTCAAATCCAATGGGTTTACCGCTTTCCTCATTCTCCTGGCTTTTCATCTTACAGTAAGGGCATGTATTTCCATAACGAATGGAATTATAAACATGTCCTGACGGGCACCTTGTCAAACTCATGGCTTTTGTCTCCTATCTCTTCTTTCTTATTCTTCCGGTACTGCTAATACTATGTAAACAAAAGTTTGGTATTGGCAATATAGATCACATCTCCCGGACTGATCCTGCACGGACGGCTCTGAACCAGACGGTAGCAGACTCCGTCTTCTATTTTTCTCACCTTCACTCCATTGTGGGAATCCAGGTCTTCCAAATACCATGAATTGAGGCAAAAATTCAGAGTGGCATGCTGAACATCAATCATGGCACTGTATTCACATTCTCCAAGATCTACATCCACATCCTCATCTTTACTTTTCCGCCCGATAATTACCGATACTTCTCCAGTTAAATCCCAGGATTTTACCGGCTTTTCCTCTTCATTAAGCAAAATCAGCTCACAGGCTCCATACTGGCTGCCTCTGCCTCCGGCCGCCGTTTCCCTTTCATAATCCTTCTGCCCATTTAATCTGTACAGATCAGCAGCCGCTGCTGCACACAGAACCAGTGACAGAATCACCGCCATATAAAAGAGGCTTGGGGGAACCTGAAGCACATAGGCCGATGCTGCAAAAATACAGGAAATGATTAAAATAGTGATATCCAGCCTGATCTTCTTTTCTCTGTTATTTTTCATTTTATTATCTGCTCCTGTCACTTTCCTTTTCCGGTCCCAAAGAATGCAGCAAACATTTCCTCCGGCTTAATAGGTCCTTCCGCCCTGCCTGCCGTCTGTCTTTTATCCCGGTAGGTCTCCATCCCTTTCCCCGGCTGAAAACCAAAGAACCGTTCAAACTGGCTCATATCAGGAGCCGCCTCCCGTTCCCCTTCCCGGGACTTTGGCTTTTCTTTATTTCCCGTCCCCTTTAAGGCGGCGTCATATTTCTTTCTCTTATCTTCATCTCCCAGAACCCCGTAGGCTTCCTGGATCTCATACATTTTTTTATTTCCTGCCGGATCGTCTTTGATCACATCCGGGTGGTATTTCTTAGCCAGCTTCCGGTAGGCTGCCTTAATGTCTTTATCTGGTGCCTGAGGACTTACTCCAAGGATCTTATAATAATCAAGCATGTGTTTTCTTCCCTTATCAAAAGGAGGCCACCGTTTCGGCAGCCTCCGCATGTTTACACGCTGTATCCGCCTTCCACAGCGATCTGCGCCATCTTGTCTTTTTTCTGCTTGACAATAAGCCTGAATGTTCCAACACCTTCTGTATCACCGTAGTCTTCTTTGTAATCCACTACAAATGCATTGGGATATGTATATTTCCTCACTACCTGAGAAGCTGCAATGACTTCAATGGTCACCTTCCGGTAGCAGTCTGACTTTTCTGCCGGTACTAAAGACCAAAGGCCCAGCTGTCTTGTAGAGTCAAAAGGATCTCCGTCAACTGCTGTTAATATCTTTCCTGAAATCTCTACTGTACTCCCCAGGTCAGTGGAACGTGCATTGGAATCATGGGGAATATCTGTTCTGAATTTTACTCCTGTAATGCTGATGGTTCCTAAATCAATGGTAGACGGTCCTTCCACTTTTAATGTAAATCCCATAATTTGTCCCTTCCTTTCTCTTATTCCTCCTGATTATTCTCCGCTGAATCCGCCTTCGAATTTCAGGGAAGCCATCTTGTCTTTTTTCTGTTTCACAAGAAGCTTGAATACGCCGGTTCCTGTTTCATCTGTGAAGTCTTCTGTGTAGTCAACCACAAATGCATTGGGAACTGTGATCTGGCGCACTACCTGGGAGGCACTTACCACATCGATCTGCACATTCCGGTAGCAGTCTGAGTTTTCCGCCGGAACCAGAGACCATCTGGCCAGCTTGCTGGTATCGTCAGCAGCCTCTCCGTTTACTGCAGCCAGGATCTTTCCTTCCACCAGTACCGTTGAGCCAAGGTCTGTGGACCTGGCATTGGAATCATGGGGAATGTCCGCTCCAAACACTACATTGGTGATACTTGTCTCACGCAGCTCTACGGATTCGCTGCCTGTGATTTTCATTCTGAGTCCCATATTACGTCCTCCATTCTTAATAAATAATTTTTTATAATCCATAAGCCTGTACCGCCGGCTTTCGGATACAGTGGTTTTTCAATGCCTTATTGGGCATATCTATGCGGTCTGGCCCTTTCTGGTCAGCTCCACCTTTAAGTTTCTTGTGGTATTGCTGAAGGTCAGCTGAATATTGCAGATACCGTTCTTATCATCAATGCTGTAATCCAGTTCATCTCCATCCTGAAGCAGGGAGTTGACATACTGGCGGCTTGCATCCCATTTGCTCTTCTGGCTGTTGGGATTGTTGCTGAAGAACTGCAGTATCTTATCTTTCTTAAAGTCTCCGCTGTAGAACCGGAGCATTCTCTCAATATAGGTGACCAGAAGGGTCTTGTAAATCGGTTCAAATTCCGTTCCGTCACTCAGTAAGTTCCTGGCCTTATAGACCATAACATTTTTAATTTCCCTTCCCTTGTGCTGGGCATTGTCTGAGGTGAAAACAAATCCAAAACCGGTATTGTTAATGGAATTTTTAATGGCATTGGTAAATCCTGATATTTCCTTTGTCATGCTGGTGGTGACCAGAAGGGCATTATCACCTGTCTCTATGTCATAACGCACACCCGGATACTCCATACTGGTGTTGGGGAATCTCTGCTTTAAGTATTCCGGGCACTGCCATGAGGCAGAAATTCCGGCAGCTCCGTAAGCAGCTCCCACATATACGCCTTCAATCCACATCTTCATCACATCCTCTTTCTCCTGGGAAAGAGCCACGTTTCCGTTGTCATCAATGACCATACGCTTGTCCAGAATCAGCCCGGACTTATCTTTCGGTATGATGGTGATGTTGGGAATGCAGGGAACTACGAACTCGCTGTACTCCTTCTTCATCAGAGGAGTACACTTGTCCTTAAACATGCCGATTCCTTCTGTTGCCACATAATTAAATGTGCTCTCTTCTCCGGTGGAAAAGCTGAAAAATGTGGTTATCTTATATGGGTTGATGGCATTCATCAGGGTTGCAAGGCTTTCCATGGAATTGGTTCCGGGTTTTTTCACCTTCTGGTTTCCGGCAAACCTCATTCTCTGCAGCTTTCCGTCTCCGGACTGGTTCAGTTCCACATCAGGAATGATTCCAAACCAAATGGTATTTTCAAATTCATTTTTATCATTGGTGGTATTTAAATAAGTCAGAAGTCTTGGCAGGTTGCTTGACTTTACCATCATTTCCAAAGGAGTGTTGGTAATCAGAAGCTTAGGCTGCATTCCTTTTTCCTTTACCTGGTACTGGTCAAAGAATGCCTTCACCCCTAAAATTTTTTCAATAAGCGGTTTAACTGCCTTTACAAAATCATCCTTGCTCTTTTTATAAAATTCCAGGTAGGTATTGTAGTTGTTTACCTCCGCTTCCCGGTCTACAGAGCTTTCTACTGTGGAACCCAGAGGACAGAAGGTCCTGACTACCAGTTCTCTCACATAATCGGACTGGTTCTCATTGAGGGCATCGTAATCATCCCGGAAAGTCTGGATCAGACTGGTGTTGATCTGGTCATCGACGATAGCCAGCTGAGTTCCCTCCTCCTGCTTCATCTCCAGAATCTTTAATTCCCCGTCATCTCCCATGCTTAAAAGTCCTGCTTTAAATTCCTGGCCGCTCTGGGCTGCTTCTCCGTCTCCCAAAAGCAATCGGGTTTTTATATCCTCAATGGCAAGGGGGAGCATGGCAAGCACATTGTTATAATTATGGCTGGCCTGCTCGAACTGGTAATTCAGCTTATCGCCCAGATCAAGGCGTTTGGGATCTTCTTCATCCAGCTCCATGTACTGTCCGTAGGTGTATTGAACCTCTTTCCGCACCTGACGGATGTCTTCCATAATCTTTTTCGGAGATATCATGTCCAGAACATTGCTGAACTTAAAGTCCACATTTGCCACTCCCAGGGAGCCTTTTGCATCCTGTAAAGTAATCAGCATGTTAAGCAGATCATTCATTTCATTAAGCGGTATTTCTGTAATGCAGTTATCCGGTATATTTTCCGGGTTTACCAGACTGTACTGAATGCTCCCTGTGTTGGCATCGCACCAGGATGTGAATGGCATAATAAAAGTACCCACTTTTGGCGGAGAAAATTCCCCACCTTGT
>NZ_DAIOXM010000021.1:0-90103 GCF_036758025.1 Lacrimispora sp. | reverse complement strand
GACGCAGCTTTGCTAAGAATCAAGAATCCTACCGGCAGGGAAGTCAATCTGACGGATTATGATTTCAGCCGTTTCAAAGCAGTTGAAAAAGTAAATGATATTGAAGAGATTTGTGAAAAACAGGATTTTATCATACCGCCATATGATACATTAACATTAAAGCTGTCTTTTTAAAGAAAGCAGACGAAAGGTATTGGAAGAGTGCATATGTCATACAAATATTTGTATGAAAGTGCACTCTTTTATTGTATGGAAAAGAATCGTTCCCTATGGCGATACAAATATTTATATTTATTTTATATTATTATTATGGCTCTATGGTATATCATATGAATTAGAGACTGTACTAGTAATGTAAATAAAATATATAAAAAAGGATTCTGGAGGAAAGGGTATGGAACAAAATAAAAAAGCTGCGTTGTTGTTAATCTTTATTGGGTTATACTTGATTGGATCAGCACTGATAAATGACGGAGCCTTTCTCAGTCGAGGTCTCGTAAACTGGGGACTATGGATGGCAATTACTACACTTCTTCTAGGTCCTTTTGTATGGATTTATAATCAGCGCAATCCAGGCATAAGTGGGAGAAAGTCACTTACCCTGCTATGCCTGGCTGGAGTTATTCTGCTTATTAATCTGCTTCTGCTTTTATCCCCTAGGTTATGGTGGTTTGCAAATTTACATTGGAATTGGCAAGGAAAGCTAATTTCACTGGCAGCAGCTTTGGTATTTGTCCAATTGTGGTTTGGACAATCTTGGGAGAAAATGGGTTTTACTTTACCGCGTCCAGGCTCTTGGGCCCGAATAATCAGCATTCTTGCAGGTGCAGCTGTTTTTTTTGCTATTGGAAGTTCAGGAAATCCTGGAAGTATTGACTTTGAGACAGTCTTATTCCAGGCATCAATGCCAGGATTTGAGGAGGAATTGATATTTCGCGGAATTCTTTGGATGATTATTGCACAAGCATTACCTGGAACAAGGAAGCTATGGAATGCCAATGTAGGCTGGAATCTTATAATAACAACATTTATTTTTGCTCTAGTCCACAGTGTGACGTTTGACAATGATTTTTCACTTATCATAAACTTTTCAAGCTTTATTTCTACAGGGGCAGCAGGTTTTGTAATGGGCTGGATCAGAGCGTATTCAAGAAGTATACTGCCTTCAGTGGTATTGCATAATGGCATTAATTTGCTGGCTTATATTGTGCCGCGGATCATGAATTAAACAGTAGGGTCAAACTGAAAGGGAGTGACTTCCTGTTAAAAAGAAAATTACTGTTTAGGTTTATCATGATTTAAAAGAACTGTGTATCAGTTGAAAATAAAACAAAATATGATAGAATTATAGACAACCGGAAGTTAAAACAGCGTATAAAATAAAGTAAGAGCCAACAGGATATGGGATTGACATAAATCAGTAAACAGAAAAAGCACATTGTTGTAATGAAAATCGGATAGAAGAGACACACGGAGGTATTTATGGAAGAGTACGGAACAGAGAAAAAGTCATATATGAAAGTTATAAGTTACATAAAAAAGCAAATACGCAGTGGTGAATTAAGGATAGGCGGAAAGCTTCCGGCAGAAAGAGAACTGTCAGAGATCCTGGGTATCAGCCGTAATTCTGTCAGAGAGGCTATTCGGACGCTGGATAATATGGGAGTAATCTCAAGCCATCAGGGGGCGGGTAATTTTCTTACAGGTAATTTTGAAAATAACCTGGTGGAATCCCTGTCCATGATGTTTCTGCTGAATCAGATCGATTACAAACAAGTCAGTGAACTTAGACGAGCTTTGGAAATGGAAGCGCTGATGTTAGCCATAGACAATATCACGGATGAGGAAATTCAGTCTCTGGTAAAGATCATGTCTCTGCTGGAGACGGGTACAGAAGCAAATAATGTCGTATTGGATAAGAAAATGCACTATAACATAGCCCTGGCCTCCAAGAATACTCTGATTATCAATATCCTCCAGGCTCTTTCTGAGGTACTGGATAAATTTATTGTAGACCTGCGAAGAGAAATCTTAAGCCAGGATGACAGCAGAAAAATTCTCATGGAAGCCCATAACGGTATGTTAGAAAGTTTAATCACCAGGGATAAAAATCTTGCTTATGAATCAATTAACAAACATTTTAGTATAATTGACGAAAAAATTAAAGAAAATGACCTGACAATGATGAAAAGGTACCCATATGAGTAAAAATAAACAAAGTATCTGTTAAAAAAATGACGTATGTTGACATATAGAATATACGCAATTATAATTAAATTACAAAGTGGTACTACCAATTCCCCGGGGGTAGGTATCAAATAGGTGTAGTAAAACAAAACTGTTTTGCAACACCATTTTTTTTAACGCAAATTGGTACTACCAATTGAAAATTTTATTTCAGGAGTATAAAGGAATCTCTGGAACTTCCTGATGTCTCCTTAAATACCACAGAATGGAGAAGCTATGGAGATGATTTTCGAATTTGTTATGGCATTGTCACCGATTATCTGGTTAATCATTGCTCTGACAGCTTTAAAAATCCCGGGGTTTAAAGCATGTACCATCGCTTTGGCAATTGCATATGTACTTGCCGTATTTGTATGGAAGATGCCATTTGTTGACAGCCTGGGTGCAGTTGCGGAAGGGGCCGCACTTGCTTTATGGCCAATTATTATTGTTATAATTGCTGCTATATTTACTTACAATGTCTGCGTTGCCACAGGAGATATGGAAATAATCAAAAAAATGCTGGCAAATGTTACGAAAGACAAAAGGGTCTTAGTACTTATTATTGCATGGGGATTTGGTGGTTTCATGGAAGGTATGGCGGGCTTTGGAACAGCGGTTGCCATTCCGGCAAGTATGTTGGTCGGCCTTGGCTTTCCTCCGGTATTCGCAGCAATTGTCTGTCTGATTGCAAATGCAACACCGACAGCCTTTGGCTCCATCGGTATTCCTACTACCACGCTGGCTAAAATCACAGGTATTAATGTTATTGAGCTGTCTACCAATACCGTAATTTTATTAGCCTTACTTATTATCTTAACACCTTTTGTATTGGTATTTCTTACGGGTAAATCAAAGAATTCTTTAAAAGGAATAACGCTGATCACTTTCATTTCAGGTGTTTCCTTCCTGCTTCCTGAATATTTGGTGGCAAAATATCTGGGAGCGGAGCTGCCCGTAGTAATCGGAGCGGTTTGTTCCATGGCTGCCACGGTTTTAGCCGCGGGGATTTTTGGGAAAGGCGAGGTGGAGGAAAAGTATCTTCTGGATGGCAGACAGGAGGTTAAAGTAACAGGGAAACAAGCTCTGGTTGCCTGGAGTCCCTTCATCCTGATTTTTGTATTCCTTTTAGTAACGTCTAAAATGGCAGGACCCTTTAACGAACTGCTGGCCTCCGTGAAAACTACGGTAAGTATTTATCAGGGAAACGGAAGTTCACCGTATACCTTTTCCTGGCTTGCAACCCCTGGCTTGTGGATTCTTTTATCTGCCTTTATAGGAGGGAAGATTCAGGGACTGAGTATGAAGGAAATGTTTGTGATCCTTAAAAAGACCATTCTTCAGATGATGAAAACAATTGTTACCATTATTGCCATTATGGCAACAGCAAAATTAATGGGATACAGCGGTATGATTGCTTCCATCTCACTTGTGTTTGTGACCTATACCGGTTCTTTTTATCCTTTTTTTGCCCCATTCCTTGGGTCCATCGGAACCTTTGTGACCGGAAGCGGAACCTCTGCCAGTGTATTATTTGGCGGCTTACAGGCGGAAACCTCAGCAGCATTGGGACTTAACCAGGCCTGGATTACAGCGTCAAATACAGCAGGTGCGGTTATTGCCAAGATGATTTCACCTCAGAGTATAGCAATTGCAGTAGCAGCGGTAAATCTGGAGGGCAAGGAAAATGTGCTGTTAAAAGGAACCATTAAATATTTTGTTCTTTTTATAATCATAGTTGGGGCCATCACTTATGCAGGTTCAAGACTGCTGGCATAACTGACGGTGAGCAAGCTCATGTGAAATCTTAAAATTAAACTATAAAGTGTTTTATACTGTAGGTTTTGACTTGAATTACCACTGCCATACAGTAAGCCTGAAAAGGGAAGGAAAGGAGTTTTAAATGAATATTTTAGTATGCATTAAACAGGTGCCAGACAGCAATAAGGTGGAAGTGGATCCGATTACCGGCGTGTTAAAGCGAAACGGAGTGGAATCCAAAATGAATCCTTATGATTTATACGCATTAGAGACTGCGCTGCGAATCAGAGAGAAAACCGGCGGCAGTATTACTGTAATTACTATGGGACCGGGGCAGGCAGCGGGAATCATCAGAGAAGCTTTTGCCATGGGAGCAGATACCGGAGTACTGATATCCGACCGTAAGTTTGGCGGCGCCGATGTACTGGCAACCAGTTATACCCTTTCACAGGGCATTAAACAGAGCGGGGAATTTGATCTGATTCTCTGCGGAAAACAGACTACCGATGGAGATACCGCTCAGGTAGGCCCGGAAGTGGCAGAATGGCTGGGTATTCCAAGCCTGTCTAATGTATCCCGAATAGTTGAACAAAAAGATAGCTCCTTAGTAGTGGAAATGGATATGACTGATGACATAGAAGTGGCAGAAATACAATATCCCTGCCTGCTGGCGGTGGATAAAGATATATTTATCCCAAGGCTTCCCTCCTATGTAAAGAAACAGGAGACAAAGGACAGAGAAATAAAAGTGATTACCCTTGCAGAACTGGAGGATAAAGAAGAGAAAAACTATGGCTTGAACGGTTCTCCCACACAAGTGCAGAAAATATTTCCGCCCCAGGTAAATAACCACAGAGAAGTGTGGAACGGGGATAGTAAGGAACTGGCTGATCAGTTATTTCATAAATTGAAGGAATTAAAATTTGCCTGAGGAGGAAGATAGGTATGGCTAAGTTAATCGTAAACCAGGAAAAGGTTGGAAACAAACAGGAGCTGATCAGTATCTGCCCCTTTGGCGCTATTGAAGAGAAAGACAACTTGATTCAGATAAATGCTGCCTGTAAAATGTGTAAGCTCTGTGTGAAAAAAGGTCCGGCAGGAGCCATCGAATATGTGGAGGAAGCCGTTGAAGCCATAGACAAGGAGCAGTGGAGAGGAATTGCAGTATATGTAGATCATATTGACGGAGCGATTCATCCCGTAACCTATGAATTGATTGGAAAAGCAAAGGAACTGGCGGCAAAGATCAATCATCCGGTATATGCCGTAATGATGGGACACCATATACAGACACAGTGTGAAGAACTGCTGCATTATGACGTAGATAAGGTATTTGTTTATGATAAGGAAGAACTGGACCGTTTTAAGATGGAGCCATATACAAAGGCGTTTGAAGATTTTGTCGGGCATATAAAACCTACGGCTATCTTAATGGGAGCAACTCCCGTTGGCAGACAACTGGCACCAAGGCTGGCAGCCAGATTAAAGACCGGGTTAACTGCTGACTGTACGATCCTGGACATTAATGAAAATACGGATCTGGTACAGATCAGACCTGCTTTCGGCGGAAATATTATGGCTCAGATATTAACTCCCAATCACAGACCTCAGATGGCTACTGTGCGCTATAAGGTTATGGATGCACCGGAGAGAAAAGAAGAAGTGTCCGGTGAAGTTATTAACTGCGTGATTGACTCAAAGGAACTGGGCAGTAAGGTATCGGTTTTGGATATTATTGCAAAGGAGAAAGAACAGTTTATAGAAGCCTCCGATGTGCTGGTAGTTGCAGGCAGAGGAGTAAAAAAAGAAGAAGATCTTGAACTGTTAAGAGAGCTTGCAGATATTCTGGGCGGCCAGCTTGCCTGTACTCGTCCGGTTATGGAAGCAGGATGGCTGGCAGCCAAATGTCAGGTAGGTTTAAGCGGCCGTACTGTAAGACCGAAGTTGATCATTACCTGCGGTGTATCCGGTTCTGTCCAGTTTACGGCGGGTATGAATAATGCTGAGCAGATAATTGCCATTAACAAGGATGAAAATGCACCGATTTTTAAAACAGCTCATTATTGCCTGGTTGGGGATTTGTATGAAATCCTGCCGGAAGTCATTAGCCGTATCAAAGCTGGTAAATTTATTAGTGCTTGAGTGTAGTTATAGCTAGAATGAAGTTAATATGCAGGCTATGAGAAAGGCAGGATTATTATAATGAATTATAAAAAGTTGGAATTGGAAGATATTAATTATATAAGAAGTATTATAACAGAAAACGACAGAGTTCTTTGCGGTGAGGATATTAATGAAGAATACAGCCATGATGAGTTAAGCGACACAGTCAGCTATCCGGACGTGGTGGTAAAGGTTAAATCCACCGAGGAAGTTTCTTCAATTATGAAATATGCCTATGAGAATGCGATACCTGTTACCCCTAGAGGTTCAGGCACAGGTCTGGTAGGGGCTTCTGTTGCAATCGAACATGGCATCATGCTGGATACCAGCCTTATGAACCGGTTTCTGGAACTGGATGAGGATAATCTTACCATTACAGTAGAGCCGGGAGTATTGCTTATGGAGCTGGCTGCTTATGTACAGGAGAGAGATTTGTTTTACCCTCCGGATCCAGGTGAGAAGTCTGCTACCATCGGAGGAAATATCAGTACCAATGCCGGTGGTATGAGAGCGGTTAAATACGGTGTGACCAGAGATTATGTAAGAGGACTGGAAGTTGTGCTGCCCGATGGCAAAGTGGTGGAATTTGGCGGTAAGGTAGTAAAGAACAGTACGGGATATGCCATGAAGGATCTGATGGTAGGATCAGAAGGGACTCTTGGTATTATTACTAAAGCAACCTTAAAGATTCTTCCTCTGCCGAAGAAAGCAATCAGTTTGCTGATACCCTTTCCAACTCTGGAGAAGGCAATCGGTACCGTACCTTTGATTATCAAATCCAAAGCCATCCCCACTGCCATTGAATTTATGCAGAGGGAAGTTATTATTGATGCAGAAAAATACCTGGGCAAAAAGTTCCCTGATAACAGTGCAGATGCCTATTTGCTGCTTAAATTTGATGGTAACTCTACGGAAGAAATTGAAAAAGACTATGAAAACGTAGCAAGAATCTGCCTGGAGCAGGGAGCTATTGATATTTTAATCTCTGATACCACGGAAAGAGAAGATTCTATCTGGAAGGCCAGAGGTGCTTTTCTGGAAGCTATCAAAGGTTCAACCTCCTTTATGGATGAAGTGGATGTAGTAGTTCCCAGAAGTTCCGTAAATGAAATGGTGGAATATATCCACGGATTATATAAAGAAGTTAATATCCGTATCAAAAGCTTTGGCCACGCAGGAGATGGCAATCTCCATGCCTATATCTTAAAGGATGAATTAAGTGAAGAAGAATGGGAGGAGAAAATGAAAGCTGCCATGGATAAGATCTATGGCAAAGCTAAAGAACTAAGTGGTCAGGTATCCGGTGAACACGGGATTGGTTATGCGAAGAAGTCCTATCTTATGGAGTCGCTGGATCCGGCTACCGTTGAAATTATGAGGGGCATCAAGAAGGCTTTTGATCCAAAGAATATCTTAAACCCTCATAAAGTATGCCAGTTATAAATAGTATGAGGAGAATGGATTCAAGCGCTTAGAGTTAAAGAATCCCGTTATTTCGATGTTTTTGTTATTTTGCCTGTACGGGTTCAACTCCCGTCTGCTACATTTTAAAGGTCTGGTAAATACCAGGCCTTTTTTGTGTGTTGCATTTCGTGTTGCACGGATTCATAATGCTGGTTTATTTTCTGATTAATCTTCTCAGCATGAACAATCAGGAACTGCCGTTATTAATGCCGGAACATATTGTAATATACGACAGTGAAAATAATTATTACGCATGGTATAATAGTATTAGCGAGACATTAGAGGAGTAAAGGATAAGATTAAAGGCTAAAATACCTGGTAAAATCAAAACTTTAAACAGATCGGGGCTTATTAATGAATATCTATAACAACCAAAATTATTTTACTAATAAGCAGTTACTTAAAATATTAAATAGACTTGGAGAAGCATATAAAATCAATAAGCTATATATTATTGAAAACAAATATGATCTTATAAAACACGGTGTTATTATGATTAACCCAATGGACTGGCCTGAAATTATTCGAGGCGAAATAGAAGGTTTTTATTTACCAAACAGTAAAACAGTTATCGTGTATGTATTTGCTCATGAAGAATATGATGATTTTCAGAGTTCTCAGTTGTATTCTATTCATGCTCTATTACATGAACTACGACATGCTTATCATAATAACCAGAATATGAAAGGAAGCGAAGAAGATTGTGATAATTTTGCAACTAAATACCTGAACAAGAATAGTAAATTCTTTTCGAAACTTATGAAATGGGAACATGAATGGGAAGTTGAAGAAGAGGATTAATATTACAAGTAAATTGAGTTCTGCGGACTCCATAATCAAAAAAAGGGGTTGAAGAAAGATTGCTCACTCAAAATAATGGACAGTGTATCGTGTAAAATATTATCTCTGGTTGAGAGACATCATGGCCGATGCTAATCCGTAACTGGGGCAGGTATATGGGGAACTGGATATCACATACTCATATAATTTCTCCGTTTTATGTAAGAGCCTGCCTGTCTGATTTAGAAGGCAGGCAAATTCATGTCTTGGAATATACATTCTTAAGTGTAGCATATCCTTTTTCCCCTAATATAATAGAGTATACCTTTTTGTACAAATGCTATTTTTCTATATATTTATAATGGAGGCAGTTTCATGAATGATCAAGATATAAGAACATGTGAATGCGACTGCAGCGAAGAAATTCAGGATTGCAATTGCAGATGCGTATGTGAAAAACCCAAAAAATACGTTAAGCCCAATAGAACAACTTTAAAATGCGGCAGTCAGGTCAGCGCAACGATTCCAGAAGCAACTTTAACTGGCACTACATTTACTTTGGCCACTCTAAACGTGAATACAAAAGGTTACCGGAGACCCTGCATCAAATTTGATTTTGCAGGCAACATCGTGACGACCGAGGCTGTTATTACCCTTAATTTTCAGATATTCAAACAGTGCAAAGGTCAGCTCGCTCCTATTCCCGTAGGATCTGTTTGGACATATTCACGGCTTGTAGCAGTCACTGAAAGTGATTCTTTCCGCTTCTTTTCCTGTGACTGCAATATCTGCGATGACGAATGCTGCGTATATAGCGTTGTTGCAACAGTAGCAGGTATTTTACCGGAAATCAATGAAACAATAGGCTCTGCTGTTATTAATAATGTCTCTCTTTCCGCAATTATTGCAGATAATATGTAATACAGCACGGCTGGAAAAAATAATAACCTTTCAAGAAAAGCAAAACACCGGGAACTCTTGTATTCATACAGAATTCCGGTGTTTACTGATGTTTCTATCACTTTGCCTTTACAGATACAACCCCGTTTGCCCATTCTGTGTAAAGAATTGTCGGATAATTGAAGCAAAATGATTTTAAAATTTAAAACACATATAATTTTATAATATCATGTTATGAGTGAATATCATCAGCATATAATAGAACCAATAAGATCATTGGGGGAAGCCATGATCATACACGTTGTTCAACCCGGTGAGACCATAGACTCCATATCGGAGCATTACAATATTCCTGCCTATAGACTAGTCTTAGAAAATGGAATTACAAACCCTGACAATCTGGCAATTGGTCAGACCATTGTCATTGTCCAGCCGGAAATCCTTTACACCGTCCAAGCGGGAGATACTTTAGAGAGCATTGCAGCGCAGTATGGCACTACGCCAATGGAATTACTGAGAAATAATCCATACCTTTCCGATAGAGAAGTTTTGCACATTGGAGAAACCATAGTTATAAGTTATCAAACTGATAGAACAAAGACAATTGCTATCAGCGGTTATATCTTTCCTCATATAGAGAAATCTGTTTTAAAAAAAACACTCCCCTTTTTAACTTATTTAGCCATATTCAATTACAGGGCCACAAGTGAAGGAGAAATAATTTGCAATTCCGACGATACTGAACTCATCCAGACAGCAAAAGATTACGGTGTTGCCCCCATGATGTTTGTCTCCACCATTACGGAAGAGGGGATCGTCAGCCGCGAAGTGACCTATGATATTTTAAGCAATCCTTCCGTGCAGGACCTTCTTATTTATAATGCTCTTGATATAATGAGAACAAAAGGGTTTTACGGTATAAACATATATGCCGAAACCATAACCTATGAGAATATAGATGCATTTTCAGAATATTTAGAAAAGGCGGCCGCAATATTTCATTCAGAAGGTTACAGGGTAGTGATCACCATAACACCGGCTATCAATATTGATACGCCCAACATGATTTTTGATAGAATAGATTATTCAAAATTATCCCGGTTTGCAGATGCAATCATGTTTTCCTCTTATGAATGGGCAAGGTCTTATAGTTATCCAAGCTTAATTTTCCCGGTTAATGTTTTAAGACAATTATTAGACTATTCACTTAGCACTATTCCGCCTGAAAAACTTTTTCTTGGAATCACCACCCTGGGTTATGACTGGACTCTTCCATACGTTCCCGGAGCAACAGAGGCCACTGCAATAACTTATGACAATGCGGTTCAAATTGCAGCGAAAAACGGCATACCAATCCAATACAATGAAGCTGCACAGGCAGCTTACTTCTACTATGAGAACATTGACGGGACATTGCACATCGTGTGGACTAAAGATGCAAGAAGTTTTGATGCAAGAATCAGGCTGGCAGAAGAACATAATCTCCAGGGTGTGTCTATTTGGACTGTTATGAGATTCGACGCTCAAATATGGTTTATTGTTAATACTCAATATTACATAGAGAAGGTGATTTTGATTGACAGATAAGGCGAAATCCGCTACAATATTTCTTAAGATACAAAGGCGTTCTGCGAGGTTGCAGAGCGCCTTTTTTTCGATTAACTGTCAAGTCAAATGTTCAGTGAGGTGAGGGCGATGGAGATGAGAGAAGGAATGGATCTATTTGAACGGACAGATACGGTTAATGGACTTCTGGCCCGGTATGGAGTAAAATTTGGGATTTATAAGGACAATACCTTTCAGGAACAGCTTTTTCCCTTTGATGCAATTCCCAGGGTAATCGGGAAAGACGAGTTTGCTTATCTGGAAAAGGGACTGGAACAGAGGGTGACAGCCTTAAACCTGTTCCTAAGGGACATCTACAATGAGAAAAAGATATTAAAGGATAAGGTGGTGCCAGAAGAATTTATCTATGCCTCCTCCGGCTATCTGGTTGAATGCGAAGGAATTGTGCCTCCCAAGGGAGTATATTCCCATATATCAGGGATCGACCTGGTTCTTGGAAAGGACGGCATTTGGTATATTCTGGAGGATAATTTAAGAGTGCCCTCCGGAGCTTCTTATCCCATGATCGCCAGGGGGCTATGCCGCAGAAGCAGCCCCAGAACCTTTCAGAATATTTCGGTGGCAGACAACCGCAATTATGCAGACCTTTTAAAAGCTACCCTGGATCACGTCAATACAGGAGGCCTGACTGTGGTTCTGACTCCTGGACGGTATAATGCGGCGTATTTTGAGCATTCTTATCTTGCAGAGCGGATGCAGGTTCCTCTTGTCACCTGCCACGATTTAGAGGTGGAAAATGACAGGCTGTACTTCATCAATTACAACGGAAAGAAGGAGCCGGTAGGAGCGGTATACCGCCGCATATCCGACGAATACATAGACCCCATGACCTTTAACAGGGATTCCATCATCGGCATTCCCCATATGTTTGACATTTACAGAAAGGGAAAGGTGGCTCTGGTAAATACTCCCGGAAACGGCGTTGCAGATGACAAGGGAATTTACTATTTTGTCCCTCAAATGATCCGCTATTACTTAGGAGAAGAACCTATCCTGCACAATGCGCCTACTTACCTGCCTTACTATGAGGAGGACATGAAATACGTGCTGGAGCATTTTGACAGTCTGGTATTAAAGGATGTTGCAGAGGCCGGGGGATACGGAGTTGTGTTTGGAAACAGAATGAGTACAGAGCAAAAGGAAGCCTTCATCGGACTGCTGAAAAAGGAACCCAGGCGTTTCATTGCCCAGGAGGTCATTGATTTCTGTGATCTTCCTATTTTGGAAAAGGGGGAGCTGGTGGACAGAAAGGCCGACTTAAGGGCCTTTATACTGACGGCGGAAAGGTCGGTGGTGTGGAAGAGCGGACTGACCCGTTTTTCCAGAAATCCGGATTCCTTTATCGTCAATTCATCTCAGGGAGGGGGGTTTAAGGACACATGGGTGCTAAATCAGTAGAAAATACAGACCGGCTGTACTGGCTGGGCAGATATTCAGAGAGAGTTTATACAACCTTAAAGCTATACGGAGAGAGGTTTGACAGCATGCTGGAGGAAGGAGCAGGAGGATATGACGAGTTTTGCCGTTCCCTTGCAATTCCCAACATTTACGTTTCGGCAGAGGCATTCCGGCAGGAGTATCCCTTTGGAAAGGAAAATCCCGATTCCATTTACAGCAACTTAATGAGGGCTTATGACAATGCCATTGAGCTGAGAGAAGAAATTGGAAGTGAGACGCTGGCATACATACAGATGGCAGTCTATGAGCTGAACAAGGCGGCGCTCAGCGATGCTCCTATGATTGAGTTCCAGAATATTCTGGATGATATTCTTGCCTTCTGGGGAATTGTAGATGATCAGATCGAGGATGAAGAGACCAGAAACATCATTAAGATAGGAAAACGGGTGGAACGGATTGACTTATACGGCCGTCTGAAAGCACCAAAGCCGGACATGGTCAGAGAGGTCCACCGCTTAAATGGCCGCATCAGCCGCACCGGACTTCATTACCATAAGGAAGTACCCGGAAAACTGGACCTCTTAATCGAAGCCCAGGAGCTGGACTATCCTCAAATAGTCCGGGTAATTGAAGGAATACTGGAGGTCTAATACTTTGAAGATGCTGAATTACCGGTATTATCTGAAAATCGAATTCGATAGTCCGGTGACAAACCACAGCTTTACAGTCCGCTGTACTCCTGCCGCAGACGGAAGACAGGAAATCATCAGACAGGATACCCGCATCCTGCCAAGGGAATTCCTCTCCATGAACGGGGATTCCTTTGGCAACACCTATTTTTTCGGAAGGGCCAGAGAACCCCATACCTTATTTGAGGTGGTGGCAGAGGGGACGGCTAAAACCGGACTTGAAGACAGTGTGGAGGCGGAGCCGTCTTACCGGCTGGGCATGTATGCCGGACAGACCCGGTATACGGCTCCCGGAGAGAAGCTGAAAGAGTTTTTTTCCAGTTTAAAGCTTCCTCAAAAGGGAGGAAATCTGGAAAAAAGCCTGTACATTATGAATGCCTTAAGAGAGGCCTATGTTTACATTCCGGGAAAGACAGGAATATCGACCACGGCAGAAAAAGCCTGGGAAATCGGCTGCGGCGTGTGCCAGGATTATTCCCATATCATGATTTCCCTATGCCGCATGGCTGGAATACAGGCCCGCTATGCGGCTGGAATGCTGATTGGGGAGGGGTTAAGCCACGCCTGGGTGGAGGTGGCTCAGGAAGGCCGCTGGTATGGACTGGATCCTACTAACGGTGTCCGGGTTCTGGAGAATCATATTAAAATATCACATGGCAGGGACTATGGAGACTGTCTGCTGAACCAGGGAGTATTTACCGGGACAGCAAATCAGCAGCAAACCGTGTCCGTGACCGTAGAGGAAGCAGGTGAAGGGACATGATTATTTCCGTAGCCAGTGTGCCGCTGCCTGTAGATGAGACACTGGAAATAAAGAAAAGCCGTTTCTGTCCGACTAACGGGGGGAATGGAAAGAGAATCAGCATTGTGACGGGAATCCATGGGGATGAGCTTGAAGGACAACTTGTCTGTTTTCAGATGGCAAAAAAGATCAGGGAAAACCCGGAACACCTTCTTGGAACAGTGGATTTGTATCCGGCCCTCAATCCCATGGGGCTTGATTCCATTACCAGGGGGATTCCGGGCTTTGATCTGGATATGAACCGGATTTTCCCCGGAACCAGGGATGGTTCCTTTACCGAGTATATAGCCATGAAGATTGTGGAGGATCTGGCAGGGTCTGATCTGTGTCTGGATATTCATGCCAGCAATATTTATCTGACTGAGCTTCCCCAGATACGGATTAATGAGCTTCACAAGGACAAGCTGGTTCCCCTGGCTATGGAGGCCAATGTGGATTTTGTATGGGTTCATGGAGCTAATACAGTTTTGGAATCCACCCTTGCCTACAGCATGAACAGCCTGGGGGTTCCTACTCTGGTGGCGGAGATGGGAGTGGGGATGCGTCTGACGCCGTCCTATGCTTCTCAGCTGACAGAGGGGATTTTCCATCTGATGCAGAAGCTTCATATCTGGAAGGGGGAGAAGATTTCCGTAAAAAAGCCTGTTCTTTCTGAGGGACCGGAGGATGTATGCTATATTAATGCGCCTGTATCCGGCATTTTCCTAAAGAAACAGGAACATGGGAGCAAAGTTTATCTGGGTGATGAGGTAGGAGCAATTCTCAATCCCTTTACCGGAGAGGTGATGGAACAGATAACCGCTCCCTGTTCCGGGCTGCTCTTTACCATCCGGGAGTATCCGGTGGTGGATGAGGGCTCCCTCATTGCCAGAATCTTAAGGCAGGAGGAGGACGGCTGATGGAAAAAGAAATTATTTTCACAATTCCGTCCCTTTACCGGGATGATTTCCGTATCCGGGGATACCGGTTTGGAAGCGGGAAAAAGGCATTGTGCATTGTAGGCAGTATGAGGGGGAATGAATACCAGCAGATTTATACATGTTCCCAGCTGATTAAGCGCTTAAAGGAGCTGGAGGCAGGAAACAAGCTTGCAAAAGACAGGGAAATTCTGGTGATCCCTTCTTTAAATCCCTGCGCCATGAATATTGAAAAGAGGTTCTGGCCCACAGACAATACGGATATTAACCGCATGTTTCCGGGGTACGGTCTGGGGGAGACCACTCAGAGGATTGCTGCCGGAGTGTTTAAAACCATATCAGCCTATGAAAATGGAATCCAGTTTTCTTCTTTTTATATGCCGGGGCGGTTCTGTCCCCATGTGAGAATTATGAAGACGGGCTATGAAAATGTGGAAAAGGCCCGTCAATTCGGTCTGCCTTATATTGTCCTGAAAATACCCAAACCCTATGATACAGCCACTCTTAACTACAACTGGCAGATCTGGGAGACCGATGCCTTTAGTTTGTACGGCACTGCTACGGACAGAATTGAAGAAGACAGCGCTGCCGAGCTGGTGGAAAGTGTCCTGCGTTTTATGGCTGCCAATAAGATGATTGAGGATAAAACGGGAGACTGCCCGGAATCCAGGGTGTTTACAGATAGGGAGCTGCTGTCTTTGAGGCCTAAAAAGTCCGGCATTTACAGGAGTCTGGTGCAGGCCAGGGACCGGGTTCATAAGGGACAGCTTCTGGCTGTGATTTTGGATGCATGTGAGGGAAATGTATTGGAAGAGTTGAGGGCACCTGAAGACGGTGTCGTCTTTTTTGAACATGACAAGCCTATGGTTTATGGGGCTACGGCAGTGATTAAGCTGTTGCTTTCGTAAGATATATAGATTTGAACAAAATAAAGGCGTTCTGCGAGATTGCAGAGCGCCTTTGCTGGGCTTGTATGTAGCCTGAGAATTTTATTATGCAGTCTTTTTCTTTAATTCTTCAATATCTTTTTGAAGAGTTTCAATCATCTTTAACAGCAAGGTAGTATTATCGTTTTCAAGTTTTGCAATCTTATAATACTGCTGTAATTCATCTATATTTTTTTGAACTTGTACTATCTGTTTTTCAAAATATGACTGAACATATCCTAATTCATCCAACAATAATTTTTCTGTTGCCTTGACTTGTCCTCTTATTTCGATAATTTCGCCTTTTACGTTAGCAATTTCACCTTTCATTTCAGAGATATCGCTTTTTACGTTAGCAATTTCACCTTTCATTTCAGAGATATCGCTTTTTACGTTGGAAATTTCACCTTTCATTTCAGAGATATCGCTTTTTACGTTGGAAATTTCACTTTTCATTTCAGAGATATCGCCTCTTACGTCGGAAATTTCACCTTTCATTTTAGAGATATCCCCCTTAATTTCCCCGATATCCCCTTTAATTTCCCTGAATTGCTGGTCTGTTTTTTCCGTGCTGACGTTAATCAGTGCTGCAATCGCTTGTAAATCTTTCTCATCTAACATACTATGGTCCTCCTCTTTACTGAAAAACTATTGGCTGTTTCTCTCCCATGGTCATTAGAATCATCCTCTTAAAGTAATCATAGTATAGAAACGCTATAAATGCAATAAAAATACGGAAAAGCAATAGAAGCTTCATTTTATTTTCATAATTTTCCTCTTGCAAGAAAAAACAGAAAGTGATATACTTCGATATAGTTAATTAGCTAATAATTAATATACTAACAGAAAGAGGTTGTTTGAATGAAACCAACGTGTTCATGGGAAAGGGGAAATTTTAAAAAGGATATTCCCCTTCAGCATACCGTTATGATGTGGTACATGAGGATTATGAAGCTGCACCGCTCCATTCTCGATGAACGTTCGAAAGAGACAGGGGTGTACCGCAGCCAGCACCAGATTCTCATGATGCTGGCTGATCATTCCAATGTTTCTCAGAAAGAGATTGCAAAGCGTTTATATGTTTCCACAGCAACCATAGCGGTATCCGTAAAAAAGCTGGAAAAGGGAGGCTATATCACCCGGGTTATGGATCAGGAGGATAACCGGATGAATCAGCTCTGCCTGACGGAAAAAGGGAAGAATATGGTGGGGAACAGCCGGGAATTTTTTCATAATGTGGAAAAACAGATGTTTCATGGATTTTCCAATGAGGAATTGGAAATCATGAAGGAGTATCTGGACCGTATTTATGAAAACCTGTCCCAAATCCAAGAGGAAAAGACAGAAGAAGAGACGACAGAAAGAGAGGACTAACTAGTTGAAACGATATTGGGAATATATAAGGCCCTATTTAGGGGCATTTATTCTGGCCCCCCTTTTGATGCTGACCGAGGTGCTGGGAGAGATCATGCTTCCCAAGCTGACCTCCATGATCATCAATAACGGAGTGGCAGTCAGAGACATGAGCTATATTTTAAACATGGGATGGAGGATGCTGATCATTGCCGCAGTCATGGCAGCAGGAGGAATCGGAGGTTCTTATTTTTCTTCCAAGGCATCCATCTGTTTCAGTACAGATTTGAGAAAGGCTGTATTTCACAAGGTTCAGCAGTTTTCCTTTCAGAACATTGACGATTTCAGCACCGGATCACTGGTCACCAGACTGACCAACGACATCCAGCAGATTCAGAACGTTCTGATGATGAGCCTGCGTCTGCTGTTTCGTGCTCCCGGAATGATGGTGGGAGGACTGGTAATGGCATACCTGATCAACGGGCAGCTTGTGCTGATTCTGGTGGCAGTAATCCCCCTTATGACATTGGCTATATTTTTAATTTTAAGAACAGCATTCCCTCGTTTTGGAGCTATGCAGAAGAAGATAGACCGTCTGAACTCCGGTATACAGGAGGCTTTGACCAATGTGCGGGTCATCAAATCCTTTGTCCGGGAAGACTATGAGATGGAAAAATTTCAGGCTACCAACCAGGATTTAAAGAAAGGAAGCCTTGATGCCATGAAGGTGGTAATTGCCACCATGCCTGTCATGATGCTGGCCATGAACCTGACCACCCTTGCTGTGGTCTGGTACGGAGGAAACTTAATCATCGCCGGAAATATGCCGGTAGGTGATCTGACCGCATTTATCACCTATATTGTCCAGATTCTCATATCCTTAATGCTGCTGTCCATGGTATTTATACAGGCTTCCAGGGCAATGGCTTCTTTAAAGAGGGTGAGAGAGGTCCTGGATGCGGAAATCGACTTAACCGATGATGGTGCTGCTCAGAAGTCCGCTCAGGTTACAAGCGGAAAGGTAGAGTTTAAAGATGTCTGTTTCCAGTATGCAAAAGGAATGGATGAAATGGTTTTAGACCGCATCAGCTTCATTGCAGAACCGGGAGAGACTATCGGCATCATCGGCCCTACGGGAAGCGGAAAAACTTCACTGGTTCAGATGATTCCCCGCCTTTACGATGCGGATGAAGGCCAGGTGCTGGTAGATGGCATTGATGTAAGAGATTATTCCCTTAAAAATCTCCGTCAGGGAGTGGGAATGGTTCTTCAGAAAAATGTTCTTTTTTCCGGAACCATTGAAGAAAATCTCCGTTGGGGAGATGAGGATGCCTCTATGGAGGAAATCGTTCTTATGGCGGAAAATGCCCAGGCAGACGGATTTATTTCAAATTTCAAAGACGGTTACAATACGGATTTGGGCCATGGCGGTTCTAATGTATCCGGCGGCCAGAAGCAGAGGCTCTGCATTGCAAGGACGCTGTTAAAGAAACCGAAAATATTGATTTTAGATGACAGCACATCAGCCGTCGATACGGCTACGGAAGCTAAAATCCGCCAGTGCTTTGAGACATCCTTAAAGGACACCACCAAATTTATCATTGCCCAGAGAATCGGGTCTGTGGAACATGCGGATAAGATTCTGGTTCTGGAAGATGGAAAGATTGTGGGCATGGGATGTCATGAGGAACTGATGAATACCTGCGCACCTTACCAGGAAATTTATTATTCCCAGAGAGAGAAAGAAAAGGAGGCCAGCGCCTGATGGATGACCAGAAGAAAATTGAAAGCTTAAAAAGGCGCTACGGCAAAAATCCGGCACCGCAAAAACAGCCCAAAATGGGCGGCAACAGAGGCGGAGTGCCGGCAAAGGCAGCCCTTACAAAAAACTCCAAAATCACCATAGGCCGCCTCATGTCTTATTTAAAGGAATACAGGCTTTCCATGGCAGCAGCATTGGCTTGCGTCGTTGTCAGCACTCTGTCAAATCTGGCAGGTTCCTATATGCTGCGGCCCATTATTAACCGCTACATTACCCCCATTGGCGGGGGAAAAGGCAGTGCATCAGGCCTTGCAGCAGGTCTTGCACTGATGGCAGCCGTATATCTGATCTCAGTGGCAGGCAACTATGCCCAGACGAGAATCATGCTGACGGTTGCCCAGAATTCCCTGCAGAAAATACGAAATGACTTATTCGGAAAGGTGCAGAAGCTGCCTGTAAAATTTTACGATACCAACACCACCGGAGATTTAATGAGCCGGTTCAGCAATGATGTGGATGTGATCGGACAAATGTTAAGCAATACCCTGGTTCAGCTTTTCACCGGAGCGCTCAGCATTGTGGGAACCCTGGTGCTGATGATTTATACCAACATCTGGCTGACCCTGGTGACCATAGTCATGGTTCCGGTTATGATAAAGGCCGGAGGCTTTATCGCATCAAAGAGCCAGAGATATTTTTCCGCCCAGCAGAGTTCCCTGGGAGCGGTCAACGGTTATATTGAAGAAACTATCAGCGGTCAAAAGGTGGTAAAGGTTTTCTGCCATGAAGAAACGGCGGAGGAAGAATTTGAAATTCTCAATGAAGATTTGAGAAACCAGATGATTCATGCCCAGTTCTTCGGAGGAATTATGATGCCGGTTATGGGCAACTTAAGCCAGTTAAACTATATTTTAACTGCATGTATAGGAGCTCTTCTCTGTGTACTGAAGGGCTTTGACGTAGGCGGCTTAACCGTATTTTTAATGTTTTCCCGCCAGTTCAGCCGTCCTATCAATGAAATCTCCATGCAGGTGAGCAATGTTTTCTCTGCTCTCGCAGGAGCGGAACGGGTATTTGCAGTTATGGATGAGGAGCCGGAGCCGGAGGATGAAGCAGATGCTGTGGAACTGAATCCCATGAGCGGATATGTGAAGCTGGATCATGTGACCTTTGGGTACGATCCTGATAAGGTGATCTTAAAGGATATCAGCCTCTATGCCAAGCCTGGTCAGAAGATTGCCTTTGTAGGCTCTACCGGAGCCGGAAAAACCACCATTACCAATCTTTTGAACCGTTTTTACGATATTCAGGGAGGGGAAATCACCATTGACGGCCGGAATATCCGTTCCATCAAACGGGAAAATCTCCGCAGCAATGTGGCTATGGTACTGCAGGACACCCATTTATTTACGGGAACTGTAATGGAGAATATCCGCTACGGAAGGCTGGAGGCCACTGATGAAGAGGTTATCCAGGCGGCCAAGACAGCGTCGGCCTACTCCTTTATCATGAAGCTTCCCAAAGGCTTTGATACGGTGCTGGAGGGGGATGGAGCTAATTTAAGCCAGGGCCAGAGGCAGCTTTTAAACATTGCCAGGGCGGCCATTTCCAAGGCACCTGTCCTGATTCTTGATGAGGCCACCAGCTCTGTGGATACCAGAACGGAAAAGCATATTGAAAGAGGCATGGACCGCCTTATGGCTGACCGTACCACCTTTGTGATCGCCCACCGCCTTTCCACAGTGCGCAATGCCAATGCTATTATGGTGCTGGAAAACGGAGAGATCATTGAGAGGGGAGACCACGATGACCTGCTGAGCCAAAAGGGCAGGTATTACCAGCTTTATACAGGAGCGGCAGAGCTGGATTAAGCTATTTTGCCGTCTGAAAATCCGCCATTCTCTGATTTAAGAGAAGGGCGGGTTTTTTGTATACAAAGTTTAATTTTTCATTGTTTCCGATTATATATTATGGTATACTGTTCAAGATAGCAAAATTATGAAATTTTGCCGAGATACAAAGAATTGTAGAGAAAGAGGGTTAGTTAAATGGGTTTGGCTACATTTAAAGGCGGCATTCACCCCTATGATGGGAAAGAACTGTCGGAGAATAAACCTGTGCAGGTACTGCAGCCGAAAGGCGAGCTGGTGTTCCCCCTGTCCCAGCATATCGGCGCACCGGCAAAACCATTGGTGGCTGCTGGTGATCAGGTTTTAGTTGGTCAGAAGATCGGAGAAGCGGCCGGTTATATTTCTGCCTGTGTGATCAGTTCTGTTTCAGGAACCGTAAAAACCGTTGAACCGAGATTGACCGTCGGCGGAACGGCAGTAATGTCTGTCATCGTTGAAAATGATGAGAAATATCAGGCAGTAGAGGGCTTTGGCATTCAGCGTGATCCCAAGACCTTATCAAAAGAAGAAATCCGCAGCATCATAAAGGAAGCGGGCATTGTGGGACTTGGAGGCGCAGGCTTTCCGACCCATGTGAAACTGTCACCAAAGGAAGACTCAAAGATTGACACCATTATTGTCAATGGTGCGGAATGCGAGCCGTATTTAACCGCTGATTACCGGCTGATGATAGAAGAGCCGGAAAGCCTGATCGGCGGCCTTAACATCATCCTTCAGTTGTTTGAAAATGCAAAGGGAATCATTGCCATTGAAGACAACAAGCCGGAGGCTATTAAAAAGATCACGGAGCTTGTGAAGGACGAGCCCAGAATTACAGTATTTCCATTGACTACCAAGTATCCTCAGGGCAGTGAGCGTCATTTGCTCTATGGAGTGACAGGAAGGAAGATCAACTCCTCCATGCTTCCGGCAGATGTGGGCTGTATCGTGGACAACGTGGATACGGTTATTTCTATTTATAATGCAGTTGCAAAAAACACCCCTTTGATCCGCCGAATCCTTACGGTGACAGGAGATGCCATAACCACTCCCCAGAACTACAACGTGAGAATGGGGACCAGTTATTCGGAGCTTTTGGAGGCTTCCGGCGGATTTAAGATAGAGCCGGAGAAGGTGATTTCCGGCGGTCCTATGATGGGACAGGCGTTGTTTGATTTGAATGTTCCGGTTACCAAGACTTCATCCTCCCTGCTGTGCTTTGAAAAGGACGAGGTTGCAGAGGTGCCTACCTCCGCCTGCATCCGCTGCGGAAGATGTGTAAGCGTATGTCCGGGCCGCGTTGTGCCACAGCTTCTTATAAAGGTGGCAGAACAGTATGATACCGAGAGGTTTGTAAAATTAGACGGAATGGAATGCTGCGAATGCGGCTGCTGTTCTTACATCTGCCCGGCCAGATTACCTCTCACCCAGTCATTTAAAGAAATGCGCAAAATGGTCAGAGAAAAAGCGCAGAAGGGGGAAGCATGAGTAGATTATTTAACGTATCCACATCACCTCACACCAGGAATTACGTGACAACCCAGAATATTATGCTGGATGTTGCCATTGCCATGATTCCGGCTTCTGCCTATGGTGTATATCAATTTGGAATCAAGGCGGCGCTGATTTTGCTCATCAGTGTTGTATCCTGTGTTCTCAGCGAATATGTATTTGAATCCCTGATGGGAAAACCCATTACAATCAGTGACGGAAGCGCCCTGGTAACGGGAATGATTTTGGGCCTTAACATGCCTCCGGCCATTCCTCTTTGGATTCCTTTCCTGGGCGGAGTTTTTGCCATTATTGTGGTCAAACAGTTATACGGCGGTCTGGGTCAGAACTTTATGAACCCGGCTCTTGCAGCAAGATGTTTCCTTGTTATCTCTTTTGCAGGAAAAATGAACTCATTTACATATGAGGATGCTGTTGTAAGCGCCACCCCCCTTGCAGCATTAAGGGCAGGCGAGGCTGTGGATCTCCCGGCTATGTTTATCGGAATGATTCCCGGAACCATTGGTGAGGTTTCTGTCATCGCCCTGCTCATTGGAGCGGCTTATATGGTGATTAAAAAGGTGATTTCCATTCACATTCCGGCTGCGTATTTAATTACCTTCAGTGTATTTGTTTTCATTTTCGGACGGCAGGATTTGAACTATGTACTGGCTCATCTGATGGGCGGCGGTCTTATCTTCGGAGCCTTTTTCATGGCTACAGATTATACCACCAGTCCCATTACTTCTAAGGGAAGGATTCTTTTTGGAATTCTTCTGGGAATCTTAACCGGTTTGTTCCGTCTCTTCGGCGGTACTCCGGAGGGAGTGTCCTATGCTATTGTTTTCAGCAATATTTTAGTACCTCTGATTGAGAAGATTTCCCTTCCGAAAGCATTTGGAAAGGAGGGCAGATAATATGAAAAACGGCGGATATATGAAAGATGCACTTGTTTTATTTGTTATTACCCTGATTTCCGGACTTTTGCTGGGAGGTGCTTACCAGATTACCAAAGAGCCTATTGAAAAGGCAAGTCTGGCGGCAAATTTAGCGGCTTATAAGACGGTATTTCCGGAGGCAGCGGATTTCCAGATTCCGGACGGAGCAGAAGAAGCCATTGAAAGCTGCAATGCAGATCTGGCTTCCGGGAAATTTGGAAATGCAGGCGTGGAACAGGTTCTTGAGGCAGTTGATGAAGGCGGAAACGCGGCAGGCCATGTTATTACGTCCTATTCGGAAGACAGCTACAGCGGTCCCATCCGTTTATCAGTGGGAATCAAAGAGGACGGCTCCATCAGCGGAGTGGAACTTCTTGAAATCAGCGATACGCCGGGCCTGGGCTTAAAGGCGGCGGAACCGGAGTTTAAAAATCAGTATGCGGGAAAGAATGCGGAGTCCCTGACTGTTGTCAAATCCGGAAATGCGGGAGATGCTGAGATCAATTCCATCAGCGGTGCTACCATTACCTCAAGCGCAGTGACCAATGCAGTCAATGCCGCATTGTATTATGTTCATAATTATATCAATCAGTAGGAGGCGGGAAGATGAACAACAAATATACAGAACGTTTATTTAACGGTATCATAAAAGAAAACCCAACCTTCGTCCTGATGCTTGGTATGTGTCCGACCCTGGCTGTTACCACTTCAGCCATCAATGGTGTGGGCATGGGGCTTTCCACCACTGTGGTACTGTTATTTTCCAATATGATCATTGCAGCCCTCAGAAAGATCATCCCGGACCGGGTGAGAATTCCGGCTTATATCGTTATTGTGGCAACCTTGGTTACCATTGTGCAGCTTCTTTTACAGGCTTACGTTCCAAGCATTTATTCAGCACTTGGAATTTACATTCCCCTGATCGTGGTAAACTGTATTATCCTGGGCCGTGCGGAGTCTTATGCCTCTAAAAACGGCGTCATGGATTCCACCTTTGACGGAATCGGCATGGGACTTGGCTTTACCCTTGCCCTTACCTGCATCGGCCTTGTCCGTGAGATTTTAGGAGCAGGAGCAGTATTCGGACGTGTCATCATTCCGGAGGATTATCACATCGCAATCTTTGTCCTGGCACCGGGAGCATTCTTTGTTCTGGCTGTTCTGACAGCTCTTCAGAATAAGCTGAAGGCACCTTCTGCAACCAATGGACCGGATTCCCAGTCGGAAGGCTGCAGCGGACACTGCGCTTCCTGCGGCGGAGCCGGAAACGGGTCAGCAGGCAAGGCGGATTCAGGAAAAGAAGAATAGGAGGATGGATAGATGAAAGAATTGTTATTGATTGCCATTGGTGCAGCCCTGGTTAACAACGTGGTGCTCAGCCAGTTTTTAGGCCTTTGTCCATTCCTTGGAGTTTCCAAAAATGTGAAGACTTCTGCCGGTATGGGTGCAGCCGTTATCTTTGTTATTACCATTGCAGCCTTTGCCACCAGTGTTATTTATAAGGGAATCTTAGTGAACCTGGAGCTGGAGTTTTTGCAGACTATCGTATTTATTCTGGTGATTGCGGCTTTGGTGCAATTTGTAGAAATGTTTTTAAAGAAGTCAATGCCGGCCCTTTATGACGCACTGGGCGTATATCTGCCGCTGATCACCACCAACTGTGCAGTTTTAGGTGTGGCATTGACCAACGTGCAGAAATCCTATAACATCCTGGAAAGCGTGATCAACGGCGTGGGCATTTCCGTAGGCTTTACCATTGCCATCGTCATGCTGGCAGGCGTCCGTGAGAGAATTGAATACAATGATGTTCCACATTCCTTTAAAGGATCACCCATTGTTCTGATCACCTCCGGCCTTATGGCAATTGCATTTTTCGGATTTTCCGGATTAATTTAACCGGCAGGCAGCAATAGCTGCTGTTCGGTTATGAGCAAATAGCGAAGCGGATTGTGAATATCTGCTTGACATAAAGGATCGGAAATACCCGGTTTATAAGGAGGAGAGGAAGAATGATAATAAGTATTTTATATGCGGCAGCCGTAGTGGGCATTCTGGGCATTTTAATCGGTGTGTTCTTAGGGATTGCCAGCGAAAAGTTTAAAGTAGAAGTGGATGAAAAAGAACTTCTCATCCGGGAAGTTCTTCCGGGCAACAACTGCGGTGGCTGCGGCTATGCGGGCTGTGACGCTCTGGCAAAGGCCATAGCAGACGGTCAGGCTCCCGTGGGTGCATGTCCCGTAGGCGGCGTGCCGGTAGCGGAGCAGATCGGCGAGATCATGGGCGTTTCAGCCGGAGCTATGGATAAAAAGATCGCATTTGTTAAATGCAAGGGAACCTGTGATAAGACAAGGACCAAGTACAAGTACTATGGTGCACAGGACTGCCGGATGGCTTCCGTAGCTCCCGGCGGAACTGAAAAGTCATGTGCCTATGGCTGTATGGGCTTTGGCACCTGCGTAAGAGCCTGTGAGTTTGATGCCATTCATGTGGTTGACGGAGTTGCAGTGGTGGATCGGGAGAAATGTGTTGCATGCGGCAAGTGCGTAACGGCCTGCCCAAGCAATCTCATTGATCTGGTTCCTTACCGCTCTAAGCATCTGGTTCAGTGTAATTCTCACGACAAGGGCAAGGAAGTAAAAGCTAAGTGTGATGTAGGCTGTATTGCATGTACCTTGTGTATCAGGCAGTGTGAATTTGATGCCATCCACATGGATAACAATGTGGCTGTCATTGATTATGAGAAATGTACCAACTGCGGTAAATGTGCGGAGAAGTGTCCCGTAAAAGTAATTGTATAGGGATTGCCGCCAAATTAGATTTGCCGGAAAATAATGTATAAAAAATGCGTCTTGATTAAGCTTTAAAAGCTTTTTCAAGGCGCATTTTTAATGAATCAAAAGAATTATTTTTGCTTAGAATCCGAAGTAATTCATAGCGTTGTTATAAGAAATTCCTTCAATTATCTCTTTCAATGCCTTCTGGTCATCCGGATATTCTCCGTTATCCACCCAGCCGCCAATCAGCTCACAGAGAATTCTGCGGAAGTACTCATGTCTGGTGTAGGATAAGAAGCTTCTGGAATCTGTAAGCATTCCGATGAAGTTTCCAAGGCAGCCTAAGTTTGCCAGGGAGATCATCTGCTCTGTCATTCCGGTTTTGTGATCATTGAACCACCATGCGGAACCATGCTGGATCTTGCCTGGGAACTTGCTCTGGAAGCAGCCTAAGATGGTGCCGATGGAAGCGTTGTCGTTGGGATTTAAAGAGTAAATGATGGTCTTTGGAATCTCATCGGTTGCGCTTAAGGCATTTAAGTAATCAGCCATCTGTGCGGAAGGAGCGTAGTTGTTAATGCAGTCATAGCCGGTGTCGGCTCCCAGTTTTTCATACATCAGGGCATTATTGTCCCGCTTGCAGCCATAGTGGAGCTGCATTACCCAGCCCATGCGGTTGTATTCTTTTGCAGCAAACAGCATGAATGCGGTTTTAAACTTTAACTCATCTTCCCCGGAAATCGCTTTGCCGGCCAGTCCATTTGCAAAGATGGTATTAAGCTCTGCATCATCGGCAGGAACGTACATCACATATTCAAGGCCATGGTCGGATACGCTGCAACCCTGGCTTGCAAAAAATTCCATGCGGTTCTTTAAAGCAGCCTTTAAGGAAGGGAAATCCTTAATTTCAACACCGCTTACAGCAGATAATTTTGCCATATAGGAGGCAAAATCCGGCTTTTCAATGTTCATGGCTTTGTCCGGTCTCCAGGCAGGAAGCACCTTGACTTCAAAGGAGGAATCAGCCGCGATTTTCTGGTGCCATTCCAGGCTGTCTGCCGGATCGTCAGTGGTGCAGATCACGGTTACGTTGGATTGTCTGATGATGTTGCGGGCGCTCATGGAATCCTGGTGAAGCTTTTCGTTGCATAAGTTCCAAACTTCTTCGGCAGTGTCACCGTTTAAGTAGCCGGTGTAGCCGAAGTATCTCTGCAGCTCTAAATGGCTCCAGTGGTAAAGTGGATTTCCAATCAGTTTTGGCAGAGTTTCTGCCCATTTCTGGAATTTCTCACGGTCGGAAGCATCGCCGGTAATGTATTTTTCATCTACGCCGTTGGAACGCATCTGACGCCATTTGTAATGATCGCCGCCTAACCATACCTGGGTGATGGTATCAAATTTGCGGTCTTCGTAGATTTCCTGGGGATTGATGTGGCAATGGTAATCTACAATGGGCATGGTCTCCCCATAGGTATGATAGAGGTTTTTTGCTGCATCAGTAGACAGTAAAAAGTCTTTGTCCATAAACTGTTTCATAGTTAAATAATCCTCCTTAGATAGATATATATAATTAAAAATTAGTAGTGCCGCGTTTTATGAGCTCTGTGGTAATCACGGTTTTTTTCGCTGTCTCTTCCCCTTCCAGCACCTTCATCAAGGTGTTTACGGTGGAAATGCAGAGAGCCTCCGCTTTGTTGTCCACAGAAGTGATTTCAGGAGTGGTACAGCGGGATAAAATAGAGTTATTATATCCGATAATGCTTAAATCCTCCGGAATCTTAAGTCCTGCCTTGCCTGCATATTTTACCGCGCCTACGGCCAGAATATCCTCTACGGCCAGAACCGCATCAAAATAAATTCCGGAATGGGAAAGCTGGTCCAGCAGCTCCATGGCTGCGTCAGGGTCCTTGGGGCAGAGTGCCATAAGTTCCTCCTGCAGGATAAAGCCTGCATCACTGACAGCTTCCTTGTAACCGGAAAGCTTGCGCAGGCTGCTGTAGGAATTTCCGGAATAAAGATAGAGCACCGAAGACCGACCGGAGCGGTAAAGCCTGGAAGCCGCGTCGTAGACAGCCGCGTGGTCGTCGCAGACCGTACTGTAAATCTGTTCTCCCTCCAGATATCCGTTTACCAGCATGATGGGAATATCCCTGGCTGCCTCCAGAAGGTAAGCATTGTCCTCCGGCTTTTCTTCGATATAATGGGAACCTGCTAAAATGACCGCATCCACCCGTTTGGAACGGAGCAGTTCCAGATACTTCTTTTTGGTCTCAGGAAGATGTCCGGTGCAGCAGAGAAGGGAATCATAGCCATTGCCTCTCAGCTCCTTCTCCAGGTAGTAGATGGCTTCTGCCAGCCAGGGGTCAGAAGAATCGGCGCACATGATTCCGATGGTCTTCATAGTATTAAGCCCTAAGCTTCTGGCAAATACATTAGGGGTATAGCCAAGCTCATCCATGACGGCAAGAACTTTTTTCCTGGTTTTCTCGCTGACATTGGGATTTCCGTTGATGACTCTGGAAACAGTGGCAATGGATACGCGGGCATGTTCGGAAACATCATAGATATTCAACAACATCACCTCTCAAAATTGTAAGTATTTACATATCCAGTTTATTATACATAATTACAGCAAATATTACAATCCCCGATTTCCACTTTTTTGTCCACGCCATTTGGACATCATGGTATACCCGGAGGGTGCTTCCACTTTTTTGTCCACGCCATTTGGACATCATGGTATGCCCGAAGGGTGCTTCCACTTTTTTGTCCACGCCATTTGGACATATATTTCACATTCTTTCGCATATACGAAATTCAACTTGCTTTTTTTTCGCCCTCAAGGGTATACTGATATCAAGAAATGGAGGCAGAACCATGAAACTGAACAGAACGACACAAAGGACTATAGAAATTTTAAATTTGATTTCCCAGTCACCGGAGGGAGCAACCCTTGATGATATCTGTAAAAAGCTGGACCTTCCAAAGACCAGTGCCTATGACATTGTAACAACCCTGGCCGAAATGAACATGGTAAATGTGGCAAAAGGGCAGAAGCAGAACTATACCATCGGACTGATGGCATACCGGATCGGGGTCAACTATACCAATAACCTGGACTTTATCGGAACCATCGAACCTGTCCTTAAGGCATTTTCAAAAGAAGTAGGAAAAACTGTTTTCTTCGGAATTCCTTCGGATCATCACGTTGTATACATATGTAAGTTTGAACCGGAGAACCCTATTATCACTACAGCTACTGTGGGCTCCAGAAATCCTATGTACTGTACTTCCCTTGGAAAGGTGATTTTGGCCTACAGCAGTGAAGAGGAAAGGGAAAAGATGATCAGCAGGATCAAATTCACCCAGTACACGGAGTGGACCATCAAAAATAAGGAACAGCTTATGGAGGAGCTGGAACGGGTGCGTCAGCGGGGTTACGCCTTTGATGCCAGAGAGATGGAGGAGCACATGCAGTGTGTGGGAGCACCTGTTTTTAACCGGGACGGGAATGTTTTAGGCGCCATCAGTGTGTCCAGCCTCTATAAGCCAACGGAGGATTATGAGGCTCTTGGAAAGCTGGTTTGGGACAAGGGAGCGGAGGTTTCCGGATTGTTAGGATTTCTTGGAAAAATATGAGGAATACTTATTGACAAAACGGTCGGAAACGATTAATATTTCAAGTATAAGAATCGTAAATATGAAAATGATTCGTATATACGAATTTGAGAGAAGGAGAGATCAATCATGAAAAAAGAACAGGTTTTAGCAAGAATGAAAGAAGACTGTCTGGTTGCTGTTGTCCGCGCAAAGAATTTGGAGCAGGGCGAGAAGGTTGTGGATGCCATCATTGCAGGTGGAATCAATTTCATTGAGATCACAATGACCATGGACCAGGGAAATCCTGTTGAATTCATTTCTAAAATGTCTGAAAAATACAGAGACAATCCTGCAATTGTGATTGGCGCAGGCACTGTTCTGGACCCGGAAACAGCAAGAGCAGTTATTCTTGCAGGTGCAAACTATGTGGTAAGCCCAGGCCTTAATGTAGAGACCATCAAGCTTTGCAACCGCTACAGAGTACCTATGCTTCCAGGCGTTTTAACCCCAACCGAGGCTATTACTGCTTTAGAGTATGGCTGTGATGTCATTAAGGTATTCCCGGGCAACTTAGTAGGACCGGCAGCAATCAGCTCCTTCAAAGGACCTCTTCCACAGGGTGATTTCATGCCATCCGGCGGTGTTGACGTGGACAACGTGGACAAGTGGATTAAGGCAGGCGCTTATGCTGTTGGAACAGGAAGCAGCCTGACAAAGGGCGCTAATACCGGCGATTATGCAGCAGTTACCGCAAAGGCAAAAGAGTTTGTAGAAGCAGTGGCAGCAGCACGCAAATAATTAAAATAATCATTAATTTTTAAGGAGAGAATACAAAAATGGGAAAACTTGTAACAATGGGCGAAATCATGCTGAGATTATCCACCCCAAACAATGAAAAATTTATCCAGGCAGATGAGTTTGATGTAAACTACGGCGGAGGAGAAGCTAACGTAGCTGTTTCCCTGGCAAACTACGGACATGACGTTGAGTTTGTAACTGCAATTCCGAAAAACCCAATCGGCGACTGTGCAGTAGCAGCTTTGAGAAAGTACAACGTAGGAACAAAGCACATCTCAAGAAGCGGCGAAAGACTTGGAATCTACTTCTTAGAGACAGGTTCCGCTATGAGAGCATCTGCTGTTGTATATGACAGAGCTAATTCCTCTATCGCTACAGCAACTGCTGCAGAATTCAACTTCGATGAGATTTTCAAGGATGCAGAGTGGTTCCATTTTACAGGAATTACACCAGCAGTCAGCGATGCCGCTGCAGAACTGACTGAAGCAGCTTTAAAGGCAGCTAAGGCTCACGGCGTAACTGTTTCCGTAGACTTAAACTTCCGTAAAAAATTATGGTCTTCTGAGAAAGCTCAGAAGGTTATGACAAACTTAATGCAGTACGTTGACGTGTGCATCGGCAACGAAGAGGATGCAGAGAAGGTTCTTGGCTTCAAGCCAGGCAACACTGACGTAACCTCCGGCGAGCTGGAATTACAGGGTTATGTAGACATCTTCAACCAGATGGTAGACAAGTTCAACTTCAAATATGTAGTAAGCTCTCTGCGTGAAAGCTTTTCTGCTTCCGACAACGGCTGGTCTGCATGCATCATGGATGGCGCTACCCGTGAATTCTACCACTCCAAGAAGTACCGCGTGACTCCTATTGTTGACCGCGTAGGCGGCGGAGATTCCTTCGCAGCAGGCGTGATCTGCGGTCTGGCTGACGGCAAGGACTTCAAGAGCGCTCTGGAGTATGCAGTTGCAGCATCTGCATTAAAGCACACCATTCCTGGAGACTTTAACTTAGTATCCAGAGAAGACGTAGATACCTTAGCAGGCGGCGACGGTTCCGGACGTGTTCAGAGATAATTTATAAAAAGAGATGGGAGTCATTGATCAATGACTCCCTTTTTTAAAAGTGATGTTTTTAAAAATGATGGAGGTGAGTTCAAAATGATTGACAGACCTTTTGATTTATTGAGCCTGGGAGAACTGCTTTTGCGTCTCTCTCCGGAAGGCGTGGAACGTCTGGTACGTGGAAATTCCTTTCAGAAGCAGGTAGGCGGAGCGGAATTAAACGTTGCGGTAGGCGCTTCCCTTCTGGGGCTTCACACCGGCGTGGTTACCCAGCTTCCGTCCAATGACATAGGAAACTTTGTGAAAAATAAAGTCCGTTCCTACGGGATCAGCGATGACTATTTTGTCTACGATGACAGCCCCAACGCAAGGCTTGGGCTTTATTACTACGAATACGGAGCATATCCAAGAAAGCCCAAGGTCATTTATGACAGGAAGAACAGCTCTTTCGTTCAGATCAGCACTTCCTCTTTCCCGGAGGAAATGTATAAGGCAACCACCTGTTTTCACACCACCGGCATTACATTGGCCCTGTGCGAGAACACCAGAAACACTGCCATTGAAATGATCAGGAAATTCAAGGAAACAGGGACTATCATTTCTTTTGATGTGAATTTCCGGGGCAATCTCTGGACAGGCGAAGAGGCAAGGGAATGCATTGAACAGATTCTTCCCTATGTAGATATTTTCTTCTGTTCTGAAGAGACAGCCAGGCTGACCTTTAAGAAAGAGGGAACAGCAAAAGAAATGATGAAGAAATTTACAGAGGAATATCCCATTTCCGTGGTAGCTTCCACACAGAGGATTGTACACAGTCCAAAGAGCCATACCTTTGGTTCCGTGATCTACGATGCCTCTAAAAAGGAATATTACGAGGAAGAACCCTACCGCAACATTGACGTTGTGGACCGGATCGGAAGCGGAGATGCCTACATTGCAGGCGCTCTTTACGGCTTGTTAAGCAGCGGAGGGGACTGTATGAAGGCTGTCCAGTACGGCAATGCTACCGCTGCATTAAAGAATACCATACCAGGTGACCTTCCTACTTCTGATTTAAGCGAGGTCAATACCATTATAAAGGACCATAACAACAAGGGTCCTCAGAGTGAAATGAGCAGATAGAACAATATTTTTCATGTGAGAGAGCACCTTTAAGCCTATGCTTAGAGGTGCTCTTTCACATACATTCATATTTACAGTAAACTTTTAGGATGTTATAATCGGGATGGGATTTTACCTGAAAGGCAGGGGGAGATATGAAATTAGAGGAATTGGTTAACAGCAATTACAGCAGGCTGAATCAAAACGACCTTTACATATGGAAATATATATGGAGCAATAAACGGGAGTGCTGCGAGATGTCCAGTGATGAACTGGCAAAGAAATGCAATGTTTCAAGGACTACAATTTCCAGATTTATGCAGAAGCTGTCTTTAGAGGGATTCGGGGAATTTAAAGTGAGATTAAAGATGGAATTTGACAGCAGCGCTCATACAAAGGACATCAGCCTGGATGATGTCTGTGAAAATTACTACAAAACCATCCGGGATATCAGGGAAAAGGATACCCAGGAAATGTGCCGCATGATATACAGGGCAAAGCGCCTCTTTGCCTATGGTACAGGAACCGTACAAGTAGAGGTTGCAAATGAGCTGAAACGGAATTTTATCATGGTGGATAAATTTTTCGTCATACTCTACGGTGAGAGTGAGATGAATACCCTGCTGAAAAATGCAACGGAAGAGGATTTGATTGTCATTATTTCGGTATCCGGTGAAACAAAGTCCGGAGTTGAATATGCAAAAAAGATAAAGTTAAAGGGAATCCCCTCCATTTCCATCACAAAACTATCGGATAATTCCATTGCCAGGCTGTGTGACCAGAATTTATATATCACCACCCAAAATATAAAGATGGAAAACGGAATTAATTGCGAGAGCATGAGCCAGTATTTTATTCTGGCTGAAATGCTGTTTTTTAAATATATCATGTATTTGCAGCAGTTGGAAAAAACTAATATAACTGTGTGATTGTCAAAAATAATAAAAGCTGGTTCAGTACTTCTGATCCGGCTTTTTTTTGTTGTGAAGAATGGTCAAAAAAGCCTGTGCGGCCGCACAAATTTTGTGCGGATAATCTAAAACCGCACATAGGACATAAATGGGCAAAAGCCATTGAAAAGATTTATGATTATTGCTAATATGATCTCACGCAAGATATCTTGATAAAAAATCTGGGGAGGATGGTTTAGAAAATGAAACAAAAAATTCAGCGTTTTGGGGCGGCAATGTTTGTTCCGGTTTTATTCTTTGCCTTTTACGGTATGACTGTCGGAATTTCCATCTTGTTTACGAACAAGGATATTATGGGTTCTATAGCAGCAGAAGGCACCATGTGGTATAACTTCTGGTATATAATCCAGCAGGGAGGGTGGACGACCTTTAATCAGCTTCCTTTACTTTTTGTAGTCGGCCTTCCGGTTGCATTAGCTAAGAAAGCAGAAGCTCGTGCATGTCTGGAAGCCCTGATCATTTACCTGACATTCAATTATTTCGTAGGTGCTATCTTAACGGTTTCAGGTCCGGTCTTTGGTGTTGATTTCAGCCTTCCGCCCGGAGTTGACCCATCTACCGGAATGTCAAGCGGTCTGGCAATGATTGCAGGGATAAAGACTCTGGATACGGGAATGATCGGAGCGATTTTGATTTCAGGTATTGCAGTGTATCTCCACGGTAAATTCTATGAAAAGAGACTTCCGGATTTCCTGGGAATCTTTCAGGGCTCCGCCTTTGTAGCAATCATAGGTTTTGCCGTCATGATTCCAACCGCCTTAATCATCTGTCTGGTATGGCCCAGGGTTCAGTTTGGAATCGGAGCGATGCAGACCTTCTTATCTTCATCAGGAGTGCTGGGTGTATGGCTTTATACATTTCTGGAACGGATTTTAATTCCAACGGGACTGCACCACTTCATGGACTTTCCAAGGTATTTGGCTGTACGGGCATAGCGCTGGCCATGTACGCAACTGCCAGGCCGGAAAAGAAGAAAATCGTGGCAAGCCTTTTAATCCCTGCCACACTTACGGCGATCCTGGTGGGCATTACGGAACCCCTTGAATTCACCTTTCTTTTTATAGCTCCGGCATTGTTTGCAGTACATGCTGTGCTTGCTGCGACCCTGGCTGCCACATCGTATTCATTTGGAGTTGTGGGAAATTTCGGAGGAGGATTGATTGACAACTATATACCGCAGAACTGGCTGCCTCTGTTTAAGTATCATTCAGGTACATATATAACCCAAATCCTGATCGGCCTGACCTTTACAGCAATCTACTTTTTTGTATTCCGCTTCTTAATACTGAAGTTCAATTATGCCACCCCGGGCCGGGAGGAAGACGATGGGGAAACAAAGCTGTTTACAAAGGCTGATTATAAGGCTAAAAAAGGGGAAGGAAAAAACGAAGACAAAAAGGCAGAAGCAGAAGAAGACAGTCAGGCAGCCCAGCTTCTGGCAGCCTTGGGGGAAGAGAGAATATCGAGGATGTCACAAACTGTGCCACCAGACTGCGGGTATCCGTTAAGGATGAGATGAAGCTGGCGCCTGACAGCGAGTTCAAAAAAGCGAAGGCCCACGGAGTAGTCAGAAATGGAAAAGCAATTCAGGTTATTGTAGGTCTTTCGGTTCCTATTGTGAGAACACAGTTTGAAGAGTTGCTGAAAAAATAAAAGGAGGATGAAATTTATGAACAAATTTTCAGTTGTAATAGCAGGAGGAGGAAGCACCTTTACTCCGGGAATTGTATTAATGTTGTTGGATAATCTGGATAGGTTTCCTATAAGAAAACTTAAGTTTTACGACAATGATGGGGAAAGGCAGGCAACCATAGCCGGGGCGTGTGAAATAATTTTAAAAGAAAAAGCACCTGAAATAGAATTTCTTGCAACAACAAATCCGGAAGAAGCATTTACAGATATTGACTTTGTCATGGCTCACATAAGAGTGGGCAAATATGCCATGCGTGAACTGGATGAAAAAATCCCTCTGAAATATGGAGTTGTAGGACAGGAAACCTGCGGACCAGGAGGGATGGCTTATGGAATGAGATCCATAGGCGGAGTTCTTGAAATTCTTGATTATATGGAAACGTATTCTCCAGATGCATGGATGCTCAATTATTCCAACCCGGCAGCCATTGTGGCCGAAGCAACCCGTAAACTCAGGCCGGACTCAAAGATATTAAACATATGTGATATGCCTGTTGGCATAGAAGACAGAATGGCAGAAATAGTGGGCCTGAAGTCAAGAAAAGAAATGTCGGTCAGATACTATGGGCTTAACCATTTTGGCTGGTGGTCAGATATCCATGATCAAGAGGGCAATGATTTAATGCCTAAAATAAAAGAACACGTTGCCAAATACGGATATGTAGCGGAAAAGGGAGAGAACCAGCACACGGATGCAAGTTGGAGTGATACCTTTGCCAAAGCCAAAGATGTATATGCCCTAGATCCGGATACACTGCCCAATACATATTTAAAATACTATCTGTTTCCCGACTATGTTGTAGAGCATTCCAACAAGGAATATACAAGAGCAAATGAAGTAATGGATGGGCGGGAAAAGTTTGTATTTGGAGAATGTAGAAAAGTGATCGAAAATAAATCCACAGAAGGCTGTGCAATGGAAATTGATGATCATGCTTCCTATATTGTGGATTTAGCCAGAGCCATTGCATACAACACCCATGAGAGAATGCTGCTTATCGTGCCCAATAATGGTTCCATTGAAAACTTTGATCCCACAGGAATGGTTGAAATACCCTGCATCGTAGGCAGCAACGGACCGGAGCCTTTAACAATGGGAAAAATTCCCCAATTCCAAAAAGGGCTGATGGAACAGCAGGTATCAGTGGAAAAGTTGGTGGTAGAAGCCTAGGCAGAAAAATCCTATCAAAAGCTATGGCAGGCCATAACACTTTCCAAAACAGTTCCCAGTGCAAAGGTTGCGAAACAAATATTAGACGAATTAATAGCTGTAAATAAAGAATTCTGGCCTGAATTAAATTAAGGTATTTATTCATTCAATGCTTATTTCATTGAACTTATCTAAAATATCATTTCTTTTGATGTAAATTTCCAGGGCAATTTCTGGACGATCAAAGATACACACCTTCGGTGCTGTAATTTACGATACCTCACCGGGAGACCTTCCCACCTCTGATTTAAGCGAGGTCAATACTGTTATTAAGGATTATAGCACCAAGGGTCCTCAAAGCGAGATGAGCCGATAAATTGGATAAACAATACCCTGGCAGTCAGGCACAGATTTTCTTTTGTGCTGGCAGTCAGGGTATTGTTGATTTTTTTATGGATTGTATTCTTTAATCAGTGCAAGGCCGTGGATATAATGCTGCTCAAGAAGCTGGGATGCCAGGCCAAACTGACCGGCGCTGTAGGCGTTGACAATATCTCCGTGCTGCTTAATGGAACATGAACGGTCCTCAGCAGTGCGGATTGCAGACTTTATTAAAAGAAAACGGATGAGATTGTATCGTTTGTAGGTCTCTTTCAGGAACTGGTTGCCGCAGAAGTCAAAGAACGACTTGTGAAAATGGAAGTCTGCGTCAAAGTAGGCATCGTCATCCGAAGCAGCCGCCTGTTTTTTCAGAGATTCCTTTAAATGCTTTGTCACTTCTTTGTCTGTTCCCTTGGCAACAGTCATTGTGAGGGCTACACTGGAAATTGCGGCAATGAATTCATTGATTTCTGTCGCATATTCATAATCAAAGCTGATTACCTGTGCTCCTGTTTTCGTGACCCCTTTTACAAGGCCGTCCTGGTACAGCTTATTGATGGTATCCCGTACCGGTGTGGAGGAAACTAAAAAACGTTCCTGCAGCTCTCTATTTGTCACCTTGCTTCCCAAAGGAATGGTTCCGCTTATAATTTCATTTTTCAGGATATTGTATATCTGCTCGCTTAAGGTCATTTTCACAAGAGTATCTTTCATTATTTTCTCCTTCCGGATTGCCTTAAATATCTTTATTTTACATCTTACTATAAACCTCATTTAAAAGCAATAAACGGGACAATTAGATTTGTTTATCTATATTTCTAAAGAAAAAATATTTAAAAAGATATTGACAAAGCTCGGTTTTGTTGTATAATATGCTTAACACGTGTGATGCATCATGCATGATGCATAAATAAAAGTAGGGGAAAATGAGAGGCGGTTAACTTAAATATGAGAAGGAGGATAGGGAGATGCAACTACTTGAACGGCTGGGGCATTACATCGTAAAGATTGTAACAGCACTCAATCAACTGCTGTGGGGCGATATGTTTATTCTGGAATTTTCAAATGGTGAAACTCAGTTCGGCATATCGTTACTGGTGATCCTGTTAATTCCCGCAGGACTTTATTTCACCGTAAAAACGAGATTCCTGCCATTCCGGCTTTTTCCGGAAATGATTCGGTGCACTTTGAAGAAAAAGCAAGGAGGAGACCAGAATTCTATTTCCGGTCTTCAGGCACTGATCATCGCCACGGCCACCCGCGTGGGTATGGGGAACTTAGCAGGCGTGGTAGCGGCCATTTCGTTCGGAGGCTCAGGTGCGGTATTCTGGATGTGGGTAACAGCTCTTATCGGTTCGTCTACGGCATTCATAGAAGCAACCTTAGCACAGATTTACAAAGAAAAAGACCCTCTCTATGGGGGATACAGAGGGGGACCTGCCTATTTCATGGGAAGGATGCGGCTTATTACAAAGGTAAAGCGTGAAGATGCCTTTGTAGAGGATGTCCAGAAGGAAGCAGAGTATGTAGCAGCGGATGGTAATACCCATTACATAAAAGGATGCAAGTTCACATTTCTTGGAATTGCATTTGCACTTTCGGGCCTGCTTTGCTGGGCAGGTATCAGCCAGGTAATCGGAAACTCCGTTTCCACTGCCTTTAAAAATGCATTTGGCATTCCGCAGATAACCACTACAGTGGTTCTGGTTGCAGTTTCTGCATATATCGTGCTCCGCAAGAATGCTACCGTGAAGGTGCTGGACATCATTGTGCCGGTTATGGCATGCGCTTATATCGCGATTACACTCTTTGTCATTGTCAAGAACATTACCCATCTTCCGGCCATGTTCAGCGATATCTTTTCCAATGCACTGGGATTTAAGCCTTTAGTAGGCGGAGGATTAGGTGCCGTTGTCATGAATGGAGTGAAACGGGGCCTGTTTTCAAATGAAGCCGGAAGCGGCTCGGCTCCCTGCGCGGCTGCGGCTGCCGAGGTGGAGCATCCGGTATCACAGGGGCTGATTCAGTCTTTGGGCGTTTTCATCGATACTCTGGTAATCTGCAGTTGTACTGCATTCCTGATGCTTTTAGCACCGCAGGAGTCGGTGGGCGGATTGCAGGGGATGGACCTTTTGCAGGGAGCCATGAACTACCATCTGGGTAAATTTGGAGTTGTTTTTATCGCAATTATCCTGTTCCTGTTCAGCTTTTCCACATTTATCGGCATTCTGTATTATGCCCGCAGCAATGTGGCCTATATTTTTAAAGATACATGGGCAGCCCAGACAGGATATAAGGTCTTTGCACTGGCGATGCTGTTCATCGGAGGTCTGGCCGCATACAGCTTTGTGTGGGACTTAGGAGACTTAGGCGTGGGACTGATGACCATTTTCAACATGATAGCAATCATTCCGCTGTCCGGCCAGGCAATTGCAGCCCTGAAGGATTATGAAAAGAATTTTTCACTTAAAAAAGAAAAATAAAAACATTTTAAAGGAGAATAAAAAAATGGATATGATGAAATTTGCACCAGAACCTTTCAAAATTAAGATGGTGGAGCCTATGGGCAACCTTAACAAAGAAGAGCGGAAAGAAGCTATAAAAGCAGCGGGGTATAATACGTTTCTGCTTAAATCAGAGGAGTGTTTCATTGACCTTTTGACCGATTCAGGAACAAATGCAATGAGCGACAGACAGTGGGCAGGACTGATGTTAGGTGACGAAGCCTACGGCGGCTCCAGAAACTTTTATCATCTGGAAGAGACAGTGCGGGAATTATTTGGATTTAAATATGTAGTTCCTACTCATCAGGGACGGGGCGCAGAGAACATTCTGTCATCTCTTACCATTAAGCCGGGAGACTATGTGCCGGGTAACATGTATTTCACTACAACCCGCTTCCATCAGGAGCACAATGGAGCCACCTTCCGCGATGTAGTTATTGATGAAGCCCATGATCCAAACGCTATCCTGGACTTCAAGGGAAATATAGACTTAAATAAATTCCAGGCTCTTATTGACGAAGTCGGCGCAGACAAGATTCCATATATCTGCCTTGCAGTTACGGTAAATCTGGCAGGCGGTCAGCCCGTTTCCATGGCTAACATAAAGGCTGTATCCGAGATGGCCCATAAGCACGGCATTAAGGTAATGTTTGATGCTACCAGATGCGTGGAGAATGCATATTTCATTAAGACAAGAGAAAAAGGCTATGAAGACAAGACCATTAAGGAGATTGTACACGAATTATTCTCCTACGGCGATGGCTGTACCATGTCCGGAAAGAAAGACTGCCTGACCAACATCGGCGGATTCCTCTGCATGAATGACAGGGATTTATATATCCGTGCAACCGGTATGGTGGTTCAGTTTGAAGGCATGCCTACCTACGGCGGACTGGCAGGAAGAGATATGGAAGCCATGGCAATCGGCCTTAGAGAGTCAATGGATTACAACTACATCAGCCACCGGGTAAATCAGATCCGTTACCTTGGCGAGAAGCTGGATGCTGCAGGAGTTCCTATGGTTAAGCCCTACGGCGGCCACGCAATTTTCGTAGATGCCCGTGCATTCTTAGACCATTTGGACCAGAAAACGGACTTCCCGGCGCAGGCTCTGTCAGCGGCAGTTTTTGAGTACTCCGGCGTCAGAACCATGGAACGCGGCATCATCTCCGCAGGAAGGGATATTAAGACAGGAGAGGACCATGTTCCGAAGCTGGAGACAATCCGCCTGACTATTCCGAGAAGGGTGTATACATATGCACATCTGGACTATGTTGCTGACGCAGTAATCCAGTTGTATCAGAAGAGACGTGACATCAGCGGCCTTAAATGGGTATATGAGCCAGAAGTTCTGCGCTTCTTTACCGGACGCTTTGAACCAAAGAATGGGGAGCTGATTAAGGGATTCTAAAGCCAGAAAAAAAGACCAGAGGTTGATTCCGTGACAGGATTCAACCTCTGGTCTTTTAAGAACCGTTTTTCAGTCTGTATTTAATTTCCGCATTCAATGCTTATTTCATTGAACTTATCTAAAATATCCTCTACATTCAGGTTCTCTTTTTCTTTTCCTGCCTTATCAATGATGGCAGTTCCCTGATGCATCATCACAAGCCGGTTTCCGTATTCCACCGCATGACGCAGGTTATGGGTTACCATAATGGTGGTCAGATGCTTTTCCTTTACCACCTTATCGGTCAGCTCCATGATGATCTCTGCAGTCTTGGGATCGAGAGCAGCGGTATGCTCATCTAAAATCAGGAATTCAATGGGAGTCATGGTGGACATGAGAAGGGCCATTGCCTGCCTTTGTCCGCCGGAGAGAACTCCTACCTTTACCTGCAGCTTATCCTCCAGGCCAAGGCCCAGAGATCGGAGCTGTTCCCTGTAAAAATCAATGCGCTGCTTGTTGGTTCCGGGGAGGAGATTAAAGGGTTTGCCCTTTGTATCGGCCAGGGCCATATTCTGCAAGATGGTCATGCTGGGGCACGTTCCCATGGCTGGGTTCTGATAAACCCTGCCAATGCGGCGCTGGCGCTTAAATTCGGGCATATTGGTAATGTCGCTGCCGCCAACCAGGATGGAACCGCTGTCCAATGGAATGCTTCCGCAGATCAGGTTTAAAAGAGAAGTCTTTCCGGAACCGTTGCTTCCAACCACTGATACGAACTGCTCATTTTCAATGGTGAGGCTGAAATCGTTAAACAGGCACATCTCATTGACTGTTCCCTGGTTGTAGTATTTATTAATTGACCGAAGTTCAAGCATGAGTCTTCACCTTCTTTCCCCTTCCGTTGCTCAGCACCAGAATGGCCAAAAGCAGCACAGCGGTAATCATCTTTAAGTCCGATGGTTTCATTCCCATGGAAATAGCAAGGGAGACACAGCCTTTGTAAATAATGGAGCCTGCAACAACAGCAGTGGTGGTCTTTACAAATCCAATCTTTTTAAACAACTTGGTGCCGATGATCACGTTGGCCAGACCGATAACAATGGTTCCTGTACCGATGCTGATTTCAAAGAAGCCCTTTTGCTGACAGTAAACAGAACCTGCCAGGGCAGCCAGGCCGTTTGCGATTGCAAGGCCGATGATCTTTACCATGCCCTTGTCTTTGGCAAGTGAGGTGACAAGGGCTTCGTTGTCTCCCACAGCCTGAAGCAGATAGCCGGAGCGGGTCTTTAAATATTGATCCAGCAAAAACTTTACAACCAAAACGATGACAGCTAAAATCACCACAGCACTTACATTTGCAAGGTTCCCGGAAAAAATCCGGTCAATAAGCGGGTTTTCAAAAATTGTGCTGCTGTTAAAAATAGGAACATTGGCTTTTCCGGCAACCCTTAAGTTAACGGAGTAGAGTGCAGTCATGACAATGATACCTGACAGAAGATCCCTTACCTTTAATTTTACATGGATAAAACCGGTGATGCATCCGGCCAGTGCCCCAATAGCAAAAGCGATAAAAAGCGTTGCCGTGGGGTGTACGTTAGCCAGGATCAAAGTCACAGTAACTGCGCCTCCCAAAGGAAAGGTTCCATCCACAGAAAGATCGGGAAAATCCAGAATCTTATAGGTAATGTATACGCCCAACGCCATAATGGCATAAATCAGGCCCTCTTCCAAAACGCCGAGTATGATTGACATGATTGCAATTCCTCCAAATGTGTTGATTACTGGGCAATATCAGTGAAAATCTCAGCAGCAGAGTCGGTCAGTTCTGTTGGTAATGTGATTCCCAGGTTTTCTGCTACCTTTGTATTTCCGTAGAAAGCTGCCTCTTTGATTACTTCAAAATTCATTTCGCTTGCCTTTGCTTCACCCTTTAATACTTTTGCTGCCATTTTTCCGGTCTGCTTTCCTAAGTCTACATAATCCAGTCCGATGGAAGCCAGACAGCCGATCTTTACCTGCTCCACTTCGCTGCCGAATACAGGAATGTTTTTCTTTGCAGCTTTGTCTAAGATAACAGGAAGGGAGCTTACTACTGTATTATCCGTTAAGTTGTTTAAACAGTCAACCTTTTCCAAGATGCTGTCAGCAGCCAGCGGGATATCTGCTGCGGAAGTAACAGGGCCTTCTACGATTTCAAAACCGTAAGCAGGAGCTGCTGCTTTATATTCTTTAATTGCTGTTTCTGAGTTTACTTCACTGGTGCTGTAAAGAATGCCGATGGTCTTTGCATCAGGAAGGAGAGTGCGGATCATTTCCAGCTGCTTTTCTACAGGCAGTTTATCACTGGTTCCGGTGATCTCTCCAACAGGTGTTCCGTCTGCGTTAGCCAGTGCAGCTGCGACTGGATCGGTAACTGCTGTAAAGATAACAGGAAGATCGCTGTTTTTGGTAGCACCGTAAGCGGCCTGGGCAATTGGTGTAGCAATGGCGCAGATCAGATCAGCTTTTTTAGAAGTAAATTCAGTGATGATCTGGCTTGCGGTTCCTCCGTCAGCCTGGGCATTTCCAAACAGAACGGTTAAATTCTTTCCTTCTTCAATTCCTTCTTCTGCAAGTCCCTGCAAAAAGCCTTCCCTGCAGTTGTCAAGAGAGCCATGCTCAGCGAACTGGGCAATTCCTACGGTATAGGATGCTCCATCAGTTTCTGTTTTACTCTCAGCGCTCTGTTCTGAGCTTGCTGCTTCAGAAGCAGCCTGGGAAGCAGGAGCTTCTGTGGTTTTTTCCGGAGCCGGGCTGGAAGCACAGCCGGAGAGTGCGGTAGCAGCAAGAACTGCCAGTAACAGGGTTTTCATTGATTTTTTCATAATTTTCTCCTCCTAAAATGGTTTCCGTTGACAGGACAAAGGGGCCGGTGCAAATAAAAAAGTCCCAAGTACGCAAAAAATACGTACTTGAGACGAATTATACAATCCGCGGTGCCACTCAAATTGACTTGGTCAAAGCCCACTTTTTCATATACTGACATATATGCCACTCAAATAACGGTTGTGGTTTCCGTCAGCCCCTAAGATAAAGTTCAGGGCCACCCTCAAAAGTCCATTCAGCTATCTGCTCTATACCGCACTCTCACCAACGGCGGCTCTCTGAAATATTGCTGGAAAGCTTACTACTCTTTTTCAACGGTTTATTTTTATTTCATTTAAAAAGTATATTAATACGTTTGAGAAGATTTGTCAACTGTTATTTTGCCTTTCGTAAAGTCAGAGCTCCAAGGATCATAATAACAGAAAATATAACCAGATAAGCTACTGCAGCCATTCCATGGGCGAACCAGGCGGCAACGACCATAAATATGCTGCCTGCAAGTGACAGACATGGCATAAATATCCGGTTAAAAAAGTTCATTTCCCTGCTTTTCACCATGAACATAATAAAAATAGGGATGTACAGGGCATATATGGTGATAATAGGCAGCTCCGAGGAATCAAAGCTAAAAAAGCCAAACCAGCCGGAGGTCAAATTTGCCCCGTAAAAGTAAAACAGCCAGAGTCCGCAGAGAAATAACCCTAAAATAGCGGAGTTAACAGGCATATTGGTTACCGGATCCACCTGGACAAAAACCTTGGGAGCAGGGCCAAGACCCCTTGCGGAAAGAGAATAAATTCCGCGGGTACAGCCAAGCATCAGCCCGTTTAAGGTTCCCAGGCATGAAATGATGACAAATACGAATAACAATGAGCCGCCTGCTGATGTAAAGACCGTCTGGAAAGCCAGCTTGGCGCCGGATTCGCCTCCGGCCATCATCACCTCATTTTCAATGGTTCCGGCTAAGCCGATGTAATAGAGGATATAGGCGGACATGGTGACAAAGGTTCCTGCGATCAAAGCCAGAGGAAGGTTTTTCTTTGCATTCTCTAACTCCGCATTGATGCAGGTGGCAATGATCCAGCCTTCATAAGCAAAGCATGCCGCAACAACGGCGGTGAACAGCCCGTTGGAGTTGCTTTGAGACACGTAATGGGTGAAATTGTATACCGTCATTCCGCTTCTAAGTCCGGTAAAGGTTCCTACAATTGCCATTAAAAAGAGAGGAATCAGCTTGATAATGGTGGTGCTCACCTGAAACTTTCCGGCCAGAACCGGAGATAAGGCATTTATGGTAAAGCTGGAAATCAGGTAAAGACAGGCAATAGTCATGCATTCCCCGCCTGTAATGGGAAATCCAAAGATCACGCAGGTATACCGGGCTGAAACCCATGCCAGCACAGAGGTAATGGTAGGATAATAGATCATTGCCATAAACCAGCCCACATAATAGGAATAGGTCTTTCCCATGGCTGCCTCTGCGTAATCCACGATTCCGTTAACATATTGGTATTTAGTAGCCATAACAGAAAACGTATAGGCGCAGGAAATCATAATAACACCGCCAATGACCCATGCAAGAATTCCCAGTTTTAAATTTCCGCCTGTTGCAGTGAGGATTTTTTCTGCCTTGAAGAAAACGCCGCTGCCCACAACGATACCGATAACCATTGCAATGGCTGTAAAAAGTCCGTATTTTTTCTCTAACTTCGGTTCCATGTTTTAATCCCTTCTCCTTGTTCAATAAATTCTTTTTTCTTATTATTTTTACCAATCATAAAATGATTCCCCCAAATCGAATTCTATGATATTATGGTATTGTTTCGCGGCCAAATTTCTGTCGAAATCATGCAGGCAATTGTGAAATTTGTCAGCCATTCCATTTTATCATAAAGTCAAATTTAATCCAGCAAAATTTTTTCTTTTTAAAAAATTTTTTAATAACCATACTTCAAGGCCCCGGTGGATATTGACTGGGACTTACAAATCAGCAGAAGAGGATTTTCAGGGAGGAAAATATGGATAAAAAAGTGATTCACATATACGGAGCATCAGGCTCAGGAACATCTACCTTAGGTAAATACATATCAGAGCAGATGGGATATACGTTTATGGATACCGATGATTATTACTGGCTTCCCACAGACCCCAAGTATACGAAGAAGAGAGAAATAGAAGAGCGGCTTTCCTTGATGAAGAGGGACATCTTTCAATCAGGCCAGGTTGTTATTTCAGGCTCCCTTGTAGATTGGGGAGATGAACTGATTCCTTATTTTACATTGGCAATCCGGATAGCCATAGATAGAGAGGTCCGGCTGGAACGGTTAAAAGAAAGAGAAAAGCGATATTTTGGTTCACGCATTGAAGCTGGCGGAGACATGTACCAAAACCACCTGGAATTTATGGAATGGGCAGCCGGTTATGATACCGGCGGTCTGAATACAAGAAGCAAGGCAAAACATGATCAATGGCAAAAGCTGTTAAAGTGCAGACAGATTGTTGTAAATGGGGAAGATCCGTTGGCGTATAATCTGGAATTGATTAAAATGGAAATATAATAATGCACAAAAATGTCTTAGAAAAATTGTGAAAAAATAAAATTATTATCAATAATAATGATGTATTGACAAATGACAACAACGTGTTATAATGAAAAATATAGTATACATACGTGTTGATACGAGGGGGGATTGCACATAATGATCAATAACAAGCGGGTGACAAGAGCTGATGTTGCAAAACATGCTAATGTCAGCGAGACTATCGTATCTTATGTGATTAATAACAACAGATATGTGAGCAGAGAAAAAAGAGAACGGGTGGAGGCAGCCATCAGGGAGTTGAATTACCGCCCCAATAATGTGGCAAGGACTTTAAAAGGAAAGCAAAGCAATCAGATTATCTTTATTGCGGATCAGATAACCAATGAATATTTCAGCCGTATTGTCAGTAATATGGATAAGTTTGCCTATAACCATGGGTATTTGATATCCTTGTGTGCCAACAGGAATTCACAGGAGTTTGTTTCCCAGGTAATCAGCCGGCAATATGATGGCATTATCATAAGTTCTACCAGTTTTCCCGATGAATATGTACAGCAATTCATCGATGCCAATATTCCGTTAGTCCTCTTCATGAACCGGAGATATCATAATATACCTAAGAATGTAGGAATTATTAATTCAGGGCTATACAGTGGTGCAAGGGAATGTGTGAAACATCTGGCGGCAAAAGGCAGAAGGCATATTTTATATATAGACAGAATCAGTTCAAAAGGAACGAAAAGCACCATGGATGATTTAAGGCTTAGCGGCTTTGTTGACCAGATGCATGAAAGCAAACTGGAATTTACGGAGAAGCAGATTATAGCGGGCTGTTATTCAGAGGAACAAGTGGAAGAAGAGATTATAAAAAGAATCCAGAATGGACTGAAAGTAGACGGCATATTCGGAAGAAATGATATGCTGGCCTGCGTGGCAATGTCCGCAGTGAAACGAATGAATTTAAAAGTTCCGGAAGACATATCTGTAATAGGATATGACAATTCCTCAATCAGCAGATTTTGCAGCCCCAAATTAACCACCATGGAGATGCAGCAGGAAGAGATCAGTCATGCGGCAATCGATATGCTCCAAAGGATTATTGATGGAAAAGAAGGAGATTTAAAAGCATCTTTTAAAACGAATCTTATTTTAAGAGAGAGTACGTAAGATAAATATGATTGAAGCCTGTTGATGATACAACAGGATTTTCATTACGATGTACACACGTGTTGACATAATTGAGATGATGGAACACATGGAAAATCAAAAACAGTTCATAGGAATTGACGGGCGCTCATAATCAAAAGGAGAAAAACATGGAAAGACCCAATATATTGCTTATTACCACGGACCAGCAAAGATTTGACACCATTCATGCTTTAGGCAATAAAGAAATATTTACTCCTCATCTTAACTGGCTGGTGGATGAGGGGATAACCTTTAACAGATGCTATTCTGCATGTCCTGTATGCATGCCTGCAAGGGCTACCATTATGACCGGCAAGGAGGCTTATACACACGGGTTGACAGGAAACAGTAATGATTGTTTACCTATGCGGGATCATGTGACATTTCCTAAATTACTGACGGAAAACGGATACCAGACAAGAGCTGAAGGGAAATTGCATTTTTTTCCTATGAGAGCCACTTACGGGATCGAACATGCGGATTTACCCATGGATTATTTTAATGAGATGAGAAAATATGGGAAATATTCCACCCGGTACCATGGAATCGGTGAAAATGAAGTGGAACCCTTTATCAATACCGGAAATGAAGCAGACTCATTAACCCATTGGACGGTCGATAAATCCATTGATTTTATAGAAAACAGAGATCCTACCAGACCTTTCTTTCTATGGACCAGTTTCACAAAGCCCCATTCTCCTCTTGATCCTAATTTATCTTTTTGGGAGATTTACAACGGAATTGAAATGCCGGACCCTGTTATGGGAGATTGGTCCGCTGATATGGATACGGCACCCCTGGGATTTTATAAACCGACTTTTCAATTGAATAACATATGGCGTATGTCAAAAGCTCAAAAAAGACAGATTAAGAGAGCATATTACGCATGCATTTCCCAGATTGATTATAACTTAGGCTTGTTGTTTGCAAGAATGCGTGAATTAAATCTATTGGAAAATACCTGGATCATATTCACTTCAGACCATGGAGATTTATTGGGAGATCATAATATGTGCGCAAAAACCAACTTTTTAGAAGGTTCTTCCCACATTCCTCTGTTAATTAAACCGCCTGCTGAATTTGGAAGCTCTGACATCAGATATGCGGGACTGCAGTGCGATAAAATAACGACTCTGGCAGATATTATGCCTACCATATTATCTATTTGCGGAATCAGTTTTCCTGAGGGCTTAGACGGAAATGATTTGCTTCGTTATATAGAAGATGAAAACGAAAAAGACTTTTATGGAAATTGCGAAGATAAATATTTTGTTTTCATGGATAAACAATTTAAATATATGTGGACCTGGTATGGAGGAGAGGAATTATTATTTGATTTGAAACATGACCCATTAGAGCAGCATAATCTGGCAGCTCTGCCGGAATACGACTCAATTAAGGAAAAGCTTAAGGGGAACATGGTAGAGAACATGAAAAAAACATCTCCTCATCTGGTAGAGGGAAATAAACCATCAGCCGGAGAAAAAATCAATTCCCACCGGAATATATCAAGGTTTCCCGGTCTTAATACAACCTTATTTCCAAGAGATTCTTTTCATTGATGTTTTACCGTTTTAAATGAAAGTTAACCTTATAAAAACGTTCATTCTTTTGGTTCAGAGAAGGTACTGGGAGCTTGAATGGGGGTATAGGGAGCTTAATAAAAATTTTTAAAAGGAGAAGACAAGAATGGGTAAAATGAAAAAAGTATTGGCACTGTTGTTAACCTTTGTATTAACAGTATCTTTGGGAGCATGTGGGGGTTCCACAAAAGAAGAAACAAAAAAAGATACAGCACCAACAGATGCCACAACACAGGCAGCTCAAGAGGAAACCACCAAAACAAGTGAGAACTATGAGTTTAAAGAACCGGTTACAATTAAGTTTGCAAATTATGGGGTATTGGAAGCTGGCTATGATAAGTTCTGGAATGACGCCAAAAAAGGTTTTGAAGAAAAATATCCTGATATTACCGTTGAGTTCATGACTGCTGAGTATGGTCAGATGTTAACTCAGGTTGTAACCTGGGTTGGAGGCGGAGAAAAGGTAGATCTGGTTTTCGGTGAAGCTTCCTGGATTTCAACCTTAGCAGATGCAGGAATTTTAATGCCTGTTACAGAGGCATTTCCTGCGGAGTATTTATCACAAATATATCCATCCATGATGGATGCCATGAAGATTGATGGAGTTCCTCACGGAATACCGATGTACGCATCTCCTTTCATTATGCTGTATAACAAGGATTTATTTGAACAGGCTGGTTTAGATCCAGAGAGCCCTCCTACTACAATAGACGAAATGATGGAGATTGCACCTAAATTAGCTGAATTAAAAACTGCAGACGGCAATGCCGTATATCCTTTTGGAATGACAACCGCATCCGTAGCTGTATCCGGATCATGTCTTACTTCTTTAATATATGGATTTGACGGTTATACATTAACGGATGATGGACAGTTAGACATTGACAATCCCGGATTTAAGCAGACCTTTGAATTTTTAAAGGAAATAGATGATAAGGGCTATAATCCTCAGGTAAGTAAATTAAAAGACTTGAGAAACTTATTCGCATTAGGCCAGCTTGCAATGTATTATGACCAGTCCTGGGGATTTAACGGTGTTCGCAGCATTAATCCTGATGCCATCGATTTTGTGGCATCCGCAGCTCCTTTAGCCGGCGGACAGGGAGCAGGTGAAAGCTTAATCCAGGCCCATACTCTTATGATGGGTAATAACGGGGAAGCTCAGGTAGAAGCGACCAAATTATTCATCCAGTACTTACTCACTGAAGATGTTCTGATTCCATATTTGCAGAATGTTGCTCCTGGATATCCTTCCATGATGGCATTAAGCGAAATTCCTGGAATTACTGAGTCCCCTGTTTTGGCAGGCGCTATTAAATCTCTGGATACAGCAAGAAGTGCAACCAATGTTCCTGCTATCAATGATTTCAATCTTGAATTAGCTGCATTGGCACAGGCAGTTACGGTTAATGATAAAGATGTAGACCAGGCGATCAGTGATTTTAAAACAGCAGCAGAAGGTATATTAAGCAACTAGGAACTATTATTTGGCAGAGGAACAAAATCCTCTGCCAAACTAAATCAATGACCGGCTTTGGATTATACTTCAAGGAATGCTTTCAGATTTATTGGAGAAGAGAAAATGAAGAATGTGATAAAAACAGAAAGGGGAGCCTATCATGCAGAATAAGTCAATATCATTTGACTCACGTAAAACAAAAGGTGCACCATTCATGAAAAGAATCACAAAAGATAGGCTGTTTGCCCTGGCATTACTGACTCCGTCTATCATAGTTACAGTTATGTTTATTTTAGTCCCGGTTTTGGACTCGGTGGTAAGAAGCTTTCAGGATTACAGAATTAAAAATATTATTGCCGGAACGCCGGGAAAATGGAATGAGTTTGCCAACTACCTGAAGCTCTTTTCCAACACCAAACTTTTATCATCAATAGAAACTACATTTATATTTGTGGGCGGGGTGGTACTGGCCCAGTTTATTCTTGGCATGGCAATGGCCTTAGTGTTAAATTCCAATTTAAGAGGAGCCAGGTTTATCAGAAGTATTATGATGGCACCCTGGATTGTACCGACCATTATATCCGGTCTCATATGGATGTGGATATATCAGCCTCAGTATGGGCTGTTGAAATATGTGGTGAAAATATTCAGCTTTGGCAGGATAACAGACTTTGCAATGTTAAATAATCCGGCAACAGCTCTTTTGGGAATCGCAATTGCCGCTTTATGGAAGCAGATTCCTCTTACGGCATTGCTGCTGGTATCAGGACTTGCCAATGTGCCGGAAGAAACCCTGGAAGCAGCTACCGTAGACGGGGCCAATTCCGTAAACCGCTTTTTTCACATTACAATCCCATATATGAAAAGTATCATCAAAGTTACAACATCAATGTCAATTATAGAAAACTTTAAGCAGTTTCCTCTGATCTGGACGATGACAGGCGGAGGTCCTGATAATTCAACCAGCACATTGGCAATTTTAAGCTACAGGGAAGCATTTGTATCCAACAATCTTGGATCAGGAGCTGCAGTTACAACCATATGGATGCTGCTGATGATTTTGGTAGTCATATTATTCAATACTGTATTTAAAGAAACTGACATGGAATAGGAGGGGATAATAGATATGAAGAAGAAGCAGATCATGTTTTCGGTCATTCGTTATACAGTCATTGCATTGATTTTATTATTTCTGTTATTCCCCTTATATTGGGTTTTAATGACATCATTTAAAGAGAATATGGAGGCATATAAATTTCCTCCTACGTTTTTTCCGGAACTTCCCACAGCTGCTGCATACATAAAGCTGTTTACAGAAGATCAATATTTCTTCCGCTATTACATCAATAATTTTATTGTATCAGGTTCCTGCGCCGTATTAACCACATGTATGGCAATTATATCCGGATATGCTTTATCAAGGTTTCATTTTAAATGGAATAAGTGGATCATAGCCGCTTTTACTTCGGCACAGATGTTTCCGGTGGTAAGCCGTATGATTTCTCTGTATGGGCTTATGGGAAGTATGCACTTAATAAATACGAGACAGGGATTGATCTTGGCATTAACGGCGGCAATGATCCCGTTTACCACCATGCTGATGGCCAGCTTTTTTGACAGCATACCCAGAGTATTGGAAGAGGCCGCTTTTATTGACGGAGCCGGCAGGCTTAAAATCCTGTATTCCGTTATCATACCGCTGATCAAGCCGGGTATTGTTGCCGTTGGCATTTATTCCTTATTAATGACCTGGGATGATTACCTGCATGCAACCACACTGATCCAGACCGATTCACTCCGGACTCTTTCGGCAGGTGTTTCCGTGCGTTATTTAGGAGAATTATCTTACGACTGGTCGCTCGTTAATACTATTTCAGTGATTGGCATTATTCCAATGTTACTTCTATTCTTTTTCTTTCAAAAGCATCTTGTAAAGGGGTTAGTACAAGGAGCAGTAAAAGGATGAGTAAGATGGGGCAGAATATTGAATAGGAAAGAAGGACAAAGAGATGTTAGTAACAAATAAAGAAAATCTGGAGTATGCAAGCCGGAATGGATATGCTATTCCCGCAATTAATACACAAGGTGGAAATTACGATATTATATGGGCCATTTGCCGGGCGGCAGAAGAACTGAAATCCCCTATTATATTAGCCCATTACGTATCTACCGGTGCATATTCGGGAAATGACTGGTTTGTTGAGGTGGCGAAATGGTGTGCCAACAGAGTATCGGTGCCTGTATCCATTCATCTGGATCATGGAGACAGCTATGAAATATGCAAAGAAGCACTGGAGCTGGGTTTTACCTCCATTATGATTGACGGTTCCACAAAACCCATCGAGGAAAATGTGGAGCTTACGAATCAGGTTATTGCAGAAGCCAGAAAATACGGTGTTATGGTTGAAGCCGAGATTGGAGAACTTGCCCGATTGGACGGCGAAGGAAATGCAGTGGAAAATAAAAATGTGGCTGATCCCGAAGAAGTAAGAAGGTATCTCTCTTTATGCCGGCCTGACACCTTGGCAATTGGAATTGGAAACGCCCATGGCTATTATAAGGGCAAACCGGATATTAAACTGGATATTTTGAAAGCTGTAAGGGAGTTCACAGATATACCTCTCGTACTTCACGGATGCACCGGTATGTCTGAGAGTATTATAAAAGAAGCAATCAAAATGGGAGTAGCTAAAATTAATTTCGGCACAGAAATACGGTATAGATATGTTGAACATTATGCGGATGGACTCAAAAATCTGGATCACCAGGGGCACTCCTGGAAACTATCCCAATATGCCAATGATAAATTAACGGAAGATGTAAAGGCTATTATCCGTTTAGCAGGATCAGAAGGAAAGGCTTTTGATCAATAACTACATAAAAATAGATTTGTAAATGGAAAAGAGGGACCCCTATGAAGAAACAACTCAATGTAGGATTTATAACAACACTTTCAGGCAGATGGCCCAGAGAGCTTCCGGAAAAGAGAATGAAAGAATACGGGGAATGGCTGGAGGAACATTTGCCCGGCGTAAATCTCATTAAGGCAAAAGCTTTGGGGGATTCACCGAAAGCAGTCGATGAGATTTCACAGCAATTTAAAGCAGAAGCAGTGGATATTATTGTTATGGTTTACGGAGCATTTACCGGAGACGATATACCAACCTGTCTTGCAGAAAATCTGGAGGTACCGATTATTCTTTGGGCGCCCCATGAGCCTGCCTTTGATAAAAATGACAGATTGTATGCCAATGCTTTGGTGGCAGTCACCATGAATTCTGCGTCACTGAAAAAACTGGGCTCCAAATGCTATTCCATTTATGGTGATAAGGAAGAAGCGGCCACTGCCTCAAAGGTTATAAATCTGATAACAGCCTATAGCGTATTAAAGAAGTTAAAAGGCACTGTATTGGGATTGTTTGGCTATCGTCCTACGGCTTTTTATAATTCCAGCTTCAGCGAAAGCCTAATCCGAAGAACCTTTGGAATCAGAATGGAAGAGACAGATTTAAAAGCAGTATTTGATGAGATGGACCGTATGCCCAAGGAAGCGTATGAAGCAGATATGAAAAAGGTGGAAGGTGAATACGATGTAAGTAAGCTTCCGGAGGGACATTTGGAGAATCATTCTAAATTATATCTGGCATTAAAAGAGCTTATGGAGAGACAGTCCTATGATTTTGCCACGATCAAATGCTGGCCGGAGATGGGAAGTCTGCATACGACACCATGTGCAGTATTAGGCAGATTAGCAGACGAAGGTATGAGCATAGGATGTGAAGGCGATATCGATGCGGAGCTGGCCCAGATCGTGCAGAATTATCTTACGGGACTTCCAACCTTTATTACAGATATGATTAATATTGACGAAGAAGAAAATGTGATGACTTTCTGGCATTGCGGAAATGCGGCACCATCATTAAGAAACACCAAGCATGAATATACGATCAATAACCACCCTCTGGCAGGACAGGGAACGGCATTTTACGGAGCACTGAAAGAAGGAAAAGTGACCATAGCAAGATTTTGTAATATTGACGATTCTTATAAGTTGTTCCTTTTAAGGGGGACAGCAATTGATAAGGACCGCTACACAAAGGGGGTTATGGCTAACATTAAAGTTGACCAGCCTGTTAGAAAAATAGTGGAGCGTATTATGGAAGAAGGAATCCCTCACCATTACAGCATTGTATGGGATGATGTGGCGGATTCCATGACAGAGGTCTGTAAGCTGTTAAATATACCGGTTATTGAGATGTAGAACAACAAAATAGAAACTGCACCCTAATTGTTAAACACAGTTCTGTGTTCTGCTGTTAGAGTGCAGTTTCTTTTTTGTTTCTTTTCTCAATTATAGACTCAACTTTTTCAAATCCTCATAAAATCCCGGATAAGAAACATTGACGCATTCTGCACCCAGAATTTCCGTTTCCCCTTCTGCACACAATCCAGTCACTGCAAATGTCATGGCGATCCTGTGGTCCAGCTTGCTGTCAATGACAGCCCCATGAAGAGGCTTTCCGCCCTTAATGATCATGCCATCCTCTGTTTCCACAACATCGGCTCCCATGGCGGATAAGTTCCGTACCATAATATCAATGCGGTTGGATTCCTTTACCTTTAATTCCGCTGCATCCTTAATCACTGTTTCCCCTTCTGCAAAGCAGGCCATGGCGGCAATCATAGGAAGTTCGTCAATCAAGGTGGGAATAATGGCTCCGCCGATGGTAACACCGTGGAGAGGACCGGATTTCACCAGAATGTCGGCAGTAGGCTCTCCTGAATCTGTATTCACCTCTAATAAGGTAATATCAGCCCCCATATCCCTGCACACGTGGATGATTCCGTCTCGGGTAGGGTTGATGCCTACGTTTTTCACCAATATTTCTGAGCCCGGAACCATAAGTCCCGCTGCAATAAAGAAAGCTGCAGAGGAAATATCCCCCGGAACCACAATCTTATTTCCGTAAAGCTCCTGGGCAGGAGTGATGCAGGCAGTGGTTCCTTCTGTTCTTACATTGGCTCCGAAGTATTTCAGCATGATTTCAGAGTGGTTTCTGGACACGTAAGGCTCCGTCACCTTTGTTTCCCCTTCTGCATACAATCCCGCTAAGAGAATACAGGATTTAACCTGAGCCGAGGCCACCGGGCTGGTGTAGTGGATGCTGTGAAGCTTTTTTCCTGTTATGGAAAGAGGAGCGCAGCCATTGTCTTTTAAGCTTCTTATATCGGCTCCCATCATGGATAAGGGCTCCATAATACGCTTCATGGGACGTTTCTGAATGGATTCGTCCCCGGTTAAGGTCACGTCAAAGTCCTGGGCAGCTAAAAGGCCGGAAATCAAGCGGGTAGTGGTTCCGCTGTTTCCGCAATCCAGAATGGTTTCCGGTTTTTTCAATCCCCGAAGCCCTTTGCCGTGGACAATGACGGTGTCGTTGTTATTTTCAATCTGAATCCCCATTTTCTGAAAGCAGGAGATGGTGGAAAGGCAGTCAGCTCCCTGAAGGAAATGGCTGATTTCTGTAGTTCCCTTTGCAATGGCACCAAACATCACGCTGCGGTGGGAGACGGACTTGTCGCCGGGTATGGTTATCTCACCCTTTAACGGGGAGGATTTTGTGAATTTCATAAGGTTCCTCTCTTAAGTTGAAATTAAATCGTAATGATACCGCTCCAGCACTTCCCACGCCCTGTCCATGGTATCCCTGTCGTAAAATGCAATCCGCAGGGTGCCTTCCCCATGTTCCCGGTTATGGTTAATGCCTATGTTTTTAATGCTGATTCCCTTTGCAGCCAGAATGACGGCCAAAGTGGAAATGGCGCCGACCTCGTCAGCCATATCCACAGTGAAAGAATAATCCGGTGCAATGGGGCCTGCCACCTTTTCCGAAAAAGAGTCCCGGTAATCTCTGGAGGTTTCAAAGAGCCGGTAAATGTATTTGTTGTCCTTTTTCTTTAACTCAGCCAGAACCTGGCTTAAAGATGTAATGTACCGGTCCAGGATCACGGCCAGATTACTGCTGTTGGTCATGCAGATCTGCTCCCACATTTCCGGTGAGGAAGAGGCGATTCTTGTAATGTCCTTAAAGCCTCCTGCTGCCAGCCGTTTCATCAGTCCCTGTTCATTGTCCGAATCCTTTACCAGATTGACAAGGCTGGAAGCCACGATGTGGGGAAGGTGGCTGATTGCAGCGGTGACAAAGTCGTGTTCATGGTAATCCAGAACAAGGGGAAGAGAACCGATTATTTTGGCAATATGGACCAGCCGCTCCACCTGATCCTCAGTGGAAGAGGAGGTAGGAGTGATGATGTAGTAGGCATTTTCCAGCAGATGGTCTGTGGAATTCTCATATCCTGTCTTTTCCGACCCGGCCATGGGGTGGCCGCCTACAAAGCAGCTTTCCATATCGAGACGGATGACTTCCTCATGAATATCGGTTTTGGTACTGCCCACATCTGTAATGATGGCACCCGGCTTTAAAAAGGTTTTTATATCAGAAAGATACTTTGCGTTATATTCCACAGGAGTGCAGAGAAAGATCAGGTCGCATTCCCGCAGTTCTTCCCCGATTCCGTCCAGAATCACATCCACAATTCCGTCTTCCTGGGCCTTTAAGAGTCTGGAACGGCTCCGCATGTATGCCATGATTTTTGTGTTCGGTTTTTCCCGCTTGATCCCTCTGGCAATGGAGCCGCCAATGAGACCAAGCCCGATAAAGGCAATTACGGCATCCCCCAAGGGGGCCTCTCTTTGCCCTGGGGGCAAATTCACCTTATCATTCATCCAGCGTCCTCCCTGCAAGCTTGGCATAAGGCTTTAATTCTTCCACCAGACTGTCAAACTGCTCAAAGGTCAGGGACTGGGGACCGTCAGACAAGGCGCAGGAAGGGCAGGGGTGAACTTCCACGATCAGTCCGTCAGCGCCTACTGCTATGGCTGCCTTGGAAATGGGTTCAATATAAGCTCTTACTCCAGTTGCGTGGCTTGGATCAATGATGACCGGAAGATGGCTCTTGGCGCGGATGACCGGAACTGCGCTGATATCCAATGTATTTCTGGTGGCTGTTTCGTATGTGCGGATACCCCGTTCACAGAGAACGATGTTGGTATTGCCCTCAGAGGCGATGTATTCGGCTGAATTGAGCCATTCGTCGATGGTAGCGGAAAGACCTCTCTTTAAGAGAACAGGAACGCCTGCTTTTCCGGTTTCCTTTAAAAGTTCAAAGTTCTGCATGTTGCGTGCGCCGATCTGGATCATGTCCACGTATTTAACGGCTGTTTCAAGAGCCTTTAAACTGGTGACCTCACATACAATGTTAAGGCCTGTGGCTTCTCTGGCTTCCTGCATGAATTTTAAGCCTTCTTCCTCCAGCCCCTGGAATGCGTAAGGAGAAGTTCTTGGTTTGTAAGCGCCGCCGCGAAGGAACTGGGCTCCGGCTTTCTTTACGGCAAAGGCGGTTTCCATAAGCATGTCGTGGTTTTCGATGGCACATGGGCCGGCCATCATGGTCAAGTGTCCGGGGCCGATTTTGGCATTTCCGATGGTGATGGCAGTGTCATCGGGATGGAATTTTTTATTTACCAGCTTGTAGGATTCTGTAACCGCAACAATTTTGTCAACACCGTCCATCAGCTCAATGTTTGCGCCCTGAAGCTTTGTCTTGTCGCCGACCACGCCTACAATGGTCACCTCTGTTCCTTCTGATAAATGAACCTGAAGGCCATTTGATTCGATTAAATTCTTTATTTTACCAACAGCTTCATTGGAAGCGTTAGGTTTCATAATAATGATCATGTGTTTTTTTCCTCTCTTTTGAAAATATATAATCCTCATTGTAATAGATGAAAGGTGACTTGTCAACGCTTTTACACGTTAAACTTCGACGCTTTAACGTAAATTCATATTTTGTGCCATAATAGAAAATTGAAAGGGTTTATAGTGAGAAAGAGCAATAGAAGGCTAAAAAGTCGGTTTTTTACCTCCTTAATGCAGGAAAATTACATTTAATTATTCTTTAAATTTATATAGAATTGAGGAATAATAGGCATTTACCAGAAAGGAACAGACTTATGATGGAAGGATTTATATTAAATCATGGCGTTACAATACATACAGACTATAAAAGCGAACCTGTAAATCTTGGCATAAACCGTTTTTACCGGGATGTGGATATGGTTCTAAAACCGCTTCAGGAGAAAAGGAAAACCGGTCCGGGAAAAATTACTTTCAATAAAATCCGGTCAGGAAAAGAGGAATTTATAATCAGCGTAAAAAACCGGGAAGAAATCGTCATTGAAGCGGCGGATGATTTAGGCTTTATTTATGCCCTTTTTCATATCAGTGAGCATTATCTGGGAATTCTCCCATTCTGGTTCTGGAACGACCAGGAATTTGTAAAGAAAGAGGAAGTAATTATTCCGGTTTCCCAATATCACTCAGTTCCTAAAAAAGTGGAATTCAGAGGATGGTTTATTAATGATGAAGTTCTGATCAGCCACTGGAATGGGGGCAGGGATAAGGGATATCCGTGGGAGATGGCCTTTGAATCGCTTCTGCGCTGCGGAGGAAATGTCGTAATTCCGGGGACGGACAGGAATTCAAAGGAATATGCAGGTCTGGCATCGGCCATGGGGCTTTGGATTACCCATCACCATGCAGAACCTTTGGGAGCAGAGATGTTTTTGCGGGCCTATCCGGATAAAAATCCCTCCTTTAAAGAACACCCCGACTTGTTCCGCCGCCTTTGGAAAGAGGGGGTTAAAAGGCAGAAAGACGAGAAGGTTATCTGGAATCTGGGATTCCGGGGCCAGGGTGACACTCCTTTTTGGGAGCAGGACCCTTTATATGATACTCCCGAAAAAAGGGGAAATCTGATCAGCAGCATTATGCAGGAGCAGGCAGATCTGGTAAGGGAATATGTAAAGGAACCGGTATTTTGTACCAACTTGTATGGAGAAACCATGGAATTGTACCAGCAGGGCTTTTTAATCTTGCCGGATGATGTGATTATGATTTGGGCTGATAACGGATACGGAAAAATGGTATCCAGAAGACAGGGAAATCACAATCCCAGAGTGCCCGCTCTTCCGGGGGAAAATCTCAGGGATCAGAACCACGGCGTTTATTATCACGTTTCCTTTTATGATCTGCAGGCTGCCAATGTACTTACCATGATCCCTAATTCCATGGAATTTATAGAAAAGGAATTGAACCATGCTTACAACTGCGGAATAAAAAATATGTGGCTGATCAACTGTTCCAATATAAAGCCTCATGTATATCCTTTGGATTTTATTTCTTCCCTTTGGAATGGCGGTATGGAACATGCAGATGATCATTTGGAACGGTATATAAAAGCTTATTATATGGCGGAAAATCCCGGAAAGCAGCAGGACCCATTGTTACTGGAAGCGATGAAACGTTGTTTTCGGGAGTATTTTGACGCTGCGATTCCCTATGGAATAAGAGAGGATGAACATGCCGGAGAACAGTTTTATAATTATGTGACAAGGGTTTTGATTCATGGCTGGAGGAAAGATGGAGGGAGAAAATCCAGTGAGGAGTTAAACTGGTGCATACCGTCAGAACATTACTTTCAGCAGATGCGGTGGTATCAGGAAAAATGCGGGAAAGGGTATCCGGGTTTTCAAAAGCTTTTGGAATCCTGCAGCAGGATAAGGGAGAAAGCAGGAAGGCTGTGGGAAGACTCCCTTTTGCTTCAGGTTAAGATTCATACACGGTGTCTGGAGGGAGTCATTCACTTTGCCCAAGGATACGATGCGTATGCAAAAGAAGATTATCTGAATGCTTTTTATGAACTGGGACAGGCAGCCGACCGGTTTTCAGAAGCTGACGAAGCTATGAAAAACTGTTGTCATGATAAATGGACCGGTTTTTATGACAATGACTGCCAAACAGATATTAAGGAGACGGCATACCTTCTGAGGCAGCTTATGGGATATGTGAGAAACTTAGGGGACGGACCTTATTTCTACCAGTGGCAGAGACTGGTGATTTATCCGGAGAAAGACAGAAAGATTCTTCTTTTGCTGAATGAGGAAAACCATCTGACAGATGAAGAACTGTACCTTGCGATGAAAGAAAAACAAATATGTAGTAAGGGTTCTTTTATTTAAGAAATAAAGCCAGTCTGTAAAAACTGGCTTTATTATGGTAAAATGGGATATACCTTTGGAGGATATGGACCAGCATGAGAATAAAACGTGGTTATTGGTATAGGAAATATTGTGATTTAAAATTGGCAAAAAAGATGATCGTTGTTTATGTCGTCATGCTGGGAATCTGCTGTCTCTTAAGTATAACGGCCTTGCAGTACAGCTTTAATATTTATGACGGAAAGCTGTATGAAAAATCCCTGCAGGAGCTGGACTACTTTACCCAACAGGTTAACAGAAGCTTAGATGAGGTGGAAAACCTCTCTTACTATATTGCAATTGATACAAAAATACAGGAGCAGCTTGCAAAAATCCGCAGCTTAAAACATTTCACTGCGGAATATTCTTATGAGACTTACCAGCTGAGGATGATCATGGTCAATGATCTGGCTAATTCCAATATCATATCTAATATTTTATATACAGATGAAGAGAGCACACAGTTTTTGGTGGGTACAGCCACCGGGACCATTGATGAAAAGCTTTATCAATCAATGATGGAACGCATTCATGAGGCCAAGGGCGCCTATGTGGTGCAGGAACCTACGGAAGAATACCCCTACCTTTTGACCGGGCGGGACATTCGCAAACACATTGATTCCAGTCTGGAATATCTGGGAAGCCTGCTGATTACCAGCAATGTGGCGGGAATGATTGAGAGAAATATTGATGATCTGGAGGCAGAAAGTTCTGCCCTTTGTGTATTCTCAGCCAATGGGGTTATTTATGAGAACCAGGAAAATATGATGGAAAGCATCTCCGTATTAGAGGGAGAGAAAGGATATCAGATTATCAAGAAACAGGGGCAGCGGTACTTTATGTGCTATTTGAAATCGTCGAAAACCGGCTGGACATATGTAAATACGTTCCCATACACTGAGATTTACGGGCAGAATCAGAATTTAAGGTATTTGATGTTCGGAGGATTTATGGCACTGTTTTTAGCCTCTGCTCTGATTTTAAAGAAAATGGCTCATATGGTTACAAAACCCCTTGAGAATCTTACGAAAAGTATGGAAATTGTGGAATTGGGAGATTTCAGCGGAGCCAAAAACTTTCTGGAAACCAGTGACCGTGCTGATGAGATAGGCCTTTTGACCCAGGAGTTTCAGGTTATGCTGGATAAGATTGATAATCTGATTCATGAAAATTATGAAAAACAGATTCTTATTAAGGATACCAAATATAAGATGCTTCAGGCACAGATCAACCCTCATTTTCTTTATAATACCTTAAACAGCATCAGTTGGATGATACGGGCAAAAAAGAATGATGAAGCAGCCCAAATGACGGTGGCCTTGGGTGTGATTCTGCGCTCAGCGTTGAGCAAGGAGCAGTTCTTTACGCTGGAAGAAGAGACGGAAATATTAAGACGATACATAACCATTCAGGAATTCCGCTACCGGAAACGTGCTGTATTTCATGTGGATTCCCAGATTTCCGGGTCATATCTGATTCCTCACATGACCATACAGCCTCTTGTGGAAAATGCGATTTATCATGGAGTGGAAAAGATGCTGACACCCTGCACCATATCTGTCTCCATAAGAGAAGAAAAAGAACGGATACTGATACAGGTTTCCGATGACGGTCCGGGAATGACAGCAACAGAACTTGAGGCGGTAAGCACTTTTGCTGTACAGCCTCAGGGCCATGGGATTGGATTGAAAAATATTTATGAACGCCTGAAAATGGCATTCGACCAGGAAACAGAGTTTCAGATATGGAGTGTTCCGGAAAAAGGAACAATTATAACCATTAGAATTCCGAAAGTAGAGGCTGATAAAAAGAATGTATAAGGTACTGCTTGTAGATGATGAGGAGATGGAGAGAGAGGCTATGGCAGAAACCATCCCATGGGGCAAGGTTGGGATGGAATTGGCAGATATGGCCTGGAATGGGATTGAGGCCCTGGAAAAGATACGGACCCATCAGCCTGATATCGTGATTACTGATATTAAAATGCCGGTTATGGATGGAATTGAACTCATTAGAAAGGTCCGTGATTTATATCCGGACATATTCTTTGTAGTCCTGTCCGGTTACGGGGAATATGAATATACCAGCAAGGCCATGGAATTGGAAATACGTCATTACATATTAAAGCCCTGCGATGTGGATAAAATCGTGGAAGTACTTTTGAATGTAAAGAAGGAACTTTTGATCAGAGAAGAGAAGCTGAAATCTGAACGGGAATATCAAAGCAGCATCCAGCGTATGGTTCCTCATATTAAGGAGCGGATTCTTTTTGAATTAATAACAAAAAAAGAGCTTTCCGTTTCAGATAAAATTCTCCTTGCAAATTTTACAGAAGATCTTGCCGATGATTTTATTCTTTTATCCGTCCGGACGCCTAATGAGTATGATCAGTTGGACCGTTTTGCATTGACTAATATTTTAACAGAGCTCATAGGAGAAGATCAGGTCTATATGAGCGCAGGATTGAAAAAGGAGATTGTTTATCTTCTTCCCGGAAGGCTTGCAGAACAGCTTAAGCCTCTGATCGCGAAAGTCCATAATGAATATTACAAATATAAAAAAATCAGACTTTGCTCTGCTGTCAGCAAAGGGGGACGGCTTCAGGAATGTTTCCAGCTGTATTGCCAGATTCAGGAGCTGTTTGATTTTGGCAGTCTGGAGGAAAAGCGGGAATTTTTCAGATATGAAATGTATGAGGGAGAACCGGAAGGCTCTTTTATGACAGTGGACTACACCAGGATTCAGAATGCAAAGAATATAGAAGAGCTGATGTTTGAAATCTATTGTTCTTTTATAAAAATGGAAATTCAGGAAATTCCATTGGAACGAATGGCAGAAGTATACAGCTTTGTTTTAAAAGTTCTGTTTGGAGAGGAAAAAGAACTAAAAGGCAGCAGCCATGTGTGGGAACTGCTGGAGCAGGTGATTGAACAGTGTGCATTCCATATGAATTTTGCATTTCCGGACACAAAAGACGGGAAAAGAATGAAAAAAATCTTATATATGATATACCGCAATATTAAGAATCCGGACTTAAACCTTCAATATATGGCTCAGCATGTGTTATTTATGAACGAGGATTATTTAGGCAGATTTTTTGCTAAGAACATGAATCAACGTTTTTCTGCTTTTCTCGTAAGAATCCGTATTTGCCTGGTCCAAAGGATTCTGGCTTTCCAGCCTGATATGAGAGTGTCTCAATTGGCAGAACAGACCGGTTATCCATCTGACGGACAATATCTTACAAAGGTATTTAAAAAGCATACGGGCATGGTACTGTCAGAGTATCGCAGATATATAAAAAAGAATAGAGGAGAGGATGCGGAATAAGTATGTTCTGCATCTTTCTTTTTATAGTTCACCACAGTTTTTAGTCGGATTTTTACCAAGACATAGTCTGATAATTCCATTCAGTTTCCCGTATAAAATCTTTATAATATAACTGTCAGAAGAAATCAAGAAAACAAAAAAGGAGAGGTGTTATGATGAGAAAAACGTTAAAGAGGCTTGCGGCTTTGGGATTGACGGTTGCGATGGCATTTTCAGTGGTTGGCTGCAGTTCCGGTAATAAAGAAACCACTGCAGCAGGAAGTACGGAGGCTGCCGGTACGGAAAGCACAGGGGGAGAGCCGGTCACCATTAAAATCACCTGGTGGGGAGGACAGGGACGGCACGATTACACCCAGAAACTCCTGGATCTTTATACGGAGTCCCACCCAAATATAAAATTTGAGGCAATTCCTTCCGGCTGGGATGGATATTTTGACAAACTGGCAACTCAGGCTGCATCAGGTTCCATGCCTGATCTGGTTCAGATGGATTACCTGTATATTACCACATATGCAAAAAACAACTCACTGGCAGATTTGCAGCAGTTCATTGATGATGGAACCATTGATATTTCTAAAATAGATGAAAATCTTTTAAATACCGGTAAAATCAGTGATAAGATGAATGGCCTGGTGCTGACCAGTTCTTATCTCTCCATGGGATATAATCCGGAGGTGATGGCAGAAGCGGGAGTATCTGAACCGGACAGCAGTTGGACATGGGAAGATTTTATTTCCATATCAAAAACCATCAAAGAGAAAACAGGAAAATATGGATTGTCCAACGGACCTGTAGATGATACTAACTTTTTCAATTACTGGGTAAGACAGCACGGAGAAAGCCTGTTCAGTGAAGACAAGAAATCGCTTGGCTACTCAGACGATAAGATATATTCTGATTTTATCCAGATGTGGGTTGACCAGATGAAGGCAGGTGTGGTTCCCAATCCAGATGAGTATGCAGCTATCCAGGCCCTGGGACAGGAGGCGGGTCCCGTGGTGACAGGAGATGGGACAATGCTGGTTGAGTGGAATAACTACGCGTCAAAGGTAAGCAGTGTCAATGATAAGATTAAGATGGTTACTCCTCCGCTGCAGTCAGATTCAGACAGCAAAGGTTTGTGGATGAAACCCGGCATGTTCTTTTCCGTGGCAGAAACTTCCAAGGTAAAGAAAGAAGCCGCAGAGTTCATTGACTGGTTCGTAAATTCCGAAGAAGCAAATGATATTATTATGGCAGAAAGAGGAACTCCAGTGTCTTCTGATATCCGGGATCATATGGTTAACTCCGGAAAACTTACGGAACAGCAGAATGCAATGTTTGAAAATGTAGAAAATGCATTGGCATTTTGCGGAGAAACGCCTGATCCGGACCCGGTAGGAATGTCAGAAGTCAATGAGGCTTTCAAAAATTCCGCATACAGTGCTTTTTATGGACAGATCACTCCCGAAGAGGCAGCAGCAAAGTTCAGAAAAGATGCTGATGCAATTTTATCCAGAAGCAATTAATCAGGATCGATCAGAGAGGTCACGTTATTGGGACCTCTCTGATGTTAAGTGAGGAGAAACAATGAAGAATAAAAAGAAAAAAACCGTATATAAACCAATAGATAATCTGGTGGGATATCTGCTGCTGGGGCCATGGCTTCTGGGGTTTATCGGTATGTGGCTGGTTCCGGCAGTGATCTCATTCTACTACTCTTTTACGGATTTCAATCTGTTGAACACCCCCAGGATCATTGGTTTTTCCAACTATATGCGTGCGTTTACACAAGATGAAACATTTGTACAGGCTTTAAAGGTCACATTTATCTATGTACTCATTCTGGTGCCTTTGCGGCTGGCCTTCGCTCTTTTTGTTGCCATGCTGCTGAATAAAAAACATAAATTTCTGGGACTTTACCGGACCTTATATTATGTTCCTTCTATTATAGGCGGCAGCATTGCCGTATCGGTGGTTTGGAAGCAGATTTTTGGAAATAAAGGCGTTATGATGACACTGTTATCTGTTTTCGGTATTGGGCAGAACATGTCTTTTCTGGGAAATCCCAAAACTGCCCTGAGCGTTATTATTTTGATGGGAGTATGGCAATTCGGTTCTTCCATGCTTATATTTTTGTCGGCCTTAAAGCAGATACCTTATACACTTTATGAGTCTGCCATGGTAGATGGGGCAAAGCCTCATTATACATTTTTAAAAATCACTCTTCCAATGCTGACACCTACTATTTTCTTTAACCTGATTTTACAGATTATCAACGGTTTCCGGGTGTTTACGGAAAGCTACGTCATTACTGACGGAGGTCCTTTAGACAGTACTCTGTCATATGTACTTTATTTATACCGCAGGGCATTTACCTTCTTTGACATGGGATACAGTTGTGCATTAGCCTGGATTCTGGTGGCAATCATAGCGGTTTTTACAGCTATTCTCTTCAAAACACAGAAGAACTGGGTATATTACGAATCAGAGGAGGGTTGATTTATGGGAATGCATACAAAGAAAAAAATAAATTCTATAAGGTTTCATATTGGAGCATGCCTTATTGGCTTTCTGATGATTTATCCTTTACTCTGGCTTTTGGCCAGTTCCTTTAAAAGCAATGAAACCATGTTTTTGGATACCTATTCTCTTATACCCAAAGTATGGGATGGGCAAAAGAATTACCGCAGCGGTTTTGCCGGTGTGGGCGGTGTAACATTTGCCACATTTTTCATGAACTCTCTGACAGTGACAGTAATAGGAACCGGGGGATGTGTGTTAACTTCCTTGCTTGCCGCCTATGCTTTATCCAGAATAAAATTTAAGTTTTCCGGATTGTGGTTTGGCTGTGTCATGATGACCATGATGATCCCGCCTCAGGTCATGGTGGTGCCCCAATACATTATTTTGAAAAAACTTAATTTAATTGATACAAGAACAGCACTGATTTTGCCATGGTTCTTTGGTGGCGCATTTTTTATCTTCCTGATGGTCCAGTTTTTCAGGGGAATTCCACGGGAATTGGATGAAGCGGCCGAAATTGACGGATGTGGAAAAATCGGAATTCTATTCCGTATTCTGGTACCAGTGGTAAAGCCTGCCATTATAACCTCCTCCATCTTTGCTTTTTACTGGATATGGCAGGATTTCTTCCAGCCTTTGATCTTTATGAACAGTGCCAGTAAGTTTACTATCCCCCTGGCGCTTAATATGTACCTGGACCCTAATTCTTATAATAATTACGGTGGTTTGTTTGCCATGTCTGTTATTTCACTTCTGCCAGTCATTATTTTCTTCATTATTTTTCAGCGGTATCTGGTAGATGGGATTGCCATGGACGGCATTAAGGGATAGGAATAGGACAGTTTGGGTAGAATTTCCTAATCTCCTGTGATAGAATGTATGGAAACAACAGAAGCAATAGTATTTCCGGAATCAAACATATCCGGCCGGGCAGCGAGTCGCTGCCGGGAAATTCAAGGCATAGAGACAGGCCGCAAGCTGCTGCAAGGTACTACTGCACATTGCATGTGCTTCCGCCTGGGGCTCGTACATCTTCGCATCTTACGGCATCAGGTTTGTATTGCTTCTGTTGTTTCTAAGGGGAAAGAGTGAAGCTTATGAATCAGACGGATTTATGGAAATATTGTACATCAGAACATTGCAGGGACATGCTGTTATCTTTTGGCTTGCTGAGAAACACCGGCTGGTCTGATAAAAAGGTAATGGCATGTCTTTATGCTTTCAGCAACCATACGGAGAGACATTACCATGCCGTCCATATTGCTGGGAAAAACGGGAAAGTGCGCAGGCTTTTGGTGCCGGACAAGATGCTGATGAAAATACAGAGGAATATCCTTCATCACATCCTGGACGTGTATCCGGTTTCCGGATGTGCCACGGCTTACCGAAAGGGTACAGGAGTGGCAGACAATGCCAGGGTCCACAAAGGAAAATATGTGGTGGTCAAGCTGGATATAAAGGATTTCTTCGGGAGCATTTCCTTTCCCATGGTGTATAAGAATGCCTTTCCCGGCCATCAATTTCCTTCGGCAGTGAGAACCATGCTCACATCCCTATGCTGTTATAAAGAGTTTCTGCCCCAAGGCGCACCCACTTCACCGGCGATTTCCAATCTGGTTATGAAGCCTTTTGATGAATATATGGAGAAATGGTGTAAAGATAAAGCAATTTCCTACACAAGGTACTGTGATGATATGACCTTTTCCGGAGACTTTAATCCGGGTCAGGTAATCAGGAAGGTTTCCAGCTTCTTAGATACCATGGGATTTGAATTAAATGAAGCTAAGACCAGGATATTATACCGCAACACAAGGCAGGCGGTTACAGGAATTGTGGTCAATGAAAAAGTACAGGTTTCCAGGGATTACAGGAGAAAGCTGCGCCAGGAGGTTTTTTACTGCCTGAAATATGGGGTAAAATCCCATATGGAGAAAAGTGGAATTAGTGAAGAGATGACGGAAAACCAGTATCTTCTTTCCCTATTGGGGAAAATACAATATATCCTTCTTGTAAATCCGGAGGATCAATGGTTTCGGGAAGCAAGAGAGGAATTGTGCCAGTCATTTACTTCAGATCATTCTGAATTTATTTAAACTGGTAATTTTTCCATATATTTGATATAATGAAACAAAAGACCTGGAGGGGGTAAAAAATGAGAAAGTTATGTAAAAAGCTGGCTGTTTATGGAATATGCGGTCTCATTGCATTTGGGGGACTGCCTATGGTATCAGAGGCTCATTCAGGCAGGACTGATGCAAACGGGGGCCATCGGGACAACCAAAATAAAAGTGGATTAGGAAGCTATCATTATCACTGCGGCGGATATCCGGCCCATCTTCATCCCAATGGGGTATGTCCTTATAAGTCCGGCAATTCCGGAAGTCAGAATCAGGGAAGAGAAAACTCTGGAAGCACTGCATCAAAACCTGCTGAAACAGCAAGTCAGCCGGTTCAGAATGAGACGAGCCAGGTTACGTCGGGCTGGCAGCAGGATGGGATTGGGTGGAAGTATGGAAATGGAGACGGATCTTTCGTAAAAGACAGTTTTTTATTGGTAGATGGGACATGGTATTACTTTACCCAGGACGGCTACATGGTAACAGGATGGAAGCTGGTGGCTGATGACTGGTATTACTTTACTCCGGATGGCCGTATGGTAACGGGCTGGCAGCAAATTGGTGAAGGCTGGTATTATTTTGACAACAGCGGACATATGGTTACCGGAGATGTTATTATAGGAGAAGAGTACTACTATTTTGATAATGACGGAAAGCTGATCGAGGATTATGAGGATTGAGATTAGAAAAGATACCAAATAGAAAAACCAGTAAAAAATGTTTGTGCAAATTGCACCTTTTGCTTGCAATTATAAGACATTTTTAGTAAAATATCCTCATAGACTTAAATACCGAACAGGAGGAATGTTTATGAACGTGTATGGAACCAAACAAATCCGTAACGTCGCCTTACTTGGGCACGGGGGCGCCGGTAAAACTACCCTGGCAGAAGCTATGGCGTTAGTGACCGGAGCCATCAGCAGAATGGGAAAAGTTACCGATGGCAATACCATCAGCGATTATGACAAAGAAGAGATCAAGAGACAGTTCTCTATCTCCACTTCCCTGATTCCCTTGGAGTTTACAGGAGAAGAAGGTCCTATTAAAATCAATCTGCTGGATACTCCGGGATACTTTGACTTTGTAGGAGAAGTCGAAGAGGCCATCAGCGTTGCGGATGCAGCAGTAATCGTAGTAAACTGTAAGGCAGGAATTGAAGTCGGTACTTATAAGGCATGGGAGCTTTGCGAAAAGTACAGGCTGCCCAGACTTTTCTTTGTAACAAATATGGACGACGACCATGCAAGCTACCGTGAGTTGCTGCTTAAGCTGGAAAAAGAATTCGGAAGAAAGATTGCGCCGTTCCACCTCCCCATTCGTGAGAATGAAAAGTTCGTAGGTTTTGTCAATGTGGTAAAGATGGCCGGCAGGCGCTTCACCACCAACAGTGATTATGAAGTATGCGAGATCCCGGAATACAGCCAGAAGAACTTAGGAATTGCCCGGGAAGCTCTTATGGAAGCAGTAGCAGAGACCAGTGAAGAATATATGGAGCGTTATTTCTCAGGAGATGAGTTTACAGTAGAAGAGATTTCTGCTGCTCTCAGAGAACACGTGACAGAAGGAAATATTGTTCCCGTTATGCTGGGTTCCGGAATCAATGCCCAGGGTGCTAAGATGGTGCTTCAGGCCATTGACATTTATTTCCCGGCACCTGACCATTATGAGTGCATCGGCGTGGATGTTTCCACAGGAGAGCGCTTTACCGCTAAGTATAACGATCAGGTATCTTTATCTGCCCGTGTATTTAAGACCGTTGTAGACCCGTTTATCGGAAAGTATTCCCTGATGAAGATCTGTACCGGTGTTTTAAAACCCGATTCCTCTATCTATAATGTGAATAAGGACACTGAGGAGAAGATAGGAAAGGTTTATCTGTTAAGAGGAAAAGATGTCATTGAAGTTCCGGAATTAAAGGCCGGAGACATTGGAGCCGTATCCAAGCTGAATGTGACCCAGACCGGGGACACCATTGCCATGCGTTCCGCTCCCATCGTATACCATAAACCGGAAATATCGACTCCATACACATATATGCGCTATAAGACCAAGACAAAGGGCGATGATGACAAGGTTTCCAATGCTCTTTCCAAGCTGATGGAAGAGGATTTAACCTTAAAGACCTTCAATGATTCAGAAAACCGTCAGTCCCTCGTATACGCCATCGGTGACCAGCAGTTGGAAGTGGTGGTAAGCAAGCTGTTAAACCGCTACAAAGTAGACGTTGAACTGAGTAAGCCTAAATTTGCTTTCCGGGAAACCATCCGTAAGAAAGTGGAGGTTCAGGGCAAGTATAAGAAGCAGTCCGGCGGACATGGACAGTACGGCGATGTAAAGATGACATTTGAGCCCTCCGGTGATCTGGAAACTCCTTATATCTTTGAGGAAAACGTTTTTGGCGGAGCTGTTCCGAGAAACTACTTCCCGGCAGTTGAAAAGGGAATTGCAGAGTGTGTCTTAAAAGGACCTTTGGCCGCTTATCCGGTAGTGGGCATAAAAGCCACTTTGACAGACGGTTCTTACCATCCGGTAGACTCTTCTGAATTGGCATTTAAGATGGCGGCTACCATGGCCTTTAAAAAGGGCTTTATGGATGCAAACCCGGTTCTCTTAGAGCCCATTGCTTCCTTAAAGGTTACTGTACCGGATAAATTTACCGGCGATATTATGGGAGACTTAAACCGCAGAAGAGGCCGTGTTCTGGGAATGAATTCCAATCACTTCGGAAAACAGGTGATCGAAGTGGACGTGCCGATGTCTGAACTGTTCGGATATAATACGGACTTACGTTCCATGACAGGCGGTATGGGAGTTTTTGAATATGAATTCAGCCGCTACGAACTGGCTCCTGGTGATGTTCAGAAGAAGGAAGTAGAAGAGCGTGCTTCCAAGGTTGACAGGGACGAAGTATAAGTAAAAAATAAGGAATAGACAAATACACAAGGGAAAGCCCGCCAACTGGAAAAAAATCCAGTTGGCGGGCTTTTTGTATGTATTAAATTATAATGGTATTTCTTTATATAATGTACAATATATATTGACAATGTATTATATTTGTTATATATTGTTTTATATAAAAGAAGGAGGGTATACCATGATGGAACCAAAACAGATTATTGAATCAATTAAGGAAACAATGCCGGTTGTAAAGTCCGTGTATTTTGTAGGCTGCGGTGCATCAAAGGCAGAGCTTTACCCCGGAAAATATTTTTTAGAGGCCAATGCAAAGGAGATCCGGGTCGGCCACTATACTGCAAATGAGTTTTTGTATGCTACTCCGGCAGCAGTGGACGAGACAGCAATCGTCATTACCTGCTCTCTGGGAGGAAATACGCCTGAAACCGTTGCAGCTTCCAAAAAAGCCATGGAACTGGGAGCAAAGGTAATCGCAATTACCCATGCAGAAGGTTCCCCATTGGCAAAACATGGTCATTATGTGATTGTCCATGGCTTTGAGAAAAATTATGCTGCCAAGCTTGAGAAGATGACCAATGTATTAAGTCTGGCCGTGGAAATCCTGAACCAGTATGAGGGGTATGTCCACTACGATAAGATGCAGGAGGGATTCAGCAAAATCTACGGTCTCATTGAAAAGGCAGTATCCTTTGTTCTTCCACCTGCCCAGGCGTTTGCAAAAGATTACAAGGACGCACCCATGATCTATGTTATGAGTTCAGGGGCCACCCAGGAAGTTGCCTATTCCTTCTCCATCTGCCTTCTGATGGAAATGCAGTGGATTAACTCCGGTTCCTTCCATACGGGAGAATTCTTCCATGGACCTTTTGAAATCGTTGATAAGGATGTTCCTTTCATCTTATTGATGAATGAAGGGCGGACAAGAGCCTTAGATTCCAGAGCTTTAGACTTCTTAAACCGCTTCCAGGCAAAGACAACGGTTTTAGACGGAAAGGATTTCGGTGTTGGTTCCGAGCTTCCTTCCCCGGTTGCAGAATACTTCAATCCAATGGTCTTAACCGCAGTACTTCGCGTCTATGCAGAACAGTTATCCATAGCCCGGAGCCACCCATTGACAAAGAGAAGATATATGTGGAAGCTGGAATATTAATCCATGGGAAAAACACTGCAAAGAGAAACTTCCAACATGTTCTGGGCGATTTTAGGAGTAGTGTTTTTTGCGGCTGCCTACCGGTGGTTTCTGTTTCCTTCCAACCTCTACAGCGGAGGATTTACAGGGATTTCCCAGCTTTTCAAGCTGCTGCTTACAGAGGCTGCAGGCATTGGCGTGCCGGAAGCCATGGACCTTACGGGAATTATTTTCTGGTGCATCAATCTTCCCCTGCTTTTGCTTGGGTATAAGAGCATCGGAAAGAAATTTCTCTACAGGACAATCATAGCGGTATGCATTCAGTCGGTTCTGCTGACCTTTATTCCTGCTCCGAAAGAGCCTTTGTTCAGTGATGAGCTGTTAAACAGTATGATCGGAGGGGCTTTATCAGGACTGGGGGTAGGAATCACCTTAAGGGCGGGTAGCTCCGGCGGAGGTGTAGATATACTGGGGATGTACTGTGCCAAAGAGTATCCGGATTTCAGCGTGGGAAAGATCAGCGTAATCATCAATGCCTTCATCTATTTCATTGCAGCCATGCGCTATGATTTGGAGGTTGCAGCATATTCCATGGTTTTTGCCATTGCGGCAGGGATGATGACAGACCGGGTTCATTACCAGAATATTAAAGTGTCCGCATTTATTGTTACAAAAAATAAAGCATTGGGAGAGAATATCAACCGTTCCATGAACCGGGGCGTGACAAGCTGGAGTGGCTGGGGAGAATACAGCCGTCAGGATGAGGTAATACATATGGTGGTGGTGAATAAATACGAGCTGCAGGCATTAAAGAGGCTGATCCGCCAGGAGGACCCCGATGCTTTCGTCCAGATTATATCTCCGGATATGATTTTGGGACATTTTGAAAAACGGCTGGAAGTTTAATCAATAAGACAATCAACAGGAGGAAAGCAATGTTTAATTTTGACGAGGCAAGGGTGAGGCAGGAGCATCAAAACGGGGTGGATATCATTCCGAAAACGGAAAAGATCATTGACCAGGTGTGCGAAGAAGGATATTCCAATATCTTTTATATCGGCATCGGAGGAACTGTTTTATATGCAAACCAGATGATGCACATTGCCAAGCAGTTAGGCTCCAGACTTCCCATTTATATTGAAAATGCGGCGGATTTTAACCTGGTGGGCAATCCCCTTTTTGACAGCAGGTCCATTGTGGTCATTGAATCTATTTCAGGAGACACCAAGGAAGTGGTGGAGTCGGTGGAAAAGGTGCGGGCAGCAGGAGCCAGGGTGATCGGTTACGTGGAAAAGGAAGGAACCCCCTTATATGAATTGTGCGACCATCTTGTGACCACGGTAGGCGGAGGATATTATTTCTGGTACACCGTAACCCTGCGTTTCATGAAGAATGCAGGCCAGTTTGACAAGTATGACCAGTTCTTTAAAGAAATCGTACATATGCCGGATAACATTGTACAGGTATATAAGGACGCTGATGAGGATGCAAAAGCCTATGCGGAGAAATACTGCGACGAGCCTATCACCTATCTGGTAGGATCGGGAAATCTGGAGGACTGGGCGGTCTGCTACGGCATGTGCATCATGGAAGAGATGCAGTGGATGCGTACAAGACCCATTTCAGCGGCCAACTTCTTCCACGGAACCCTTGAGGTGATTGAACGGGATATTCCTGTCATACTGATCAAGGGAGAAGATATGACAAGGCCCCAGATGGAACGGGTGGAGAAGTTTGTCAACAAGGTCAGCGCCAAAGTCATTGTATTTGATACCAAGAAATTCCGTTTAGATGGCATCAGCGATGAGTTCAGGGGAATCCTTGCACCCATTGTCATGCGCTCCGCTTTTCAGCGGATCAACGTGCATCTGGAACACTACAGAAGGCATCCCCTGGCTATCAGAAGATACTATAAAAGACTGGACTATTGATGGCTTAAAACGTGAAAAATTTGACGTTTTCCATGGCGAAAAAACCTTCCGTGTGGTATGATACAATATATCAGTCTAAAATGGTCTGGCGCCCCATGGGTATTCAGACCATTTTAAGGAGGAAGGTTTATATGTCAGAAGTGGTGAGGGACACAGTGGTGCCTCTTTATCTTCAGATCGCTGAAGATATTAAATCAAAAATCAGAAACGAAGAAATTAAGGCAAATACCAGGATTCCTACGGAGCTGGAATTGAGCGAGTCATATCAGGTGAGCAGGATCACCATAAGAAAAGCGCTGGAGCTTCTGGTAGATGAAGAGATATTGGTCCGTAAACAGAGAATCGGGACATTTGTTTCCAATAAAAAGATGTCCAGAAGTTTAAACAGCTTTATGGGGTTTTCCCAAAGCTGTGAATTGGCGGGAAATAAAGCGGGAACGAAATTTCTCTCAGCCGAGCTGGTGAAAGCCATGCCGTCCGATGTGAGAACCTTGAATTTAACGGAAGATGACAAGGTCATCCGCATCAGGCGCTTAAGGTATTGCAACGATGTTCCAGTGATTTTAGAGGAGAATCATTTTCCCAGAAAGTATGCATATCTGCTGGCCGAGGACTTAAACGGGTCCCTGCACCAGCTTCTGTCAGACCACGGAATTATCCTGACCAGCGGCGCAAAAACCATCGGGATATGCCATGCCACCAGGGAGGAAGCAAAGCACCTGGAAGTAAAGGAAAATGACGCTTTGATCCTGTCCAAAGATATTGCTTACGATTCCGCAGGAGAGCCGGTTTACAGCGGAAAGGAAATTGTCAATGCGGACCGCTACGAGTATAAAATATTGACAAGCAATATGATGAGGGAAAAATGAAAGGGATTAATCGCAATCAAATTGCAATCATGAATATTCAGTATAAATATTTTCCCCTGACCCGTTTTTTAGATGATGCAGTTGCAAATGGTGTGAAAAATATTGAATTGTGGGGAGCAGAGCCCCATTTTCACCTGGAGGATATGACCTATAAGGAAATATCCGCAATACGCCGGGAGATCGAAAGCAGGAACTTGAAGCTGGTCTGTTTTACACCGGAACAGTGCGTATATCCTGTCAATCTGGCGGCACCGTCTTTGGCGGCAAGGAGGAGAAGCATACGGTTTTTTGAGGACAGCATCAGGGCGGCAGGAGAGCTTGGCTGCAATAAGGTCCTTGTTACGTCAGGTACCGGATATTTTGACGGAAGCAATTACGACGACGCCTGGAATTGGTCGGCGGAGAACTTACACGGTTTGGGAGAGCTTGCCAGGCACTACGGAGTGACATTGGCCCTGGAGGTGCTCAGGCGTGATGAAAGTAATCTGGTGTATGATTTACCCACCTTAAAGAACATGCTTCAGGAATTGAATCACGACTCCATAGGAGGAATGATTGATACCATACCCATGGCCCTTGCAGGAGAGCATCCGGCCCAGTATTTAGAGGCTTTGGGGGAAAAGCTGGTTCATGTCCATTTTATTGACGGAGAGCCCAGGGGGCATTTGGCCTGGGGAGATGGGATACTGGATATGGAACAGTATTTAACAGAGTTTGATGACTTAGGATACCAGGGGTATTTGTCTCTGGAAATTACAGACGGAAGATATTTTATGAATCCCTCCAAATCTGTGGAGCAGAGCATCCGCCGTTTGTATTCTGTATTGTAGAACATGCTGCATTATGGCTGTTGCACTGACTGGTGCGGCAGCCTTTTTACATTTCTGGAGCTATGGAGTATATTTATATAAAAATAATAAAATATATTAATACAAGGCTTGATTAATTGTGGTAAATATGATATAACAATATAGAACAATATTGGATAACAATATATATAAATACGGGGGAACTTATGATCAAAGTATTAGGGATTGGAGATAATGTATGTGATAAATATCTTCATACGAAAACAATTTATCCTGGCGGAAATGCCTTGAACATTGCAGTGTTCGGAAAATTGTTCGGCGCCCAGGCAGCATACCTGGGAACCTTCGGTGACGATGAAGTGGGGCAGCACGTATATTCAGTGGTAAAGGAGCTGGAAATTGACATATCCCACTGCAGGCTGGAAGAGGGGGAAAACGGCTGTGCCAGGGTTATGCTGGTAGATGGAGACAGGGTATTTCTCAAGGGAAACAGGGGAGGGATTTCCAGAATTAAGCCTCCGGTTCTCACGAAAACTGATGAACAGTACATATCAGGCTTTGATTTAATCCATACCAGCATTCACAGCTTTATGGAACAGGAACTTCCGAAAATCAGACAAGCCGCCGGCTTTGTTTCCATGGACTTTTCCGACCGGTACGACGAGGCATATTTAAAATTATGCTGTCCCCATATTGACTGCGCTGAGATTTCCTGCGGTGATATGGAAGAGGAAGAAATTCAAAAGACCATGGAGCAGATTATGGAATTTGGCTGCAGGCATATGATAATCGCCACAAGAGGGGCCAAGGGGGCCGTTGTGATGGTGGATGGAAAGATATATGAACAATCTCCCTGTCTGATTAAGGCCAGAGATACCATGGGGGCGGGAGATTCCTTCATCGCCTGTTTTCTCATTCACTATCTGGAAGGAATGAAATCAGCTGTTGATTTCAGTTCCCAGTCAGGCAGCAGGGGAATCGTTACAGCAGAGGAATATAAGGATATGTTAATTCGAATCAGTCTTTACCGTGCAGCGGTATTTTCATCTAAACAGTGCCAGCGGGATGGGTCCTTTGGATTCGGAAAGGAAATTCAGCTGACGGAGGAAGATCTGAGGGTGATGAATATGCAAAATATGTAACGGGTCCGGCAAAAGCAGGGCCTGGGGAAAGGAGAGCATTATGAAAAGAGGAGTATTAAAAAGGGCATTATGTGGGGGATTGGCCGCGGTAATGGTATTGTCCATGGCAGCATGCGGAGGAGGGACAGGAACTACGGCTGTCAATTCAACCGAAGAAAAAACCACTGAGGCAAAGGCCTCCGGGGAGCAGAAGGTGATTAAGTTCATGCACCGTTTCCCTGATGAACCTTATAACAGCTTTATTGAGTCCAAGCTTCATGAGTACGAGGCCATGCATCCGGAAATCAAATTTGAAATCACCAGTGCACAGAACCAGGAGTATAAGGAAAAGATTAAAATTGTAGTAGGGGGAGACGACACCCCTGATATTTTCTTTAGCTGGGTGGGAGATTTTACGGAACGGTTTATCCGCGAAGACCTGATTCTGGATTTGACTCCTTATATGGAGGCTGATCAGCAGTGGAAGGATTCCTTAATTGAGTCCCAGATTGAACAATACATAAATAAAGACGGAATGCTTTACGGAATTCCTTTCCGCCTTGACTGCAAGCTGTTTTTCTATAACAGCAAGATCTTTGAAGAAAACAATATTGAAGTGCCAAAGACCTGGGATGAGTTTATGGCTGCCTGCGAAACCTTAAAAGCAGCGGGAATCACCCCTATCGCATACGGCAACCAGGAGCCGTGGTCAGCTTCCCACTACATCGGAACCTTGAACCAGATATTCGTTCCCGATGATGTGAGGGCCAAGGATTATGATCCTGCCAGCGGTGAATTTACCGATCCGGGCTATGTGGAAGCGCTGAAGCATTATCAGTCCCTCCTTCCTTATATGACAGAGAATCCAAACGGCGTGAAGCCGGATATGGGAAGAACCAATTTTGTTATGGAAATGGCGGCTATGTACTATGCCGAGCTGATTGAAATTCCATATATCAAGCAGGATAATCCGGATATGAATTTCGGTATGTTTAACTTCCCCAAGGTGGAAGGCGCAAAAGGAAACCAGGATATTCTGACAGGCGTTCCGGAAGGCTTTGTAGTATCCTCCAAGACCCAGTATCCCGATGAGTGCGTGGAGTTCTTAAAGTGGTTCCTTGGCAAAGAAGTGGGAACTCAGCAGTGCCAGGAAATCGGCTGGTTCAACGCTGCAAAGGGAACGACAGAAGGGCTGACAGACACCGCATTGCTGGACGGATATCAGGCGGTTATGGATGCAAAGGCCATGAGTGCATGGCTGGATAACGCCCTGTATTCAACGGTTTGTGACGAATATCTGACAACCGTATCCGATTTGACAAACGGCGACATCACGCCGGAAGAAGCGATGGCAAAGATCCAGGTAAAAGCAAAAGAAGCACAGACCCTTGTTGGTACCGGAAAGTAAAAGGACACGGCCAGAGTGACGGTTTGGCAGGCAGGCTTTTGATTTTTAAAAGCCTGCCTATATTTGAAGAAAGATGGTGAAGGTATGAGAACAAGGAAACGTACACCGTATTTGTATATGCTGCCAGGGGTTTCGCTGGTTCTGTTTTTTGTTTATGTTCCGGTTTTGATGAATGTTGTATACAGTTTGTTCAGGCTGTCTTCTTATTCCGCCGGGCAGACCTTTGTGGGGCTGAACAATTATAAGAGGTTTTTTGCGGATCAGGTTTTTCCCATTATGCTTAAGAATAATATAGCCTACTGCCTGATTTCCCTGCTGGTTCAGGTAGGCTTTGGAACCATACTGGCACTGATATTGGAGAGCAATGCAATCGGAGGAAGGGCAAAGAACTTTTTCCGGAATGTTTATTATATTCCGGCATTGATTTCCTTAACTGCTGTGGGCCTGATGTTCACATTTATCTATGAGCCTAATATAGGCTTTATCAATAACTTATTAAAGGCGGTCAACCTTCCTGCAAGGGGCTGGCTTGGGGATTCCAAGCTGGCGATTTACTGTATCATAGCCATGAGCCAATGGCAGTTTACGGGATACATCACCCTTCTCATGGTGGTGGCTTTCCAGAACGTACCCCAGGAATACATAGAGGCTGCGTCCATTGACGGCGCAGGGCCTTTTAAACGGGCAATCAGCATCATGATTCCCCAGGCCAAGGAACAGCTTCTCGTCTGTACCATTATCACCATCATCGGCGCATTTAAGCTTTATACGGAAGTTTATGCCACCACCAGCGGCGGGCCTGGAAACAGCTCTCAGGTGCTGGGCCTGTTTTTATACCAGCAGGCATTTTTGCACGATGATTTGGGAATGGCGGCAGTGACAGGTGTTTTTATTTTCTTCATAACCGTAACCCTTTCGGTCATTCAGATCAAGCTGACCAATTCCGGTAAAGAGTAGGAGGTGGACTATGAAAAAGACTGTTACAAAGGTGGTCTTAAACCTGCTGTGCATTGTCATATGCATCATAATCGTTGCGCCTCTTGGGTGGATTATCTTAAATTCCCTGAAGACAAACCAGGAACTGTTTAAAAATTCTCTGGCTCTGCCGGGAATCTGGAAGTTTGATAATTACATCAAAGCCTGGAAAATGGGGCTTTACCGGTATTTTGGAAACTCCCTTTTAGTCAGCAGCATATCGCTGGCAGGAATTCTCTCTGTCTCCTCGTTTCTGGCCTACGGGCTGACCCGGTTCAAGGCCAAGGGGAGCAGTATTATCTTTATTATAGTATTGGGAGGAATGGCCCTGTCGGAGCAGATCGCCCTGGTGCCTTTGTATAAGATTCTCAAGGCATTGAATATTTACAATACGTATGCTGCGGTAATTCTTCCATATATTGCATTCCGTATCCCGTTTACCGTTTTTCTCATGAGGGCCTACTTTATATCTATTCCCGTGGAACTGGAGGAAGCTGCCGTAGTGGATGGGTACAACAGCTTTCAGATTTTTATGAAAATCATTATGCCCATCAGCAAGCCAATATTTGCTTCCTGTGCCATTGTAAACCTCAACTTCGTATGGAATGAGTTCCTGTTTGCCAATGTGTTCTTAAATAACAAAAAGATTCAGACCATTCCCATCGGCCTGATGACATTTAAAGGGGATTTGAAAATTGACTATACAACTACCCTGGCAGGGCTTGTCATCGCTTCGCTGCCGTTGATTATTTTATTCATCTGCATGTCCAGGCAGTTTGTAAGGGGACTTACCAGCGGAGCAGTCAAGGGGTGACCGGGGAATTGCGCTTTTATATGAATTATGATAAACTGTCAGAAACAGGAGGTAGCAGCATCGTGGATGACAGAAAAGAAGCGTGGAAAACATTTTCAAGAATCGGAGGCGGGTATGCAATATTTTTGCTTGTGACATTTGCTCTTCAGGTTCAGATGAGTATATTGACAGCAGTGCTGTTTCGTTTTGGGATAGATATAACCTTTAAGGACTGGTATGTGCCTGCCTCTTCCCTGGCTGTTTACTGCCTGGGCGGAGGGCTTACCTACTTGGTTGTAAGGGATATGCCGGTTTTTAAGGGCCCGGAAGGAGAAAAGGCCGGAGTTAAAATGCTGACAGCCGGTTTTTTCATCTGTATCAGCGCATTATTTTTCGGAAACCTGATCAGTCTGGGGCTGATGAGTATGGTTTCTGCCATTTCAGGCAAACCTATGGTCAATCCCCTTTCAGAGGTTCTGGAAAATTTAAGCAGCTGGTCCATCCTTATTACCATGGTGGTCATGGCTCCGGTGTTTGAGGAAATTCTTTACCGGAAGGTGCTCATGGGCAGGATCCGCCAGTATGGGGATAAGGCAGCTATTTTAGTGTCCAGCTTTGTCTTCGGGCTGAGTCACGGTAACTTTTACCAGTTCTTTTATGCCTTTGGAATCGGGCTGGTTTTTGGGTATATTTATATCAGGACAGGAAAGCTTCGCTATACCATCGTGTTTCATATGGTAATTAATTTTATGGGGTCTTTTGTAGCCCTTCGTGCGGCAGGTTCTTTATGGTTTTCAGCTCTTTATTCCCTGTTTATCCTGGGAGGGGCAGCGGCGGGAACAGTTCTGTTTTTTACCAGCCGCAAAAAGCTTCGCCTGGAGCCTGGAATAACGGAAATCTGGGGAAGGGGCGGCTTTCGGGTCATGTTTTTAAATTTGGGAATGGTGATATTTTTCCTGACGGCAGCGGCGGCTTTCCTTATTTCGGAGATTTCATAAAATGCAGTTGACACTTTTCGCCAATTATGTTACATTTGGATTTAGCAAAAATACGTTGAAGAGGAATAGTAAGCAATCTGAAACATGCAGAGAGCCGGCGGCTGGTGAAAGCCGGTTGTAGAGGATGGCTGAACTCGCCTTTGAGTAGCGTGCTGAAGGAAAGAAGACTTTCTGTGTAGGCACTGCCGGCTTCCCGGCCGTTACAGCGGGCGGATATGTCTATTGTGACATATTCAGCGAGAGCATACAAATTGTATGAAATAGAGTGGTACCACGCGGTATATCCTGCGTCTCTATGCTGTCCTATTGATGGCTTGAGACGCTTTTTTATTTTATCCGCAGTATATGAAACAGGGGAAATCCCTTTCACAGAAGGAGGAAATTTTTATTATGGCAGCATCATACAATCACAGTGCCATTGAAAAGAAATGGCGTGAGAACTGGGAAAAGAATCCCATTAATGTGGACGACGGAACAAAACCAAAATATTACTGTCTGGACATGTTCCCATATCCGTCAGGAAGCGGTCTTCACGTTGGACACTGGAGAGGCTATGTTATCTCCGACGTTTGGAGCCGGTATCAGATTTTAAGGGGTAATTACGTCATTCACCCTATGGGCTGGGACGCCTTCGGGCTTCCGGCAGAAAATTACGCCATCAAGATGGGCGTTCATCCTGCCAAATCTACAGCAGAAAATGTATCTAACATCAAGCGTCAGATCAACGAAATCGCAGCCATTTATGACTGGGATATGGAAGTCAACACCACAGATCCGGGCTTTTACAAATGGACCCAGTGGATTTTTGTGCAGATGTTCAAAAAGGGCCTGGCTTATGAGAAGGAATTCCCAATCAACTGGTGTCCTTCCTGTAAAACAGGACTGGCAAACGAAGAAGTGGTAAATGGAAGCTGTGAGCGCTGCGGCACTGCAGTTACAAAGAAGAATTTAAGACAGTGGATGTTAAAGATTACAGCCTATGCCGATCGTCTGTTAAATGACCTTGATAAGCTGGACTGGCCGGAAAAGGTTAAAAAGATGCAGTCTGAGTGGATTGGAAAATCCTACGGCGCGGAAGTGGACTTTAAGGTTGACGGAAGAGAAGAGGCCATTACCGTTTATACCACAAGACCTGACACCTTGTACGGCGCAACCTTTATGGTTCTGGCACCGGAACACGACCTTGCAGCAGGACTTGCCACTCCTGAGACCAGGGAAGCAGTTGAAAAGTATATTTACGATGCGTCTATGAAATCCAACGTGGACCGTCTTCAGGATAAGGAGAAAACAGGCGTATTTACAGGAAGCTATGCCATCAATCCTTTAAATGGAGCAAAGGTTCCCATCTGGCTTTCTGATTACGTTCTTGCCGATTACGGTACAGGAGCCATCATGTGTGTGCCTGCCCACGATGACAGGGACTTTGAGTTTGCAAAGAAATTCAATATCCCCATTGTCCAGGTTATTTCAAAGGATGGAATAGAAATAGAAGATATGACAGAGGCCTATACCGAAGCCAGCGGAATCATGATCAATTCCGGAGAATGGAACGGCATGGAGTCTGCTGTTTTGAAAAAAGAAGCTCCTGCCATGATCGAGGAGAGAGGCCTTGGAAAGAAGACCGTCAACTTCAAGCTGCGCGACTGGGTATTTTCCAGACAGCGTTACTGGGGTGAGCCGATTCCCATTATCCACTGTCCTCACTGCGGAAATGTTCCAGTTCCCGAGGATCAGCTTCCTCTTACTCTGCCTGAAGTAGAAAGCTACCAGCCAACAGGCACAGGAGAATCTCCTCTGGCAGACATTGAAGAGTGGGTTAACACCACCTGTCCGGTGTGCGGCGCTGCTGCAAAGAGAGAGACAAACACCATGCCTCAGTGGGCCGGTTCCTCCTGGTATTTCCTCCGCTATGTGGACAGCCACAATGACAAGGAACTGGTATCCAGGGAAAAGGCTGATAAATACCTTCCGGTGGATATGTATATCGGCGGCGTGGAGCATGCGGTGCTTCACCTTCTGTACTCCCGCTTCTATACTAAGTTTTTGAACGACATCGGTGTTGTGGACTTTGACGAGCCGTTTACCAAGCTGTTCAATCAGGGTATGATCACCGGAAAGAACGGAATCAAGATGAGTAAATCCAAGGGAAATGTGGTTTCTCCTGATGAGCTGGTACGGGATTACGGCTGTGATTCTCTCCGTATGTATGAGCTTTTCGTGGGACCGCCGGACCTGGATGCAGAGTGGGATGACAGAGGAATTGAAGGCGTCAGCCGTTTCCTGGGCCGTTTCTGGAATCTGGCGACAGAGAGTTGCGGAAAGGAAATTGAGCCTGACAAGGATATGCTCCGCCTGCGCAACAAGCTGATCTTTGATATTGACCAGCGTTTTAACCAGTTTAACTTAAATACGGTTATTTCCGGATTTATGGAGTATAACAACAAGCTGATTGACCTGGCGAAGAAGACAGGAGGCATTGACAGGGAGACATTAAAGACCTTTGTGATTCTTCTGGCACCCTTTGCTCCTCATATTGGAGAAGAGTTATGGCAGCAGCTTGGCGGCAGCGGTTCTGTGTTCCATGCCCAGTGGCCGGTATGCGATGTAGAGGCCATGAAGGATGATGAAGTGGAAATCGCAGTCCAGGTAAATGGAAAAACCAGGGCAGTGGTAAAGCTTCCGGCAGATGTGTCAAAGGAAGATGCCATTGAAGCAGGAAAGACCCTGATCCAGGATAAAATGACCGGAACCATTGTAAAAGAAATTTACGTTCCCGGAAGAATTATCAACATTGTATGCAAATAATCAGGAGTAAGTTTCGACAAACTTCTACCTAAAAATTTTTTAGATTTTGTAAGAATCCACTGTAATTATAACGTAAAAAAGTGCTTAAATCGGGCATTTAACCCCGATTAAGGCACTTTTTTAAATGCTGAGTTCTAAGGAAATAAGAACATCTTAAGAAAAAATGTGGTAAAAATGTAAAAAGAAGTTGGGAAAATAAAAAAAAGACTATACAATTTAACAAATATGTTGTATTATATACCTATGTCTTCAAAAGGAGCGTGATGAGTATCAACGAGAGGATTGGAGCATGAAAAATTTTTATATTCAAATCAACATTCTATTTAAAGAACAGGAAAGGAAAGAAAAATTATGAGTGCTAAGTCAGTAAAAGGTGCGGATGCCGCATTATTTCAACTGGAAGGAAAACCGAGCTGGGGGGCAGCAACACCGCAGGCATTGCAGCATGTATTAGCCATGCTTGTAGGAAACATCACTCCTCCTATTTTAATTGCCCAGCTGCTTCAACTTCCTGAAGAAGAGAAAATTCTGTTAATGCAGGCTGCTATGGTTATTGGTGGTATCACTACATTGATACAGTTGTTCCCTATTATGGGATTTGGTATGGGTCTTCCCAACGTTATGGGTGTTGCTTTTGCCTACATGCCTATTTTGACTGCTATCGGTATGAGTTACGGAATCCGTGCCATCTTTGGTGCCCAGCTTGTAGGAGCTTTTTCTTCTATCTTCATCGGTTTGGCAATGGGTAAGATTCGTAAGTTCTTCCCGCCAATCGTAAGCGGTACGGTAGTTCTCAGTATTGGATTGTCCTTATACGGTACTGCAATCAACTACATGGCAGGCGGAAATGCTAATGCTGATAACTTTGGTGAGCCTAAGTATTGGCTTATCGCCCTGATCACTCTTGCAGTTACTCTTGCATGTAACTTATTTGGAAAGGGATACGTTAAAGTATCCGGTATGCTGATCGGAATTGGTACAGGTTATATTTTATCTATGGTTTTCGGCGGCATGGTAAAATTCGAAGGTGTTGCAACTGCAAACTGGATTGCACTGCCAAGATTTGTTCACTGGGGACTTGAATTCCATCCTTCAGCAATTCTGGCAATGATCATTATGTACATTGTACAGGCAGTACAGACCATCGGTGATGTTTCCTCCACTGCAATCGGTGCTTTTAACAGAGAAGCAGCTGATAAAGAAATCGGCGGAGCTATCATGGGCCAGGGTGTCTGCGGTATGCTTGGTGCTCTTATAGGCGGTCTTCCAACTGACCCATACAGCCAGAACGTAGGTCTTATCGTAACCACTAAGGTTGTTGCAAAGAGAGTTTTCGTAATTGTAGGTGCTATCATGATCGTTGCAGGTCTTTGTCCTAAATTCGGAGCTGTTATGACAACAATTCCTTACCCGGTTCTCGGAGGTGCTACTGTTACAGTATTTGCGGCCATCACCATGTCAGGTATTCAGCTGATCACAGAGCAGCCTATGAATTACCGCAATAAGATGATCGTTGGTATTTCACTGGCTCTTGGTGTAGGTATCACTACTGCATCCAAATCTCTTCAGTTTGCATCACAGGATATTCGGAACATCATCGGAAACTCACCAATCGTTCTGTCTTTCCTGGTATCCTTCTTACTGAACATCATTGTTCCTGCAGATGATACTGCAGAACAGGAATAATATAAGAGAGTAGCCTGATTCAGAGCTACATAACAAAACAAGGACATTATGGCCATTTGTTTCAGGCCATAATGTCCTTGTTTTTACTTATTTCCGCGCCTGGAGAGGTTTCTGGAAAGAAGGCGGAGTGTTTCCATACGCTTCCGTTCGTTTTCACTCATGTTGGCGCTCATGATGGACATGAGGAGGTCTGTTTCTTCATCGTTGAATTGGATGCCCTTTTGGCTGGCCTCTGCATTTAAGCTGAGGAGAGTTGGGAGGAGCTGGTCCTTGGGAACGGATTCCACCCGTTTTGCAAATTCAGTCAAAAGGGAAATTTTCTGAGGATTCATTTTTTTTAATCTGGGGTCTTGTTTCCAGTTGGTATTCATGGGTTTTGATACATCCTTTCTTTGCGGATATGTAAACGGGGGAAGGGTGAAGCCTTTTAGCCCATCTGCTGCATGGCAGACATCATAAGCTGCATGGTCTCGAAACGGGACTGCTGTTCCGGCGGCATAAAGTTCTTGATCTGTTCCAGGGAAAGCCGTCCAAATGGATTGTTATTCTGGCGCTGGTGGTTTTGGTTCTGGGTCCTGCTTTGTCCGTCTGACTGGGCCTGGACAGGAATGGTGGAGCCAGGGATTGGGTCGGAGAAAGCGCCTGCCAGTTTAAAGCCCTGCATGAAATTGATGATGAGATCAATGAGATCTTGTTCTGACGGACTTCCAAAGGGCTTGATGGTGTTCAGCATGTCAATGGGAAAGTCAGACTGTTCCTTTTCCGGAGGAGCAGAGAGTCCCATGGCGGCCACTTCTCCGTCTTCAAATAAGTTAACGGTGCGGCGAAGCTCGTCGAATTTGATGTAAAAGGAGAAAAAGCGCTGCTGGGGAACACTCATATAGGGCAGGGCGGCCTTCATCATATGAAGGTGGTTGTCGCCGATGAGGGCATCCAAGTCATTTGCCTGGAGATTTTGTTCATTGTTCATAGCATGACATCCTTACTTTTCTTGTTGACAATATATGCGTCTGCATATATTAGTATTACAGGAGAGTGATTAAGATATGAGAAGCCGATTGATTATAGATGGAAATGCAGTATACGAAATTGACGAGGAATGTATGAAGAGAAAGCAGAACAAAAAGCCGGATACCAGAGGAGGAAATGGCCAGGGTTCCCTTGGAAGACAGGGAGGGAATCAGGGACAGAGCCAGTAAGAGAAAAAACAACGCCCGGTCCATGAAAGGACCGGGCGTTGTTTTATGTTCTGTTTAGCAGCAGAAGTTATTTCCGCCTCCAAAGCCGCCAAAGCCGCCGCCGCCGCAGCAGCAGAGAAGAATGATGATCCAAATCCAACTGCCACCATCATTTCCGCCGCATCCGCTGTTACAGCTTCCGCCGCCAAAGCCATTGCCGCCGCCACAGAAGCAAAGGATCAAGATCAGCCAGATTAAATTTCCACCGCATCCGCTGTTGTTGCATCCTCCACTGTTGCAGTCACATCCGCATCCACAGTTAGTTGCTGCCAGATCACTCATATTGGTTCCTCCAATTAAATTGTTTACACTGTAAGTGTATGAATATTGGCTTGCCACTGTTTCCATATTTTTCTAAAATTTTAGAAATCATGTGATTGAACTTATCCAGAAGTTGTGTATAATGAAAGAAAAAGGGAAAAACCGAACCGGTTTTATCTGTAAGGGAGTATAAAAGGAGACAGGAATGGAATTAAATGACAGTACTATTAAAAAAATAAGGGGCCTCATCGTATTTGCTGTGGCAGCGGTGGTGATCGGCTGGAATTACAGCCGGGTGCTGGCTCTTGGTGTGAAGCTGATTGGGTTCATTACCCCTTTTCTTGTGGGAGGAGTTATGGCCTTTATTTTAAATGTACCTATGAAGTGGATTGAAAAGATGCTTCCATTAAATGAAGACAGCAAGCTGCGCAGGCCTTTAAGCCTGTGTCTGACCCTGATTCTGGTGATCGGGATTCTGATTTTAGTCACCTTTGTGGTAATGCCTGAGCTTTTCCATACGGTTTTAAGCTTGCAGTACAGCATCCCGGCCTTTCTGACAGGGGTCAAGGAGGAGGCGGAGAAGATGTTCGCCTTAAATCCGGAGATTGGAAATTATATCAACAGCATCCAGGTTGACTGGAAATCCTTTCTGGAAAAGGTAGTGGGCTTTCTGACGACAGGCGCGGGGACTGTCTTATCCTCTACCTTCTCTGCCGCCATGTCCATTATCAGCGGTGTGACCACCTTTGGAATCGGGCTTGTTTTTGCTATTTATATTCTGCTCCAGAAGGAAACCTTATCACACCAGATTAAGAAACTGATGGCGGCTTTTCTTCCGGAGGAGGCCACGGTTCAGACCCTGGGGCTTTTAAAGCTGACCAATGACACCTTTTCCAATTTCCTTGCGGGCCAGTGCCTGGAGGCGGTGATCCTTGGAACCATGTTTTTTCTGGCCCTGTCAATATTCCGCCTTCCCTATGCCCTTCTCATCGGAGTGCTGATCGCATTTACCGCGCTGATCCCCATGTTTGGAGCATTTATTGGGCTGGCTATCGGAGCATTTTTGATGCTGATGGTAAGGCCCTTGGATGCCCTTATATTCGTTATTATATTCCTGGTGCTTCAGCAGATTGAAGGAAATTTGATTTATCCCCATGTGGTAGGAAATTCTGTAGGCCTTCCTTCTATCTGGGTTTTGGTAGCTGTAACCATAGGAGGCAGCGCCCTGGGAATCGTGGGAATGCTGGTATTCATCCCCCTCTGCTCCGTCCTGTATACGGTGCTTCGGGAGGTTGTGAATAAGAGACTGGAGAACAGAAAGAAGCAGAAGAGACAAAAGATTGTCAAACAGCCGTAAATACAAAGGACATTCTGAATCAGCAGTCTGATTTCAGAATGTCCTCTTTGCCATTATTCACCCTGATACATGTACTTGATCAAACGTTCCATGTCTTCCGGTTCATGGGCAACCAGCTCCAGCTCATTGATGATGCCGTTGGAGAAAATGGTAGCCATGGAAAGATACTGGCTGAGCTTGGACTTTAAGTTGATGCGGTCCCCTTCGTTGGAAACCAGTTCAACGGTCCCTTTGCACTGCTCAATGACTTTAAAGAACTTCTCTACATCTGTAATGTTTTGAACCTTCATATTAATATCCTCCTTTGGGAAAAACGGTAAAAAATGTTATTTTACACATTTTTATTATATCAAGGTTTGATCTGACCTACAACATCAAAAAGAAAAAGAAAGGGAAACATCATGAAAAGAATTCGGGAATACGGCATTGAGATCGGAAACCTGGCTCCGGGTCCTCTCAATAAAATTACAGACGTAGAGGGTGTTTTGGTGGGACATGAAACCTTGGACACGGAACATCACAAGACAGGAGTGACGGTTATCCTGCCGTGCAGGGACAACCCCTTCGTGACAAAGCTGACCGCAGCCGCCTACGTTCACAACGGTTTTGGAAAGAGCCAGGGACTGGTTCAGCTGGAGGAACTGGGAACCTTAGAAACTCCCATTGCTCTGACCAATACTTTAAATGTAGGGAAGGTTCACGATGCCCTGGTGGATTTGATTCTGGAACAGTGCGCCGGGGAGGGGGTGGAAGTCACCTCTGTAAATCCGGTGGTGGGAGAGTGCAATGACTCTGTTTTAAACCGGATTCAGGACAGGCCGGTGGGAACAGAGGAAGTGAGACGGGCGGTAAAGGCGGCAGAAAAGGATTTTAAAGAAGGAGCCGTAGGAGCGGGCTGCGGCACGGTCTGTTTCGGCTTAAAGGGAGGGATCGGCTCCGCCTCCAGAATGTTTGAAATAGGGGGAGAAACTTATACCCTTGGAGCGCTGGTACAGTCTAATTTCGGAAGTACGGAAGATCTTATGATCAATGGCAAGCCGGTGGGCAAGGAAATTGTCTCCCTTACAGAGCCGGCAGTTCTTGACAGGGGCTCCATTATGGTCATCATGGCGACAGATCTGCCGGTTTCTGACCGGCAGCTAAAGAGGATTTTAAAACGGGCCGGGGCCGGGCTTTCCAGGACAGGGTCTTTCATGGGCCATGGAAGCGGGGATATTGTCATCGGCTTTACCACGGCAAACCGGATACCGGAAAAAATGGAAAAAGAACTGCTGACTCTCCGGATTCTTAAAGAAGAAGCTCTGGAAACAGCCTTTCGGGCTGCGGCAGAGGCTACGGAGGAAGCAGTTCTTAATTCTCTTGCCATGGCGGAAACCATGACGGGATACAGAGGGAAGGTGAAGCATTCCCTGACGGACTTATGGCTTTCTAAGCTGTAGTGATATTTATAACAGGGGGGCAGTGCCATTTATAACAGGCAGCAGTGCCATTCATAATTTGGCGAAAATGCCGCCAAATTATTCATGAGGGCGTTCCGCCCTATAGAAAAGTTGGCGG